>NZ_LFME01000013.1 GCF_001043115.1 Xanthomonas sp. NCPPB 1128 | reverse complement strand
CCCCACCCGCGACAACCTCAGCGTGGTGACCTCGGGCGGCCTGTACCTGCGCGACCGCATCCAGTTCGCGCCCGACTGGCAGTTGTTGCTCGGCCTGCGCCACGACCGCAGCCGCAACCGCAGCGAGGACCACCTGGCCGGCAGCGACACGCGCAACGACAACAGCGCGACCACGGGCTCGGCCGCGCTGATGTTCGACGCCGGTGGCGGCCTGCGCCCGTATGTCAGCGTCGCCACCTCGTTCTATCCCAACGTTGGCACCGATGCGCAAGGCGCGCAGTTCGATCCCGAGCGCGGGCGCCAGGTGGAACTGGGCGTCAAGATGGAAGTGGGCAGCGGCACCAGTCTGAGCATGGCCCTGTACGACCTGCGCCGGCGCAACGTGCTGCAGACCGACCCGCTCAACGACGGCTACAGCATCGCCGTGGGCGAACAGCGCAGCCGCGGCCTGGAACTCAACGCCGCCGCCGACCTGGGCAACGGGCTGAGCCTGTTCGGCGGCTACGCCTACACCGATGCGGTGGTCACCGACGATGGCGGCCAACGCGTCAGCAGCGTCGGCAGCCGCCTGAACAACGTGCCGCGGCACAGCGGTTCGCTGTGGCTGCAGTACGCCGCCCATGGCGCGGCCGACGGCTGGAGCGTCAGCGGCGGCGCCCGCGCCGAAGGCGAGAAGACCGCCTACGGCCACCGCATCCCCGGCTACCTGGTGTTCGATGCCGGCCTGGGTTACCGCCAGGGCCATTGGCGCTATGCGCTGAACCTGAAGAACGCCTTCGACCGCGACTATTTCACCGGCGGCCTGCAGCGCGCGGTGGCCCTGGGCGATCCGCGCACGGTGCTGTTCTCGGTGGGCGTGGATTACTGAGTGGGCGCGCGTCGTTCCGCACGACGCGACACCGTTCGTAGCATGTGGCGCCGGATCGCGGGACAGCCTCTTGTGGGAGCGACTTCAGTCGCGACGCGGGACGCCATCCGGCAGTTCCGTTGCAGAGGCTTCGGGACTGAAGTCCCTCCCACAACAGCAGCGATCGGATCACTGCATCAATGAGGCAATGACCGATTCGGCAACGCGATGCGGCACATCGGCTGACATCGGATCACGGGTCGCGGCTGAAGCCGCTCCTACGATGTCCAGTCGGATCGCAGCGAGGCGCCCTGTAGGAGCGGCTTCAGCCGCGACGCATGATGTCAGCCGGCAGCTCCGCGAGAACCCCTCCTGTGGGAGCGGCTTCAGCCGCGACGCGGGGCGCAATCCGCTAGTCCTGTTGCAGCCACGTCGGGACTGAAGTCCCTCCAACAACAACCGCGGTCATCGCGACGTCGCTGGACGCAGCGGGCTGTCGTATCGACCCGCCCTTGCCTATCGCCTCTCACTCGCGTGCACACGCCGAGGCCGGAGCATCCGACACCACGCACTGCCGAAAATCGCGCGGCAGCCCGGCGATCTCGCGACGCTGACCGACCGGCAGGTCGAACGCCTGCAGCACGCGCGGGCGACAGGCAGCGCCGTCGCCGCCGCGCGCCGGCTGCGGTGCCGTGCAGGCGGCATAGACCTGGTAATGGCAGCGTCCGCTACGGCTGTCGATGCAGCGGAACGTCGCCAGGCCACCGCGATAGGTGGTGCGACTGAACAGCAGCGGCACGCCGCCCTTGCTGGCCTGCACCACGGTCTCGCGATGGGCGCCGACGGACAGATCGAGATCGGCATGCCCGTGGCAGCCGAGCAGGCCAAGCAGGCACGACCACAGCAAGGAGAGCAGACGCATGGCGGAGGTTCCTTGTTCCAGTGTGAAGCGGAAGGCGATGCCGCGGCTACATGCCGCGGAACAGGCTCATGTACGGCTGGCTGACGGTCAGCACTTCGTCGCGGTGGCGCAGCTTCAGCCGGCCCTTGCCGGTGTCCTCGCGCACCACCGAGGCCACCGCCTTGAGGTTGACGATGGTGGAGCGATGGATCTGCCGGAACGCGGTCGGATCGAGCACGTCCAGCAACTCGCGCAGGGAGGTGCGCAGCACCGCCTCGCCGTCGCGGGTAAGCACGGTGGTGTACTTGCTGTCGGCCTGAAAATACAGCACGTCGTCGAGCAGGATCAGCCGCGTCTCGCGGCCGCTGCTGGCGGTGACCCAGGCCAGCGGCGGTGGTGCCGACGGCGCGGCCGGGCGCTGCTGCAGGCGCTGCAGGAGCGCGTCGAGCACCGCCGGATCCGGCCCTTGCGCCGCGCGCGCCTGTAGCCGCTGCACCGTGGCCTGCAGGCGCTCGCGCACGATCGGCTTGAGCAGGTAGTCCACTGCCCCGTGTTCGAACGCATCGATGGCGTACTGGTCGTAGGCGGTGACGAACACCACCTGCGTGTGCGGGCTCAGTTCGCCCAGCGCGCGCGCCACCTCGATGCCGCTCAGGCCGGGCATGCGGATGTCCAGGAACGCCACCTGCGGGCGCAGCTCGGCCAGCCGCTCCAGCGCGCTGGCGCCGTCCTCGCACTCGGCGACGATGCGCAGCTGCGGCCACACCTCGCCCAGCAGCGCGACCAGCGCGTCGCGCAGCAGGGTTTCGTCCTCGGCGACGATCGCGTCAATCATGGTGCGCTCCGGTGTGCATCGCGACCGGCGCCGGCAGTGGCGGCGGTGGCGGCGTCGTGCCCGCCGGCCATGGCAGGGTGATGGTGGCGGCCACGCCGCTGGGGAAGTTGGAGACGATGGCGAAGCTCGCCGCGCCGGCGTAGGTCAGGCGCAACCGTTCGCGCAGGTTCTTCAGGCCGATGCCGGTGCCGCTGGACTGGGTATTGAAGCCCAGGCCGTCGTCGGCCACGGTCAGGGTGACGTGGTCGTCGACCGCACGCGCCAGGATCCAGATGGTGCCGCCGCCGGGCTTGGGTTCCAGGCCGTGCTTGATCGCATTCTCCACCAGCGTCTGCAGCATCATCGACGGCAGCGGCAGCGTCTTCATCGTCTCCGGCACCTGCACCTGCAGTTGCAGGCGCGCGCCCATGCGGATGCGCAGGATCTCCAGGTAGGCCTGGGTCCGTTCCAGTTCGTCGCCGAGCGAACTCATCGCGTCCTCGGTGCTGGGCAGCGAGCGCCGCAGGTACTGGATCAGGTAGCCCAGCATCAGGTCGGCGCGCGGCGGGTCGGTGCGCGCCAGCACCTGCGCGCTGGCCAGGGTGTTGTAGAGGAAATGCGGCTCGACCTGCGCGTGCAGCAGGTTCAGCCGCGCCACGGTCAGCTCCTGCGCGGTGGCGGCCTGCGCGGCGGCGGCCTGCGCGGCGGCGGCCTGCTCGTCGCGGCGCAGCTCGGCCACGCGCCGCGCCAGCGCCCGGCCCAACGCCTCGGCGTTCTCGTAGTTGCTGCCTTCGTCGACCGCGAACAGGTCGATCCAGGCGCTGGCGTCCGGCTCCAGCAGCAGGGTCAGGCTGCTGGTGCCGGTGCCCGGGGTCACCGTCGCCAGTATCTGGTTGCGCTTGACCGCAAAGCGCGCGGCCAGGTTCCAGCGCGACGGCGGGCGGCCGTTTTACGGATCGATGCGGCGCACCTTGGCGCGCACCTGCAGGCTGTCCAGCGTGCTTTCGACCTCCTCCACCCGCGGCAGCTCGCGCACCGCCGCATCCAGCAGCGCGAACGCCTCGCGGGTGTCCAGCGGAATCTCGATCTGGCGCCGCTGGCGGCTCGCCAGGGTGCCCCAGTCCAGGCGCCCGGCGATCAGCCAGACCTTGCGCAGATGGGTGATGCCGGCGATCAGCGCCGACAGCATCAACAGCATCGCCAGCAGGCCGAACAGCCAGCCCGGCCCGGAATTCATGCCGTAGAACAACCCGGCCCAGACGAAGGCAGCGACGACCACCGCCACTGCCCAGGCGCACAACAGGCGAACGAGGAAGAACAGGCTGGCGAGCATGGCGGCCGGGTGCTGGGAAGTTCCGGCGAGGATAGCCGTGGCATCGCACGGCGCCAGCGGCGTGCGACGAAACCGCGGTTGGCACGGACGGGACAGCGCCGCGGCAGGACGAAATCGCCCACGCGTGGAGGCGCGGCGGAAGCATTCCGGCGATCGCGCGTGCCGCTACAGCCGGCTCACGCTGCGGATGCGGATCTCGGTGCTGTCCACGCCGTGGCGTTGCGCCGCTTGTGCGCGCAGGCGGCCCAGCAACCGCTCCGGGTCCAGCGGCGCGGGCTCGGCCCAGGTGTGCGCCAGCGTGCCCCAGGCCACGCGCTGGCCGAAGCTGTAGGCCTCATAGTCGGCCAGGTAGTGGCGCGCGCGCTCAGGTGCCGACGTGGACATCGCCTTCGTAGCCATTGCAGCCCAGGTGTTCGAGCGCGATCGACAGCGCCAGCGCGTAGCCCTGCGCGCAGTAGCCGCCGACCTGGCCCAGCCGCTGCCCCGAGGCCGCGCACAGGCAGGCTTCGCGGCGATCGCTGGCGTCGTCGTGCACTTCCACGTAAGGCCGGCGCAGGTACGCCACCGCGTCGGCGGTGACGGCGCTGTCCGAGCACGCACCCGGATCCAGCAGCAGCATTTCGACGCCAGCCTGGTCGGCCTGGGCCAGCGCCTGCAGCAGTTCGCGCTCGCTGGCGCAACCGCGCACGGCCAGAGTCTTGCCGGCGCGGCCGGCATTGGCGAGCAATTGCCGCATCACCGGCGGGGCGATGCGCGCCGGGCGGCCGCGATGGCCGGCCACGCAGTCCGGGCCACGGAGCAACAGGATCGACATGGCGGCGCCCTCAGTTGGCCAGCGCCGCGCGCGTGCCGAGCCGGCGCTGCGCCACGCCGAGGGCGATGGCATAGCTGTCGGCGAGCGCACCATTGGCGATCACCGTCAGCAACGGCGCATGCCGTGGGTGCAGCAGCGGCTCCAGCGCCTGCGCGCTGGCATCGTGCATCTCGATGTACGGATGGCCCAGCGCCTCCAGCGCCGCACACAGCTGCGCGCCGTGGTCGGCCAGCTCCGACGCCGGCAACTCGCCGGAATCCAGCAGCACCAGTTCAGTGTCGTCGCACGCACCTTGCCGCAGCCGCGCCACGATCTGCGCGGCATCGGCGCAGGCCACCGGCACCACCTGCGCGGCATGGGACGCGGCCAGACACTGCGCCGCGGCGATGGCCGACGCATCGCGATGCGGGCCCTGGATCAGCAGAATCGACATGGAACACATCCAACAGGAAGGACGTGGCGCAGTCTGCGCGCGCCCCGCATAAGCGTTCCATGGCAGAAGTGGGCCTGGGGCGTAAAGCTTGCGTAAGGGCGGGGATTGGGGATTCGGGATTGGGCATTCGCAAAAGCGGATGACGGCGCTGCGCTTCCACCAATCCCGAATCCCAAATCCCGAATCCCGGCTTTTCAGCCAATCCCCATTCCCCAATCCCGATTCCCGGCTTTATGCGATCATCCCCGGCTTCCCGCCGCCACCGCCGCCCGGACCCGCCATGACCCAAACCGCCCTGCGCCGCGATGTCGGCCCGTTCGCCCTGATGCTGACCGGCCTGGGCTCGATCATCGGCTCCGGTTGGCTGTTCGGCGCCTGGCGCGCCGCCGGGTTGGCCGGCCCCGGCGCGATCTGGGCGTGGGTACTGGGCGCGGCGATCGTCACCACCATCGCCCTGGCCTATGCCGAACTGGGCGCGATGTTCCCCGAGTCTGGCGGCATGGTCCGCTACAGCCACTATTCGCATGGCTCGCTGGTCGGCTTCATCGCCGGCTGGGCCAACTGGATCGCGATCGTCTCGGTGATCCCGGTGGAGGCCGAGGCCTCGGTGCAGTACATGGCGTCCTGGCCGTGGCAGTGGGCGCAGGACCTGTACGTGCAGCAGCCCGGCGGCGCCGGCGAGCTGTCGGTGCCCGGCCTGTGCATCGCCGCGGTGCTGGTGCTGGTGTACTTCCTGCTGAACTTCTGGAGCGTGAAGCTGTTCGCGCGCTCCAACAGCCTGATCACCGTGTTCAAGCTGGTGGTGCCGGCGCTGACCGGCGTGGCGCTGATCGCCAGCGGTTTCCACAGCGAGAACTTCAGCGTCGGCCTGCACGGCGGCAGCCACACCATCGACTTCGCCGCGGTGCTCACTGCGGTGGCCACCGCCGGCATCGTGTTCAGCTTCAACGGCTTCCAGAGCCCGGTGAACCTGGCCGGCGAGGCGCGCAATCCCGGGCGCAGCATCCCGTTTGCGGTACTCGGCTCGATCGCGCTGGCCACGGTGGTCTACGTGCTGCTGCAGGTCGCCTACCTGGGCGCGGTGCCGCCGGACCTGCTGGCAAAGGCCGGCTGGCACGGCATCGACTTCCGCTCGCCGTTCGCGCAGCTGGCGATCATCGTCAACCTGCACTGGCTGGCGATGCTGCTGTACGTGGACGCCTTCGTCAGCCCCAGCGGCACCGGCATCACCTACACCGCCACCACCGCGCGGATGATCTACGGCATGGAGCGCAACGGCACCATGCCCAAGGTGCTGGGCCGGGTGCACCCGACCTGGGGCGTGCCGCGCCCGGCGATGTTCTTCAACCTGCTGGTGTCCTACCTGTTCCTGTTCTTCTTCCGCGGCTGGGGCACGCTGGCGGCGGTGATCTCGGTGGCCACCATCATCTCCTACCTCACCGGCCCGATCAGCGCCATGGCGCTGCGCAAGCACGCGCCGGAGATGCACCGCCCGCTGCGCATCGCCGCTCTGCCGGTGCTGGCCGCGGCGGCGTTCGTATTGGCCACCGAACTGCTGTACTGGGCGCGCTGGCCGCTGACCGGCGAGATCATCCTGCTGATGCTGGTGGCCCTGCCGGTGTACGCGTACTACCAGCAGCGCAACGGCTGGAAGGATTTCCGCCGGCATCTGCGCGGCGCCAGCTGGCTGATCGCCTATCTGCCGACCATCGCCCTGCTGTCGTGGGCCGGCAGCACCACCTTCGGCGGCCACGGCTATCTGTCCTACGGACCGGACCTGGTGGTGGTCGGCGTGGTCGCGCTGGGCTTCTACTTCTGGGGCGTGCGCGCCGGCTGGCGCACCCCGTCGCTGCAGCAGGCCAGCGCCGGCTGAGCCGCGGCGGCGCTCAACCGCCGCGCAGGAATTGCAGCGCGCGCGACGACAATAGGGCGCCGACGAAACCGGCCAACGCGCACAGGCCCACTGCGATGGCGCTCTGGTGGAACGGGGCGTAACGTCTGTCGAACACAGCCAGCACCGCGGCGATGCAGACCGCCGAGGTGCCCGCCCCGATCAGGCCGAGACGCAGATGCGCGCGCCAGCCGCGCAGGCGGGGCCAGGCGCGTGCGGCGAACAGACCGGTCAGCAGTGCCGGCAAGGCGCCGAAGACGTAGGAAAACATCGCCATCAGCAGGAGCACCGGCAGCGTATCGGTGACCAGGCTCTGCCCCCAGGTCAGCGCGATCGCCACCGGCAACCCGACCACCAGGGTGCCCAGCGGCGGGCCGACGAACAGGAAGGTCATCACCACCCCGACACCGACCAGCCAGCGCGGCAGCGGGTCGTTGCCCGCGTCCATGTCGGCCTGATCGGTCCCTTCCGCGAGCGTACCCGGCAGCGGCTCCGGAGCCGCCTGCGACGCAGGCGGCAATGCGGCATGGCTCACTTGGCGGGCGCGGCTTGGCGCTGCGCGGCGCTGGCGTCGCGGGTGGCGCGGAACTCGGAGTCGCGGCTCCAGTTCGGCCACTGCGGCGAATTGGCCAGCTCCTCGCCCAGCGTGTACAGCACCTGCATGTCGCGCGCGGCGCCGGCGAAGGTCCAGTTCGGCTGCCACTCGTCGCCAGGCTGGTGGTAGCGTTTGGCGGTGTAGTCGTCCGAGGCGGCCTTGCCGGCCGCCACGCCGCCGTCCACCCAGTCCTGGCCGGCGGCGAAGGACAGCGCCGGCACGCCGCGCTTGGCGAAGGAGAAGTGGTCGGAGCGGAAGAAGTAGCCGGCCTCCGGCTTCGGATCGGGCGTGTAGCGCAGATCCCAACCCTTTGCCACGCGCTTGAGGTCGTCGAGCAGTTCCAGCTTGGCGGTGCCGTAGATGCCGAAATCGCGCGACGGCCCGAACGGGCTCATGCCGTCCATGTTGATCACCGCCACCGTGCGCGCCAGCGGATACAGCGGCTTGGACGCGTAGTACTCCGAGCCGAGCAGGCCCTTCTCCTCGGCGGTGACCGCCATGAACACCACCGAGCGCTGCGGCGCCGGGCCCTTGGCGAAGGCGCGGGCCAGTTCCAGCAGCGCGGCGACGCCGCTGGCGTTGTCCAGCGCGCCGTTGAAGATGCGGTCGCCCTTGGCGTCGGGCGCGCCCACGCCCAGGTGATCCCAGTGCGCGGTGTAGATGAGGGTGTCGTCCGGGTGGGTCGTGCCGGGCAGCCGCGCGACCACGTTGCGCGAGGTGATCACCTCCGACTTCACCGCGTAGTCGGCGTACAGGCGCTCGCCCTTCAGTTCCACCGGCTTGAAGTCGCGCGATTGCGCCTGCTTCTTCAGCGCATCGAAATCCAGCCCGGCGCGCTTGAACAGGTCCACCGCCAGGTCGCGCTGGATCCAGCCCTCCAGTTCCGGGTGCACCGTCTTGGGATCGTCGCGGACCACGTCGAACATGCTGTTGGTATTGGAGTTGGCGACGGTGGCCCAGCCATAGGACGCCGGTGCGGTCTCGTGCACGATCAGCACGCCGGCCGCGCCCTGCCGTGCGCCTTCCTCGAACTTGTAGGTCCAGCGGCCGTAGTAGGTCATGCCCTTGCCGTCGAACGCGCCCTTGCCGGTCTCGAAATCGGGGTCGTTGATCAGCACCACCGCGATCTTGCCCTTCAGGTCCACGCCCTTGAAGTCGTCCCAGCCACGCTCCGGCGCCTTGACGCCATAGCCGACGAACACCAGCGGCGCACCGTCCAGGGTCACCTGGCTGCTGCCGTCGAGGGCGGCGCGCACGGCGATCTGCTGGCCCTGGGTCAGGGCCTGGCGCTGGTCGCCGCTGGCGATGGCCAGGCGCGGGGTGCCGACGATGTCGGCGCGGCGCAGCGGTACCGCCTGGGTCCACAGGCGCTTGCCGTCGCGCAGGTCACCGCCCGGCTGCAGGCCGGCGGCCTGGAACTGCGCGCTGAGGTAGGCCACGGTCTTCTCCTCGCCCGCCGACCCCGGGGCGCGGCCCTCGTAGGCGTCGGAGGCCAGGGTCTTGACGTCGTTCGACAGGCGCTTGGTGTCGAAGGTCGGTGCGGACGGCGGCGCCGCCACGCAGGCGCCGGACAGCGCCAGGGCCAGCAGGCTCACGATCGGTCGTTTCATGGAGTTCCCCTCGGCGGACACAAAGAACGTCGAGTGTAGCGGTGCGCAACCCGGGCCAGGGTGGGCCGAATGACCGCCATACGTGCGCTGTCGCAAAAATTTATTGTGATAAACCACTCAAATATGAAACTGAACATGCTCTAATGCCGCGCTCGCGCATCGCGGGGCCGCGGGGATCGGTGGCCACGCCGATCCGTGCGCCCGCCCCCGCTTCCACCCGAGCCGAGCGCGGAGTGCTTCATCCCCACCATCACCTGGGCCGCTCCGACTGCGGGGCCGGCCCACTTCCGGAGACCTGCAGAGATGTCGATGTCCCCCCTCACCCGCATCACCCGTTGCGTGCTGGCCGCCGCGCTGCTGGCCGCCAGCGGCTCGGCCTGGAGTTACGCGATCAGCAAAGGCACGGTGGTGGACGACCGCGGCAACGCGGTGCAGCTGCGCGGCGTCAACTGGTTCGGCTTCGAAGGCAGCGCGCACACCGTGCACGGCCTGTGGGCGCGCAACTGGAAGGACATGATCACGCAGATGCAGGGCCTGGGCTTCAACGCCGTGCGCCTGCCGTTCTGCCCGCAGACCCTGCGCGGCGTCGCCCCGACCAGCATCGACTACGGCCGCAACCCGGACCTGCAGGGCCTGAATTCGCTGCAGGTCCTGGATAAGGTGGTCAACGAATTCAGCAGCCGCGGCATGTACGTGCTGCTGGACCACCACTCGCCCGATTGCCAGGGCATCTCCGAGCTCTGGTACACCGACTCCTACAGCGAGCAGCAGTGGCTCAGCGACCTGACGTTCGTGGCCAAGCGCTACGCGGCGGTGCCGGGCGTGATCGGCATCGACCTGAAGAACGAGCCGAACGGCCGCAACACCTGGGGCACCGGCAACCTCAAGACCGACTGGAACAAGGCGGTCGAGCGCGCCTCGGCGGCGGTGCTGAAGGTAGCGCCGAAGTGGCTGATCGTGGTCGAGGGCATCACCGACAACCCGACCTGCTCCAGCAGCGACGGCTACTGGTGGGGCGGCAACCTGGAACCGCTGACCTGCACCAAGCTCAACGTGCCGGCCAACCGCCTGCTGTTGTCCCCGCACGTGTACGGCCCCGACGTGAACTGGCAGCCCTACTTCGGCGACGGCAGCTTCCCGGCCAACATGCCGGCGATCTGGGAGCGCCAGTTCGGCCAGCTGACCCAGCGCGGCTACGCCATGATGATCGGCGAATTCGGCGGCAACGAAGGCCGCAACCAGGCGCAGGACCCGGTCCTGCAGAAGGCGCTGATCGACTACCTGATCAAGAAGAACATCCGCAGCGGCTTCTACTGGGCGTGGAACCCCAACAGCCGCGACACCGGCGGCGTGCTGGACGACGACTGGACCACCGTGCGCAGCGAGAAGATGGCCGGGCTGAAGCGGTTGTGGGGCGACACCAGCGGCACCACGCCGACCCCGGCACCGGGCAACGCCAGCTTCAGCACCAAGATCATCGTCGACAGCGACTGGAACGCCGGCTACTGCGAACGCGTGCAGGTGACCAACAGTGGCAGCGCCACCGGCAACTGGGCGGTCACCCTGTCCATCAGCGGCACCGTCAACAACCTGTGGAACGCCACCTGGACGCAGTCGGGCACCACGCTCAGCGCCAGCGGCGTGGACTGGAACAAGACCCTGGCCCCCGGCGCCACCGCCGAGTTCGGGTTCTGCGCCGCCCGCTGAAGACGGCGCCATCGCCCCGCGCACCGCGCGGGGTAACACGCCAACGGCAGCGTCCTCCGACGCTGCCGTTGGCGTTTCTGCGTTCTGCGCCACGCTCCTGCCCGTCCGCCGGCACATCGCAGCGCCTGCGCGCAATCCGTGGACAAGCCTGTCTTCTGCAACGGCAGTCACGGCCGCCACGGCGGACACTGCCGATCATCGCCGCCAAGCATCCGCCCCCCTTTGGCCGGCGCGCTCCGCGCCGGCCGCCATCGGAGCACCGCGATGAATCGATCCCTGCATTCCCGCCTCACCCGCTGCCTGCTGGCCGCGGCACTCGTGATCGCCAGCGGCTCGGCCTGGAGCTACGCCATCCAGCAGGGCAAGGTGGTGGACGACGCCGGCAACGCCGTGCAGCTGCGTGGCGTCAACTGGTTCGGTTTCGAAACCTCGCAGCACACCGTGCACGGCCTGTGGGCGCGCAACTGGAAGGACATGATCACGCAGATGCAGGGCCTGGGCTTCAACGCCGTGCGCCTGCCGTTCTGCCCGCAGACGCTGCAGGCGGTCTCGCCCGGCAGCATCGACTACAGCCGCAACCCGGATCTGCAGGGCCTGAACTCGCTGCAGTTGCTCGACAAGGTGATCAACGAACTCAGCAGCCGCGGCATGTACGTGCTGCTCGACCACCACACCCCGGACTGCAACGCGATCTCCGAACTCTGGTACACCGGCAGCTACAGCGAGCAGCAATGGCTGAATGATCTGAGCTTCGTCGCCAAGCGCTACGCGTCGGTGCCGGGGGTGATCGGCCTGGACCTGAAGAACGAGCCGCACGGCGCCGCCACCTGGGGCAGCGGCAATGCCGCCACCGACTGGAACAAGGCGGCAGAACGCGCGTCGGCGGTGGTGCTGAACGCGGCGCCGAACTGGCTGATCGTGGTCGAGGGCATTTCCAACACGTCCACCTGCTCCAGCAACACCGCCCACTTCTGGGGCGAGAACCTGGAACCGCTGGCCTGCACGCCGCTGGCCATTCCGGCCAATCGCCTGCTGCTCGCCCCGCACGTGTACGGGCCGGACGTCTACATGCAGCCCTACTTCAGCGCGTCGAACTTCCCGGCCAACATGCCGGCGATCTGGGAGCAGCACTTCGGCCAGTTCGCCCAGGCCGGCCACGCGCTGCTGCTGGGCGAGTTCGGCGGCAAGTACGGCCAGGGCAACCCGCTGGACGTGCAGTGGCAGAACGCGCTGGTCGACTACCTGATCGGCAAGGGCATCCACAGCGGCTTCTACTGGTCGTGGAACCCGAACAGCGGCGACACCGGCGGCATCCTCAACGACGACTGGAGCACGGTGCGCAACGACAAGGTGACCCTGCTGAAGAAGCTCTGGGACGGCGGCAGCAGTGGCGGTGGCAGCGGTGGCAGCGGTGGGGGCGGTAACGGTGGTGGCAATGGCGGCGGCACAACGCCCACGCCGCCGCCGTCCGGCAGCAGCTTCAGCACCAAGGTGCTGGTCGACAGCGACTGGAACGCCGGGTACTGCAACCGTGTGCAGGTGACCAACACCGGCGCCAGCAGCGGCGACTGGACCGCCACCCTGTCGATCAGCGGCACGGTCAACAACCTGTGGAACGCCACCTGGACGCAATCGGGCACCACGCTCAGCGCCAGCGGCGTGGACTGGAACAAGACCCTGGCCCCCGGCGCGACCGCCGAGTTCGGCTTCTGCGCCGCGCGCTGAGCGCTGCGCTGCATTCCTGAGGCCACGCACGGCCACGCTCCCCGCGTGGCCATGCGTGGTACCGCCTCCACCCGGGCACCCCGCGGTGTGCCATCAGTCACGTTCCCGCGGCCGCCGCCGCCCCTCTATGCTGGCGCACTGTCCACACTCAGGCCCGGCCCATGCTCCGTCCCTTGTCGCTGTTGATCTCCAGCATCCTCACCCTCGGTACCGGCGCCGCCCTGGTCGCCGCGCAGTCGGCCCTGGCCGCGGCCACGCCGGGCCAGGCGACCGCGCCGGAGATCGCCTACACCCGCTTCACCCTGCCCAACGGCCTGACCGTGGTGGTGCACGAGGACCACAAGGCGCCGGTGGTGGCGGTGAGCATCTGGTACCACATCGGCTCAGGCGACGAGCCGGCCGGCAAGACCGGCTTCGCGCACCTGTTCGAGCACCTGATGTTCTCCGGCTCGGAGAACCACAAGGGCACCTACTTCCAGCCGTTCGAGAAGGTCGGCGCCACCGACATGAACGGCACCACCTGGTTCGACCGCACCAACTACTTCGAGACCGTGCCGACCACCGCGCTGGACACGGCGCTGTGGATGGAATCGGACCGCATGGGCCACCTGCTCGGCGCGATCGGCCAGAAGGAACTGGACACCCAGCGCGGCGTGGTCCAGAACGAGAAGCGCCAGGGCCAGAACCGCCCCTACGGCCGCGTCGACGAGAACATCCTGGCCAACATCTTCCCGGCCAACCATCCGTACCAGCACGACACCATCGGCTCGATGGCCGACCTCGACGCGGCCTCGCTGGACGACGTCAAACAGTGGTTCCACGACAACTACGGCGCCGCCAATACCACCCTGGTGCTGGCCGGCGACATCACCGTGGCGCAGGCCCGCGCCAAGGCCGAGCAGTACTTCGGCGACATCCCCGCCGGCCGGCCGGTGCCGCGCGAGCAGCCGTGGATCACCCCGCTGGCCAAGCAGACCCGCGGCGTGCAGCACGACCACGTCGCGCAGCCGCGCATCTACCGCACCTGGGTGGCGCCGCAGTTGGGCACCGACGACGCGGTGCTGCTGGACCTGGCCACCACCGTGCTCGGCGGCGGCAAGACCAGCCGCCTGTACCAGCGCCTGGTCTACCGCGACAAGCTGGCCGACGACGTCTCCGCCGGCCTGCAGTCGTTCGCGCTGGCCAGCCAGTTGCAGATCACCGCCGACGTGAAGGAAGGCGTGGACCCGGCCAAGGTCGAGGCCGCCATCGCCGACGAACTGCAGAAGTTCCTCGCCGAAGGCCCCACCGCCGACGAACTGCAGCGCGCCCAGGTCGGCTACCGCGCCGGCTTCGTGCGCGGCCTGGAGAAGGTCGGCGGCTTCGGCGGCAAGGCCACCGTGCTGGCCGAGGGCCAGGTCTACCGCAACGATCCGGGCGCCTACAAGAAGGATCTGGAACGCGCGCAGGACGCCACCGTCGCCAGCGTGCGCAAGGCCGCCGACACCTGGTTCGGCAAGGGCGACTACCTGCTGACCGTGCTGCCGGCGCCGGAGGGCTTCGATCCGGCGGCCGAGGACAAGGCGGTCAAGCCGCTGGCGGCGGCCCCGGGCAAGCCCGCACCCAAGGTGCCCGCCAAGGCCAACTACAGCGTCGGCAAGTCGCAGGTGGACCGCACCGCCGGCGTGCCGGAGACCAGCCAGTTCCCGAGCCTGAGCTTCCCGCAGCTGCAGCGCGGCAAGCTCAAGAACGGCATCGAGGTGGTGCTGGCCGAGCGCCACACCATCCCGGTCACGCAGATCCAGCTGCTGTTCGACGCCGGTTACGCGACCGACCGCGGCAGAAAGCTCGGCACCGCCAACTTCACCGCGGCGCTGATGAACGAGAGCACCCGCAATCTGGATTCGGTGGACGTGGCGCAGCGCCGCCAGCGCCTGGGTGCGATGACCAGCGTGTCCTGCGAACTGGACAGCTGCGATGCCTCGCTCAACGCGCTCAACGACCAGCTGGCGCCGTCGCTGGACCTGTTCGCCGACATCGTGCGCAACCCGGCGTTCAAGGCCGACGACATCGAGCGCATCCGCGGCCAGTGGCTGGCCTCGATCGCGCAGGAGAAGACCCAGCCGCAGGGCCTGGCGCTGCGCACCCTGCCGCCGCTGCTGTACGGCCCCAGCCATCCGTACGGCGTGCCGCTCACCGGCACCGGCACCGAGGCGGCGATCAAGAGCCTGACCGCGGGCGACCTGAGCGCGTTCCAGAACAACTGGCTGCGTCCGGACAACGTGCGCATCCTGGTGGCTGGCGATACCACCCTGGCCAAGATCATCCCGCAGCTGGATGCCGCGTTCGGCGACTGGCAGGCCCCGGCCGGCAAGCGCCCGACCAAGACCCTGCCGCAGGTGGCCGCGCAGCCCAAGCCGCGCGTGTTCCTGATCAACCGCGACGATGCTCCGCAGTCGCTGATCCTGGCCGGCCTGCTGGCGCCCTCGACCAAGGCGCCGAACAACCTGGCCATCGGCGTGGCCAACGGCGCCTTCGGCGGCACCTTCACCTCGCGGCTGAACATGAACCTGCGCGAGGACAAGCGCTGGGCCTACGGCGCCAACAGCTTCATGATCGACGCGATCGGCCAGCGCCCGTTCCTGTTCTTCGCCCCGGTGCAGACCGACAAGACCGCCGAATCGGCCGCCGAGATCCTCAAGGAAGCCAAGGCCGTGGTCGGCGACAAGCCGCTGACCGCCGCCGAGATCGCCAAGATCAAGGAACAGCGCGTGCGCGCCCTGCCGGGCAGCTTCGAGACCACCGGCGCGGTGCTCGGCGCGATGGAAGGCATCGTCCAGTACGGCCGCCCGGACGACTACGTGCAGACGCTGAAGACGCGCCTGGAAGCGATCGACCAGCCGGCGGCGGAAGCGGCGATCAAGGAGATCGTGGCGCCGCAGGCGATGACCTGGGTCATCGTCGGCGACCTCAAGCAGATCGAGGCGCCGGTGCGCGCACTGAAGCTGGGCGAGGTGCAGGTGCTGGACAGCGACGGCCAGCCGGTCAAGGCGAAGGCCACGGCGGCCGCCAAGCCGTAACGCCGCACACGCCTGGCGGGACGGTCCCGCCAGGCGCGACGCGCCGGCCCCCGCATGGGTGGCCGGCGTCATCGCATCGCCATCGCCATCGCCATCGCGCGATGCGACATGCGACATGCGACATGCGACATGCGACATGCGACGGCCATGACCTCGCACGCTGCGCTCCGGCGCAACCGGCATGCACACACACGCGGGCACAGCGCGCAGCCATCGCGGCGCGCTGCATCCATCGGCCGCGCGGGCATGCGTGCGCTGCACGGACGGATGACCACGGCTGCGCGCCGCGCCTTGCGATGTCCGTAACACTGTCCGGCCCGGCATCCTCCAAGAATCGACTCGCCTCCTGGACGCTGTTGCCGATCGGAGATCGCGATGCACGAGAACCACCCGGCAAGGCCGTTACAGGGCCGGCCATGCCCTTCACGGCACTTGGCCGCAGCGCTTGATATCCCGAAAGCCTGTTCCCGCCCGCCATCGCCATGCCGACCGCTTCGCCCCGCCGCGCCGACGCCGTGCCCCGCATCCGCGTCGGCTGCGCCGGCTGGTCGATCGCCAGCACGCAGCGCGCCCTGGTCGGCGACGGTGCCAGCCAGCTGGCGCGCTATGCCACCCGCTTCGACGTGGTCGAGATCAACTCCACGTTCTATCGCGCCCACCGCGCGAGCACCTACCAGCGCTGGGCCGACAGCGTGCCGACGGGGTTCCGCTTCTCGGCCAAGTTGCCACGCGCCATCACCCACGACGCGCGCCTGTACCGCGTCGCGCCACTGCTGCAGGCCTTCCTCGGCGAAGTCGGCCATCTCGGCGACAAGCTCGGCTGCCTGCTGGTGCAGCTGCCGCCGAGCCTGGCCTTCGATGCACGCACCGCCGCCACCTTCTTCGCCATGCTGCGGCGCCGCTGGCACCGCGGCATCACCTGCGAACCACGCCACGCCAGCTGGTTCAGCGCGCGCGCCGAGGCGCTGTGGCAGCGCCCCGGCATCGCGCGCGTGGCCGCCGACCCGGCCCTGGACGCCACTGCTGCACAGCCGGCAGGCACGGCGACGCCGGCCTACTGGCGCTGGCACGGCACGCCGCGCCTCTACTACAGCGACTACGCCGACGACACATTGCGCAGCCTGGCCGAGCGCGTCGCCGCCGCCACGCCGCATCCGGACGAAGCCTGGGTGATCTTCGACAACACCGCGCTCGGCCACGCCCTCGACAACGCCGCCACGCTGCAGGCGCAGCTGCGCGCGTTCGGCGCTCGCGCAGCCGGCTGACCCGCCACGTTCCGCTGATTCCCACGATGTGCGGGAAAAGCCCGCGCTACGACTGGAACCCGCCTCGCGTTCGCCGCCCCTGCAGGAGTGGCTTCAGCCGCGCCCTCAAGCAGATCGAAGCGTCGGTGCGCGCGCTGAAGCTGGGCGAAGTGCAGGTATAGGTGCAGGTGCTGGACAGCGACGGCCAGCCGGTCAGGCACGGATCGGCCAACGCATGTTGCGCTGCGAGGGGATCACAGCGCGACGTGGGCGTCGCGGCACGTGTCGGCAGGTCTTCAGTCGATGGCGCGCTTCGCTGCCGTCGCTGGGCAAGCGTGCGATCGCGCGCACAAAGGCATACCGCGTCTGGGCGCAGTCCCATCGCGGTCGTTGCAGGACCGCATCCGCGCGAACGCACTGGCGTTAAACGTCTTGGCGTGCGACCCGTGTCGCTCAGTGGAAGCTCACCGTGCGGATGTCTTCGCCATCGCCCCATCGGGTGCAGGTGTCGCCGCCTTCGATCCAGACCGGTTTTCCCGCCATATAGGCGGACAGCAACATCGCCAGCTGCGCTTTCCCGGTATCGGACTTCTCGTCCTTGATCATGTAGTACGTCGTGCTGGCCGCGCAGGTCGGACGCTGCGTGGGCGTCGCGTTGACCACGACGTAGTGGATGCCATCGGTCGCGCGGACCGACAGGTCCTTGACGGTCCCGGTCACGCTGCTGGCCGACGCCAGGCCTGGCAACAGGGCGAGGGCGAGCAGGGACGTGGCGAGCGTACGCACATGGCGAGGGTCGAACAGGGTCACGGCAAGGATCCTTGTTGAGTGGCAGCGCGCGCTCCCTGCAGCACAGAGACGTCCGGACAGGCCATGCGACAGGCGTTGCAGGCGCATCGATCGCAGATCCCCGCGATCGATGCCATGCATCGGACATGGCGATGGGGCCGAGGTGAAAGTGTGCATCCTATCACTGCAAGTCACGCCCTTGCGGCGGTGCAGCGCCGAGGTCGACGCCTACAGTCCGGCAGTGCGTCGAAGCCTTCAATGTGCGCCGTATCACGCATGCGACGTCGTCTACGGTCCGGCTTCGCACACTGCGGTATCGTGACGCGCTTTGCGATCCATGCACGAAGCTCAGCATGCCCATGACCGATGAAGCCCAGCGCCAGCGTGTCCTCGACAGCTACCGCATCGTCGACAGCCTGCCCGAGGACACTTACCAGGACATCGTGCAGATCGCCGCCGCGCTGTGCGATACGCCGATCGCATTGCTGTCGCTGGTGGACCGCGACCGGCAGTGGTTCAAGGCCAGGATGGGCCTGGAGGTGCCGCAGACCGAGCGCAGCCAGGCGGTGTGCGACCACGCGATTCGGGAACCCGAGCAATTGCTGGAAGTGCCCGATCTCGCCGACGACCCGCGTTTCGCCGACATTTCGGTGGTCCGCGGCGATACCGGCGCGCGCTTCTACGCCGGGATGCCGCTGGTGACCGATGAGGGCATCGCCTTGGGCACGGTGTGCGTGCTGGACACCACGCCGCGCGAGCTCAAGGACACCCAACGCGACGGCCTGCGCGCGCTGGCGCGCACCGCCATGCGCCTGCTCGACGAACGCCGGGACACGCTGCAGCGCGAACGCGAGGCGCTCTTGCAGGCGCACCCGGTGGCAGACAGCGCAGATGCGGGCGCCCACGGCCGCTACTGGTTGGTGATCCTGGAGGTACAGGAACTGGCCGCGCTGGCCGAACGGCAGAGCGAGCGCATGCTCGGCAGCCGCCTGCAGCAGTTGGACCAGACCCTGGCCAGCTACGTGCAGGACGGCGGTGCCGACAGCGTGGACCGCGCCACCGATAGCGCGGAATTCATCGTGATGCTGCATGGCGCCGATGCCGAACAGAAGCTGCGTGGCCTGCGCGAGATCGCATCCCGGCAGCAGGCGCTCGGACTGACCGTGCTGGTCGGCGACGCCCAGGCCGCGCGGGCGGACGAGTCGATCGGGCTGGTGTTCCTGCGCGCCGAAGCCGCGCTCAGCGCCGAGAAGGACCGCCTGCATTCGCAGACGCCCTGAGCCGCGCCGCGGACGCCGACCTGCTGCGTGCATCGGCGCCGGCGGAAGGCTGAACGACCCGCCGTCCGACCTGGGAGCAGCGCCAACCACCCGGCAGACGGCATGTCTCCAAGGCTGGCCCTGGCGACGGACAGCTCGCCGCAACGGCGGCCCCGTTCTTGCATATCCCAAGATGTTGCGGTCCCTCACCGGTGCGAACCGGACGACGCGCGGCCGCCAAGGAGGATCGGCGCGCCGCGCATCGGATCCGGCCGCGCCCGCCCCGTCTCCGCTTCGGTCGTTTACCATGCCGCACGCATCCTGCTCTGGACCCGACATGAGCCATGCCGCTCCTCCCTGCTGCACCCCACTGCTGAGCCTGTCGCTCGGCCTGTTGCTCGGCAACGTCGACACCGCCATGGCCGAGGCCGGTCCCGCGACGACGCTGACCGCACCGGTGCCGCCGCCGCAGACGCCCGACCTGGCCTACCCGGAACTGTTCCAGGCAGTGCAGCAGCAGGAGCTGTTCGACGACCAGAAGCACTTCGTCGATGCGCTGCCGCTGCGCGACCCGGCGCTGATCAACGCCGACTATCTGGCGCAGCGCCAGCAACCCGGCTTCGACCTGCGCCGCTTCGTCGCGGCCAACTTCGAGGAATCCGGCCCGGTGCAGACCGAGGCGATCCGCCAGGACACCGGCCTGCGCGAGCACATCGACGCGCTGTGGCCGCTGCTGGTGCGCCGCCAGGTCGACGTGCCGGCCTACAGCAGCCTGCTGTCGCTGCCGCATCCCTACGTGGTGCCCGGCGGACGCTTCCGCGAGGTCTACTACTGGGATTCCTACTTCACCATGCTCGGCCTGGTGGAGAGCGGCGAGCACGAACGCAGCCGGCAGATGCTGGACAACTTCGCCTACCTGATCGACACCTACGGGCACATCCCCAACGGCAACCGCACCTACTACCTGAGCCGCTCGCAGCCGCCGTTCTTCTCGCACATGGTGCAGTTGCAGGCCAAGGTGGAAGGCGATGCCGCCTACGCGCGCTACCTGCCGCAGTTGCAGAAGGAATACGCCTACTGGATGGAGGGCGCGCAGACCCTGGCCCCGGGCAACGCGCATGCGCACGTGGTGCGGCTGGCCGACGGCAGCCTGCTCAACCGCTACTGGGACGCCCGCGACACGCCGCGCCCGGAAGCCTGGCTGCACGACGTGCGCACCGCCGCCGAGGCCAAGGACCGCCCTGCCGCCGAGGTCTACCGCGACCTGCGCGCCGGCGCCGAGAGCGGCTGGGACTACTCCAGCCGCTGGCTCGGCGACCGCAAGACCCTGGCCAGCATCCGCACCACCGCCATCGTCCCGGTCGACCTGAACAGCCTGCTCTACCACCTGGAGAGCACCCTGGCCCTGGCCTGCGCCAAGAACCCGGGCGCGGCCGGCTGCGATACCGACTACGCCGCCCTCGCCAGCGCGCGCAAGACCGCGATCGACAAGCACCTGTGGAGCGATGCCGGCTACTACGCCGACTACGACTGGCAGCAGCGCCGGCTGCGCGAGCAGGTCACCGCGGCGGCGCTGTACCCGCTGTTCGTCGGGGTCGCCTCGCCGGCCCGGGCCAAACGCAGCGCCGACACCGTGCAGGCGCAGTTGCTGCGCCCCGGCGGCGTCGCGACCACGCGCCTGCACACTGGCCAGCAGTGGGACGAACCCAACGGCTGGGCGCCGCTGCAGTGGATCGCCGTGGACGGCCTGCGCCGCTACGGCCAGGACGCGCTGGCGCAACGCATCGGCAGCCGCTTCCTGGCGCGGGTGCAGGCGCTGTTCGCGCAGCAGCACAAGCTGGTGGAGAAGTACGCGGTGGACGCGCAGGCCAAGGGCGGCGGCGGCGGCGAGTACGCCCTGCAGGACGGCTTCGGCTGGACCAACGGCGTGACCCTGCTGCTGCTGGACCTGTACGCGGCACCGGCCGCCGCGCCGGCAGCGCCGCACGCGCAAGCGCAGGCGGACGCCGAGGCGGAGGCGGAGGCAGTCGCGCTTTGAGCCGCTGCGGCAGGCACCCGCGGCCACCTGCTTCCCTCTGCGCACGCGTTAGGGCGAGCGATGGACGCCACGGCTACTGCGCCGGCGTCTCCACAGGGATGCCCATCGCGACGCGATAGCGCTGGTACAGCGCCATCACCTTGTCGATGTACTCGCGGGTCTCCGCGTACGGCGGCACGCCGCCGTAGCGCGTCACCGTGCCGATGCCGGCGTTGTAGGCCGCCGCGGCCAGCACCCGGTCGCCGGCGTAGCGGCGCAGCAGCGCGCGCATGTAGCGTGCGCCGCCGGCGATGGACTGGTCGGCCGCGAACGGATCGCGCACGCCGTATTCCTTCGCCACCTCCGGCAACAGCTGCATCACCCCTTGCGCGCCCTTGGGCGAGACCGCGGCGGCGTCGAAGCCGCTCTCGGCATGTGCGATGGCGCGCAGCCACGGCTCGTCCACCCCGGTGGCGCGCGCCGCGGCGCGGAACTGCCTGGCGTGCGGTTGCAGTTGCGGCGCCCCGACCTTGCCCAGCCCGGGATGCGCCGCCTCGCCCGGCGGGGTCACGGCGGTGAAGCGCAGGTAGGGCCGCGAGCCCGGCAGGTTGCGCGTGGAGTAGACCAGTTGGCCGTCCTGCTCGCGCTCGTACAGGGTGCCGCTGAACACGCCCAGGTTGCCCCACGGATTGGGCGTGGCGATCGCCGCATCGTCCAGCTCCTTCGGCGTGCAGCGCGAGCCCGGTTCCGGCGCGGTGGCCAGGCTGACCGTGCCGTCGCGCACGCAGCGGTACACGGTGCGCGCGGAGGCGCCGGGGACGACGCCACAGCACAGCAGCAGACACAGCGCGGCACGGGCAAGCGGCATCGGCGGCATGATCGGACGGGACGGGCGCGCATCATCGCGCAGCGCGCGTCGAGGCGAGTGATGGCGGGGCTCTGTACGCTGCCCGACAGTTCCCTCCCTCGTAAGAGCGGCTTCAGCCGGGACCACGATTTCCCTGTAATGCATCGCGGCTGAAGCCGCTCCTACAGAAATCCGCAACCAGATAACTGGGTGCACGGTGGGAGGGACTTTCAGTCCCGACGCTTCCAAAGTCGGATACACCGCATCCTCCGCTTCCGCGGCCGAAGCGTACCTCTGACAACCCGAGGGGAGCACACTCGTAGGAGTGGCTTCAGCCGCGACGAGGAATTCCCTGGAAAGCCATCGCGGCTGAAGCCGCTCCTACAGCAATCCGCAACAAGCTGGCTGGATGCACTGTGGGAGGGACTTCAGTCCCGACGGCTGCCAAGGTCGAATCGCCGCCTACGGCGCGCAGGCCGCCAGTTTCTGATCGGCGTACCACAACGCGCGCCGTGCCAGGTCGTAGGCGCTGTCGGCCTCGCGCGGCAGCAGTTGCTGCGCGCGGATCGGGTCGGCGCCCTTGGCCATCGCGGTTTCCACCTGCAGCAGCGCGTCCAGGTGCTGCTGCACCGGCGCCAGCAGGCGCGCGCGCTGCGCGGCGGGGCAGGCGCCGCGGCGTTGCTGCAACTCGGCCAGCGCCTGGCGGATCCGCCGGCTGGCTTCGCCATCCAACCCCGGCGCCTTTTCGAAGGCGATCGGCGCGGCCTTGTAGGCATCGCCGGTGGCCTCGCTGCCGAGGTCGCTGGGGCGTTCGTGCAGCGCCGGGTTGAAGCGCACGTCCGGCGGCGGCCGCGCCACCGCCGACTGATGGGTGTTCTTGGGCAACAGTTGCCTGATCGCCCGGTCGATGCCCTGCACGGCGACGTCGCCGAGGGTGCCGTCGCTGGCCCAGTCCTTGTCGAAGCGGGTGGACCGGTAGTCGATCGGGTTCGGCCGCTCGAGCAGGCGCTTGGACTTGGCGACGTCGCGCGGATTGAGCGTTCCCGGTGGCGTGCCCTGCGCCTGCGCGAACGGATCCACCGCCACCCCGTCCGGCAGGCGCGGATGGCCATCGCCGGTATAGAGCGTCGCCGCCATCCGCGCGTCGGCCGCGGTCGCCGCAGCCGCCGTCCGCGGCGGCGTCGACGAAGACGGCGGCGCGGCGGCGGCACGCGACTGCCGTGCCACGGCCGCCTTCCGTGCGGCCGCCGACGGCGCCCGCACGGAAGGCGGTGGCGGGACCGGGGCGCGCTGCACGGAGTGCCGTGGCAGAAACACCAGCCGCAGCGCATCCTCGGCCGCCACGGGTGGCGGCGCCGACGGCGCGCCCCACAGCAGGCGCCCCAGCAAGGCCAGGATCATCGCGGTCGCCAGTGCCGCCCACAGCTGCAGCCAACGGTCTTGCGCAGGGAGGGCGGTCACGAGGGTCGAGAATCCATGGGCAGGCGGCTGGGGCGAATGTGGGGGACGGACCGGTACAGCGTGCCGGGAGTTCCGTTGCCGGCGCGTGCCGCCATGCGCGGCGGGCGGCGACACGGCGTCACCGGCGACCGCCCGGCGCACGCAAGGCCTTGTCGCGTCAGGGATTGCGTCGGCGCATGCGCAAAACGGCTAAGGTGGCGCGCACCGCCGGCGCGACAGCCGGCGTACAGCCAGCGGGCACCGACGCCCGCCCTGCCGCAGGAGAACCGCATGATCCGACGCCTGGCCGCCGCGCTGCTCGGCGCCGCACTGGCGCTGCCGACGCACGCTGCCCCCTCGCACCTGGACAGCGTCCTGCAACGCGGCACGCTGCGCGTGTGCACCACCGGCGACTACGCGCCCTACAGCCGCCTGCGCGCCGACGGCAGCTACGAAGGCATCGACATC
The DNA here is from genome assembly GCF_001043115.1 of Xanthomonas sp. NCPPB 1128. Classification (GTDB taxonomy): domain Bacteria; phylum Pseudomonadota; class Gammaproteobacteria; order Xanthomonadales; family Xanthomonadaceae; genus Xanthomonas_A. The sequence goes on along the minus strand of NZ_LFME01000013.1, from coordinate 86,683 downwards.
GCCCTGGCGCAATCGCTGGCCGAGAGCCTGGAGGTCAAGCTGCAATGGGTGCCGACGCGCTGGCCAACGTTGCTGCCTGACCTGATCGCCGACCGCTGCGACATCGCCGTCGGCGGCATCTCGGTGTCGCTGCCGCGGCAGCGCCAAGCCTGGTTCAGTGCGGTGCTGGAGGTCGACGGCAAGATCCCGCTGGTGCGTTGCGGCGACCGCGCGCGCTACCGTGACATCGCCCGGATCGACCGCCCCGAGGTGCGGGTGATCGAACCGCGCGGCGGCACCAACGAGGCCTTCGCCCGGCGCGAACTGCCGCATGCGCAGCTGATCCTGTCCGATGACAATCCCGCCATCTTCCGCGACCTGCGCGAGGGCCGCGCCGACGTCATGATCACCGACGCCTCCGAGGCGCACTTCCAGCAGCGCCAGGTGCCCGGCCTGTGCGCGGTGGCGCCGCAGCAACCGCTGCAGTACAGCGAGAAGGCATTCCTGCTGCCGCGCGACGACATGGCCTGGAAGGCCTACGTCGACCAGTGGCTGCACCTGAGCAAGGCCAGCGGCGCCTATGCGCAGATCGTGGCTGCGTGGCTCGGCGATCCGGAAACGATCCACTAGGCCTCCCGCCTGCCTGCGCGCAGCCGCTATGCTGCCGCGGCCGGCGGCATTCGCCCCGGCTTAGGGGATCCAAACAAGGAGAGAGCATGAAACTGCAATGGAGAACGCTCGCGCTGCTGGGCGTGCTGTTGCTGGCCACCGGCTGCGCGACCAACAGCGTGGTGCACCAGAGCTACAAGGCGACCACCGCCGAAACCTACTGGTACCAGCTCACCGGCAACGACGATACCGATGCCGAGAGCGTGGCCATGTTCCGCCGCCAGCTCGACGCGCAACTGGACGCGGCGCACCTGCACGGCGCGCAGGGCCAGGCCAATGCGCGCAAGATGACCATCGTCATCGATCACTACTACATGCGCAGCAATGGCGCGCGCTTCTGGGCCGGCATCATGGCCGGTCGCGACAAGATCAAGAGCCGCGTGAGCATCGCCGATGCCAGCGGCAAGACCGCGGCGCAGTTCGACGTGGAATCGACCAACAGTACCGCCTGGGGCACCTCCGAGGGCCTGATCGAACGCCATGCCCAGGAGATCGTCGCGCGGCTCAAGCAACTGCAGTAGTACGTGCCGCCCGTGCAGGACCGCATCGGTCCTGTACGGGCGCCGAAGCGCATCAACGCGCTGCCTGCAGCGCATCTCGAATCGCTTGATCCCTCGACACGCAAGCCGGATGCAGCTTGCTCTGTAGGAGTCAACTGCATGCAGCCGCGACGCGCGACGTGGCGTGCGTTCCGATGGCGCAATGCGTCGGGACTGAAGTCCCTCCCACAGTGCACCCGGCAGGCTCGCCGCAAGCCCCTGTAGGAGCGGCTTCAGCCGCGACGAAGCGTTCCCGGTAAAGCCCGTCGCGGCTGAAGCCGCTCCTACAGGACACGCTTCGAATTGATGCGAAATGCGCTGTCGTCGATCAAGCAGCAGCACGTCAGATGCGCAAGGCAGCCCGCGCAGTATCAGTACCGCTCAGCCGGCCAGACCCAGCTGCTCGGCCAGATCGCTGCGCGGCGAACGCCCGTACAGCCGGCTGTATTCGCGGCTGAACTGCGACGGGCTCTGGTAGCCGACGCGGTAGCCGGCCGCACCCACGTCCATCCGCTCCACCACCATCAGCCGCCGTGCCTCGCGCAGGCGCAACTGCTTCTGGTACTGCAGCGGCGTCATCGCCGCGACCGCGCTGAAATGGTGATGCAGCGAGGACACGCTCATGTTGACCTGGCGCGCCAGGTCCTCGATCCGCAGCGGTTCGGCGTAGTGCTGGCGCAGCCAGGCGATGGCCTTGGCGATACGGTTGCTCGGGCTGTCCTCCTGCGCGATGCGCAGCAGGTTCGGCCCGCACGGCCCGGCCAGCAGGCGGTACAGGATTTCCTGTTCGATCAGCGGCGCCATCGCCGCGATGTCGGCCGGCCGCTCGAGCAGCCGCAGCATGCGCAGCGTCGCGTCCAGCAGGTCCGGGCAGGCGGTATTGACCGACACCCCGCGCGGACGCTCGGCACCGACCTGCGGCGGCAACGGAATGCGCTCGAGCAATTCGCGCAGCCGATCCGGCCGGATCGACATGCCCACGCCCAGCAACGGGTGTTCCGGGCTGGCCTGGGTGATGCGCGAGACCACCGGCAGATCCAGCGTCACCAGCAGAAAGGTGCCGACCCCGTAGCGGTATTCCTCGCTGCCCAGGGTCAGGCACTTCTCGCCCTGCAGCACCAGCGCAAAGACCGGCCATTGCGCGGTATGCGTCTTCGGCGACGGCGCGGAGCGGTAGGAGCAGAAGAAGCCGTCGATGGCGGTGTCGTGGTCGCCATCGGGCGTGGCCAATCGGGCAACCAGGGCGGCCATTTCCTGGTAGCGGTGGGCGAGCGCGGTCATCGGCAAGGGCGCCGTAGCGTGCGAAAGGAGGCAGTCAAGCTTGCACGATGCTGCGCCGGCACGGACCACGGCGCGACGCGGCTTGCAGGATCGTACAAGAATTCCGTTGGATCGCGCTAACGCGCGCGCCGCGCGCAGCAGCATCCTGTGTCGGCCGGTTCCCGTACCGGCGCCGTCCCGGAACGCCCGCCTCCGTCTGCCTGTTCCGGCCATACGGCCCTGTCCCTTCCCCATGCCCCGCCGTCGCGCTGCCGCGTCGCCGCCAGCGCGCCATGTGGGCGACGCAGATCGCAGGAGAGACCGATGCACCCCCATACCGAAGCCCTGGAAATCGCCACCTTCCGCCTGCTGGACTGCACCTGGCGCACCTTCCTGCGCGCCAATGCCGAAGTCGATGCCTGGCTGCAGCGCCAGCCCGGCTTCCGCTCGCGGCGCATCGCCCGCCGCCGCGACGGCAGCGTGGTCGACATGGTGCTGTGGGACAGCGTGGCGCACGGCACCGCGTCGGCGCGGCGGCTGATGCGCGAACTGCAGGGCGCGGCGATCCACGCCCTGATCGATCCGGACACGGTGTCGTGGGACATCGCCGCGGTGCAGCACGTCAGCGGCGAGGAACACGATGCGGCGGAGGCCGCAGAGGCAGACAGCCTCGCGGCGTGATCCTATGCGGCTGGCTCAGACCCAGCCGCGGCGGCGGAACCACGCCAGCGGCACCAGCATGCTCAGCGCGATCACGCCCAGCGCCCAGTAATAGGCGTCGTGCCATTTCAGTTCAGGCATGTGCGCGAAGTTCATGCCCCAGATGCCCACCAGCACCGTCGGCGGGATGCCCACCACCGAGGCCACCGCCATCACCTTCATCACGTTGTTCTGGTCGACGTTGATCATGCCCAGCACGCTGTCGAGCAGGAACTCGATGCGGTCGTCCAGGTGCTGCTCGAATTCGATGAGGGTGGCCAGATCCTTGTGCAACAGGCCGATGCGCTTGGCCGCGTCCTCGCCGAACCAGTCCGGCGCGGCATCGTCCAGATAGGTGGCCAGGCGCAGCAGGCCATGGCCGGCGTTGTGCATGCCGCCCAGGCGCCGGCCCATGTCGCCGACGTCGTGCAGCATCCGCTCCAGGTGCCGCGACTTGTGCCGCGCATGCGGCTTGGCGAACGCGGCACGCGTGGCCTCGGTGATCTGCGCCTCCAGCGCTTCCAGGCGATCGGCCAGGCGCCCGACCAGTTCGTCGAGCAGCCGCAACAGCAGATCGTCGCTGCTGCGGCAGGGGCTGTGCTGCAACTGCGCGGCCACCGCGTCCAGCGAGGCCATCGGCTGCTCGCGCTGGGTCACCAGCACCCGCGGCGACACCGCAAAACCCAGCGGCGCGGTGGGACCATCCTCGTCCTGGAAGCGCGGCACGTTGAGGAACAGCACATCGCCCTCCACCCGCACCCGGCTGCTGAACTCGATCTCGCCGATGGCCGCACGCGTCGGCACGGCGAAGCCGACCTTGCTATCGACCTCGGCCAGGTCCGCCTCGCTCGGCCGGCACAGGTCCACCCAGCACACCGGCGTGTCGGAGGTACCGCCGAAGCGATGGATGGTGATCATCGGGACTGGCTCGCGCGGGAAAGGCCGCGAGCATCCGCCAGCGCGCGTGGAGCGTCAACGATCGCCGCGCACGCCGGTTCAGGCTAGGGCGTGTCATCAATCCCCGAGCATGCCGCGCCGCGATTGCGCGCGCCTCTGGCAAGGAAGAGCGAGGACGTGGACGTGCGTCCACGCCCGAGCGATGACGCGGCCACGGGCGCGCGCAACCGCGGCCCTTCGGGTTGGGCCTGGCAGGCGCGCGGCATACTCGGGAATGGGCGACACGCCCTAGGCGCTGCGGCGCTTCAACGCGTAGCCCACGCCCAGCAGCAGGAACCACACCGGGCTGGCGAACAAGGCCTGGCGAGTATCGGCCTGCAGGGTCAGCAGCGCCAGCACGAAGGCGAAGAACGCCAGGCACACGTAGCACATGACCACGCCGCCGGGCATCTTGAACGCGGACGCCGCATGCAGCTGCGGGCGCTTGCGCCGGTAGGCGATGTAGGCGCACAGGATCAGCGACCAGACGAACATGAACAGCACCGCGGCCAGCGTGGTGACCAGGGTGAAGGCGGTGACCAGGTTCGGGATCAGGTACATCAGCACGGTGCCGCCAAGCAGGCAGGCGCAGGAGAACAGCAGTCCGCGTGCCGGCACCGCCGCGCGCGAGAGCCGGGCGAAGCCGCGCGGCGCGTGGCGCTCCTCGGCCAGGCCGTAGAGCATGCGGCTGGTGGAGAAGATGCCGCTGTTGGCCGAGGACGTGGCCGAGGTCAGCACCACGAAGTTGATCAGACTGGCCGCGGCCGGCACGCCGGCCAGCACGAACAGCTCCACGAACGGGCTCTTGCCCGGCACAACCTCGCGCCACGGCGTCACCGCCATGATCGCGACCAGCGCCAGCACGTAGAACACCAGAATGCGCACCGGGATCGAGTTGATCGCCTTGGGCAGGTTGCGGCGCGGGTCGGCGGTCTCGGCCGCGGTGGTGCCGACCAGTTCGATGCCGACGAAGGCGAACACCGCGATCTGGAAGCCGGCGAAGAACCCGCCCAGCCCCATCGGGAACATGCCGCCGTCGTTCCACAGATTGGCCAGCGAGGCCACGTGCCCGGACGGCGACTGGAAGCCCCAGGCGACCAGGCCGGCGCCGGTGAGGATCAGCGCGCAGATCGCGATGATCTTGATGAGTGCGAACCAGAATTCCATTTCGCCGAACAGCTTCACCGTCACCAGGTTCAACCCCAGCAACAACAGCACGCACAGCATCGCCGGGATCCAGGGCGCCAGCGTCGGGAACCAGAACTGCGCGTAGGCGGCGATCGCGATCACGTCGGCGATGGCGGTGATGATCCAGCAGAACCAGTAGGTCCAGCCGCAGAAGAATCCGGCCCAGGGCCCCAGCAGGTCGGTGGAGAAGTCGATGAACGACTTGTACTCCAGGTTCGACAGCAGCAGCTCGCCCATCGCGCGCATCACGAAGAACAGCATCACGCCGATGATCAGGTACACGAACAGGATCGACGGCCCGGCCAGGCTGATGGTCTTGCCCGAGCCCATGAACAGGCCGGTGCCGATCGCCCCGCCGATCGCGATCAGCTGCAGGTGGCGGTTGGAGAGGCTGCGCTGCAGGTGGTCGGGCTGGGCGGACGGATCGGTCATGGGCGCAGGCCATCGCGTGGGGTTAGCCTGCAAACATAGAAGATGGCGGCAGCGCGCGCCAGCCGCGCATCGCGTCGGCGGCGCCTGCGGCGCCCCGGACGGCGTCGCATGCCGCCCGGGACGCACGGGCGCGGCCGCTCAGGCCAGCGCGCCGCCCTGGCCGATCGCGACGAAGCTGAAGTCGCGGTCGGACTGGTTGCCGCCGCCGTCGCCGGTCTTGAGCAGCACCTGGCCCGCGTCCAGGCGGATGATCACCGCGTTGTCGCAGGTGCTGCCGTCGCCCGGATAGATCTGGGTCACCGAAACGCCGTCCAGCGCCTGGAACGGCGGCTGGAAGCTCACCAGGTAGTGCCCGGTGCTGACGTGCGCCACCGTGTATCCCGCACCGTTGCGGACCGCGCCGTCCGCCCCGACCACGCCCGCCACCACCCGCACGCCCGTCGCGCCCGTCGCGCCTGCATGGGCCGCGGCGTCGAGCAACTGCCCCATCGCATTGTTCGTCATGCCATTCTCCGATCTTGATGAAGGAAAGTCCGATGGCGCGGCGACCGTAGCGGTCCGTTGCGGCCGCGCGCCGGCCCTGCCTCGTCCATGAACCGGCAGCATCGCCGCGCTGCACGCGCGGCCGTATCGGCGATTTCCTGATCGGTGCCGGGGCGGCGACCGAGATCGGCTCAGGCAGCGACGCTCACACCAATTTGGTGCGCCGCCACCACTGCGTGACCTTTTCCTCGCGCACCAGGGTGAACAGGCCGGCGCCGAGGATCAGCGCGATGCCCACCGCCATCGGCCAGTCAAGGTGGTCGTGGAACAGCCAGTAGCCGAAGCCGATCGCCCACAGCATCTGGCTGTACTGGGTCGGCGCCACCGCGCTGATCGGCGCCGCGCGCGAGGCGTACATCATGAAGATCGCAGCCAGGCCGGCGAGCAGGCCGTAGCCGGCCAGCAGGATCCACTGCTGCCAGGTCGGCCAGACGAAGGTCGGCAGCATCAGCAGCCCGCCCATCAGCAGCGGGCCGAGCACGCCGGCACCGTACAGGGTCAGGCGCTTCTCGCCGGGCCCGGCCATGCGCAGGCTGATCACCGACACCGCCCCAACCAGGCCGCAGACGATCGCCGCGACATGGCCCTGGCCCAGGTGCCGGAACCCCGGCCGCAGCACCACCAGCACCCCGATGAAGCCGACGATCACCGCCAGCCAGCGCCGCCAGCGCACCTCCTCCTTGAGCAGCAGCACCGACAGCACGGTGACGAAGATCGGCATCAGGAAGATCAGCGCGAACGCCTCGGCCATCGGCAGCAGGGTGAACGCGGTGACCGCGGACAGGTTGCCGGCCGCACCGGTGAACGCGCGCAGCAGCCAGATGCTGGGCCGCTGCGCCACCACCACCTCGCGCCAACGATCGCCCGGCTTCTTCAGGAACGGCAGCGCGGCGAGCATCAGCAGCGCGCCGAAGAACACCACCTCGTAGGCCGGCAGCGAACCCTCCAGACCCTTCACGAAGGCATCGCTGATCGAATAGGCGGCATAACAAGCGAAACCGAGCAGCACACCCTTGAGCATGGCGATCCTGGCCGGCAGCGGCGCTGCGACGGCGTACGTGGGGGGGGATGGCCAGTATCGCTCTTTTGCTGTGGCGCTGCCGCCACGTTGGCCCTGGAAATGGCAGGCGTTCCAATCGCGCGGCTCGTTCGTTGCGCCCGCCGCCCTGCTGGCCGGCATCGTCGCGCGGTGTGGTCATCGCGCTGCGGTTTGCCGCATCCGGCGCCGCCTTTTCCCTCAGGAACATGCACACGACGACGTGCACCAGCGATGCGGTTGCACGGAGGCATCGGTTACGATGCGCTCCCGCATCCGAGCCCCGTGCCGCGCGCCTGGCGCCGGCAGATCCGACGTGACCCGCTATTCCGGCCCCCTGCTGACCCGTCCGCTCGCCGCCGCCCTGCTCGCCGCGCGCGATGCCGGCGCCGCCACCTGGTCCGGCTCGCTCGACCTGGAGCGCAGTCAGGGCCAGGCACTGCTCGGTGTCGACCGCTGGCAGTGGCAGGGACGCGTTTACCCCTATCCGGGCAAGCTCAAGGACCGCACACTGTACTACTGGGACGGCGAGGACTTCGCCGCGGTGTCGCGTTTCGGCGGCGCACTGATCAAGCTGGTGCCGACCGAGTGGGGTGCGCCGACCTTCGAGATCGACGGCATCAAGATGTTGCCCAGCGCACAGCTGTCGCCGTTCGAGGACGCACGGCGCAAGGTGGCACTGGTGGAGCCGCGTGGCAAGCAGGTGCTGGATACCTGCGGCGGCCTCGGCTATTTCGCCGCCTGCGCGCTGGAGGCCGGCGTGGCCCGGCTGCACTCGTTCGAGAAGAACGCCGACGTGCTGTGGCTGCGCACGCTCAATCCGTGGTCGCCGGATCCTGCCGCCAGCGACGGTCGCCTGCAGCTGACCCATGGCGATGTCGGCGCCGCCATCGGCGGTATTGCCGACGCGTCGATGGACGCGATCCTGCACGATCCGCCACGCTTCGGCATCGCCGGCGAACTCTACGCGCAGACCTTCTACGACCAGCTCGCGCGGGTGCTGCGCCGCGGCGGTCGGCTGTTCCACTACACCGGCAGCCCGAACAAGCTCACCAGCGGCCGCGACGTGCCGCGCGAGGTGGCCAGGCGCCTGGAGAAGGCCGGCTTCGCCGCGCAGCTGGCACTGGACGGGGTGCTGGCCACGCGCCGCTGAGGCGAAATCGCCTCCACCCCTTCAGATCGACGCCAGGAGGTGCTCGCGCAGCCAGCGGTGCGCCGGGTCGCGGTGCACGCGCTCGTGCCAGAGCATGGCCATTTCGTAGCCGGGCAGTTCCAGCGGTGGCGCGCACACCCGCAGGCCGGGCTGGTCGCGCACCAGGCGCTCGGGCAGCATCGCCACCAGGTCGCTGCACTGGAGCGCGGCGACCACGAACTGGAAGTGCGGCACCGACAGCACCACGCGGCGCTGCAGGCCGTGCGCGCGCAATGCCGCATCGGTGACGCCGCTGAAACCGCCGCCGTCCGGCGAGACGATGACATGCTCGAGCGTGCAGAACTGCGCCAGGCTCGGCCGCCGCCGCAAGCGCGGATGGCCGGCACGCCCGACCAGCACATAGCGCTCGGCGAACAGCGTGCGGCGGCGCAGGCCGGGCGGTGAATCGGCAACGGTGTGCAGGGCCAGGTCGATCTGGCCCTGTTCGGCCTGCTGCGCGATCGCCGGCGGCGCCAACTGCAGCACCGCCAGCCGGGTCTCCGGCGCGACCCGGCGCAAGGCGGCGATCGCCGGCAGCAGCACGGTGGAGGCGCCGTAGTCGCTGGCCGCTATTCGCCACAGCGTCTGCGCGCGTGCCGGATCGAACGGCGCGTCCGGCGCCACCGCCTGCTGCAGTGCCTGCAAGGCCTCGCGCAAGGGAACGCGCAGCGCTTCGGCACGCGCGGTGGGACGCATGCCGCGCGGTCCAGGCAGCAGCAGCGGATCGCCCAGCGCCTCGCGCAGCTTGGCCAGGTGCACACTGACCGACGGCTGCGACAGATGCAGGCGCGCCGCGGCACAAGTCACGTTGTGCGTCTCGAGCAACGTGTCCAGGGTCACCAGCAGATTGAGATCCAGGCGGTGCAGATCAACCATGACAATAACGACTATCAACGCAATTCATTTCCACTATAGCGAAGCGCGGCCTAGCGTGGAGTTCCTTCCTCACCGAGAACCCGCATGAACGTCTTGCTGGTCTACGCCCATCCCGAACCCGCCTCGCTCAATGGCGCCCTCAAGCAGTTGGTAGTGCAGCGCCTGCACGACGCCAGCCACCATGTGCAGGTGTCGGATCTGTATGCGATGGGCTGGAAGACCACCGTCGACGCGCAGGACAGCCTGGACGGCGCCGCAGAGGTGCGCTTCGATCCCTCGCGTGATTCGCAGCGCGCCTTCGCCAACGGCCGCCAGCGCGCGGACATCGCCGCCGAGCAGGACAAGCTGCGCTGGGCCGATGCGCTGCTGCTGCAGTTCCCGCTGTGGTGGTTCTCGATGCCGGCCATCCTCAAGGGCTGGGTGGACCGGGTGTATGCCTGCGGCTTCGCCTACGGCGTCGGCGAACATTCCGACACGCACTGGGGCAACCGCTACGGCGAAGGCACGCTGGCCGGCAAGCGCGCGATGCTGATCGTCACCGCCGGCGGCTGGGAATCGCACTACGCGCCGCGCGGCATCAACGGGCCCATCGACGACCTGCTGTTCCCGATCCAGCACGGCATCCTGCACTACCCCGGGTTGGACGTGCTGCCGCCGTTCGTGGTCTACCGCAGCGGACGCATGGATGCGGCGCGTTTCGCGCAGACCAGCGCGGCACTGGGCGAACGCCTGGATGCGCTGTTCAGTACCGCGCCGATCGCGTTCCGCAAGCAGAATGCAGGCGACTACGCGATCCCGGCGCTGACGCTGCGGGAGGATCTCGCTCCCGCCCGCAGTGGCTTCGGCATCCATGTGGTCGATGCGGACGCGCAAGCGACAACGATCTCCGACCGCACAGCGTCGTCGCCGGCAGCGTAGGCGCGATGCCGACGCCGCGCCTGTAGGATGCAGACGATCGCCATCCCGCAGGAGCCGCCGCGCCGATGCCCACCGCCGTCTTCGTTCGCCTGCTCGCCGTGTGCAGCGCCGCCTTGCTCGGCGCCTGCGCCACGCAGGCGCCACGCATGTCCGAGCGCACGCCCAGCGAGGTCAAAGCCGACATCGCCCGGCGCATCCCGGCGACGGTGTCCGACCGCCGCGGCTGGGCCGATGACGTCTACGTGGCCCTGGCCTCGCAGAACCTGCCCACCAGCGCCGACAGCATCTGCGCGGTGCTGGCGGTGATCGAACAGGAATCGACCTACCAGACCAACCCGCCGGTGCCGGGGCTGGGCAAGATCGCAAGGGCGGAACTGCAGCGGCGCGCGGCGACGGTGCACGTGCCGGCGTTCGCGCTGGATGCGGCGTTGCAATTGCGCGGGCCGGATGGGCGCAGCTATGCCGAACGTCTCGCCGCCGCACGCACCGAGCAGGATCTCAGCACGATTTTCGAGGACATCGCCGGCAGCGTGCCGCTGGGCCGGCGCCTGTTCGGCGATCTCAACCCGGTGCACACCGCCGGGCCGATGCAGGTGAGCATCGCCTTCGCGCAGGCGCATTCCGATGGCTACCCGTACCCGCTGAGCGACGGAGTGCGCCACGCGGTGTTCAGCCGCCGCGGCGGTATCTGGTTCGGCACCCGCCACCTGCTCGGCTACCCGAACGCGGCGGCGATGCTGTACCGCTTCGCCGATTTCAATGCCGGCTGGTATGCCAGCCGCAATGCCGCGTTCCAGGCCGCGCTGGCCCGGGCCAGCGGCATCTCGCTTGCCCTCGATGGCGACCTACTGACGCCAGGTGCCGATCTCGATGCCCCTGGCGCCACGGAACGCGCCGCACGCAGCCTGGGTACGCAACTGGGCATGGACGCGCGCACGATCCGTCGCGCGTTGCAGCGCGGCAATGATGCGGATTTCGCCGACAGCGCGCTGTATCGCCAGGTGTTCGCGCTGGCCGACCGCGATGCCGGCAAGCCGCTGCCGCGCGCGGCGCTGCCGGGCATCGCCCTGGAAAGCCCGAAGATCACCCGCAAGCTCACCACCGCCTGGTTCGCGCAGCGCGTGGCCGAGCGATGGCAGCGTTGTCTGGCCAAGTGATGGCCGCGATGATTCGCCGGCTCGATGCTACTTCGGCTTGCGCAATGCCATCACCGACCAGCCGGCGGCGATGGCCAGTGCCAGCAACACCAGGCAGAGCACGCTGTCCCACGCGATCGAGAACCAATAGTGGCCGGGGTCGGTCGCCAGCAAATAGATCCGTTTCGGCCCGGCTCTCGGTACGCCAATGTACACGCCGCTCTGCAGCGCGTTCGCCAGCAGGTACAGCTTCACTACAGCGCTCGCACCGATGACCGCGACCATCAGCACCAACACCGGCCGTTCCAGACGCGCGACCAGACGCTGCAGGCGCGTGGGTGTCGGCATTGGCGGCAGTGGCTGTGGGGGGCGTCGTTTGCGTTTGCCCATGGCCTCCTCGCCTGCACTGGGGACTGCATTCTAGAGCGACCGTCGTAGAACGCAGCGTGCAACGAATCGCGGACGCGGCGTCTTCGCCCCCAGTCGAAGTGCTCTGCCGGTGCTACCGCACTGCGCGTTGCGCCGGTGCGCCGAGCAGGCCGATCCGGCGAAACCACAGTTCCAGCGGCACCGTGACCAACGGCGGCAACGCCGCCAGCAGGCTCAGCGCCCACGCCCACCAGGGCCAGCGCAGGCGCAGCGCCGCGATCAGGCTGGCGACCACATACAGCAGGAACGCCACACCATGCAGGCGGCCGAACAGCCACACGCCCAATTCGGTGGTCTGGGTGCCGTACTTGAGCAGCATGCCAAGCAACAGGCCGGCCCAGGTCAGGCCTTCGAACACAGCGGCGACGGCGAACAGCCGGCCCACTGGCGACAACGGACGAGAAGAAGACAAGGACACGCGCGACTCCAGTAAGGGAACGAGGCCGCGACGCGATGGCGGCGGCGACGCCCGCTGGCACCTGCATTGTAGAGCGTGTCTTCGCGCTTGGCCCGCAGGCGCGACGCGGCCGAGCCAGACGCGCTGCCCGCACCAATCCGTCATTGCGTGGCCGGCCATGCGCCGCAGCGCACCGCCGCAGTCCTCAGCGGCGCTGTTCCAGCACCGCCACGTCGTCGGGCGCCAGTTGCACCGTGTCGCTGCTCGGCGTAGGCCCCAGCAGCGAACGCATCGAGGCCGGCAGCCGCACGGCGTGCGCGGCGGTGCCGTGGTTGATCAACACCACGATGCGGCGCGCGCCGTCGCTGCGCACGCCCACTTCCACATCCTCCGGCACGTCGGCCAGCGGCGCCTGCACCCCGGCATCGCGCAGCCAGTCGCCGGTGAGGCGATCCAGCGTGGCGTCGTCGAACCAGCCGCCGACATAGCTGATGCGGCCCTTGCCGACGCGCCGGGTCAGCAGCGCCGGAGCGCCGTCGAGCCAGCCATTGGCCGTGCCGTACTGCAGCGGCGCGGTGGTGTCGGCGGCAGTGGCCTGCAACTGTTCGGCCCAGATTTTGGCGCTGCCGTCGGCGCCCGCACCGACCAGCGGGATCGGCTTGTCCAGCGCATAGAACTGCTCCACGCGCCCGCCCAGCAATGCCGCCAGCGGGCCGGGCTGGCGCTGCGGATGCAGGCCGTTGTCGATGTTCTTCATGCCGCTGCGCGGCCCCAGCACCAAGTGACCGCCGTGCTCGACATAGGCCTTCAGCCGCTGCGCCTGCGCCTCGGTCAGCACGTTCAGCGCCGGCGCCACCACCAACCTGTAGCGCTCCAGCGGCGCCATCGCCGAGACCACGTCGACCACCTGCGCCTGCTGCCGCAGCGGCCGGTAGAAGCTCTTCATCTGCACGACCGGATCGAAGTCGGCCGCGTGCTTCTGGAAACCGATCGCCCAGCGGCTGTCGAAGTCGTTGATCAGCGCCACCTGCGCCTGCGGCGTGGTGCCGGCCAGCGCCGGCCCGGCCTTGGCGAACTCCGCACCAACCTGCTGGATTTCCGCGTACACCGGCATCGGCGCGCCATCGGCGCCGACCAGGGTGCCGTGGTACTCCTCCTGCCCGTTGGGCGCCGCGCGCCACTGCCAGTACGACACCGCATCGGCGCCATGCGCCACCGCCTGCCAGGCCATCGCCCGCACCTGGCCCTTGCGCAACGCCACGTTGGTCGCGCGCCAGTTGACGAAGCCCGGCTGGGTTTCCATCACCCAGTAATTGCGCTGCTTGTAGCCGCGGGTGAGATCGTGGCGCGCCGCATTGTCCACCCAGTCGTAGCGCTCGCCGGCGACGTAGTCGTCCCAGGCGGCGATGTCGAGCACGCCGTGCACGGTGTAGGCATCGAAGCCGGCGAACCAACCCATGGTGTTGGTGGTGATGAACTGGCGCGGATCGGCATGCGGACGGATCGCCTCGATCTGGTTGCGCGAGTAGTCGGTCCAGGTGTCGCTGACGAAGCGCTTCCACTCCAGCAGCAACGCCGGGTTCTCCTCGTCCTCGCGTACCGGGATCTGCGCGAAATCGTTGTACGTCTGGCTCCAGTACGCCGTGGCCCAGCGCTGGTTCAGCGCATCGATGCTGCCGTACTTGCGCTGCAGCCAGGCATGGAACTGCGCCTTGGCCTCTGGATCGAACGAGGACTGCGCGTATTCGTTGTCCAGTTGCCAGCCGACCACGTGCGGGTTGTGCCCGTAGCGCTGCGCCATCTGTTCGGCGATGGCATGCGCGAAGCGCCGGTAGCGGGTGCTGGCGAAGGAGAACTGCTGGCGGTTGCCGTGCTCGTCGCGCACGCCGTCCTGGCTGACCCGCAAGGTGTCCGGATAGGCCTGGGTCAACCACGCCGGCGGCGCCGCGGTCGGCGTGCCCAGCACCACCACCATGCCATGGCGCGCGGCGGCGGCGATGGCACGGTCCATCCATTCGAAATCGTACTGCCCTTCGCGTGGCTCCATCCGGCTCCAGGCGAACTCGCCGATCCGCACCACGCGCACGTGCGCCGCCTGCATCAGCGCTAGGTCGTGTTCCCACTGCGCCTCCGGCCATTGCTCCGGATACCAGGCCACGCCGAGCAGCAACGGCGCGGCGTCGCGATAGCGGGTGGCCTGGGCCTGCGCCAACGGCGGCAGGCAGAGCGCGACCAGCAGCATCGCAGCGAACAGCGCAACGCCGCAGCGTTGCGGAATACGGAACAGTGGCATGCGCAACATCCTTCGCAAGAGGAAACGCCGGCACGCCCCCCGAATCTTGCCGGCATCTGCATTGTGCGCAGTTTTGCCGTGTTGGCACTTGTGCATCTTGCGGCGTTTGCGCGCGCAACTGCGCACAATTGGACAGCCGCTCCTCACGCTGCAACGCAGAATGCACCCGCGCTGCCATGCATCAACCAGCGCGGCACGCGTGCCGACGTGGACTGAGGACACGGTTGCGCTCGGGCTGCGTCCCCGGTCTCACTTGCCGGGTTTGGACGATCGCGACATTGAAATGGTCATCTGCGCTGGCTAGGGTCACGCCTCCCCCACCCCCTGGAAGCTCCATGAAGACCCCTCGCTTGCTCGGCACCCTGCTCGCCGTGGCCGCCACGCTGTTCCCGGCCGGCGCCGCCCTGGCGCAGACCGTCACCGTCAACCCGAACGAGGTCCACCAGACCATCCAGGGCTTCGGCGGCATGAACGGCGCCGGCTGGATTGCCGACCTCACCCCGGCCCAGGTCGACCTGGCGTTCGGCAGCGACACGGGGCAGATCGGCCTGTCGATCATGCGCATGCGCATCGATCCGTCCAGTGCCGGCTGGAGCCAGCAGGTGCCGTCGGCAGTGCGGGCACGCGCGCACGGCGCGGTGCTGCTGGCCACGCCGTGGTCGGCGCCGGCCTACATGAAATCGAACAACACCCTCAACAATGGCGGCAAGCTGCTGTCGCAGTACTACGACGCCTACGCCAAGCACCTGCTGGACTTCACCGCCTACATGGACAGCAAGGGGGCGCCGATCTACGCCCTGTCGCTGCAGAACGAGCCGGACTGGCATCCGGATTACGAATCGGGCGACTGGAACGGCACCGACTTCCTCAATTTCATCACGGCGCAGGGCGCGAAGTTCGGCAAGTTCAAGCTGCTCGCCGCCGAGTCGCTGGGCTTCAACCCGGCACTGACCGACCCGGTGCTCAACAGCAGCGCCGCCCAGTACCTGTCCATCGTCGGCGGGCACCTGTACGGCGTGCAGCCCAAGGACTACCCGCTGGCGCGCAGCAAGGGCAAGCAGCTGTGGATGACCGAGCACTACACCGACAACACCGACGGCAACGCCTGGCCGTCGGCGCTCGGCGTGGGCAGCGAGCTGCACAACAGCATGCTCGCCAACTACAGCGGCTACATCTGGTGGTACATCCGTCGCAGCTACGGGCTGATCGCCGAGAACGGCACGGTGAGCAAGCGCGGGTATGTGATGTCGCAGTTCGCGCGCTTCGTGCGCCCGGGTTCGGTGCGCATCGGCGCCACCGCCGCGCCGTACAGCGATGTCGCCGTCAGTGCCTACAAGACCCCGAACGGCAAGCTGGCCCTGGTCGTGGTCAATACCGGTACCCAGCATCGGCAGATCACCGTGCGCGTGCCCGCCGGCAGCGCCACCGCGTTCACCAAGTACAGCACCTCGTCCAGCCTCAACGTCGGCTACGGCGGCAAGTACAGCGTCGCCTCGGGGCAGACCGTGCTTTATGTCGACCCGCAGAGTGTGGCTACGTTGGTCGGCGAGTGACCTGCGCGATTGCGTGAATCAGTAAGATCGACCCGCGGCAGCTGAGCGCTGCCGCGGGTCTCTTTTTTTACAGGCTGTGTTCTCGCGTCGGTACGGCGCCGCGCCTTGCGCGAAGGCACGCGACACGCAGCCGAAGCGAGGTCTCGCGATCAGCCCAGCTTGGCCAGGAATGCCAGCAAGGCCTGATTGAACTCCTTGGCATGGCTGGTATTGCAGCCGTGCGGCGCATCCTTCAGCAACACCACGTCGCTGCCGGCGATGGCGCGATGAGTGCGCTGGCCGGAGCCTTCGTACGGCACGGTGGCATCGGCATCGCCGTGCAGCACCAGGGTCGGCACGTCGACCTTCTTGATGTCCTCGCGGAAATCGGTGGTGCCGAACGCCTGCATGCAGCCGAGCGCCGCGGCCTGGTCGCTCTGCAGGCACAGCGCGATCGCTTCCTGACGCTGTGCCTCGCTGACCTTCAGCGTGCCGTGGGCGCTGAAGAAGCCGCGGGTGAAGTCGTCGAAGAAGGTCTCGCGCGAGGCCTTCAGCCCCTGCTCCATCTCCTGCGCCTGCTCCTTGCTCAGCGGCCCTTCCGGGTTGTCGTCGGTCTTGAGCATGTAGGGCGGCACCGCTGAGGCGAACACCACGCCGGCCAGCCGTTCGGTGCCATGCCGCGCCACGTAGCGCGCTACCTCGCCGCCGCCCATCGAGAAGCCGACCAGCACCGCATCGCGCAGCTGCTTCTCTTCGATGATGCCGGCCAGGTCGTCGACCAGGGTGTCGTACTCGTAGCCGTCGGCCGGCTTCTCGGAACGGCCGAAGCCGCGGCGGTCGTAGGCGATGACCCGGTAACCGGCCTGCCGCAGCGGCCCGACCTGGTCCTTCCATGCCTCGGCCGACAGCGGCCAACCGTGGATCAGGATCACCGGACGACCGGCACCGCCGGTATCTTCGACATGCAGGCGGACACGCGCGTTGGTTGCAGTCATGGGCAAGGCCTCGTGGTGGGAAGTCGCGGCAGCTTCCACTGCGGCGCGTCCGGCCCGCGTGATGGCGATGTGCCGGGTGATTTAACGCTGTGCGAAAGCGCTCAGCCGATGCGCGGCAGGGCGCGCGTCAGCTGCGCCAGCGCATCCCGCGCGATGTTGTGGAATCCCGCGGACATGTGCGCGTCGGCGATGACGCGCTCCCAGAACTGCGCAGCCATGCCCGCCGCTGCGCGCCAGTCGTTGCACTGGTCTGGCGTCGGCAGGGCGCAGGCTCCGCATCCGCCTGGCTCAGCCAGCCATTGCGCGGCGACTGCGGTGCGAACAGCCACCAGTCAATGCGCCAAGCCGCATCCACCCTGGAAGACGACACAGAGCCGCGCGAACACACACGTCGGGCCTCGCGCATGCCTGCGATCGAATAGATGCATGAATAGATAATCGACTGGCGCAGGGCAAGGTCTTGCCTGTTCTAGGTTTTTTGCATCTATGCGTCAATCCAGAGCGCAAACCGTGAATAGATTGATGAATAGATACTTGCGCCGATCGGTCGCTTCGATGTCTCGAAGCGACCGATCGCGAGCGCCTGCTGGCGCTCGCTCGATCAATCGATCAGCGCGGTAACGCAAGCGTGCCGGGCATCACGTCCAGTTGTCGTTGCCGAAATCGCCGTCGTCCTGGAAATCCTGGCCCGTGTCCTGCTGCGGCGTATCGTCGTAGTAGTTGTTGGTGATGTTCTCGACCACCGTTTCCTGCGGCGCACCGCCGCCGAACAGGCCGCCACCATGGTGGCCGCCCAGCAGGCTTTCCACGCCCTCGAACAGGAACATGCCGCCAGCCACGCCGGCCGCGGTGGTGGCCGCGGTGCTGAGGAAGCTGGGGCCACGCGCGGCGGCCGGTGCCGGCGTCGGCTCCGCGGCCGCAGCGCCGCCACCGAACCAGCGCTCACGCCAGCCGGGTGCGCCGGCACCCGCGACGCCTGTGGCGGCCGGCGCTGGCGGCAACGGCGGCGGCGCCGCATTGAAGCCCTGTCCCAGGAAACTGGCCGGCGGCGGCGGTGGCGTGGCGGCCTGCTGCAGCTGCGCGATCTGCGCCTTGGCCGCCTCCAGCGCATGCTCCAGCAGCAAGGTGCGCTGCACCAGCAGATACGCCGCATCGGGTTGATCGGCCAGGCGCGCGTGGATCAGCGCGTCGGCCTGCGGATCTTTGGCCACCCCGCCAGCGCTGCGCAGGCGCGCCAGGAAGTCTTCGAGAAGCTGCTGCTCTTGCGGAGTCATACCCATACCTGGATGCGATGACCGGCCCAGTGCCGGCACGGCACGGTATGGGCATCGCCCGGGCGGCGCCAAGGGCAGGCCCTGCATGCCAGTGCGCCTGCATTCATCCAGTCGCGACGTCTGGGAATCGCCGACGTAGATGCGGCGCATGACTTCCGACAGGTCCGGCCACGTCACAGCATGACTACATTTGTAGTCAGACGAGACGGAGAGGCGCGATGGACGGGCATAGTGGGCGATGGGGAACCATGCTGGCATTGGCCCTGCTGGTGACGGCACCCGCCTGGGCCAGTGAGCAGTGGATCGTGGCGACCGACCTGTGGGGCAATCGGCTGTACCAGACGCTGGAGCTGGAGGCGCATGGCAGCCAGTTGCAAGGGCGACTAGATGCCGACCCGGTCCAGGGCACCCGCAACGGCAACGCGATCACGTTCACCGCCACCGGCGTCGACGGCCGCCTGTACCGCTTCGACGGACGAGTGGATGGCACGCGCATGCAAGGCCGCAGCACGCGTCCCGATCCCAATGACGCTGACGTTCGCGCCGCCCACATCTTCGACGCTTGGCGCGTGCCGGTACGCACGAGCACTGCCGCGCAGACGCACGTATTCGTGCCCCACGACTACGCCAATACCTTCAGCGCCGACCGCGCGCCGGCGCTGCTGCTGTGGCCGGGCGACAGCGTGCGCACCCAGACCCTGGACTCCGGTGGGGTGGATTCCGACGGCACCACCCGCGCCCTGTTCGGCAACCCGCAGGTCGGCCCGTTCTTCATCGTCGGCGCCGAGCCCGGCGACATGCTCGCAGTGCACCTGGTGGCACTGCGGCTCAATCGCGACACCGCCGACAGCCTCGACGGCCTGGTCGGCCGCCTGCAGACGCCGTATATGGCCACGCAGGTGGCCGGGCTCGGCAAGCAGGTGCGCTGGCGCCTGGACCGTGATGCCGGGACAGCGCGACCACTCGATGCCGAAGGTCCGATGATCACCTTCGCCGTGCCGGTCCGGCCGATGCTCGGCGGACTGGCGGTGGCGCCGGGGTTCGGAAACGCCGCGCTGTCCACCGGCGATACCGGCGTCGGCGGCGGCAACATGGACTTCAACGCGGTGGTGGCGGGCAGCACCGTGTACCTGCCGGTGCAGCAACCCGGCGCGCTGCTGTACCTGGGCGATGGCCATGCCGTGCAGGGCGATGGCGAAACCACCGAGTGGGCGCTGGAAACCTCGCTGGACGTCGAGTTCCGCGTCGACCTGGTGAAGCGCCATCCGATCGCAATGCCGCGCGTCGAATCGCCCGAGCAGATCGCGGTGCTGGGCCAGGCCGGTTCCAGCGACGACGCACTACGCCTGGCCACCTCCGGCCTGCTGCGCTGGTTGCAGCAGGATTACGGCCTCTCGCTCGCGCAAGCCACGCAAGTGCTGGGTGTCGCCGCCCGCTATCGCGTGGCCAATCTTGCAGGACGCAGCGTCGGCGTGGCCGCTAGCATCGACAAGGCGGCGCTGCGTACCTTGCAGCCGCCCGCGTCTCCAGCGTTGGACCAGAGCGCACAGCCGTCGCCTAAGAGATAGTGCCGCAAGCGCCCGTCGATCCGCGCTATTTCGACTTCTTCGCGTCGGTCGCCGCCGCATCGCGCGGCAGGCGTGCGGCCCACATGTTGTCGACCAGATTCGGATACGGGCGGCCGTTCTCCTCGGCGCGCTGTTTCGCCGCTTCCTTCTGCGACGGCGACAACGGCTGGCTGCGCTGACCACGCGGATTCGGCTTCTTCCACGGAGGCGTCTTGGACGAGGGCATGGGCGTCAGGGTGAGCGGAGACGCGTCATCGTGATCCCGGCATGCGTGCGTGGGCAGTGAAGGCGCCGGACAAGCCATCAGCTTAGTTGCCTCCGCGCGAAGTGCTGCCTTGCCACAGAACACAGTGGCAGTACCGCAACAAGTACCTCACCAAGCGCATCACGGTCCAGTTGCAGACACACCTTGGATCGAGCGAAGCATCAACGGCTTCTACGATGCTGAGGAAGTTACCGCGCTCACTGTGCCAGGTCACAATGCGGACGGAACGGGATGGCGCGCCACGAACGTCCGTGCCCATCGCGTGATATGGGCCTGTGCGTGGCACGCTAGATGAAATCGCTCTTCGCGTATCCGTGATCGGCAAGGTAAGACTTGAACATTCCCAGCCCCTTCGAATGCAGTTGCGATATCCGGCCTTTGCTCAAGCACAGATCTTCGGCGATCCTGACGAAAGGCAGATGCAGGTAGTAATGCGAGATGAAGATCAATCGAATATTGTCCGGCATGCCGAGCAATACGTTCTTGATCAGTTTTCCATTCTGCGCTTGCTGCAACGACTCGCCTTCGCAGCAGGCGTCGGCCGCTTGCTCGACCATCTGATCGAGTGCGATTCCCACGATCGCGGAGACGAAGTCGGACAAGGCGTCTTCTTCATCGCGGTCCGCGACCTCGACCTGCACCAGCTCCTTCGGATAACGCTGTGACTTGGTGCTCGCGCGGATGCCGTTAAAGACGGCGCCCCGCACTCTGGCCTTGGCGTACAGCAGAAAGGGAACGCCCTTCTGCGGCTGGTAGCGATTCATCGCCTCAAGCAAGCCCACATGCCCGTTCTGCATGTGGTCGGACCAGTCCAGATCGCGGCTCCCGGCCCGGCGCATGACCATCACGACCACAGAGGCGACCCATGGCGAATATTCGGTGAGCAGGTAATCGCGCGCGACGAGATCGTTGTCGACCTTGAACCGCCTCCACAGCTCGGCTTCAATCTCCAGGGAATCCATACGGAGCTATGTCCACAGGCTGCCCAGCAGAGTCTTCGACACCAGTACCCACCCGTCGATCAGAATGAACAACAGAATCTTGAGCGGCAGGCTGACCGTCGAAGGTGGAAGCATGATCATGCCCAGGGCCATCAACACCGCCGACACCACCAGATCGATCATCAAGAATGGCAGAAAGATCACGAAGCCCATCTGGAACGCCGTCTTGAGTTCGCTGAGCATGAAAGCCGCGGCCAGATGGGTGAAACGGATGTCCTCCACCTTCTTCGGTGGCGCGACACGCGCCATCTCCGTGACCGCAAGCAGATCCGATTCGCGCGTCTGCCTGATCATGAAATCCCGCAGAACGGGTGTCGCCCGCGACACGGCTTCTTCTGCACCGATCCTGTCCTGAAGGTAGGGGGTGATCGCCTGGGTGTTCATCCGGTCCAGGACCGGCCCCATGGAAAACAACGTCAACAGCATCGCCAGCGCGATCAAGACACTGTTCGGTGGCGTTTGCGGAATCCCCAACGCATGCCGCAACAGCGCGAGGACCACGATGATCCGGGTGAATGAGGTCATGCCGATCACGATCACCGGGATGAACGACAGCACCGTCATCAGCACCGCGATGCGCAGCGTCGAGGTGAATTCGGGAGAACCTGCGCTCTTGAGGGCATCGCCGAGCGTGTCGGCATGCGCCGGAAACCCGAACAGCAGCAGGCCGATTCCCAGCGACACCGCGCCCATCCTGGCGATCGATGGATTAGAGATTCGGATCATGGGATTCCATGTCGTCCTGCGGCAGCATGCGAATATGCGACTTCGACTCGACCACCACCATACGCCGCCCCGTCACCTCGATGAGATGGACCACCGTGCTGCGGCTCAAGCGCGTCTGCGCGATGCGCTTGATGGCAGGCGCCTGATCCAATATCGCGGACCCGCCCAACCAGCGTGCCAACCATCCCTTGCGTTTGAGCACGACCAGAGCCGCCACGGCGATGGCAAGCAACAGCAACGTGCACAGGATCACCTGGCCGACATCGGACATCTCGACGACGCCCGTGCGGCGATAGGGAATCGCTGCGAACGTGACGGCAAGGCTCATAGGATCTCGACGATGCGTACGCCCAAGGTGTCGCCGACGGCCAGCAACTCCCCGCGCGCCAGCGCCTTTCCGTTGAGAAGCAGCGTCACGATCGCCTCGCTCGGCTCATTCAGCGTCACGATGTTGTCGGCCTTCAGCGACAGCACCTCGTCGATCGTCAGTTCTGCCTTTCCGACCTCTGCCACCAAGGTGACTTTCACATGGCCGAACATCTCGTAGTCGCGCGCGACCGGATTACTCTCAGCAACCATTTCGAACTTTCCCACGTCTAGACAATGGACACGGAACGGATTCCGTGCTCGTCGCGCAGCACGCCCTGCGCCAGAATCCGGCCATCGGTCACCAGCCTCACCACGGCGTCGAGCGAGGCGTCCCCCACCAGCACCTCGCCGACGCGCAGGCCGTTGACCTCGCTCAGCGCGATCTCGCCTATATCCAATTCGGCGCGCACTACCACGCGCTGTGTGCCCAATAGCGCGGCGCGCGAGCTCAAGCCGGGGTGCTGTGCGGAGACGGCACACGCCTTGGCATTCGCCTCGCACCATCGGCGGTCGGCCCAGAACCACAGCGGCACCGCCAGTCCGGCCACCGTCCCGGCCAATCCGCCCACCTTGTCGATGTCCTGCCATGGCGGAACGCCCTCGGCGCCCTGCACGACCTCCTCCCGCAGCGCGCCGAGTTCGCACACCAACGCTGAAAGCGCCGACAGCGCGACCTCCGCCGCCAACGCCGGCGCGGCCTGATTCGGCAACTGCAGCACGGCGGCGCCGAGGGCGCTCAATGCAGGCCGTTGCACGCCCAGCACGAACCGTCCCGAACCGGTAGCACCGAGCGACAACCAGTGCAGCGAGGTATCGCGCAGCGCGGGCGTATCTCCGGCACATGGCGCGATCGCACAGGGCGCGCTTGCCTGCGGAAGCCAGGCGGCCTGCCAGCGGGCCAGCCGCTTCGCCAGCGTCCCATGCACTTCGGCGAGCGTAGCCGCCGCCTGCCAACCAATGCGGTATGTTTCCATCAGCCGCCGCGCGTACTGTTGTAGAGCTGCTCGATCATCTCGTTGCTGACCGTCATCACCCGCGAGCTCGCCTGGTAACCGCGCTGGATGATCAACATGTCGGCGAACTCGCGGGTCAGGTCGATGTTCGACATCTCCAGGCTGCCGCCCTGGATCTTGCCGAAGACACTGGTGCCCGCACGCCCCAGTTCGCTGCGCTGGCTTTCCGCGTCGGACAGCAGTCGGCCACTGGAGAGCTTCAGGGTGCTCTCGCTCTTGAACGCCGCAAGCGCCAGCTGCTGGCCCTGCTGCTTTTCCGTCGAACTGTAGGTGATCTGCAGCACCCCCTTCTCGTCGAAGGCCAGTGCCGTGATGCCCAGTACCGGCCTGCCATCGTCGACCGTGGCGCTGACGTTGTCGGTCAATCCCGACAGACTGGTGGTGCCCTGGAAGGTACCAGGCGTTCCGAAGTTGAAGGTGATCTTCTGGTTCCCGCCGGGCAGCGCCAGCGTGGCGTCGACCGTGCCGTATCCGGCCTCGAGCGAGCCGGCCGTGCTGAAACGCAGTTCGCCGCTGCCGACCTGTGCGCCGGATTCGTCGGTGATGGTGACGGTGAACCGGCGCGAACTCCCCGTGCTCGTTCCTGTGCCGGTGTTGGCCACGGCGAACGCGGCTTTCAGCGTATGCGTGGCGCCAGCGGCATCGTAGACCGAGATGTTCTTGACCTCGCTGCCGCTGGAGGTAGGCGACAGATTGCCGCTGAGCGTCACACCGGTCGTCGGCTTGGCAGCCAGCGTCCTGTGCCCTTCCAGCGTCACCGGCGAGAGGCGACCATCCGTGTCGATCGCCATGACCTCGAACTTGCTGATTCCATCGATCAGAATGCCCCGGTCGTCGAAGGCGAACTGCCCGGCGCGCGTGTAGTGGAGCGCACCGGCACTGTCGCGCAGGACGAAGTAACCCGCGCCCTCCACGGCGACATCGGTCGCGTTGCCGGTCTGCCTGAGATCGCCCGCCGTGGTACGCAACCCCTGACCGGCGATACGTGTACCGTGCTCGCCGCTCAGGTTCTCCAGAAACGCATCGCTGCCGCGAAAGCCCGGAGTGTTCATGTTGGCAACATTGTTGCTGACGGTATCCAGGCTCTTGGAGAAACTGAAGAGACCGGAAAGGCTGTTGTACAACGCCTGAAACATGGCAGCTCCTTAGGGTCGCACGAGGGAGATTTGCGGCAGGCGGATACCGGTCAGAACCGCGCCGGTCGTCTGCACGGTCAGTTCCGGACCGGACGCGGTGAACTGCACCGCCTTGATCGATCCCGTCGCCGTGGTGCCATCCGCCTTGGAGACCTCCACCGCGTGGTTCAGCAGGCTCAAGGCCTGGCTGGAGGACGTCATGGTCAGCATGCTTTCCATGTTCAGGCTGAGCTGGCGCGACTGCTCCAGGTTGCTGAACTGCGCCAACTGCGCCAGGAACTCGCGGTTGTCGACGGGCTCCAGCGGATCCTGGAACTGCAACTGCGACAGGAACAGCTTGATGAAGCCTTCCTGGTCGATGGTCTTGCTGGTCTGTGCACTGGCGCTGCCGTTGTTGACCACGCCACCGATTGCATCAATTGCCACTGCCGTCTCCCTGTCGCGTCGTGGGGCGGCGCCAGACTTCGGCGCCATTGAACATGATCCGTTGGGTTGCGCTGTTCGCGGTCTCGGACAGCAGTGCGCCGACCAAGGCCTCGGTGTCGCTACCGCTCATGCGGTAGTCCCGTACCCAGATCGTCGCCGCGCCCTCGGCATCCACCACGCGCTTGATGGAGCGCTCGCTCCAGCGCTCGGTCGCGGAAACCAGGGCCGCGCGATCCGCCGACGCCCACGCCGACGCCGACGCCGACGTGATCAAAGTGTCCGGCGAATACGCAGCACGCGTCAGGCCCGCACCGGCGACGGCTGCGGAAAGCGCCGCCGCTTCAGGCAACGCATCGGGCGCAGCGGGCAGCGTCTGCAATGGGGCACAGAATGGTGCGGGCTCAGCGCGCGCGGCAATCTGTTGTGCCACCGGCAGCGACACCGGTATCTGGGCAAGTCCCCGCGGCCGAGACAGCTGGGACAATGCGTAGCTCGGAGTGGCTTGCCATTCGTAGAGCACACTGGCTTCCACCGCATGGTCGGCGACCGCGCGGAATGCGGTAGGCGCAGCGGGCGCCATCGGCACTTCGGCTACTTGCCGGGGGGCCGGAGCGGGAGATGGCGAATGGCCCTCATTTTCCACCCACTCGCGAAAATCCTTGCGGTCCTGGTCGTCGTTCGCACGCGCACGTGCGGGTGCCCTTTCAACGTCCTGCGACGCGCGGGCAACGGGAAACACGTCGTGGACGCTCATGCGATCCCCCGAGCATTCGCCCACAGGGCGACGCTCTCTTCGTGCGCGCGCTGCTCGCGGGTCAGCAATGCGCTTCGCCGCGCGGCATCGACGCGCCGCTGCACCGCTTCATGCGCCGCCGCCGCACGCCGGTAGTCCTGCTGGCCGAGCGCCAGCTCCGATTGCGCGGCCAGCAACGCCTCTGCAGCCGCATCGCAATGCGACTGGGCAAGCGACTCGGCGACGATGGCTTCTGCGTACAACGCCAAGCGCAATCCTCCCGCTGCGTCGGTCTTCCGCTTCCACGCGGAGATGGATGCAACGGCCGTGTCTGCCTCGCCCTTTCGTGCGCGCGCACCATGCTCGCTGGCAGCTGCCAAGCGCAAGATATCCGCCTGCTGCTGCTTGCTCAGCGCCTGCAGCCTGGCGAGGGATTGCAAGGACTTCAATCGCTTATCGTGCATGACTGGCCTCCACGCGGCCGGCCGCAGGGCGCAGCGCAGCAGCGAAGTGCTCCAGGGCCTCGGTGCGGGAGGATGTCGCCTGTGCCGACTGCCGCAGCACGCGCTCGAGTACAGGCCAGACATCCACTGCCTGATCGAGTTCGGCATTGACACCGCGCTGGTGCGCGCCGAGCTCGATCATGTCACGGGACGCTTCATAGAGCGCAAGCGAGCGCCGGACCTGGGCAGCCAGGGAAAGCGCGTCCTCGGATGCCAGTCGGCCGATCAGGCGACTGACGCTGCCAAGCACGTTGACGGCGGGGTAGTGCCCACGCGCAGCCAATTCGCGGTCCAGCAGGATATGGCCGTCGAGGATCGCGCGCATATGGTCGGTCACGGGCTCGTTGAAGTCGTCGCCCTCCACCAGCACGCTGTAGATCGCGGTGATCGAGCCGCGGCCGTGGTTGCCGCAGCGTTCGGCGATCTTGGGCAGCCAGGAAAAGACCGACGGCGTATAGCCGCGGAACGTCGGAGGTTCGCCAACCGCAAGCCCGATTTCGCGCTGGGCCATCGCAAAGCGCGTGATCGAATCCACGACAAGCAACACCGACTTGCCCTGATCGCGGAAGAACTCGGCGATCGCATGCGCGGCATGGACGGCATGCGTGCGCACCAACGCCGGCTGGTCGGCAGTGGCCGCAACCACCACGCTGCGCTTGAGACCCTCTGCACCCAGCGAATGGCGCACGAAGTCGCCGACCTCTCGGCCACGCTCGCCGATCAGCGCCAGGACCACGACGTCGGCCTGCACATTGCGCGCCAGCATGCCGAGCAACGAGCTCTTGCCTACGCCGCTGCCGGCAAAGATGCCGATGCGCTGTCCCCGGCCCAGCGTCAGGAGTGCGTCCACCACGCGCACGCCGGTTTCCAGGACATGGTCGATCTCCTGCCTGTGCAGAGGATTCGGCGCAGCGGCGTGCAGCGGATAGCGGACATCTTCGCGAATGGCGCCCAACCCGTCCAGGGGATGGCAGAAGGCATCCACCACGCGCCCGAGCATCTCCATGCCGACCGGCACATCGAGCGTACGGCCTGTCGCGCGAACGTCGTCGCCCACCGACAGACCGGCGACGCCGTCGTAGGGCAGCAACAGCGTGCGTCCGTTCTTCAGGCCGACCACCTGCGCGCGCACGCGCTCTTGGAGACGGTCGCTGAGGATCTCGCATACCTCGCCGATCCCGGCGTCGGGCCCGTCGGCCTCGATCACCAGGCCGTTGAATGCCGTGACGCGCCCACGGCGCAGCACATAGGGCTGTCGCTCGATCTCCGCCAGCAGGTGCGACACCAGGGTCACGATGCGCTCTCCTCCGCCACGTGAGTGGCGAAGCCTGCAAGCAGCGCAACCTTCAACGCCTCCAGGCGGACATCGAGCCCGAGTTCGTAGTGTCCTGCGACCGTCTCGATCACGCACTGCCCGGCGGACAGCGCCGGATCGGCGATCAGGTCCACCGACAGGCCAGCCAGGTCCAGCGCCGCGTCTTGCGGAGCAAGGCGAATCGCGGTGACACGGTGTTTCGCGGTCTGTACCGCCTGCTGGCAAAGCGATCGCATGAGGGTTCGGTTGGCGTACTGCTCCCCCACCACCTTCGCGATCGCCGCGTAGCTGACTTCGACGGCAATTTCCTGCGCGCTCCTGGCCTGCACGTCGATGGCCTGCGTCAAGCCGGCCATGAGCGCCTCCAGCTGATGACGCGTCTGGGCAAGCCGTTCACGCGCTTCGTCAGCGCTCGCACGCAGCTGCTCGCTGGCAGCGGCGATCTCGCGCTGAATTTCGCCGGCCGCATCCTGCTGTGCAGCAGCCCATCCTTCCCGATAGCCGCGCTCGCTCGCTGCGGCGAACGCCTCCTGCAGCAGCACGTCCGCGGATGGGCCCGACGAGGCCTCCATCGCCGCCGAACGCGCCGTATGCCAGGGCTGATGCAGCCCCTCCTGCCAGACGGACCGCTTCACTGCGGCATCCCATCCGGCAAGCGGCCATGCGCCGCGGCCACCACTGCGTCGCGAACCGCCGGCGCCAATGCGGGGCAGTCGCGCATGTCACGGCGCACCCGCTCAGCGAAGCGCGCGTCGATCAACGAGAACAGGAAATCCGACGCGTCCATTCCGAGCGCAACAACCAGGCGGCTGTACGAACCGCTGTCCAGCATCCGCGACAGCGCCACCAGGCGATCCAGATCCATCTCGCCATGGCGCCCCGGCGCGTGGCGCGCCTGCCCGCCACAGATCGTCGTGACCAGCGCTCCACTATCCCACCGCCGCCTGCGCACGACCGCAGCGTCCGCCTCGATGCGCTCAGCCCACTCAGGCGGTAGCGAGGCCATCAATGCGCGTCTGGCGCGCGGTGGCATCACGCTCGCCAGCAATGCGGCCATTCTGATCCGTTCCGGCGCGATCATTTCGGCGCCACCGCCAGCCAGGCGCGAATCTGCGCCGCGGCGGCCTCGCTCTCGCGCGGACTCAGGTAGCGGGCACGGCGGGCCATCAGCCAACCGGCAAGGAGGCCGATCGCGATGCCCGCCAGGCCAACCAGAACCGCAACCAACATCGGAATGCCATCCCGCTGCAGCGGCGCCGACCGCACGGCAGAGCGCGATACAAGCGCAGGCGCTGCTCCGGATGCTCCGACCCGTGCAGGCGTGGGCAGTACCCCGATTTCCACGACATCGCCGCGCGTTGCATCGACACCAACCGCCGCTGCGACCAGCCGCTGCAGATGTTGCTGCTGCACGGCGTCGACCGGCGCAGCCAACACCACGGCGACGGAAATGCGCTCGATCCTGCCCATCGCCTTGGTCACTTCTTCCTTGTCCGTTCCATGCGCGTACTCGATCTGCTCGCTGAGCAGGCCATTGCCGGCCCCCTCTGTCGCCTTGTCCGAACTTGCGCTGCGGCGTACAACGGCTCCCGCCCCTTGGCCCGGCGCGTCGACCACCCGCTCGCTGGTCTTGCGCACCTTGTCAAAGTTCATCTGGACATTGACGGACACCGCAGCGTTCTCGCCGCCGGGTGCGTTGGCCAGCAGCTTGCGGATGTCGCTCTCGTATTGCGCAGCGAGTGTGCGCGCGGCACCACCACGCTCGCTGGCGGCCTCTCCACCATCGGCCTCTCCGCCACCGAGCTGCAACCCCGAGGGACCAACGACGATGACCGAATCTGCCTTCAGGCCATCCACCGCGGCGGCGACCAGGTTGCGGATGCCGGCCACCTGTCGCGCATCGAGCCGTGTGCCAGGCGCGAGCGCAACGGCAACGGACGCCTTGGACTCGCCATCCTCGGCCAGGAACATGCCCGGACGGCGGATCGACAGATGCACGCGTACGTTCTGCACGCCGGGAATGGTCGCGATCGTCCGTTCGATCTCGCCTTGCAGCGCGCGTTGGTAGCTGATGCGCTGCGCGAATTCGGTGACCCCCAGCTCGCTGTGATCGAACAGCTCGAAACCGACATGTCCGCCTTTGGGAATGCCGGCCGATACCAGGCGCATCCGCAGCGGATGCACCTGGGATTGCTCGACCAGGATCCCGCTTCCATCATTGGTATAGCTGTGCGGCACCTTCCACTCGTCCAGCGCCGTGGAGACCTCCGCGGCGTCGGATTCCTTCAGGTCCCCGAACAGCAGCGCCTGACGGGAGGACAGCGCCCACCACAGCGCGCCGGCGGTGGCCAGCACGATCACCAGCAAGCCAAGCAGAAGGCCGCGGCGCCGGGACTGGCTCAAGGCGGAGTAGGTATTGGTCAGAAGCGCCACGTGTCCGGGTCCTTACAGCTGCATCCTGGAAAGCTCTTGATAGCCTTCCACCAGTCGATTCCGCACCTCCGAGAACAGCATCAGGTGCATCCGCGCCTCTTCCAGGGAGATCATCAGGTCGTGCGGCGCGATATCGTGGCCCGCGGCCAACTCGCGCACGTTCTGGTCCGCCGCGCCCAGCGCCTGATCGACCTTGGCCACACCCTGTTCGACGATGCGGCCGAAATCGGCCGGCTGCAGCGCCGATGGCGCCACGGGCGCTTCCGTTCCGGCATGGGCCAGCAGCGATGTCACCGCCTCTATCGCCGACATGCTCATTTGCCCCCGATTTCCAATGCACGCAGCACCATGCTGCGCAATACGTTGAAGGACCGGACATTGGCCTCATAGCCGCGGCTGGCCGTCATCAGCGTGGTCATTTCGCCGACCATGTCCACCGCGGGGTAGTGCACCATGCCCTTCGCGTCGGCCATCGGATGCTTCGGATCCAGCACCGTCCGCGTCCCGAGCTCGCGCGCGGCGGACACGCCCTCGTCCTGTCCCACCAGCGTCGCGAACGACGGACCGGTCTTGGTCAGTTGATTCGGATCGAGGGCACGGTTGGCGACCGCGATGTGCCGCCCCGCCTCATCCATGCGCAGCCGTTCGTTCTGCATGCCTGCGCGGCTTGCTTCCAGGATTGCG
The DNA here is from genome assembly GCF_001043115.1 of Xanthomonas sp. NCPPB 1128. Classification (GTDB taxonomy): domain Bacteria; phylum Pseudomonadota; class Gammaproteobacteria; order Xanthomonadales; family Xanthomonadaceae; genus Xanthomonas_A. The sequence goes on along the minus strand of NZ_LFME01000013.1, from coordinate 56,188 downwards.
TCGATGCCCATCTCAGCTCCTTCCGGTAATCGCCAGGCGCATCAGACCGAAATGCCGGCTCAGCGATTCGGTCAGCGCCTGATAGTTGAGACCCGCCGACACCGAATCGGCGACCAGTTCGTCGAGCGAGGCCTGCGGCAGATCGTTGCGTTCGTTCACCACTGCCAGGGACCCCTTGACCGGGTCGTGCAGCAACCCGGCAACGTCCTGCGGCGTCGCACCCGCTGCGGCTTCCAGCAGACGCGTGGCCTCTGTATCGTCGACGACGAAGCGGGTGGCGTTGGCGGCGGACGCGTTGACGATGTTCCAGCCTGCGACTTCCGCTTTCAGTTTGCTTACGCCCAATGCCGTACGTACGGCATCGACGGTCAGATCGTGCGCCATGACATGTCCTATTGAATGACCAGTTCGCCGTCGAGCGCGCCCGCCGACTTGATGGACTGCAGTACCGCGATCACGTCGCGGGTGGAGAGCTTCACCGCGCGCAGCGCCGAGATCAGCTCGGCGACCGTGGCGCCTTCGGCGATCTTCACTACCGGCGCAACGCCCTCCTCGGTCTTGATCTCGCTTTCGGGCACCAGCACGCTGCGGATGCCCGGACCCGGGCGGACCAGCAGGCCATCCGGCTGGGAGACGCTGTAGTGCGTCGCGATCTCCACGCGCAGGTCTCCATGCGAGATGCTGACCTGGCCCACCCGGATATCGCCTCCCGCCACGACGGTGCCGGTGCGTTCATTGATGACCACGCGTGCCGGCCGCTCTCGCGCCACGCGGACGTTCTCGACCTGTGAGATCCGCGCAACGCGGTTGCCATCGTCGCGGAAGCGGACGACCACCTTGCCCGCGTGCTCTGCCGTGGCGGTCGCGCCCGGCACCGTGCGCGTGATCGCCTCGGCGATGCGGTTGGCGGTGGTGAAATCGGCTTCTTCCAGCAGCACGCTGAGCGTGCCGGGCTGACCGGCAACATCCAGCGGCGCCGCGCGTTCGACGGTCGCACCCGAGGGGATCCAGCCCACGGTCGGATGGTTCTTCTGCACCGAGGCGGTGACGGCCTCGAACTGGTAGCCGCCGACGGAGATCGCGCCCTGCGCGATCGCATAGACCTTGCCGTCCGGGCCGGACAGCGGCGCGAGCATGAGCGTGCCACCGGTTAGGCTGCGCGCATCGCCGGCCGAGGACACCTGCACGTCCAGCGGTTGACCCGGCTCCGCGAACGCCGGCAACTTCGCGGTCACCAGCACGGCCGCAACGTTGCGGCTGGACAGATCGTTCAGCTCGACCGCCACCCCGAAGTTGCGCAGCGTATTGGCGACCGACTGCACCGTCGCGCGGTTGCGCGGAGAGTCGCCTGAGCCGGACAGTCCGAACACCAGTCCATACCCGGTCAGCGGATTTTCGCGGACGCCGGCGATACGGGCCACGTCCTTGACTTTGACTTCATGGCTTTCAGTCGCCGACGCAGCGCCGGCGAACATGCCGACAAGCAGGACGAACGGATGCAGGAATTTCATAGCACCCTCAGCCATTTCAGCACCCGGTACACCATGCTCTGCCGCTGCGATTCGGCCACCGCGCCCTTTCCGTCGAACTGCACATGCGCGTTTGCCAGGCGATGCGACCAGACCGTATTGTCCGAAAGAATATCGTCGGGTCGCACGATGCCGCTCAGCACGATGTGCTGGTCTTCCTTGTTGATGGTCAGCGACTGCTCGCCTTCGACCGCCAGCGACCCGTCGGGAAGCACCGCCGTGACCCGAACCGACAGCTGGGTCCGAAGCTCGCCGACGCGGGAGGTTTCGCCGCTGCCCTTGGTACCGCCAGCCAGGCTCGCATCGAATGCGCCGCGATAGGCATTGTTGCCCGCCGTACCGCTCACCCGCACGTCCGATCCGGCATCGGTCGCGGCGCTGGACCGCGCACGCGCAGCCTCGAGCACATTGACCGTCAGGATGTCGCCCACCCGGTAGGCACGCCGATCCGAGGCGATGCCGCGGTAGGTATCGGGATTGATCAGGCTTTCCTGGGCGATGGCCGCATGCGCCATACCGAACGCCAGCAGCAGCGGCACTGCCCGGGACCACATACGTTCAGCGTTCAATCGCCACCTCCCCTCGCGCCACGACGCGCGCCTTGACCGCGTCGTGTGCGCCCTCCGGCACCACGGCGATCAATTCGCCGGCTTGACCGCCATCGATGGCCAGCGCCGGCATGCGTACTACCACCGCCCCCTGGGTCAGCCGCAACATCACGCGCTCGCGCTGCTCCACCGTACGCGGCTGCTGGAAATCCGATGCCAGCACCACGTCGCCCGCGCGCACTTCGCGCCGCAGGCGCAGTGCGGCAGCGGATGCCGCGTCCGCCATGGTCGGGCCGCGCTGGGCCAGGCCCGCGACATTCACGCGGGCGGATCGGGTCGCCAGCGAGCCATACGCCGTGCCCTTGGCGTAGCGGTCCGCATAGACCGGCACCTGCGCCCACCATTTCGCCGAGAACCACACCATTCTGGTCTGCTGCGTCTTGCCATCGACCAGGATCCGTACCGGCACGCCGACCCGTGCCCGCGGCCACGCGCCTGCGATCGTGCCAGCCTCGAGCGTGACCGCGGCAGGCTCCGCGTCGAGATGCGATTCGACCGGCGCGCTCGGTTCCAGCTCCAACTGCCCGGCCACCGACGACGGCAGACCGTGCAGGTAGGCACTGGCGCACTCGACCAGACGCTCCGGGGCCAGGGTCGTCGTCGCAGCGATCGCCCACATCGGGCATACCGCCAATAGCAGGAGCACGAAACGGGTCATCAGCGGCGCAGGTTGTTGATGGTTTCCAGCACCTGATCGGATGCCTGCAGCACGCGCGCATTCAGCTGATACGCACGCTGCGCCAGCACCAGCCCGGTCATTTCGTCGATCATGTCGACGTTTGCGGACTCCAGATAGCCCTGCTGCAACTTGCCCGCGCCATCCACGCCTGCCGTGGCGACGATCGGCTCCCCGGAACGGCTACTGGCCTGGAATACGTTGTCGCCATATGCGCTCAGCCCTTCGGTGGAGGCGAAGGTCACCAGATCGATGGTGCCCAGCACGCTGCGTTCTTGCGCTCCCTCCAACGTCGCACTGACTTCGCCCGCGCTGGAAATCAACAGATCGGACGCGCCGCTGGGGACCTGGATGCCAGGTGCCAACCGCATGCCGTTGACCGCCGTCAGATAGCCCTGCGCGTCCAGCCGGAATTGGCCCGAGCGAGTGTAGAAACGTTCGCCATTGGCATTTTCGAGTTCGAAGAAGCCGCTCCCGTCGATGGCCACGTCCAAGGTGTTGCGGGTGGGCTGCATCGCACCCGCGCCGAACTCCATGGTCGTGGACATGACCCGCGTGCCGCCGCCATGCAGCATGGCCGCCTGGTCGATGCTCTCGCCAGCCATCGGCACATTGGCGATTTCGGCGAAGTTCACCCGCCCACGCTTGAAGCCGGGCGTCTGCATGTTGGCGACATTGTTGGAAATGACGTCGATCTGCTGCTGCTGGCTGCGCAGGCCGCTGGACGAGATATAAAGCGCATCGATCATGAGAGTGCCCTGTTAGTTGTCGCCGACGCGGTTGATGCCCACATCGAGCACCTTGTCGTAGAGAGAAATCACGCGTTGCACGGATTCGGCATGGCGCGTCAGTTCGATCAGCTGCAATGTCTGCTCCGCGGCATCGACATTCGATTGCTCGACCGCGCCCTGCTCGACGGTGCCGTTCCAGTCCTGCAGCGCCCCGTCGTAACGGTAGCCACCGGCCGCGGGCAGCAACCGGCCGGCATCGGCGACGTCCACCAGCAGCAGGCGCCCGAGCGACTGGTCGCCGCTCCAGACTGCGCCATCGCGCTCTACGCGGATGTCGCCCTGCGGCAACGTCAACGGGCCGCTGTCGGTGAGGACCGGCATGCCGTCGCGCGTCACCAGCATGCCGTCCGCCGAACGGACGAACGAGCCCGACCGCGTCAGCACCCGCTGCTCTCCGTCCTGCACCACGAAAAAGCCATTGCCGCGCAAGGCCAGATCGAGACCGCGCTGCGTTTCCTTCAATGGCCCGTCGCTCAGTTGCAGCGCGCCGCGCATCCCCGAAACGGTGGCGAAATCCGGAACGCCGCGCACCGACTGGTAACCCGGCGTATTGATGTTGGCCACGTTCCGACTGATGGCAGTGAGGCCTTCGACATCCGCATTCAGGCTGCGGCTGATGGCATTGATCGCGTCGCTCATGCGGCCGCCTGCAAGGAAGTGCCCACGGCCGCGAACGAGCGGACCATGGTGGTGGAGGGGATCTCGTTCAGACCGAGCACGGCGACGTGCGGCAGCGATCGCTGGATCAAGGCGCGCAACGGACGCCGCAGCGGCGATGGGCACAGCAGCACCGGCTGCAGGCTCCGTCCCATCATCGTTTCGGCGGAGCGCGAGAGCTGGCGCACGAAACCGTCCAGTTCCGCCATGTCGTTGAACAGCGAAGCGCGCCCTTCCGTCGCCCGCTGGTTGCCCATCAAGGCCCGCTCGATGCCAGGCTCCAGGGTCAGCACGTTCAGTTCGCCGCGCGGGTCCACATAGCGCTGGCAGATGGTTGCGCCCAGTCGCTCGCGCACGCGTTCGGCCAGTTCGGCCGGCGCCTTCATGGTGCGGCCGCAATCGAGCAGCACTTCGATGATCGCTTCGAGGTTGCGAATGCTGACCTGCTCGCGCAGCAGCATCTGCAGGGTCTTCTGGATATCCGAATAGGTGAGCACGGCAGGCACCAACTCGTTGAGCATCGCCGTGCCGCGCTCGCCCATCCGCGCCATCAGGCGCTCGGTTTCGGTACGGCTGAGCAGCTCCGGGCTGTGCATCTTCACCAACTCGTTGAGATGGGTGATCAGCACGGTGTCCGGCTCCACCAGCGTGTAGCCCGCGGTACGCGCGCTCTGCCGCTGCTCGGGCTGGATCCACAGGGCCGGAAGACCGTAGGCCGGGTCGCGTGTTTCCAGCCCGTCCAGCTTGGTCTTGATGCCGCCGGGATTGATCGCCAGCACCCGGTCCGGATACAGGACGCCGTGCGCCACCCGGTTGCCTTCGAGATGGAACTCGTAGCCGCCGGCATCCAGTTCCTGGCGCAGGCTGGTCTGTACCTTGGGCAACACGAATCCCAGATCCATCGCCACCTGTTTGCGCAGACTGGCGATGCGCTCGGCGAAGTCGCCGGCCGGCCCCAACAGCATTTCATGCACTGCGCCGCCCAGCCTGATCTCGACCGGCTCGACCCGCATCGCCTGCTGCAGATCGTCCTGCGCGGCGGGGACGGCCTCTTCTTCGGGTTCGGTCGCCGCCATTGGCTCCTTGTTGCGGCTGAACCTGATCAGCACTGCGATACCGGCCAGCACCAGCAGCACCGGCCACTTGGGAAAGCCTGGCAGCAGCAGGACCATCAGCAACGCCGCCCCGACCACCAACAAGGCCTTCGGGTTGGACAGGACCTGGCGCGGGATCTCCGCGCCCAGCCGGGCATCGGCAGCGGCGCGGGTGATGATGATGCCGGTCGCCACCGCGATGACCAGGGAGGGGATCTGCGTGACGATACCGTCGCCCACCGTCAGCAGGGTGAAGCGCTGCACCGCCTCCGTCCACGGCATCCCCATCTGCGCGATGCCGATCGCCAGACCGCCGACGATGTTGATCAGGACGATGACGATGCCGGCGATGGCGTCGCCCTTGACGAACTTGGTCGCGCCGTCCATCGCGCCGTAGAAATTGGCTTCCTTCTCGATCTGCTTGCGACGCCGGCGCGCCTCGTGCTCGTCGATGAGCCCCATGTTCATGTCGGCGTCGATGCTCATCTGCTTGCCGGGCATGCTGTCCAGGGTGAAACGTGCGGCCACCTCGGCGACACGCTGCGCGCCGGTGGTGACCACCACGTACTGCACCACCACCAGGATCAGGAACACCACGATGCCCACGACGTAGTTGCCGCGGATCACGAACGAGCCGATCGCGGCGATGACGCGGCCAGCATCGGCGCCATCGAGGATCAGGCGTGTGGCCGACACATTCAGTGCCAGGCGGAACATCGTCGCCAGCAGCAGCAAGGTCGGGAACGTGGAGAAGTTGAGCGGCGACTCGGTGAAGAAAGTCACCAGCAGGATCAGTAGCGCCAGGCTGATGTTGATGATCAACAGCAGATCCAGCACCACCGACGGCACCGGCACGAACAGCACCATGAGCACGCCCACGACCAAGCCCACCAGGGCCAGGTCGCGCTTGTCCTGCAGCAGCGGCGCCAGCAGCTCCTTCATGCCGCCTTCCCCAGGCCTTGCGCGTACAGCTGCCGATAGATCGGCGCCAGTTGCCCGTAGAGATCCTCGGGCACCGGCGCATCGATGTCGCAGGCGCGGTACAGCGCGCGTGCCAGCGCCGGAACGCGAATGACCGGCACGCCCGCACGCGTTCCGACCCCGCGGACGCGCGCGGCCATGAAGCCGCGGCCCTTGGCCAGCACCACCGGCGCGCGCATGCTGCGCGGACGGTACTTCACCGCGACCGCGTAGTGCGTGGGATTGGTCAGGATCACGTCGGCATCGGCCGCACGCGGCAACGCACGCACCTTCTTCAACAACTCGCGGATCTGCCGCCGTTGCCGCGACTTGACCTCCGGATCGCCGTCGCGGCGCTTGGCATCGTCGCGGACTTCGCGGCGGCTCATGCGCATGCGCTTGCCATGATCCTTGCGCACGAACAGCAGGTCGGCGAACGCCACCACCAGCAGCGCCGACAACAGATAGAGCGAGGTCGTCCAGAAGCCGTCCTTCAGCCGCTCCGGCAGGTCTGTGACCGGACTCAACGCGATACGGCCGACGAAGCTAGCCGCGGCCTTCGCCGCCGCATAGGCGATCAACGCCAGCAACAGCAACTTCACCACGAGCTTGCCCAGTTCCCACAGGCTACGCATCGAGAACAGCCGCTTGACCGTCGTCGCCGGATTCAGCCGCTGGGCGCTAGGCTTCAGCGGGAAGGCGGTGAGGATCGGCCCGGTCTGCACGAGGTTGGCGACCACGCCCACCACCAGCAGGGCCAGCACCATCGGCATCACTGCCTGCAGCAGGCCGAAGTAGGTTCCCTCCAGCCAGCGGAACAGCCCCGACCCGATGATCGGGCGGGTACCGGCCAACAGCAGGGTGCGCTCGGTTGCCTGCGTCAGCGCGACCGCGATCGAGCGCACGGTCAGCATCAGCGTCAATGCAAAGGCGATCAATCCCACCATGCCGACCATGTCGCTGCTTTTCGCCACCTCGCCCTTGTTCCGCGCTTCCTCCAGGCGATGCTGGGTCGGCTGCTCGGTCTTGTCCTGGTCGCCGGCCATCACGGCGCTCCCAATACGGTCGGCACTGCATCGATGGCCTGTGCGAACAGCCGGCCGATCAACGCTGGCGCATAGGCCAGCGTCAACGCCAGCAAGCCCATCGCCACCGCGACCTTGAGCGGCAGTGCCAGGAAATAGATGTTGGCCTGCGGCATCGACCTGGATGCATACCCCACCGCCACATCGACGCAAAACAGGCCCAGTACCACCGGCGCCACCACGGCCAGCCCACCCACGAAGCTGCTCCCCAGCATGGCCAGCAGCGCATCGGGATTCAGCGGCCGGGTCACCCGTCCCAACGGAATGAGCTGCACGCTCGACGCTACCGCCTTGAACAACACCAGATGCAGATTGAGGGCGAAGAACAGTACGGTCGCCGCGAGCATCAAGGCGTGACCGAGCAGGGATTCCTGGGTGTCGCCCGATCCGGGATTGAGCAGCGCACCGGCGCTGAGTCCGGCCTGCATGTCCAGCAGCCACCCGCTCTTGTGCAAGGCGCCATTGGGAAGCAGGAACGCCAGGCCGAAGACGCCGCCCAGCAACAGCTCTCCCAACGCCGCAAGCAGGAGCAGCAAGGGCTGATGCAGCAACGGCAACACCTGCCCATCGGGCAACGACAACACGGTCAACCACGCGAACGCCAGCATCACCACAATCCGCACCAACAGCGGCGCCCAGGACAGCGGAGACAACCCCGGGAGCACGGTCAGCGGCAGATAGCGCAGCGAGGCGAATCCGAACAACACGGCCAGGGCGGCGATCGCGTCCATGCTCACATGCTCGCGGCGATGTCGAACATGCGCTTGGCCAGCTCGACCGAGGTCAGGATCATCCAGCTTCCCAACATCACGACCACCACGCCGACGGCGATCAGCTTGGGGATGAAGGTGAGGGTCATCTCCTGCACCTGCGTCACCACCTGCAGGATCGAGATCAGCAGCCCAACCACCAGCGTCACCAGCAGGATCGGCGCGGACACCTTGGCCGCGGCAAGCAGCGTCTCGGCCAGCAGTTGCATGGCGGTATCGGCGTCCATCCTTGCCCCTCAGCCAGCGTGCCGCGGCGCCGACAGACGGGCGCGCAGGCGCATGGCCATCTGCGCCGGATCCGCGTCGGGCACCTCGATCGCGCCGGCCAGCGCGCCTTCAGCGACCAGGACGGCAAACTCCGCCGCCGCGGTCGCCGCATCGCCGCGGTCTTGCAGCCACAGCGTGCGCGCATAGCGCCCGCTGATGCTGCGCGGATCCAGCCGCAGCGCGATGCGCATCAGGGCCTCGCCTTCCTCGCGCCCTTCCAGCAACGCCACTACCGCCAACCCGCCGTGAGATTCGGCAAAATTGCGATCCAGTGCGTAAGCCTGGCGGTAGCTGCTCTCGGCTTCGCTGCGCTCTCCACTCAACAATTGCAGCCAGCCCAACGCATGCCATGTCCCGATGTGATCGGGCATCGCACGCGTGGCGGCCTCCAACAAGGCGCGGGCACGTTCCAGGTTTCCTTGCAGCATGCACGCTTGGCCCAACCCGGACAGCGCACGGCCGGAATGCGGGAAGCGCGCGAGCGCGCGTTCGAAGTCGGCCGCCGCTCGGTCGGCATCTTGATGATAAAGACGCACGCTGCCGATCGTCAGCAGCGCCTCGTGCTGATCCGGGTACTCGGCCAGGCAAGCAACCGCGGTGTCCCATGCCTGCTGCGGACGGTCGGCGTCCAACTGCGCCAACGCGCGCAGGCCCAACGCCGTGGCGTGGCCGGGATCGAGCTGCAACGCCTCGTCCAGCGCCGCATCGGCAGCCGCCTCGTCGTGCTGCATCAACGCAACGCGCGCGGCCAACACAGCGAAATCGGCCGAGGGTCCGTGAAGCTGCCTCGCCTCGGCCAAGGTGGCGGTCGCACCGACAAGATCGCGTTGGCAGAGCTGCGCAAAGGCGATGTCATGCGCGATGGCTGGCGCAGGCGTGCGCTGTATCAGTGTCCGCAAGGTCGCTTCGGCGGACCCATAGCGCCCACTCAGCAGGTCGACCCGCGCGCTACGAAAGGCGACGCCGGGATCGTCCCGGCTGGCGTCCGGCAACTGCGCCAGCACCCGATCCGCAGCCGCAACCTGCCCGGCCGCGATCAGCGCATCGCACAGCTGGCACGCAAGCAGCGGGTTGGCGGGGTCCTGTGCCAGAAACGCGCCAAGTCGATCGATCGACGACATCTGTTACATCCATGCGACAAACAGCTGCGCCCGTCCTGTGGACGGCACGACAACTGGCAATTCCTGAAACGCCAAGACCCGCAAGCACATCAACGCCATCACGCAGCGCGCCTTCGCGGACGATGCGTGTCATTGATGAAGTCTTCGGCGTGTCCCCCCTGACAACGCGGCCACTTTACAGCCCATACCGGGATGCCTGTCAAGCGATCGTGAAGAAGAGCTTGACGAATGGCCACGCGAGTATGGTAGATCCGCACTCTGCTATAAAGGTTGCACTTTTGGCCGTTGGGCGCAGCGCGTCTTGGCAAGCAGAACCCGGAATGGATGGCTGGGCGCTTGCACATGGCACATTAATGTGATGGGCGCCTCAAAAAAATGTTATTAAATGATGCCCGCTTTTTTGATCCGACGCTGTGGCAAGTTTTGGACTTAGCTTTTGATGCTGTGCGCTGAGGCAGACAGTTGTCGCGTTTTAGGCAGCCATTAAGGTCGATGTGAGCGCTCCTCATCGGAGGACATGCCGTTGCCTTTCTATTTTATACAGCAGTGTATCGCGATAGCCGCGAAGGCGGCCAGAACCGGATCTGTTAATGGCAATCGGCTGGCGCTTTGGCAAATCCGTCGTCCTAAAGATCGAAGCCCCGCGGATGCATCGTTAGGGCTTCGCGTTCTTTCAGAAGATTTCGCTTGGCCTATCGAGTATGCAGAGGCATCACCTCTAATCAACACTCTACAAACTTTATTGCATAGAAAAAATTCCTGAAAAATTCGAAAAAATCTCATTTCCCCAGCGCGTTTCAAAACTCAATGGAAACATTGAATAAAAATCGAGAGACCTCCCCATCATTAGCAAAAAATTATCTATTTGCTCTTTAGATGCGCCTGGCATGTTTTTGTTGACGTAAAAAACGCAACCGTCACAAAAAAGCCCTATAGAAAATACTCTATCCACGCCCACGATATAACCCTCAAACTGCTCTCCGGTCGGCCCGATAAATTGAGCACGAATGCTCAAATCCCGAGCAAGCTCAGGCAACTCCTGCTCGCATCTTACGGGAAAGAAGAGATCACTGTCCTCGTCATATCTCCAAGCAGGGCAAAAATCAAAATCCGCAGGACTCAGGTTAATTTTCCCATCAATTTCCAAGCTGTACCCCCTTAATTAATCCTCTATCACGTAACAACGTTTGCGCTGAAACGCGCCCCGAAGTTGGCGTGATCACAATGTTGTAGCCCTCTCCACGAATCGGATCGAAGCGATTGAAGAACCGTGCTGCAACTGCAGAATCCTTGAGACTCACGATCTCGATCGAAACATCTTGGACTCCTGCAGCATTAAACGCAGCCAAACGCCTATTATCAGTCGAAAACGGATTCCTCTCATAAATAACAACCTGCAAAGGCTTACCAACCTCATCAGATGTTATTCTACCCGCACGCAGGTCATCCACCAAACTAGTGATTGTTCCAATGGGTCGCTTTGTAACGGGATCAATGAAGTTGGGCGATGCATCGGACTGAGTAAATCTGAGCTGCCGTGGATCTGCCCTGTAAAATCCAGGCGGGATTTCACCCGAAGAAAAATCCACAAGCGCCACTCTGCTTGCACCTTCAGCAGCGGCCGCATTGAGTTTAGCAGCTTGTCCCAGACGTGCCTCAGGCGCAAGCACACTGACGACCGCCATGCCCACATCGAACATTGTCGCGCCCATCTGCTGATCGGCCGGGATATCGAACCGCGGCAGGTCCATCCGATAGCCAGTCAGCACCTGCGTCAGCTTTCCGGCCGACGACATGTTCACGAAGCCTTCGGCACTGTCGCTGAGGAGATTGATGCCGCCCTTCCATTGACCCACCGTCAGGTCCAGCGGCGAGTCCGGCATCGCGTACCCATTCTCCGCCCAAGCATGCACATTTGGCACTAACCCACCCACGAGGCCTCTGACGATGCCCTCGCCACTGATATGCGGCAGTTGGACCGTCGCTGCATCCAGGTACCGCTGCCCGATCTCGGTCTGCCCCAGCGTCTTGTCAGTAAACGGCAAGCCCATCTCAGAGAGCATGGCGCGGCTTTGCAAGCTACGTGCGTTGTAGGCGTCGACCAGCGTGTTCAGACCCGATGTGATGCCAATCCCCGGGAAGCCATAGGTCTTTGGCGCTTGCGGCTGCGGCTGCATACGCGACATCTGCCAAGCACGCGCATCCACCCCAGCACCGTAGCCATTGGTCCAACTGGCCGGAGGACGACTCCACGCCTCGACCGTCTGCTCGCGCGAGGAACGACCGACGTTCAACATCACCTGCGATGAGGTGATCCAACGCCGGTTCTCCGCATTCCATACCGCGCTGTCCCAGTCGCCCGTCACTGCGTCGCGATGCAGGCTCACCTAGATCGGATCCAGATCGGTGATTGCAGTTCCGCCACCGTCAAGCGATGCCAGCGCATATGGATAGCGGCTTCGGAAATCTCTCCCATCAACCACAGCTGTGGCAGCACTCGCGGAACGTCCAGCCGCATTAGCCAACGCATTGCCGAACGCATCAGCAGCGATCGCGCCGTAGTCCACACCACCGCCGACCAGGCCTTGACGCACATGCGCACTCACCACACCGCCGGTGATGCCAGCCAACAGATCGCCCGGCATCGAGTTCGGGTCGATCTGGAGTGCTGAACCCAGCGCGGGAACAACCTCCGCCGTGATCGCTGCGCTGACGACGCTGGCGGCCACGCTGCGCCAGCTGAACCCGACATCGTTGCCGACCAGTTGGTTGGCAGCGTAAGTGCTGAGGTTGCCCACCGCTCCTGTCGCCATCGCCTGTACCACCGGGTTGGATAGCGCTGCAGCACCGCTGGTCGCCGCGCCGAACCCGGCCGTCACTGCGCCGGCCACCGTGCTGGCCGCCACGTTGCGCCAGCTGAAGCTGGTCGCGCCCATCGCGCTGCCCACGCCCTGGCTCGCCACGCTACCGGCGAACGCGCCTGCTGCGCCACCGACGATCGCGGCCGTCGTGCCGTAGGTGCCGGCCAGCACGCCGGCGCCCGCACTGAGCGTTGCCCCGGCCGTCATGCCCGCCGCGGTGCTGACGCCTGCAGCCGTTGCCGCGGTCGCACCACCCGCCGTCGAAGCTACGCTACCCAGCGCCGCACCCGCCGTATACACCGTCACCACCACCGCCACGGCGACCATGATGATCGTCGCCAGCGAGCCGCAGCCGTGGCTGCTCGGCGGCTGGATATACGGCAGTTCCGGGCTGGTCGAGCCCACCGCCTCGCTGGCGTTGAACGGCTTGAAGGTGCGCGCGTCGTTGGCCGAACTGGTCACGTCCGGCACCGTCAGCGTCGCGCCGACCACCAGGCCGCTGTCGTCATCCAGCGCATTGGCATCGGCCAGCACGTACCACAGGTTGGCGTTGCCATACAGGCGCTGCGCCAGGCTGCGCAGCGTGTCGCCGGCCTGCACCGTGGCCTTGGTCGTGCCGGTCTCGTTGACGTCGTAGGCCGAGGTCCGGCCGAGTACGTCCACCTTGCCGTCGTAACGACCGGACGCCACGTTCTGCCCATTGACGTAGGCATAGACCTGCGTGCGCAGCACCGCCGCATCGTCCTGGGTGAAGGCACCGTTCTTGATGGTGCCCTCGGTGCGGCGCAGGATGTTGCCGTTCTGATCCAGCCCGAAGTAGCGCACCCGGTCGTCGATCTTGCTGCCGGGGGTCTGCTCGCGCACTGCCAGCAACCGCCCCCAGTCGTCGTAGCTGCTGGTGCTGTTGCTGGTCTTGAACTTGCTGTTGCTGCTGCTGCCGCTCACCACCTGCTGCAGGTAGCCATCGCGGCCGATGTAGCTGTTGCGGTAGGTGTGGGTGTAGCCCTCGTCGGAGGACACGCCGCTGCTCTTCTCGTTGTGCAGCAACGTGTAGCGGTAGCCGCGCAGCCGGCCGGCCGTGTCGTAGCCGATGCTGGTATCACCCTGTTGCTGGTAGGTCACCGTGCTCAGCAGGGTCAGGCCTTCGTAGCCGTCGGCCGGCGCCGAGCCGTTGCCCGAGTCGTTGAGCGGGCGACCGTAGGCCTGCTGCGCGATCAGGCGGCCATCGCCGTCGTACTGGCTGACGTCGATGTGCTTGGGCGCGCCGGTGTCGTCGTACGTGCGCCGCTCCAGCACCCGCCCGTTGCCGTCGTAACTGCTGGTCTCCAGCACCCGCCAGACGTTGTCCGGCATCTGCTGCAGCACCTGGGTCAGGTGCCCGCGCGCGTCATAGACCATCTGCTGGCGCTTGAGCGTGCCGTTGTCGTAGAAGCTGCGCGTGGCCACGTTGCCGGCGGCATCGTAGTTCTGGGCGAAGCTCACGTCCTCGGTAGAGGCGACGATCTGCCCGTTCACCAACGCGCCGTTGCTCACCGTCATCCGGTTCTCGGCGTCGTAGTCGTACCAGTAGGTCTGGGTGGGCAGCGTGCTGCCTGTGCCGTCGGAAGTCAGGCCCCAGGTGAAGTCATCCACGTTCAGCGCGGCGCCCGGGTTCTTCTTGGCACTCGCCCCGATGCCCATGTAGGCCGCGCCGGCTGGCACCTTCACCGTCACCGACGACTTCTTCCATTCGCCGTTGGAGCCGCTGTCGATCAGGTTGCCGGCCGACCACGACTTGTCCTCGCCACCGGGCAGCATGTTGCCGTCGCCGTCGTACCAGATGATCAGTACGCGCGCGGCGGCATCGCCGGCGGAAGAGGCGCCCTGTTGAACCTGCACGCTGGCGGTCGCGGTCTGCCCAGGCAGGACGGCGATGCGCTTCTTGTTGACGATGCTCTGCGGCCCGTTCCTGGTGCCGTCGAAGCGCGCACCCCAGGTGCCGGTGTAGGCCTGCCCGCCATCGGTCTCCTGGCGGATGCTCCAGCTCTCGCCCAGGATCCAGTTGCGGTCGCCGTCCTCGAAACCGGCGTTGAGCGGCTGCTCGCCCGCGGGATTGTAGAAACTGCCGACCTCGATGCGGCGCCGGTTGCCGACCGCGTCGTAGCTGTACCGCGTATCCAGCATGCGCCGGCCATCGACCAGGTCGTCCTGGACGATGCCCTCGATGCGGTTGTGCGCGTCGTAGGTGATGATGGTGCGCAGGTGCAGGGGGCGGCCGCTGGCGTCGGTGGCCTGGGTCTCTTCCAGGGTCCGGTTGCCGTTGGCGTCGTAGTCGTAGCGGGTCCGGTTGGTCGTACCGGACGAGGTCTGCTCGGACACCTCCAGCAGCAGGCCATTGGCCGCGTACTTGTAGTTGCGCGTGCCCTGGGTGCTGACCGTGGTCGGCGGGGCGGGCGGCTCGCCATCCTGCCCGTCGGAGCCGCTGGCGCTTTGCGTGGTGGCGGTTTGCGTGCTTTGGCCTTGGCCGTTGTCGACCGACTGCGACAGCAACTGCCCACTCGCCGCATCGTAGACGTAGTTGTAGTCGTCACCACTCAGGTCGTTGTGGTCGACCACGCGATTGAAGTAGTCGTAATCCCAGGTCTGCTCGTTGAGCCGCACCTGCTCGCCGTCGCGGTCGGTGATCGATGCCGAACCGCCGCTGCCGCCAGCAAGGCTGAAGTCGGCCAGGGCATTGGTCTCGCGGATCTTGTTGCCGTGGACATCGTACGCGTAGGCCATGGCCACGCCTTCCGCGGACCGCGTCCGCAGTAGGCGTCCCTTGCTGTCGTAGTCGTTGGAAACCGTCTTGCCCTGAGCATCGGTCACCGTGAGCCGGTTGCCATTCTGGTCCAGGGTATGGCGTTCCAACGGCGCCCAGGTGTAGCTGTTGCCGCCTGCGGTGGTGTCACTGAACGCGACGATCTGGCCGGCGCCATTGTAGTCGCGCCGGGTGATGCGGCCCATCGGATCCTGCGCGAGGATTTGCCGCCCCAGCGCGTCGTAGGCGAACTTGATGACGCTGCCGGTGCCATCGATCTGGCGTTTGAGCAGGCCGTTCTCGTACTCGTAGCGGCGGACGTTGCCATTGGCATCGCGGGTGGCGATGAGGCGGCCGGCGGCATCGTAGTACCAGGATGTCTGCGGCCACCGCATGGCCTCTTCGCCGCTGGCGCTGACGACCTTAACCCCGGGGCGAGCCTCGAATACGACCTGATTGAGCTCGTTGTAATCGTAGTAGGTCGTTGCGCCGCGTGCATCCGTGCTGGACACGACATTGCCCGAGCGATCGTAACTCTGGCTAGTGCTGACGGTGGTACCCGCATCAAGTCCCGGGCGATCCTGGCGAATCATGCGCCCAAGATTGTCGAAGGTGTTGACGGTCGTGACCACGATGGCTGCACTGCCGGAAGCCGGCGTGACCGCATGTTGCTCGCTGATCTGCCGGCCTGCCGCATCGTAGCTGTACGTCCGCACCACGCCATCGCCGGCATTGGAACTCAGCAGGCGTCCATAGGCATCGTAGGTGTAGTGCTCGGCATAGTCGGCGACCTGGTTCGACGCCCCGATCGCCGAGCGCTTGTGTGCGATCTCGCCGAAGGAGTTGTATTGAACCTGCTCGCTGGCATCGATCTGTACGCCGACAGCCGCTCCGCCAACGAAGTTCTGGCGTGCCGTCTGCGTGGTCAGCTGGCGGCCCACCGCATCGTAGGTGTAAGACGTGGCGATGTCGGCCCAGCGGCCGTCGTTGCCGTCCAGGCGATAGGTTTCCGACAGGACGCGGTCCGCGGCATCGAACGTGCGGGTCTTCACTGCACCGGAGGCGGTGCGTTCCCATACGTTGCGTCCTTGCCGGTCGTAGCCGAAGCTCTGCACGGCATCGGCGCTGGACTCCTGCGGCGCCGCATCGCCCGCGCGCAAGCCGAGCGCATACGCCCGCGACTGCACCAGATTGCCGAAGGCGTCGTACCACATCCGCGTATACGGCGAAGCAGACTGATACAGCGCGACGTCATCGAGATCGGCGAAATTACCGGTCGCCAGCGCTGAGCCGGCACCGGTCGCCACGACATTGCGGGCGCCTTCCTTGGTAGAGGTCACCTTGCCCGAGGCGTCGTAGGTCATGTTCACCGTCGCGCCGTTCACGGTGGACTGCTGCAGGTGACCCTCTGCGTCGTACGCGAAGGTACTGACGGACGACGGTGCCTGCGTCGCACCAATGTCCGCTGGCGAACCCTGAGGCAGGTAGCGATCGACCGACTCGCTGATCTTGCGGCCAGCGGCGTCGTAGCTCCAGGTGGTACGGCGATTCCAGACTGTCGTTCCCTCCACCGGCGTGGCCGGTGCGGGGGGGGGTGCCAGGGATATTTCTTCCTGTACCGGCTGGGTGTACTCGACCTGCTCGATCAGCTCGCCTTTTGCCGAATAGGCGTAGGTGGTGAGATAGCGCTCCGCGTCGACGGACGCAATCTTGCGGTTATCTCCGTCGTAGTAGTTGTAGCTGCTCGCCCAGATACCGCTTCCCAGGTCCTGATCGTAGCTCCCCTGATCCTGACGCAACAGCACAGACTGCTTCACGACGTTACCGAAGACGTCATATCGGTATGCGGTCCGCGTCACCGCGTTACCTAGCGCATAGTAGAAGTTCTTGCCATCCGTCTGTGGATGCGTCCCGGCGGGAAGGGTGAAGACGTTGGCCTTGTAACCGCCCATGTTGTATTCGGTATAGACCGTGCGATCCAGGTCGGCCGAAACAGTGATGCGGCTAGCGATATCGAAGCTACTGGCCACCTGCCCTGCGGGCAACGCGATCGTGTTTGCAAAGCGCGTGAGGATGACCTGATTGCCCAGCGCGTCATAGCCGTAGCCGGTGACGCCGCCATTCTGATCGACATCGTAGACGAGCAGCCCACGCTCGTCGTAAGCCTTGTAGGTGTAGTTGCCGCGCACGTCCTTCTGCATGACCGCGCGCCCCATGGCATCGTAGGTCACTTCGACGGTCGGATGGACGCCGGATGGCGCGATCGTGCCGTCGGCCTGCAGGACGCCGGCATCGGGGAAGATGGTCCGGATCTGATGCCCGCGGTTGTCATACTCGTAGCGCGTGATGCGCGGCGCACCGCTGTCGGCGTCTTCGTAGCGGGCGATGACATTGCCCTGCGCGTCATAGAACGTACGCGTGACGACCGCACGGCGCACCGTCGACACGCTTCCGTCCTTCGCAGCGGACGCCACATCCGTCGGCGGCGCGATTTCGGCGATGCGCCGACCCGCAGCATCGTACTGATAGGTCCAGACATTGCCGTTGCGGTCCTGCCGGCTCGTCACCAATCCGGCACCGTCGTAGGTCAGCAGTTCGGAGTGATTGAGTCCGTCGGTCTTGGCGACAGCCCTGCCTGCGGCATCATATTGGATCTTGTTCGTGACGAAGTCGACGCCCTGCAGCGCCGTGGACAGCGCTTCCAGGGTTCCTGGTGCTGCGTCGTTCTTCTTGGAGAACGTACGGATCTCTACGACATCGCCAGCGCTGTTGTAGATGGATTGGTCGATGCGACCGCCTTCATCGATCGTATAGACCTTGCGCCCTGCCGCGTCGAACAACGCGTAGGTGTGCCGGTCCGGCGAGGCGGGCAGATCATTCCAGTTGCTTCCGTTGATGCTGCTGGATATCTGCCCATTGTCCCACTCCGCAAATGTAGGCATTCCCCAGCTAGCCAGGATCTTCCCATACTCGATCTTGTCAACGACGTTGCCGGAGCCGTCATAAACATATTCAACTGCACCACCACCACCATCGGAACCGGCACCAACCTTGTCGACCTCATACTTAATTCGGCCAGCGCCGTCGTAGTGATAGGTCGACTCCTTGAATCGCCCCTCCCAGAGATACCGCTGCCAATCGACGAACTTGTCCAGCGTTGCGACATCTGCTTTACCGGAATCGAAGAAATCCCTATAGCTTGCGTATTGCGCTCCGGTTTCAGTCGATCCATCCAGCGCCTTGTCTGGGGAGAATCTGTTGTCGAACTGGCGGAACGCCTTCACCCTACCCGCAGTGTCATAGAGGTACTGGGAGAACGCCCCCGTGCCATCAAACGTATAGGCCAAACGGCCATTGCCGTCGTAGACGCTCCAGGTGATCTTGTCTTTGCCGTCGTTCTCGACCAGGCCGAGGGCCAATGCATCGGCCACGCCTGACTGCAGTTTCGCCCGCAGGTCGTCGGACAGAGAAACAGCAGTTGCCAGATCGCGCGTTTTGAACAGGCGACCAGCCGTGTCGTATTTGAAGGATCGAACGGCGCCCACGCCATCGACCGTGTAGTTCAGATAGCCGTCTTTGCCGAAGACGTTGAACGTCTGAATGTCCTTGGCATCGTTGCGCTGCACTTTGCCATCGACATAGGCGAAGCTGACGGCGAGCGAAGCGCCCGATAGGTCGATCGCCTGCGCATACCGCCGCGACGCGACCACGCGCCCGGCAGCATCGTAGTAGTTGCGGACGACGCCACCAGCGGCATCCACGGCGAACACCACATGATTGGCCTCGTCGTAGACGAAGCGCTGGACCCGGCCCGCGGGATCGGTCTTGGCGACGACGTTGCCGTTGCTGTCGTAGCTGTAGGTGGTCACCAGATTGAGACTTCCCGGCGCGACGGTCTCGCTGACCCGGCGCCCAGCCGCATCGTAGGCGTAGGCTGTGGTCCGCGCGTCCGTCGTACCGGCACCCTGCGTCACCGACAACTGATGCCCCAGTGCATCCCAGGTGTAGGTGGTCCGCAGCGCCAGCCCATCCGGATCCTGGATGGTCTCCACGAGATGTCCGGCGGCATCGTACTGCATCGCCGTCACGCGACCCGAGGCATCGACGGTCCTGACGTTTCTGCCCAGCGCGTCGTAGCTGTAGGACGTGGTCAGCGCCAGGTGATCCGAGCCACCGGATGCATCGGCGGGGTCCACGGTCGTCTGCGTCAGACGGCCCTGGTCATCGTAGCTGTAGGTAGTGGTCTTGCCGCGCCCTTGCTGCTGAGTGAGCCGACCGCGGCCATCGTAGGTGTAGGTGATCTCCCCGAGCTTGGGGTCGTTGTCGGAGATGACGCGCCCATCCTCGTCATACGTATAGGAGTGGTTGTCCACGCCGGTGACGCTGACGATACGCCCCTGGGAATCGCGACGCGTCTCGGTGACACGTCCTTCGGCCGAGGTCGCCTTGACCGAATTGATCGTGTCGTCGTAGATGTAGGTGGTGACGTTGCCCATCGGGTCCGTCTGCCGGGTAATGCGCGACAAACCGTCATAGGCGATGGTGGTGGTCGCACCGACCCCGCCGACGACGCGCGTGGTCGCGACTTCCCGTCCCAGGCGATCGTAGCTGTGCAACACGGTGTTCCCGCGCGGATCGACCTCTGCGACCACGCGGCCAAAGGCGTCGTACTGGAAGGTCTTGGTGAGGTTCAACTTGCCGCTGCCGGCGTCCTCGACCTGGCTGGTCAACAGCCCGCGCTTGTCGTAGGTGGAGTGGGCCTTGGTCTCCAGCGCCGTACCGGGCGCTCTCTGGGTATCCACCAGCTCGCCGAACTGGTTGTACTGGTAGCGCGTGAGCGTGCCCAGCGTATCGACCTGCGACAACACCTTGCCGGCCTTGCTGTAGGACCAGGTCTGGTGGACATCACGGGAGGCGGCGTAGCTCAGTACGCCGAGCGCCTGCGAGGCGCTATCGCGGCTTCCCGGCGTCTGCAAGGTCACCCGCTGCCCATAGGCGATCTTCTCGCTGACATCGCCGAACGCGTCGTAGCGCAGTTCCACGACTTCGCCCTGCGCATTGGCCACGCCCGCGGCGTCGGCGACGCCGCTCACCGTGTAGCGCAGGCGCCCGTTGGCATCACGGAAGTACCATGTCTTGGCACCGCCTGGGGCGGTGGTTTCGATCAAGCGCCCCGCAGCGTCATATTTGTTCGTCGTCCCGAGATAGTCGATGACCATCTGCATGGATTCTGGACTCGAGTCAGTCCGCAGCCACGATGCGCCGCGCGCACCGATTTCGAGGACCACGTTGCCGAACGCGTCGTAGCGCTGGAACGACAAGCCCTTCGTTCCGTTCACGTCCTGCAACGAGGTCGACTGCAGGCGGCCAGCGTCGTCATAGACATAGCGCTGCGTGACCTTCGCATCCGCCGCAACGTTGGCGTTGTTGGTCTCGACCGAAACGAGCTGTCCCAGCTGGTTACGACGCTCCGCGCGGTACGTCATCGTCTGCGTCGGCGGTGCCGACGTGAGCATGGCACTCCATGCGCTCGCGAAGCTGGTTTCCCGATAGGACTCGGCGACCGGCAGCTTGGCGATCTGGACGATCTTGGTATTGGTATCGTTCCTCTCGATGAAGCGGGTCAGGTAGCCTTCGCTGTCGAGGATGCCGGCGACGGTCCCCTGGCCGATGTAGTAGTACGTGGTCTTTTGATCCGCCGTAGAACTCGGCGGAATCAGATCACTCATCAGTTCCTTTTCGCGAAGCGCGGGATCGACCTTGGTGGCGTGCCGGATCTCATGGATCGTCTGGCCGTAGTAGGTGTTGATCCGCCGGACCAGATAGCCCTCGGGATCGAGGGTCCCCTCCAGATTGCCGAGGGCATCGTAGAAGTAGCGCGTCACCCGCGCATCGTCCCCGGTACCCTGGGTCATCCGGATCAGCTGGCGCTTGCCATCGTACTGATAGCTCAGCACTTTACCGTCGCCGTCGATCTGACCGATCAGCAGCCCACTGTCGTCGTAACTGGACTGCGTCGAACGATCGTTGGCCGCGTCCGCGACGATTCCGATCTGCGCCACCTGCTGCGGGACGACCTTGCCATCGCTCAGCCATTGCGACGTATCGACGCGGTTGGCATAGGCGGTGGACAGAATGCGCCGATCGGCCCCATCGTAGGCGTTGACGGACACAGCGCCGGTCGCGTCCACCGTCGCGGCCAGCCGCCCCTTCGCGTCGTAGAAGAAGTACTGCCTCCCACCCATGGGATCCTGAGTCGCACGCAGCCGCCCGAGCGCATCGTAGAAGTTCTGGCTAACATGCGTCTCCACTACGCCGTTACTCAGCCCGGCTTCGCTGGTCGAGATCACCTGCCCCTGATCGTTACGGGTCGTGGTGCTGACCACGCCGGCATCGGAGGTGATCCGGGTCTGGTGCGCGGAGTCGGCATAGAAGTACGTCGTCTGCAGCGTCATCGCGTCGTAGGCGGCAGGATCGCTCTTGGCCAGGTCCGCGGTGGCAGCGGAGCCGCGACGCAGCGTGCTCAGCAGGCGGCCCATGCCGTCGTAGACGTAGTCGGTGATTTCGCTGAGCGGATCGACGGCGGCCGTGGGGTCAGCGGAGCGGGTGTCGCCGTGCACGACCACCTGCTGACGCAGCAATCCTTGCGCGTCGTACGTGTAGCGGGTGATTCGTGCAAAGACGTTCAACACGCCGACGCCCGACGCATCCACACTTTGGTACTGCACTTCCTGCGCCAGCTGCCCACGCGCGTCGTAGGCGTAGGTGGTGGTGTTGCCGATTGCTTTATGGTCCTGCGCCCACTGCGCCAGATCCGCCACGGTCGGCGAAGCCAGCGACCCGGTGTACTGCGCAAAGCCGTTTCCGCCGTTGTAGGTGATGACTGCGCTTTTCTGCCCGATGCCGTTGCCCGAGGTCGCGTACTGGATCTCGGTCACCCCGCCGTAGGACGTGACGATGAAGCGGACGCGGTCGCGCTCGTCATAGATGTAGTTGGTCTTGGTATTGACGAAGTTCTCTTGCACCCCCGTCCTGCCGACATCGGCGTGGGTGTAGGTGGTTTCGCTCAATATCTGGTTGGTGGCGCTGTAGACCCGCAGCGTGCCGCGCCCCTCGCCGTCCCATTGCCACAGGCGGTTGCCGCGGTCGTCGTAGAGATTGTCCACCCGCGCCAGCACGTCGCCGCCACGCGTCTGCTTGCTCTGCAGCAGGTTGCCCGCGGCGTCGTAGCTGTAAGTCGTCAGGTCGCGCAAGCCATCGACCGCCGGACCCGCCTGCTGCACCAGGCGGCCGGCGCTGTCGTATTGGTAGCTCCAGGACTGGCCGTTGCCGTCGGTCACCTGCGTGGTGAGCGTCGATGCGTCGTAGGAGAAGCTGGTCTTCTGCGCTTGGTCGCCTGCGCCATAGAGGACGCTCTTGACCTTGCCGTCGGCGTAGTAGTCGTAGCTGACGAGGAAGCCATCGCTCTGGCGCACGCTGGCGATGCGCAGGCTGTCGCCCGCATAGGTGTATTCGGTGCGGAAGCGCAGGCCGTCGTTGTTGGCGAGGGTGGTCTCGTCCCAGGTATTGTCCGTGGCGTCGCCGGGGGTCAGATCGGTGACCACCGCGGTCAATCTGCCCAGTGCATCGTATTCATACATCGCCTGGGTCAGGACCACGCCACTCTCGCGCGTGGACAGGCCGGTCAGCCGGCCTTGCGCATCGTAGGCGAACAGCATGGCATCGCCGGCCTGCGATCCGTTGGCGGCCCGCACCTCGGTGACATGGCCGGCGCTGTCGTAGACGAGATCGAATTCCGCCGGCGCCGCCGCATCGGTGGTGGTAGAGACAATCTTCAGCAGACGCCCGCGCAACTGGCTGTCGGCGTGGTCCGCATACACCTCCTGCTGCCGGGTGCTGCCCTCGGTGTAGGTCCAGGTCTTGGCGCTGGCGTCCCAGGCGATGCTGTCCTTCGCCCCACTACCCGCCGTGGTCTGGTAGGTCTGGCTGTTGGCGTCGTAGAGGAACTCGACGGACTGGCCATCGCCCATTTGCAGGCGGACCTTGCTGTCGCTGGCGCCCAGCGTCCCGACCAGTTCCACGCGCCGCTCGAAGCCGGTCACCCAGCCGTCATTGCCCGTGTCCGACACCTGGCCGAAGCTGTTGTAGGTGCGCACCATCGAGATGGGCAGTCCACGGAAATTCAGGAACTCGTCGCGCCCCTGCAGCACCAGGTTGCCGTTGGCCACATTGATGAACTGCCGATCCTGTCCACGCCCCAGGCCTGCCGCCCCGCCGTTTGCGGAACCCAGCTTGGACAGCGAGCTGTCGAACAGACCCAGCCCATTTCCCGTGAAGACAGCCACCATGTGAATCGCTCCTTGGTTGATCGGAAGGGGGCGCTTCTTGCCCCTACTCCTCTATCAATCCCAGGAAGCGGAATTAAGTTTAGCGGCCTGGCCACCCCCTCCAGGAGCCGCCTCGGCAGCGCCCGGACCTCGATTCAAGTCAATGATTCAAAAGGGGAAAGGAGAACGCTGCGTGTACACGGTCGCCATGGCGCGTGCCAGCCGAACCAAACGCCTTCCATGGGCGGGGTGTCGCGCCGACCGCCATCGTGCGTGCAGGCGCCGCCGAACGACGGTTAGCCCGATCCCTTCTGCAGGTCCCGCACCAGAGCGCCGAGCGACTGCATCATCGGGTCACGGCGGTCGAGTTCCTGCTCGATGCGTTCCATAAGCGCCTGCCACTGCGGACGCTCGCGCAGTTGCGGGCCGAACTGCCACAGCAGCACGGTCCGGATAAGGGCGGGGCGTATCCGTTTGACCGCGGCCGGGTCCTCAGCCGCAACCGAGGCGACCAGGTCGGACAGTTGGCTGCGAAGCTGGGCCACCGACGGGCGATCCCCGCGGCCTTGCTGCTCCGCCGCCGCCGTGTGCGTCTTGCTCGCGGCGCCCGGCTTGCCCACGCCACCGCGCTTGACGGCTTCGCCGCGGATGGCGGCGATCAGCGCTGCGGTCGGAGAGAGCCGGTCGATCGCCATGGAATTCAGTTGTAGCGCCGATAGTTGGACAGATACAGCGAAGCGCCGTGAACGGAGGCATCTTCCATCGCGATGCCCTCGCCAGTGCCGGCCGCGATGGCGGTCAGGCGCCCATCCAACTGCATCATGTCCTGCCTGAGCGCGTCGAACTGCTGCGGCTCGGACAGGCCTTGGCGCAACAGCGCAATGGCACCCGAGATGTCCGCCGCCGCCCAGCAACTGATTGCCGCGGCATACGCTGCCAAGGCGCCCTCCCCCGCATGCGCGAGCGGCGCCAGCACCTCGATGGCCTCCGCCGGCCGGCCAGCCAGCGCCAGCAACTGGCCGAGCTGGAACCGCGCCATCGACTGCTGTGGCGACAGGCGCAGCACATGGCGAAAGCCGGCCTCGGCCGCGGCCATGTCACCGAGCTGCGCGTACTGGGCGGCGAGCAGATAATGCGCCTCGGCGAAATCGGGCTCAGCCTCCGCCAGCGCCCTCAGCAAGGTCATGGCTTCGTCGTCGCGCGCGCCCTGCATGGCGCTGAGCGCCAACGCGAGTGCATCATTCCTGTCGATCTGCACGCTCACTTCGTTCTCCGGTTGCTGGATGACGCTGCCGGACACGCGCCGCATAGGCGAGGCTTGTCCCTTGGACTTACTATCCCTGTCTACGGCAAGAAGTTTAGCCCCTCCTCCCGGGCCGGCCCGTCTGGGGGACAGGGGCCTGCCCGACGGCTGATCGGCAAGGGCAGGCGCCAGGCAAGATCCCCGCAGGTGGCGCGCCCGCATGCTACTCGGAATCCACCCCGGCCAGCGCGAACACCCAGCGCGGCACCACCGGTTCACCGGCGTAGAAGTCCTTCGGCTTGTCCTCGGCCATCGCCCAGCGGTGCAGCCAGCTGATCCCGCCGGGGCCGGTGTAGCCCTCGGCGTGGGTGTAGGCAGGATCGCGCAGCGCCTCGTCCAGGCCGATGAAGGCATAGCCGCGGCGGCGCGTGGCTGCGACCAGATCCGGGAAGGCCGCAGCGTTGAGGGCGTTGGCGTGCATCAACCACACCTGCGGGATGCGGCGGCCGAACAGGGCCTGCGATTCGCGCTCGAAGTAATCCAGCTTGTTGAGCATGTACGGCACGTAGCCCTTGCGCAGCCGCAGCAGCATGGCGTCGCGCGCCGGGCCTGGCGGCTCGTCCAGCACATGCGCGTAGGCGAACGCCCACACCCACTCGCCGCTGTCCACCGTCACCGGCGCGACACGATAGCCGTGCGCGCCGAGGAAGGCGTTGACCGCCTCGCGGTCGGCGACACTGCGGCCGGTGGCCAGATACGGGTGACGGAACCACTGCAGCGGCTGGCCACGTTCGGCCAGCAACGGCCGCAACGTGCGCTCGCCGCGCATGATCGCGTCCTCGTACGCCGGCACACCGACCTGATGCAGGTTCACATGGCCGTAGGTGTGGTTGCCCAGCGCATAGCCGGCGTCCAGCCAATCGCGCAGCATCGCCACCCGTTGCGGCTGCACCTGACCGTCCTGCTCGAGCTTGTCCTCGTTGATGAAGCCGACGATGGGCACCTGCGCCTGCCGCAGCGAGGCCATCAACTGCGCATGCAGCGCCGGCAATTGCGCCGGCGGCGTCTGCTCGATGCGTTGCCACGGCAGGTCGTCGATGGTCACCGCGATGCGGCCGGTGTCGTCCTGCGCCTGGGCGAATGCGGCAACGCACAGCAGGGCCGGCAGCAACAGGCAGCGAAGTACTCTCATCGGACGCCCCAGTATGGAGTTGCCAGTCTATACGCACACATGCGGGCGACACCAAGGAGCACCTGTCAGCTGGTTGCACGCCCTGCCTGGCCGACTCACCTGCAAGAGCCAGGCTCCGAAGATTCAACTCCCTGCGTGCGCGTTGCCACGATCCTGCGAGCAGGATAAAGGAGAGCGGCGTTCCAGGTTCCGAGCCAACACCTTCACCAGTTGCTCGCGCGCCAAGCGCTTTCGTGCAGGCGACAGGGCCGGCAGGATCTCCACAAGCGCATCGCTGAGCGGCAGCGACCAGGTCGCCTTGGGACCATCCATCTCCTCATCTCTTCGGCCACTTGGCATGCCGTGGATCCACGCCAGCATGAATGGCTTCTGCGACTGCGAATGGAACACCAGCGGCGCACCACGCTCTGGCACGATGCGGACCGTCATGGACGGGCTATCGTCGGTCCATGGAATAGTTTCGCGATAGAGTTGCTCGAGCTCTGTCCTCACGCTGTCCGCAGTCGCTTGTGCGGCGCGCCACTGACGTTGCTGCAGAGGTGAGCAATCCCGAGCAGCAAATAGCCTATTGCGGATTCTGGCGATTGTCGCTGGCGCCATCGCCCGCTGCTGCACTACGCCCAGCCCGGTCGCGCGATCGATGCGGGGAGCACGCGCTGCTGCGAACAACGCCATCACTTTGTCCGTGGCGACCTGCTGCTCGGCGTGCCCCGTGCCATCCTTGTCCGTCCACCGCATGATGAACCCCATGCCGTTACGCGCCGGAACCAGGTGGAACCTTTCATCGACGTACCCCCACCCCATGTACGTGTACTGGATAGAGACCGACGCGATTCTGATCGGGTCTTGCTGTCCGGCCGGCGCCGCCGCGCCCTCTACGACAAGCAGCCAGAGCGATGCCACGGCAACGGCGATGACCAACGCGATTCGCATGCGATTCCCCCCAGGTGCAGGCAACGTAGTCCACCTTTCATGCAGAGGGAAGAGGCCAGGACAGGAATCCCTGCCCACTGCTCCGACCGAAACGGGCCGTGGGGCTGGCGGAGCAGGTTTGCGAGCGATGCACAACACAAGCGGCAAGCGCACTCGCGCATGCAGGCGCATACGATGTAACGCGCCAATGCGCGCACCTCGCGCGTGCATGGCACCATCAGGAGCGCCGACTTGCGCGCGAGCTACAAGCAAACGGAAACGACGGAATGAGGAAAGGATTTTGGCTGGTCTGGACATCCCTGCTGCTGGCCGGGTGCACGAACACGGCGCAGGCACCCGCAACGGGAGTGGTAGCGAAGGAAGTCACCACGCAGCCGGCGGCACCTGCCGCACGCACGGTGGCGAC
Organism: Xanthomonas sp. NCPPB 1128; assembly: GCF_001043115.1. Classification (GTDB taxonomy): domain Bacteria; phylum Pseudomonadota; class Gammaproteobacteria; order Xanthomonadales; family Xanthomonadaceae; genus Xanthomonas_A. The sequence goes on along the minus strand of NZ_LFME01000013.1, from coordinate 28,889 downwards.
GCAGCTCGGCGGGCAGCTCGGCAGCGGTGCGCCCTACGAACTGGTCGGGACCGAGGTATGGGATGTTCCCGATCCCGTGTCCGGCCGCACCTATCAGGTATTCGTGGCGCTGCCTGCCGGCTATGCGGACCATCCCGAGCGGCACTACCCGGTGCTGTATGCCACCGATGCCGACTATGCGTTTCCGGTGGCGCGACAGATCGCGCGGCGCTTGAACGGCGAAGGGCTGGCCATCGAGGACTTCATCCTGGTCGGCCTGTCGTATGCACTCGGCGATGAGCCGATGCCGAGCCGGCGCCGCGACTACACGCCCACCACCGAGGACGGCGACGCCGCTTCCGCTGGTGCCACGCATGGGAGCGCCAACACCTACATCGCCTATCTGCGCGACCGGGCGTTGCCGTTCGTCGCGCAGCGCTATCGCACCGACGAAGCGCGGCGCCTGTTCCTTGGTCACTCGTATGGCGGCCTGCTCGGCACACAGATCCTGCTGAACACGCCGGAGCTGTTCTCCGGCTACATCCTGGGCAGCCCGTCGTACTGGTTCGGCGCGCATGCCATGCGCGCCGAGGAAGCGCGCTTCGCCTCAAGTCACCGCGATCTGCCGGCACAGGTCTACATGTATGTTGGCGAGTACGAACAGCGCCGCTACGGCAAGCGCTACGACATGGTGACCGACGCGCAGCAGATGGCGCAGACCCTGCGCGGGCGGCATTATCCGTCGCTGCGCCTGCAGCTGGACGTGCTCGCCGACGAGGATCACCTGAGCGTCGCACCGCGCGGCCTCACGCATGGATTGAAGTCCCTGCTGGGTGTTCCGCGGCAGTGAGGTCCCGCGACGCCGCTTGCCAGATGTGTCGTATCGATCCTCTGCACGCGCGTTTGGCGCACCGGCGTCAAGCGCTGGCGGCTGCAACTCGTCTTCAAACGCAATGATTCCAGCGGCTGCAGACTTTGCGCAATCGATCTGTTGCGCATGCTTCGCTTGGATTTGAGCGGGTCGCAGGAGGTGCCCTGAGGCGGCGGTGGGAACGCCCCGCTGGACGCTGCGGCTCAGGTCGACGCAGACAAGATCACGATCGCGAAAGGCACCGACCTCACCTCGGCGACGCCCGATAGCTGTTCATTTTCGAGCCAGCCACTGCGCCGGCATCCGCGTAACCTTGCCCGCCTCCCACGTTCGTTTCGTGCCAGGCGCCTTCGATGTCTCCTGCTTCGTCTTCGCATACGCCGCTGTCGCCGGCGCCCTCGCTCGCGCCTGCGCTGGCCGCCGCGCACATGCCACGCCGGTTCGCGCCACTGGACCGGCGCGTGTTGCGTCTCTGCGCCTTGGCGCTGCTGGTCGGCGCACTGGTGGCACTGGCCGCGCACGTGCTGATCGCATTGATCGCGCTCGCCACCAACCTCGCCTACTACGGCCGCTGGAGCATCGAAGCGGCCAGCCCCGCCGGGCACCACCTCGGCACCTGGGCGATCGGGCTACCTGTGGTCGGCGGCCTGATCGTCGGCGCGATGGCGCGCTGGGGCTCGCGTGCAATCCGCGGCCACGGCATTCCCGAGGCGATGGAGCAGGTGCTGCGCAACGAAAGCCGCATCCCGCCGCGGATGATCTGGCTCAAGCCGGTGTCCTCGGCGGTGGCCATCGGCACCGGCGGGCCGTTCGGTGCAGAAGGGCCGATCATCGCCACCGGCGGCGCGCTGGGCTCGCTGTTCGGGCAATGGCTGCGCGTCACCGCCGACGAACGCAAGATCCTGCTCGCAGCCGGCGCCGCCGCCGGCACCGCCGCGGTGTTCGCCGCGCCGATCTCCGCCGTGCTGCTGGCGATCGAACTGCTGCTGTTCGAATGGCGCGCGCGCTCGCTGATCCCGGTGGCGCTGGCCGCGGCGGTCGGCGCCAGCGCGCATCTGGCGCTGGAGGGCAGCGCACCGATGTTCGCAGTGCCCGCGCTGGCCGCACCGGATGTGCTGGCAGTGATGGCCTACGTGGCGCTCGGCCTGCTCTGCGGTCTCGCCGGTGTCGGCATCACCAAGCTCACCTATGCCATCGAGGATGGCTTCGAGCATCTTCCCATCCACTGGATGTGGTGGCCGGCGCTCGGTGGCATTGCAGTCGGGCTGATCGGCTGGTGGATGCCGCTCACCCTCGGCGTGGGCTACGACAACATCGCCGGTGCCATCGCTGGCCACCTGGCGGTCTCGACCTTGTTGGCGCTATGCGTAGCGAAGCTGTTGTCGTGGTCGATTGCATTGGGCAGCGGCACATCCGGCGGCACACTTGCCCCGCTGTTCACCATCGGCAGTGCGTTGGGCGGTGTGCTCGGCGCGGTGCTGGCGGCGCAGGCTCCTTGGTTGCACGTGGACCCGCACATGGCCGCACTGGTGTGCATGGCCGCAGTGTTCGCCGGCGCCTCGCGCGCCTTCCTGACCTCGGTGCTGTTCGCCTTCGAGACCACCCAGCAGCCGCATGCGCTACTGCCGCTGCTCGGCGCCTGCGCCGCGGCCTACCTGGTGTCCGGCCTGAGCATGCGCCACACCATCATGACCGAGAAGATCGCACGCCGCGGCGTGCGCGTCCCCAGCGACTACGCCGCCGATTTCCTCGACCAGATCGCCGCTGGCGACGCCTGCAGCCGCAACGTGGTGGCAGTGCGCAGCGACGAATCCCTGCGTGACGTGCGTGCACGTATCGCCTCGGGCGAGACCGCCTTCAAGCATCAGGGCTTCCCGGTGCTGGATGCCGATGGGCACCCGATCGGCATGCTCACCCGCCGCGACCTGCTTGACCCAACGCACCACGACGACCTGCGCCTGGCCGCCTTGCTCCGCCGCCCGCTGTTGGCCGTGCGCGAGGATCATTCATTACGCGAGGCCGCCGACCATATGGTGGAAGCCGAGGTTGGCCGGCTCGTGGTGCTTGGCCGCAACGCACCGCATGCGATGGTCGGCATCCTCACCCGCGGCGATTTGTTGGCCGCACATGCGCAGCGGCTGCGCCAGGCGCGGGATGCGCAGCACCGTAGGCACGGTGCACAGACGGGCGCGCAGCGCTGAAGGGCATCGCGTCGCGCGCTTTTGTCTGGACACGGCCTGACGCGTCGTGGCCTCTTCGCAGCGACCTTCAGGCTTCGCTGGGATTCTCAGCGGCGGCGGTCCGGCTCTCGTCACACATGGCATGTCTCGTAGGAGCGGCTTCAGCCACGACCGCCGTCCCGGGAAAACCTGTCGCGGCTGAAGCCGCTCCTACACCTGCGCTTCCGGTGGTCATGGGCTGCCTGTAGAGCCTCTCCAATAGCGAGGTTTCTGCACCCCACAGAGACACATCGCTCTCTTGTAGGAGCGGCTTCAGCCGCGACAGGATTTCCGATTACACGCGTCGCGGCTGAAGCCGCCCCTACCAGTGGCCTCCGCCTTTCCTGGAGAACCCCTGAAGTCATGGCCCGGCGCGTCGTTCGCAGTGGCTTGGTGAACGCGCCAAGCACAGATCGCCTCAATACTTCAGCGCATCCGCCGTCGGCGCCAATGGTGCGAAGCGCGCTCGACTGAAATCGTGCAGCAACTGGGAGGCCTGCGCGCCCCGCTGCGCCACCTCGCGGAAGTCGCTCTTGCGCAATCGATACAGCCCGCCATCGCGCGCGAACACCAGGTCGCCGCCATCCCAATCGGCCCAGTCGCTGCCTGGCAGATCGACCAGCACGTTGCCCTCACGGTCCAGCACCCGATGATCCAGGCCGTACCATGCATGATTGTCCTGGCCGACCACATGCAATAGCGACTGCAGGCGGCGGCCATTGGCGCCGAGCTTCTCGCGCACGCGTGGGCGGCTGAAGCGGAACAATGCGTCGCTGCGCAACCCACCACGTTCGCCCTCGCCGTCATCGCGCAACTGCCAACCATCGCGCTCGCGCAACACGCCGTCGATCGGCGCGTCCTCACCGCCGCCCGAGTACTTGCCGAACGAACGCACCTGCAGATCGTGCGGCAACTGGAAGCCGCTCGGCATCGGGAAAGGATCGCGCCCGTCGCGTGGCTGATGGTTCAACAACAAGGTCCGCTCGTCTTCGAACATCCCGCCACCGCCCCAGCTGTCGCCTTTCGGCCACAGCGCCAGCGCGGTGAAGAACGGCGGCCGCGATAGCGCCGTCCAGGTGCCGTAGTCGCCCCGTTGCGTGGAGGCGAAGTACACAAGCAATCGCCCCGACGGCGACAGATCGCAACGCCGTTCGTAGATGCGGCCCTTGAGCCACTGTCCGTGCACGAAGGTATCGTCGCGCAGATCCCAGTGGATCAACTGCACCTGCTTGCTCGGTCCGCGGCGGAAGATCACGCCGGTGCGCGCCTCGCGCGCCAGCAGAGCGAACAAACGGGTCGCCGGCGGGCGCTGCGGCATTGAGGACGGGGCGGACTCCATCTGCGGATCTCCTCGCAGGACACGGCCGCCACAGTGGCAGACCCGCGGCACGGCGACAACCGCTGCCGACGCGCCGCATCGGCAACGCGCTCAGTGCAACCGTATTCCGCTCGCGGCGAGCATCCCGGGCTCGCCTTTTAGCAGCGCCGCACTACTTGGCGATCACCGACGTCCCCGACGGCACCATGTAGCAGGCCTGCGCCTTTGCACAGGCCTCGGCGTTGATCTCGGCGATCTGGCTGGCCAGGTACTGCTCCGGGGTCAGGCCCATGCGGTTGCGGTAGGCGTTGTCCGCATCGGCCTTGGCCACCTGCTCCTGCTCGCGCTGGCGCTCGGCGGTGGTGGCTTCCACCAGGGTCTTGACCCGCTGCTGTTGCGCCGCAGTCAGGTTCATCTGCTGCAGCACGTCGGGATTGGGACGGGCGCGGCCGAGGGTGATGTTCTGGATCTGGATCGGCAGGCCCTGCTCCTTGACCAGGGCGCGCACGTTCTCGGTCACCGCCTCGTCGATCTTCCGTGCACTGTCCGGGTCGCTCATCATCTTGGTCATGTCGTAGCGCTTGACCTGGTCGCGCACGATCGCCGCGTACTGGCTGGCGACGTTGTTCTTGAACCAGTCCTGGCCGAAGCCGGACAGCAGCCGCGCCGGCGCGGTGATCCGGTATTGGATCTGCGTGGAGAAGTCCAGCAGGATGTTGTCGCTGGACGAGAAGTCGTCGAACGCCACCTGCACCGTCTGCGGCGTGGTGTCCACGTACACCGCCGACGTCGTCATCCACGTGTAGGTGCGGCCGGGATCGCGCACGTCGTCCAGGCGGATGCCGCCCTTGCCGAACAGCAGCGGCTTGTCCACCAGCACCGCCTGCTGACCCGGATCGGGCGAGACCACGGTACAACCACACAGCAAGGCCGCCACAGCGGCGGCCAGGATGGAATGCTTCATCGATGTCCCCCTGAAGGACGACGCCGCGCGCCGTCGTGTGCGGGGGATGCTAGCGCATCGTGGTGGGCACGGCATCTACTTGGGCATGGGCAGATAGACCGCCCATGGACCTACATGAGATCCGAATAGTCGCCGATCTGGTTGCATACCTCTTCAGGTGGATCAGCCAACTTCACTATGCGGCGCTTGCGGGCATCCGCCTCTCCCTTGGGAGACACGATGCGGTACAGCAGGTAAAGACCATCCGTGGTTCTCCATAGGCCAAAGCTAGAGAGGTCCGAGAACCGGTAAGTCCCGCCGTTCGACCGGCGAGCAGTGAAGAGGCACTCTGCGTAGCTTCCCAACCCGCAGCTAGCGTCCAGCGTTTGAAGTCCGGCGCTTCCGTCCAGAGCGAAATGATAGGTACGGCCTGCATCACTTTCTACGACCATCGGGATCATCTGTTTTACACCCACCGCCGCTCCATCAGTCCAATCGCTGGCTTGGCTGCAAAGTAGATCGCCCCGATCTACTTCGACGGCGCGGGCAGCAGAAACAATCATGCCTCCACCCAGGAAGGCCACGATCAGCCACCATCGCACTTCCGTCATTCCTCCCGCCTTAGTCGATCTATCATCTGTGAAATTGCCCTTCCAACTAGCCAAAACCTGACCTGCTGTGGCCCATCGCGGGGCGCGCCCCTATTTCGCTTTTCTCGTGAAGGCGATCAACAGTTCCGATCCGGCTTCCTCCAAGGCACCGACGTTACCCTCGAAGCGGACGGACACCCGGTATCGGCCGGGCGGCGTATCCCGTATAAAAGCCATGTCCAATTCGCGGTAGGTGACATTCGGAGCAATCAACCCCGCGGCTTCCATCGTTGTGACGTCCGCATCTGCCGCGAAGATACGTGGCACATGCCCATCGCGGCCCAAGGCCACGATTCGATATTCGGTACGTCCTATTTCTTCGCTTCGCTGCAGTAACACCGGTTGCTCGCCTGCCTCTGTCAATCGATAGAGGTGCAACTGAGCGGTCACGCCGGCATCGCGTAGGCGATCGACCTTAGCCGCTGCAGCCTCCCCATCTGCAGCAGCGACCCGCAATCCGATGAAGATCGGCGGCTCAGGGTCATCCTCTTGGGGAGGAACCGCGAAATCGAGTGTGATGGCATCAGACAGGAGTTGCGGACTGAGTTTCCTGACCAGCGGCACGATCGTCCTCGCTGCAGGTGACTCATTGCCATGTGGCGCTCGGCTGGACGCCACTGATTGAGCCGACTCGGGCTGGCATGCTGTCAGTTGCAACGTCGCGGCGATGAAGACCATGCAAAGCGCTTGCTTCGATTTCGTCATGAAATCACCTCAATGCTTATTCCATAGAAGCGCCGAATTGCATTCTAGCGCTAGCGCGCAGAGACGCTGGCTGCTTCGGGCGCAAGGAATTGTCAGGGCTGGTCGAGCCCATCGTCTTGATCCATGCATTCTTGATCGAAAGGCACATCCTTCCCTGCGACACTCGGATGAAGCGCAACGTCGCGCCGATAGCCGGAACCGTACTTCTGATAGCGAACAAGCAGTCCATTTTGTAGCCGGAACCGATCTTCTGGTCCTGAGAACGCGGGGCATGCGGCGTAGCTTTTTCCTCCATCTCCACTGCAATAGCGGATATACAACGTGCCCCCGCGTACTTCCCCCTGCAACTGCCCATCATGGCCGTGCGCGTTGGTTCCCTCGCTCCAATCTCCGGTAACGCGATCGCCATGCTGCTGCAGATGCAGGCTCACGTAATGGCCCAAGTCGCATCTCTTGGCATAACCCCACTCGCCGGATAATGTGGTGGAGTTGCTTGCGTAAGCGGAACCCGCACACGAGGTCATCAACCCCATCGCCACAACTCGCGCGACCAGCGACAAGCGCCACCCGCATCGGTGCTGCTTCATCATCGGTCACCCCTTACATGGCCTGTGGCTCGTAGGCAGGGAAGATAGCAATCGGTCTCACTGCGCTCCACCGGCCTCCCACCAGATATCCACCCGCAGGCCAGCCTGCGCAGGGGCACACCGACTTGACGCATGGCCGCATCGCGCGTTAAAGAGCAGTAGGGAAGACAGGATCGGCGAAAGGATATGGCGAAAACACGTCCGCTGAAGATGACCTGGCTGGTCTGCGCTGCGATCGCCACGCTGTCCACAGCCGCCTGTTCGGCGCAACCACCGGCCGCTGCCCCGAAGCCGGCAGTGCGCAAGGAACAGCCTGCCGTGGCGGCGCCGCAAGTTGTGCCCGACAACGCTCCTCCACCGGGCGAGTACATCACCGACAAGGGATGGGGTCGCCTACTGATCAAGCAGCAAAACGGAGCATTGACCTTCTCCCTGGAAAGCACCACTGGGGAGGACGTGTGCGAGCTGAATGGCGCGATAGAGGGGCACACCGGCGTCGCCAAGTGGAACAAGGGCCAATCCAACTGCCAGGTGAAGTTCGCCAATACGCCGCAGGGCATTGATGTAGCGGCCGCCACGCCCGCCGAATGCAAGACCTTCTGCGGCTACAACGGGGATTTCGAGGCCCCCTACCTGCGGGTCAAGGATGGCTGCGGCCGGGACGCGCTGGACCGCACACGGACGACCTTCAAGCGTCTCTATGATGCGAAAGACTACAAGGCGGCGCTTGCTACCTTGTCGCCAGTCGTGCCGAGTTGCCTGCCTACGCTGGAATGGGAAGACGAAGGCGCCATTCGTAACGATCTGGCCATCACCCAGTACAAAAATGGCCTGTATGCGCAGTGCCTGGCCACACTCGACAAGTATGCCGAGGACGCCGCAAAGGACGACGACGCGGCCGTGGAAGGATGGACGCCAATGCTGGCGGACCGCTACCTGGCCATCGTGCGCGCAGCGAGAACCAACATCGGCCTGTGCCGCAAAGGCGCAACGAAGAAGTAGCCTCCAACGCGAGGGAGTGTCATGGCAGAAGGAAATGAGGGCACCACGCCGCCGCCGGCGACCACACTGACGGATTCGGAGCTGCGCGCACTGGCCTACTTTGGCGTGGGCATTGGATCAGAAGGAGGCGACAGCGGGAAGAACGTCTCCTATCAACTCTCCTTCGCCGGCAATGTTCGCAATGGGGTGATGACCCCAGTGGGAAACAGCGGCTATTCCATCGGCACCTTGCAGACGGATTTGGGCCAGCATCCGGAGGTGGCCGCGTCCTTAGTGGAGGCCTATCAGACCTGGGCAGGCAGGACCCATCCGGACTGGGTGCTCACCGAAGCGCAGCAGACCCAAACGGCCAGCGACCTCGGCCGCAACGGGCGCACGATCACTGCCCAGCACGGTCGGGCCTTGGACGCGACCGTCAAATCGCACCTGGATACCTTCCTCACTTCGGATGCGGGCCTCACCTACGTCCACGAGCGTGACACTGCCCAGGTCAACTTGTTGATGCGGCCCGGTAGCGGGGTCAACCAGCTCCGGGAGACAGCGCTCTACCAAGGCGCGACACTGGACGAGCAGGCCAAACTGGCCACCATCGTGCTGAAGCTGGAGAACCAAGGCGGGGAGCGCTATTACCCAAGGATCATCGACGGCATCAGTAAGGGAACGATTACGAGCGCTGCAGACGCGCAAACCGTCGTCAACGGATTTCTGCCCAATCGTGGTGGGCGAAGCCGAACCGAGCCCGATTACATCGAGACCGGCGCTGCGCACGCCCTTGAAGCGACAGATGTCTTCAACGCCTTGCGCAATGCGGACGCGCGCAGCCCGCTATATCAACCATGGCAAAACGTATTGGCCAATCCACTGGTCAATCCCACGCAGACAGGGCAGGACGCAGCAAGGCCGAATCTCAGCGCGGAATACACGACGGTCAAGAATCTGTTCCTGCAGAAGAGCAATGCCCCTGCGCTGATCGAAGCGTTGGACCAGGGAGGAGCCTACGGCTACAACGTCCCTGATCGTCAGGGGCGTCCCCGGCCGCAGTCCACCAGCCTGTATGCCTCGGGCGACGACTTCGTCGTGATGGATGGAAACGGAGTGGGGAAGGCCTACATCGGCGGCGCTTGGAGCGACGTGAATCGTGCCGACCTCACGCGCGTCAATAACCACGACGGCACCGTCGATCTGAACATCAGCCGCGGCGGCACCACCGATCGGCTGCTCCACCTGGATCCGAATGCACCGGTCTTGCGTCCGCCGCAACCAGCAACGGGCCCGGTCGATCAGGCACCACCCACACCTGCGCAGCAGGCGCCGCTCCCGGGGACGGGAGAGCGCGGTGGTGAACGACAAGGGGCCATTGAATCCAGCCCAGCGCCACTCTTGCCGACAGACCTGCGCGATCCCGCGCATCCCGGAAACGCGGCATTTCAGCGCACACTCGGCGAGGTCCACCGCATGGAAGATGGGCAAAGCATTCCGCATGGACCGCACAGCGAGAAGGTCGCCGCTGCACTGCTGGTAGAAGCGGAACGAAACAAGCAAGGCATCACCAACGTCGAGATGCGAGCCGATGGCCAAGTGCAGGGTGTCGCGCGCTACAACGCCTTCGAATCTGAGAAACGTGTGAATGTGGATCCGCAAAGCGCTCAGTCGGGAAGCATGGAAACCTATGCCGCGCAGTGGTCACAAGCGCGCTCGTCCCATTACGCCAGCAACGCACCAGCGGCCGAGCGAACGCCCGAGCAAAGCCAGGCATTGGCGCTGCTACCGCCCGAGGATCGGCAGATGTTTGACAAGATCCGAGGCGCGACACCCGCCCATCTTTCGGACGACGTGGTGGCAAAGGCGCTTTATGCAGCGAAGCAGGATGGCATAGCGGACGCTTCCAAGATTGATAGTGTGCACATGTTGGGAGACCGTCTTGTGGTGAACGGGACGACGCCCGGCTTCCGTGGCTTGGTGGACGTTTCACAACCAATGCCGCCACTGCAGGAAACCGCGCAGCAAACACTGGCACTCAACCAACAACAGGCGATCGCGCAGCAACAAGATGAGACTCAACGGCAGCAGCGGGCGCAGGACACAGCTACCAGAACGGTGTGAGCGACATACGCTGAGCGCGGTCGCATCGTCGGTAAAGCTCCAATTGCGCTGGCGGCACAGCCGCAGGACCGCCTGGAAACTTGTCCTTCGTGTCCGCGCTCAAACCGGTTCGCATAGTGACGACCACTCGGTTCCGCATGGCCGAACGGCTCGGATGACACCGCTGACCGACGCACAAGCGTTGGGATAGTTCGCAGGAACTACAAGCGACTACAGTATGGCGACGCCACTGCTGCCTCAGCGAAGGGCTTTCAGGCAGAACTGCTGCATCGCTTTGCCTTCTTGCAATGCTTTGGTCACCGCACCATTGCGCAAGAACGGCATCAAGTCTCTCGTCACCGAAAGACCCACGGCATTGGATGCCGCGACACTTTCCGAGACGCCTTCGGCGTAAGGAGCAAGAGCAATCGAAGGCAGATCCTCGCTCCTCACCCATCCCAGGGCCTGCAGTTGCGCGCATGCACCCATCGTGTAAGCGAGGCGTTCTTCCTCCTGTATTCCCGACGTCGTGCCGCTGAGGCCACGCAGTAGGTGGAATGTTTCGTGCGCTGTCGTGGAGACGACATTCGCGGCAGCCAGATCGCGTTCCTTATCTAGTGCGAACGCATAGCGCGCGCTTGCGCTAGCCGCCATCGCCAACGATGACGTGCGGGCAATGAGCTGCCGACCGGGACTGACCAGATCCACAGTCAGTTCCAACTCCACGTCAGACAAGGTGGACGCGGCGACGGCGTACTGAATTCCCGCCAGCACTGCGGCACAGGCGGGAGCAGCATAGGCTGCTGCACTCTCTTGTCGTCGCAAGGCGACGTGCAGCTTTCCGCTGCGACACTCGTCAGTGACAGTGAACTTTTCGGCCACGCGCGAACCACCAGGCAACACGCTCACGGTTCTGACGACAAACACCGGCCCAATCTTGGTCACCGCCGTGGCATGCGCGCCCTCCTTGACAATCAAGTTGGCAGGTGGCACCTCGATCGAGGCGCAGGCAGGCAACAGCAAAAGCGCCGTCGCCAGTGCGACGGCGCCGACATGCCACCGCACCGCACGCGGCGCATCCCGTGTCAGCGCGACGTCGATGGCCACTCCTGGCCCAGCGCCGCCACGGCGCGTTCCAGCACGGGGTCCTTGCCGTCGCGTACGTCTGTGCGGGTCGGCGCGGCCACGAGGTCCGGCAGTACGCCGACGCCGACGAAGTCGGTGCCGTCGGGGTAGCTGTCGCGTTTGACGCAGATCCGCGCCGAGCCGCCGCCGGGCAGCGCCAGCAGCAACGGCTGGCCAGTGCTCCCGCCGGTCGCCTGCCCCACCAACGGGCCGCGCCGCATCAGCCGGAACACTGCCGCCGTGTCCTCGCCGGCGGAGAACGTGCCCGCGTCCACCAGCATCGCCACCAGGCCGGAATAGGCGTTCGGTTCCGGTGCCACCGGCTCTTGTTGCACCGGCCGCCACTCGATCAACCTGCCCCCGCGTGCCTGCGCCAGCGATGAGCCGTTGTTGCGCTCGACAGAGCGCAGCGAGGGCAGCGGTGCCGCGGCGACGTAGCGCAGGATCTGCAGGCCGAACCAGGTGTTGCCGCCGCCATTGCCGCGCAGGTCCAGGATCAGTCCGCGCGCGGCACGCACGCGGGGCAATGCCTGCTTGAGCGCCTGCAGGCTGGCATCGTTCTCCAACTGCGGCACGCGCAGCACCGCCACGCCATCGCGGCGAATGCGCAGCAGCGGCTCCTCCGGCACCTTCACCGCGGTGTAGCCGCTGCGGGCGGCACGCACCTCGATGCGGTGCCCGTCGGCGTGCTCCACCGACAGTTGCATCGGGGTAGCAGCATCGCCGGACAGCAAGGCATAGGTGTACATGCGTAACTGCAGGTCTTGCGGGGTGGAGCTACTGAGCTGTGGACGCACCACCCGCTGCGCGTACTCCACCACCGGCTCGCCGTCGATCGCCAGGATGCGGTCACCACGTGCCACCCCTTGGCGGCGCAGCGCGGCATCGCTGACCGAGGTCACCACCACTTCGCCGTCCAGCCACACCGTCCGCAGCCCGGGGCGGGCATACCAATGGTCCTCCAGTTCCTTGGGCGGCAGGATCCCGGTGTGCCCGTCGCGCAACTGCGCCAGGAACCGTGCCAGCACGCGGTAGTAGGCGTCGGTATCGGCCGCGCGCTGGACCAGCGGCAGCGTCTCCAGGTACAGGCGGTCCCAGTCCAGGTCGGGCACGTGGTCGAACCAGACGAAGCGCTCGCGCGCGGCCATCCACACCTGCGACAACCCGGCCACGCGCTGGGCTTCGGTCAGCTGCACGGCGTAAGGCACTACGATCGAGGGCGCCGTGGCATCGCGCACCGCCAGCGCTTCGTGGCGCCGCACCTCGGCCAGGCGCGGGTCGTCCAGCAACGCCGCCGTTGCCGGGTCCTTGTCCACCACGAAGTCGATCAGCCCTTCATGCCAGGACATCGCGTCCAGTGCGCGCCAGGCCGCCACCGCCGCGTTGCGGTCGCCGAGCCACACCTGCACCCGCACCAGATCGCCCAGCAGGTTCAGGCGGCGAAAGCGCAGCGTCGTGCTGCCCTCGGCGAGCGCCGCGACCGCAGGATCGTCCAGATACTGCAAGCCCTGCTGCAGGGCGTCGCGTGCCTGCAGCAGGTCCTCACGCGCGCTCTTGGCGCCGTGCTCGCTGAACTGACCTGCACGGTCGCGGAAGGCGGTGGCCCGCGCATAGGCCTGATCGGCCGGCGTTTCCGCGGCGCCGACCGACGGCAACAGCAGCAACCACAACAGCGCACCCCATCCGTAGCATCGCATCGCACCCTCGCGCTCGAACGTTTGAATCGCAGGCCGCAGTATCGGGCATCTGCTGAACGCGAGCATCTGGGCGACGCGGGGCCGCTGCGGCGACCAGTCGGTGCGCGGCTGCCATGGGCCATACCCTGCGCTCGCCCTGCCCGCCGTCACGGGCCGGCGCACTTTGCCCCAGTGCTGCCAGGCTCAATGAAGCCAGCCACAGTCTGCAGCCGAAGCAGCCGGCTCCAGCTCATAGACTGCCCGCTCCTCCCGCACCACGTTGGGCGCGACGTCGTGCAGCGGCTGGCGCTCGATGCGCTCCAGCAGCGCACGCATTGCGTTCGCTGCATTGCAGAGCACCTCGCTCGCTTGCGGCAACGCTTGGCCGGCGTGCTCGCTGCCATCGGCAACCGTCAGAACCTGGGCATTGGCCGAGACGATCTCGGCCAGCTGAGTGAGCCTGTCGATCTGCTGCTGCGTCACCCGGAACGTGCCGCTGCCGGCGTCCGGGGCTGCCTGGACAGTGGCATCGGACCAGGCGTCGCGCATGGTGTCGGTCCGCTGGGCGGGGTAGGACATTGCGCCCAGCACAAGCTCCACTTGCTCGGCCAACAGCTCCAGGCAGAGCGCCAGCTCGCTCATGCGCACCTTGGGTTCGGCGGCGCGCTCCTCGGCCTGCGTGCGTGGCTGTGCCAGCCGGACCAGGAAGCGCACGTGATCGCGTAGCTTCGCCAGGCGGAACTGGCTGTCCTCCGGCAGGAAATAGCCGGGCATGTCGTCGTCGTCCAAACGGTCGTGCGCCATCGTTGCCTCCTCGTTCCATGAAGGGGTCCGTCCGCCACGCATGGCGGACGGGAAGTCGGGAGGTTCGAAACCGCTAAGAGCCGGCGGGCGTATTTCCCCGAAGGGTGTTGTATTAGCCGCCCTCCCGACGCAGGCATCGCGTCGGCTTGCGCCCGAGCTTCGGGCACAAAAAACCCACCAGTTTGTCGGAGGTGGGTACCGCTCTTAGAGGAGTTTCGACGCTCCTTGAAGTGGAGATTGCTACTGTACTCCACCGCGTGTCAATAGCGATTTGTAGACCTTACATTGGGCAATCGGATTGCTCTAGCGCGATGTCAGTGGCTACGGAATACTTGCTGCAGACAGCCTTAGCTGGACGCTCGAAGGTAGAGACATGGCGAACGCAATGGAAGAAATAACCGCAGCGCCTGCTAAAAATTCCGAAGAGAGTGCGGCATCGCATGAGCTCAGCTTTCCTTGGCTCGCCGCGGTGATGAGCCACTACTCGCAAGTAACCGAGCAGAACCGCGCTGGCCCGGTGGAACGGTGGAGTTTCATCGTTGGCTTGTTGGGCGCGGGGTTTGGCATGTTGTTCGGCACTGTGCTGGATGGCAGGGCAGGGTTCGTCTGTGCGGCAGCGGGAGTCAGCATCGAGCTCATTTGCTTTGCAGTCGCCGCCATTTTGCAGATCAAGCGTGAGCTGCCTGGCGTTAGACATCCGCATGCCAAGCATGCAGAGCAGATGGAGCAGGAGTTTTCTCAGTACGAAGACATCGTCACGGCACTACGCGCGTTTCCGCTTGAGCAGCGCCGTCAACGCGAGACCTTCATGCGTGACCGCCGGACGAACATGCATGAGCGGCTTGGCTTGTTCACCGGCGGAATGGAGAAGCTCGGGATCATGCCGGTGCTGCTCGCGCTCTATCTGCAGTTCAAGGACTGGCGCTGGGGTGACTGGAGTGTTTTGAGCAAGATCACGATCATGCAGAGCGTTCTCGCGTTCTTGCTGCTGTTCGCTTACGCGCTGTCCTGGCACCTGATCCGATTGCGCGTTCGCGTGCAGACATACGAGCAGTTGCTTGGTGAAGCGAACCGGCAAGACACTGTCGCGAGTGGTTGAACGCCTCATCGCTTAGAGAACCACTCCATGAACTCCTCGGCGACGTCGGGCGTAAGTTCGAGGGCGGCCTCCGCGACCGCGTGCTGTCCCTTTGCCGCGGCGACCGCGGCTAGAGCACAAGCAAGGAACTCCGGATCCCAGGCGCGAGAGGCCGCAGCCGCGGCCAAGGCGGGAAGTTGAGCGAGGGAATGCAGGTAAGCGGCCCGAAGATCCTCGGGGATCTCGGCCTGGCTTTTCGCGCGGCAGACCTCGACCCAGGCGGGGAACTGGAAGTACCCGTAATCCGCTTTGTCGGGTGCGCGTGCCAGCGCATGGATGACATGCGGAACAGCCGCGAAGGAAGCCGTATAGACGTCGCCTTGATGCGCAAGGGCGCTCCACAAGGTGAACCACGGCTCCGATCCATCCATGGATGAGGGTACCGTCTGTAGCTGCCCCAACAACGCAGGGATGTCGCCGGCTGAGCCATATGCGTGCTGCAGGTCAGACCAGCGCGGACTTTCGAGACTGAGCACAGTAGATCCGCCCGTACGATTTACTGAGTTGTGAAGGTCATTAACAGTAGAGGAAGCTGCATTCGGGCTCCTTTGCCTCAGTTAATCGACCAGGAACAACTACAAAACCAAAGTGCACGAGGCAAGCACACTCTGACTCCTGTCCCCACATTAGATAGTGGAAACAGGGTCAGGCTCACTTACAGCCAGAAGCGAACCTGAACCCTTTATTCCGCGCTGCCGCATTACTGCGGGGCAGGCCGAGCGACAGCATCCTAGCTTCGCTCTAAACGCTGGACGCCACACGATGATCGTGCAAGACCTGATCGTCGTAAATTTTAATGGCACTCAACGGCACCGCTAATCCCTGTGTCTTTCGCCCTCAAAGGTCATGTGTACCTCGTGAAGCATGAACGCTATGAACCACCAGTTTAGCTATCGCCGCGCCTTAACTTTTGATCCTCATCAAGTGCACACACGCGTGCAACCACTCTTCTAACGGCATCAGATGCTGGCGTAGCAGCCAAATAATCTCGTGAGTTCTCAAGACGATAAAACTCAGACTTCGGCCCGCCAACCGCCACGTTTGTCCTAACCCTTAGAACACCTTCTTGCTCAAGCACTTCTTTAATATCGTACCATTCATCTTTCGCGAGCAGCCTAGCAGCAGGATCATCCCCTGCGGATCGGATCCAAAACTGCCGCATAATCGCCCGACAAATACGTTCAAATAGCAACCAATGTGATCCCGATTTAGTTAGTCTATCTCGAGAAACGGTGTGTTTTTCAAGCCATTGAGGAATTTCTTCTTGCTCAAGACTATCTGCGGAGCCACCATCATCCACCATCAATTGACCAGGCCGAGGAAATTCAACCGGCAACTTAGTTGTCTCATCTACTATCAACTGAGCGATACTGCAATTAACGAAAGCAGCGCGCGATAGATCTCCCCCACGAACGTCTAACATTGAGAATTCAACTGAAGAAAAGCTACCGTTTGGCAAGACTCCTCGCACCAAACCTTCATCTAGTTGCTGCGCTGACAACCTGAAATCAGAATCTAAGACATCTACATCAAGAACCGAAAGAAGCAGCGAGCAAACATTTCGCCCTCCACGCCCATCAAGCAACCTCCGATCAAGCGCATCTTGAGCCGCGATGCAAAAATCTCGAGCCGCAGTCTTTTTCTCTGCGGTAACTACATCACTAAAAGTAGCCAAAAAATCTCTGCCAACAATTCCTCGACGAACTGACTTAGGGAACTCCCCTGCAACAATAAGCTCTTTGTAGGCAAGCGACAAAAAGAAATTCTGTATCTCGGTGTGCGGAAATGCCCGACTACCAGATTTAGCGTCCCCCTCAAGCAAGCTAATGGTTGACGCCCTATTAATGAATATGGCCAGGTCGTCACCCGAAAGAAATTTACTGAACACAATTTCAGCAATGAGACTGAGTGTAGACACGTCAATGGACTCAACCTCTGAGTCCGCCATGTCCCGCGCGACTTCCATCAGAAAATCGCGATAGATAGCTGAGAACTCCACCCCGGCCACCTTCTTGGCAGCGATTTTTGCCTCACGCTCAAGCATCGTATTAACCAAGTACGTCAGCGGCGCCTCGGAAAACTCATTAAAGCTTCTCCCATCTTTGGCGACATCAGATATCTTTGCGAGAAAGAACGGCCTCAGCGCATATGAATTACCCTCAAACAACCCTAACGATTCAAGCTGATCAACGCGAGGCGCAGCCCATTTTTTTGCCATCAACCAATGGCGAGCCTCCTGCGGCAACAGGGGACGCAAATGCACTGCGATTGTTTTATCCGAATCCAGGAGTACTACCGAGCGCCTTATGCTATCAGCGTTTATGAACGTGTCGCGCCCGGCGAGTATTATAGAGCCTTGGCCATTCAGCTCTTCTACGAAGTCACGTAAAGATCCCCATGCGGTATCGTATCCATGCGGATCCGCTAGCTCATCAAAACCATCAATGGCAACCACGAGAAGTCCATGTCTAACCATCACTGGAACCTGATCAAAAGTTAACCCCACCCGGAGAGCTTGCAAAGTCCCCGCCAACACGTCATTTAGTGTAGTTAGCTTCCTGCCCCGACTTTGAACGTGGAGGATGGGAGCCAGGGAGGCGATGCCATAATCTCCGTTTCTTTCAAATGCAAGGAGTCTAATCAGATGTGTCTTGCCGATTCCAGCTGGACCATCTACAACAAGAGCACGGACATTGCTGCTGGAGCCGTCACTCTCGTCTGTTTGGGATAGCCACTTATTAATTCTTTCTAGAAGAACGCCATCTTCTTTTTCGTCGCCACCGATCGAAAGGGCGCCAACGACGGGCAGGTGAGCCGATTTATTCTCCACATAAGGGGCTTCATATTTAATAAATGCACGCTGGGCGTCAGCAACCCGTTTTATGTTTCCGAAACCGGGCGAGGCCAGCAATGCCTTGTAACTTTGGTAAACGCGCCTCGAACCGCCACGAATCTCCACTACAGACGATCCATCTTTTGCGATCCTCACCTCGACAGCGACTGTGTTTTGCGTGAATTTTATTGTGTAAAAATTTCCCTCGGAGCCGGCTTTCGGCTCTGAGCCAAGATCAGAGAAAAGGCTAAGTTCTTTTAAGTAATCTTGCTTATTCATCTTTAGCACCTTTAATTCTACACAGCAGCTCATCGATCCTTAGATGCCCCATGTCCTGACGTCTTCGGGCAAGGATGCATCGCCCTCCTTTCTCGTGACTCCACTTTTCAGCAACAAGCACACCAGGAACAACGTCATCATCTTCCGCAAGCACAACTTTCCAACTTGCTGCATCACTTCTGGTAACTGAGAGAAGATCTGCTACAAGAGCAGTATCGATCATCTTTTCCCTGAACTTCCCCTCTTCATCTGCACGAAAGGTATCCGGCAGATGAAGATTCAGCTTCCGATGAAGACGACGATCTAAAGCTGCTAAAAGTTTATCGCCAAATAGCGCAGACCAGTTGTAGGTACAGCGCCCCCGTGAGCTAGGCAGCTCACCATCGCCTGACATCCGTTCCAATTCGATACGACTCTTGGTCTTGGTAAGGCCAGCATGCCAACCGTAATACAAACGAACATCGATATCGAATCGATCCCACTCTTTGTGAGGGGCTAAAACCTCGTCAAGGACACGCGCGACATACTGTGTAACCTGATCGACCCCCCGCCCCCTTGTCGCAAACTCGCGATTCACACCCGCGTTGTATGTCTGAGAATTCCAGTCGACAAATGCAGTTACATGGCATTTTCGTAGCATCACCTCTCCCTAGTTCTGCTGGCCTAGGACATAAAGAAGAGGCGGCCAAGGGCCGCCTCTTTCATCACATGGTGAATCGTCAAACCCCAACCGGATTAGCCTTCTCAGGATCGATCTTGTACTGCTTGATCGCCCGAGCCACATCCTTCCCGGTCATCTTCCCCTCCTTCGCCAACGCCGCAATAGCGGCATGCGCGATGTAGTACCGATCCACCTCAAAGAACCGGCGCAGGTTGGCGCGAGTATCGCTCCGACCGAAGCCATCGGTGCCCAACACGGTGTAGTGCATCGGCACGAAGGCGCGGATCTGGTCGGCGAAGGCGCGCACGTAGTCGGTGGCGGCGATGGCCGGGCCCTGGCGGCCTTCCAGCAGCTGGGTGACGAACGGCTTGCGCTGTTCGCCTTCCGGATGCAGGCGGTTCCAGCGCTCGGCGTCGAAGCCGTCGCGGCGCAGTTCGTTGAAGCTGGGGCAGGACCAGATGTCGGCGGTGACGCCGAAGTCCTTGTCCAGCAGTTCCGCCGCGGCGATGGCTTCGCGCAGGATGGTGCCCGAGCCCAGCAGCTGCACGCGCAGTTCGCCCTTCTTGGGCTTGCCGGCGTCCTTGAGCAGGTACATGCCCTTGATGATGCCGTCTTCCGCGCCCGCCGGCATTTCCGGGTGGGCGTAGTTCTCGTTCATCAGGGTGATGTAGTAGTACTCGTCCACCTGCTCCTGCATCATCCGCTGGATGCCGTACTGCATGACCACGGTGACTTCGTAGCCGAAGGTGGGGTCGTAGCTGCGCACGTTGGGGATGGAGCCGGCGATGACCTGGCTGAAGCCGTCTTCGTGCTGCAGGCCTTCACCATTCAACGTGGTACGGCCGGCGGTGCCGCCGAGCAGGAAGCCGCGGGTGCGCATGTCCGCCGCCTGCCAGGCGATGTCGCCCACGCGCTGGAAGCCGAACATGGAGTAGTAGATGTAGAACGGCAGCATCGGCACGTTGCTGACCGAGTAGCTGGTGCCGGCGGCCATCCACGAGGAGATCGCACCCGGCTCGCTGATGCCCTGCTGCAGCACCTGGCCGGACTGGTCCTCGCGGTAGAACATCAGTTGGTCGGCGTCCACCGGCTTGTACTTCTGGCCGAACGGGGCGTAGATGCCGATCTGCCGGAACATGCCTTCCATGCCGAAGGTGCGGGCTTCGTCGGCCACGATCGGCACGATGCGCGGGCCCAGTTCCTTGTCGCGCAGGGCGATGTTGAGGCTCTGCACGAAGGCCATGGTGGTGGAGTAGGTGCGCTCGCCGCTGTCCTTGAGCAGGCGCTCGAACTTGTCCAGGCCCGGGGCCGGGATGGACAGGTCGGCCTTGCGGCGGCGCTGCGGCAGGTAGCCGCCCATCGCGGCGCGACGCTCCTGCAGGTACTGCACTTCCGGCGAATCCGGGCCGGGGTGGTAGAACGGCACCTGCTCGGCGTCGGCCAACTGCTTGTCGCTGAGCGGGATGTTGAAGCGGTCGCGGAACGCGCGCACGGCGTCGTCGTCCAGCTTCTTGGTCTGGTGGGTGGGGTTCAGCGCTTCACCGGCCGAGCCCATGCCGTAGCCCTTGACGGTCTTGGCCAGGATCACGGTGGGCATGCCCTTGGTGTTCACCGCCTGGTGGTAGGCGGCGTAGACCTTGTGCGGATCGTGGCCGCCGCGGTTCAGGCGCCAGATGTCGTCGTCGGACAGGCCGGCGACCATGGCCGCGGTCTCCGGGTACTTGCCGAAGAAGTTGGCGCGGGTATAGGCGCCGCCGAAGGCCTTGCAGTTCTGGTACTCGCCGTCGACGGTTTCCATCATCAGCTTCTTGAGGACGCCGTTGGTGTCCTTGGCCAGCAGGGCATCCCAGTAGCCGCCCCACAGCAGCTTGATGACGTTCCAGCCGCCGCCGCGGAACACGCCTTCCAGTTCCTGGATGATCTTGCCGTTGCCGCGCACCGGGCCGTCCAGACGCTGCAGGTTGCAGTTGACCACGAAGATGAGGTTATCCAGGCCTTCGCGGCCGGCCAGGGCGATGGCACCCAGGGTCTCGGGCTCGTCGCTCTCGCCGTCGCCGATGAAGCACCACACCTTGCGGTCGGACTTCTCGATCAGGCCGCGGTGCTCCAGGTACTTCATGAACTGCGCCTGGTAGATGGCGCTGAGCGGGCCCAGGCCCATCGACACGGTGGGGGTCTGCCAGAAGTCCGGCATCAGCCACGGGTGCGGATAGGAGGAGATGCCCTGCCCGTCCACTTCCATGCGGAAGTTGTTGAGCTGGTCTTCGCTGATGCGGCCTTCGAGGAAGGCGCGGGCGTAGATGCCGGGGGAGCTGTGGCCCTGGATGTACAGCAGGTCGCCGGGGTGCTTGTCCGAGGGCGCGCGCCAGAAGTGGTTGAAGCCCACGTCGTACAGGGTGGCGCTGGAGGCGAAGGAGGCGATGTGGCCGCCCAGGTCGCCCGGCTTGCGGTTGGCGCGGACCACGGTGGCCATCGCGTTCCAGCGGATGATCGAGCGGATCTTCCACTCGATGGCCGCATCGCCCGGGCTCTTGGCCTCGTTGGCGGGGGCGATGGTGTTGACGTACTCGGTGGTCGGCGAGAACGGCAGGTAGGCGCCGGAACGACGGGTCAGCTCGACCATGTCCTCCAGCAGCTGATGCGCGCGCTCGGGGCCTGCGACATCGATGACGGCCTTGAGCGATTCGATCCACTCCTGGGTTTCAGTGGGGTTCGGATCGTTCTGCAGCACCTCGTTCAACCAGTTCATAACGCTCCCGTAGGTCGCACGCACGCGCGCGATGGCATGTGTTTTCTCGAAGCCTGCAAGTGTAGCGCAACCGCCTCTCAGGACCTCGTACGCCAGCGTATGGAACGGACTGTCACATTGGCCCGGGACACGTGGCGGGACAGCGGCCACGGCCGCTGCGCCGGGCGGCCGCGGCTGCGCTTATGATCGGGCTCCAGGCCCCCGTGGAGCGCCGCCATCGCCCTTGCCTCGTCAGCGCAGGACGCCTCCGCGGTCGCCTGGCGGCACAGCCTGCGCACGCGCCTGCTGCTGTGGGGCAGCCTGCTGCAGGTGGC
Source organism: Xanthomonas sp. NCPPB 1128 (assembly GCF_001043115.1). GTDB lineage: Bacteria > Pseudomonadota > Gammaproteobacteria > Xanthomonadales > Xanthomonadaceae > Xanthomonas_A. The sequence goes on along the minus strand of NZ_LFME01000013.1, from coordinate 6,954 downwards.
GCTGCTGCTGGGCCTGGCCCTGCTGTTCTACGTGGGCGCGCGCGAGGTGATGGTGCGCAACGCCCGCGAGGACGTAGCCGGGCTGACCCAGCAGACCGCGCGCAGCCTGGACGCCACGCTGGGCTCGGTGCAGGTGAGCGGGCGCACCCTGGCCGCGGCCGCGAGCGGGCTGGGCCGGCAGCCGTTCAACCTGCGCAACCTGCTGCAGGCCACGCTGCAGGGCGACCCGGACATCGCCGGCGCCTTGCTGGTGATCGAGCCCGGCGCGCTGAAGGGCGACGACCGCGGCTTCGCCTGGCACCTGCGGCGCACCGCCACCGGGGTGCTGGAGCAGCCGGTGGAGGCGCTGGGCTTCGACGCACGCAGCATGCCCTGGTACCGGCGCACCCTGGCCACGCCGGCGCCGTGGTGGTCCGAGCCGTACAGCGATGCCAGCAGCGGCGGCGCCTTTCTCACCACCTACAACCTGCCGCTGCGCCTGCCCGGCGACGGGCCGCAGGCGCCGGCGATCGGCATGGTGAGCGTGGACGTGCCGCTGCAGCGACTGCAGGCCATCGTCGCCGAGCTGCCGGCCAACAGCGGGCTGCAGCCGATGCTGCTGTCACCGGACGGGCTGTTCGTGCTGCACCCGGACCCGGCGCTGCGCTTCCGCCGCACCCTGGAGGCGCACGTGGCGCGCGCGCGGCCGGACCTGTCGCCGCTGGCGCAGGCGGCCGATACCCACAGGCCGGTGCGCTTCGAGCACACCGCGCCGGACGGCACCCGCTACCTCACGCAGAGCGCGGCGGTGGGCGACACCGGCTGGACCTTCGCGCTGAGCGTGTCGGAGGACTACATCCTGGCCGGGCTGGACCGCATCGTGCTGTGGGGCGCGCTGGCCGGCGCCGCCGCGCTGGCGCTGCGGCTGTGGCTGCTGCACCGCTACACGGTGCGGCTGGTGCGGCCGATCGAGGACCTGACCGACTCGGCGCTGCACTTCAGCCAGGGCGCGTTCGACTATCCGCTACGCCACGTCGAGCGCGCGGACGAAGTGGGGGTGATGGCGCGCGCCTTCGACAGCGCGCGCGGCTCGATCAAGCGCCAGCTGGACGAGATCGCCACGCTGGCGCAGGCGCGGCAGCGCATGCAGAGCGAGCTGTCGATCGCGCGCGACATCCAGCAGGCGATGCTGCCGGTGGGGCGCACCTTCGACAGCGCCCACAAGCACCTGGAGACCTACGCGCTGCTGGAACCGGCGGAAATGGTCGGCGGCGACTTCTACCAGTTCTTCGAGACCGAGCCGGGGCTGCTGTGGTTCGTGGTCGGCGACGTGTCCGACAAGGGCGTGCCGGCGGCGCTGTTCATGGCGCGGGCGATGACGGTGCTGGAGATCGCCGCGCGCCGGCACACGCGCCCGGATGCGATCCTGATCGCGGCTTCGCAGCGGCTGGTGGAAGGCAACGAGCCGTGCATGTTCGCCACCGTGCTGTGCGGGCTGATCGACGTGCACAGCGGCGACTACTGGCTGTCCAGCGCCGGCCATGAGCCGCCGCTGCTGCTCGGCGCGGACGGCCGCGCAGAGCTGCTGCCGCTGGAGTCGGGCCCGCCGCTGGGGCTGGAGCCGCAATCGCGCTACCCGGTCGTGCATGGGCGCCTGGCCGCCGGCGCCACCCTGCTCAGCTACACCGACGGCATCACCGAGGCGATGGATGCGCAGGACCAGCCGTACGGCGAGGCCAGGCTGCTGGCCGCGCTGCGGCCTGGCGCCGACGCGCAGGCGCAGTGCGCCGCGGTGCTGGCCGACGTGCAGGCGTTCACCGCACCGGCACCGCAGTCCGACGACATTACGCTCCTGGCGATCCGGCTGCGCCAGGATCCGGCACGGGAGGCGACGCGATGATGCTGCGATGGCAGATGGAACCGGCAATCGATGCACTGGCGCAGTTGAGCGACAGCGTGGAGGCGGCGCTGCGGCGCCACGGCGTGAGCGGCGAGCAGGTCAGCCGCACCCGGCTGATCGTCGAGGAACTGGCGTGCAACGCCCTGGAACACGGCCACCTGCACCGCGCCCCGCTGCCGGTGGACGTGATCGTGCACCTGCAGCCCGACGTGCTGGTGCTGGAGTTCCATGACAGCGGCCCGGCCTTCGACCCGCGCAGCGCGCCGGTGCCGGACCTGGACGCGGACATCGCCGAGCGCCCGATCGGCGGCCTCGGCCTGCACCTGGTGCAGCAACTCGCCGATCGCCTGGAGTACCGCCACGACGGCGGCCGCAACGTCGTGCGCATCGTCCTGCTGCCGCCCGCCGATCCATCCCTTCAGGAGTCGCCCGCATGACCACATTGAGCCTGCAGATCGACCCGGCGCAGGACAAGCGCCAACGCCTGACCCTGAGCGGGCGCCTGGACACGCACACCTACCAGGCGCTGGACGAAGCGCTGGCGCCGCTGCTGGCCACGCCGATCACCACCCTGGTGCTGGACCTGTCGCACCTGGACTACATCAGCAGCGCCGGCATCCGCTCGATCTTCAAGGCACGCAAGGTGCTGGCCGCGCGCGACGGGCGGGTGCTGGTGGTAAACCCGCAGCCGCAGATCCGCAAGGTGTTCGACGTGGTCAAGGCGGTGCCGTTGAACGAGATCTTCACCTCGGTGCAGGAACTGGACGAGTACCTGGACGAGATGCAGCGGCGGGTGCTGGAGCAGGCGCGTGGGGGGTGAGGCAAGGCGGCGTCTGTGCGGTACGCCCGCGGCCTTTGCGTTTTTTGCTCTTCGTAGGAGCGGCTTCAGCCGCGACAGGCCTCACCGGTAACGCCCGTCGCGGCTGAAACCGCTCCTACAAGGGTGCTGCCGGCTGGCATACACCTTCGCGACGCACTCTTGCTCTCGCGCCGACATACACCAAAGACGGTATCCCACGCGACGCAGGCGTTGGACGACGCCCTGGGTTAGATGCAACAGCGACATCAGAACAGGGGAGCGGCACGGCATGCGATCGCCATCGCAATCGCCTCCTGTAGGAGCGGCTTCAGCCGCGATGGCTTCACCGGGAAAGCCCGTCGCGGCTGAAGCCGCTCCTACGACGGCCAATACGATCTAGGACAACTGGTACGCGTCCTACGAACCGTAGGCGCCTGAACCCACCCCTACGCGCCGTGCTCCACCCAGCACCAACCCCGCTTGCCGGCCACCCAACTTCGATATATCGTTTCCGCACCAGATTCGACATATCGAAATGCCACGACCCCACACCCCCGGCCCGCACCCCGCGCACCGCCTGTTCGAGGAAGACAGAGCCGGCCGCGGCCGTGGCGCACGCGGCCCCCGCCCGCTGGGCCACGGCGACCTGCGGCTGTTGCTGTTGGCCATGATCGAGACCCAGCCGCGCCACGGCTACGAGTTGATCCGCGCGGTCGCCGAGCTGTTCCATGGCCTGTACACGCCCAGCGCCGGCACGGTCTACCCGACCCTGGCGCAACTGGAAGCGCAGGGCCTGGTGCAGGCCGATGCCGAGGCCACGCGCAAGCGCTATGCGATCACCGAGGCCGGCCAGGCCTTCGTGCGGGCCGAGCGCGCGCAGGTGGACGCGGCGCTGCAGCGCACCCAGCACAGCGCACGCGCGCTGGTGCGCGCCAACGTGCCGGCGCCGGTGCGCGAGGCGATGCGCCGCATCAAGCACGGCCTGCTGGCGCGGCACGGGCGCTGGGACCCGGACGAGATCGACCGTATCGCCGCGCTGTTGCATGCCGCCGCCGACGGCATGGATGGCAGCACTCCCTGATTCCTTCCAGCCAGCGCGCGGGTGCTTGTGTGGTTTCGCCCCGCGTCGCCCGCCACCCCTCTCCCCCACTTTCGAGGATTCCCATGGCGACCCACGAACACCGCCTGCTGCGCCACCCGCTGCGCCTGCGTCATCTGCAGGTGCTGCGCACGCAACCGCTGACCCCGCACATGCGCCGCATCGTCGTCGGCGGCCCCGAGCTGGACGGCTTCGTCAGCGCCGGGCCGGACGACCACGTCAAGCTGTTCTTCCCCAATCCCGAAGGCGCGTTCGTGCTGCCGACGATGACCGAGCACGGCCCGGTGTATCCGGTCGACGCGCTGCCCTCGCCCGCCCGCGACTACACCCCGCGCCACTACGACGCCGACGCACAGGAACTGACCCTGGACTTCGTGTTGCACGGCGACGGCCCCGCCTGCCGCTGGGCGGCGCAGGCCGACCCCGGCGATGCGCTGGTGGTCGGCGGGCCGCGCGGCTCGTTCGTGGCCGCCGACGACTTCGACGCGTATGTGCTGATCGGCGACGAGACCGCGCTGCCGGCGATCGGCCGCTGGCTGGAAGCCCTGCCGGCCGACGCGCAGGTCGACGCGCTGATCGAGATCCCCGGCTACGCCGACCGTCAGCCGCTGGACTGCGACGCCGAACTGCGCATCACCTGGCTGGAGCGCAACGGCGTGGACGCGCGCAGCAGCCAGTTGCTGGAAGGTGCCCTGCGCGACTTCGACGTCCCCGATGGCGACGCGTTCTACTGGATCGCCTGCGAATCGGCCCGCGCGCGGATGATGCGCAAGTTCGTCGAAGGCCACCTGGGCGTGCCCAAGGAGTGGATCCGCGCGACGGGGTATTGGAAGGCGGGAGGAGAACACGACGAGTAACACACGGGTGCCGCGCAGCCAAGCGATGAAGTGCGACGTCCTTCGGGCTGGAACAGCGGTGATGCACGGCCGTAGACACAACATATTTTCGTGAATTTCATCACGTTATTTTGGTGCTTTGCATTTTACAAAGCCGCCTACCCATCGACGGATCTCGAGAGGCGGCTTGCACATGGACAAGGCATTTCACGATATTGATCCCCGCGGCATTACGTTGAATCCGGACGGGTCGATCAACTTCGCCAACCATCGATTGCGCGCCGCGGCGATCGCTTCGGCGACAGCGGGAACCATTCGCCCGATGGGCGAAAATGCCGGAACGTGCACCAACTCCGGCACCTGCTCCTCCACGAATTACACCTGCAACAACACAGGTGACTGTTCCAAAGCATCCAATGTCGGTTCTTGTCGAGCCGGCGGCCAGCCTTCGCCAAACGGCTGAGACACGCCGATGCTGAGCGAAGCCACCATCGCCGAGGCGCTTTCTCCGCGCATCCTGTCCCTCATCCTTTTGCCGACCGAAAAATGCAATTTCCGCTGTACATATTGCTATGAAGACTTTGCAATAGGCCGTATGCAGCCGAGTGTGGTCAGCGGCATCAAGGCATTGATCTCCCATCGCGTACCGCACCTGGATCGGCTCAACATCTCCTGGTTCGGCGGGGAGCCACTCCTGGCGCGCGATGTCGTCCTGGAGATCGGTCAACACGCAAACACAGTATGCGCACAACATGGGGTTGCATTCAGTGCCGGCTTTACCACCAATGGCTACCTGCTGGAACCGGCTCTACTGCAAAGGTTGACTGAACTCCAGCACCGTGAGTTCCAGATCACGCTGGACGGCGATGCGGAATGGCACGACAGGACACGGATCACCGCAAACAAAGGCGCCACGTTCGAGAAAATATGGTCGAACCTCATTGCCTACCGCTCGCTGGCGGCGAACTTCGCCATCTCGCTGCGGCTGCACCTGCACCAGGGCAACATCGAATCGGTACGACGCCTCTATGCCAGCCTGCATCGTGAGCTGCTCGACGATCCACGGTTCTCGGTCTACTTTCACAAGGTCTCGAATCTGAGCGCAGGCGGCACGATCGAAGAAAAGGTGTTGCCGCGAGACCGCTACCTGGAAGCCATCGCCTACATCACCGCGTGCACGAAACATCCGTCCAAGGACCAGCGCCCGATTTCGGAAGAGCACCTGGATGGGTACATCTGTTATGCGGCAAAACCGAACTCGCTGATGATTCGCGCCAACGGGAAGATCGGCAAGTGCACCGTCGCGCTCAACGATGATCGCAACGACCTCGGGCGCCTCCACGCTGACGGCACCATCGACATCGAAAACGACAAGCTGCGTCGCTGGATGAGCGGATTCTCCGATCTCTCCGAACAAACGCTTGGTTGCCCGCTTTCCACCTTGGCAAGCACCTGAGATGCATCCCAATGCCAATCCGCATAGATCCAGACAAAATATCGCTCGGCAAGAATGCAGAAGTGCTGTTCGACAGATCAGAGGCGTCTACCGCCGCTGCAGTCGAAGCACTGGCAACACGGCGCTTTGGCACGCTGGCCACCAACGAGGTCTGCAATGGCACCAACCCGGCGTGCACGAACACGAAGGACTGCTCGTTAGGGAGCAACACCAACTGCACTAACAAAGGTTCCTGCATCACCCCCAACCCAGGCCCAGGCCAGGGCTGACGTGCAACCACCAGGTGGATCGCCATGACAACGCATACGAACGATAGCCGCCGCAGCTTCCTCTTCGGCACCGCTGCGACTGCAATTGCTGCGATGATTCCTGCCGCGGCTGCATCTGCCGCGGCAATCGGTGCCGGCGCTCCGCAGACGGCGTCCCCCATTGGCCGCGCGCTTCCCGAGACGCAGACCTTCGCGGTGCAGGTCCTCGGCGACCTGCGCCAGCCGTCGACCGACCTGCAGCTGATCCCCGGCCAACTCTCCGAGCCGCTGGCGCTCAAGGGCAACGGTACCTACCGGGTGAAGATCAGCTCTACCGATATCGCCACCCGTTTCGGACCGATCTATCGGCTCACCCTCGCCGACGCGCAGGGTACGCCGCTGGAGGAGATGAACATCGGCAGCGACACCACCGCCACCTTCAGCCGCTACGGCGTGCAGGTCTACGCGCTGTCGATCGAACAGGCGATGTAGACATGCCGTTGTGCTGTTGTAGATACCGTCTTACCCCCTAGCAGGCAAGGGCCCTTTTCGGGTCGAACGCGGTGCCCGATTTGAGGACGCCGTAGGCGAGGTGCAGGAGCTTACGCATGGCAGCACACACGATTTGCTTGCCGGC
>NZ_LFME01000012.1 GCF_001043115.1 Xanthomonas sp. NCPPB 1128 | reverse complement strand
GGGGAGGGCGTGGTCATGGCGCGCAGTATGGGGAGCCGATAAACTGGTACAAGGACTCATTTATCCTGGTACTGATGGTGCCTCCCTGGCGTCCCGGGCCGGCGCGTTGCGGGGCGACATCCCCCGCGGCGTGATGGGACACGACGGCGCAGCGAGCGCCGTGCACGCGCACGGCATCGTTCGGCACTGGCGAACAGCGAAGCGGAGAAGACGATGCAACTGGACCTCGCCCCTTCCACCTCCAAACCGGAGCGCGTGGCCGCGCCCGCCGCGTCGGGTCCGGCCCTGGCCAGCGAGCGCGCCCGGGCGCTGGGCGCCTTCCTGCGTGCCCGCCGCGAGAGCCTGGACCCGGCGCGGCTGGCGCTGCCGCGCGGCGGCAGGCGTCGCACCCCCGGCCTGCGCCGCGAGGAAGTGGCCTTGCTCGCCGATGTCGGCGTGACCTGGTACACCTGGCTGGAACAGGGGCGCCCGGTCCGCGCCTCGGCGCGCGTGCTGACCGCCATCGCCCGCGCTCTGCAGTGTTCGGAGGTCGAAACCGCGCACGTGCTGGCACTGGCCGGTGTGGGCGGTACAACCGCTCTGGCGGCCCCGCCGTGCGAGCGGCTGACCGGCACCGCGCGCATGCTGCTGGACCAGCTCGGGCCGTGGCCGGCGATGCTGCAGACCCCGCGCTTCGACATCCTCGGCGCCAACCCGGCTTTCGAGCGGCTGATGGGCGTGACCCTGACCGACCTGGCGGACGCGGACCGCAACTGCGTCTATCAGGCTTTCACCAATCCGCGCTGGCGTGACGCACTGCTCGATCGGCAGGACGTGCTGCAGCACATGGTGGCATTGCTGCGCGCGGCGATGGCCGAGCACCTGGGCGAGCCGGAATGGGAGGCGTTGCTGGCGCGCTACCGTGCGGCCTCGCCCGAGTTCGATGCGCTGTGGCGGCAGCGGCGCGAGGTGCGCGGCGTGGAGAACCAGCTCAAGCGCTTCCGCCATCCGCAGGAAGGCGAGCTGCGCCTGCAGCAGGTCAACTGGTGGTCGGCGCCGCGCAACGGCAACCGCCTGGTGGTCTATTTGCCAGCCGATGACACAGCGCAGGCGGCGCTGTTGCGCCTGCACGCACAGGCCGGAAATGCCGCTGGATGAACGCTTTCCTAGTCCGATCCGTGAAGCTGAATACGTAATCGATTCCAGCAGGAGGCGGTTCAGACGGCAAGGGTCTAAATGCAACCGCCACACCACGTGACGGAGTTGCCATGAACATGAAACGCATTGCCACAATCGCCCTCTCGTCCGCGCTGGCGCTGGGTTTCATGGCGCCACCCGCGTTCGCCTGGGGTCCGGGCGGCCCGGGTCCCGGCCCGGGCTGGGGCCCGCCGGGTCCTCCGGGGCCGCCGCCCCCGCCGCCGGGCCCGGGTCCGCGCGACCATGGCTGGTACGACCGCGGCTACCGCGATGCCGATCGCGAGCGCTACTGGCGCGACCGTGAGCGCGACCGCCGCGACGCCCGCCACGCCTACGACCGCGGTTACCGCGACGGTTATCGCAACGGGCCCGACGTCGTCTACTACCGTCCGGGTCCGCCGCGCTGGGCGCGCGGCCAGCGCTACTACGGCCCGAACTACGTGGTCTACGACTACGACCGCTATCAGGTCCGGCGCCCGCCGTACGGCTACCGCTGGGTGCGCGACGACACCGGCAACCTGCTGCTGGTCGCCATCGCCACCGGCATCATCGCCGACCTGGTGCTCAGCGGCCGCTGAACCCTGCTGCGGCACCATCAGACGGCCTCCTTCGGGAGGCCGTCTGCGTTTTGGTTCGCCCTGGGCGCTGCGCGGGGCTTAAACTAGCGGTCTGCCTTCTGTCCATGCCCCCGGAGACCCGATGTTCCCGCGCGACGCCCGCATCGAAACCTACGATCCCGACCTGGCCCGCGCCATTGCCGCCGAAGCCGGCCGCCAGGAAGACCACGTCGAGCTGATCGCCAGCGAGAACTACTGCAGCCCGCTGGTCATGGAAGCGCAAGGCAGCCAGCTGACCAACAAGTACGCCGAAGGCTATCCGGGCAAGCGTTACTACGGCGGTTGCGAGTTCGTCGACGTCGCCGAGCAGCTGGCCATCGACCGGGTCAAGCAACTGTTCGGTGCGGACTACGCCAACGTGCAGCCGCACAGCGGCTCGCAGGCCAACCAGGCGGTGTACTTCGCGCTGCTGCAGCCGGGCGACACCATCCTCGGCATGTCGCTGGCGCACGGCGGCCACCTGACCCACGGTGCCAAGGTCAACGCCTCCGGCAAGCTGTTCAACGCCGTGCAGTACGGCGTCAACGACCACGGCCTGATCGACTACGACGAGGTCGAGCGGCTGGCCCTGGAACACAAGCCGAAGATGGTGGTGGCGGGCTTCTCCGCCTACTCGCAGGTGATCGACTGGGCGCGCTTCCGCGCCATCGCCGACAAGGTCGGTGCCTACTTCTTCGTGGACATGGCGCACGTGGCCGGCCTGGTCGCCGCCGGCGTCTATCCGACCCCGCTGCCGCACGCGCACGTGGTCACCTCCACCACCCACAAGACCCTGCGCGGCCCGCGTGGCGGCATCATCCTCGCCAGTGCCGCCGGCGCCGGCGACAAGCTCGAGGACCTGTCCAAGAAGCTGCAGTCGATCGTGTTCCCGGGCATCCAGGGTGGCCCGCTGATGCAGGTGATCGCGGCCAAGGCGGTGGCGTTCAAGGAAGCGCTGGAGCCGGAGTTCACCAGCTACCAGCAACAGGTGGTGAAGAACGCGCAGGCCATGGCCAGGACCCTGATCGCGCGCGGCTACAAGATCGTGTCCGGCGGCACCGAGAACCACCTGATGCTGGTGGACATGATCGGTCGCGAGGTGTCCGGCAAGGACGCCGAGGCCGCGCTGGGCAAGGCCCACATCACCGTCAACAAGAACTCGGTGCCCAACGACCCGCGCTCGCCGTTCGTGACCTCGGGCCTGCGCCTGGGCACCCCGGCGATCACCACCCGCGGCTATCAGGAACAGGACTGCGTCGACCTGGCCAACTGGATCGCCGACGTGCTCGACGCTCCTGCCGACGACGCGGTGCTGGCGCGCGTGCGCGACGCGGTGACCGCGCAGTGCCGCAAGTATCCGGTGTATGGCTGAGCGGCGGGGATTGGGGAGTCGGGATTCGGGATGGGGCGTAAGCTCCAGTCCTGAGGCGCGCGCCTTTTCCAATCCCCAATCCCCAATCCCCAATCCCAGCCCCTGATGCACTGCCCTTTCTGCCAGCACACCGATACCCGGGTGATCGATTCGCGCGTGTCCGAGGACGGCGCGACGATCCGCCGGCGTCGCGAGTGCGAGGCCTGCGGTGAGCGCTTCAGCACGCTGGAGACGATCGAGCTCAAGCTGCCGACGGTGATCAAGAGCGACGGCGGCCGCGAGGCGTTCGATGCGCGCAAGCTGCGCACCAGCTTCGACCGCGCGCTGCAGAAGCGGCCGGTGGCCGAGGAGCAGATCGAGGCGGCGGTGCGCGCGGTGGTGCACCAGTTGCGCATGTCCGGCGAACGCGAACTGCCCTCGATCCGGGTGGGCGAGTACGTGATGGCCGAGCTGCGCAAGCTCGACCACGTCGGCTATGTGCGGTTCGCCTCGGTGTACCGCAGCTTCCAGGACGTGGCCGATTTCCGCGAGGAGATCGAGAAGCTTGAGCGCGAGTTGCCGGTCGGCAGCGAGCAGTTGCCGCTGCTGGACCTGGTGCGCGCGGCCAAGCCGGGCGACAAGACCGGCAAGCGCTGAGCGCATGCGCATCGTCTGTCTGGCCGAGGCCGCGCAGCACATCCCGGCGCTGGCACAGGAACATCTGCAGGCGTTCGGTCCGCTGCTGCCGGAGTGGAACGTGGTGGAGGCCGAGGCCGACCTGCGCAGCCATCGCGACGACCGTCGCATCCCCACCAGCTGGATCGCCCTGGACGGCGAGGATTGGCTGGGGTCGGTGAGTCTGCTGCAGAACGACGATGCGCGCATCCGTCAGTTCTCGCCATGGCTGGCCACGCTGTACGTGCGGCCGCAGGCACGCGGTGCCGGCGTCGGCGCTGCGTTGGTCGCGCACTGCGCGCAGGCTGCCGCGCGCTTCGGGGTGCAGTGGCTGTACCTGTACTGCGAGCCGGTGCTGGTGCCGTTCTACGAGCGCCTGGGCTGGCAGCGTCACGCCGACTTGCCGCTGGGGCTGCTGCAGATCGTGGTGATGCGTCGCGACGTCGGCACTGCTGCCGCATGAGCACCGACGTCGTCTCCAACTTTTCCGCCGACGACCATCGCTGGATGGCGCAGGCCCTGCGGCTGGCCGAGCGTGGCGCCTACACCACGCGGCCGAACCCGATGGTCGGCTGCGTGATCGTGCGCGATGGCGCGGTGGTTGGCGAGGGCTTCCACCAGCGCGCCGGCGGGCCGCACGCGGAGGTGTTCGCGCTGCGCGCCGCCGGCGGACGTGCCCGCGGCGCCACCGCCTACGTGACCCTGGAGCCGTGTGCGCACTACGGCCGCACCCCGCCGTGCGCGCTGGCGCTGATCGAGGCCGGGGTGGCGCGGGTGGTGGCGGCGATGGCCGACCCGTTCCCGCAGGTCAACGGCGGCGGCTTCGCGCTGCTGCGCGAAGCCGGCATCGCGGTGCAGGCGGGCCTGATGGAAGCGCAGGCGCGCGCACTCAACCGCGGTTTCCTGTCGCGGGTGGAGCGTGGCCGGCCGTGGCTGCGGATCAAGCTCGGCGCCAGCCTCGACGGGCGCACGGCGCTGGCCAGCGGCGAATCGAAGTGGATCACCGGTCCTGCCGCGCGCCAGGACGTGCAGCACTGGCGCGCCTGCGCCGGCGCCATCCTCACCGGCGCCGGCACCGTGCTGGCCGACGATCCCGCGTTGACCGTGCGCCTGGACGCGGCGACCGAAGTGATGCCGCCGTTGCGCGTGGTGCTGGATGCGCAACTGCGCAGCCTGGCCCAGGCCAAGGTCCGCGACGGCAGCGCGCCGACCCTCTACCTGCACGCGCCGGACTGCGTGCCGCCGGCGCTGGAGCACGCCGCGTTCGCCGCGGTGCCGCTGCACGACGGCCGCTGCGACCTGCACGCGGCGCTGCGCCTGCTCGCCGAACGCGGCATCAACGAGGTGCAGGTCGAGGCCGGCGCGACGCTGAGCGGCGCACTGCTGCGCGCCGGCCTGGTCGACGAGGTGCTGGTGTACATGGCGCCGCTGCTGCTGGGCGAGACCGCCCGCCCGCTGCTGGCCGGGCTGGGCATCGAGACCATGGCGCAGCGGGTGCCGCTGCAACTGCAGGACGTGCGCCAGCTCGGCGGCGACCTGCGCCTGTTGCTGCGGCCGGCTGCCGCCTGCGCAGGCGCGGCCGCGCCTTGACTGGCCGCGTCGTGGATGCGCGCTGCGACGCGCAAGGTTGCCGCACGCGCCGCGCCGCTTCGTCCCACCGGTGGCGCGGTCCACCGGGCGGCCGCCACGGCCGCGCCTGCTAGAATGCCCCGGCCGGTTCGCCGGCGACCACAAACGTCTTCAGGGCGGGGTGCGATTCCCCACCGGCGGTAGGTGCGTTCGCGCACGAGCCCGCGAGCGCTTCCCGGCGCAGGCGCGACCCGCCGAATCGGGAAGGTCAGCAGATCCGGTGCGATGCCGGAGCCGACGGTATAGTCCGGATGAAAGAAGACGGCCTTCGCGCAGCCTTGCGGCTGTGCGTGTGCCTGTTTGCCTTGTGGCGTTTTTCGCTCACCCCATTGCGAGAAACGTAGCTATGTTCACCGGAATCATCGAAGGCGTCGGCCATCTCGCTGCACGCCAGCCGCAGGGCGGCGATATCCGTTTCACCTTCGCCACCGGCAGCCTGCCGTTCGCCGACGTGCGCCTGGGCGAGAGCATCGCGGTCAACGGCGTGTGCCTGACCGTGATCGCCTTCGACGCCGCGTCGTTCCAGGCCGACGCCTCCACCGAGACCCTGGCGCTGACCACGCTCGGCCGCCTGGCCGAGGGCGCGGTGCTGAACCTGGAGCGGGCGATGCGCCCGACCGACCGCCTCGGCGGGCACCTGGTCAGCGGCCATGTCGACGGGCTCGGTGAGGTGCTGTCGATCCACGACGACGCACGCGCGCAGCGCTGGCGCTTTGCCGCGCCGGCTGCGCTGCTGCGCTACATCGCCAAGAAGGGCTCGATCTGCGTGGACGGGGTCAGCCTCACCGTCAACGAAGTCGACGCGGAAGGCTTCGAGGTCGCGCTGATCCCGCACACCGTGGCGCACACCGCGTTCGCGCAGACCGCGGTCGGCGCGGCGGTGAACCTGGAGATCGACCTGGTCGCGCGCTACGTCGAACGCCTGCTGCAGGGCCGCCAGGACTGATCCTGGCCGTGTCCGGCCTTCCGCCTTTCCGTCGCGCTGCGCCGCCGCCTGCGGCGCGCGCGGCACCTTCCGTCTTTCCGCGAGTCCCACAATGTCGCCTTCCGTCACCCCGAGCCTGAATTTCGCCTCCGTCCCCGAGCTGCTGGAAGAACTGCGCGCCGGCCGCATGGTGGTCATCGTCGACGACGAGGACCGCGAGAACGAGGGCGACCTGATCATGGCCGCCGAGCTGGTCAAGCCCTCGGACATCAACTTCATGGTCACCCATGCGCGCGGCCTGGTGTGCCTGTCGCTGACCCGCGAGCGCTGCACGCAGCTTGGCCTGGCGCCGATGGTCCAGCGCAACACCGCGCAGTTCCATACCAACTTCACCGTCAGCATCGAAGCCGCCGAAGGTGTCACCACCGGCATCTCCGCCTACGACCGCGCCCACACCGTGCGCACCGCGGTCAAGCCGGATGCCAAGCCGCACGACCTCAGCCAGCCGGGCCACATCTTCCCGCTGATCGCCCAGCCTGGCGGGGTGCTGACCCGCGCCGGCCACACCGAGGCCGCCGGCGACCTGCCGATGCTGGCGGGGCTGGAGCCGGCCGGCGTGCTGGTGGAAGTGCTCAATCCCGACGGCAGCATGGCGCGGCGTCCGCAGTTGGAGGAGTTCGCCCGCACCCATGGCCTGAAGATGGGGTCGATCGCCGACCTGATCGCCTACCGCCTGGCCACCGAGCACACCGTCGAGCGCATCGACGAGCGGCCCATCGACACCGAGTTCGGCGGCTTCATCCTGGTCACCTACCGCGATCGCATCGCCCACGACCTGCACTTCGCCCTGGTCCGTGGCACCCCGGATGCGGACACCCCGACCCTGGTGCGGGTGCAGGTGGAGAATCCGCTGGCCGACCTGCTGCACTGGCGCCGCGACGATTTCGGCGTGGCCGCCAGCGATGCGCTGCGCGCGATCGCCGCCGCCGAGCGCGGGGTGATGGTGGTGCTGTCGGCGCCGCGCGACAGCGAGGCGCTGCTGGCGCGGCTGCGCGCGCAGCCGGAGGCGGCGCACGGCAAGGACGTGGGCCAATGGCGGCGTAATGGCGCCGGCAGCCAGATCCTGGCCGACCTGGGCCTGGGCAAGCTGCGCGTGCTCGGCACCCCGCGCCGGCAGATCGGCCTGGCCGGGTTCGGGCTGGAGGTGGTGGAGCATGTGGAGGTGGGGCAGGGAGTGGGGAATCGGGATTCGGGATTGGGCAAAACCTGATTCCGATGCCGGATCGGCCCTGGGCGGGCGGCTGCTCTCGCGTCACCCGGGCCGCGGCCTCCCTGCCTGCTAAACTCTCCCACCCCCTTAAGCTGCCACCGTCATGTCCCACTACGAAGGCGACCTCCGCACTCCCGAGTCGGCGCGTTTCGCGATCATCGCCAGCCGCTGGAACGCCCGCATCACCGACGTGCTGGTCGCCGGCGCGCGGCAGAGCCTGGCCGGCAACGGCATCGCCGAGGACGCGGTGGACGTGATCCGGGTCCCGGGCGCGTGGGAACTGCCGCTGGTCGCCGCACGCCTGGCCGCGGCCGGCAAGCATGCCGCGATCATCGCGCTGGGCTGCGTGATCCGTGGCGATACCCGCCACTACGAACACGTGGCCGACGGCTGCGCCGAGGGCCTGCTGCGGGTCTCGCTGGACTTCCGCATCCCGGTGCTCAACGGCGTGCTCGCCGTGGAGCAGGTCGAGGATGCCGAGGCGCGCGCCGGCGGCAGCCATGGCAACAAGGGCGAGGAAGCGGCGCTGAGCGCGCTGGAGATGGTCAACCTGCTGGAGTTGCTGCCGTGAACAAACCCGCTGGCCACAAGCACCACCCACGCCGCGACGGCGTCGATCCGGTCCTGCGTTCGCGCGCGCGCCGGCGTGCGTTGCAGGCGATCTACGCCTGGCAGATTTCCGGCGGCAACGCCCAGCACGTGATCGCGCAGTTCGCGCACGAGCAGGCGCACGAGATCGCCGACCTGGTGTACTTCGAGAACCTGGTCGAAGGCGTGCTCAAGCATCGCGCCGAACTGGACGAGGCGCTGGTCGGTTACCTGGACCGCACGGTGGAGGAAGTGGACGCGATCGAGCGCGCGGTGCTGCGCCTGGCCGCCTACGAACTGCTGCACCGCATGGACGTGCCGTACCGCGTGGTGATCAACGAAGCGATCGAGACCGCCAAGCGCTTCGGCTCCGAGCACGGCCACACCTACGTCAACGGCGTCCTGGACCGCGCCGCGCTGCAGTGGCGCGCGGTGGAGTCGGGGGGCGGCGGCGCCTGACGGCGCGGGATTGGGCATTCGGGATTGGGGATTCGCAAGAGCGGCATTCCCGTCCGCGGACGCGCTTTTGCCAATCCCAATCCCGAATCCCCACTCCCGGCCCCTCAATGCCTGAATTCGATCTGATCGAGCGCCTGCGTGCGCGCAGCCGGGCGCGCGCGGATCTGCCGCTGGGCATCGGCGACGATGCGGCGTTGCTGCTGCCGCCGGCGGGGGAATTGCTGGCGATCACCACCGATACGCTCAATGCCGGGGTGCATTTCCCGGCCGAGACCGCGGCCGCCGACATCGGCTGGAAGACGCTGGCGGTGAATCTCTCCGATCTGGCGGCGATGGGCGCGCAACCGCGCTGGTGCACGCTGTCGCTGTCGCTGCCGCAGGTCGACATGGCCTGGGTCGATGCGTTCGCCGAGGGCTTCTTCGCCCTGGCCGATGCGCACGGCATCGGCCTGGCCGGCGGCGACACCACGCGCGGGCCGCTGGCCTTGTCGGTCACCGCGATCGGCAGCGTGCCGGCGACGATGGCGCTGCGCCGCGATGCCGCGCAGGCGGGCGACGAGGTCTGGGTGACCGGCCAGCCGGGCGAGGCGGCCGCGGCGCTGGCGCTGTGGCAGGGTGGCCGGCTGGACGTGACCGCGCCGGCCGCCGATCCCCTGCACGAACGCCTGCGCCAGCGCCTGCTGCGGCCGACGCCGCGGGTGCAGGCCGGCTTGCGCCTGCGCGGCCTGGCGCGCGCCTGCGTGGACGTCTCCGATGGCCTGCTGGCCGACCTGGAGCACATCTGCGCGCGCAGCGGCGTCGCTGCCGAACTGGACCTGGCCGCGCTGCCGGCGGTCGCCGCCCCGGCAGACGCGGACCTGGCCCAGGTGCACGCCTGGCAACTGGGGGGCGGCGACGACTACGAGCTGTGCTTCACCGCCGACCCGGCCCAGCACGCGGCGATCGTGCAGGCGCTGCAGGCGGTCGGGGTGACGGCGACGCCGATCGGGCGCATCGTCGCCGGCCGCGGCATCGTGGTGCGCGATGCCGATGGCCGGCCGTGGCAGCCGCCGCGACGCGGCTATGAGCACTTCCTGAGCTGATTCCCGCTGGCGCCGCCGGCGTCGGCCGCGGCGACAGCGCTTGCCGCCAATGCGCGCCCATCGGGGCACTCCTGGCGGTCCTTCCATACCGTGCCGCACTGCGGCGTGAACATCGCCCGTACCCGGTGGTACGGTCCGCCTGCCCGGCCCCGTGTCGAGCGCTTGTCACCGTTCTGGCATTACCGTTCCGGCAGCCGGCCATTCCGGTCCGGCGCCGCTTGGGAGGCAGTCCATGCGCATGTCCGTGTCACGTCGCATCGCCCTTGGCGCGATGCTGCTGGTGTTCTCCGCCGCCGCGGCCGCGGCCGGCTTCAGCAAGCAGTACCAGAGCATTTCCAGTTTCGATGGCACCAAGCTCGGCGCGCTGGTCCTGGTGCCGCAGGGGCAGGGCCCCGGACCGTTCCCGCTGGTGGTGATGCCGGCCAGCTGGTCGCTGCCGAACCTGGAGTACGTGGGCCGCGCCAGCGAACTGGCCAACGACGGCTACGTGGTGGTCAGCTACACCTCGCGCGGGTTCTGGGATTCGCAGGGGCTGATCGACATCGCCGGCGCGCCGACGGTGGAGGACGTCAGCTCGGTGATCGATTGGGCGCTGGCCAACACACCGTCCGATGCCAACAGAATCGGCGTGTCGGGCATCTCCTACGGCGCCGGCACCAGCCTGCTCGCCGCCGCGCGCGACCCGCGGATCAAGGCGGTAGCCGCGCTCAGCGGCTGGGCCGACCTGCAGGCCTCGCTGTACGCCAACACCACGGTCAGCCAGCAGGGCGTGGGCCTGCTGGTCGCCGCCGGGGTCGCCACCGGCCGGCCCGGCCCGGAGCTGGCGCAGATCACCGCACGCGTGGCGGTGGGCGACTACGACGGCGCGGTGCAGGGCTTCCTGCCCAAGGCCGCCGAGCGCGGGGTGATCAACGAGGTGCAGGCGCTCAACCGCAACGGCCCGGCGGTGTTGCTGGCCAATGCCTTCAACGACGGCCTGTTCCCGCCGAACCAGTACATCGACCTGTACAACCGGCTGAGCGTGCCCAAGCACCTGATGTTCAGCCAGGGCGACCACGCCACCGCCGAACTGCCGGGCGCGCTGGGCCTGCCGAACCAGGTGTACACCGAGGCCACGCGCTGGTTCGACCGCTACCTCAAGGGCCGCGACAACGGCGTTGACCGCGAAGCGCCGGTGCAACTGTCGACCCTGGGTGGTACCTGGCTCAGCTATGCCGACTGGAACAGCGTGCAGGCGGGTGCCACGCGCTACGGCCTGAGCGGGCCCAGCGGCTTGCTGCTGCCGACCGGCTCGCTGACCAACGGCAACAGCAGCGGCTGGAACTACCGCATCGCCACCGGCGTGCCGACCCTGGCCGATTCCGGCGTGGTGATGCTGAGCGGCCTGCTGCAGGGCTTCGGCCAGCCGGTGACGACCTCGATCCCGCTGGTCAGCCGCGCCGGTGCCGCGGTGTGGAGTGGCCCGGTACTGTCCAGCGACAAGCGCCTGGCCGGCGCGCCGTCGCTGCGGCTGACGGTGACCCCGAGCCAGTCGAACGTGTCGTTGTTCGCCTATCTCTACAGCATGGATGGCTCGGGTTCGGCGCAATTGCTCAGCCACGTGCCGTACACGCTGCGCAACGCGACGCCGGGCAAGCCGGTGACCCTCGACCTGGCGCTGCAGGCGACCGCGGTCGAGATCCCGGCCGGCCGCCGCCTGGTGCTGGTGGTGGACACCACCGATCCGCGCTACACCTCGGCCAGCCGCTTCGGCGGCACCGTGAGCTTCAGCTCGCCGACGGCGACGCCGTCGTTCCTGAGCGTGCCGTTGCACTGAGGCATTGCTTCTTCCTTCTCCCTTCGGGAGAAGGTGCCCCGCAGGGGCGGATGAGGGTACGGGCGAAGCCTCGTGCAGTTGGATCAGCGTGGCGCTTCGCGCGCCGGACCCTCACCCCAACCCCTCTCCCGGTGGGAGAGGGGCTTTGTGGCCTTTCCCTTCTCCCACCGGGAGAAGGTGCCCCGCAGGGGCGGATGAGGGTACGGCACACACAGCATCGCGCACGTCAGGGTCATCACGCGCACGAATTTACGCAGGCTTTATTCGAACCGGCGCGCGCTTTGCAACGAAGATATTCGGCGATTCCTATACTTTCCGCGCTGACGACAGGGGTGTTTGCGTGGAATCGATGGCTGCAATCTTGAGCGTGTGGCTGCCCGCAACGCTTGCGTGCGGGTGCGGCGTATCGCATCCGACGCCGCCGCAACGGTCCGGTCTCCGCACCAGGAAACGCAGCACGCCGCAAGCGTCGCGACGCCGCCATGGTTGCCGCAGCGCCTTGCAGCATCCGCCACCACACAGCCGCGTGCGTTCACTGCACACGCATTGACCCGCTGACGCCGCCACCGCGGCGCTGCATTCCAACTCTTTCACCGCGATGCGCCACCAGGCGTATCGCCTGCGATAGCGCGTGCGCGTGACGCGTCGCGCTGTCGTTTCCCCTCCACCCAAAGAAGGACGGCTCCTTGCGAGCCGAGATCACGATGTCTATGAAGCTCCATCCTCTGTTCCTGTCCCTGGCCGTGCTGTGTGCGGGCCCCGCCGCGGCCGCTGGCATGGCGGCGCCGGCTTCCGAAGCCACGCCGGTAACGGCGCAGGACGTCGCTGCGCCGCCGCTGGCGCGCAGCGCCGACTGCAGCAACGGTTTCCTCTCGCGCCTGGCGGCCGCCTATCGCGAAGACGCGCAACCGGCCGATCCCGATGCGCCGACGCCGGCGCGCCGCGGCCTGGCGTCGCCGTTCTCCTCGCCACCGTTCCCGTCGGCCGAATGGCAACTCGGCGCGGTGGACTATCCGGTCGGCGTGCCCAACGAGAATGCGCAGTACCCGGTCGAGAAGGCGCTGGCGTGCACGCGCGTGGGACAGTGGATGCAGCGCAACCGCATCGAGCTGTACGGCTGGATCAATCCTTCGCTCAATGCCAGCACGTCCTCGCGCAGCAACTATCCGCTGTCCTACTCCACGCGGCCCAATCGCGGCGAATTCAACCAGGCGCTGATCCGCCTGCAGCGCGTGCCGGACACGGTGCAGACCGATCATGTCGACTGGGGCTTCCACCTCGACGACCTGTACGGCTACGACTACCACTACACCACGATGAAGGGCGTCACCAGCGACCAATTGCTGCACCACCCGCAGTCCAACAGCGCGCTCAACGGCAAGATCTACGGCAACGATCCGATGATCGCGCATGTGGACCTGTACCTGCCGTCGGTGGCGCAGGGCATGCTGGTCACGGTCGGCCGCTACCTGTCGCTGCCGGACATCGAGGCGCAGTTCTCGCCCAACAACTACCTGCTGACCCATTCGATCCTGTACACCGTCGATGCCTATACCAACATGGGCCTCCTCACCACCACCAAGCTCAACGACCAGTGGACGCTGCAGCTCGGCGTGCACGGCGGCGACGATTCGGCGATCTGGGACGCGACCAGCCGCCTGAGCGCGCAGGCCTGCCTGCGCTGGGTCTCCAAGAGCAACGACGACATGCTGTATCCCTGCGTGGAGTCGTACAACAACGCCGCGCAGACCTACAACAACCTGCAGGAGTTCGTGCTGACCTGGGGGCACCGCTTCTCGCCGAAGGTGCACATGCTCACCGAGGCCTATCACCTCTACGTGCGCGACCAGGCGCTGGCCACCGATCCGTCGCAGTCGCACGCGCCGACCGGACGCCCGGGCTACGCGCTGGGCGAGGCGCCGGACTTCCCGCTGGGGCGCAGCAGCGCCGATGCCATCGTCAACTACGTCAACATCCAGCTCGGCGCCTCGGACATGCTGGCGATCCGCAACGAGTTCGTAAACGACCACGATGGCCAGCGCACCGGCTTCGCCACGCGCTACTCCAGCCACACCATCGGCCTGACCCATTGGGTGTCGCAGGATCTGGAGATCCGCCCGGAGCTGCGCTACGAACACGCCTACGATTTCCCCGCCTATGACGGCGGCCGCCGCAACCATCAGGCGACGGCGTTGATCGACGCGATCCTGCATTACTGAGGTCGTCGCGCGCTGCCGGTGCAGGCGGTGGCGAGGCGCCGGGAGAGGTGGCGCAATCGCCTGCGCCGCGCGGTTTTACGCAGAATTTATGCGCGCCGCGTGGCTTCGCCACGGAGAGTTTATGGCGCCGGCTTCGATAATGCCGGCCTGGGCCAGAAGGCCTGTCCGACCCGGCGTGCGTCGCCATGTTGCGCTTCCCTTCTGCCTCCGTGCGCGCGCCGCGTGCGGCGGTATTCCCATGCGATTGCGGCCTGCCGTGCGGCGGGCCGTCCCTTTGTTTCGGAGTTGAGACCATGAGCGGTTGGCTTTCGTTCGTTTGCGGCGTGGCGGTGATCGTCGCGGCCGGTTACCTGCTGTACGTGATCCTGCGCCCCGAAGATTTCTGAGCCGAGTGCCACTTCCATGATCGATACATTGCTTGTCTATGCGCTCGCGCTGCTGCTGGGATGGCCGCTGGGCCTGTACCTGGCCAAGGTGATGCGCGGGGCGCCGATGCGCGGCGACGCGCTGTTCGGCTGGATCGAACGCCCGCTGTACCGCCTGCTCGGCACCGACCCGGCGCGTGGCATGCATTGGCGCGCCTATGCCGGTGCCTTCCTGGCCAGCAACCTGGTGCTGGGCGTGCTGGTGTTCGCGCTGTTCGTGACCCAGGCCTGGCTGCCGTTCAATCCCGATGCGGTGCCCAACATGCGCTGGGACGTGGCCCTGCACACCATGGTCTCGTTCCTGACCAACACCGACCAGCAGCACTACTCGGGCCAGGCGCAGTTGTCGTACCTGTCGCAGGCAGTGGGCGTGGTCGGCCTGCAGTTCATCACCCCGATGATGGGCCTGGCACTGGTCGTGGCGACGCTGCGCGGCCTGTTCGGCGGGCGCGGCCACGACGCGGCGCGCACGGCGGCGGCCAGCGGCGGCGAGGCGGCGCAGGACGTCGATCTCGGCAACTACTGGGCCGACGTGATCCGTCCGACCCTGCGCTTCCTGCTGCCGCTGTGCCTGCTGTGGACGCTGCTGCTGACCCAGCAGGGCGTGCCCTCGACGCTGGCCGCCGGCCCGGTCGCCACGCCGCTGGATGCCAGCGCCGGGCAGCAGACGCAGAAGATCCCGCTCGGTCCGGTCGCGGCGATGGTGGCGATCAAGCAGCTCGGCACCAACGGCGGCGGCTGGTACGGCCCCAACAGCGCGATGGCGCTGGAGAATCCCACACCGTTCTCCAACCTGCTGGAGATGCTGGGCATCGTGCTGATCCCGGTGGCGGTGGCGTTCATGGTCGGCCCGTTCACCGGGCGCCGCAAGTTCACCGCGCTGGTGTTCGGCAGCATGCTGGTGATGTCGCTGGCGTCCACCGCGTTGTCGATGTGGGCCGAAGGCAATAGCGCCAGCACCGCCAGCGCCGCACTGATGGAAGGCAAGGAAGTGCGCCTGGGCGTGGACAGCTCGGCGGCGTGGTCGTCGCTGACCACGCAGACCTCCAACGGCTCGGTCAACGCCATGCACGATTCGCTGGCGCCGCTGACCGGCGGCGTGGCGATGGTCAACATGCTGATCAACGCGATCTGGGGCGGCATCGGTTGCGGCCTGCAGCAGTTCCTGGTCTACCTGCTGCTGAGCGTGTTCCTGGCCGGCTTGATGACCGGGCGCACCCCGGAACTGTTCGGGCGCAAGATCGAGGCACCGGAAGTGCGCCTGCTGGCGCTGCTGATCCTGCTGCAGCCGCTGGTGCTGCTCGGCTTCACCGCGATCACCCTTGCCCTGCCGGCCTCGATCTCGGCGACCTCCAATCCCGGCTTCCACGGCATCAGCCAGGTGTTCTACGAGTACACCTCGGCCTTCGCCAACAACGGCTCCGGCTTCGAGGGGCTGGGCGACGGCATTCCGTGGTGGAACCTGAGCAGCACCGCGGTGCTGCTGCTGGGCCGCTATCCGGCGCTGATCGTGCCGCTGATCGTGGCCGCGCAGCTGGCGCGCAAGCGGGTGGCGCCGGAAACCGGCGGCAGCCTGCAGGTGGAAACCCCGACCTTCGCGCTGACCCTGATCGCGGTCATCGCGGTCCTGACCGTTCTGCAATTCACGCCGGCTTTGGTGTTGGGACCGATCGCCGATCACCTGACCCTGGCCGCGCACTGAGACGACGACGATGAGCACCCCGCATCCTTCTCCTTCCATGGCCTCTTCGCCGGCGCGCCGGCCTGGGCTGTTCGATGCCGCGGCGCTGCGCGCGGCCTTGCGCGACAGCGTGCTGAAGCTGTCGCCGCGGCACCTGCTGGGCAGCCCGGTGATGGCCGTGGTCTTCGCCGGCACCCTGCTGTCGGCGCTGATCACCGTGTCCGGCCAGGGCCCGGCCGGCTTCGGCTGGGCGGTGACCGCGATCCTGCTGGTCACCGTGCTGTTCGGCAACTTCGCCGAGGCGGTGGCCGAGGCCCGCGGCCGCGGCCAGGCCGCCTCGCTGCGGCGCGCACGCAAGGACCTGGTGGCGCGCCGGGTCGCCAGCGTGCGGCTGGACGGCGAGGCCAGCGTGCCTGCCGCCGAACTGCGCCCGGGCGACCTGGTGGTGGTGTCGGCCGGCGAACTGATCCCGGCCGATGGCGAGATCGTGCACGGTCTTGCCACGATCAACGAGGCCGCGGTCACCGGCGAATCCGCGCCGGTGCTGCGCGAGGCCGGCACCGACCGCTCCGGCGTCATCGGCGGCACCAAGGTGCTGTCCGACGAGATCCTGGTGAAGGTCACCGCCGAGCCGGGCCACAGTTTCCTGGACCGGATGATCGCGCTGGTGGAAGGCGCCAACCGGCAGAAGACGCCGAACGAGATCGCGCTGACCATGCTGTTGGCGGCAATGACCCTGACCTTCCTGATCGTGGTCGCCTCGCTGCCGGCGATCGCCGGCTTCGTCGGCGTGCACGTGGATCCGCTGCTGCTGATCGCGCTGCTGGTGTGCCTGATCCCGACCACCATCGGCGGACTGCTGCCGGCGATCGGCATCGCCGGCATGAACCGCGCGCTGTCGGCCAACGTGCTGGCCAAGTCCGGCAAGGCAGTGGAAGTGGCCGGCGACGTCGACGTGCTGCTGCTGGACAAGACCGGCACCATCACCCACGGCGACCGCCAGGCCACCGTGTTCCATGCGCTCAGCGGCGTGGACGTGGCGCAGCTGCGCGAGGCGGCGATGCTGTCGTCGCTGGCCGACCCGACCCCGGAAGGCAAGTCGATCGTGCGCCTGGCGCGCGAGCAGGGCCTGCCGCCGGCCGACCCGGAAGGCGCCGAGTTCGTCGCCTTCACCGCGCAGACGCGCATGTCCGGCGTCGACCTGCCGGCATTCGGCACGGCGTCGCCGCGCTCGATCCGCAAGGGCGCCGCCGATGCGCTGATTCGCCACGTCACCGCATTGGGCGGGCACGTGCCGGCGGAGCTGAAGAGCCGCGTCGAGCAGGTCGCGCGCAGCGGCGCCACGCCGCTGGTGGTGGCCGAGGGCCGGCACGTGCTGGGCGTGGTCGAACTGTCGGACGTGGTCAAGCACGGCGTGCGCGAGAAGTTCGCGCGGCTGCGCGCGATGGGCGTCAAGACGGTGATGATCACCGGCGACAACCCGCTCACTGCCGCAGCCATCGCCGCAGAGGCCGGCGTCGACGACTACATCGCCGAAGCCACGCCCGAGGACAAGCTGGCGCGCATCCGCCAGGAGCAGGCCGGCGGACGCCTGGTGGCGATGGTCGGCGACGGCACCAACGACGCGCCGGCGCTGGCCCAGGCCGACGTCGGCCTGGCGATGAACTCCGGCACCCAGGCGGCCAAGGAGGCCGGCAACATGGTCGATCTGGATTCGGATCCGGCCAAGCTGCTGGCGGTGGTGGAAGTGGGCAAGCAACAGTTGATCACCCGCGGCGCGCTGACCACCTTCTCGCTGGCCAACGACGTGTCCAAGTACTTCGCGATCCTGCCGGCGCTGTTCGCCGCCTCGATCCCGCAGATGGCCGCGCTGAACGTGATGCGCCTGTCCAGCCCGACCAACGCGGTGCTGGCCGCGCTGATCTTCAACGCGCTGGTGATCCCGGCGCTGATCCCGCTGGCGCTGCGCGGCGTGCGCTTCACCCCGTCGTCGGCGACCTCGCTGCTGCGCCGGAACATGCTGATCTACGGCGTGGGCGGCGTGCTGCTGCCGTTCGTCGGGATCAAGGCCATCGACCTGCTGCTGGTGGCACTGGGCTGAGAGCGGCCAACAAAACCGCTGCGCAGTCGCCAGGCGGGCGCGGACGGTGCTCGGAATCCTCATGTACCCCCCCTCGTACACTGCGGTTTCTCCGCGCCGTCCGCACCCACCTGGCGACCGCTCGCGACGTTTTGATCGCCACTCCCCGCCCGGCGCCGTTTTTTTCGCTCCTTCCGGAATCGCTCCCATGACCGTGTCTTCCGTTTCCCTCCGCGAACCGATGCGCTGGCGCGCCGTGCTGATGCTGCCGCTGCTGGTGCTCGCTTCCGCGGCGCTTTACTCCTTGCTGGCCACCGTACTGGCGGGTGCGCTGTTCCCCGAGCAGGCCAACGGCAGCCTGCGCACCCACGATGGCCGGGTGGTCGGGCCGGCGCTGGTGGCGCAGCCGTTCGCCGCCACCGGCTACTTCCAGCCGCGTCCGTCCGGCGCCAAGTACGACCCGATGTCGGCGGCCGGCAGCAACCAGGCGCGCAGCAACCCCGACCTGCGCAAGCGCCTGGACGATACCCGCCAGGCGGTCGCTGCGCGCGAAGGCATCGACCCGGCGCAGGTGCCGGACGACCTGGTCACCCAGTCCGGCAGCGGCATGGACCCGGACATCAGCGTCGATGCGGCGCAGATTCAAGTGGCACGCGTCGCCGCCGCGCGCGGCCTGCCGCCGCAGACCGTCGCCGCCCTGGTCGCCGCGCAGACCCAGCCGCGCCAGTTCGGCGTGCTTGGCGCGCCGCGGGTGAATGTGCTGGCGCTGAATTTGGCCTTGGACGCGGCGGGGAATGGGGAAACGGGAATCGGGAATGGGAAGGAGCAAAAGCGGTAAAGCGCACGGCCTGAGGCTGTACGCTTCGCCAATCCCCAATTTCGAATCCCCAATCCCGGCCCTTCGATGCCCGACCCCCGCACCCAACAGGCCGACGCCCTCATCGGCGAACTGCAGCGCGAGCGCGGCGGGCGCCTGACCGTGTTCCTCGGCGCGGCGCCGGGGGTCGGCAAGACCTACGCGATGCTGTCGCGCGCGCGGCAGTTGCAGCAGCAGGGCAGCAACCTGGTGGTCGGCGTGGTCGAGACCCACGGCCGCGCCGAGACCGCGGCGCTGCTGGAAGGCCTCACCGTGCAGCCGCGGCGGCGCCTGGAGTATCGCGGCCGCACCCTCGACGAGATGGACCTGGATGCGCTGCTGGCGCTGCGTCCGCCGCTGGTGCTGGTGGACGAACTGGCCCATCGCAACGCGCCCGGCAGCCGCCACGAGCGGCGTTGGCAGGACGTGCAGGAGTTGCTCGACGCCGGCATCGATGTCTACAGCACGGTCAACATCCAGCACCTGGAAAGCCTCAACGACGTGGTCCACCGCATCACCGGCGTGCGCGTCAGCGAGACCGTGCCCGATGCGATCTTCGACCGCCTGCGCGACATCGTGCTGGTCGACCTGCCGCCGCGCGAACTGATCGAGCGCCTGCAGCAGGGCAAGGTGTACCTGCCCGAGCAGGCCGGGCAGGCGCTGCAGGCGTTCTTCTCGCCGTCGAACCTGGCCGCGCTGCGCGAACTGGCGATGCAGACCGCCGCCGACCGCGTCGACAACGATCTGCGCGACGTGCAGGCCGCGCAGGGCCGCACCAGCGTCGCGCTGCGGCGCACGGTGATGGTGGCGATCGACGGGCGCGGCCAGTCCGACTACCTGGTGCGGGTGGCGCGGCGCCTGGCCGAACGCCGCGGCGCGCCGTGGACGGTGGTCACCGTGCAGACCCAGGCGCAGCCCGACGCCGATTGGCAGCTGGAGATCGACCGCGCCTTCGCCCTGGCGCGTCGGCTCGGCGGCGAGGCCGCGCTGCTGCACGGCGCCAACGTCGCCGACACCTTGCTCGACCATGCCGCGCGCAGCGGCGTGTCCACGCTGGTGCTGGGCCGCACCCGCGAGCGCCCGCTGGCGCGGATGATCAACCGCACGCTGACCCAGCAACTGCTGCAACGCGGCGCGCACTACGAACTGGTGATCATCAGTTCGCCGGAAGCGCGCGCCCGCGCGCGGCGGCGCTGGCGCAGCCCGGGGCATTGGCTGTCGCGCGACGACCTGGTGTTCGCCACGTTCGCCACCCTGGCCGCGGTCGCGGTGGGCTGGCTGGCCGAGCGCTGGGTCGGCATCGACGACCTGTCGATGGTGTTCATCGTCGCGGTGGTGGTGGTGGCGGCGAAGACACGGATGACCGCGGCGGTGCTGGCCGCGCTGCTGAGCTTCCTTGCCTACGATTTCTTCTTCATCGATCCGCGCTACACGCTGCACATCGGCGCGCGCCAGGGCCTGGTCACGGTGCTGCTGTTCCTGGTCGCGGCGCTGGTCGCCGGGCGCCTGGCCTCGCGCCTGCGCATGCAGGTGCTGGCGCTGCGCGCGGCCAACGCGCAGACCACCGCACTGCAGCGGCTGGGCCGCGAGCTGACCAGTGCCGCCGACCTCGGCCAGGTGCTGGAGGCCGGGCGCCGCGCGCTCGCCGGCACGCTCGACGCCGAGGCCTGGCTGCGCCTGCAGCCGCTGGAACGCGCCCACGACGGCGCCGACGACTACGCACCGTCGATGGCCGCTGTGGACCGCAGCGCCGCCGACTGGGCACAGCGCCACGGCCAGGCTACCGGCCGCTTCACCGACACCCTGGCCGGCGCGAGCTGGTGGTTCCTGCCGGTACGCCACGAGCGCGGCGCGATCGGCGTGGTCGGCCTGCGCTTCGGCGCCGGCGTGCAGCGCCCGGGCCTGGAACAGCAGCGCCTGGCCGAGGCGATGGTCGAGGACATCGGCCAGGCCGCGCTGCGCACGCGGCTGGTCGCCGACCTGGAGAGCGCGCGGGTCAGCGGCGAGACCGAGCGGCTGCGCTCGGCCCTGCTGTCTTCGGTCTCGCACGACCTGCGTTCGCCGCTGGCGGCGATGATCGGCGCGGCCAGCAGCCTGTCCAGCTACGGCCAGGCGATGGATGCGGACGATCGCCGCAGCCTGCTCGACACCATCCAGATGGAAGGCGAGCGCCTGGATCGCTACATCCAGAACCTGCTGGACATGACCCGGCTCGGCCACACCGGGCTGACCTTGAACCGCGACTGGATCGGCGTGGACGAGCTGATCGGCTCGGCCGCGCGGCGCCTGCAGCGTTACCAGCCGCAGGTGCGCCTGGACATCGCCCTGGCCGCGGAACTGCCGACGCTGTGGGTGCACCCGGCGCTGGTCGAGCAGGCGATCTTCAACGTGCTGGAGAACGCCGCCAAGTTCTCGCCGGCGGATACGGCGATCCGCGTCGCCGCCGGCATGGTCGACGGCCGCCTGCGCATCGACATCAGCGACCGCGGCCCGGGCATTCCCGAGGACGAGCGGGCGCGCATCTTCGACATGTTCTACAGCGTCGAGCGCGGCGACCGCGGCCGCCACGGCACCGGCCTGGGCCTGACCATCTGCCAGGGCATGATCGGCGCACACGGCGGCAGCGTCGAGGCGCTGCCCGGCCCCGATGGCCGCGGCACCACGATCCGCATTACCCTGCCGCTTATCGAACCCGCCGCGCCGCCGTCCCGCCCCGATGCCGACTGAGTCCCACGCCGATCCGATTCCGCCGCCACGCGTGCTGGTCATCGACGACGAGCCGCAGATCCGCCGTTTCCTCGACATCAGCCTGCGCGCGCAGGGCTACCGCGTGCTGCAGGCGGACAGCGGTGCCGCCGGCCTGGCGCAACTGGCCGCGCACGGCGCCGAACTGGTGGTGCTGGACATCGGCCTGCCCGACCAGGACGGGCACAGCGTGCTGCGCGAACTGCGGCAATGGTCGTCGGTGCCGGTGATCATGCTGACCGTGCGCGCCGGCGAGGACGAGAAGGTGCAGGCGCTGGACGCCGGCGCCAACGACTACGTGACCAAGCCGTTCGGCGTGCAGGAGCTGATGGCGCGCATCCGCGTGCTGCTGCGCATGCAGCCGGTGGCCGGCGAGGCCGAGCCGGTGTTCGACGATGGCCACCTGCACATCCACCTGGGCCTGCGCGAAGTGCGCCTGGACGGCGAGGCGTTGCCGCTCAGCCGCAAGGAGTACGCGCTGCTCGCCCTGCTGCTGCGCCACAGCGGCCGCGTGGTGACGCAGCCGCAACTGCTGCGCGAACTGTGGGGCCCCACCCACCAGGACGACACGCACTACCTGCGCATCCTGGTCGGCAAACTGCGGCAGAAACTCGGCGACAGCGCCGTGGCCCCGCGCTACATCGCCACCGAGCCGGGCGTGGGATTGCGCTTCATCGGCGTGCAGTGCCCGTCCGCGTGATGTGTCGTGGCCGCCTTGCCTGGGTTTCCGTAGGAGCGGCTTCAGCCGCGACCTTGGCCTTGCCGGTGACGCTCGGTCGCGGCTGAAGCCGCTCCTACAGTCGTAACGCGTGCCTTGGGAGGCGGTGAACGCGATAAAACGAAAGAACAGATGACCTTGTGCTCCCATCCCATCGTGCTCAACCCGGACCGCTTCCTGCAGACGGAACATGGTCGTGTGTGGACGCCGGAACGCAACCAAGCCGCCTGGCGGCAAAGCCACGACGCCTTGACGGCGATCCTCGCTGGTCCGTGTGCGCCTGCGGGAGCCTGGACTGTCGTGATCGTATGCGGCCTGCAGGGCGCGGGAAAGACCACATGGATTGCGCGGCAACCGATGCGGCCCTGCACCGCCTATTTCGACGCGGCGTTGCCGGGTGTGCGGCATCGGGCGCCGATCGTCGCCATCGCGAAAGCGGCCGGTGCCAGGATCGAGATCGTGTGGGTCAAGGTCCCGCTGCCTGTTGCGCTCGCGCGGAACCTGCAGCGTGCAGCGGACGAACAGGTTCCGGAAGAGGCGATCCAATCCGTGGCCAAAGTGTTCGAAGCGCCGACGCTTGTCGAAGGCGCCGATCACGTCAGCGTGGTCACGCCTGCCGAATGCGTGTCATGAAGGCCGTATGTGGGGAGGCGGCGTCCGGCAAGGTGCCCATCGCCGCCACGCGCCCGCATCGGTCGTCGGTAGCGATAGCGCATCCTGTGCGCAATGCCATTGCGTGTGCCGCGATCGCCTTGGTCCGTCGTAGGAGCGGCTTCAGCCGCGACCGTGGCCTTGCCGGGGACGCCGGTCGCGGCTGAAGCCGCTCCTACGACGGCATGGCGGCATGGCGACGTTGCAATGGATCCGCACGCGAAAGACGCTGCTGCGAATCCCGAATCCCGAATCCCGAATCCCGGCTCTCAACAGCCGCCAGGCTGGTCATCCCGAATCCCGAATCGATCAAGGCTCCGGCAACACCTTCCCCGGATTGAGGATCCCATCCGGGTCCAGCGCCCGCTTGATCGCGCGCATCGCGTCCAGGGTCGCCGCGTCGAAGGCCTGATCCATGTAGTCGCGCTTGGCCACGCCGATGCCGTGTTCGCCGGACAGCGTGCCTTCCAGCGACAGCACCAGCGAAAACAGCCGCGGCAGGGCGGCATGCGCACGCGCGGTTTCGGCGGCGTCGTCGGGCGCGTACATGATGTTGACGTGCAGATTGCCGTTGCCGGCATGGCCGAAGGCGACGATCGGCAGGTCGAACTCGGCGGCCAGCGCTTCCACGCCGGCGACCAGCTCTGGGATGCGCGATACCGGCACCACCACGTCTTCGTTGATCTTGCCGGGGCGGATCGTGCGCAGCGCCGGCGACAGCGCGCGGCGCGCGGCCCACAGGCGGTCGCGCGCGCTGCCGTCGGCGGCCACGTCCAGCGCCAGCAGGCCGTCGCCTTCGGCCGCCGCGCCCAGCGCCTGCAGCGCGTAGGGCAGGGTGTCGTGGTCGCCGTCGGCCTCGATCAGCAGCATCGCGCCGGCCTCGGGCACGTCGCTGCCGTTGCGGCGCAGCAGCGCGATCGCGCTGCGGTCCATGAATTCCAGCATGGTCGGCGTGCTCGGCTGCGCCATCAGCCGCGACACCGCGGCGGCGGCGGCGGCGGCGTCGCGGTACAGCGCGCGCAGGCCGGCCTGCGCCAGCGGCCGCGGCGACAGCTTCAGCGTCGCTTCCACGATCAGCGCCAGGGTGCCTTCGCTGCCGACCAGCAGGTGGGTCAGGTCGTAGCCGGTGGCGTCCTTGGTGTAGGCGCCACCGCAGCGGATCAGCTCGCCCGTGCCGGTCACTGCGACCAGGCCGAGCACGTTGTCGCGGGTGGCGCCGTACTTCACCGCGCGCGGCCCGCCGGCGTTGGTGGAGAGGTTGCCGCCGACGCTGCAGATTTCCGCGCTGGACGGATCCGGTGGCCAGAACAGGCCGTGCGGCGCCAGCGCCTGCTGCAGGTCGCCGTTGAGCACGCCGGGTTCGACCACGGCGCAGCGGTCGGCCGGGCGCAGCTGCACGATGCGGTTCATGCGCGCGAACGACAGCACCACGCCGCCGCTGAACGGCACCGCGGCGCCGGCGGTGCCTGTACCTGCGCCGCGCGCCACCAGCGGCACGCGGTGCGCGCGGCAGGCGCGCACGATCGCCTGCACCTGCTCGCGGGTCTGCGGCAGCGCCACCGCGTCGGCCAGCGCCCAGCGCCGCGAATCGTCCTCGCCGTAGCTGCGGCGGCTATCGGGATCGGTACGCCAGCCCTCGGCGCCGAGCAGGGCGGAAAGAGTGTCGGTGAGCGCGGTGGGCAAGGCGGTGGTCATGGCGAAGACGGCGACGACGAAGTGGAGGGCGAGGGCGGCTGCAGCAGTTTCCAGGTGCACACCGCCAGCGCCAGCGGCAGCCACACCCAGCGCAGTTCCGACAGCAGCGTGGCCATGCCGCGCGCGCTGAAGAAACCGTTGGCGAACGGCGAGACCCGGATCGGCCGCCACGGCGCGAACCAGCGCTGTTCGCTCCACGGCCAGGCCAGGGCCACGCCGAGGCCGCCGGAGGTCATCGCGTCGAGCAGCGGATGCGAGGCGGTGCAGACGAACATCCAGACGGCCGCCTGCAACGCACCGGCGCGCAGGGGGCGGTGCAGCAGCGCGCCGAGCACGCCCAGTACGGCGGCGAACAGCAGCGAGTGGCTGGCGCCGCGATGGCCGAAGGCGTCGGCGTAGGGGATGTGCAGGGCGAAGCCGAGCACGTCGGCGTCGGGCAGCATCGACGCGACGATGCCGGCGCCGAGCAGGCGCGTGGAAATGCGCCCGCGGTCGGCGGCGGCCCACAGCGCCAGCGGCACCGCGGCGTGGGTGAAGACGCTGGGCATCTCAGCAATCCTCGGCGCGGAACGCGTCGCGCAGCCAGGTCAGCCGCGGCGGATCGCCTTCGGCCTCGACCACGTCGAAGCGGCACGGCCAGTTGGCGTACTGCGGATGCGCGGCCAGGAACAGTTGCGCAGCCAGCAGCAGGCGGCGGCGCTTGCGCAGATCAACCGAGGCCGCGCCGCCGCCGAACGCGGTGCTGCGCCGGTAGCGCACTTCGACGAACACCAGGCTCTGCGCCTGCTGCATCACCAGATCCAGCTCGCCGCCGCGGAAGGCGACGTTGGCGGCGATCAGGCGCAGGCCGGCGCGCTCCAGTTCGGCGCGCGCCGCTGCTTCCACCGCGTTGCCGCGTCGGCGCCGCTCAGTTTCCATCGGGCAGCGGGGTCGGGCGCCCGCCGCTGAAGGTGGACCACGCCGGGGTGCGCACGATGTTGCCGAAGCCGTCCAGGTGCAGCACACCGGTGGCGCCGCGCAGGCCGCTGTCCTTGGCGGTCGCCAGCTTTTCCAGGTAGGCGGTGATCTGCCAGGCGTCGTAGCCGAACGCGAACAGGCGCCCGGCCGGGCCGCGCGCGGTCGGCAGCATGTCGGCCACGCTGGTCGCCGCCGGCAGGCCGCCGACGCCACGTACGTTCCACAGCTCGCTCGGGTAGACGATGCCGTCCAGTACCAGGTCGTCCTCGGGCTTGCCGGTGCCCAGCACCAGCTGCGAGGTCGCCACCCGGGTCTTGCCAGCGAAGCCGGCCAGCGCCAGCTGCGGCGCCAGCGCGCGGGCGGTGTTGCCCTTCACCGCCAGCAGCACCGAGTCGGCGGCGCCGGCGTTGCGCAGTTGCGCGCCGATGTCGCCCGGCGTGTCGGCCACGCTGACGCTGCCGGCGACCTTGCCGCCGCGTTCGCTGAAGCGGTCGCGGAACGCGGCCACCGCGCGGCGGCCGTTGTCGTCGTTGCTGCCGATCACCAGGGTGTTGTGGCGCTCGTGCGCCAGCAGGTACTCGGCGGCGGCGATGCCGTCGTCTTCCGGGGCCAGCGAGAAGCCGGCGCTGCCGCCCGGGGGGGCGTGGGTGCCGCGGTTCAACGCCAGCACCGGCACCGGCAGCGCGTCGCGCCCGAACAGCGCGGTGACCTCGTCGCGGCCGAGCGGGCCGACCACGAAATCGGCGCCGCCGTCGACCGCCTTCTGGTAGGCGGCCAGTGCGCCGGCCGGGGTGCCGGTGGTGTCGATGAAGTCGATCGCAGGACGCCGCCGGGTCTCGCCGTAATAGCCGGCAAGCAGACCGTCGCGCACCGGTGCGGCCGCGGTGGCCAGGCTGCCGCTCAGCGGCAGCAGCACCGCCAGCTTGGCCGGCGGGCGGTAGCCGTCGCGTTCGGCCGGCGGCCGCTTGCTGGTGTCGAAGCCCCACTGCTCGCCGCGGTCGAACGGACGCGGCAGCGCCAGGCCGCGGCTCAGCAATGCGCGGCCGACGAAGTTGTACAGCGGGTCGCCGGCCGGCAGGGCGGCGGCGCGCGCCTGCAGGGTGGCATCGTTGAGCGTGGCCAGCTGGCGCACGATGGCGCGCTGGTTGTCGCTGCGCGCCTGGCCGCTGAGGCCGTTGTCGGCGCGCGCGCGTTCGTCCAATGCCGCGGTGGCGTCGCCGGTGCCTTCCAGCGCCTGTGCGCGGGCCAGATGCCAGCGCGCGCGCAGGTTCTGCGGCACCGCCTGCGGATCGCTGCCCAGCGCCTGCAGCGCCTTGGCCGGCTGGCGGTCGGCCAGGGCCAGTTCGGCCTCGACCAGCGCCACCCGCACCTTGCTCAGCGGCGGCAACTGCCGCGGCTGCACCTGCGCCAGCAGGCTGCGCGCGCGGGCGGCGTCGCCGGCCTCGTACCAGGCGAAGGCGGCGTCGCCCAGCAACTGGTTGCGCTCGCTGCCGGCGGCGCCGGCGGCCTGCGCCTCGAGCTGCTGCGCCGCGTCCCGCGGCTTGCCCTGGTCCAGCAGCGCCAGCGCTGCCGATTGGGCCGGCGAGGCGCTCGGCGTCACGCTGGAGGTGGCGCAGCCGGCGATGAGCAACGCCAGCAGCGACAGGGCGGAAATCCTTGCGAATCGCTTGTTCATTTCTGGTCCATTCGGCTGGGCACGCCG
This sequence comes from Xanthomonas sp. NCPPB 1128, assembly GCF_001043115.1. Taxonomy (GTDB): domain Bacteria; phylum Pseudomonadota; class Gammaproteobacteria; order Xanthomonadales; family Xanthomonadaceae; genus Xanthomonas_A. The sequence continues at coordinate 86,343 of NZ_LFME01000012.1, read as the reverse complement.
GGCGCGCCGGGGAAAACCGCTACGATTCTACCCTTGACCATGGAAAGCCCGTCGATGAGCGCCCAGCCCGGAACCCTGCATGTCGTCGCCACGCCGATCGGCAACCTCGCCGACCTGACGCCGCGTGCCCAGGAGACGTTGCGCTCGGTGGCGGCGATCTGCGCCGAGGACACCCGCCGCAGCGGCCAGTTGCTGGCCCACTTCGGCATCGAGCGGCCGCTGCTGGCGCTGCACGAACACAACGAGGAGGCGCTGTCCCAGCGCATCGTCGCGCGCCTGCTGGAGGGCCAGTCGCTGGCCCTTGTCAGCGACGCCGGCACCCCGCTGGTCAGCGACCCCGGCTACCGCCTGGTGCGCGCCGCGCGCGCGGCCGGGGTGCGGGTCAGCCCGGTGCCCGGCGCCTGCGCGGCGATCGCCGCGCTCAGCGTGGCCGGCCTGCCCAGCGACCGATTCGCCTTCGAAGGCTTCCTGCCGGCCAAGGCCTCGGCGCGCCGCGAGCGCCTGCTGCGGCTGGCCGGCGAGCCGCGCACCCTGGTGTTCTACGAAGCCTCGCACCGCATCGCCGAGTCCCTGGCCGACTGCCGCGCCGCCTTCGGCGACGCCCGCCCGGCAGTGATGGCGCGCGAGCTGACCAAGTTGTTCGAGACCGTGCTCGACGGCACCCTGGCCGACCTGCACGCCCGGGTCGAGGCCGACGACAACCAGCGCAAGGGCGAGTTCGTGCTGATGGTGCAGGGCGCCGGCGACGACGCCGACGCGCAGCTGGCCGAAGGCCGCCGCGTCTACGCCAAGCTCAGCGAACACCTGCCGCCGTCCACCGCCGCCAAGCTGGCCGCCGAACTGACCGGTGCGCCGCGCAAGGCGTTGTACGGCGGTGGCTAGCAAGGCGGCACGCCAGAAGGCAAGAGAGTTGGCATGGCTGGACCTAGCCAGGGTGGTCATGCCGGAGGAGATCCCCAAGGGCGTTGTGGAACAACCGGATCCGCCTGCGCCCGATCTTGTGATCCGCAGCAGCAACACGAGCGTTGGTATCGAGGTCACTCAGCTTTTCCAGCGCGACGATCCGGCGTCGCGGTTGCCTGCTCGTGAGATAGAGGCTGCTCAACGCAACATTCTTGCCGAGGCGAGAATGTTGTATGAGGAAACATACGGCCACCGCTTGTTTGTGAATGCCTCGTTCGACGGTACGCCGCCCGCAAAAAAACCGGCGGTTCGCGAACTTGTGGCGCTTGTGGAGAGGCATCGCACTGATTCAGGGGCGATGTTCCAGGTTCTCGCGCTGGATGCCCGAGCGCGGCAACTCCTTCCCCAGTGGCTTCAAGGACTCACGATATGTGCTCAGGAGCCCGATGAGCCCGGGCGCTGGATTGGTGGTTCCGTGTGGCGCACACCAAGTTTGACGCAGGATCTGCTGCAAGCCGCTGTCTTAAGAAAGAACAAAAACATTGAGGGTTACTTGGAGTGCTGTGACCAAGTGTGGCTTCTGGTCATTTGCGACCTCTGGCCAATGGCAGCAAGTTTGGCTGTGCCGCGAAACGCGCATGAATGGCAGTTGGAAAGCCGCTTTGCGCGGGTACTGCTGGTGTCCCGAGAGGGAGATGGCGTCCGCTTCTAATGGGGAAACATGCGACAATGCGCGCGGCGGAGTCGGCCAGACAGTCGCGTCATCCCCTCGCATTTCGGTGCGGTGGGATGCCGAGGAAAGTCCGGGCTCCATAGGGCAAGGTGCCAGGTAACGCCTGGGCGGCGCGAGCCGACGGACTAGTGCAACAGAAAGATACCGCCTACGTCTGCGCAAGCAGGCCGGTAAGGGTGAAATGGTGCGGTAAGAGCGCACCGCGAGTCCGGTAACGGACCGGCACGGCAAACCCCACCTGGAGCAAGACCAAATAGGGACCTCATGGCGCGGCCCGCGTCGGGTCCGGGTAGGTTGCTTGAGCGTACCGGTGACGGTGCGCCTAGAAGAATGACTGTCCACGACAGAACCCGGCTTATCGGCCGGCTCCGCCACTTTTCTTCTATGTATATGCGCGCTCTGGCGCTCGCTCACTTGTCCCGCTCGCCTGTCAGGCGTTGATGCTGGCGGCGTCATGGATCCCGGCTTGCCGCCGTTGCCGATTCTGTTCGCTTCGCCGCCGTCGCTGCCCTGTTGTGGGAGGGACTTCAGTCCCGACTGCACGCACCCGACGTGCCAGCACAGGTCCGCCACGCCATCGTCGCTGGGGGGTGATGGCTGAGCGCAGGCGTTACTGCCTCCCGGTGTCCGCCACTTGGTCCCGGTTCTCCAGCCGCGTCTCCCCCAGGAACACCCCATCCGGGCCGAAGCGGCGCTCGTGGATCCAGCCGTAGCCGGCGGCGTCCACCGCGACGATGGTGCTGGCGCGGGTGCCGTAGTCATGGCCGCGGATGAAGGCCGGCGACAGCCGCCGTTCCAGTTCCGGGCCGACCCCGGTGTCGGGCAGGTCGGCCGGGTCGGCCAGGGTCTCGTCGGCCAGCGCCCGCCACAGCGGCGCCAGGTCGTCGTCGCCGGCGGCGATCCAGGCGGTCACGGCAGTGCGCAGGCGCAGGGTCTTCGGCCAGGGTGCGTCCAGCGCGCCGTTGGACATCCCATGCACGCCGGGCGCCAGGGCGCTGCGCCCGGGCGGGTGGTTGCCGACGTAGGCGGCGCCGGCGGCATCGGCCAGCAGCAGGTTGAACGGCGGAAAAGCGTCGGCGCGCGCGGCCAGCGCGCCGGCGAAGGCCGCGGCCGGCTCGGCGCCGGTCAGGTAGTCGGCGATCAGGGCGCCGCGCGAGGCGCCGGACATCGACGCCAGCGGGTCGCGCACGTTGGTGACCACGGCGCAGCGGCCGGCGTCGTCCAGCCCCACCCAGGTGCCGCCGGAGCGCAGGTCGCGCCCGGCCAGCAGGCGCTGCGCCGGGGCCGGCCAGCGCTGCAGCGGCGCGGTCGGGCGGGCGTGGAACTCGTCGCGGTTGCCGACCAGCAGCAAGCGCCATCGCGGGTGCGCAGCGTGCGCGAGAACGACCAGACACATGCGCCGCAGTGTGCGCGCTTGCGCAACGAGGCGCGAGCCCACGCGTCATGTCGACGGTCGGTGACGACCGCCTTAACGCCCCGTACACAGGCCTGAATTTCCGTTCAATCTCAAAATTTGAGACGAAACAGTAACTTGTGGATAAGCTTTGAACAAGTCTCTAAAGATCGTTGCAAACCATTGATCCCGCTAGCGATTTGCCGCTCGCAAAGTTGTTGACAACCCGTTGCGCGCTGCTAAGGTGGGCACTTGAGGGGAAACCGGGTTTTTTGTGGTTTTTCGTGGTTCAATGACCGCCCAGGCGGATTCGGAAAGGTGCAGGCGTCGTGTTTCAGGGCGAGACCGCAATCACTGTGGACGACAAGGGGCGTATGGCGGTTCCCACCGCGTACCGCGACCTCGTCGCGCGCGTGAGCGGCAATCGGCTAGTGCTGACCTACAACCCGTTCGAGGCCGGCTGCCTGTGGCTGTATGCGGAGAAGGAGTGGGAGCGGGTCCGTGACGACGTCATGGCCAAGCCCAACACCCAGCGCGTGGTGCGGGTCCTGCAGCAGAAGCTGGTGGGTTCGTCGGCGGCGCTGGAGCTGGATGGCAATGCCCGCATCACCATTCCGCCGAGCCATCGCGCCGCGGTGGGCATTGAAAAGCGCGCCGTGCTGTTGGGCATGGGCGACAAGTTCGAACTGTGGAGCGAGCAGGCTCATCGCGCACTGATCCAGCAGACGTTGTCTGACGAGGATCTGGGCGATGGATTGCTCGATCTGAAGTTGTGAGTCGGGGTGTCCGGATGCGCGGACAGGCGCAGGCCGGTCACCTCCCGGTGTCGCAACCATCGGCGGCGCATGTGCCGGTGTTGTTCGCGCAGGTCCTGGACGGGCTGCAGGTGATCGAAAACGGAATCTATCTGGATGGCACGTTCGGGCGTGGCGGACACGCGCGCGGGGTGCTGCACAAACTCGGCCCAGGAGGCCGGCTGCTGGTGATGGACAAGGACCCCGAGGCGATCGCCGAAGCCGAACATGCGTTCGGCGGCGACGCGCGCGTGTCCATCCATCGCGGCAGCTTCGCCGAACTGGGCCAGTGGGACGCTGCCGTTGCCCTGGACGGGGTGCTGTTCGACCTGGGTGTGTCCTCGCCGCAGCTGGACGTGGCCGAACGCGGCTTCTCCTTCGGCAAGGACGGCCCGCTGGACATGCGCATGGACCCGGAGGCCGGCGAGAGCGCGGCGCAGTGGCTGGCGCGCGCCGACGAGCGCGAGATCGCCGACGTGCTGTGGACCTACGGCGAAGAGCGGCAGAGCCGGCGCATCGCCCGCGGCATCGTCGCCCGCCGCGAGAAGCAGCCGCTGACCCGCACCGCCGAACTGGCCGACCTGATCGCCGGGGTGATGCCGCGCGGCGACAGCAAGACCCACCCGGCCACGCGCAGCTTCCAGGCGATCCGCATCCACATCAACCGCGAACTGGCCGATCTGGAGACCGGCCTGGACGCGGCACTGGCCCGGCTCAAGCCCGGCGGCCGCCTGGCGGTGATCAGCTTCCACTCGCTGGAAGACCGCATCGTCAAGCAGTTCATGCAGCGCCATGCCAAGGCCCCGCCGAGCAACCGCCGCCTGCCCGAGGCCAGCCCCTTCGTGCCGACCCTGCGCCTGCACGGCGGCGCGATCAAGGCCGACGCCGACGAACTGGCGGTGAACCCGCGCGCGCGCAGCGCGGTGCTGCGGGTGGCTGAGAAGCTGGGAGTGGGGAGTGGGGATTCGGGATTCGCCGAGCGCTCCTCTCCAATCCCGAATCCCGAATCTCGAATCCCGGCGTCTCCGCAAGGAGACGCCCAGTGAGCCGGCTTCTGCTGATCGTGCTGCTCGCCTGCACCATCGCCTCGGCGATCGGGGTGGTGTACATGCGCCATCGCCATCGCCAGTTGTTCGTAGAGCTGTCGCGGCTAGAGCACAATCGCGACGAGCTGAACATCGAGTTCGGCCGGCTGCAGCTGGAGCAGGCGACCTGGGCCGAGAGCAATCGCGTCGACCAGGTCGCGCGCGAGCGGCTGGGGATGAAGTTCCCCGAGACCGGTGACATCGTGGTGGTGCGTCCGTGAACAAGAGCGGCCGTAATCGCCCCCGCAGCAACTTCAACCTGCGCGGCCGCCTGGTGCTGGTCGGCGCGGCGCTGGGCCTGTGCTCGGTGACTCTGATCGGCCGCGCGGCCTACGTGCAGCTGATCAACAGCGATTTCTACCAGCGCCAGGGCGAGGCGCGCTATCTGCGCGAACTGCCGATCGCCACCTCGCGCGGCATGATCACCGACCGCAACGGCGAGCCGCTGGCGGTGTCCACGCCGGTGGAGTCGATCTGGGTCAATCCGCAGGAACTGCTGCGCAGCCCGGACCGCATCCCGCAGCTGGCGCAGGCGCTGGAACTGCCGGTCGACGAACTCACCGCCAAGCTGTCGCAGAAGGCGGACAAGGAGTTCATGTACCTCAAGCGCCGGATCAATCCGGACAAGGCTCATGCGGTGGTCGCGCTGGGCATCCCCGGCGTGTTCTCGCAGCGCGAATTCCGCCGCTTCTACCCGCAGGGCGAAGCGATGGCGCACGTGCTGGGCTTCACCAACATCGACGACCGCGGCCAGGAAGGGCTGGAACTGGCGTTCGATGCCTGGCTGCGCGGCAAGCCGGGCGCCAAGCGGGTGATCCGCGACCGCAAGGGCGCGATCGTCGAGAGCATCGACCTGGTCAAGCCGGCGCAGCCGGGCAAGGACCTGACCCTGAGCATCGACCGCCGCATCCAGTTCCTGGCCTACAAGGAACTGCGCAATGCGCTGGTCGAGAACAAGGCCGCCGGCGGCTCGATCGTGATCATGGACGTGGCCACCGGCGAGATCCTGGCCATGGTCAACCTGCCGACCTACAACCCCAATGCGGTCAACGGGGTCAACCCGGACGTGCGCCGCAACCGCGCGGTCACCGACCTGGTCGAGCCGGGTTCGACGATGAAGCCGCTGACCATCTCCACCGCGCTCAAGGCCGGGGTGGTGACCAAGGACACGCTGATCGACACCAACCCCGGCTTCATGTCCGTGGGCCGTTTCACCATCAAGGACGTGCCGCGCAACAACGGCGTGCTGACCGTGACCGGGGTGATCACCCGCAGCTCCAACATCGGCGCGGCGAAGATCGCGGCCAAGCTGCCGGACCAGACCTTCTACGACCAGGTCCACAGCTACGGCTACGGCAGCTCCCCGCACAGCGGCTTCCCTGGCGAATCGGCCGGCGTGTTCCCGTCGCCGGCGCGCTGGAGCGGTTCGTCCAAGACCACCATGTCCTACGGCTACGGCCTGTCGGTGACGCCGCTGCAGATCGCCCGCGCCTACTGCGCGCTGGGCAACGGCGGGCGCCTGGTGACCCCGACCTTCGTCAAGGGCCAGCACGAGGACAGCAAGCAGGTGCTGGACCCGGCGATCTCCAAGGAAGTGGTGGCGATGATGGAGACGGTGGTCACCCAGGGCGGCGCCAAGGGCGCGGCGATCCTGGGCTACCACGTCGCCGGCAAGACCGGTACCGCGCGCAAGGCCGGCCCCGGCGGCTACGAGCGCGGCCACTACAACGCGCTGTTCGCGGGCCTGGTGCCGGCGAGCAACCCGCGCTTCGCCACGGTCATCGTGATCAACGACCCGCAAGGCGCCAAGTACTACGGCGGCCTGGTCTCGGCGCCGGTGTTCCACAACGTGATGGAAGGCGCGCTGCGGCTGATGGACGTGCCGCCGGACGACATCCAGTCGTGGCTGGCCGCGCAGGCCGCCGGCAAGAGCGGCCATGCGCTGCCGCCGGCGCCGGTGGAGCCGGATCCGGCGACCGTGCCCGACGCCGCCGCCGAAGTCGATGCCGCGCTGCCCAGCGCGCGCGCCGTGGCGCCGCCGGCGCCGGCCGCGTTGCCGGCACCGCTGCAGGAGACCCGCCAGTGACCCGCGCGATGTCGCTGTCGCAACTGCTGCCGGGCGTGGCGCTGGCGCACGACGTGCAGGTGTCCGGGCTGGTCATGGACAGCCGCGCGGTGCGCCCGGGCGATGCCTTCGTGGCGATCGCCGGGTTCGGCGCGCACGGACTGGGCTTCGTCGAACAGGCGCGCGCCAACGGCGCGGTCGCGGTGCTGTACGACCCGCCGGCCCCGGCCGAGCTGCCGGCACCGGCCGATGCGATCGCGGTGCCGGGCCTGCGCGCGCGCATGGGCGCGATGGCCGACCAGTTCCACGGCCATCCGTCGCAGACCATGACCATGGTCGGCGTCACCGGCACCAACGGCAAGACTTCCACGGTGCAACTGCTGGCGCAGGCCTGGCATCTGCTGGGCACGCGCAGCGGCAGCATTGGCACGCTCGGCGCCGGCCTGTACGGGCAGGTGCAGCCGACCGGCTTCACCACGCCGCTGGTGCTGCCGCTGCACGCGCTGCTGGCGCAGCTGCGCGACGCCGGCGCGCAGGCGGTGGCGATGGAAGTCAGCTCGCACGCGCTCGACCAAGGCCGCGTGGACGCTGTGCATTTCGACGTGGCGGTGTTCACCAATCTCACCCGCGACCATCTCGACTACCACGGCGACATGGCCGGCTACGGCGCGGCCAAGGCGCGCCTGTTCGCCACGCCCGGGCTGAAGTCGGCGGTGATCAACCTGGACGACGCCTTCGGCCGCGAACTGCTGGGCACGCTGGATCCGGCGCTGCGCCGCATCGCGGTCAGCTCGCGCGGCCAGGACGGCGCCGAGGTGCGTGCCGAGGCGCTGCGCCTGGACGCGCGCGGCATCGGCTTCACCCTGGCGATCGGCGAGGAGCGGCATCCGCTGCAGTCGCCATTGCTGGGCCGTTTCAACGTCGACAATCTGCTGGCCGTGGCCGGCGCGCTGCACGCGTTGGACGTGGCGCCGGTGCGCATCGCCGCCACCCTGGCGCAACTGCAGCCGATCCGCGGGCGCATGAACCGGCTCGGCGGCAACGGCGCGCAGCCGCTGGTGGTGGTCGACTACGCACACACCCCCGACGCGCTGGAGCAGGCGCTGCAGAGCCTGCGCGCGCACGCGCAGGGCCGCATCACCTGCGTGTTCGGCTGCGGCGGCGAACGTGATACCGGCAAGCGCCCGCAGATGGCGGCGATCGCGCAGCGCCTGGCCGAGCGCGTGGTGGTCACCGACGACAACCCGCGCGGCGAGGACGGCGACCGCATCGTTGCCGACATCCTGGCCGGCTTCGACGGCATGCAGGCGGTGCATGTGCAGCGCGACCGCGCGCAGGCGATCGCCATGGCAGTGGCCGACGCCGGCGCCGAGGACATCGTGCTGATCGCCGGCAAGGGCCACGAGCCCTACCAGGAGATCGCCGGCGTGCGGCATGCGTTCGACGACACCGAGGTCGCCGCGCAGGCCTTGCGCACGCATGCGGCGGAGGTGGCCCGATGAAGCGCCTGCCGTTGTCGATGATCGCGCACTGGGCCGGCGCCGAGCTGCATGGCGACGACGTGGCGATCGATGCGATCAGCCACGACACCCGCAGCCTGGCCGCCGGCAGCCTGTACGTGGCGCTGCGCGGCGAGCGTTTCGACGGCCACGCCTTCGTCGCCGACGCCGCCGCGCGCGGCGCCAGCGCGCTGCTGGTGGAGCGCGTGCAGCCGCAGATCGAACTGCCGCAGATCGTCGCCGCCGACACCCAGCTGGCGCTGGCGCGGATCGCCGCCGGCATGCAGCGTGGCCGTGCCACCCGCGTGGCCGCGATCACCGGCAGCAACGGCAAGACCAGCGTCAAGGCGCTGCTGCTGGCGATCCTGCAGCATGCCTGCCGCCTCGATGGCGGCAGCGTCTACGCCAACCCCGGCAACCGCAACAACGAGATCGGCCTGCCGCTGGCGGTGATCGAGGCGCCGGACGACGCCGACTACGCGATCTACGAGATGGGCGCCGGCAAGCCGGGCGACATCGCCTATCTCACCGACATCGCGCCGCCGCAGGTGTCGCTGGTCAACAACATCGCCGCCGCGCACCTGGAGCGCATGGGCAGCCTGCTCGGCGTGGCGCAGACCAAGGGCGCGATCTACACCGCGCTGCCGGCCGACGGCACCGCGGTGATCAATGCCGACGACGCCTTCGGCCTGTGGTTCGAGCAGCGCCTGGCGACGGCCGAGGCGCGGCCGCAGGTGCTGCGCTTCGGCCTGCAGCCGGGCGCCGAGGTCGGTGCCGCGCAGGTGCGCATGGCCGCCGACCGCACCCAGTTCGTGCTGACCACCCCGCGCGGCGACGTCGAGGCGACGCTGCCGCTGCCGGGCCGGCACAACCTGCTCAACGCCCTGGCCGCCGCCGCGCTGGCGCTGGCGCTGGACGTGGCGCCGGCGCGCATCGCCGCCGGCCTGGCGCAGGTGCAGCCGGTGCCGGGCCGGCAGATCACCCACACGCTGCCCAACGGCGCGGTGCTGATCGACGACAGCTACAACGCGAATCCCGGCTCCCTGGCCGCGGCGATCGATGCCCTGGCCGCGGCCGGCGGCGAGCGCTGGCTGGTGCTGGGCGACATGCGCGAACTCGGCGCCGGCGCCGAGGCGCTGCACGCCAGCGGCGGGCGCCGCGCGCGCGATGCCGGGCTGACCCGGCTGTACGCGCTCGGCCCGCTCAGCGCCCACGCCGCGCAGGCGTTCGGCGAGAACGGCCGGGTGTTCGACAGCCATGCGGCGCTGATCGAGGCGTTGCAGCGCGATCTGGCGGCCGTGGCCGCGACGCGGGACACGCAGAATCAAGAGCAGGAATCGAAGCAGATGCATCAGAACACCGGCGCGCCGTCCGTTGGCGCGCTCCAGCCGGCCCCGGCCACGCTCCTCGTCAAGGGCTCGCGCGGCAGCGCCATGGACACCGTCGTGCGCGCGCTGCTGAACCAGGCACAGGAGGCGCCGCATGCTGCTTGAACTCGCACGCTGGCTGCAGCAGCTCGAAAGCATGTTCGGGCTGTTCGGCTATCTGACCTTCCGCGGCATCCTCGCGGCGCTGACCTCGCTGTTCCTGTCGCTGTGGCTGGGCCCGGCGGTGATCCGCAAGCTGGCGCAGTTCAAGGGCGGCCAGCCGATCCGCCAGGACGGCCCGCAGACCCACTTCTCCAAGGCCGGCACCCCGACCATGGGCGGCTCGCTGATCCTGCTGACCGTGCTGCTGTCGGTGCTGCTGTGGGGCGATCTGCGCAACCGCTACGTGTGGCTGGTGCTGGCGGTGATGCTGGCGTTCGGCGTGATCGGCTGGTACGACGACTGGATCAAGATCGTGCGCCGCGACCCGAACGGCCTGAAGTCGCGCTGGAAGTACCTGCTGCAGTCGATCTTCGGCCTGGCCGCGGGCCTGTTCCTGTACTACACCGCCGACGTGCCGGCGGCGATCACCTTCTACATCCCGATGTTCAAGTCGATCGCGCTGCCGCTGGCCGGGATCAGCTTCGTCGCCATCGCCTACTTCTGGATCGTCGGCTTCTCCAACGCGGTCAACCTGACCGACGGCCTGGACGGCCTGGCAATCATGCCGACGGTGCTGGTGGCCTGCGCGCTGGGCGTGTTCGCCTACGCCTCGGGCAACGCGGTGTTCTCGGCCTACCTGAAGATCCCGACCATTCCCGGCGCCGGCGAGCTGATCATCATCTGCGCGGCGATCGCCGGCGCAGGCCTGGGCTTTCTGTGGTTCAACACCTACCCGGCGATGGTGTTCATGGGCGACATCGGCGCGCTTGCGCTGGGCGCGGTGCTGGGCACCATCGCGGTGATTGTGCGCCAGGAGCTGGTGCTGGTGATCATGGGCGGCGTGTTCGTTATCGAGACCCTGTCGGTGATGATCCAGGTCGCCTCGTTCAAGCTCACCGGCAAGCGCGTGTTCCGCATGGCGCCGATCCACCACCACTTCGAACTGAAGGGCTGGCCGGAGCCGCGGGTGATCGTGCGTTTCTGGATCATTTCGGTGGTGCTGGTGCTGGTCGGCCTGGCCACGTTGAAGGTGCGCTGATGAACGACGCCGCCCGCCAAGCGACCCGCCTGGAGGCCATCGGTGGCCGCTACGACCCGTGGCTGCTCGGCGCCGCGGTGGCGCTGGCGTCGCTGGGCGTGGTCATGGTCGGCTCCAGCTCGATCGAGCTGACCACCAGCCCGTTCTACTACCTGAGCCGCCATCTGCTGTTCCTGGCCGGCGGTGTCGGCCTGGCGATCTGGGCGATGCGCACCGAGCTGAAGAACATCGAGCAGTACAACCAGTTGCTGCTGCTGGCCTGCTTCGGCCTGCTGCTGGTGGTGTTCGTGCCCGGCCTGGGCAGCACCGTCAACGGCGCGCGGCGCTGGATCAACCTGGGCATCTCGCGCTTCCAGACCGTGGAAGCGGTGAAGGTGTTGTACATCGTGTGGCTGTCCAGCTACCTGGTGCGCTTCCGCGACGAGGTCAACGCGACCTGGCCGGCGATGCTCAAGCCGCTGGGCGTGGCGGTGGCGCTGGTCGGCCTGCTGCTGCTGCAGCCGGACTTCGGCTCGTCCACGCTGTTGCTGGCGATCACCGCCGGCATGCTGGTGCTGGGCGGGGTGAACCTGCCGCGCATGTCGATGCCGATCGTGATCGGCCTGCCGGTGTTCGCCTTCATCGCGATCCTCGAACCATACCGCCTGCGCCGCATCACCTCCTTCCTCGATCCGTGGGCCGACCAGCTCGGCTCCGGCTACCAGCTGTCCAATGCGTTGATGGCGGTGGGCCGCGGCGAACTGTTCGGGGTCGGCCTGGGCGGCTCGGTGCAGAAGCTCAACTACCTGCCGGAAGCGCATACCGACTTCATCTTCTCGGTCATTGCCGAGGAATTGGGCTTCGTCGGCGTGTGCCTGATCATCTCGCTGTACGCGCTGCTGGTCGGCCGCGCGTTCTGGCTGGGCATGCGCTGCGTGGAGATGAAACGCCACTTCTCCGGCTACATCGCCTTCGGCATCGGCCTGTGGATCAGCCTGCAGAGCTTCGTCTCGGTCGGCGTGAACTTGGGCATCCTGCCGACCAAGGGCCTGACCCTGCCGCTGATCTCCGCCGGTGGTTCCAGCGTGCTGATGACCTGCGTGGCGATGGGCCTGCTGCTGCGCGTGTCCTACGAACTCAACCGCGCCGAGCGCCAGGTGGCGCTGGTGCGCAGCGACGCGGCGATGCCGGTCAAGCAGACTGTGGACAACGCCGAGGACCTGCACGCCGCGCGCGAGGCCAGCGCCAGCGCGGTCGCCGCGGCGATCCAGGGCGGCGCGCCGGGGCGCGGCACCAGCCGCATGCAGCCACGCGTCGAGCCCACCTTCGGGAGGCTCGGATGAGCGCGTCGGCGTCCGTCTCCGCTGCTGCCGCCACCGCGCCGGTGATGATCCTCGCCGGCGGCACCGGCGGCCATATCTTCCCCGCGCTGGCCGTGGCCAAGGTGCTGCGCGCGCGCGGCGTGCCGGTGGTGTGGCTGGGCGCGGCCGGGCGCATGGAAACGCGGCTGGTGCCGGAACACGGCATCGAGCTGGACACCATCGAGATCGGCGGATTGCGCGGCAAGGGCGCGCTGGCTCTGTTCGGCGCGCCGGTGCGGGTGATGCGCGCCGTGCGCGCCGCCGGCTTCGTGCTGCGCCGGCGTGCGCCGCGCGCGGTGATCAGCTTCGGCGGCTTCGCGGCCGGTCCCGGCGGCCTGGCCGCGCGCCTGCTCAAGCTGCCGCTGCTGGTGCACGAACAGAACCGTGCGCCGGGCCTGACCAACAAGGTGCTGGCGCGGGTCGCGCGGCGCGTGCTGACCGGCTTCCCCGGCAGCTTCGCCACGCGCGAGGAAGCGGTGGGCAACCCGGTGCGCGCCGAGATCGCTGCGCTGGCGCCGCCGGCGCAGCGCCTGGCCGCGCGCCACGGCGCGCCGCGGCTGCTGGTGCTGGGCGGCAGCCAGGGCGCACGCGTGCTCAACCAGGCATTGCCGCAGGCGTTGGCCGCGCTCGGCGTGGCCGTCGAGGTGCGCCACCAGTGCGGCGAAGCGCTGCGCGAGGAAGCCGCGCGCGCCTATGCCGACGCCGGCGTCGCCGCCAGCGTCGAAGCCTTCATCGGCGACATGGCCGGCGCCTACGCCTGGGCCGACCTGGTGGTGTGCCGCGCCGGCGCCTCGACCCTGGCCGAGCTGTGCGCGGTTGGCATCGGCAGCGTGCTGGTGCCGTTCGCCGCCGCCGTCGACGACCACCAGACCCGCAACGCCGAATACCTGGTCGAGCGCGGCGCCGCCGTGCTGCTGAAGCAGGACGACGCCCTGGCCGACCACCTGCAGCGCGTCCTGCGCGACCTGCTGGCGCAGCCCGCCCAGCGCCTGGCCATGGCCGAGGCCGCACGCCAGCTGGCCAAGCCGGATGCGGCCGAACGCATTGCGGACATCGTGCTCGAAGAGGCCGGGAGTCGGGATTCGGGATTGGGGATTGGTAAAAAGCAGGAGCACAAGCAGGACACCATGCAGACATCCGTACAGGGCGATGCGCCGCGGCAACAGGCCGTCGGCGACGCCGCGAATCCCGAATCCCTAATGCCGAATCCCGGCACCTCCGCAGGAGGTGCCCTGTGATCCGCCGTCTCCACGACACCGGCGATCTGGTGCGCGCGTTCCCGCGCGTGCACTTCGTCGGCATCGGCGGCACCGGCATGAGCGGCATCGCCGAGGTCATGCTGACCCTGGGCTACGAGGTCTCCGGCTCGGACAACGCCGACAACGCCGCCACCCAGCGCCTGGTCAAGCTCGGTGCGCGGGTGATGCGCGGGCACTCGGCCGCCAACGTGCTCGGCACCGATTGCGTGGTGGTGTCCAGCGCGATCCGCGAGGACAATCCGGAACTGATGGAAGCGCGCAGCCAGCGCATTCCGATCATGCCGCGCGCGGCGATGCTGGCCGAGCTGATGCGCTTCCGCCGCGGCATCGCGGTGGCCGGCACCCACGGCAAGACCACCACCACCAGCCTGGCCGCGGCGGTGCTCAGCGAAGGCGGGCTGGACCCGACCTTCGTGATCGGCGGGCAGCTGCTCGCCGCCGGCGCCAACGCCAAGCTCGGCGGCGGCCAGTGGCTGGTGGCCGAGGCCGACGAGAGCGACGGCAGCTTCCTGCGCCTGAATCCGCTGATCTCGGTCATCACCAACATCGATGCCGATCACCTGGAGAACTACGGCAACGACTTCGCCCGCGTCCAGGCGGCGTTCGCCGAGTTCCTGCAGCGCCTGCCGTTCTACGGCCTGGCGGTGCTGTGCATCGACGATCCGGAAGTGGCTGCGCTGGCGGCGAAGACGCCGCGCCACGTGATGAGCTATGGCCTCAGCGAGAATGCCGACGTGCGCGCCGAGGACGTGGTCCAGGACGGCCCGCGCATGCGCTTCACCCTGCGCCTGCCGGAAGGCAGCAGCATTCCGGTGACCCTGGCGCTGCCGGGCCGCCACAACGTGCTCAACGCGCTCGCCGCCGCCGCCATCGGCTGGCAGCTCGGCGTGGCCCCGGAGGCGATCGCCAGCGCGCTGCAGAGCTTCGCCGGCATCGGCCGCCGCTTCAACGACCTGGGCGAAGTGACCACCGCCGCCGGCGCACGCGTGCGCCTGGTCGACGACTACGGCCACCATCCGCGCGAGCTGGCCGCGGTGTTCGCCGCCGCCCGTGGCGGCTGGCCGGACAAGCGCCTGGTGGTCGCGTTCCAGCCGCATCGCTACAGCCGCACCCGCGACCAGTTCGACGCCTTTGCCGCGGTGCTGTCGGAAGTGGACGCGCTGGTGCTCAGCGAGGTCTACCCGGCCGGCGAGGCGCCGATCCCGGGCGCCGACGCGCGCTCGCTGGCGCGTGCGATCCGCGCGCGCGGCCGCAGTGAGCCGGTGGTGGTCGGCCAAGTCGGCGAACTCGACAGTGTGCTGCCCGACGTGCTGCAGGACGGCGACCTGCTGCTGATGATGGGCGCGGGCGACATCGGCTACGTCGCCCAGCACATCGCCCAGCATGGCTTCGCCGGCGGAGCGGACGCATGAGCGCGCAGACCCTGCCGCCGCCGCGCATCACCGACCCGGCCGCGTTCGGTCGCGTCGCCGTGCTGCTCGGCGGCACGTCCAGTGAGCGCGAGGTGTCGCTGAACTCCGGCGCCAACGTGCTCGAGGCGCTGCGCAGCCGCGGCGTCGACGCGCAGCCGGTGGACGGCATTCCCGCCTTGCTCGAGCGCATCCGCGCCGGCGAGGTCGATCGTGTGTTCAACATCCTGCACGGCGGCGACGGCGAGAACGGCGTGCTGCAGGGCCTGCTGCGCGCGCTGCAGGTGCCGTTCACCGGCCCCGACGTGCTCGGCAGCGCGTTGACCCTGGACAAGATCCGCACCAAGCAGGTGTGGATCGCCGCCGGCCTGCCGACTCCCGGCTTCGCCCGCATCGACGCCCAGGCCGACCTGGCTGCGGCCGCCGCCGCGCTGGGCTACCCGCTGTTCGTCAAGCCGGCCTGCGAAGGCTCCAGCGTCGGCGTGTTCCGCGTGCTGGCCGAGGCCGACCTGGCGCCGGTGCGCGCCTTCGCCGCCGACTACCGCGGCGAACTGCTGATGGAGCAGATGGTGCAGGGCGAGGAATACACCGTCGGCATCCTTGGCGACATCGCGCTGCCGTCGATCCGCATCGTGCCCGCCGGCGACTGGTACGACTACCACGCCAAGTACATCGCCGAGGACACCCAGTACCTGTGCCCGGGCATGGAGGGCGAGGACGAGACCCGGATCCGCCAGCTCGCGCTGCAGGCCTTCGCCGCCGCCGGTTGCAGCGGCTGGGGCCGCGTCGACGTGATGCGCGACCGCGTGCGCGGCCTGCAACTGATCGAGGTCAACACCGCCCCGGGCATGACCAGCCATTCGCTGGTGCCCAAGGCCGCGGCGCAGCTCGGCGTGGACTTCGCCGGCCTGTGCTGGCGCATCCTGGAGCAGACGCTGTGAAGCCGGGATTGGGGATTCGGGATTGGGGATTCGCAGGAGCGGCGCTGCGCGCTGCCGGCGCGATCTGCTGTGCGCATTGCGCCAATCCCGAATGCCCAATCCCCAATCCCGCGCGCGGAGCGCGCCGATGAACGCCTCCCTGCGCATCCTCGCCTGGCTGCTGGCGCTGGCCCTGGTCGCGCTGCCGATCGTGGCCGTGCTCAACGGTTGGGTCGGGGCCGAGCGCTGGCCGCTGAGCCGGCTGCAGGTCAGCGGCGACTTCAAGCGGGTCTCCGCCGAGCAGTTGCGCCAGGTGGTGCTGCCGTACGCGCGCCGCGGTTTCTTCGCGGTGCGCCTGCAGGATGCGCAGAACGCGATCGAGCGCCTGCCGTGGGTGGAGAGCGCGCGGGTGCGCAAGCGCTGGCCGGACGTGCTGGAAGTGCGCGTCGTCGAACACCGTCCGTTCGCGCGCTGGGGCGCGGATCGCATGCTGTCCGAGCAGGGCCGCATCTTCGCCCTGCCCAACGAACTGCGCGACGTGGCACTGCCGCACCTGGCCGGTCCGGACGCCAAGGCCGCCGACGTGGTCGCGCTGTACAACATCTCGCGCGCGCTGTTCGCCCCGGTCGGCCTGCCGGTGCAGGGCGTGGCCCTGGACGCGCGCGGCAGCTGGTCGCTGGCGCTGGGCAACGGCGTGCAGGTGGTGGTCGGCCGCGACGACGCGCGCGCCCGCCTGGAGCGCTTCGCCCGGGTGCTGCCGCAACTGCTGCAGCCGGGCCAGCCGCCGCTGGCGCGCGCCGATCTTCGCTACACCAACGGATTCACCGTGGCATGGGTACCCGAGAGCAAAGAGTCGAGTAAGGAGCCGGGCAAGGAGAAGAAACCCGCGGCGCCGGCCCAGCCCGCGCGCCACGCGGCACTGGCCGACCCTCCGACCCCGCGCACGCGCTCGCTCTTCTCCATTCCCCATTCCCCATTCTCTATTCCCGGCTCCAAGACATGAACCGCAAAGGCGACAAATCCCTCATCGTTGGACTGGACATCGGCACCTCCAAGGTCGTCGCGCTGGTCGGCGAATACTCGCCCGGCAACCCGATCGAGGTGATCGGCATCGGTTCGCACGAGTCGCGCGGGCTCAAGCGCGGCGTGGTGGTGGACATCGAATCCACCGTGCAGTCGATCCAGCGCGCGATCGAGGAAGCCGAGCTGATGGCCGGCTGCGAGATCCGTTCGGTGTACGCGTCGATCTCGGGCAACCACGTGCAGTGCAAGAACTCGCCGGGCATCGTGCCGATCCGCGATGGCGAGGTGACCTGGAACGATCTGGACCGCGTGCTGGAAGCGGCCAAGGCGGTGGCGATCCCGGCCGACCAGCGCATCCTCCACGCGATCCCACGCGAGTACGTGCTGGACGATTCGCAAGAAGGCATTCGCAACCCGGTCGGCATGACCGGCGTGCGCCTGGAGGTGCATGCGCACCTGGTGGTGTGCGCGCAGTCGGCCGCGGCCAACATCAGCAAGTGCGTGCAGCGCTGCGGCCTGCAGGTGGACGACCTGATCCTGTCCTCGCTGGCGTCCTCTGTGGCGGTGCTGACCGCCGACGAGCGCGAGCTGGGCGTGGTGCTGGTGGACATGGGCGCCGGCACCACCGACCTGGCGGTGTTCGTGCAGGGCGCGATCTGCCACACCGCGTCGCTGCCGATCGCCGGCGACCACGTCACCAACGACATCGCGCACATGCTGCGCACGCCGACCCCGGAAGCCGAGCAGATCAAGGTGCGCTACGCCTGCGCGCTGGCGCAGCTGGCCACCGCCGAGGAAAGCATCCAGGTGCCCAGCGTCGGCGACCGCCCGCCGCGGCGCATGCCGCGCCATTCGCTGGCGCAGGCGGTGCAGGGCCGCTACGAGGAAATCTTCGAGATGGTGCAGGCGGAACTGCGTCGCTCCGGCTTCGAGGAACTGGTGCGCGCCGGCATGGTGCTGACCGGCGGCGCGTCGAAGATGGAAGGCGTGGTCGAACTGGCCGAGGAAATGGTGCAGATGCCGGTGCGCGTGGGCATTCCCCAGCACGTCACCGGCCTGGGCGAAGTCGTCGGCAACCCGGTCCACGCCACCGGCGTGGGCCTGCTGCTGATGGGCAGCCAGATCGAACACCCGCGCCGCCCGTCGCTGCCGACCGGCCGCGCCGGCAGCTTGTTCAAGAAATTGAAGAACTGGTATCGCGGCGAATTTTGATGGAGCCGGGATTGGGGATTCGGCATTCGGGATTGGTGGGAGCAACAGCGGTAGGTAGAGAGAGTGGAGAGCGGTAGGTAGGTAGGCGATAGGTTTTTTTGCAGTGATTCCGCCGTGGAAAGGGTCACGGAACTGGGTAGTCGCTCTTGCGAATCCCCACTCCCGAATCCCGAATCCCGGCATCCAAACAACAACACTCGCCGGACGGAGAGGCAGGAAAAAAGGATCGGAGTTCTCCGAATCCCCAATCCCCAATCCCGAATCCCGGCTCAAAGAGGAAACGGACATGGCGCATTTCGAACTGATTGAAAAGATGGCACCCAATGCAGTGATCAAGGTCGTTGGCGTGGGCGGCGGCGGCGGCAACGCGGTCGCGCACATGGTCAGCAGCAGCGTGGACGGGGTGGAGTTCATCACCGCCAACACCGACTCGCAGGCGATCAAGAACTGCGGCGCCAAGCTGCAGCTGCAGCTCGGCACCAACGTCACCAAGGGCCTGGGCGCGGGCGCGAACCCGGAAGTCGGCCGCCAGGCCGCGCTGGAAGACCGCGAGCGCATCATGGACGCGCTGCAGGGCGCGGACATGGTGTTCATCACCGCCGGCATGGGCGGCGGCACCGGCACCGGCGCCGCGCCGGTGGTGGCGCAGCTGGCCAAGGAAATGGGCATCCTGACCGTGGCCGTGGTCACCAAGCCGTTCCCGTTCGAAGGCCGTCGCCGCATGCAGGTGGCGCTGAAGGGCATCGAGGAACTGAGCCAGCACTGCGACTCGCTGATCACCATCCCGAATGAAAAGCTGATCACCGTGCTCGGCCGCAACGCCACCATGATCCAGGCGTTCCGCGCCGCCAACGACGTGCTGCAGGGCGCGGTGCAGGGCATCGCCGACCTGATCGTGCGTCCGGGCCTGATCAACGTCGACTTCGCCGACGTGCGCACCGTGATGTCGGAAATGGGCCTGGCGATGATGGGCGCCGGCTCGGCCCGCGGCGACGACCGCGCGCAGGCCGCCGCCGAAGCGGCGATCCAGAACCCGCTGCTGGACGACGTCAACCTGGCCGGCGCCAACGGCATCCTGGTCAACATCACCGCCGGCCCTGACTTCACCATGGCCGAGTTCGACGAGATCGGCCGCACCATCGAGGGCTTCTCCTCCGAGGACGCCACCGTGGTGGTCGGCACCGTGCTGGATCCGGACATGCAGGACGAAGTGCGCGTGACCGTGGTCGCCACCGGCCTGAACCGCGCGGTGTCGCGCCAGTCGCAGCGTCCGGAGCAGCGCGCGCCGATCAAGCTGGTGCGCAACGCCACCACCGGCCAGCCGGAGTTCGGCGACTTCGAGCACGGCGGCGACGCCGTGTCCAAGGCGGTCGGCGGTGCGATGGGCCTGGGCCTGCGTCGTCCGAGCGGCGAGTCGATGAGCACCGCGGCGTCTGCCCCGGCGCCGGCCGCGGCCGACCTGCCGAGCGACTACCTGGATATTCCCGCGTTCCTGCGCCGTCAGGCCGACTGATGCCGTCCCTGGCGCAGCCGTCTGGCTTGCGGATGGGCCTGCCCGGCCATCCATGGCCGGGCGCGGGGCCGCTCGCGAAGCAGTGCTTCGCAAGCAAGCGGCCCGCCCTGCGCCGCCAGGCCGACTGAGGTCGATGCGTCATCGGCCGGCGTTCGCGCCGGCCCGCAACACCGCCGTCCAGGAGCGCCTCCCTGGCCGGCGCGCCGTGTCCCTTGCTGCCGGGTCCTCGCGACCCGGCAGGTTTTTGCGACCGCGACGCCGGCACGGGCCAGTGTTGCAGGCATGGGATGCTGTGACCGCTTTGTTAAAATTTGGCTAAACGCGTGATATTCTCGTTGTCTGTTCAGTTCCCGTGCGAACAGACGTTCCCAGACTGTCTGCCATGACCCAGCAACGCACCCTCAAGAACACGATCCGCGCCACCGGCGTGGGCCTGCACAGCGGCGACAAGGTCTACATGACCCTGCGCCCCGCACCGGCCGACCACGGCATCGTGTTCCGACGCGTGGACCTGGATCCGGCGGTGGACGTGCCGGCCGATGCCGAACTGGTCACCGAGACCACGCTGTGCACCGGCTTGAGCCGCGGCCAGGCCAAGATCCAGACCGTGGAGCACCTGATGTCGGCGATGGCCGGCCTCGGCGTGGACAACGCCATCGTCGAACTGTCCTCGGCCGAGTTGCCGATCATGGACGGCTCGGCCGGTCCGTTCGTGTTCCTGCTGCAGTCGGCGGGCATCGTCGAGCAGGACAAGGCCAAGCGCTTCATCCGCATCAAGCGCGAAGTGGAAGTGCGCGACGGCGACAAGATCGCCCGCTTCGTGCCCTACGACGGCGGCTACAAGCTCGGTTTCACCATCCAGTTCGACCACCCGATGATCCCGGCCAAGCAGTCGCGCCAGGAAATCGAGTTCTCGACGATGGCCTACATCAAGGAAATCTCCCGCGCGCGCACCTTCGGCTTCATGCGCGACCTGGAGTACATGCGCGAGCGCAATCTGGGCCTGGGCGGTTCGATGGACAACGCCATCGTGCTCGACGAGTTCCGCGTGCTCAACGACGACGGCCTGCGCTACGCCGACGAGTTCGTGCGCCACAAGATCCTCGATGCGATCGGCGACCTGTACCTGGCCGGCGGTGCCATCCTCGGTGCGTACGAGGGCTACAAGTCCGGCCATGCGCTGAACAACAAGCTGGTCCGCGCCCTGCTTGCCGAACAGGCGGCGTGGGAATGGGTCAGCTTCGAATCCGCCGCGCAGCAAGCGCCGGTGGCCTACGGGGCAGCCGCTTACGCCTGAACCCGTTCAACCCGGTGACGGCCGGGTGGGTATCACGGAATTGGCAATCGGCCGGTTCTTCTTCTCCCCTTAACGCCGATTTAACGAATCGGTAACGACCTGACGCCCGACGCCCGCTAGGATGCGTCGGTCGCGGCGTGCGTGTCTACGTACGTCGACGGCCACGGTCGGAGCCCGTGGTCGCATCAGGCGTCGCGGAGCCGACGTCCTGCAGGGAAGCCAGGGCCTCGCGCAATCCCTTGTGCGTGGCCGCAGAAACCGGAGCTGGCTTGCTTCTTGCCTGCTGCATTGGGGAATGCGCGGGTGCAGTCGCAGTCTTGACGGTCACTTTGGTGGCTTTCAGCCCGAGGGAACGGGCCGCAGCAAGGATGTCGGCCTCGGCCAGCCTGACCCGGGCGTGCCAGACCGGAGACTCAACGAGAAAAACGAGCTGTTCGCCGTTCACATTGGCCAACCGGCAACGGGAGGCCAGGTTCGGCGGCAGATGGGGGCGCAACTGCCGGTCCAGCGCGTCGAGCCACAGGGCGCGTCGCAACGGGTCGCCCGCCTTGTCCGCCAGTGCGGCGTCCAGCGCCGGCTGCGGCGTGGCGGTATGGCCTTCGCCGGACTTTCGCTTAGACATGAAAACTCATATGACGTTCAAGAAGATCGTAATCCGTTCCAGTGAAAAGGGGGTCAAGACGTTGCCGTGGCGATTGCGCGATTTCGCCGACCGCCGCCCCCTCGCCGCGCTCGGTTCCGTGCTCGGCCTCGGCATGGTACTCGGCATCGGCGTCAGTGCTGCAGCCGGGTGGGGTGGTTCGGCGCAGATGCGCGCCAAGCTCGAGCGGCAGGACCAGGAGCTGGCGCAGGTGCGCCGCGACGCGCAGACCCAGGTCAACGCCCTGGCGGCGCGGCTGGGCGAACTGCAGGCGCAGGCGACCCGGCTCAACGCGCTCGGCGATCGCCTGACCCGCATGGGCAAGCTGCAGGACGGCGAGTTCGATTTCGACCAGCCGGTCGGCGTCGGTGGTGGCGACGACGAACCCAGCCACGACATGCCCGCGCAGCAGCTCGGCAAGGAACTGGACGGGCTGCAGCAGCAGTTCGCCACCTCCGGCCAGCAGCTGTCGGTGCTGGAATCGCTGCTGTTCGACCACCAGCTGGACCAGAACGCGGTGCCCTCGCGGATGCCGATCCGCAACAGCTACATCACCTCGGCCTTCGGCGGCCGCGCCGATCCGTTCGGCCGCGGCACCGGCAACCACAAGGGCATCGACTTCCACGCCAACGTCGGCGACCCGGTGCTGGCGGTGGCCGACGGCGTGGTCAGCTACTCCGGCGTGCGCGGCGGCTACGGCAACGTGGTCGAGGTCGACCACGGCAATGGCTATGTCACCCGCTACGCGCACAATTCGCGGCTGTCGGTGAAGGTCGGCGACCTGGTGCGGGTCGGCCAGGAAGTGGCCAAGGCCGGCTCCACCGGGCGTTCCACCGGCGCCCACGTGCATTTCGAGGTGTGGAAGGACGGGGTGGTGGTGAACCCGGCCAAGTTCCTCGGCGATGGCGCCATTCCGGTGGGCCGCCGCGGCCGCGGCTGAGCCCGGCAGGGGCGGTGTGCCGGCGCTTGAATCGCCAGGCCCCGCCCCAAGCTACAATGTGCTTTGCCATCGACAGGGCGCCTTGCGCCCTGTTTCGTTTGCGGTCCGTCGATTCCCTGGGGATCGGACCGTCGAGGCGTTCCTTTCCAACCGGTTCCTTCAATGATCAACAGTCTGCTTACTCGCGTTTTCGGTAGCCGCAACGAGCGCCAACTGCGCCAGCTCCACCGTATCGTCGCCAAGATCAATGCGCTGGAGCCGGAGATGGAGCAGCTCTCCGACGCGCAGCTGCAGGCCAAGACCCCGGAACTGCGCGGGCGCATCGCCGGCGGCGAGACCCTGGACAAGGTGCTGCCGGAAGCGTTCGCGGTGTGCCGCGAGGCCAGCCGCCGCGTGCTGGGCATGCGCCACTACGACGTGCAGTTGATCGGCGGCATGGTCCTGCACCTGGGCAAGATCGCGGAAATGCGCACCGGCGAGGGCAAGACCCTGGTCGCGACGCTGCCGGTGTACCTCAACGCGCTGGAAGACAAGGGCGTGCACGTGGTCACCGTCAACGACTACCTGGCGCGCCGCGACGCCGCGCAGATGGGCAAGCTGTACAACTGGCTGGGCCTGAGCGTGGGCGTGGTGTACCCGGGCATGCCGCACAGCGACAAGCATGCCGCCTACGCCGCCGACATCACCTACGGCACCAACAACGAATTCGGCTTCGACTACCTGCGCGACAACATGGCGCTGTCCAAGGCCGACCGCTTCCAGCGCGGGCTCAACTACGCCATCGTCGACGAAGTCGACTCGATCCTGATCGACGAAGCGCGCACTCCGCTGATCATCTCCGGCCCGGCCGACGAATCGCCGGAGCTGTACATCCGCGTCAATCGCATCGTGCCGCAGCTGGTCAAGCAGGAGTCCGAAGAGGGCGAGGGCGACTTCTGGGTCGACGAGAAGGGCAAGCAGGTGCACCTGTCCGAAGCGGGCATGGAGCACGCCGAAGAGCTGCTGCGCGCCGCCGGCATCCTGACCGACGAGGAAGACCGCCTGTAC
Source organism: Xanthomonas sp. NCPPB 1128 (assembly GCF_001043115.1). Taxonomy (GTDB): domain Bacteria; phylum Pseudomonadota; class Gammaproteobacteria; order Xanthomonadales; family Xanthomonadaceae; genus Xanthomonas_A. The sequence continues at coordinate 62,703 of NZ_LFME01000012.1, read as the reverse complement.
GGCGCGCAGAACCTGAGCGTGGTCCACCACCTCAACGCGGCGCTGCGTGCGCACGCGATCTACCAGCGCGACGTCGACTACATCGTGCGCGACGGCGAGGTGGTGATCGTCGACGAGTTCACCGGCCGCACCCTGCCGGGCCGCCGCTGGTCCGACGGCCTGCACCAGGCGGTGGAAGCGAAGGAAGGCGTGCCGGTGCAGCGCGAGAACCAGACGCTGGCCAGCATCACCTTCCAGAACCTGTTCCGCATGTACAAGAAGCTGTCCGGCATGACCGGCACGGCCGATACCGAAGCCTACGAATTCCAGAGCATCTACGGCCTGGAAGTGGTGGTGATCCCGACCAACCGCCCGACCATCCGCAAGGACTGGCCGGACCAGGTGTTCCTCAACCGCCAGGGCAAGTTCAACGCAGTGCTGGCCGACATCGAGGACTGCGCCAAGCGCGGCCAGCCGGTGCTGGTCGGCACCACCTCGATCGAGACCTCGGAGATGCTGTCCGAGCACCTGCGCAAGGCGGGCGTGAAGCACGAAGTGCTCAACGCCAAGCAGCACGAGCGCGAAGCGCAGATCGTCGCCAACGCCGGCCAGCCGGGCGCGGTGACCATCGCCACCAACATGGCCGGCCGCGGTACCGACATCGTGCTCGGCGGCTCGCTGGAAGCGGAACTGCATGCGCTGGGCGAGGAGCCGGACGAGGCCACGCGCGCGCGCCTGAAGGCGGCCTGGCAGGAGCGCCACGACGCGGTCAAGGCCGCCGGCGGCCTGCACATCATCGGCACCGAGCGCCACGAGTCGCGGCGTATCGACAACCAGCTGCGTGGCCGTTCCGGCCGCCAGGGCGACCCGGGTTCCTCGCGGTTCTACCTGTCGCTGGAAGACAACCTGATGCGCATCTTCGCCTCCGACTGGGTGCAGAAGGCGATGCGCATGATGGGCATGAAGGAAGACGACGTCATCGAGGACAAGCTGGTCAGCCGGCAGATCGAGAAGGCGCAGCGCAAGGTCGAGGCGCACAACTTCGACATCCGCAAGAACCTGCTCGACTTCGACGACGTCAACAACGACCAGCGCAAGGTGATCTACGCCCAGCGCGACGAACTGCTGGACGCCGAGTCGGTCAAGGAGAACGTCGACGGCATCCGCGACGACGTGATCTACGACATCGTGTCGCGCTTCGTGCCGCCGAACTCGGTGGACGACCAGTGGGACCTGCCGGGCCTGGAAGCCACGCTGGCCAGCGAACTGGGCCTGTCGCTGTCGATCGGCGACCTGGTCAAGCGCCACGAGGAACTGGACGCGGACGGCATCGTCGAAAAGGTGCGCGAGGAAGTGGACCGCCATTTCCGCGAGAAGGAATCGGCGATCGGCGGCGAGACCATGCGTGCGCTGGAGAAGCACGTGATGCTCACCGTGCTCGACCAGAGCTGGAAGGAGCACCTGGCGCGCATGGACTACCTGCGCCAGGGCATCCACCTGCGCGGCTATGCGCAGAAGCAGCCCAAGCAGGAATACAAGAAGGAAGCCTTCGAGCTGTTCTCGGAGATGCTGGAGCACGCCAAGCGCGAAGTGGTGACCCTGCTGGCGCGGGTGCGCATCCGCAGCGAGGAGGAAGTGGCGGCGCTGGAGGCGCAGGAGCGCCAGCAGATGGAGGCGCAGCTGCGTCAGGCGCAGTTCCAGCACCAGGACGCCGGCGGCTACGGTGCCGACGAGGAAGCCGAGCAGGTGCAGCGCGGCGAGCTTGGAGCGCCGACCGTGGCACAGGTGACCCGCGAAGCGCCGAAGGTCGGCCGCAACGATCCGTGCCCCTGCGGCAGCGGCAAGAAGTACAAGCACTGCCACGGCCAGTTGAGCTGAGCCTGGCGTTGCGCGGAGCGCTGCGCAATCGCGCGGCGTCTCCGCAGTCGGCGTCGCACGCTGTGGGTGTCGGTGCGCCGGCCACCACATCCCCGCGTCCGTCGGTGCAGTCCCTTCGCTGAAGGCCGGCGACGGACGCAGGTGCGCGGATCGGTCACGCTTTTGCGAACAGCCCCGCCGTGTGCGGGGCGTTCCGTTTTTTGGGAGTGGCTTGGGGCGATGCGCTTGCCGACCTGGCGTACCGGGTGGGCGGCGCGTAGGGTGGCCGATGTCGCCACTGCCTCGTTAGTCCTGCCGTGGAGCCTGCGCCCAGTCTGGAACTCAAGGTGTTCGTGCCGGCGCAGGATCTCGCGCTGTCGGCGCGGTTCTATGCGGACGTAGGCTTCGTGCCCGAGCCGCTCGGCGACGGCCTGATCTGCTTCCGCCACGGCGACCGCTGCGCGTTCCTGCTGCAGGATTTCTACCACGCGGGCCTGGCGCAGAACCTCGTGCTGCACCTGTGGGTGGAGGACGCCGACGCCTGGTGGCGGCGGCTGCACGCGGCCGACCTGGCCGGCCGCTACGGCGCGCGCCTGGGCGCGCCGGAGGACCGGCCCTGGGGCATGCGCGATTTCACCCTGCACGACCCCGGTGGCGTGCTGTGGCGGATTGGCCACGGCTTGGCGGCGTGAGCCGTTGGCAGTTGCGCATGTCGCGGAGGTGACGTGACGCGCGCAATGCGCACGACGTCGCCACCCGCGGCTGACGTTACCCATCACGCCTCCGGATGTGGCCATGGTCGCGGCAGCGGCTCGTGCGTCGCATGCCGGGGCTTGGCGAGGAGCCTTTGCCCGCTCGACGCGCTGTCCGAGCCGGTTGTTGCGCGGTCTGGCGGCGTGTGCGGACGCCGATCGCCCCGCCGAGGGATGCGGATCGTCGCCGATGTGAACCCGGTTGATTGCGCTGGCGCTGCCGGAAACGGCAAGCTTGCGCCATGTCCGAACCGCTCAGATCCATCCATGTCGTCGCCGGCGTCATCACCGATGCGCGCGGCCGTATTCTGCTGACCCGCCGCACCGAGGGCCGCGACCTGGCCGGCCTGTGGGAATTCCCCGGCGGCAAGCGCGAACCCGGCGAGACCTCGGAGCAAGCGCTGGTGCGCGAACTGCAGGAGGAACTGGGCATCGAGGCGGTCGTCGGCGAGTGGCTGATGGAAGTGCCGCAGCGCTATCCGGACAAGCGCCTGCGCCTGGAAGTGCGCCAGGTGTCGGCGTGGAAGGGCACGCCGCGTGGCCGCGAGGGCCAGGCGCTGACCTGGGTGAGTGCCGACAAGCTGTGCCGCTACGCGATGCCGCCGGCCGACCAGCCAGTGGTGGCGATGCTGCGTCAGCCCGCGTGCTACCTGGTGACGCCGGAGCCGGTCGAGCCGGGTCCCTGGCTGGCGGCGCTGGAGCGCGCGCTGGATGCCGGCGTGCGCCGCGTGCAGTTGCGCGCGCGCAGCCTGCCGGCCGAGCAGTGGGCGCCGCTGGCGCGGGCCGCCGCTGCGCTGTGCGCGACGCGTGGCGCGCAGGTGCTGTTCAACCGCGACGTGGCGTTGGCGCAGGCACTGGGCGTGGGCGTGCACCTGGGCGCGGAGCAGTTGCCGCAGTGGCAGGCGCGCCCGTTGCCGGACGGGCAGGCCGTGGCGGCGTCCTGCCACAGCCTCGAAGAATTGCAGGCGGCGCAGCGCATCGGCTGCGATTTCGCGGTGGTCGGGCCGCTGGCGGCCACCGCCAGCCACCCCGGCGCCACGCCGTTGGGGTGGGAGGCGTTCGAGCGGCTGCGCGAGCAGGTCGCCCTGCCGATCTACCCGATCGGCGGCCTGGCGCCGACGCAAGTGGCCGAGGCGCGCCGCCACGGCGGCCAGGGCGTCGCCGCGATCCGCGGACTATGGCCGGCGGCGGTCGATCTGGCGTGAGTGGGGCGGCAGCAACCGCGTCCGTAGGAGTCAACTGTCATGCAGCCGCGACGCGCGAAGCGGTGTGCTTTTCGATGGCGCAATGCGTCGGGACTGAAGTCCCTCCCACAGTGATCCTCCGACGAGGCTGGCGCTGCACCTGTGGGAGCGGCTTCAGCCGCGACCACGGATCGCCGACAGGTCGCGGCTGAAGCCGCTCCTACGCGAGGGTGGGGGGCGTACAGGGAAGCCGCTGTTGCGATTCCCCAATCCCCATTCCCCAATCCCGGCCTTTCAAAAGCTGATCCAGAAACAGTCGTACTGCCGGCGCAGTCCCAGCACGGTGGACGCCGGGGTGATGCTGCCGCTCAGGGTCTGCTGGAGGCGCAGGCCGGTGGCGTGCCGGCGTGGTGGACCGTCGGTGCCGTCGCTGTCTGGCGTGCCCGGCATCGATGCTGCCGCAGTCGCGGCGGGCGCAGTGTCGGCGGCCTGTGCAGTGTCGTCGGGCAACACCGGCACGATCGCCACCAGCGGACGGCGCACGATCGCCTCCAGCCGGTCGAGCACGCGCTGCGCGCCGGCGTCGGAGACGCCGTTCCACCAGTACAGCGCAGACAGCCGGGTGACGTCACGCGTCTCGACCGCGGTGCGGATCTGCTGCGCCAGCACGCTGAGCCGGCGCACGCATTGCGGTGGTGCCAGGTCGGCGGCTCGGCCGCTCACATTGCCTGGCACGGCCGGTGGCGGCAGCCGATCGATCGCGCCGATGTCCTCGCAGCGGCGATCGCTGAACACGGTGGTGCCGTCGGGGCCGCTGCAGCGGTTCACCCGCTGCGCCGCGGCGGGCAGGGCGAACATGCACAGGCACAGGAGCAGCAGGATCGGCGGAAGGGCGCGCATCGGCGCAGGGTAGCCGCAGCCGGCGTGACCGCGGAGCGAATGGGTGGTGACGCGGGGATTGGTGATTGGGGATTCGGGATTGGCAACAGCGGCACGCGGCGCCGCTTTGGCGAATCCCGAATCCCGAATCCCGAGCGGCCGCGACCGCGGCCGCGAAGCTCAGCCGGCGTCGATGGCGCCGCGCAGGCGTGCCAGCACGCTGGTGGTCGGCTTGGCCAGGTTGAGCGTGTAGAAGTGCAGCCCGGGCGCGCCGCCGTCGATCAGGCGCTGGCACAGCGTGGCGACCACGTCGGCACCGAAGTCGCGGATGGCCTCTGCATCGTCGCCGTAGGCCTGCATGCGCTTGCCGATCCAGCGCGGGATTTCCGCGCCGCACTGCTCGGAGAAACGCCGCAGCTGGCTGAAGTTGGAGATCGGCATGATGCCGGGCACGATCGGGATCTGCACACCGAGCTTGCGCACCGCGTCGACGAAGTGGAAGTAGGCGTCGGCGTTGTAGAAGTACTGGGTGATGGCGGCATCGGCGCCGGCGTCGACCTTGGCCTTGAAGTGGCGCAGGTCGCTGAGCGCGTCGTTGGCCTGCGGATGCGTCTCCGGGTACGCGCCCACTTCCAGGTGGAAGGCGTCGCCGTGCTCGGCGCGGATGAAGGCGATCAGGTCGGCGGCGTAGCGCAGGTCGCCCGGGTGGCCCATGCCGGACGGCAGGTCCGCGCGCAGCGCGACCAGGCGGCGGCAGCCGATGGCGCGGTACAGCTTGAGCAGCTCGCGGATCTCCTCGCGGCTGCCGCCCACGCAGGACAGGTGCGGGGCGGCCTCGAAGCGGTGGTGCTGCTTGAGGTGGCGCACGGTCTCGGAGGTGTAGCTCAGGGTCGAGCCGCCGGCACCGAAGGTGCAGGACACGTACTCTGGCGCGTAGGCCTTCAGCCGCGCGGCGGTGCGGTCGAGCTGCGCGCGCTGTTCGTCGGTCTTGGGCGGATAGAACTCGAAGCTGATGGCGGTCATGGGCGCAGCGCGGCGGGCGGTGCGGTCAGTATATCTCTTCATCCGGATGGATGTGCAATATCCGATGGCCGCGCCGCAGTGGCCAGGCCGCTGCCGGCGCGCCTGAATCGGTGACGTGGCCCGAGCACGGCACGCCGGTGGGCGCGCCGTGCCCGGATACAGGCTCAGCGCTTCCACATCCGCGCCTGCCGCGGCGGCAGGCTGAAGGTGTAGTTGCCGCTGGAAATACGCACCACGCTGCCCGAGCCCAGCGCATCGGTGTAGTCCACGTTCCAGCGCAGCACGCTGCCGTTCATCGGCACCGCGGCGGTGACGGTGGTGCCGCACTTGTTGATGCCGACGATGCCCAGGTCGCCGCGGCGGAACAGCAGGTAGCAGGCACCGTGCGCCAGCACCTGCATGTCGCGGCCCTGCGCCGCGTTGTGGAAGCCGACCATGCGCTTGAGGTCGTCGCGCTGGTAGGCGTTGACCCAGCGGTTGTCGCCGCTCTCGTTGTTGTCCGAGTACACCATCGGCACGCCGCCGTCGCGGCCGAGCAGATAGGCGTAGGCCAGGGTCTCGTCGACCGGGTCCATGATCGCGTAGCGGAAGCCGGCGTTGTTGGGGATGTCATGGGTGATGGCGAAGGTCACCGCGCGCGCGCCCGGCAGCGCCTGGCCGTAGGCGCCCGGATCCACCAGCAGGTCCATGCTGCCGCCGTAGGCGAAGGCGTTGCGCACCGAATTGAACAGCGGGAAGTCGTAGGCCGCGTGCGGGGTGGCCTGCAGATACGGCGCCAGGAACTGGTCGTAGTCGGAATTGCCGCTGCCGCCGCCGGTGATCACTTCGCCGAACACCAGCACGCCGGAGCGCACCTGCGCATCGAGCACCTTGTTCAGATGATCGAAGGTCATGTGCTTGGCCGCGTCGATGCGGAAGCCGGTCACGCCCAGCGCCTTCAGCGCCAGCAGGTAGTTGCGCTGCTGCTGCACCACCCAGTCGTTGCCGACCAGATCCGGCAGGCCGGGATCGCTGCCGCCGCCGCAGATGCGGTAGGTGCGTACCTGGTAGGGATCGTTGTAGTTGGTGATGCACTGCGCCGGGCCGAAATCGTTGGCGCTGAGGAAATTCTGCGAGAGGTCGCCAAACAGCCGCAGCGACGCATAGCGCTGCGGATTGGCCGCGTACTGGCCGAGTATCGCGCTGCCCGGGTAGTTCAGGTCCGAGCGTGTGGCCGCTTCGTTGGCCATGTGGTTGAGCACCACGTCGGCATAGGTTTCCACGCCCACCGCCTTCAGCGCCTGCACCATGCTGGCGAAGGCGTCGGTGTCGCCGAGCGGGTTGTCGATCAGGCGCATGTCCTGCGGCTGGTAACGCGCCCACCAGGCGTCGCCCTGCGAGCGGTAGGCCGGCGCCACCAGCACCTTGCGGTAGCCGGCGGCGGCGATCTGCGCGGCACGCGCTTCGACGGTGGCGTAGGGCCAGTTGAAGGCATGCAGGATGACATCGGCCTGGGCGCTGGCGGTGACCAGGAGCAGCAGCAGGCCGACCAGCAGATTGCGCCAGCGGTGCAGGCGCAGCAGACGATTTGCAGCGGATGGGACGCGCATCGTGCGATCTCCTCGTTGCGTGGGCGCAGGCAGGGGCGCCTGCAGGACAGGGGCGTGACGTCGCCGCGGCGCTGGCGTGCGGCGGGAGGATGCTAAGCGCGCATCGCGGCGCAGCATGGGTGCGCTACATACGTATTCATGGCGACAGCGCACGAAAGCGGGATCGGCATCCGCTTCCATGCGCAGGCGCCGCAAACGCGGTGTTCGTGGCGCCGCGTATCGCCGCGGGCCCGCTTTGCTACAGTCGCCGCCCTCACCTGTCGACGTGGAGCCGCATCATGACCAGCGCAGCCTTCTATCCGATCGGAACCCCTGGCGTGCCCTGGGGCGCCGCCGAGAAGGCGGCCTGGCTGTCCGGGCAGCCGCGCCGGCGCAGCTACCAGGACGAGGTGGTGGCGGCCATCGAGCGCCTGCGCGGGCCGTGGGAGGTGGTCGAGTACGGCGAACTGGCATATGCAGGGGAGCGCTATCCGCTGCTGGCGCTGCGCAGTCAAGATTGGAACGATTCGCTGCCGTGCATGCTGGTCACCGGTGGCGTGCACGGCTACGAGACCAGCGGCGTGCACGGCGCCCTGCAGTTCGCGCAGCAGCATGCCGGGGACTACGCCGGCCGCGCCAACGTGCTGGTGGCGCCCTGCGTGAGCCCCTGGGCGTACGAGCGTATCCACCGCTGGAACGCCGATGCGCTGGATCCCAACCGTTCGTTCCGCGCCGATAGCCCGGCGCAGGAATCGGCTGCGCTGCTGCGCCTGATCGCGCCGTTGCGCGAGCAAGTGCGCATGCATATCGATCTGCACGAGACCACCGACAGCGACGAGTCCGAGTTCCGTCCGGCACTGGCCGCGCGCGATGGCGTCGACTACGCGCCGGGCGGCATTCCCGATGGGTTCTACCTGGTCGGCGACAGCGAGAACCCACAGCCGGCCTTCCAGCAGGCGGTGCTGGCCGCGGTGGCGCACGTCACCCATATCGCGCCGGCCGACGCCGCCGGCGAACTCATCGGCACGCCGCTGGCGGCGCCGGGGGTCATCAACTATCCGGTGAAGCGGCTGGGCCTGTGTGCGGGCATCACCGACGCGCGCTACACCACCACCACCGAGGTGTACCCGGACAGCGCCAGCGCCACGCCGGAGCAGTGCAATGCCGCGCAGGTGGCGGCGGTGTGCGCGGCGATCGACTACGCCCTGGCGCATCCGTAGTCGCAAGGTGGCTGCCTGATCTTGTAGGAGCGGCTTCAGCCGCGACGGCATTACCGGTAACGCTCATCGCGGCTGAAGCCGCTCCTACGGGGATTTCTCATGCTGCCGCTGATGCGCCAGAGGCGCATCGGGATCTGGCGCTACCGGTGCGCACCGACCATGCTGCGCGTTACGCTTGTCCGCCCTCGTTCGCCATGCACGCCATGTTCATCGTCCTCACGCCGTTCGCCCGCACCCGCCTGTTCCCACGCGACGGCCGCCGCAATGCGATCCAGGACTGCACGCCGGAGCAGTTCGAGCAGCATCTCAACACCCACGCGCCGCTGCAGGTGCTCGACGGCTACGCGCCGTTCTGCAAGTTGCACGTGCACCGCAACTGGACCTCGACGCGCTGCCTGACCGTGCCGATCACCGACGCCAACCGGCGCCTGCTGCGTTCCGGCTACGAGGCGCGCAGCCGCGAAGAGTTGCCGGTGCTGGTGCGCTGGTTCGAAGGCGTCGAGCCGCCGGTGGCCGCCTACGTGTTGCCGATCCTCTACAGCCGCGAACAGCTCGCGCACGAGGGCGCACCGATCGAGGCCGACTGGGGCGTGGTCGGTTGCCTGTACACCGCCGAGCCGCAGGAGATCCCGATGGCGCCGATCACCATGCTGCGCAATGCGCTGGGCGTGGAGGAGGGCGGCTCGGGCGTGCCGCTGGATCGCGACGCCTACCGGCGCAGCGTCGCGTTCTGGGAGCACAACGCCAACTGGCGGCCGTAAGCCCGGCTTGCGCTTTCATTGCCCATCTCGCCTGGAGATGCGCGCGACCGCGATACGTGCGTTGCGGGTTACAGGGCGGCAGCGTGTTCGCCCAACGCTTCGGCCATCCGTAGCACGGCGTCGCGCCGGTCCGCCGGCACGACGAGCAACGGATAGCTGTCGCTGTCGATGTCGAGGTGGAGCAGTGCCATGCTCTGCACTTGGAGGCAGCGCGCCGCCAGCGTCAGTGCCTCTTCGTTGCGCGTCTGCGACGCGGCCAGCGGCGACAGCACGTCTCGCATGCCCGCCAGGGGCCGCAGTTCGCCCAGCGCGTGGGCGAGGTCGGCGGCGTCCACTTTCCAATCCACCTCGGTGCACAAGCCCCGCGAGATCAACCCGTCGACCAGGGCCAGCCACGGACTGACCTGGTGCGGTTCCTCGATGCCACGCTCGAACAGCGGATCCTCGAACTGCTGCAGATAGCGTGACGGCGCCTCGATGGCGAGGGCAACGTCGTCGCGCAGGCCGTGGTCTTCCGGAGCAAGCGTGTCGCAGATGGACATCCAGGTGTCGCGTGCAGTGTGCATGGCCTCTCCTCGTGGATCCATTGTCGGTGCCCCTTTGCGTTGAAGGCAAGGCAGGCCTGCCCTGGCGAATGCGCCTGCGCCCTGGCTCCGTCGTCTGTCCGCATACCGCGCCGTACGTGGCCAATCCCATGCGGCTGGCCACATGACGCCGCGCAGATCGCATGCCGGAACGCTGCGCTGCACCGGTGCGCGCAGATGTTCACTGGTGCATGCATGCAGGAAGAAACCATGCGCTGTCGGCCGCTTTGTCCGCGAACACCTGTCCGTTCATCGGCCTGGCGCGGGATGACCATCAAGTTTGCGGACGGCGGGACGATAGCGAGGGAGTAAGCCGCCATGCAGCAGCCCTGGGACGCGATGTCCGGCGGCGCGTCGTGGCCCGTTGGGGAAGGCGTCTCGGGCAGGTCATTGGCAACGGACACGGCGCGCGTGCGCCGTGCGCTGTGGTGGCTTCGATGTGGCGTGTTCCCCGCACCCGTACTCTCCCCCTGCCAAGGAAGCCGTCATGTCCACTCCGTCGCCGCATCGCCGTCGCGGCAGCGTCGCCAAACGCCTGATGCTGGGTACCGGCCTGCTCGCGCTGGCCTGCTTCGGCCTGACCGCGATGATCATCTACTGGCGCAGCAGCGATGCGTTGCTGTCGACCTCGCGCACCAGCATCGAGAACCTGGGGCAACTGGAGGCGCAGCGCGTGTCGCGCGAGATCGGCGTGGCCTTCGACGCCAGCGAGGCGCTGGCCAACAGCTTCCGTGTGCAGCATGGTGCCGGTGGCCTGTCGCGCGCCATCGCCACGGCGGTGTTGCGCAGCCAGCTCGATGCGCATCCGCAGTGGCTGGGCATCAGCACCATGTGGGAGCCGGACGCGTTCGACGGCAACGACAAGGGTTTCGTCGGTGCCGAGGGCCACGACGCCAGCGGCCGCTACATGACCTGGTGGTCGCGGCAGAACGGCAAGCTGGTGCGTGAGGCCCTGCGCGACTACGAGAAGCCAGGCGACGGCGACTGGTACCTGCTGGCGCGCAACACGCACAAGCCGGTGGTGATCGAGCCGTACTACTACCCGGTGGCCGGCAAGGACACGTTGATGACGACGCTGGCCACGCCGATCCTGGAGAACGGCCGCTTCCTGGGCGTGGTCACCGTCGACTTCACCCTCGACACCCTGCAGCAGCGTATCGCCGCGCTGCGGCCGATGGGCGAGGGCCACGCCAGCCTGCTGTCGCCGTTGGGCATGGTGATGGCCAGCCGCGATCCGCAGCAGGTCGGCAAGACCCGCAACGATGCCTGGTCCAAGGACATGCTCGCGCGTGTGGCCAAGGGCCAGGTGGTGTTCGACCATCGCCGCGCCGACGGCGAGGATGCGTTGAACGTGTTCGTGCCGTTGAAGATCGGCGATGCGCCGCAGGCGTTCGCGCTGGGCATCTCGGTGCCGTATGCGTTGGTCATGGCCAAGGCGCGTGCGCTGTTGTGGACCATCGCCGCGGTCGGGCTGCTTTCGGCGCTGGTGCTGAGCGGCGCGCTGTACCTGCTGCTGCGCCGGCAGGTACTCGACCCGCTGGCCGAGGCCGTGCGCGTGTCTTCGGCGGTCGCCGCCGGGCGCCTGGACAGCCAGGTTCGCCATCGGCGCGACGACGAACTGGGCCAGTTGCTGGATGCGATGGGCAGCATGCAGACGCAGTTGCAGGCGGTGATGCAGGCGCAGGCGGAGATGGCGCAGCGCCACGACGCCGGCGAGATGAGTTATCGGATGGACGCCGAGCGCTTCCCCGGCGAGTACGGGCGCATGGTCCACGGCACCAACGCGCTGGTCGCAGCGCACGTGGACGTGCAGCGGCGCCTGGTCGAGGTGATGTCGCAGTACGCGATCGGCAACATGCAGGTGGACATGGAACCGCTGCCGGGCGAGAAGGCGGCGATCACCGAAGCGATGCGCACCACCAAGCGCAGCCTGCAGGCGATCAACCAGGCCATCACCGAACTGGCGCAGGCCGCGGCCTCCGGCGATTTTTCCCGGCGCGGCGACGCCGCGCGCTTCCAGCACGACTTCCGCGGCATGGTGGTCGGGCTGAACCGCCTGATGGAGCTGACCGAAGGCAACCTGTCGGCCTTGTCGGCGTTGTTGCGGGCGGTGGCGCAGGGCGACCTCACCGCGCGCATGCACGGCGAGTTCCATGGCGTGTTCGCGCAGATGCGCGACGACGCCAACGCCACCGTGGAGCAGCTGACCGGCATCGTCGGCCGCATCCAGCAGGCCACCACCGCGATCAATACCGCCGCCGGCGAGATCGCCGCCGGCAACGACGACCTGTCGCGGCGCACCGAGCAACAGGCGGCCAACCTGGAAGAGACCGCGGCCTCGATGGAAGAACTGACCTCCACGGTGAAGCAGAACGCCGAGCATGCGCACCAGGCCAACCGCCTGGCGCAGGACACCGCCGGCGTGGCCTCGCGCGGCGGCGCGGTGGTCGAGCAGGTGGTGGAGACCATGTCCGGCATCGCCGGTGCCTCGAAGAAGATGGCCGAGATTATCGGCGTGATCGACGGCATCGCCTTCCAGACCAATATCCTGGCGCTCAACGCCGCGGTGGAGGCGGCGCGCGCCGGCGAGCAGGGCCGGGGCTTCGCGGTGGTGGCGAGCGAGGTGCGTGCGCTGGCGCAGCGCTCGGCGACCGCGGCGCACGAGATCAAGGGCCTGATCGACGCCTCGGTCGGCCAGATCGACAACGGCACGGCGCTGGTCAACGGCGCCGGCGACACCATGCGCGAGGTGGTGGCCAGCGTGCGGCGGGTCACCGACATCATGAGCGAGATCGCCGCCGCCTCGCAGGAGCAGAGCGCCGGCATCGAACAGGTCGGCAAGACCATCGTGCAGATGGACGAAGTCACCCAGCAGAATGCCGCGCTGGTCGAGGAGGCCACCGCGGCGGCGCGGGCGATGGAGGATCAGGCCGAGGAACTGCAGCGCGCGGTGGCGCTGTTCAAGCTCGCGGCACCTTCGTCGGGCGGCCTGGCCACGGCGGGCCGGGCGCGGCTGGAGCTGGTGTCGTGAGGGCCGTGCGCGCTGTTGCGCTGCTGCTGTCGCTGGGCGTCGCCGCGCCGGCCTGCGCCGGAACCGCCAGCGCCAATCTGGCGGCGACCTCGAACTACGTCTCGCGCGGATTCGAGCAGAGCTGGGGCCGTCCGGTGCTGCAGGGTGGGCTGGACGTGGCCGCGGACAGCGGCTGGTTCGCCGGCACCTGGGCCTCGGGGGTGAGTCCGTACTTCATCGAAGGCGGACACGTGGAGTGGGACGTGTACGCCGGCTATGCAGCCAGCCGTGGCGACTGGGGTTGGCGTGCCGGCGTCTACCACTACGCCTATCCCGGCGCGCGCATGAGCGCCAGCGGCACCCGCTACGACTACGGCGAGGCGATCATCGCCGGGCATTGGCGCACGCTGGAGCTGTCCTACGCCAGTACCTGGACACGTGACTACTTCGGCTACAACAGCGCCACGCTGGGCGTCGGCCAGGGCCAGCACTCGCGCGGCTCTGGCTATCTGGCGCTGGACGCCACGCTGCCGCTGGTGTCGGACTGGCAGGCGAGCCTGCATGCCGGCCATCAGCACGTGCGCAACTTCGCCGACTACGGCTGGACCGACGCACGCGTCGGCCTGAACCGCACCTGGCGTGGCACCGAGTTCGGGCTGACCTATTCGCGGGCCTGGAACAGCGCCGGAGTCTATCGCCGCTACACCACTGGCGTGCCGGATGGCGACGGCCGTGTGCATGTCACCAATCCAATCGACGGCGCCTGGTCGTTCACCATCAAGCGCAATTTCTCGTTTTAGCCGGAGGCGCGGTCAGCCCTCGGCGGGCGGCGCGAACGCCTCCACGGCGAGCCGGTCCAGGTAAGCGCGCAGGCGGTATTCGCGTTGCGCCGGGTCGCTGGGCAGCGGGCGCGCTTGCGCGCCTCCGCTGCTGCGCGCATGCACGCGCGGATACGGCTGCGCCGGCACCGGCACGCCCAGGAAGGTGCACAGCGGTTCCCAGCCGCTCTGCGCGTCGGTGTCGAGCACGAGCAGGCGCTGCGCCGGCACGCTGGCGATGACCTCCTGGTTCCAGCGATGGAAATAGTCGGTCATGAAGCCGCGATCGTCGATGTGCGTGGCGAACCCGCGGCGCAGGAACTGGCTCAGGCGCTGGCCGTCGGGGCCGAATAGGGCCGGCACGCTGCCGTCGCTGGCGAAGATGGTGCTGCGCACCGACTCGAACCAGGCATCGGCATCGCGCACGGTCAGGATCACCTTGGCCTGCGGATAGTGCGCGACCAGCTCGCGCCAGAAGCAACAGCCGGGATAGTCGACGGTGGCGGTGTAGCCGGCGAACAGCGCGTCCCAGTCCGCCTGCCCGTCGATCGCCGCGTCCCACAGCGGCAAGGCCTGACGCAGCTGCGCGGCCAGCTCCATGGCGTGATAGCAGCGGCCCAGGCCCAGATGTTCCAGCGCCAGCTTCAGCGACAGGGTGCCGGTGCGGCCGAGGCCGGCGCCGATGACGCGCAGGCTCATGCGGCCGCCTCTGCGCCCTGCGCCAGCCACTGCGCGGCCTCGCCGCCCAGTTCGGCCTGCGCGCGCGCCTCGTAGTCGGCGGCGATGGCGGCCGGCAACAGCCTGCGCCAGCGGCCGCTGCGGCCCTGGTTGAAGAAGGCCTTGCCGCCCTCGCGCCACAGCCCGGCACCCTGCGGCACGTAGCGCGCGGCGTGCTGGCGCATGTAGTCGAACTGGCAGTGCGCCAGGATCGTCTCCCAGGTCGCCTCGCGCACCGGGATCTCCAGGAACGCGGCGATGCGCCGCACCTGTGTGGGCAGATCCTCCAGCAGGTCGGCGTAGTGCAACAGCAGCACGTTCGGCTGCGCGCGCTGCTGCCACCAACTGCGCACGCCTTCCCAGAACGGCCAGAACGGCGCGCCGTCGTGGGCCAGCCAATGCGCCAGGTAGGCATCCGTCGGCAGGCTCGGCGGCGGCACCACGCGCAGCTTGCCCGGTTCGGCCGCACCTGCGTCCAGCCGCGCCTGTGCTTCCTGGCTGACCGCACACTGGTGGTCGTACAGGCTCAGCGCGATGTCGCGGCCGTCGCGGCCGATGTACAGGTACTTGGCGCGATCGCTGACCACCAGCGCATCGGCCGGGAGATGCGTCTTGATGAAGCGCCGGTGGGTCTGCGCCTGCAGCAGCGCAAGCTTGCTCGCGCGGTCCGGATACACGCCGTCCAGCCACGGCGAGATCGCCGACACGTCGACGTCGGCCGCACCCTCGAACAGCAACTGCGCGACGATCTGCTGCAGCCAGGTGGTGCCGGCCTTGGCGTAGCTGGCGATCACGATGTCGCCGTCGCGGAAGGAAAGCTCGTTCCAGGCGGCGGAATCGAAGAAGCGGTTGGGATATTCCCGGGTCTTGGCGAAGGCGGTGGGGTCAGCCATGCGGGGCTTCCGGTGTATGGGAGAGGGGCGTTGGCGCGGCCGGCGACTGTTGGAGCGGGACGGCCGTGCGCGGGCGCAGGGCGATGCGGACGTCGAGCGGACGCAGCACCAGCGCGGGGAACGGCCGTGGCCGCGCATCCACCGCCAGGTGCAGCGTGCGTTCGCGCAGCAGGCCGGCCACGACCATGGTCATCTGCACCAGCGCCAGCTGGCTGCCGATGCAACTGCGCGGACCGCCACCGAAGGGAAAGTAGGTGTAGCGCGCCGGGGCGTGCGCCGGGTCCAGCCAGCGCGCCGGCAGGAAGCGGTCCGCCGCGGCGTAGTGGCGCGCATCGCGCTGCACCACCCATTGGCTGACGATCAGTTGGGTGCCGCGCGGTACCGCGAAGCCGTCCAGGGCGGTGTCGCGTTGCGCGATGCGTGCGGTCATCCATGCCGGCGGATACAGACGCATGGCTTCCTTCACGCAGGCGCGGGCCAGCGGCAGGCGTTCGACGAGCGCGTCGTCGCAGCTCGCGGCGGACGCACTGTCGAGGCCGGGCAGCGCATAGGCTTCCTCCGCCACCGCCTGTGCGATCGCCGGATGCTGGGCCAGCAGCAACAGCGTCCAGGTCAGGCCGGCCGCCATCGGTTCCAGCGCCGACATCAGCATCGCCGCCGCTTCGTCGCGGCACCAGTCGCCCTGGCCCTGCGGATCGTCGCGGCGCAGCCGTTCCAGCACCGAAGCGTCTGCGCCAGGCGAAGGCGGCGACGCCAGGATCTGTGTCAGCGCGGTGTCCAGCGCGACGCGCGCGGAACGCAGACGGCGCTTGCGAGCGCTCGGCCACCAGGCCGGCGCCGCGGACGGTGTGCGCGTCTGCTGCAGGATTGCATCGACCATCGGCAGCATCCGCAGCAGCGCAGGCGCGTGTGCCGCGTCGCCGAGCAGGAAGCCGGCGCCCAGTTGCGCGCATAGCGCGGTCATGGTCGGGCGCAGATCGTGCGCGTTGTAGATATCGTCGATATCGTCGTGCGATCGTAGCAGCGCCTGCGTGGCGGCGGCCGCCTGTGCGGCGTAGTCGCGCACCAGGCCGGCGCGGAATGCGGGCTGCAGTGCCTGGCGCTTTTGTCGCCAGGCTTCGCCCTCGCTGTTCATCACCGATGCCGGGAATGCGGCGCGGCGCGCGCGCGGATCCGGATCGGATTTGGCATAGAGGCTGCCGTCGTCGCCGAGCACGGTGGCGATGGCGGCCGGTGCCGCGAGCAGGTAGGCGCGCTGGGCGATCCGCACCACGTCGCCATGCTCGCGCGCGCAGCCTTGCAGGAATTCCAGGGGATGGGCGGCGAAGGCCTGCCGATTGCCGAACGCCCAGTGCCCGCGCGGCCCGGGCGGAAGTGGCCGCGCATCGGTCACGCGGACACCTGCATGGATACCGGCAACGCTCTGGCGCGCAACGATGCGAAAGCTGGCATGTGTCGATGGCGAACGGAGCGCGTGGCCGCGCGAAGGAAAGCGCCGCGAGAGGGGGGCGATCGCCCCCTCTCGCACAGGCACGCCACACGACGGTGGCGGGAAGGTCAGTAGGTGTAGATGTAGCCGAGCTTGCGGCCGCCGAGGCTCTGCACCCAGCGCGACAGCGAATCAAAAAGGCGTTTCATGGCGATACTCCTGATTGAGCGGGGGATCTGTTGCGATTGTCGCGCCTGCCTCAGCGCGGCAGGCGCGGGAAAAAGCATCCTCGCTTGAATGCGGCGGCGCAAGCGAAAGACTGAAGCGCGGCCAACTGCAATGTGCGTGTCATCTGCAGTTTCGTGGCGTGTGTCGCATGCGATCGCAGCGCATCGCCGCGCCTGCCATGGAGGGTGTCGTACTGCACGTATGGCCATTGCGTCGCCATCGCTGCGTGCTATGGTCGCGCCACTTCGGCAACGAGTGGCTGCGGATGCCCGTGACCCACGAGTACGATCGCCTGGCCGCGATCTACGACCGTTTCTACGATCGCTGGCCCGACGCCGTTACCCAGCAGTGCGTCGGCGTCCTCGCCGAGTTGGCCGCGGGCCGCGCGGCGCTGGAACTGGGCATCGGCACCGGCCGTCTCGGCTTGCCGCTCGCGCACTGCGATGTGCCGGTCACCGGCATCGACAACGCGCCGGCGATGCTCGAGGCCTTGCGTGCCAAACCCGGCAGCGAACGCCTGCACCTGGTCTGCGCCGATTTCGCCGACATGCCGGTGTCCGGGCCGTTCGGCCTGATCTATGCGGTGGCGGCATTCGGCTATCTGCTGACCCAGGCCGAGCAGTTGCGTTGCATGGTCAACGCGGCGCGCTGCCTGGCGCCGGACGGGCGTTTGCTGATCCAGACCGCGGTGCCGGGCGCAGAGGTGTTCGACGGTGGCGGCAAGGTCAGCCAGGTGCTGGATGTGCCGGACGCCGATGGCGACGGCGCGGCGGTGATGCTGGTGTGCTCGCAGCCCGATCCGCTGCAACAGCGCATCGACCAGCGCGTGGTGGTGCTGGGCGAATCGGGCACGCGCATCTTCAGCGAGCGTCGCCGCTATGTGTGGCCATCCGAACTGGACCTGATGGCGCAGATCGCCGGCCTGCGCCTCGATGCGCGCTGGAGCGACTGGGCGCGCACGCCATATCACGCGCGCAGCCGGATCCAGATCTCGGTGTATGCGCCGGCTGGCGAGCGCAGGATCTGAAAGACTAGCGCCGTCTCAGGCACCAGATGGCGATGTCCGGTGTGTGCGTTGCGGAATCTGCAGTGGGGCCATGTCACCTTTGGCGCCTGCGTGTCCATGCCGATGCGATACCGGTCGATACCGTTGGCATCATGGGCGAACCGCGCCTGCAGCCGCGCCGCATCGTGCTTGGTCTGGTCGACGCTCGTGCTACGACCAAGCACGGTGCGCTTGGCTTCGCGATCGCCGGTTTGCTGCGGGAGTCACTCAGCATGTCATCTTACGGCAGCGAAATGCCGCGCCAGCAGGCGCGAGGGGAGCAGTTGTAGCAAATCAGTCGGGGTGGACCTTCGCGCGCCCATGTCCCTGTCAGCATCGCATCGATCAGGTTGGCGCGTCGGCCTTGATGTCATGCATCACGTGCATAGCCTGCCTCGCGTTGCGCGCGGATCGCCAGGACAAAGACGGTATCCAGCGCAACCACGTATCGGTAGAGGGCAATATATCCGTGAGCGCCTTGGCCAATGACCAGTTCACGCACATCATGGCGCGTCAGCCGGCCGATCAGCGGATTGTCCGTCAGCACGTTCGATGCGCTGACGATCTCGCTCGGACGCTCTTGGATATGCTCGGCTTCGTGTTGTTCCAGATGGCCGATGCTGCGCCGTAGGTCCTCGTTGACAGATGGCAGGAACTCAACGTGCGCCATGCTATTTCGCGAACTTGCGGGGGACGGGAGGGGAAGTGTCCTTGCCCTCGATGCGTTCCATCAGATAACGACGCATCTCGTCCCAGGGAATGCTCTCGCCGGTCTTGAGGAATTCGCCCCAACGGCGCTCGGCCTCTGCATGGAAGTCGACGCGCCGCTCGGCGAGCTCTGCCTTCTCGGCGATGGCTTCCAGGATGAAGTTGTGCGACGTGGTGCCGGCCGCTTCCGCGGCCTTGGCGACGCGGGCCTTGAGCGCGTCCGGCAGGCGGATGGTGGTGGTGCTCATGGGGAGCTCCAGGCGATTGGTGTGAAATCAATGTAGCGCAGGTGTGGTGCAGGCGGCCTGGCTGGACAGCCGTGTCGGCCAACTGGCCTGAAAAGGCCGCTTGGAGCAGGGGCCGCGCAAGGTGGCGATGTCTGCGGTTTTCGCTCCGTACGAATTTTCAGCCTCCTGTCTCCACACGCTCGCAGCGCCGATCGCACGAAAAACGGGCGCCTCGCGGCGCCCGTTCCTGTCTGCATGGCGATGTCCTGCCACTGCCTCAGTAGCGGTAATGCTCCGGCTTGAACGGGCCGTCGACCGGCACGCCCAGGTAGGCGGCCTGTGCGTCGGTGAGCTTGGTCAGCTTCACGCCGATCTTCTCCAGGTGCAGGCGCGCCACTTCCTCGTCCAGCTTCTTCGGCAGGCGGTACACCTGCTTCTCGTAGCTGTCCTTGTTCTGCCACAGGTCGATCTGCGCCAGGGTCTGGTTGGCGAAGCTGTTGGACATCACGAAGCTGGGGTGGCCGGTGGCGCAGCCCAGGTTGACCAGGCGG
The DNA here is from genome assembly GCF_001043115.1 of Xanthomonas sp. NCPPB 1128. Classification (GTDB taxonomy): domain Bacteria; phylum Pseudomonadota; class Gammaproteobacteria; order Xanthomonadales; family Xanthomonadaceae; genus Xanthomonas_A. The sequence goes on along the minus strand of NZ_LFME01000012.1, from coordinate 43,270 downwards.
CCTTCGGCCAGCAGGAAGATCGCATTGCCGTTGGGCAGCACGAACTTGTCCACCTGCGGCTTGATGTTGATCTTCTGCACGCCCGGCAGCTTGTACAGCGCCTCGACCTGGATCTCGTTGTCGAAGTGGCCGATGTTGCAGACGATGGCCTGGTCCTTCATCTGCGTCAGGTGCTCGATGCGGATGATGTCCTTGTTGCCGGTGGTGGTGACGTAGATGTCGGCCTGGCCGAGGGTGTCCTCGACGGTGTTGACCTCGAAGCCTTCCATCGCCGCCTGCAGTGCGCAGATCGGGTCGATCTCGGTGACGATGACGCGGGCGCCGTAGGCGCGCAGGCTGTGCGCCGAGCCCTTGCCGACGTCGCCGTAGCCGCACACCACCGCGACCTTGCCGGCCAGCATCACGTCCATCGCGCGCTTGAGGCCGTCGGCCAGCGACTCGCGGCAGCCGTACAGGTTGTCGAACTTGCTCTTGGTCACCGAGTCGTTGACGTTGATCGCCGGGATCAGCAGGGTGCCGGCCTCGGCGAGCTGGTACAGGCGGTGCACGCCGGTGGTGGTCTCTTCGGAGACGCCCTTCCAGTCCTTGACCACGCGGGTCCAGTAGCCCGGGCGCTCCACCGCCACGCGCTTGAGCAGGTTCTTGATCACCTGCTCCTCGTGCGAGGAGGCGGCTTCGTCGACCCACTTGGAGCCGTTCTCCAGCTCGTAGCCCTTGTGGATCAGCAGGGTCACGTCGCCGCCGTCGTCCACCACCAGCTCCGGGCCGGTCTGGGTGCCGTCGGGCAGGGTGAAGGTCAGCGCGTCGAGGGTGCAGTCCCAGTATTCCTCCAGGGTCTCGCCCTTCCAGGCGAACACGGGGGTGCCGGTGGCGGCGATCGCCGCGGCGGCGTGGTCCTGGGTGGAGAAGATGTTGCACGAGGCCCAGCGCACGTCGGCACCGATGTCCTTCAGCGTCTCGATCAGCACCGCGGTCTGGATGGTCATGTGCAGCGAGCCGGTGACGCGCACGCCGGCCAGCGGCTTGGCGGTGGCGTACTGGCGGCGAATCGACATCAGGCCCGGCATTTCATGCTCGGCGATGTCCAGTTCCTTGCGGCCCCAATCGGCCAGGGAAATGTCGGCGACCTTGTAGTCGCCCTCGGTGGAAAAGCGCTTGAGTGCAGCGTTCATCGATAAAGCTCCGGTCAATGGCGAGAAACTCGCGAAGTCCGGGCGCCGTTGTCGCTCAAGCCTCGCGCCGAGCCTGGCCGGGTCTGGAGACGGGGAATCCGGTCTCGATCCGGTCGCAGCGCCCCTCGGCGCAAGGGGTAACCAATTATAGCGGCTGCCGCGTGTGGCGCTTGAACACGGCGTCAGGGCGCGGATGACACGCCCGAGCCCAACCATCGACAGGGGGCGGGTGACGCCGGCCCTGCTACCGTCGTCGGTTCGATCGATGCGAAGGAGAGGGGAGAGATGAACCAGATCACAGTGCGCGGCCGCCGCCGCGTCGCCAGGCCGGTTTGCAGCCTGCTGTGCGCGGCCCTGGCCGCGGCCGGCAGCGCCGCCGCCAACGCGGCGCCGGCACCCGCGGCGGTGGCCACCGCCGATCCGGCCGACAGCGGCTATCAACTGCCGTCGACGCCGCTGCAGGCCATCGTCGATGCGCCGCGGCCGCCGCAGCTGTCGCTGAGCCCGCGGCGCGATCTGGCGGCGATGCTGCAGTTGCCTGCGCTGCCCGGCATCGCCCAGGTCGCGCAGCCGGAACTCAAGCTCGCCGGGTTGCGCATCCATCCGCGCACCCGCTCGCAGAGCCGTTTCGCCTTCGGCGACAAGCTGTGGCTGCTGCGCATCGCCGATGGCAGCGAGGTGCGCATCGAGGGCCTGCCGTCGCCGCTGTCAATCGCCAGCATGGCCTGGGCGCCGGACCAACGGCATCTGGCCTTCAACCGGGTCGATGCACGCAGCGGCGCCAACGAGCTGTGGGTGGTGGACATCGCCGCGCTGCGTGCGCGGCGGGTCGCCGAGCGGCTCAACACGGTGTCCGGCGAGGGCTATGCGTGGATGCCCGACAGCCGCCAGTTGCTGGTGTTGTTGCAGCCGCAGGAACAAGGCGCCGCGTCGCCCGCCGACGCCGTGCCGACCGGGCCGGCGGTGCAGCAGACTGCCGGTGGCGGCGCCACCGCCTTGCGCACCTACCAGGATTTGCTGAAGAACGAGGCCGACGCGCGCCAGTTCGACTATCAACTGCGCGCGCAGCCGGCGCTGGTCGATGTGGACGGGCGCCAGCAGCGCATCGCCTCGACGGACCTGTACCTGTCGCTGGCGCCGTCGCCGGCCGGCCGTTATCTGCTGGCGCAGCGCCTGCAGCGGCCGTTCTCCTACCTTGTGCCGGCCAGCGGCTTCCCGCGCACCATCGAGGTGCTCGACCGCGCCGGCAAGCCGGTGCACACGGTGGCGCAGCTGCCGCTGGTGGAAGGCCTGCCGACCGGCAACGATGCGGTGCGTACCGGCGTGCGCGACATCGACTGGCGCAGCGACGCGCCGGCCACCCTGGTCTGGGCCGAGGCCCAGGACGGCGGCGACCCGGCGCGCGAGGCGACGGTGCGCGATGCGGTGCTGATGCAGGCGGCGCCGTTCAAGGCACCACCGGCGACGCTGGCGGGCTTGCAGTCGCGTTATGCCGGCATTTTCTGGGGTCGCGGCGACCTGGCGCTGATCGACGAGTTCTGGTGGAAGACGCGCCAGACCAAGCAGTGGCGCGTGGCGCCGGACCAGCCCACACAGGCACCGCAGCTGCTGGTGCAGCGTTCGCAGGAAGACCGCTACGCCGATCCGGGGACACCGGTGACGGAGCGTGATGCGGCCGGCAACCCGCGCCTGCTGATCGCCGCCGACGGTCACAGCCTGTTCCTGCGTGGCGAAGGCGCCTCGCCGCAGGGCGATCGGCCGTTCCTGGACCGCTACGATCTGGACACGCGGCAGAGCAAGCGCCTGTTCCAGTCGCAGGCGCCGTATTACGCGGTGCCGCAGGCCTTGCTCGACGGCAGCGGCCAGCGCCTGCTGATCACCCGCGAGACGCCGCAGGAGCCACGCAATTTCTATCGGCTCGATGGTGCGAACGCGGAGCCGGTGGCACTGACCCACTTCACCCATCCCACGCCGCAGTTGCGCGACGTGCACAAGGAACAGATCCGCTACCGGCGCAAGGATGGCGTGGAGCTGACCGCGACCCTGCTGCTGCCGCCGGGCTACGATGCCAAGCGCGACGGCCCGCTGCCGATGCTGATGTGGGCCTACCCGGGCGAGTTCAAATCCGCCGACGCCGCCAGCCAGGTCACCGATTCGCCGTACCGGTTCAATGCGATCGGTTACTGGGGACCGCAGGCGTTGCTGGCGCTGGGCTATGCGGTGCTCAACGATCCGTCGATGCCGATCGTCGGCGAGGGCGCGCGCGAACCCAACGATACCTACGTCGAGCAACTGGTCGCCGATGCGCAGGCGGCGGTGGACGAGGTGGTGCGGCGCGGCGTCGCCGATCGCAACCGTATCGCCATCGGCGGGCATTCCTACGGCGCCTTCATGACCGCCAACCTGCTCGCGCACACGCGCCTGTTCAAGGCTGGTATCGCCCGCAGCGGCGCCTACAACCGCTCGCTGACCCCGTTCGGCTTCCAGTCCGAGGAGCGCACCTACTGGCAAGCGCAGCCGGTGTACCAGGCGATGTCGCCGTTCAACTACGCTGACCGGATCAAGGATCCGCTTCTGCTGATCCACGGGGCCGAGGACAACAACTCCGGCACCTTCCCGATCCAGAGCGAGCGCATGTACGCGGCTATCAAGGGTAACGGCGGCACCGCGCGGCTGGTGATGCTGCCCAACGAGGCGCATGCCTACCGCGCGCGCGAGTCCGTGCTGCAGATGCTGGCCGAGAGCGAGCGCTGGTTGCGCACCTATCTGGGACCTGCGCCCACGCCGACGTCCGCGCCGGCTGCGGCAGGCGCCACGCCGCGCTGAGCCGCGCCTGCGCCACGGCCGCACATGCGTGCCGCCGTGGCGCAGGGCGCTGCTGTGCAGTGCAAATGGTTCGCTTTGAAACCGTCGCGTGGCCGACGGGAACGCGATCCCTTTTCGGTTAGGCTTGCGGCGCCCCCACTGCCGAGCCATGCGTTTCCCGATGAACGAGTCCCGCAGCAGCATCGTCTTCGCCACCCCCGACCTTCCCTTGCGCGATGACGTGCGCCGCCTCGGCGCTCTGGTGGGCGACCTGCTCGCCGAACAGGTCTCGGCGCAGTTCCTCGACGAGATCGAACGCATCCGCACCACCGCGATCGCACGCCGCGAGCGCGCCGCGCCGCGGTCCTCGCTGAGCGAGCAGCTCGCCGGCCGCGCGCCGCGCGACGCCGAAGCGCTGGTGCGCGCCTTCAGCACCTATTTCCAGGTGGTCAACATCGCCGAGCGCGTGCACCGCATCCGCCGTCGGCGCGACTACCAGCGCAGCAGCGCCGACACGCCGCAGCCGGACGGCCTGCTCGATGCCTTGCGCCGGCTCAAGGCGCAGGGTGTCGGCATCGAGGAACTGCGCGACTGGCTGCCGCGCATCGACGTCGAGCCGGTGTTCACCGCGCACCCGACCGAGGCGGTGCGGCGTGCGCTGCTGGAGAAGGAACAGTTGATGGTGGCCAGCCTGGTCGACAACCTCGACGGCCTGCGCACCCCGGGCGAGCGCGCCACCGACGCGGCGCGCTTCCGCATGGCGCTGACCGCCTCGTGGCAGACCGCCGATTCTTCGCCGGTGCGCCCCACCGTGGAGGACGAGCGCGAGCACGTCGGCTTCTACCTGACCCAGGTGCTGTACCGAGTGATCCCGGTGATGTACGAGACCCTGGAACACGCCATCGAGCAGACCTACGGCCAGGCGCTGACCCTGCCGCGGCTGTTGCGCTTCGGTACCTGGGTCGGCGGCGACATGGACGGCAACCCCAACGTCGATGCCGCCACCATCACCGCCACCCTCGATGCGCAGCGGCGTGCGGTGCTGGAGCGCTATCTGAAGGAACTGTGGCAGCTCGCCAGCTTGCTCAGCCAGTCGACCACCCTGGTCGCGGTCAGCGCACCCCTGTTGGAGCAACTGGAGCGTTACCGGCAACTGCTGCCGGAGGCCGCGGCGCGCTCGCGGCCGCGCCACGGCGACATGCCCTACCGCCTGCTCAACGATTTGATGCGTGCGCGGCTGCAGGCGACCCTGGACGATGCGCCGGGTGCCTATGCCGCGCCGGTCGAGCTGGAAAGCGATCTGCAGTTGATCCTGGACAGCCTGCAGGCCAACAAGGGCCTGCACGCCGGCTGGTTCGCGGTGCGGCGCCTGCTGTGGCGGGTGCGCAGCTTCGGTTTCCACCTGGCGCGGCTGGACGTGCGCCAGGAGTCCAGCGTGCACGCGCGCGCGGGCGCCGCCGCGCTGGACACGCAGGACTGGGACGCGCGCGCAGTGGAGGAGCGTGCGCGCCTGCTCGGTCCCTACGCCGGTGGCGAACAGACCCTGCCGGCGGCCGACGACGAAGGCAATGCGCGGCTGGACGCAGTGTTTGCGGCGCTCGCCGATGCGCGCGCGCGGCACGGCGCCGACGCGCTGGGCAGCTACATCATCTCGATGGCGCACGACCGCGCCGACGTGCTGACCGTGCTGGCGCTGGCGCGCCGCGGCGGCCTGGTCGATGTCGACGGCGCGGTGCCGCTGGACATCGTGCCGTTGTTCGAGACCGTGGACGACCTGCGCGGTGGCACCGCAACCCTGCGCGACCTGCTGGCCGATCCGGTCTACCGTCGCCACCTGGCCGCGCGCGACGACGTGCAGATGGTGATGCTCGGCTATTCCGACAGCGGCAAGGACGGCGGCATCGCCGCCTCGCGCTGGGGCCTGCAGCGCGCGCAGGTGGAGTTGCTGGACGCAGCGGCCGAATTGGGCATCCGCCTGACCTTCTTCCACGGCCGCGGCGGTTCGATCGTGCGCGGCGGCGGCAAGACCACGCGCGCGCTGGAGGCGGCGCCGCGCGGCAGCGTCGACGGGCGCCTGCGGGTGACCGAGCAAGGCGAGGTGATCCACCGCAAGTACGGCATCCGCGCGCTGGCGCTGCGCTCGCTGGAACAGATGACCGGCGCGGTGTTGCTGTCGAGCCTGCGCCCGCGTGCGGCCGACGCGCGCGAGGCCGGCTGGCGGCCGGTGATGGACCTGGTCGCCGAGCACAGCAGCCAGGCGTACCGCGGCTTCGTCGGCGATGCCGAGTTCATGCGCTATTTCCGCCTGGCCACGCCGATCGACGTGATCGAACGCATGACCCTGGGCTCGCGGCCGTCGCGGCGGCTCGGCCAGGATGCGGCGCTGTCCAACCTGCGCGCGATTCCCTGGGTGTTCGCCTGGAGCCAGGCGCGCGCGGTGATCCCGGGCTGGTACGGCGTGGGCAGCGGCCTGCAGGCGGCAGTGGACGCCGGCCACGAGGACGCGCTGCGCGCGATGGCGGCCGACTGGCCGTTCTTCCGCACCTTCCTCGACGACATCGCCATGGTGCTGTCCAAGGGCGACCTCAACATCGCCGAGATGTTCTCGCGCCTGTCCGGGCCGCTGCACGAGCGCTTCTTCCCGCGCATCCGCGACGAGCTGGCGCTGACCAAGGGCTGGGTGAAGGCGCTGACCGGGCAGGCCTCGCTGCTGCAGCACGATCCGCGCCTGGCCTTGTCGATCCGCCTGCGCAATCCCTACATCGACCCGATCAGCGTGCTGCAGGTGGATCTGCTGCAGCGCTGGCGCGCCACCGACGGCGAGGACGAGGAATTGCTGCGGGCGCTGGTGGCCTGCGTCAACGGCGTCGCCCAGGGCGTGCAGAACACCGGCTGAGGCCGGCCTTTCAGGGCGCCGTCGGCGATGATTGGCGGCGGCCGACCGTGATCCGCTTGCGGGCGGACAAAATTGTCCGATAATGCCGCACATGGAAATGCGAGCCGATACTGCCCAACGCCGCCGCCTGTTGCTGGACGCCGCCGACGAGGTGTTCTGCGCGCATGGCGTGCTGGCGCCGCTGGAACTGGTGGTGGAGCGCGCCGGACTCGGCCGCGCCACCCTGTACCGCCATTTCGCCGATCGCACCGAATTGATGGCCGCCCTGCTGGAACGTGGCCTGGACGGCCTGGAAGGCTGCGCGCGCGAGATCGGCACGCGGCCGGACGGGTTGTTCCTGCTGATGTACGACGTCGCCGAACACATCGCGATGTCAGCGCCGCTGGCCGACTATTGGCGGTCGATGCCGCGCGAGCATCCGATGATGGACGCAGCGCATACGCGGGCGATGGCGATCCTGCTGCCGTTCCTGCAGCGCGCGATCACCGCCGGCCTGTGCCGTGCGGACCTGAGCGAGCAGGACCTGGCCCTGGCGATGGACATGCTCGGCGCCTGCCAGCGCGGCAGCGACGAGACCGAACGCAAGGCGCTGGCGCAGCGCGGGTGCCGCCTGCTGTGCCACGCCCTGGCAACGCCCGCGGCGGCGGCGGCGTTGTGAGCGCCGACAGCGCTGCACGCCGACGCACTTGGCCGTGGCGGCTGGCGCGCGCCGTGGCGATGCTGGCGGTGCTGGTCGCCAGCCTGTGGGGCGCGCTGTTCCTGAGCTATCTGCCGCATACCGGCGCCGTGGTGCGCTACGGCTCGGCGCTGCTGTGGGCCGGGCTGGGCGTCGCCGCGTTGTGGGGCCTTCGCCATCCGCGCGAGTACCGCGTGCTGCCGGTGCTGTTCGCGGTCGGCTGTGCGGGCATGGCGGTGGGCTGGTCGGCGCTGCAGCCGCAGCAGAACCGCGACTGGGCCGACGATGTCGCGCAACTGCTGCAGCCGCAGGTGCACGGGCACGTGGTGACCTTGCACAACGTGCGCAATTTCGCCTGGCGCAGCGACCACGACTACACCCCGCGCTGGAAGACGCGCCGCTACGACCTGGAGCGGCTGGCCTCGGCGGACCTGGCGCTGTCGTACTGGATGGGGCCGGCGATCGCCCACACCCTGGTCTCGTTCGGTTTCGACGACGGCCGCCGCGTGGTGTTCTCGCTGGAGATCCGCAAGGAACGCGACGAGGCGTTCTCGGCGCTGGCCGGGTTCTTCCGCAATTTCGAGCAGGTGATGGTGGCCGCCGACGAGCGCGACATCCTGGCGGTGCGCAGCAACGCGCGCGGCGAGGACGTGTACCTGTACTGGCTCAACCTGTCGCGCGCGCAACTGCGCCAACTGTTCCTGGGCTACGTGGCGCGGGCGCAGCAACTGCAGCGGACGCCGCGGTTCTACAACACCGCCACCAGCAACTGCACCACCATCGTGTTCGAGCTGGCGCGCAAGCTGGATCCGGCGCTGCCGCTCGATGTTCGCCTGCTGCTGTCCGGCTATCTGCCGTCCTACGTCTACGCGCAGCACGGCTTCGTGCCCGGCTACAGCCTGGCCACGCTGCGCACGCGCGGCCGCATCGGCGAACGCGCGCGCGCGGCTGGCGTTGGCGACGACTTCTCCACGCGCATCCGCGCCGGCATTCCCGGCGACGATCCCGCCGTCGCGCCATGACCCGGTACTTGCGTCTTGCGCGGTGCGCGGGCGCCGCGCTGCTGGCTGCCGGGCTGCTGCTCGGCAGCGGCTGCGCCATGGTCAGTGTGCAGTCGCGCAGCGCTGCCGACTACATCGCCACCCAGCGTGGCGACGTGCTCAGCACCGGCAAGCTCAGCGACGCCAGCCTGGAGACGCTGCGCGTGCTCGCGCTCGATCCCAAGGCCTGCGAGGCGGACATCACGGCCTGCGCCACGCAATTGCGCGCACTGCAGGGGTTGGACCAGGAGCGGCGGCTGGCGACCCTGTCGGAGCTGTGGGTGCATGCGGCCAATGCGCGCACGCCGCGGCAGGCGAGGGCGTTGGACGACGCGACGCTGCAGGCCTGGCTGGAGGCAGCGCGTTACGCCTATGCCTACCTGTTCTACACCCAGCGCCCGGCCAGCGCGCGCGCCTTCGAGGACCGGCAGACGCAGGTGCGCGACTACTACAACTACGCGGTGCAGCAGGTGGTCGGCGAACTGTTCCTGCGCTGGCGTGCCGGCAGCGAGAGTGGCGAACTGCACGACGACGACATGCTGCGCACGGCCGGCTGGCAGGTGCACGCGGACATGGGCAGCTTCCGCCTGCCCGGCGGGGTGGCGCGGCCGGACGCGATGCTGCCGGCGTCGACGCTGCGCTTCGATGGCCTGCGCAGCACCTACCGGCGCGACGGTTTCGGCGCCGAGCTGGTCGCGGAGATCGCGCCGGCCGAGGTCGGCGACCCGACCGCGGCCATCGCCGCCAAGACCGCGCCGGACCCGCACGCGCCGGCATTCAGCGAGATGCCGTATGCGCCGACCACGGTGCTGCTGCGCTTCGACGGCGACAGCCTGGCGCAGGTGCTGGACACCCGCAGCGTGGTGGTCGCGCCCTACGATCCGTATCGCGACGGCGAGGTCGAGGTGCACGGCCAGCGCCTTCCGCTGGCGGCAAACTTCACCGCGGCCTACGGCCTGTGGCTGGCCCGTGCCGGCTTCGCGCGGCAATCGCTGCGCTCCATGCTCGGCCGCGAGGATGGCATCGACCAGCCGCATCTGTACCTGATGCAGCCGTACGATCCGGACCGGCGCATCATCCTGATGCTGCACGGCCTGGCCAGCAGTCCGGAGGCCTGGGTCAACGTCGCCAACGAGTTGCTGGGCGACGAACAACTGCGCCGCCACTACCAGATCTGGCAGGTCTACTACCCGACCAACATGCCGATCGCCTGGAACCGCGCGCAGATCCAGACGCTGCTGCAGCAGACCCTGCGCCATTTCGATCCGCATGGGCAGGCGCCGGCATCGCAGCACATGGTGCTGATCGGCCACAGCATGGGTGGGGTGATCGGGCGCCTGTTGATCAGCGACGCCGGCGACACGCTGTGGAACGACCTGATCGGCGCCCGCGGCGACCGGCGCCAACTGGACCCGCAGGCGTTGGCGCAGTTGCAGCCGCTGCTGCGCTTCGCGCCGCTGCCGGAGGTGGACCGCGCCATCTTCATCGCCGCCCCGCAGCGCGGCACCACCTTCGCCGAAGGGCGCCTCGGGCGCCTGGCCGGGCGCCTGCTGCGCCTGCCGGTGACGCTGCTCGATCGCTTGAACACCCTGCTGCAGGGGATCGACGGCCCCGATGGCGCGCCGGTGCGCGTGCCCAACAGCATCGACAACCTGCGCGACACGGATCCGTTCGTGCGCGCGGCGGCGGATCTGCCGATTTCGTCGGCAGTGCGCTACCACACCATCATCGCCCGCCGCGATCCGGCGGTGCCGCTGGCCGATTCCGACGACGGGCTGGTGCCATACCGCAGCGCGCATCTGCCGGGCGCGGTCTCCGAACTGGTGATCACCTCCGGCCACAGCGTGCAGGAGACGCCGCAGGCGATCCTGGAGATCCGCCGCATCCTGCATGCGCAATTGCAGGTGGACGCCGCCGCGCCACCGCACTGACGAGGCCCGAGACGGGTAGTTGTGCACGTTCGTTGTGGAGCGCCGGCTGGGTTGCGTCGTCGCCTCGTGCGACCAGGGTCCGAGGCACCGCGTGCGGGAGCGTTGACCGCCGCGTCGACGGAAGCGGCCAAGGTGTCGCGCTGTCATCGGCGCCGCTGCCGCAAGACGGCAGGGCGAATGGTCCCGTTGTGCCGAATTGCGCAGGAAAGGCGCCGAATCGTCGCCCGATGGTTGCTGGTGACATCGTTGTCATGAAATTGCAGCCGCGCCAGCCAACAATGCGCGCCGCCGTGAACACGATCACGGCCTCTCTCCCCTCCATGCCCGGCCAGCGGCGTTCCGTTGGCCGCGCCTACGTTCGGATTCTTCATGTCGCACTCGATCCATCTTCAAAAACGCCTGTCACTGGCGATCGCCGCAGCGTTGCTCGGTGTCGCGCCGATGGCCTTGGCCCAGGCGCAGGATGCGCAGGAGACGCAGACCACCGCGTCCGACGCCAGCGCCAAGACCCTGGACAAGATCACCGTCGCCGTCACCCGCTACAACGCCGCGGATATGCAGATGGCCGCGACCAACACGGCCAACGTGCTGTCGGCCGAGGACCTGAAGTACACCGCCGTGCACAACATCGCCGAGGCGCTGGGCCTGCTGCCTGGCGTGAACGTGGTCAACACCGGGCAGTCGTACTTCGGCGGCGTCGACGGCGCCGCGCGCGGCGAGGGCATGTTCGCCTCGGTGCGCGGCCTCAACGCCGAGTACAACGTCAACCTGATCAACGGCGTCAACGTCGCCCAGGGCCTGCCCTACAGCCGCAGCGTGCAGCTGAGCCTGCTGCCGCCGTCGGGCCTGCAGACCATCGTGTTGAACAAGACCTCCACCGCGGCGATGGACGGCGACGCGATCGGCGGCACCATCGACTACCGCACCCCCAGCGGCTTCGACTACAGCGAGGCGATGGGCGGCAGCGTCACCGCCAGCGGCCGCATGGAAAGCCGTGCGCGCGATTACGGCGACAATGGCCTGGGCAAGGGCGCAGCCGGCGAGTTCCATGCCAAGTTCGGCAGCGACAACCAGTTCGGCGTCTACACCAGCGCGTACTACGACGAGCGCCACTACGTGAACAGCGAAGTGGCCAATGCTGCCGCCTCGCGCGGCGACTGGAACAAGCGCTACTTCTCGCGCACCGACGCCAGCGGCCAGCCGACGCCCGGCTACGATCCGCAGGATCTGTTGATGGCCACCGGCGCCAACATCGGCTACTCCGCCGGCGACACCAAGCGCTACGGTGGCAACGTGTCCTTCGACTGGCACGTCGACCCGAGCCTGCAGCTGTATGCGCGCGCCACCTACGCCTACGCCAAGATCGAGCAGAACACCGGCTACACCCAGTTGGTGCCGGCCAATGTGAGCCTGGTGCAGATCGGCACCACGGGGGCGTACCAGCCGCAGATCAACCGCGTGGCGGTGCGCTACTGGTACGAGACCAACCCGGAAGTGGCGGACCTGGCCACCTTTCAGTTCGGCGCCGACAAGCAACTGGGCAACTGGACGCTGTCGCCGAACCTGTTCTACAGCTACGGCGACAACGATCGCCCGGACCACGTGGAAATCTCCGCGCGCGTGGACCAGTACGCCTCCACCCAGTTCCCCTACGGCGGCGCCAACACCTTCTCCGGCTACGGCGGCGACGGCTTCCCCAAGCCGCTGCTGACCCCGGCGATCCAGGCCCAGGCCAGCGACATCGGCAGCCTGTATGCGCGTCGCTACGGTCAGTTGACCAAGTCCTACAGCGGCCAGACCAAGGGCGGCGCCAAGTTCGACGTGCGCTACGACTTCGACCAGGGCGCGCTGAGCAACATCCAGTTCGGCGTGAAGTACGTCGACAGCTCCCGCGACTTCACCTCGCGCGACTGGACCAACAGCAAGTTCACCGACGGCACCCTGCTGCGCGACACCGGCCTGGTGGTCGGCCAGTACGACTCGGTGTACCCCGGCAAGTACGCGTGGCCGACGGTCAAGCTCAGCAACGGCGGGCTGAAGGCGATGATCGCCCAGCACCTGACCGCGGCCAGCTTCGACACCTGCGGCAGCCTGGCGATCAACAACCAGAACTGCGCGACAATGCGCGGCGACGAAGCGGTGACCTCGGCGTATGCGATGGCCACGTTCCGCACCGGCGACCTGGAAGTGATCCCGGGCGTGCGCTTCGAGCACACCAGCATCCGCAACACCTTCTGGACCATGCCCGAAGACGCCAATGGCAACGAGCTGCCCGGCTTCTTCAGCAGCAACCGCACCAGCTACGACGTGCCGCTGCCGAGCGTGTTCCTGAACTACCGCCCGGGCGCCGGCAATGCGGTGTACCGCGCGTCGGTGTGGACCAGCTACACCCGGCCGGCGCTGGTGCAGCTCGGCGGCGGCGCCAACTACGACGTCTCCAGCGACGGCACCACGGTCATCACCGAGGGTAACCCGGACCTGAAGCCGATCAAGTCGCTCAACGTGGACCTGTCCGGCGAGTGGGACAACGGCCACGGCGGCCACGCGATGCTGGCCGGCTACTACAAGCGCCTGACCGACTACATCTACGAGAGCGGCTCGGATCCGGCCAACGCCGGCACCAGCGCCGGCACCGGCAACGTGCGCTACGTGCGTCCGCAGAACGGTGGCGACGGCAAGGTGCTCGGCTTCGAGGCCGCGGTGCGGCAGACCCTGCAGGGTATGCCGGCACCGCTGGACGGCTTCGGCATCGGCGCCAACCTCACCCGCCAGACCACCCGCGTCGACCTGGGCATGGACGGCTTCCACGACGAGCGCATCCAGAACGCGCCCGACCTGATGGCCAACGCCGAGCTGTTCTACGAGAAGGGCCCGCTGTCGGTGAACCTGGCCTACCACTACTCCGGCGAGTACGTCTCGGTGTACGACTACTACAACCGCGGCGCCACCTGGGACGACCTGTGGGTCAAGCCGATCACGCGCGTGGACCTGCACGTGGGCTACACCTTCAACGCGCACCTGCGCGCCGACCTGTCGGTGGCCAACCTCACCAACCGCCTGAGCTACTGGGCGCACGTGGGCCACAACAGCACCGCGATCTCCGACATCGTCGATGCCGGGCGCACCGCGCTGCTGAACGTGAAGTACACGTTCTGAAGCGGGCGCCTGCGCACGCGGGACGTCGCCACCCGCCGCACGGCCTCGTGCCGCGCGGCGGGTGGGGCGTTGTCGGCCGCGCGCTGCTGTGCGTCTGGCTGGCGCTGATCGGCCTGCCGGGAGCGGCCAGCGCGGCAGCGGCAGCGGCGACGGTGCCGATCGACGGCTTGCGCCTGGACCAGGTGCAACTGCTCGGCTCGCACAACAGCTATCGACCGGTGCCGACCGCGCAGGTGCGGCAGCGCCTGCAGGCGCACGACGCCGCCGCATGGCCGGCACTGGCCTATGGCCATCCTTCGCTGCAGGCCCAGCTCGCGCTGGGGCTGCGGCAACTCGAACTCGACGTGGCCGCCGACCCGCACGGCGGCCTGTATGCCGCGCCGTATGCGCGTGCCGATGCGGCGACCCGCGCCAGGATGCGCGCGCCGGGCGCCAAGGTCCTGCACCAGCCGGGCCTGGACTACGCCAGCCACTGCCTGCGCTTCCGCGACTGCCTGGCACTCCTCGCCGCCTGGTCGCGCGCGCATCCGCGGCATGCACCGCTGGTGGTGCTGGTCAATGCGGTGGATTTCGATCCGGTGCCGGGCCTGTGGCCGCACCGCTCCGCCTTCGATGCTCACGATCTGGACGCGCTGGACCGCGACATCGTCGAGATGATCGGGCGCGCGCGCCTGATCGTGCCCGACGACGTGCGCGGCGATGCGCCGAGTCTGCGCGATGCGGTGCTGGCGCATGCCTGGCCGCGCGTGGCGCAGGCGCGTGGCCGCTTGCTGTTCGTGCTCGATGGCAATCCGCGGCACGAGGCGCTGTATCGGCAGGAACATCCATCGCTGCGCGGCCGCATGATGTTCGGCTGGTACGCGCCGGACCAGCCGGAGGCGGCGGTGCTGTCGATCGAGGATCCGCTGGCGCAGGCGTCGCGGATCCGTGCGCTGGTCGCGCAGGGGTTCGTGGTGCGCACCCGTGCCGACGCCGACGGCCGCGAGGCGCGCGCGCATGACCGCCGCCGCGCGCAGGCGGCACTGGAGGCCGGCGCGCAATGGATCAGCACCGATTACTACGCCGGCGCGCCGGATCCGCAGCGGCTGGGCTACTGGCTCGGCATCGCCACGGGCCTGCGCTGCGACCCGGTCACGGCCGCGTGCGGCACGACCGCACCGTGAGACTTTCCATGTTGGGGACGATGATGAAAACAGGTACGCGTTGGATGCTGTGGGCCGTGCTGCTGGTGGCCGCATTGGGCGCGCAGGCGCGGCCGGCCCCCAAGGCCGCGCCCGCGCTGCAGGTGGAAAAGGTCTGGATGCTGTTCCGCCACGGCGTGCGCGCGCCACTGCCGGGCGAGGCCGCCGCCGCCGCCTTGGCGCCGCAGCCCTGGCCGGTGTGGGACACGCCGCCGAGCCTGCTCACCGCCCATGGCCGCACCGCGGTGGAGCGCAGCGGCGACTACACGCGGCAATGGCTGCAGCGCGATGGCGTGCTGCCGGCGCAGGGCTGCCCCGCCGACGGCACGGTCAGCATCTACGCCAACACCGACCAGCGCACCATCGTCAGCGCGCAGTTGCTCGCCGACACGCTGGCGCCCGGCTGCCATCTGCAGGCCGGCCACCAGCCCGAGGGCAGCGACGACCCGCTGTTCCGCCCGGTGGAAGCCGGTGCGGTGGACTTCGATGCCGCCGCGGCGGTCGCCTCGATCCAGCGCCAGACCGGCGGCCCGGGCGCGGTGCTGGCGCCGTATGCGCGCGAACTGCGGACCATGCAGGAGATCCTTGGCTGCGCGGAGCGTTGCGACTTCGTGCACATGCCCTCGTCGCTGACCCCGGGCGCGAACGGGCGCAGCCTGGCCTTGCACGGACCGCTGGACCTGACCTCGGGCACGGCGGAGGTCTTCATCCTGCAATACGCCGAGGGCATGCCGCTGGACCAGGTCGGCTGGGGGCGTGCGACGCCGGCGCGCATCGCCGCGGTGTCGCGACTGCACGCCTTGCTGTTCGAGATCTATGCGCGGCCGCAGTACATGGCCGCGCGCGCGGGCGCGCCGCTGGCGCACCGCCTGCTGGACACATTTGGCGCGGCGGATGCGCCGCGGCTGAGCGTGCTGGTCGCCAGCGACACCCACATCGCCGCGCTCAGCGGGCTGCTCGACCTGCACTTCCACCTGCCCGGTTTCGGCCGCGACGACGCGCCCCCCGGTGGCGCGCTGGTGGTGGAGCAGCTGCGCGACCCGCGCAATGGCCAGCGCTATGTGCGCGTGCGCTACCAGGCGCAGTCGCTGGACCAATTGCGCGCGCTGACCCCGCTGAGCCTGCGCCATCCGCCGCTGCTGCAGACCCTGCAGATTTCCGGCTGCACGGACGCCGCGACCGGGCTGTGCCCGCTGCCGCAGTTCCAGTCGCTGCTGCAGGCCGCGCTGCAACGGCGCGGCTGAGCCGGTTCGACGCTCGTTTGCTTTGCTTGTCGTAGGAGCGGCTTCAGCCGCGACAGGCCTTCCCGGGAATGCCCGTCGCGGCTAAAGCCGCTCCTACGACGGACAGCGTGCTGAAGCGTGGACGGATGACGGGTGCCCGGCATTGCGATGCCGTGTCCTTTGCTCGCGGCGACCGCGATGCGCTGCTGATCCTGTAGGAGCGGCTTCAGCCGCGACAGGCGTTCGTCGTGGCGCCCAGTCACGGAGGCGGTGACCTAAGACGGCGCATCCGCGACAGCGTCTGTGTCGATGGTTCAGCACCACCCATCACCCATCCCCCAAACGCAGAACGGGCCGCGATGCGGCCCGTTCCGTGTCGCAAGCGCGGCAGGCCGGCTTACTTCAGCTTCGCATCCGCGCGCAGCGCCTCGGCGCGGTCGGTCTTCTCCCACGAGAACGCGGTGGCCTGGTGCTGGGCGCCGGTGCCGTCGGTGTAGGTGAAGGCCTTCGGGGTGCGGCCGAAATGGCCGTACGAGGCGGTCTGCTGATACATCGGGTGGATCAGGTCGAGCATCTGGATGATGCCGAACGGACGCAGGTCGAAGTGCTTGCGGATCAGCTTCTCGATCTTGTCGTCGGCGATCTTGCCGGTGCCGAAGGTGGTGACCGAGATCGAGGTCGGCTCGGCCACGCCGATGGCGTAGGAGACCTGCACTTCGCAACGGTCGGCCAGACCGGCGGCGACCACGTTCTTGGCGACGTAGCGCGCGGCGTAGGCGGCCGAACGGTCGACCTTGGACGGATCCTTGCCGGAGAACGCGCCGCCGCCGTGGCGCGCCCAGCCGCCGTAGGTGTCGACGATGATCTTGCGCCCGGTCAGGCCGCAGTCGCCCACCGGCCCGCCGATCACGAACTTGCCGGTCGGGTTGATGTGGAACTTGGTGCCCTTGTGCAGCCACTTGGCCGGCAGCACCGGCTTGAGGATCTCCTCGCGCACGGCTTCGACCAGGTGCTTCTGCTTGATGTCCGGATCGTGCTGGGTGGACAGCACCACCGCGTCGATCGCGGTCGCCACGCCGTCTTCGTAGCGCAGGGTGACCTGGCTCTTGGCGTCCGGGCGCAGCCACGCCAGCGGCGAGTTCTTCTTCTTGCGCACCTTGGCCTGCTGTTCGACCAAGCGATGCGACAGGTGGATGGCGGCCGGCATGAAGCTGTCGGTCTCGCGGGTGGCGTAGCCGAACATCAGGCCCTGGTCGCCGGCGCCCTGTTCTTCCGGCTTCTTGCGGTCCACGCCCTGGTTGATGTCCGGCGACTGCTTGCCGATCAGGTTGAGCACGCCGCAGGTCTCGCCGTCGAAGCCGACGTCGGAGCTGTTGTAGCCGATGTCCAGGATCACCTTGCGGGTCAGCGCTTCCAGATCGATCCAGGCGCTGGTGGTGATCTCGCCGGCGACGATCGCCACGCCGGTCTTGACCAGCGTTTCGCAGGCCACGCGCGCGCGCTTGTCCTGGGTCAGGATCGCGTCGAGCACCGCATCGGAGATTTGATCGGCGATCTTGTCCGGGTGGCCTTCGGAGACCGACTCGGAGGTGAAGAGATAGCTGGACATCGCGGCTATATCCTTGTATTCGGATGAAAAGATGGAGGCGAATGATACACGGGCACCGGGCGGCGTGCATGCGGCCCGGGGCGGACGTTGCCCAAGGTTAACCGGTTGCCGCGCCGGCGGTGTGCCCGTCACCTTGCCGTAGTCAGATTGCAAGATCGGTGTCGCCGCGGCGGCCGAAGCTGTGCGCAGTCAGCAAGGGGGCTTGCCGTGCTCGCACTCGAACGCCGTCTTCAGGACCGCTACCCGCACTGGTTTGCCGGACGCCGCTCGCGGCTGGTCCGGCCATTGCTGCGCGGCCTGCAGAAATGGTCGGGACTGGACGCGCTGGACGCGTTCCTGGAGGCCAACCGCGACCTGCGCGGATTCGCCCTGGTCCAGGCCGGACTGGATTTCCTGCAGGCCCGCTACGTGGTCGCACCGACCGCGGCCGAGTGCATCCCGGCGCGCGGGCGCCTGCTGATCGTCGCCAACCATCCTTCCGGCGCGCTGGATGCCCTGGCGCTGCTGGATTGCGTGGGCCAGGTACGGCGCGACGTGAAGATCGTCGCCAACGATTTCCTGTGGGCGCTGGAAGGGCTGCGCGACCTGCTGCTGCCGGTGCGCATCCTCGGCGGCGCGCCGTCGCCGGCCAGCGTGCGGGCGATCGAGCAGGCGCTGGCGCAGGAGCAATGTGTGATCGTGTTCCCGGCGGGCGAAGTCTCGCGGCTGGGCTGGGGCGGCGTCGCCGACGGGCGCTGGCGCCGCGGCTTCCTGCGCTTCGCCCTGCGCACCGCCGCGCCGGTGCTGCCGGTGCGCATCCATGCGCGCAATTCGGCGTTGTTCTATGGCGCCTCGGCGCTGTTCAAGCCGGCCGGCACCGCGCTGCTGGCGCGGGAGATGTTCGCCCGCCGCGAGCGCCGCATCGCGCTCAGCCTGGGCCGCGCCCGCGCGCTGCCGCAGGACTTGCCCGAAGCCGAGTTGATGCGGCGCCTGCGCAGCGAGCTGTATGCGCTCGGCCGCAGCGGCGGGCAGGCCGCGCCGAGCGAGGAAGCGCTGGTCGCCGCCGAGGACCCGGCGCAACTGGCCATGGAAGTGGCCGGCCTGCGCAGCCTCGGCCACACCCTGGACGGCAAGCAGATCCGCGTCGGCCGGCTGCGCGCCGGCTCGGCGCTGCTGCGCGAGATCGGCCGCCTGCGCGAGCTGACCTTCCGCGCGGTGGGCGAGGGCACCGGCCGGCGCCTGGACCTGGACGACTACGACACCTGGTACGAGCACATCGTGCTGTGGGACGGCGCCGCCACGCGCGTGGTCGGCGCCTACCGGGTCGCCCGCGGTGCACCGGTGCTGGCAGAGCGCGGCCTGGCCGGCTTCTACACCGCCGAACTGTTCCGCTACGGCGAGGGCATGCTGCCGCGCATCGCCGCGGGCATGGAACTGGGCCGCAGCTTCGTGGTGCCGGACTACTGGGGTAGCCGCAGCATCGACTACCTGTGGCAGGGCATCGGCGCCTATCTGCAAGACCATCCGCAGGTGCGCTACCTGTTCGGCGCGGTGTCGATCAGCGCCGCGCTGCCGCAGCAGGCGCGCGAGCAGATCGTGGCCTACTACGCGCGCTACTACGGCGACGCCAGCGGCGAAGCCGCGTCGGCGCGGCCGTTCCCGTATCCGGAAGCGCCGCCGGCGTTCGACGAACTGGACGCCGACACCGCCTTCAAGGTGCTCAAGGGCAACCTCGACGCGCTGGGCGCGGCGGTGCCGATGCTCTACAAGCAGTACACCGACCTGTGCGAGCCCGGCGGCGCGCGCTTCCTCGCCTTCGGCGTGGACCCCGCGTTCAACGACGCGGTCGACGGCCTGATCGAGCTGGACCTGCAGCGCATCCGCAGCAAGAAGCGCGCGCGCTACCTCGAACGTCCCCGCAACGAAGCAGAGGTGGTGGCATGAATCCGGTCAGCAGCCTGTCGCCGCGCCGCGCGGTGTTCGTCTCCGACGTGCACCTGGGCGCACCGCATTGCCACGCACGCGAACTGGCCGACTTCCTCGGCGGCCTGCGCTGCGACCAGTTGTACCTGGTCGGCGACATCGTCGACTTCTGGTGGATGGCGCAGCGCCGCGCGGTGTGGGGCGCGGCGCACCAGCGCGTGGTCGATGCGCTGCACGCGCTGGCCCGCGGCGGCACCGAACTGATCTACGTGCCTGGCAACCACGATCGGCCGATCCGCCGCTTCTGCGGGCTGGCGCTTCCGGCGATGCAGGTGCGCCGGCGCGCGGTGCACGCCACCGCCGACGGACGCCGCCTGCTGGTGGTGCACGGCGACGACTACGACAGCGTGACCCAGTTCGGCGGCCTGCAGGAGAAGTTCGGCGACTGGCTGTACTACCGCATCCTCACCGGCAATCAGCTGACCAACCGCGTGCGCCGCCGCCTGGGCATGCGCTACTGGTCGCTGGCCGACTATCTGAAGCGGCAGAGCAGCGCGGCCGAGCGTTACATCGAGCGCTTCGTGACCGCGGGTTTGGACGATGCGCGTCGCCGCGGCCTGGACGGGGTGATCTGCGGCCACGTGCACCGCGCCGGGCTGTTCGAGCGCGACGGCCTGGTCTACGCCAACGACGGCGACTGGGTCGAGAATCTCACCGCACTTGCCGAAGAAGCCGACGGCACGCTACGTCTGCTCTCGCATCGCGGCGAGGTGCTGCGCGAGTTGCCGCCGCGCTTGCGGCTGGTGCAGGAGAACGCCTGGCCGCGTGCGGCCTGAGCGCGGACGCTCGCAGCGGACGTCGCCATCGCCCGGCAGCGGCACGCGAGCCTGCGTAGGAGCGGCTTCCGCCGCGACAGCAGGGGCTAGCGATGCGGTGCGACGGTGGGTCGTGGTCGACGCCGCGCTGCAACGACCTGGCTGGACTGGAGACCCTGCGGCGCAGTCGGACCCTCAGCAAGACGATGGCTCGCATCGCCACAACCCAACCATCGCTGCATCGCTGCTAGCATCGGCCGATGGATTCCCTCACCCAGATCGTACTCGGCGGCGCCATCGCCGCGGCCATCGCGCCGGCCGCGCATCGGCGCGCGGCGCTGCTTGCCGGTGCCGCGCTCGGCACCGTGCCGGATCTCGATTCGCTGATCCTGCTGCCGCTCACTCGCGACCCGGTGACGCTGATGACGGTGCATCGCAGCGTCAGCCATTCGTTGTTCGTGCTGCCGCTGCTCGGCTGGTTGGTCTGGTGGCTGTTCCGCCGCTTCGGCCACGGGCGCGTGGCCGAAGCGCCAAGGCGCTGGTTCTGGGCGATCCAACTGGCGCTGATCACCCATCCGCTGCTGGATGCGTTCACCGTCTACGGCACGCAGCTGTGGTGGCCGCTGCGGCCGCCGCCGACGATGTGGTCGAGCGTGTTCATCATCGATCCGGCCTACACCCTGTGGCTGCTGCTGGCCTGCGCCATCGCCTGGTGGGCACGCGCGCGGCGCGTGGCGCAGCGGGCGTTGCTGGCCGGGTTGCTGCTGAGCAGCGCCTACCTGGGCTGGTCGCTGCTGGCCAAGCACCTGGTCGACCGCGAGGCCGATCGCGCGCTGGCGGCGATGGGCCTGGCGCAGGCGCCGCGCTTCTCGGTGCCGATGCCGTTCAACACGCTGCTGTGGCGGGTGGTGGCGATGACCCCGAGCGGCTATGTGATCGGCGAGCGCTCCCTGGTCGCCGATCAAGGGCCGATGCGCTTCCAGGGCTATCCCTCCAATACCCAGGCGCTGGCACAGATGCGCGATCTGCCGGCAGTGCAGCGGCTGACCTGGTTCAACCGCGGCTTCATGCGCGCGCAGGTCAAGGGCGGCGAACTCGTGCTCAGCGATCTGCGCATGGGCCTGGAGCCGGACTACAACTTCAATTTCGCGGTGGCACGGCAGCAGGGCAACGGCTGGACGGCGATTGCGCCGCGACAGCTGCAGGCCGCGTACCGGGCACCGGTGGCACGTGGGCAGATTCGCGCAGCGCTGGCGCGGATGTGGCAGCGGATCTGGGCCGAACCGGCGTCGCCCGCGCCGGTCGGTGCGCAGGCGTCGCCAGCCTCGCCGTGAGCGCGGCTCAATAGACGGTGGCGTGCGCCTGCACGAACGAATAGAAGAACACCGCGTCCGGGTCGCTCTGCACCTGCGCCATTTCCCGGCGCATGCCGGCCACGGTGTCCGCGTCCACCGCACCGGCCTGCAGCAGCCGTTCGGCCGCCGACAGCAGCAGTTCCTCCCAGAACCCGATCATGGTCTTGCGCCGCGCCGGCTCGCGGTTGTCCAGGTGCAGGGTCTTGATCTCGGTGCTGACGTCGCGATAGCCGCCGGCCAGCAGCAGGTTGCCGAGCTTGGCGCCGACGAACGGGTCGCCGCCGTGGTCGTACTGGAAGTCGTTGAACGCCATCCAGTAGCGCCATACGTTCGGCGAATACGGGTGCAGCAGGAACGAGGCGTTCATCACCTCGGTCACGTACACCGGCGACCCCGGCGCCAGCACCCGCCGCACTTCGCTGAGCACGCGCGCCGGCGACGGCACGTGCTCCAGCACCCAGCACAGGAACGCCGCATCGAAGCTGCGCGGCTGGAACGGCAGGTCGCCGGCATCGGCCTGCTGCAGCGTGTAGCGGTCCTGGCACCACGGCATGCGCTGCAGGTTGTCGCGCGCGGCCTGCAGCTGTGCCTCGCTCAGGTCGATGCCGGTGACGTGCAGGTCGGGGAAGCGCCGCAATAGCACTTCGGTCTGCGCGCCGACGCCGCTGCCGACTTCCAGCAGGCGCCGCGCGCCGGTGTAGTCGATCTGGTTGAACAGGGTGGCTTCGAGGAGCCGCGCCTGTTTGAGCAGGCGGGCCTGTTCGGTGTCGGAATAGCCGTGCAGATAGGTCGGAGTCTCGGCAGACGAACCCATGGCGGTGCTCCAGGGAGAGGATGTCAGGCGGCAGCGGACAAGGTGGGTGGCACGCCGGCGATCAGCGCGTCGAAGTAGTCGGCGGTCAGCGCCAGCTGCGCCTGCGCGCTCTCGGCGCGGTTGACCACGGCGCGGAACGCGGCGTTCTCGGGCCGGTCCTTGGCGTACCAGCCCAGGTGCTTGCGGGCGATGCGCACGCCCTGCGCCTCGCCGTAGAAAGCGTGCAGGGCCTGCAGGTGGCCGAGCAGGGTGTCGCGCACGAACGCCAGCGGTGGCGCCGGCTGCAGTTCGCCGGTGGCCAGGTAGTGCGCGATCTCGCCGAAGATCCACGGCCGGCCCTGCGCCGCGCGCCCGACCATCACCGCATCGGCGCCGGTCGCGGCCAGCACCTGCGCCGCCTTCTGTGGCGAATCGATGTCGCCGTTGGCGATCACCGGGATGCGCAGCATCGCCTTGATCTGGGCGATGGTCGCGTACTCGGCCTGGCCGGTGTAATGCTGGTCGCGGGTACGCCCGTGCACCGCCAGCGCGGCGATGCCGCAATCCTCGGCGATGCGCGCGATGACCGGGCCGTTGCGGTGGTCGCAGTCCCAGCCGGTGCGAATCTTCAGCGTCACCGGCACCGGCGAGGCCTTCACCACCGCGCTGAGGATGCGCGCCACCAGGGCCTCGTCGCGCATCAGCGCCGAGCCGGCCCAGGCGTTGCACACCTTCTTCGCCGGGCAGCCCATGTTGATGTCGATCAGTTGCGCGCCGTGGTCGGCGTTGTAGCGCGCGGCCTCGGCCAGTTGCTGCGGCTCGGTGCCGGCGATCTGCACGCTGACCGGGTCCGGCTCGCCGGCGTGGTCCATGCGCTGCAGCGACTTGCGGGTCTGCCAGAAGCGCGGATCGGAGATGGTCATCTCCGACACCGCCAGGCCGGCGCCCAGGCGCTTGCACAGCAGCCGGAACGGCTTGTCGGTGACCCCGGCCATCGGTGCCAGGATCACCTTCGGTTCGATCGTGTAGGGGCCGATACGCATGCCGCTAGTGTAGCGGGCCTGCGTATCCGCGGGCCGCAGCCGCACCGCCTCCGCGGCGGCAGACGCCGCGCGATTCAGCGGATCAGTTGGTACAGCTCGACGCCGTTGTCCTTGCCGTCCAGGATCAGCAGCAGTTCGTTCGGGCCCAGCGCGACCAGGCGGCCGACGCTGTTGCCATGCGTGCCGTCAGAAACATGGCCGGGCGCGTAGGCCGCTTCAGGCTCGCTGTTCACCGTGCTGGCGCCGAGGAAGGCCAGCTCATGGCTGCCGGCGGCCAGCGGATACAGCGTGCCGCTGCGGCGCTGCGAGCCGCTGGTCTTGCTCAGGTGATAGCCGCAGGGATCGCGGCGGATCTCGGCCTTGAAGTACGGGTAGGCATAGGCGAAGTGCGGGTCGACCTGGATCGAGCGCAGCTTCCAGCGGCCTTCCAGCTTCCCGGGTTGTTGCGGCGTCTGTGCGCGCTTCAGCAAGGAGCGCGCCAGCGCCGCGCCTGCTTCCTGCTCGGCATCGTCGTAATGCGCTGCGATCACCTGTTGCAGGCGCTCGACGGACACGGTCACCGTGGCGCGGTCGGCATCGTCGGCCAGGCTGTTCCAGTCGCAGCGCGGTGCAGCGGCGGCGGACAGCGGGAGCAGCAGCGCGCACAGCGCGCCGAACGGCAACAGGGAAGGGCGGAGCATCGGGAACGCCTTGTCGGGATGCGGCCGGCACGGCGGCCGGCGGTATATCGTCAGGGAAACGCGGCAATCGCGGCGGTGCAACCCGCCGCGCGCAGGCTCAGCCGGCCTCGGGGGTCAACCGCGGCATCGACGCCGCCGCGCCCTCGGCTTCGGTGGACCGCGCCGCATAGTGATTGGCGAAGCGCACGTGGGTGGCGAACGCGGCGTTCGGCGACTGCGCCAGCGAGGCCACCAGCGCGCCGTTGAAGGCATCGCCTGCACCGGTGGTGTCCACGGTGTGCGCGGTTTCGGCGCCGATCCGGTAGTAGGGCTGGGTGTCGCCGCGCAGGCGCTCCTCGGGGTGCGAGATGAACGCGCCGACCGCGCCCAGCGTCACCACCACGGTGCCGCCCGGCAGCAGCTTGCGGCACAGCGCATGCAGGCTGCCGCCATCGGTGGCGGCGACGTCGTCGGCGTCCACGCGCACGCCGACATGGCGCGCCAGCAGGGCGGCGAACTCGGTCTCGTTGGGGGTCAGCACGTCGGCCAGCTTGAGCAGGCCGATGCTGGTCTGCGCGTTGGCCGGGGCGGCGTTGAGCACGGTGGTCAGGCCAGCCTCGCGGGCCAGCGCCAGGGTGCCCTCGATGGTCTCGATCGGCGACTCCAGCTGCGCCAGCAGCACCCGCGCCGAGCCCAGCAGCGGACGCTGCGCCTGCACGAAGTCCAGGCTCAGCGCGGCGTTGGCGCCGGCGCCGATGACGATGGTGTTGCGGCCGTGGCCGTCGACATAGATGCCGCCGGTGCCGGTCGGCTCGCTGCTGGCCTCGGCCACCAGGGCGATGCCGTCCTGCGCCGCCAGGCCACGCGCCATCGCGCCGCCGGCATCGTCGCCGAGTGCGCAGACGAAGCTGGTGCGCGCGCCGGCACGGGCCGCCGCCACCGCCTGGTTGAAGCCCTTGCCGCCGGGGCCGGTGCTGTAGCGGCCGGCGATGGTCGCCCCCGGTGCGGGCAGATTCTCGCACCGCCACACATGGTCGACATTGAACGAACCGACGACGATGACCGAACTCATAGGCATGTACTGCTTCTCGACTGGAACTGGAAAAAAAGAAAAACGGATGTGGCGGATGTTGCGGCCGGATCAGGCGAAGTGCGACAGCACCCCGGCGATGGTCGCCGTCATGAAGGTGGCGATCGAGCCGCCCAGCACCGCACGCAGGCCGAAGCGGGCCAGGTCGTGCCGGCGCTCGGGGGCCAGGCCGCCGATGCCGCCGATCTGGATCGCGATCGAGCTGAAGTTGGCGAAGCCGCACAGCGCATAGGTGGCGACCAGGCGGCCCTCCGCGCTCAGGCTCACGCCCGGCACCTGGCCCTGGACGATGCGCGACAGTTCGGTATACGCGACGAACTCGTTGATGACCACCTTCTGGCCGATCAACGAACCGACCGTGGTCGCATCCGGCCACGGCGTACCGATCACCCAGGCCACCGGCGCCAGCACATAACCGAAGATGGTGGACAGGTTGGTCGGGCGGCCCAGCGCGCTGGCCAGGCCGGTGACGTCGCCGAGCCAGGTCAGCGGCGCGTTGACCAGCGCGATCAGGGCGATGAACGCCAGCAGCATCGCGCCGATGTTCAGCGCCAGGCGCAGGCCGTCGCCGGCACCGGCGGCGGCCGCGTCGATCACGTTGCTGGTGGTCTTCTCCACTTCCATCTTGACCGTGCCGCGGGTCAGCGGCGTGCCGGTCTCCGGCACCAGCAGCTTGGCCACCACCAGCGTCGCCGGCGCGGCCATGATGCTGGCCGCCAGCAGATGCTTGGCATAGAACGCCTGCTGCGCCGGGTCGCCGCCGCCGAGCATGCCCACGTAGGCCGCCAGCACGCCGCCGGCGATGTGCGCCATGCCGCCGATCATCATCGTCAGCAGCTCGGACTCGGTCATGCGCGGGATGTACGGGCGCACCGTCAGCGGCGCCTCGGTCTGGCCGATGAACACGCTGGCGCAGACGCTGGTGGTCTCGGCGCCGGACACGCGCATCACCTTGGTGATCGCCCAGGCCATCACCCGCACCACCGCCTGCATCACCCCCAGGTGGTAGAGCACGCCCATCAGCGCGGAGAAGAAGATGATGGTCGGCAGCACCTGGAAGGCGAAGATGAAGCCGTAGGTCTTGGTGTCGAGCAGGCTGCCGAAGATGAAGCTGGAGCCTTCGTTGACGAAGCTCAGCACCTTCACGAACACCTGGCCGAGCCAGTCGAACACTTCGCGCCCGCCCGGGACCAGCAGCACCAGCGAGGCGAAACCGATCTGCAGGACCAGGCCGGTCGCGACCAGCTTCCAGTCCACCGCGCGGCGGTTGTTGGAGAACAGCCAGGTGATCCCGATCAACACCGCCAACCCGAACAGGCCGAAGCCGATCCTTCCCAATCCCTCGACCATCTGCGTCCCCGGTCCCCGACCAAAGACGGGAAGCCTAGTGCAGGGGGTGACGGCCGGCAAGGCGAGCGGTGTTCAGTCGGCGATTCGGGAATGGGGATTGGGGATTCGCAAGAGCGGGCGCCCCATTGCCGCCGACGGGGCCTTGCGGCGCCGCCGCTACACTGTGCGGCCGCCCGCCGGCCGTGCCGCGGGTTCGCTCAGCAGGAGAAGTTGCCATGCAATACCGTCGCCTCGGTGCCACCGGGCTGCAACTGTCGGCGCTGTCGTTCGGCGCCTGGATCAACTTCGGCGGGCAGACCGGCCGCGACGAAGCGCGCAACCTGATCGCCGCCGCCTGGGACCACGGCATCAACTTCTTCGACAACGCCGAGGTCTATGCGCACGGACGCGCCGAGCAGGTGATGGGCGACGTGATCGCCGACCTGCGGCTGCCGCGCGACGGTTTCTGCGTATCCAGCAAGGTCTACTTCGGCGCCGTGGAGTCGCCACGCCCCACGCAGCGCGGGCTCTCGCGCAAGCACGTCACCGACGCCTGCCATGCCGCGCTCAAGCGCCTGCGGGTGGAGTATCTGGATCTGTACTACTGCCATCGCCCCGATCCGGACACGCCGGTGGAGGAAACCGTGCGCGCGATGGACGCGCTGATCCGCCAGGGCAAGGTGCTGTACTGGGGCACCTCCGAGTGGCCGGCCGAGCGCATCCGCGAGGCCGCGCAGGTGGCGCGCGCGCTGGGCCTGCACGGGCCGTCGATGGAACAGCCGCAGTACAACCTGCTGCATCGCCAGCGCGTGGAACAGGAGTACGCGCCGCTGTACGCCGAACTCGGTCTGGGTACCACCATCTGGTCGCCGCTGGCCTCGGGCCTGCTCACCGGCAAGTACAACGACGGCATCGATCCGGCCTCGCGACTGGGCCAGGCGCGCAACGCCTGGCTGCAACAAGAAGTCATCGGGCCGCCGGCGCAGCGCCGGGTCGAGCGTGCGCGTGCCTTCACCGCGCTGGCCGCGGCCGAAGGCGTGGCGCCAGCGTCGCTGGCGGTCGCCTGGTGCCTGCGCAACCCGCACGTCTCCACGGTGATCCTCGGCGCCAGCCGGGTCGCGCAGTTGCTGGAGAACCTGGCCGCGCTGGAACTGGCCGAGCGCGACGACGCGGCGTGGTGGGAGCGGGTCGACGCAGCGGTGCGCTGAGGACGGAATGCGTTAGCGCCGTCGCAGTGCAGCGGCGGCGCGACAGCGAGAGCGGCACTGCGTGGCGATCGTTGAGGTCTTTCGCGATCGGCATTTTGATCGAGATTGCGAATCGAATCGAGCGAGAATGGGTCTTGATTAAGTATTGAGAATCATTATCATCTCGATGCACCCCGTGGATGGAGTTCGACCATGACCGCTCAACCCGTGCTGTTGCGTCACCCCGAGACCCTGAGCCTGCGCGAGCGCACTGTGCCGCGCGCCGTGCCGGCCGAAGAAACCATCAGCAGCCAGGCGCTGCTCAAGGGCCGCCGCGAAGTGCTGATCCAGCACGGCGACCGCGTCTATCGCCTGCGCCACACCAGCAACGACAAGCTGATCCTGACCAAGTAATGCCGTCCGGCCGCCGCGCGCGGCCGGCCTCCCCGCTCGACCTGCCGCCACCTGGCCGACGCCCTTGCGCGTCGACCGCGGCCGCCTCGCAGTCGCGATCCTTCTCTCCCCCTCGGCCAGGCGCGGACCCCGCGCCGTGCCGGTCGAGGGTCTTCCGCGACCACCGATGCTCTCCATGTTCCGTACCGCTCCGCTCACCGGCGCGCTGTGGCTGGCCCTGGCCGCCTGCGCACATGCCGCTCCCGCCTCCGCCTCCGACGTTGACGACGACGCCAGTGCGGCGTCCGCCATCCGCGATTTCGATCGCCTGCAGGTCACCGCCACCCGCACCCAGCGCGCCATCGTCGACGTGCCCGGCAGCGTCGACGTGATCGACCGCGAACAGATGGATCGCGCACTGGTCCATGACCTGAAGGATCTGCTGCGCTACACGCCCGGCGTGTCCGCCACCGGCAATAGCGGCCGCTTCAGCGGCATCGGCGGCATCCGCATCCGCGGCCTGGACGGCAACCGCGTGCTGATCCAGACCGACGGCATCCCGGTCTCGGACAGCTTCAGCTTCGGCAGCTACCTCAACGCCAACCGCAACTTCGTCGACATGGACACGCTCAAGCGCGTGGAGATCGTGCGCGGCCCGGCCAGCGCGCTGTACGGTTCGGATGCGCTCGGTGGCGTGGTCGCCTACGTCACCAAGGATCCGGCCGACTACCTGGCGCCGGGCAAGGACAGCTACGTCGGCCTGAAGTTCGGTTACGAGAGCGAATGGAAGGGGCTGTTCGCCGGCGCGCTGGTCGCCTTCGGCGGCGAGCGCTGGAGCGGCATGGCCGCGGTCAGTCATCGCCAGGGCCAGGAAAGCGAGACCCAGGGCGACAACCGCAGTGTCGGCGCCGCCCGCACCGCACCCAATCCGCTCAACAGCGACGGCCGCAGCCTGCTCAGCAAGCTGGTCTACGCGCCCAGCGCCAACCAGCGCTTCACGCTGACCGTCGAAGGCAACGAGGATTACTCCCGCGTCGACGCGCTGAGCAACGTCACCGCCAGCATCCTGTCGCAACGTGGCCGCGATCATCAGACCCGCGCCCGCGTGTCGCTGGGACACGCGGCGGAGCAGCTCGACACGCTGCTCGCCGACGACCTGCAGTGGCAACTGTACCGCCAGGACAGCCAGAGCCTGCAGCGCACCGACGAACGCCGCAGCAACGGCACGCTGCGGCACATGGAGCACGACTTCGACCAGCGCCTGTACGGGTTGCAGGCGAATCTGCACAAGCGCGTGGAGCAGGGCAGTGCCGCGCACGACATCAGCTACGGCATCGACCTGTCGCACACCGACACCCACGAGAAGCGCGACGGCCACACGCTGAACCTGCGCACCGGCGCGATCAGCAAGACCGTGGGCATGGAAACCTTCCCGGTCCGCGATTTCCCGATCACCGAGACGCTCAAGGCAGGCGCCTACCTGCAGGACGAGATCGCACTGGCCGACGGCCGCTTCAGCCTGATCCCGGCGCTGCGCGCCGACTACTACCGGCTGTCGCCGCAGGTCGATGCGATCTTCGCCACCGACAATCCCGGCGTGGCGGCGAAGAAGATCAGCGACCGCAACGTCTCGCCAAAGCTCGGTGCGATCTGGCGCCTGGACGATGCCTGGTCGCTGTACGCCAACTATGCGCACGGCTTTCGCGCGCCGCCGTACAACGATGTCAATATCGGCTTCACCAACCTGCTGATCGGCTACACCGCGATCGCCAATCCCGACCTGAAGCCGGAGACCAGCCGCGGCGCCGAACTGGGCGTGCGTTACGCCGGTGCGGCCGTCTACGCCGGCCTGAGCGCCTACCGCAACGCCTATCGCGACTTCATCGAGTCCTATCGCTTCGTCGGCTTCAACGCCGACGGCCTGATGCTGTATCAATCGCGCAACGTCGACCGGGTGACCATCCGCGGCGTGGAAGCCAAGGCCGGCATCGACTTCGGCGCACTGGATGCGCGCTGGGCCAGCTGGTCGTTGCAGGCCAGCGCCGCCTACGCGCGCGGCGACAACCGCACCGACGGCACGCCGCTCAACTCGGTGGATCCGCTGCGCGGCGTGCTCGGCCTGGGCTACGACCGCGGCACCTGGGGCACGCAACTGGTCGCCACCGCGGTGGCGAAGAAACGCCGGCCGGAACTGCCGAGCTACTACACGCCGGCCGGCTACGCGACGCTGGACCTGCTCGCGCACTGGCGCTTCACCGAAGGCGCGCGGCTCGACGTGGGCGTGTTCAACCTGGCCGACCGCCGCTACATCGACTGGAACATGCTGCCCGGCGCGACCCTGGCCAGCAGCAGCGTGCTCGACCGCTATACCGGCGCCGGACGCAACGTCTCGGTCAGCCTGGCGCTGGATTGGTAGCGGCGCATGCGCACCGCGTCGCCAGCGCGTACGGAGCAGGAGCGGATGGCCGCTTTTGCGCCGCTGCCGCGCGCGGCGCAGCTGGCCGCGCTGGGCACCGTGCTGTGCCTGTACCGCGCCCGCGCCGGTGCCGAACTGATCGGCTGGCGCCATGCCCGCAGCGTGGCCGCGCATCTGGACGTGGACAGCGATGGCGTGCTGGAGAGCCTGCGTTTCTACGACCGCCAGCAGCAGTGCTGCTGGCGCCTGTACCTGCTGCCCGACAGCGATTTCGTCGCCTGGGACATGCTGCTGTCGGCATTGCCCGCGGCGCAGGATGCCGCCGACGGCGGCGTCGCCGAGCGGCTGTGGCGGCGCGTCGCCGGCCGCCTGCGCGGCGATGGCTGGCACGCGCGGGCGCTGCGCCTGCACGCGGCCGATGGCGTGCTGGCGGCCAGCGTGGCCGGCGTGTCGCCGCTCGGCGCCAGCATTGCCCGGCGCATCGCGCGCCTGGAAGCGGCAGAGGGCGATGTGCTGGTCGACGACTGCTGTTGCGCCCGCGCCGGTCGCCCTGCGCCGCGCCCCGATCCCGAGCGGCCTTGGCCGTTGCTGCGGTTGTGAGTGGCCGGTCGCGCTTTCCCGTTTCCCATCAACAACAACACACCTCTCGATGATGAAAGCCCTGCCCCTGTTCTGCGCCCTGCTGCTTGCCGGCAGTCTTCCCGTCCACGCCGCGGACGCCGATCCGGCGCGCGACCGCGCCAGCATCCTGGCGATGCAGGGCGAGTACACGGTGGCGTTCGCCTTCGACGAGACCGTGCTGTTGCAGCCCGGCTACACGCGTGCCGCGCCGCTGCGCAGTGGCGGCAACGAGGTGGTGATCGTGGTCGAGGACAGCCCGCGCAAGGTGGTGCTGCAGCATCTGCTGGTGGAACCCAAGAGCGGCCACGTGACCAAGCACTGGCGCCAGGACTGGATCTACGAGGCGCCGCAGCGCTTCGCGTTCAGCGCCGACCAGACCTGGCAGGTGCGCCCGCTCGACGCCGCGGCCACCCGCGGCGCCTGGACCCAGTGCGTGTACGAGGTCAGCGACGCGCCGCGCTACTGCGGCACCGGGCGCTGGGACTATGCCGACGGCCACCCGACCTGGACCAGCGACCTGAGCTGGCGGCCGTTGCCGCGTCGCGAGTACACCAAGCGCAGCGACTACAACGCGCTGGCGGTGATCAACCGGCATACGCTGACGCCGGCCGGCTGGACCCACGAGCAGTTCAACACCAAGGTGCTGCGCAAGCCCGATGGCAGCCAGCAGGCCATCGCGCGCGAGTTCGGCTTCAACGACTACGTCAGGACCACGACCGTCGATTTCACTCCGGCGCGCGCCTACTGGATCGCAACCAAAGATTACTGGGCCAGGGTGCGCGCGCGCTGGGACGGTCTGCTCGGCAAGCCGCCTGGCGTGCACCTGAAGACCAAGGTCGATGGCATGGCGATCATCGTGCCGCTGTTCGGCCAGGCCGAAGCGGTGCAACAAGGCAAGCCGGTCAGCGATGCGCAGATCGACGCGGTGTTCGCGCAATGGACGGCGCCGGCCGCGCGCTGAGGCCCGCGCCAGCGACACAGCCAGGGTGGGGGAAGGCGGCCGGGATGGCGCCTTCCCCTTTTTTGCATGTCGCTTCGCCGTAGATCGTGTTCGGCACAGGGAAGGCCTGCGGATCGCGGCGAAAGATCCGAGCACCGCAGATGCACGCTAACGCGACGCAAAACCGGCCCGGCGTCGAGGGCCGTGCGGATCCTGTCAGGGTGCCGCGTCGTGATTGGGTGCGCTCGTCGCGGGCGCGGGCGTCGTCGTTGGCGACGACGTGTCATCCGTGGAGGTTGACATCACCTGCGTCATCCACGGCAGATAGCGCGACACGCGCACGGCGTGCACGATCTGGCCATACAGGCCTTGCACGAACGGACGATCCGCCGTCCAGGTCTTCCAGAACGGATGGTCCGGTGGATAGCTGCCCCAGGACGCCAGTCCGACCAGTTGCCGTACGTATCCCTCGTCGGTCATCAGCGGGCCGCCACTGTCGCCGCTGCCGGTGATGCCTTCCAGCGGCAGGGCAGCGGGCGGCGCGTCGAAGCGATAGGAAAGGTAGCGCGCATCGGCGCCGACGATCGTGTTGAAGGCGTGGCGCAGCACGCCGCGGTGGGCGCCGTGGGGATCCTGGCCCACGCTGCCATCGCCGGTGGCACCCTTGCCGATCAGCTCGGCGGTCATGCCGACCTCGTCGTCGCCACGGTACAGCGCGACCGGTGCCACCCCCGACACCGGTCTGGCCAGCTCGATCAGCGCGATATCGTCGGCGGCGCCGAGCGCCGCATAGAACCTGGAGAAGTCGTGCGTCGTCAGTGCCTCCTGCACCAGCGCATCGGCCGGCTTGTGGTAGCCGGGATGGAGAACGACGCGCTGGATTCTGTACGCCACGCCGCCAATGGACACGTCCTGGTCCATGCCCGGCATCTGCATCGGGGCCGCGTGCGCGGCGGTGACCACCCACTGCGGCGCGATCAGCACGCCGTGCCCTTCGCCGGGCAGGTCGACCAGGGCCGGGAATGCCGCCGCCGGAATCCGATAGCGCGCTTCCTCCACGTCTGCCCTGACCACCACGGCGCCAGCCGCAGTGGAGAGGGCCAGCAGGCAACAGGCGACAATCCATTTCATGCGTTTCTCCTTTCGATGCACTGGGATCTTACCCGTGGCGCGGCACGCATCGCTTCGTCGTCGGCCACCGAGCGCGTCACGCCCGCGCAGCCTGCGGCGCTCTTTCGAATCCCCAATCCCGAATCTCCGTTTTTCCACAGCCGAATGGCTGGTCATCCCGGCTCCACTCAAGGCTCGCGCAAGGCCAGCGCCGGCGGCGTGCGCAGGATGCGCCTGGTGCCCGACCAGCCGGCGAGCAGGCTCAGCGCCACGCCGCCCAGGCCGCCAAGCAGCAGCGCCGGCCACGGCGGCGACAGCGCGAGGTCGAAGGCCTGCCTGGCCACCACCACGCCGATGATCGCCGCTGCCCCGACCGCGAGGATCGCCGCGAGCAGGCCGAGCGCGCCGAACTCCACCAGCACCGCGCCGCGCAACTGCCCGCGCCGCGCGCCCAGCGTGCGCAGCACTGCGCTGTCGTAGCGGCGCTCGCCGGCGGTGGCCTGCAGCGCGGCGAGCAACACCAGCGCACCGGCCAGCAGGCTGAAGCCCATCACCAGTTGCACCGCCTGGGCGACGCGGTCGATGACCTCGCGCACGCGCTGCAGGATCGCGTCGATGTCCAGTAGCGATACGTTCGGATAGGCGCGGCTGAGACTGCTCAACTGCGCGGCCGAGGCGCGCGGCAGGTGGAACGCGGAGATCAGGTTGTACGGCGCATCCTGCACCGCGCCGGCGTTGAGCAGCAGGAAGAAGTTGACCCGGAACGAATCCCAGTCGGCCTTGCGCAGGCTGGTCACGGTGAAGCTGCGCTGCTGGTCGCCGAGCAGCAGGGTGATGCGGTCGCCGAGCTTGAGCCCGTAGCGCTGCGCCCAGCCTTCCTCCACCGAGGCCTCGGCGGCGGTGCTGTCGGCGGCCCAGAAGCGCCCGGACAGCAGCCGATTGGCGGCGGGGAACTCATGCCGCCAGGAGAAGTTGATCGGCCGGTCGCTGCCGTCGCCATCGTCGTCCGGTCCCTGCTCGCGGCGCTGCGGCGGCTTGCCGTTGATCGCCACCAGCTTGCCGGTACTGAACGGCTCCACCGCCGCGTCGGCGACGCCCAGTGTGTGCAGGGTACCGAGCACCTGGTCGGCCTGGTCGGGCTGGATGTTCATCAGGAAGTAGTTCGGCGTGTCCGCCGGCAGCCGGTCGCGCCACTGGCCGAGCAGGCGGGGGCCGATCACCGCCAGCAACAGCAGCGCGCACAGCGACAGCGACAGGCCCACCAGTTGCACCACGCTCAGCGCGCGGCGCCGGGTCAGCGCCGCCAGGCCCAGCTTCCATGGCCCGCGCAGGCGCCCCTGCAGCCGCCGCAGCACCGCCAGCAACACACCGCCGACCGCCGCGGCCAGCGCTGCCAGCAGGGTCAGGCTGCCCAGCACCCAGGCCGCCAGCACGCCGTCGCCGGTGGCGTAGACCGCCAGTACCACGGTGGCGACCAGGGCTGCGGCGTAGACCAGCAGCGAGGTCGGCGGCAGCGCGGCGAAGCTGCGGTTGAGCACCCGCATCGGCGGCACGTCGCGCAGGCGCAGCAGCGGCGGCAGGCCGAAGCCGAGCAGCAGCAACAGGCCGATGCCGGCGCCGGCCAGCGCCGGGGTCGCCTGCGGCAACGGCAGGCGGTTGGGGATCAGGCTGCCCAGCGCTTCGACCAGGCCGACCTGGGCCAGCATGCCCAGGCCCACGCCGAGCGCGCAGGCCGGGATCGCCAGCAGCAGCAACTGCACCGCCAGCGCACCGAGGATGTCGCGCTGGCGCGCCCCCAGGCAGCGCAAGACCGCGACCTGATCGATGCGGCGCAAGGCGAAGCGGTTGGCGGCCAGCGCGGTGGCGACGCCCGCCAGCAGCACCGCCAGCAACGCGGCCAAGGCCAGGAAGCGCCCGGCGCGGTCGAAGGCGCCGCGCACGCCGCGCTGGGTGTCCTCGATGCCGACCAGGCGGTACGCCTTGGCGCGCGGCGCCAGCCATTCACGCAGGGCGGCGATCTCGCCGGGCGCGCCGGCGAACATCAGCCGATAGGAGGCGCGGCTGCCGGGGCCGAGCAGGCCGGCGGCATCGACGTCGGCGCGGTTGACCAGCAGCGGCGGCGACAACTGCATCAGTTCGCCGGAGGCATCCGGTTCGGCGCGCAACACCCGGGTCACGCGCAGCGTGCCGGCACCGAACTCCAGCGCATCGCCGAGCTTCAGGCCCAGGGCCTCGAGCAGGCGCGGATCGGCATAGGCCTCGCCGCGTGGCGGCGGCCCGGCACGTTCGTTGCCGGCGCCGACGGTGTCGCGCGCCACCAGCAACTCGCCGCGCAGCGGGTAGCCGGCACCGACCGCCTTGATGTTGGCCATCTGGCTGGCGTCGCCGTGGAACAGCACGCTGGGGAAACTGACCAGGCGCGTGCTGCGCAGCCCGCGCCGCTGCGCCTCCTCGGCGAAGGCGGCGGGAATGTCCTGGCGTCCGCTGACGCCGAGGTCGCCGCCGATCACCTCGGCGGCGCTGCCGGTCAGCGCCAGGGTCACCCGGTCGACCAGGGTGCCGACCGCGGTCATCACCGCCACGCCCAGCACCAGCGCGGCGAACACGGTCAGCAGGTCGCCGGCGAACAGCTCGCGGCGCAGCGCGCGCGCCGCGTGGCGCAGTACGTTCATGCGGCGTCCGCCGCGTCGGCGGCGCGCAGGCGGCCGCCGTCGAGCCGGTAGCGGTGTTCGCAGCGCTGCGCCAGGCGCATGTCGTGGGTGACCAGCACCAGGGTGGTGTCGCTGCCTGCGTTGAGCGCGAACAACAGATCGCTGATCTGTTGCCCGGTGGCCTGGTCGAGGCTGCCGGTGGGCTCGTCGGCGAACAGGATCCGCGGCCGCGCCACGAACGCGCGTGCCAGCGCCACGCGCTGCTGCTCGCCGCCGGACAGTTGCCGCGGGTAGTGCCGCGCCCGCGCGCTCAGCCCGACCGCCTCCAGCACCTCGCGTACCCGCGCCGGATCCTCGCGCCCGGCCAGTTCCAGCGGCAGTGCGATGTTTTCCGCTGCGGTCAGCGACGGCAACAGGTGGAAGCTCTGGAACACGAAGCCGACCTCGCGCGCGCGCAGCGCGGCGCGCGCTTCCTCGTCCAGCGCATTGAGCGACTGCCCGGCCAGCACGATCTTGCCGCGCGTGGGCAGGTCGAGACCGGCCAGCAAGCCGAGCAGGGTGGTCTTGCCGGATCCTGAGGCCCCGACGATGGCGACGCTGTCGCCTTCACCGATGGTCAATCCCACCTTGTCGAGAATGTGGACCGTACCCTCCGGTCCGCTGACGGATTTGCCGACATCGCGCACGTCGATGGCGATAGCGGCGCGAAGCGTGGGGGCCTGACTGTCGATGAGGAAATCTCCGGATGCGTGGCGACGAGACGAGAAGCAAGCGGGCCTGGACGCGCCGCGCCTGGCTGTTGCTGGCATGGTGGGTGCTGCTGCCCGCCATCGCCTGTGCCAAAGGTGCGACGGGGCCGGTGCTGGTGCTCGGCGACAGCCTCAGCGCGGCGCACAACATTCCGCTGCAATCCGGCTGGGTGGCCTTGCTGGACAAGCGCCTGCAGCAACAGATGCGGACGCCACCGGCGGTGGTCAATGCCAGCATCAGCGGCGAGACCTCCTCCGGCGCGCTGACCCGCCTGCCGGCGCTGCTGCAGAAGCACAAGCCGTCCGTGGTGGTGATCGAACTGGGCGGCAACGACGCGTTGCGCGGGCTGAGTCCGGCCGAACTGCGCGGAAATCTGGAGAAGATGATCGTGCGCAGCCGTGACGCCGGCGCGAAGGTGCTGTTGCTGGGCATCGACGTCCCGCCGAACTATGGGCCGGGGTACCGGCAGCGCCTGCGCGCGGTCTATGCGGACCTGGCCAAGCAGTACCGGACCGGCTTGCTGCCGTTCCTGCTGGAAGGCGTGGCGCTGAACCCGTCGCTGATGCAAGGCGATGGCCTGCATCCCACCGCCGCAGCCCAGCCCAAGGTGCTGGACAACGTGTGGCCGCAGCTCAAGCCATTGATCGAGCAGTAGTTTTTTCTTCGCTCAGGCAGATGAAGCGACCTTCACGCCGCCACCACTGCACATCCGGCATGTTTCACAAAGCTGAAGACTGAGGAAGCGTTATGCGTCAGACCAAGGAAACATCCGGGCTCGTGCTGGTCGTGGAGGACAACCGCAATATTTCCGAGATGATCGGTGAGTATCTGGAGGGCCGCGGGTTCGAAGTGGATTACGCCTGCGACGGCCTGGACGGCTACCGCCTGGCGGCGGAGAACAGCTATGACGTGGTGGTGCTGGACCTGATGCTGCCGCGTCTGGACGGCATCGAAGTGTGCCGCCGCCTGCGCAACGACGCGCGCAAGTCCACCCCGGTGCTGATGCTGACCGCGCGCGACACGCTCGACGACAAGCTCACCGGCCTGGGCTTCGGCGCCGACGACTACCTGACCAAGCCGTTCGCGATCCAGGAACTGGAAGCCCGTCTGCGCGCGCTGATCCGCCGCGAGCGCCGCCAGGTCGGCTCGGAAGTGCTGAAGGTGGCCGACCTGGTGCTGGACCCGGTGAGCATGCGTGCTACCCGCGCCGGCACCGAGCTGCAGCTGTCGCCGATTGGCCTGCGCCTGCTGACCATCCTGATGCGCGAATCGCCGCGCGTGGTCACCCGCCAGGAGATCGAGCGCGAGATCTGGGGCAACGGCCTGCCGGACTCGGACACCCTGCGCAGCCATCTGTACAACCTGCGCAAGATCATCGACAAGCCGTTCGACCGCCCGCTGCTGCACACCGTGCAGAGCGCCGGTTACCGCATCGCCGACATCGCCCAGCCGATGAGCTGAGGCGGCGCCCGATCGTGGACCCCGCAGCGGCCCCGGCGATCGGGGCCGTTTGCACGAAAGGCTCACGATCGGCCTTCCTATAATCGCGGCAACGATCACGGATGCCGTATGCCGCACGGGTTGCCGCGCAAACTTCGCCTCGCCCTGATCGCCCGCATCGTGTTTGCGGGCTGCGTGGTCACGCTTGCCAGTTATCTGGTTGTGGCGATCGTGCAGCACTCGCTGGTCGGCTCGATCCTGCAGCAGGAGGCGCGCTACTACTGGCGCCTGCATGCGCAACAGCCGCAGCAATCGCCACCCAATACCCACAGCTTGCGCGGCTATCTGGTGCCGGCGGGGCAATCCGATGCGGCGCTGCCCGTCGACCTGCGCGGGCTGGCGCCCGGTCTGCACGAGGACCGGCCCGGCGGCGAGATGGTGCTGGTCGACGAGAACCCCGCCGGCCGCCTGTACCTGGTGTTCCTGCGCGCGCCGGCGCAGCGGCTGGCGTTCTGGTTCGGCGTGGTGCCGACGCTGCTCACCCTGATCGCGCTGCTGGTGGTGGCCTGGCTGACCTGGCGGGTGTCGCGACGCTTGCTGTCGCCGATGAACTGGTTGGCGCGGCGCGTCTCGCGCTGGGATCCGCGGCATCCGGTCGCCGCCGAACTGGCGCCGGAAAACCTGCCGGCCGACGTGCAGGGCGAGGCGCGGCAATTGGCGGCCGCCCTGCATGCGCTGGCCCAGCGCGTCACCGATCATGTCGCCCGCGAGCGCAACTTCACCCGCGATGCCAGCCACGAACTGCGTACACCGCTGACCGTGATCCGGGTCGCCACCGATATCGCAATGACCGAGCAGGAACTGCCGCCGCGCCTGCAGCGCAGCCTGCAGCGCATCCAGCGCGCCGGCCGCGACATGGAGGCGGTGATCGATGCCTTCCTGATTCTGGCGCGCGAGGCGGACGTGGTGCCGCAGAGCGAGACCTTCGACATCGCCGACGTGGTCGAGTACGAGGCCGAGAACGCGCGCGAGCTGCTGGCGGACAAGCCGGTGACCCTGAGCGTGCGCGTGCTGGGCTCGGCGACGTTGCACGCGCCGCCGCGGGTGCTGCACGTGGTGGTCAGCAACCTGTTGCGCAATGCCTGCAGCTACACCGATACCGGGCGCGTCGAGGTCGAGGTCGAGGCCGACCGCATCCGCATCCGCGATACCGGCATCGGCATGTCCGAAGAGGCCTTGCGACACGCCTTCGAGCCGTTCTTCCGCGCCGAGCCGGAGCGCCCGCAAGGGACGGGGCTGGGCCTGTCGATCGTGCGCCGGCTGTGCGAGCGCTTCGGCTGGCAGGTCGCGCTGGAAAGCGCCGAGGGCGGCGGCATCCTCGCGACGGTGCGGTTCCCGTCGTCTCCCTGAGCGCCCGCGCGCTGTAGCGCGGGCGTCTGGCGTCTCAGTCCTGCAGGTACGGGCGCAGGGTGTCGCGCCACAGCGCGTAGCCGGCCGCGTTCATGTGCAGCTTGTCCGGGCCGAACAGCTCGGCGCGCGGCTGTCCGTCGGCGCCCAGCATCGGCGTGTACACGTCGACGAACTGGACCTGCTTGAGGCCGGCCGCGGCCTTGCGAATCAGCGCATTGGCCTCGGCCATCTTCGGCATCAGCGCCGCGCGCGAGGGGCTGGGCTTGATCGACAGATAGACGATGCGGGTCTTGGGCAGGTCGCGGTGCACGCGGGTCACGAAGGCCACGAAGTCGTCGCGCACCTGCTGCGGGCTGCGACCGCTGTTGAGATCGTTGTCGCCGGCGTAGAACACGATCAGGCGCGGCTTGTACGGCACCACGATGCGGTCGGCGTACCAGGTGCTGTCGCGGATCTCCGAGCCACCGAAGCCGCGGTTGAGCGTCGGCACACCGGGCAAATCGGTGGCCAGCGAGGTCCAGAAGCGGATCGAGGAACTGCCGACGAACAGCACGCCGCCGGGTTTGACCGGATGCGCGGCATCGTCCTTGGCGAAGCGCGCCATGTCTTCTTCCCAGGCGGCATTGGAGACCTGCGCGGGCACGTTGGGCGGCGGGGGTGGGGTGAGCGCCAGTGCCGGCGACAGGCCCAGCAGGGACAGACTGAACAGACTCAGGGCGAGCAGCGGTGCGCGCAGTGGCGAACGGGACATGACGCCTCCTCGAAGCAAGGGGATCGGCGATGGTGCCGCAGGCGCGGCATGTCAGGCAAATCCGCGGCGATGCCGGCGCCGCCGCGGGGCTTGTGGCAAAATTGCGGCCTATCCCGCTGCGCTCTTGCCCATGACCGATTCCTTCCGGCCGTCGTCGTCGCGTCCCTGTTGCCTGGGACGGGGCTGAGCCGTGGCCGATCAGTTCGGACATCTGCCGCGCGGGCCGCGCCGCATGCTGATGGCGGCACGCTGGTCGTGGCAGGGGCTGCGCGCGGCCTGGCTGCACGAGTCCTCGTTCCGCCTGGAGGTGTGCCTGTTCCTGATCCTGGCGCCGCTGGCGGTGTGGCTGGGGCATGGGCCGGTGCAGCAGGTGCTGATGATCGGCTCGCTGCTGCTGGTGCTGGCGGTGGAACTGCTCAATTCGGCGATCGAAGCGGTGATCGAGCGCTACGGCCCCGAGCACCACGAGCTGGCCGGCCGCGCCAAGGACATGGGCTCGGCCGCCGTGTTCGTGATGCTGGCCAACGTGGTGCTGTGCTGGGGCCTGATCCTGCTGCCGCGCCTGCTGTGATCGCCGCCCGTTTCTTCTTCCGTTAAAGGACCCGACGTCATGGCCCTCGAGTTTCTCGCCGACCCCAACACCTGGCTGACGCTGTTGACGCTGAGTGCGTTGGAGATCGTGCTGGGCATCGACAACCTGGTGTTCATCTCGATTGCGGTGGGCAAGCTGCCGGAAGCGCAGCGCCCGGCCGCGCGCAAGTTCGGCATCGCGGTGGCGTGCCTGACCCGCATCGCGCTGCTGGTGTCGCTGGCGTTCCTGGCGCGCATGCAGGGCGAGCTGTTCAGCGTCGCCGGCATGGGCATCTCGATCCGCGACCTGGTGCTGATCGTCGGCGGCCTGTTCCTGCTGGTGAAGGGCACCATGGAGATCCGCGAGCTGATCACCGGCGGCGAGGATGAAGACCCCACCACCAGCAAGGCCTCGGGCGTGCTCTGGATGGTGATCGCGCAGATCGCGGTGATCGACATCGTGTTCTCGCTGGATTCGGTGATCACCGCGGTGGGCATGGCCCAGCACATCCCGGTGATGATCGCCGCGGTGCTGCTGGCGGTGGCGGTGATGCTGCTGGCGGCCAATCCGCTGGGACGTTTCATCGATGCCAACCCGACGGTGAAGATGCTGGCGCTGGCCTTCATCCTGATGATCGGCGTGGTGCTGATCCTGGACGGCCTGGACGTGCACGTGCCCAAGCCCTACATCTACGCGGCGATGGGGTTCTCGGTGCTGGTGGAATGGCTGAACCTGCTGATGCGCCGGCGCGCCGCCGCGCACCAGGTGCCCGGCGCCGGCAAGTGGTGAGCGGCTAAGCGGCGCAGGCTGCGTTTTCACCGGGCGCGTGGCAAGCTGCGCGCATTCACCTGCCGGAGTCATCGCATGCGCCTGTTGTCCCGCTCCCTGTTCCTGGCCGCGCTGGCGGTGTTGCTGTCCGGCTGCGGCTACAACGCGATCCAGCAGAAGGACCAGGCGGTCAAGGCCGGCTGGTCGGAAGTGCTGAACCAGTACAAGCGCCGCGCCGATCTGGTGCCGAACCTGGTCAACACGGTCAAGGGCTATGCCGACCAGGAGCGGCAGGTGCTGACCGACGTGACCAACGCCCGTGCCCGCGTCGGCCAGGTGCAGGTCAACGCCGACGACGCCGCCTCGCTGCAGCAGTTCCAGCAGGCGCAGGGCCAGCTGTCCAGCGCGCTGTCGCGACTGCTGGTGGTCAGCGAGAACTATCCGAACCTCAAGTCCGACCAGGCCTTCCGCGACCTGCAGGCGCAGCTGGAAGGCACCGAGAACCGCATCACCGTGGCCCGCGGCCGCTACATCCAGGCGGTGCAGGACTACAACACCTACATCCTGTCCTTCCCGCAGGTGCTCACCGCCAAGCTGTTCGGCTACAAGGAGAAGCCCAACTTCTCGGTGGAGAATGAGGCGCAGATTTCCGAAGCGCCGGCGGTGAACTTCGGCGGCCAGCCGGCGTCCGCGCCGCAGCAGCCGCAACAGCCGGCGCCGGCGCACTAAGCGCCGCCACGGGCCGGCGTGACCGTGCGTTCCACATCCGTGGTGGCTGAGCGCGCTGCCGCATCGGCGGCGTTGCGTGGCTCCGCTCGCCGCCGGCTCGTCGGCGTCTGGCTGGTGCTGCTGTTGGCGCTGCTGCCTTGGCTGGCCTGGGCGCAGGCCGAGGCGCCGATCCCGCCGCTGGATGCGCCGGTGGTCGACACCACCGGCACGCTGACGCCGAACCAGCGCCTGGAGCTGGACCGGCAGGCGGTGCAGTTGCAGCAGCGCAAGGGCAGCCAGCTGCAGGTGCTGGTGGTGCCCAGTACCGCGCCGGAGAGCATCGAGCAATACACCCAGCGCGTGTTCGACCAGTGGAAGCTCGGCCGCAAGGGCGTGGACGACGGCGTCCTGCTGGTGGTGGCCAAGGACGAGCGGCGCGTGCGCATCCAGCCCGGCTATGGCCTGGAAGGCGCGATTCCCGACGCCACCGCCAACCGCATCATCCAGGAGTACCTGGTGCCGCGCTTCCGCGCCGGCGACTACAGCGGCGGGATTTCCGAAGCGACCGTGATGCTGGTCAAGCTGATCGACGGCGAGGCGTTGCCGGCGCCGGTCAGCGCGCACGCCTCCGCCTCGCGCGGCGGCGGCCTGGGATTCGGGTTCTTCGCCGGCCTGTTCGCGGCGCTGGTCGCGCAGGTGCTGTTCGCGCGGCTGTCGCGCCCCGTGCGCGGCGTGCTGAGCGGCGTGGTCGGCGGCGGCGTCGGCCTGTTGCTGAGCCTGTCACTGTTCGTCGCTGCGCTGACCGGCGTGATCGGACTGCTGCTGGGCCTGTTCGTCGGCATCGCGCCGGGCCGTTCGGCTGGCGGTGGTGGTTGGGGC
>NZ_LFME01000011.1 GCF_001043115.1 Xanthomonas sp. NCPPB 1128 | reverse complement strand
GATCGGATGAGCAGGCCCAACGGCCACCTCAGCCTCCCAACCACCATGATCCGACGCCTCTCTGGTGCCGTTGCGACAGAGGCTGCCCCCCTAGCTCCAGGTCATGGCAGGTTGTTCGAGGTGCCCTTCAGCCGCGACCAGCCTTTCCCGGGAAGTCCGTCGCGGCTGAAGCCGGTCCTGCGCGTGTGCTTGCCGTCGAGATGAGAGGCTCCCTGACGTCGCTCCCGCAGGGCAGGCCGTCTTCGGCGTGATGGTGGCGGAAGCAGGTGATCGGCCGTGCCCTACGGGCTGGGGTGCAGTCCGAGCGGGTGGCTGCGCCCGTTTCGCTACATATAAGAAGGAAGGGCGCCGACGGATGGCCAGTGGCATCGTGTCGCGTCCCGTCGCACGCCGGCGCGTCCGGCGCCGCCCATGTTGCGGCGTGCGCGCACTCACAAGTCGCCGTGGTGCGCCTGCAGCGCCGCGATCGCAGCCAGGCCGGCGGTTTCGGTGCGCAGGATGCGCGGCCCCAGGCGCAGGCCGACGAAGCCGGCAGCTTCCAGTGTGGCGCGGTCGCGTGGCGACCAGCCGCCTTCCGGGCCGATCGCGATCGTCGCCGCATCGC
Source organism: Xanthomonas sp. NCPPB 1128 (assembly GCF_001043115.1). GTDB lineage: Bacteria > Pseudomonadota > Gammaproteobacteria > Xanthomonadales > Xanthomonadaceae > Xanthomonas_A. Next base: position 113,091 of record NZ_LFME01000011.1, on the reverse strand, counting down.
CACCGATGTCCAGCGCGCGCAGGCGCTGTTCGCCCTGCGGGTCCAGGATCAGTCGGCATGGGCTGTCCGCCGCGGCGCGCGCCGCATCGGCCAGTGCCAGCGGCGCGCTCAGCTGCGGCACGCGCGCGCGGCCGGACTGTTCGCAGGCCGCGATCACCACGCTGCGCCAGTGCGCCACGCGTTTGTCCACCCGCGCCGCATCCAGCTTCACTTCGGTGCGCTCGGCCCACACCGGCACGATCGCGGCGACGCCGAGTTCGGTGGCCTTCTGCAGGATCAGGTCCATCTTTTCGCCGCGCGCCACGCCCTGCAGCAGGGTGATCGCCAACGGCGACTCGTTGTCGGCCGGCCGTGCCGCGCCGATGCGCACGCTGGCGTTGCGCTTGCCGGCCTGCAGCAGTTCGGCGTGGTAATCGCAGCCGTCGCCGTTGAACAGCACGCAGGGGTCGCCCTCGCGCAGCCGCAACACGCGCAGCAGGTGGTTGGCGACATCCTCCGGCAGGCTCAACTCGGCGCCGGCGTGCAGCGGCAGGTCCACGTGGCAGCGGGTCAGGCGCATGCCACTGCCTCGTCGATCGCCGCCAGCGTGGTCTCGGCCAGCAGCGCGAGCTGCGCGGCGTCCATGCAGTAGGGCGGCATCCAGTACAGCACGTCGCCCAACGGGCGCAGCACCACCCCGCGCTCCAGCGCGGCGCGGTAGGCATGCAGGCCGACGCGCGCCGACGCAGGGAAGGGCGTGCGCTTGTCGCCGTTGCGGGTGAGTTCGAACGCCACCACCATGCCGGCCTGGCGCACGTCGGCCACGTGCGCATGCTCGGCGAACGACGCCGACAGCGCGCGCATGGTCTCGGCAGTGCTGCGGTTGCGTGCGATCACATCGTCCTCCTGCAGGATCCGCAGCGATGCCAGCGCCGCGGCGCAGGCCAGCGGGTTGCCGGTGTAGCTGTGCGAATGCAGGAAGGCGCGCTCGCGGCTGTCGTCGAGGAAGGCGTCGTACAGATGCTGGGTGGCCAGCACCGCCGACAGCGGCAGGAAGCCGCCGGTCAGGCCCTTGGACAGGCACAGCAGGTCCGGCATCACGCCGGCCTGCTCGCAGGCGAACAGGGTGCCGGTGCGGCCGAAGCCGGTGGCGATCTCGTCGGCGATCAGGAACGCGCCGTTGGCGTCGCACAGTTCGCGCGCCCGGCGCAGATAGGCCGGATCGTGCATGCGCATGCCACCGGCGCACTGTAGGCGCGGTTCCAGGATCACCGCGCAGATCTCGCCCGGATGTCGGTCGAACAGGTCGGCCAGCGCATCGGCGGCGGCGTCGGCGCGTTCGCGTGCGCTCTGTCCCGGTGCTGCCTGGTAGGCGTCGGGCGAGGGTGCGAACAGCGCCTCGGCCAGCAGCGGTGCATACACCCGCCGGTACAGGGGGATGTCGCCGACCGCCAGCGCCCCGATGGTCTCGCCGTGGTAGCCGTTCTCCAGCGCGACGAAACGCGTGCGCCCCGGCTCGCCGCGATTCTGGAAATAGTGGAAGGCCATCTTCAGCGCCACTTCCACGCCGGCCGAGCCGTTGTCGGCATAGAACACCTTGGCCAGTGGCGCGCGCCCTTCCTGGCGTGGCGCCAGCGCCAGCAACTGCTCGGCCAGCAGCACCGCCGGTTCGTGGCTGAAGCCGGCCAGCATCACCTGCTCCAGTTGGGTGGCCTGAGCGGCGATGGCTGCGGCGATGCGTGGTTCGCCGTGGCCGAACAGGTTGGTCCACCAACTGCTCACCGCGTCCAGGTAGCGGCGGCCGCCGTGGTCGATCAGCCAGGCGCCTTCGCCACGCGCGATCGGGACCAAGGGCAGGGTGTCGGGGTGTTCGCGCATCTGCGTGCACGGGTGCCAGAGCACGGCGAGGTCGCGCTGGCGCCACGCGTCGGCCATCTGTGCTGCGGTCAGGTCTGATAGCATTTCGCGCTCATGAACAGGTTCTTCGCTCCGCGCATTCTATCGACCGACGCCGCCCGGCGCCGCAGGGTGCCGGCGTGACCCGTCGCTTGCCGGTCATCCACGCCGTGCGCGAGCGCAGCGAATCGGCCGCCGAGCGCCGGGTCGAGGAGCTGGACCTGGAATTCAGCAACGGCGAACGCCGCGTGTTCCACCGGCTCAAGGCGCCGGGCCACGGCGCGGTGGTGGTGGTGCCGATGCTGGATGCGCAGACCGTGCTGCTGGTGCGCGAGTACGCCGCCGGTGTGCACCGCTACGAGCTGGGCCTGGTCAAGGGCCGCATCGATGCCGGCGAGACCCCGCTGCAGGCGGCCGACCGCGAACTCAAGGAAGAAGCCGGCTACGGCGCGCGGCAGCTGCGCGTGCTGCGCGCGATGACCCTGGCGCCGACCTACATGAGCCACCAGTCGTGGCTGGTGCTGGCACAAGATCTCTATCCCGAACGACTAGCCGGCGACGAGCCGGAGGAATTGGAAGTGGTGCCCTGGAAACTGGCTGAACTGGATCAACTGATGTTGCGTGAAGATTTTTCCGAGGGGCGTTCGCTGGCGGCGCTGTTCATCGCCCGCGAGTGGCTGGGTCGCGCCGAATGATCCGTCTGACCAGTGATTTGCGCGAAACCGTGATCGCCATCGCCATCGATGCCGCCGCGGCGATCATGTCCGTCTACGCCACCGGCTTCGAGGTGGAGCACAAGGCCGATGCCAGTCCGTTGACCCAGGCCGACCTGGCCGCACACCAGATCATCGTCGAAGGCCTGGAACGGCTGACCCCGGACCTGCCGGTGCTGTCCGAGGAATCGGCGCAGATCCCGTGGGAGGTGCGCGAGCACTGGACCACCTATTGGCTGGTCGACCCGCTCGACGGCACCCGCGAGTTCGTCAAGCGCAACGGCGAGTTCAGCGTCAACATCGCGCTGATCCACCAGGGTGCGCCGGTGTTCGGCGTGGTCCAGGCGCCGGTGGACGGCCGCGTCTGGCACGCGGTGCGCGGCGAGCAGGCGTACCGCCGCGAGGGCTTCCGCGATACCGCGCTGAACACGCGACGCCCGGCCACCGCGCCGCTGCGCGTGGCGGCGAGCCGCTCGCACCGCGACGCGCGCACCGACGCGCTGCTGCAGCGCATGGGCGAGATCGAACTGGTCGCGCAGGGCTCCTCGCTGAAGTTCTGCCGGATCGCCGACGGCGACCTGGACGTGTACCCGCGTTTCGGCCCGACCTCGGAGTGGGACACCGCCGCCGGGCAGTGCGTGCTGCAGGCCGCGGGCGGCGCGCTGCTGGCCGCCACGACCGGCAAGCCGTTCCGCTACAACCGCCGCGAATCGCTGCTCAACGGCGACTTCGTCGCGCTGGGCGATCCCGGGCTGCCCTGGCGCGACTGGCTCGGCTGAGCCGCGCCGCGAGCGCGCGCCGCATGGCGCGCGCTCTGCCACACTAGGCGGCAGGCGGCAGCGGTGCCGTCGCACCGGAACCCGCCCGTGACCCCCACCCGCTACGACCTTCCCGCCCTGCTCGACATCATGGCGCGCCTGCGCGATCCCGCGCAGGGCTGCCCCTGGGACCTGGAACAGGATTTCGCCAGCATCGCCGCGTACACGATCGAAGAGGCCTACGAAGTGGCCGACGCGATCGACCGCCAGGACCTGGCCGGGCTGAAGGACGAACTCGGCGATCTGCTGCTGCAGGTGGTGTTCCATGCGCAGATGGCGCGCGAGCAGGGCGCGTTCGGCTTCGACGAGGTGGTCGCGGCGATCTGCGACAAGATGGTGCGCCGCCATCCGCACGTGTTCGGCGACAGCAAGGTGGCCGATGCCGAACAGCAGACGCTGAAGTGGGAAGAGATCAAGCGCGCCGAGCGCGCCGCCGCCGGCGAGCGCGACGGCTCGGCGCTGTCCGGCATCGCGCGCGGCCTGCCGGAATGGCAGCGCGCGCTGAAATTGCAGTCGCGTGCGGCGCGGGTCGGCTTCGACTGGCCCGGCCCGGTGCCGGTGCTGGACAAGGTGCAGGAAGAACTGGAGGAAGTGCGCGCGGAACTGGCGCATGGCGCTGCGGCCGATCCGGCACGGCTGCATGACGAGATCGGCGACCTGCTGTTCGTCTGCGCCAACCTAGCGCGGCATGCCAAGGTCGATGTCGGCGCGGCGCTGCGCCACGCCAACCTCAAGTTCGAGCGCCGCTTCCGCGCGATGGAACGGTTGGCGCAGCAGGACGGCGGCGCGCTCGACGGTCTGGCCCTGGCGCAGCAGGAGGCGTACTGGCAGCGCGCCAAGGACGAAGAGCGCGCCGCGGCCGGATGAAGACCCTGCTGCTGTTCGTGCTGACCGCCGTCGCCGAGATCGTCGGCTGCTACCTTCCTTATCTGTGGTTGCGCGAACAGCGCAGTGCCTGGCTGCTGTTGCCCGCCGCGGGCAGCCTGGCGGCCTTCGTCTGGCTGCTGACCCTGCATCCCGCCGCCAGCGGCCGCGTCTATGCGGCCTACGGCGGCGTCTATGTCGCGGTCGCGTTGCTGTGGCTGTGGACGGTGCAGGGCATGCGCCCCACACGCTGGGACCTGCTCGGCGCCGGCCTGTGTCTGGCCGGCATGGCGGTGATCATGTTCGCACCGCGGCAGGGCTGAGGTCTGTGCGGCAGGTTGTCCTGCGACAACCAGAGGCCGGCCTTCGCGTAGGAGCGGCTTCAGCCGCGACAGGATTCACCGGGAACACCCGTCGCGGCTGAAGCCGCTCCTACGGCATCACCGCGTGACCTGCCAGGTTGCTGCAAAGCGCGTTATTGGAGATGTCATGAAGTCGCCCGTGCATGCGACGACGCGCTCCATTGCCGCCCTGTAGGCGTCACCTCCACATGCGCGGCTTGCGCAAGACTGCTGCGTCGCGGACACGCCTGGCGCGACGCTGTCGTCCACCACCTGGCCGCACCCGGCGCTGCGCCCGAGGAGGGCGTCCACGCGCTGCGAGCGGACGCCCGCGCTCCCGGCGTATGCTGGACGCCTGCGTCGCCTCGGGAGGGCCATCGCATGCGCCGCTTCGCCAATTTCCGCGAGTTCTACCCGTTCTATCTGAGCGAGCACCGCCATCGGCTGTCGCGCCGGCTGCATTTCGTCGGCAGCCTCGGCGTGCTGGCGAGCCTGCTGCTGGCGCTGTGCACCGGCCAGCCGCGCTGGCTGTGGGCCGCACCGGTCTGCGGCTACGGCTGCGCCTGGATCGGCCACTTCGTGTTCGAGAAAAACCGTCCAGCCACCTTCAAGCACCCGCTGTACTCGCTGGCCGGCGACTGGGTGATGTTCAAGGACATGCTGCTCGGCCGCATCCGCTGGTGACCGGCGCCCGCGCCGGCGCTCGCTATACTGCGGATTCGATTTCTTTCTGGTTAATGGAGCAACCTGATGCCGTCTACCTTTTTCCTCACGTTGGTGATCCTGTTCTTCGGCGTGGTGGTGCTGTTCAAGACCGTGCGCATGGTGCCGCAGGGATTCCAGTGGACGGTGGAGCGTTTCGGCCGCTACACCCACACGTTGTCGCCCGGCCTGCACTTCCTGATTCCGTGGATGTATGGCGTGGGCCGCAAGGTCAACATGATGGAGCAGGTGCTGGACGTGCCCAGTCAGGACGTCATCACCAAGGACAACGCGGTGGTGCGCGTGGATGGCGTGGTGTTCTTCCAGGTGCTGGACGCCGCCAAGGCGGCCTATGAAGTGTCGAATCTGGAAATCGCCACCATCGCCCTGGTGCAGACCAACATCCGTACCGTGATCGGCTCGATGGACCTGGACGAGTCGCTGAGCCAGCGCGAGACCATCAACGCGCAGCTGTTGAACGTGGTCGACCATGCCACCAATCCGTGGGGCATCAAGGTCACCCGCATCGAGATCCGCGACATCCAGCCGCCGCGCGATCTGGTCGATGCGATGGCCCGGCAGATGAAGGCCGAGCGCGAGAAGCGCGCGCAGATCCTCGAGGCGGAGGGCTCGCGGCAATCGGAGATCCTGCGCGCCGACGGCGAGAAGCAGGCGGCGGTGCTGGAGGCCGAAGGCCGCAAGGAAGCCGCGTTCCGCGACGCCGAGGCGCGCGAGCGCCTGGCCGAGGCCGAGGCGCGGGCGACGGCGATGGTGTCCAAGGCGATCGCCGAGGGCGACGTGCAGGCGATCAACTACTTCATCGCGCAGAAGTACGTGGAGGCGTTCAAGGAACTGGCCACCGCACCGAACCAGAAGTTCGTGCTGATGCCGATGGAGTCCAGCGGCATCATCGGCTCGATCGCCGGCATCGCCGAACTGGCGCGCGAGGCGCTGAACAAGCAGGGCACGCCGCCGGCGGTGCCGCGCGTGCCGCCGCGCAACGGAGTCTGAGCCATGCGCATTGAGGTAGTGGCCTGGGGTGCCCTGACCTTGTTGCTGTTCGCGGCCGAATCGCTGGCGCCGGGCGCCTTCATGCTGTGGATGGGCTTCGCCGCCGCGGCGGTGTTCCTCGCGGTCCTGGTGTTCCCGGACATCTCCCTGCTGCTGCAGGTCGGCGCGTTCGTGGTGCTGAGCTTCGTCTCGATCCAGGTGTATCGCACCTGGTTCCGCAACCGCGGCCGGACCAGCGACCAGCCGCTGCTCAACCGCCGCGCCGAACAGTTGATCGGCCGCGTGGTGACCCTGGACCAACCGATCCACGGCGGCCGCGGCCGTGCCAAGGTCGACGACGCCTTCTGGGTGGTCGGCGGTCCCGACCTGCCGGTCGGCAGCGCGGTGCGCATCGTCGGCGTGGATGGCATGACGCTGCTGGTCCAGGCTGCTTGAAAGCCGGGATTGGGGAGTCGGGATTGGGGATTCGTAGGAGCGGCTTCAGCCGCGACCCGAGATCGATGGCAGGTCGCGGCTGAAGCTGCTCCCGCGTAGTGCGTTATCGGGGGGCAGTCCTTCGGATCAGGATGGCTGCTTCTGCGATTCCCGACTCCCGACTCGCCAATCCCAGCCTTCGGCGGGTCGCGGCTGAAGCCGCTCCTACGACAGCGGTGATCAAGCGCCAGTCCTTCGGATCGGGACGGCGGCTCCTACGAATCCCCAATCCCGACTCGCCAATCCCAGCCTTCGACGGGTCGCGGCTGAAGCCGCTCCTACGACAGCGGCGATCGAGCGCCAGTCCTTCGGATCCAGGATAGCCGCTCCTACGAATCCCCAATCCCGACTCCCCACTCCCGGCTTCACCCCAGCGATAATGGGGGACTTTTCTCACGGACCCGCGCCATGACCCAGAAGACCATCCTCAACGACAGCCACCGCGCCCTCGGCGCCAAGATGGTCGACTTCGGCGGCTGGGACATGCCGATCCACTACGGCTCGCAGATCGACGAGCACCACCAGGTACGCCGCGACGCCGGCATGTTCGACGTCAGCCACATGACCGTGGTCGATCTGCACGGCGAGCAGGTCCGCGCCTTCCTGCGCCATCTGCTGGCCAATTCGGTGGACAAGCTGAAGGTGCCGGGCAAGGCGCTGTACACCTGCATGCTCAACCCGCAGGGCGGGGTGATCGACGATCTGATCGTCTATTACATGTCCGATGCGTTCTTCCGCCTGGTGGTCAATGCCGCGACCCGCGCCAAGGATCTGGCCTGGATCGGCGAGCAGGCACAGGCATTCGGCGTGCAGGTGCGCGAGCGCGACGACTTCGCGATGATCGCGGTGCAGGGTCCGAACGCGCGCGCCAAGGCGATCGGCCTGCTGCGCGAGCAGGATCGTGCCGCCGCGCAGAAGCTCGGCCGCTTCGCCGCGATCGAGGCGACCTCGGTCGACGGCGTGCCGCTGTTCGTCGCGCGCACCGGCTACACCGGCGAGGACGGCTTCGAGATCGTGCTGCCGCAGCAGCAGGCGCCGGCGTTCTGGGAGGCGTTGATCGGCGCCGGGGTCAAGCCGGCCGGGCTGGGCGCACGCGACACGCTGCGTCTGGAAGCGGGCATGAACCTGTACGGCCAGGACATGGACGACACCGTCTCGCCCTACGAGGCCGCGCTGGCCTGGACCGTCGCCCTCGACGAGGGCCGCGACTTCATCGGCCGCGCCGTGCTGGAAGCGCAGAAGGCCGGTGGCGCACCGCGGCAGATGATCGGCCTGGTGATGGACGAGAAGGGCGTGCTGCGTCACGGGCAGAAGGTGCTGACCGCCAACGGCGACGGCGAGATCCTGTCCGGCACCTTCTCGCCGACACTGGGCAAGGCGATCGCCTTCGCGCGGGTGCCGGCCGGCGAGCCGGGTGCGGTGCGCGTGGACATCCGCGGCAAGGAGGTGCCGGTGCGCGTGGTCAAGTTCCCGTTCGTGCGCGAAGGTCAGGTCCAGCCCGGCGTGCTCGGCTGAGTCCTATCCGCCGCGCGCGACTTCTTCCTCACGCGCGCGGTTCGCTACACTAGCCTCCCATCCTCGATACCGTCTTCTTCCGGAGCAACCCCATGAGCGAGATCCCTGGCGACCTCAAATTCCTCAAGTCCCACGAGTGGGCCCGCGTCGAAGGCAACGGTCGCGTGATCATCGGCATCTCCGACCACGCCCAGGGCCTGCTTGGCGACCTGGTCTACGTCGAACTGCCGAACGTCGGCGATCATGTCGAAGCCGGCAACGGCGTGGCCGTGGTCGAGTCGGTCAAGGCCGCCTCGGACGTGTACAGCCCGCTCAGCGGCAAGGTGGTCGAGGTCAACGCCGCGCTGAGCGACAAGCCGGAAACGATCAACGAGGACGCCTACGGCGAAGGCTGGATCCTTGTGCTGGAAGCGGACGATGCCGAGCAGTTGAACGAACTGCTGTCGCCGGACGAGTACGCCGAACTGCTCGAGGACGACGGCCACTGAGCCGACCGCCCGTCGCGACACCCGAACCGGCCGCCCAGTGCGGCCGGTTTCTTTTTTGGGGCCGCGCGACGCGGCCGTCATCGTCCGCGTCGGCATCGCCAGTCTCGCCATGGTTGTCCCGACGCGCCACTTCGCCAGCCGCCGCCTGTGCTTTTGCGAAGACGGCGTGAGATCGCTTTCGGGGGCAGTACCGCGAGCGCAACGCGTTCGCCGCATGTGGCCGCAGACGATTGGCGCGTCCGGCGTATCGGTCTGTGTCGGTTTTCCGACGCGGCGCAGGTGCCGCGCGGCGCGGATACGCGATGCGGGCCGGCGACGAACAGGCATGGGCGGCGTGGCGCAGCCGCGCACGTCGCCGATGCGCGACGGCGCGGTGCGTGCCGGCGTCGGCCGACGACTTCTGCGGGCTGCGCCGGTCGACGCGTCCATGCGAAGGCATCGATGGAAGCATGGTCTGGAGTGGGCGAGGGCAGTCGCGTGTGGCGCGGTGTGTCGGCGAGGTGCATGCAGGTTGTATCGCGGTGGCGCGATGCGACGCGTCTCGGTGACGCGGCACGCGATGCATCGCGCGCGTCGTGGCCGCCGCACGAAGCAAAAAAGTTTGCGCACTTTTGCGCATTTGCACTTGTGCGATGCCGGAACCGCACGCAGTCGCGAAATTTTTTTTCAGCTAGCGGACAGGCTGGCGCGCGCCGCCGCAGTTGCCGTCGACGCGTCGTCGATGCCTGCCCGTAATGCGATGCCGGCATTGCGCTGTTGCAGAAAACACGGAAATTTCCCTGCTTTTTTCGCGTGCGCGGTTTTCCTTGCGATGTCGGCAGCGGCGATCGGCGGCGGCGGCAAGGCGGCCGGCGCGGCATGCGGCGGTCGTGGCGCGCGTGCCGGCGGAAAAAAAATTGCGCGGAAGTGTTGACAGTAAAAAAAACCGTGATTAGGTTTCGCCCAGCAGACGTTGCTGCGCAAGCGAGTGAATCGGATCGACATCAAAACGCGAAGCACAACTTGGACATCCGCCAGGAACCCGAAGATGGTGGAGTTGGAGTCGCTTCCCTCCGAGAAACGCAACGTCTCCCCTGGTATCGCACCCGTATCGACATCCGGTACGGGTGTTTCTGTATCCGATCCGGCCCGCAGCGCGCGCCGGCGGTTCCCGCAGGCGGAACATCGCCGCGAGGTTGCTTTAACTGGGCATTTTCAATCCATAGTTCACTGACGAGGAGCCATCCCATGGCGACGAAAAAAGCTGCGAAAAAGCCGGCCGCTAAGAAGGCGGTCAAGAAGACTGCCGCCAAGAAGCCGGCAGCGAAGAAGGTTTCGGTAAAGAAGGCGGTCAAGAAGGTCGCCAAGAAGGTGGCCAAGAAGGTCGCCAAGGTGAAGAAGGCGGTCAAGAAGGCCGTTGCCAAGAAGGCAGTGAAGAAGACGGCAAAGAAGGCCGCCACCAAGAAGACCGCGAAGAAGGCCGTCGCCAAGAAGGCGGTGAAGAAGACCGCGAAGAAGGCTGCGACCAAGAAGACCGCTGCCAAGAAGACGGTGAAGAAGTCGGCTGCCAAGAAGCCGGCCGCGAAGAAGGCAACTGCGAAGAAGGCCACCGCCAAGAAGACCGTGGCGAAGAAGAAGCCGGCCGCTCGCAAGAAGAAGGCCGCTCCGGTCGCGCTGCCGGCCACGCCCGCGCCGCTGATCTGATCCATCCCGATCGCTGTTCCTAGACTCCCTCCCCGGTGCCCAGCGGGGAGGGAGTTTTTTATGTGCGGCATCCGGCCGTGCACGATCGCAGCACGCCTTTCTGCCTGACGATGCCGGTGGCGTTCGTCTTCTCCACCCTCGAAGACTGCTCTCTGCGCTCAGCTTGCCAGGTCGCGACGCGCACATCCTGCCGGTGTGTCTGGCACGACTGACTAGTGGCCGCCTACCGCGTCCGCCTGTTTCCGATCCAATTCGCCTGTCCTCTTTGCGCTGATCGCCAGGTCGGTTGCTAGGGATCTGCCCGTGTGTCTCGCAGTGGGACAAGCCTGCATGTCGGGACCGCCGCTTCGGGATCGGGTACCTGCGGCGATAACGGCGCACCCATCAGGTCTTCCCGACTGCGCTTGTCGCCATGCCGGTCACGCGCGCACCACGCGTGAGCAAGCGGGTTCGGCGAGGGACCTGCGCGAAAGCAACAGGCAAGCCACCCACACGGTGGTGAGGCTGCAGTGCCAGGGTGGGGTATCGGATTGAATGCACCGACCGAACGTGGAGCGGCCGGTCGCGGGAACGGGACCTGCTGCAGCAATCGAGACGCTTCTGGCATCCTCGGATCCAGCCCGGCCGCCGTGCGCCAGGCACGCAGCATGTCAGTGTGCCTTGCCCGACGATCGACACTGCATCGCTGTTTCCACGCATTGCGTGGACCGCAGGCACCTGCTTGGTCCCACTCGAGCCGAATGCAGCATGCGCCGTAGGAGCGGCTTCAGCCGCGACGGGCAGTCCCGGTAAAGCCCGTCGCGGCTGAAGCCGCTCCTACAGGATGTGTCTTGCCCGGCAGGTGCGCCTGCGCGCTACCCAGCGCTCTTGCGCGACTTGCCAGCATGCCGGCCCCGGCGTGCGGCGACGTGGAGCGCCATGTTCACCCGCCTTGAGATGGCGGACGGCGGCGAGAGCGCGCACTGCGTGCCTTGCGCGCGATCATGGAAGCGGCGGTGCGCCGTTGTCGCCGCGGCCGTAGGCGGGCGCTCCGAGCGCCCGCTGCCGTCGGGGGGAGAGGCGGGCGCTGACGTTCGCTGTGGCGTCGGCTCGGCCGTTGCGGTGGTGCCTGGGCGAGGCGATCGCGCTGCCACATCGCCACGTGGTCGCAACTTGGACAGGGCTGCGTCGCAGCGACGGGGCAGCGGGAATGCACACGCAACCCAGGTAACGCCGCAGACAGCAGAAAGGCGGCTTGCGCCGCCTTCTGCGAGGATGCTGCCCGGAGACCGCGCTCAGTGCGGCGAGGCCACCGACTTGGACGAGGATGCGCCCTTCTTGTCCTTCGGATCCGGACGTTCGGCCATCAGGTTGTCGCTGCCGAAGTCGGTGTCCACGTCCAGCCAGCGCTGCGCCGGCAGGCCGATCGCGCGATCGAGTACGGTCGGCAGCAGGCCCGAAGGCAGGCCGCTTTCGCCGTTCCACAGGATCGCCACGGCGAAGTCGCGTTCCGGCACCAGCGCGATCAGGCCGCGGTAACCCTGCACCGCGCCGGCATGGAAGATCACCTGGTGGCCGGAGTAGTCGAACACGCGCCAGCCCAGCGCATAGCTGGCCGAGTTGACCCGGGCGCGGCGCCAGCCCGAGCGCATCTCGCCCGGGGTGAGGATCAGCGGCGCGTGCAGGGTCGCCAGCAATGGCTCCGGCAGCACGTCGGGGCGATGCCCGGTCTGTGCGATCAGCCACTGCGCCATGTCGCTGATGCTGGCGTTGACGCCGGCGGCGGGCGCCAGGCGATAGTAGGTCGGCTTGGGCGTCAGCGAGACCCAGCCGTTGCGGCTGCGCACGTGCGGGCGCGCCCAGCGCGGGCTGGCCTGGATGCCGGCCAGGCCCATGCTGGCGTCGTTCATGCCCAGCGGCTTGAAGATGCGGCGCTCCACCGACTGCTCGTAGAAGCTGCCGGACGCGGCGAACACCACGTCGCCGATCAGGCTGAAGGCGACGTTCTGGTAGGCGTAGCACTCGCCCGGCGCGCACTTCAGCGGCGCATAGGCCAGCTTGTGGCTGAGGCTGTAGTAGTCGAGGTTGGATTCGACGTCACGGTCGTAGGCGTTGTAGGTGAGGCCGACGCGGTGGCTGAGCAGGTCGGCGACGTTCAACTGGCGCGTGGCCACCGGATCGCTGAGCTGGAAGCCCGGCACGTAGTCGACAACCTTGCTGTCCCAGCGCAGGGTGCCGTCGTTGACCAGCAGGCCGGCCATGGTGCCGGCGAACGCCTTGGACAGCGAGGCCAGGCGGAACACGGTGTGCGCATCGACCTGCTCGGGGCGGTTGACGTCGGTGACGCCGTAGCCGCGCGCGCTGAGCACCTGGCCGTTGTGCACGATGGCCATCGCCAGGCCGGGTACGCGCTCGCCATAGGTCAGTTGTTCGGCGGCCGACTCCAGCGCGGCCACGTCGAAGTCCCTGGCCAGCGGCAGCACCTGGCTCTGGGTCAGCGAAGCGCGGTAGGGCAGCGGCTGGGTCGGCGAGGTGTAGCGCGTGGCTTCGGTGTGCAGCGGTGGCGGCAGCGGTTGCGCGGGCGCCGGCGTCTGTGCGGTGGAGGACATCGCAAAGGGCAGCAATGCCCCGAGCAACCCGGTTGCCACCGGTCGAAGGAGCCGGTGCCTGCTGTTCTGTGTCATTGCGCCTGAGGCCTGTGAGGTGCTGCCGGCCACGATTCTAGCGCCGGATTTCTCGAATGCACAAACTGGGAGAAGATGAATAGGCATCGCCTTGATCCTGCTGGGGATTTCCCGCCTCGGACGGGGACGTGCAGGCCTGCCGACGGTGCGATGGCGGGAACTGCGGCGGATGCCATGGACATGCAATCGCCGTGCCGCGCGCGCCCCGCTTTAGCCCCTCTCCCCCCGGGAGAGGGGTTGGGGTGAGGGTACGACCGCCAGGACCATCGGACGTGGTGGCAACGGTCTGCAAATCCCGCCGCCACGAGGCGCCGTGCCTATCTCCCGCAGCAGCCGCCTCACCCCTCCCGCAGCACGGCCCGCCCACGGATCAGGTCGGCGGCGCGTTCGGCGATCATCATCGTCGGGCCGTTGGTGTTGCCGCTGACCAGGCGCGGCATCACCGAGGCGTCGACCACGCGCAGGCCGTCGAGGCCGCGCAGGCGCAGCTGCGGATCGACCACCGCCTGCGCGTCGCTGCCCATCCGGCAGGTGCCGATCGGGTGATAGATGGTTTCGGCCTTGGCGCGGATGAAGGCGATCAGCCCGGCCTCGTCCAGGTCATCGCGCGCCGGCAGCAGCGGCGTGCCGCGCCATGCATCGAACGCCGGTTGCCGCAGGATGTGCCGCGCCAGGCGCGCGCATTCCACCAGCATGCGCAGGTCGAAGCCGTCGGGGTCGCTCAGGTAGTTGGCCTGGATCCGCGCCGGCGTGCGCGGATCGGCGTCGTTGAGCGCGATGCGGCCGCGGCTGCGCGGCTGCAGGTGGCAGGCATGCAGGGTGAAGCCGTCGCCGGGCAGGCGGTTGCGTCCGTGGTCGTCGAGCATGGCCGGCACGAAGTGCATCTGGATGTCGGCGCGCGCGTCCGGCGCCAGCGGCGAGCGGATGAAGGCGCCGGCCTCGGCGATGTTGCTGCTGCCGGCGCCACGATGCCCGCGCAGGAAGTAGTCGAAGGCGATCCTGGCCTGGTTGCGGCGGTCGTAGCTGATGCCCGGGCGGGTGCGATACAGCGTGCACACATCCAGGTGATCCTGCAGGTTGGCGCCGACCTGCGGCTGGTCCAACTGCACCGCGATGCCGTGGCGGCGCAGCGCCTCGGCCGGGCCGATGCCCGAGAGCATCAGCAACTGCGGCGAGTTCACCGCGCCGGCGCTGAGCAGCACCTCGCGCGTCGCGCGCGCCTGCACCTCGCGGCCGTCCTGCGCATAGGCGACGCCGACCACGCGCCTGCCCTCGATCAGCAGGCGCAGCACCAGCGCGTCGGTGACCACCTGCAGGTTGTCCCGCGCGCGCGCCGGCGCCAGGTAGGCGACTGCGGCCGAGCAACGCGCGCCGTCCTTCTGGGTGACCTGGTACAGGCCCACGCCCTGTTGCTGCGGGCCGTTGAAATCGGGGTTGTGCGGAAAGCCCGCCTCCTGCGCGGCGGCCACGAACACGTCCGAGAGCGGGTTGTGGTAGCGCAGGTCGGAGACGTGCAGTGGGCCGTCGCCGCCATGCAGCGCATCGCCGCCGCGACTGTTGCGTTCGCTGCGGCGGAAGTAGGGCAGCACGCCACGCCAGTCCCAGCCGTCGGCGCCGTCGGCCGACCAGTCGTCGTAGTCGGCCGGCACGCCGCGCACGTAGCACATCGCGTTGATCGAACTGGAGCCGCCCAATACCTTGCCGCGCGGCCACCACAGCCGGCGGTCGTTCAAGGCCGGCTCGGCCTCGGTGAGGTAGTTCCAGTTGATGCGGCGGTTGTTGGCCAGGCGCGCCAGGCCGGCGGGCATGTGGATGAAGGGATTGCGGTCGCGTGGCCCGGCCTCGATCAGCAGCACCTTGCAGTCGCGGTCCTCGCTCAAGCGGTTGGCGAGCACGCAGCCGGCCGAGCCTGCGCCGATGATGATGTAGTCGTACACCCGCACTGTCCCCTGAGTTCCTGGCGCCGACGCTAGTCGCCGAGGATAGAGCATATGCTCGGCGCGGCCCGCCGCCGGATGCGATGCACGTGCAGCGTGGCGGGGCGACTGGCGCGTGCGCTGGCGGTGTTGCGGTGCATCAGCTACCGTGCGCGCTTTACGCCCGCGAAGATCGCCGATGTCCCGTTCCTGCGCCAGGGTCTGCCGCCGATGAGCGCCGCTCCGCACGCCCCCGGCGCACTGGCGCGGTTGCGCGGTGCGCTGCACGATTCGCCGCCGCTGGCGTGGGCGTTCCTGTACTTCTTCTCGCTGCTCAGCGGCTACTACGTGCTGCGGCCGGTGCGCGAGGCGATGGGCGCTTCCGCCGACGTGGCGGCGGTGTTCCCGCCGGCGATGATCGCGTTCTTCGCCGCGCACGGCATGCCATTGAAGGAGTTCGCGCTGCAGGTGTTGTTCACCTGCACCTTCCTGATCATGCTGTTGCTGCAGCCGGTCTACGGCGCGCTGGTCAGCCGTTATCCGCGACGGGTGTTCCTGCCGGTGGTGTACGGCTTCTTCATCGCCACGTTGCTGCTGTTCTACGTGCTGTTCGACAGCGGCGTGCCCGGGCGCGGCATGGCCTTCTTCCTGTGGATCTCCGTGTTCAACCTGTTCGCGGTGGCGGTGTTCTGGAGCTTCATGGCCGATGTCTTCAGCAACGCCGAAGCGCGCGCCTGCTACGGCTACATCGGCGCCGCCGGCACGCTCGGCGCGTTCCTGGGGCCGGTGATCGCCAGCAGCCTGGTCGAACGCATCGGCATCGCCAACCTGATGCTGGTGTCGGCCGGCTTCCTGGTGGTCAGCGTGGTGTGCCTGCTGCGCCTGCGGCTGTGGGCGGTCGCCCGCGAGCGCGAACGCGGCGTGGTCGGCGGCGAGGCGCCGATGGGCGGCGACGTGCTGGCCGGGCTGAAGCTGATCGCGCGCGAACCGCTGCTGCGCTGGCTCGCCCTGATGTCGGTGTTCGGCGTGGGCGTTGGCACCCTGCTGTACAACGAACAGGCGGCGATCGTGCGCCGCCTGTATACGGATGCCGCGGCCAGTACCGCCTTCTACGCCAGCATCGACCTGGCGGTGAACGCGGTGACCCTGGTGCTGCAGCTGCTGGTCACTCGCGCGCTGCTGTCGCGCTTCGGCATCGGGCCGGCACTGCTCATCCCGGGCTGCGCGATCCTGCTCGGCTACTCGGTGCTGGCGGTGTCGCCGCTGCCGATGCTGGTGGCGGTGGTGCAGGTGGTGACCCGCGCCGGCGAGTTCTCTTTGGCCAAGCCGGCCCGCGAGACCCTGTACACCCGGGTCGGACGCGAATGGCGCTACAAGGCCGGCGCGGCGATCGATACGGTGATCTACCGCGGCAGCGACCTCAGCTTCGCGTGGCTGTACAAGCTGCTGTCGGGATTCGGCTCGCAGGTGGTGTTCGTCGCCGGTCTGCTGGCCGCCTCCGGCATGACCCTGGGCGCGTGGCGGCTGCTGCGGGAGGCGGCCAAGCTGCCGCCGGAACGCACGAGGCCGACGCGCTGAGCCTGCGCCCTCCCGCCAGCGCGCGGATGCGCGCGGCTTCGTCGTCGCCCTGCGCGCAAGCAGGTGTCGCGCAGGGGGACTGGCCGCCCATCGGGGTGGTGGCTATGCTGGCGTTCTTTCTCCTGTGCCGGATAGCGCGATGATCCTGTTGGCTTCGATCCTGGTGGGCGCGGTCGCGCTGCTGCACCTGTATATCCTGGTGCTGGAGATGGTCCTGTGGACGCGTCCGCTGGGCATGAAGGTGTTCCGCAATTCGCCCGAGAAGGCGCAGGCCACGCGCGTGCTGGCGGCCAACCAGGGGCTCTACAACGGCTTTCTCGCTGCCGGCCTGGCCTGGGGCCTGGTCGCGCAGCGGGTCGACGTGATGCTGTTCTTCCTCGGCTGCGTGGTCGTGGCCGGCCTGTACGGCGGCTGGAGCGTCAGCCGCCGCATCGTGTTCGTGCAGGCGCTGCCGGCGGCGCTGGCGGTCGCGGCGGTGCTGCTGGCGTACTGAGCCGCACACCGCACACCGCACACCGCACACTGGACGCGATGGCGATCAGGCCGAGGCCGGCGTCCATGGCGACACCCACATGGCGATGCGCGCGAAGCAAACGACCTGCTCGCGCACGTTGCGGATCTCCGCACTGACCGGCAGGCCGTCGCCGCGCTCGGCGGCGACGATCGCCACGTCCGGCGTGGCCAGCGCATGCATCGGACCCAGCGCCTTGCTGCGGTATTCGACCCGTATGCCCTTGGGCATTCAGCGCATCGACGGCGGCAGTCTGGTGTCGATCATGACCCCGCCGGCCAATTCCGCGAGCTTGCACAGGGCGATCATGTGCACCGTGCCGATGTGATTGCTGATCCGCCGCCAGCGCGCGATGCGCACCTCGCTTGGCCGGGGGCCTCAAATAGCGACGCCAAGAGCAACGTAGGAGCGGCTTCAGCCGCGACGGGCGTTACCGGGAATGCCCGTCGCGGCTGAAGCCGCTCCTACAGTAACAGCATGGCGGCTGACGTGTGGCCAGAGCGCGTTGTCGGAAGCGCCCGGCAATCGGCTCATGACCGACCCCTCAAAAGCAGACGGCGGACCGAAGTCCGCCGTCGTGGGTGTCGCATGGCCAGGACGATCAGGCCGCTTCGCGCGAATGCCCGTCGTCGGCCGCGGCGGCGGCACGCTGGTAGTAGCTCGCCGACCGCAGTTCGTCGGTGTCGAAGTCGTCGACGCTGATCGTGTCCATGGTGATCTCGCGCAGTTCCTCCAACTGGCGGCGCTCGTCGGCCGACAGCACGCCTTCGCGCACCGCCTCGTCCAGCTGCGAGGCGAAGTCCAGCGCCTCGATGCCCTTGCTCTTGAGCGCCTTCAGGAACTTGCGCTCCACCGGCTCGGCCAGCACCGCCTTGGTCAGGTAGCTGGCGATGCGGCCGCCGGGGTTGTTCTCGCACGGGGTCAGGAACACGCCCTGGCCCAGGCGGTCGCGGGCTTCGTTGGGGGTCATCAGCAGCGCGGCGACGCGGTGGCCCAGGCGGTCGCCCGGCGCCTCGGCGCGGCGGCCCCACGGGAAGATCAGCGCCCACATCAGCCAGCCGACCGGACGGATCGGGAAGTTGCGCCGCGCCGCCGACAGCGCCAGCTCGATCTTGTGCACGCTGTCGTGGAAGGCCCAGGCCAGCAGCGGCTGGTCGGTGGCCGGCGCGCCGTCGTCGTGGTAGCGCTTGAGCATGGCGCTGGTCATGTAGATGTGGCTCAGCACGTCGCCCAGGCGTCCGGACAGCGACTCCTTGAACTTGAGCTTGCCGCCGAGCATCAGCATCGACACGTCGGCCATCAGCGCCAGGTTCGCCGAGTAGCGGTCCAGCTTGCGGAAGTAGCGGCGGGTGTAGGCGTCGCCCGGCGCGGCGCCGAGACGGGCGGCGGTCAGGCCGAACCACAGCGAACGCACCGCGTTGGAGATGGCGAAGCCGATGTGGCCGAACAGGTTGCGGTCGAACTCGTCGACGCCGGCTTTGTGGTCCGGGTTGCCGGCGGCCTTCATCTCCTTCATCACCCACGGATGGCACAGGATCGCGCCCTGGCCGAAGATCAGCAGGCTGCGGGTCATGATGTTGGCGCCTTCCACGGTGATCGCGATCGGCGCGGCCTGCCAGCTGCGGCCGGCGAAGTTGCGCGGGCCGAGGATGATGCCCTTGCCGCCGACCACGTCCATCACGTCGCTGATGACCTCGCGGCTCATCGTGGTGCAGTGGTACTTGGCGATCGCCGACGGCACCGACGGCACGTCGCCGCGGTCCACCGCCGCGGCGGTGGCCTGCGACAGCGCGCTGATCGCATAGGCCTTGCCGCCGATCCGCGCCAGCGCCTCTTCCACGCCTTCGAAGCGGCCGACCGACAGGCCGAACTGCTTGCGGATGCGCGCATACGCACCGGTGACCACCGCGCCGAACTTGGCGCCGCCGCTGGCGGTGGAGGGCAGGGTGATCGAGCGGCCCACGGCCAGGCACTCGTTGAGCATGTTCCAGCCCTTGCCGACCATCTCTACGCCGCCGATCAGCTGGCTCAGCGGGATGAACACTTCGCGGCCGTGGATCGGGCCGTTCTGGAACGGCGAGTTGAGCGGGAAGTGGCGGCGGCCGATTTCGACCCCGGGGGTCTCGCGCGGCAGCAGCGCCAGGGTGATGCCGATGTCCTTGGTGTCGCCGATCAGGCCTTCCGGGTCGTACATGCGGAACGCCAGGCCGACCAGGGTCGCCACCGGGGCCAGGGTGATGTAGCGCTTGTCGAAGGTCAGCTTGACGCCGAGCACGTTGGCGCCGTTCCACTCGCCCTTGCAGACGATGCCGTAGTCGGGGATCGAGGTGGCGTCGGAGCCGGCGAACGGACCGGTCAGGCCGAAGCAGGGCACTTCCTGGCCCACCGCCAGACGCGGCAGGTAGTAGTCCTTCTGCTCCTTGGAGCCGTAGTGCAGCAGCAGTTCACCCGGGCCCAGCGAGTTGGGCACGCCGACGGTGGAGCTGACCACGCTGGAGACCGAGGCGATCTTCTGGATCACCTTGTGGTGCGCCAGCGCGGAGAAGCCGAGGCCGCCGTATTCCTTCGGGATGATCATGCCGAAGAACTTGTTCTTCTTGATGAAGTTCCAGAGTTCCGGCGGCAGGTCGGCGTGGACGTGGGTGATTTCCCAGTCGTTGGTCATCCGGCACAGTTCTTCGACCGGGCCGTCGAGGAAGGCCTGCTCCTCGGCGGTCAGCTGCGGCTTGGGATAGTTCAGCAGCTTCTGCCAATCCGGATCGCCGGTGAACAGCTCGCCTTCGAAGCCGACCGAGCCGGTTTCCAGCGCGATGCGCTCGGTCTGCGACAGCGGCGGCAGCACCTTGCGGAACACCTTCAGCATCGGTGCGGTGAGCAGCGGCTTGCGCACGAACGGCAGCAGCAGCGGCACCGCGACCACCGCCAGCACGACGGCCGCGGCGATGGTGGCGACGTGGCTGGCGCCGAGCAGCCAGCACGCGACCAGCAGCGTGGCGCTCAACGCGGCCCAGACGGCGAGCCGCATGCGGTGATAGGCGGCGAATGCGCCGGCCAGCAACAACACGAGGAAGGGGGCGATGATGCTCATGGGCGTGCTCCGGGGAGGTACTCGGTGACGGCGGACGATGCGCCGGCGCAGGCCGGTGGCAGGGCGTCCAGATAGTGCAACACAGTGGCGGTAAATGCGGCGTTGTCGTCGCCGGCCAGCATGTGCGTGGCCTCGGGCAGATGCGCGTGCTGCGCATGCGGCACCAGCGACAGGAACTCTTCGATGGTCTGTGGCGTGACTAGGTCGCTGCGGCCGCCGCTGATCAACAGCAGTGGACACTGCACCTGCGCCGCGGCCTGCGCGATCGCGCCCTGGTGCTGGTCGCTGTCGCGCGCCAGTTCCTCGACCAGGCGCGGATCCCAGTGCCAGTACCAGCGGCCGTCGGCGTGCTGGCGCAGCACGCTGCGCAGCGCCTCCGGCGACTTGCGTGCACGCTGCGGCAGATACGCGGCGATCGCGTCGCCGGCGTCGTCCAGGCTGGCGAAGCCCTGCGGGTGCGCGGTCATGAAGGCGAGGATGCGCTCGACCCCGGCCGGCTGCCAGCGCGGGGTGATGTCCACCAGCACCATCGCCCGGAACAGGCCCGGCCAGCGCGATTCGGCGATCAGCCCGAACAGTCCGCCCATCGAGGCGGCGACCAGTACCGGTGGCGGCGACATCTCGCCGGCGACCACGATCAAATCGTCGGTGAACTGCTCACCGCGATAGGGCAGGTCGGCCGGGTTGCGTGCGGAATCGCCATGCCCGCGCGCGTCGTAGGCGACGCTGCGGTAGCCGTGCGCCTGCAGCGCCGCCGCCGTTGCCGACCAGGCGTGCCGGGTCTGGCCGAAACCATGCGCGAACAGCACCGATCCCGCCTCGCCGGGACCGGTGACGGTCGCGGCCAGCGCCAACTCGCCCGCGCCCGGGAGGGTGGACGAGACGGCATGCGTGACGGTGGTGGAAGCTGAAACCATACGAGATAGTATGGTTGCCCTGCGCGGCATGTCAATACGATGCAGTATGGGTGCAAAAAGCCAATGCTGCCGGGCGTTTGCGCCCGCCGCGCGGAGGCCACATACTGCAACCGACGTCCCCGTATGGTTAAATCCACGGATGAATACCGCGCCCGCTCCTTCCTCCGACGACGGCGCCGCTTCCGGCGGTGGCCGCAACAACCGGCTCAGTGCCGAAGACTGGGCGCAGGCCGCCCTGGACCTGATCGCCGAACAGGGCGTGAGCGCGGTGGCGGTGGAACCGCTGGCGCGGCGCCTGGGCGTGACCAAGGGCAGCTTCTACTGGCATTTCCCCTCGCGCGATGCGCTGCTGCAGGCCGCGCTGGAGCGCTGGGAACTGGTCGAACAGCAACAGGTGTTCGGCAGCCTGGAAGAGGTGCCGGATCCGCGCACACGGCTGCGCGCGCTGTTCCAGCTGGTCGCGCACGAGGTCAAGCCGCACATCATCTACAGCGAGTTGCTGAAGGCGCTCGATCATCCCGCGGTGCGGCCGGTGATCGACCGGGTTTCGCAGCGGCGCATGGAGTACCTGATCGCCTCGTTCCGCCAGGCCGGGCTCAGCCGCACCGACGCGCAGCATCGCGCACGCCTGGCCTATGCCGCCTACGTCGGCTTCCTGCAGCTGTCGCTGCAACTGCACCAGCCCAAGCAGGCGCGCGAGGACTTCGAGGCCTACGTCGAACACGTCATCGTGACCTTGATTCCCGGCTGATGGCGCAGGTGCCGGCCGCCGCCGACACGCTGGAGGCCGTGCATCGGCACGTGGCCGAGGGCGACTACCGGGCCGCCGATGCGCTGTGCGAGGGCGCCTTGGACGTTGCGCCCGCCGATCTGGCGCTGCGCCGTGCGCATGCGCTGCTGCTGATGGACAGCGGCGCATTCGCGCGTGCCGCACAGGCCTGGGCGCTGGTGGCCGCGGCCGAACCCAGTGCGGAGGCATGGAGTCGAGGTGCGATCTGCCTGGCCCGGCTCGGTGCGCATGCGCAGGCCGTGCCCGCGTTCGAGCACGCCTTGCAACTGGCCGCCGACGCGTTCCTGGTGCGGTTGTGGTACGCCGAAAGCCTGGATGCGCTGGGGCGGCACGACGATGCCCTGCCGATGTATTTCGCGGCGGTGCGCACGGCGCAGGCAAAGGGGCGCTGGCTCGATCAGAACAGTACCGCTCCGGAACTGCAGGCGCGCGTGGTCGCCGCGATGCAGCGGATCGATCAGGGGCGGCACGCGCTGTTTGTCGCCGCGATCCAGCCGTTGCTGGATCGTTTCGGCGAGCCAGCGCTGCGCCGGGTGATGGCGGCCTTGCGCATCTACCTCGGCCTGCAGCCACGGCCGGCGGATGATGGCCAGCATCCGACCTTCCTGTACATCCCGGAGCTGGATCCGTCGCCTTATCTAGGAGCAGCACGATTCCCCTGGCACGACCGCCTGCAGGACGCTACCGCCGGCATCGTCGAGGAGGCGCAGCAGGTCCTCGCGTCGCGGCAGTCGGTGCAGCCGTTCCTGGATTTCAGCAACGGTGCGTCGCCGCAGGACTACCTCGTCGGCGAGCGTGGCGACGGCGCCTGGGACGCGTATTTCTTCTACCGACACGGGCAGGCCCATTCGGAGAACCTGCAGCTCTGCCCGCGCACGGCGGCCGCGTTGGCGCAGGTGCCGTTGACGCGGATCGACGGGCATGCGCCGGAGGTGTTGTTCTCGATCCTGGCGCCCGGCACCACGATCAAGCCGCATTACGGCGTGACCAACGCGCGCGTCGTGACCCACCTGCCGTTGATCGTGCCGCCGGACTGCGCACTCGAGGTGGGCGGCATCGCGCATGCCTGGGAGGTCGGGCGCCTGGTCACCTTCAACGATACCTGCCTGCACCAGGCCTGGAACCACAGCGATCGGGTGCGGGTGGTGACGATCCTGGACACCTGGCACCCGGATCTGGACGAGGCCGAGACGCTGGCGCTGCGGCACCTGGTCGAGACGATCGGCGCGTTCAATCTGCGCGCTGGCGTGTGAGCGGCGCCCGCCGCGGCGCGTGTGTTGGAGTTCGCAGCGACGCTCAGCGCTTGAACATGAGATAGGTCGACAGGATGTACTTGTCGTTGGATACCGGCGGCTCGCCGACGTGCTGGTACATCCAGTAGGGCGGGAACATCAGCAGCCTGCCGGCGCGGGGAGCGGTTTCCACGTCGAGGTCGCAGAAGCGTGTGGTTCCGCCTTCGTCGACGTCGTTGAGGTACCACAGGAACACCAGGTAGCGTTCCGAGACCGCGTCGAGCGCGTCGAAGTGCGGCTGGAAGCGATCGGTGCCGCCCACCTGGTACTTCTTCAGGATCAGTCGGTCGATGGTCGGCCGGTACGGAATGGGCAGGGTCAGGCCCAGTTCCTGGTTGTAACGGGCCAGGTAGCGTTCGATCCGGTCCAGGAAGAAGCCGAGAAAGGCCGGATCGGCCAGCTTGCCGATATCCAGCTCGGTCCAGTTGCTCTCGCCGAGCGCGGCGTGGAGCGTGCTGCCGTTGCGCAGGTGATGCGCGCGGGACGCTTCGAACCCGTCGATCAACTGTTGGCAGAACGCGACGGGCAGCGCGTCGTCGTAGCTGCGGATGTAGTCGCTCAGCGCTTTCATGGGGCAGGTGCTTCCAGGTCGTAGCCCCAGTGCGCGGCCACCGGCTGCAGGATCGGCAGCGCGCTGGCCAGCCAGGGCGCGTAGGGATGCCAGCGCCCCACCGCGCGCTGGTTCACCGGTTCCACCACTTGCGCGTAGCTGGGGGTGCTGATGTAGCCCTTGCGTGCGGCATGTTGCGCGAAATCGGCCAGGAACCCGGCCTGGTCGATGCCCAGGAAGTCGCCGATGCGCTGCACTTGCGCAGGAAAATCGGCCACCGTTTCCTCGTACTTGAGGATCAGCAACTGCGGTTGCAGCAGCGCCTGGTGGTGGATCCAGAAGCGCATCGCGTTCACGTAGCTCTTGGCCAGGCGCTCGAGCGTGGAGCACAGCACCATGAAGGCGGGCGAGCGGAAGTTCTGCATGTAGCAGCTCAACAGCACGTCGCAGGGGTGGCGCAGGGCGAGAATGATCTTGGCGTCGGGGAACATGCGCATGATCACCGGCAGGCGCAACATGTTCAGCGGGTTCTTGTCGACCAGTTGCTGGCCCGGGGCCAGGGTGGTGACCTTGGCTACCTCCGCCCAGTACACCTGGCGCATCGCCGCGACCTGGTCCTGGTCCAGCGCGTCCAGGTCGTAGGGGTAGCGCTTGCCCTGCGCTTCCATCCATTCGATGCAGCGCTGCAGGATCGCGCGCTCGTCCATCGACGCGTAGCGCGGATGCGCATCGAGCATCTGTTCCAGCATCGTGGTGCCCGACCGGGGAAAGCCGACGATGAACACCGGCGATGCGTCGCTGTCCGGTGCCGTGCCGCGTGTGTCCGCTGCGAATGGAGTCTCCAGCCACAGGCTGGAGATCTGCAGCGGTTCTTCGCCGGAGTGGGCGATGTCCGGCATGGTCTCGGCGGCGAGCTTGAACTGGAGCGCATGCGCCTTCTCCAGCATGGCCATCGCCGCGGCAGGCTCGCCCTGCTTGTCGTCGATGCCGGCCAGCGCAAAATAGGCATTGGCTTCGATCTGCACCTGCGGCCGCAGCGCAAGCAATTCGACAGTGGCGTCGCGCGCGGCGGCGTAGTCCTTGCGGCGCAGCGCCAGCGCCGACTGCAGTTGCAGCAGGTCGATGCGGCTCTGCCGGTCCTCCTGCACGGCGATGGCGCTCGCCTGCTGCCACAGCGCCTCGGCCTGGCCGATGCGGTTGGTGCGTTCGTGCAGTTGCGCCAGGCGGATCAGGTTGGAAAGCGACGGCGCCTGGCCATGCGGCGTCTGCGACAGCAAGGCCTCGGCTTCGTCGGTTCTGCCGACCTGGATCAGCGCACCGGCCAGGTCCTCGCGCAGGTCGTCGGGCAAGTGCGGCCACAGTGCGGGCGGCGGGAGCAGGGCGGCGGCGCGTTGCGCATCACCGCATTCGAAGCAGGCGATGGCGGCGTGGATGCGCGCTTCCGGTTGCGCCGGATCTAGGTCGACCGCGTCCAGCAGGCGGTGTCGCGCATGCGCGATGTCGCCCATGTCCAGCAACAGCAGGCCATGGTCGACGAGATAGTGATAGGTCTGCGGTGCCAGGGCGAGCGCCTGGCGGTAGGCCTGATCGGCGTCGGCGTGTTCGCCAAGAGTGCGCAGCGCCATCCCCAGATTGGCCCAGTGCGCCGACTCCTGCGGCTGCAGGCGGGTCAGGGTGCGGTAGTGCGCGGCAGCGGCGGCCACGTCGCCGCTCTGCTGCAGCGCCATCGCCAGCAGCGTGTGCCAGCCGGGATCGTGCGGCGCTGCGGCCAGCGCCTGCCGGCAGAGGTCGCTTGCCGCGTCGGCCCGGCCTTGTTCGATGAGATCGATCGCGTGTTGCAGGTGTGGAGCGTCCATTCGGGTCTGCCAAAAAAGAGGGCCGCGCGAATGCGTCGCGCGGCCCTCGTCGTTACGTCAGGAGCGGACTGAGCGAACTCAGAAGCTCATGCTGTAGCGAGCCCACAGGTAGCGGCCAACGGTGTCGAAGCTGTTCACGTCCGTGTTGGCGTTCAGCACGTTGTTCTGATACAGCATGGGCGGCTGCTTGTCGAACACGTTGTCCAGGCCCACTTCCACCTTCGAATTGAACCACGGCAGCGCGTAGTTCACGCTGACGCTGTGCAGGAAGTAGGAGCCGTAGCTCTTGACGATACCGCAGTACTGAGGCGCGTTAACCGGGTCGCAAGCAGCATCCGCGCTGACCTTCTGGCTGAGATCGGCACTGCCGACGTCGAACGGACCAACATAGCGGATACGCCAGCTGGCGCCGAAGTCACCCTTCTGCCAGTTCACGAACAGGCGGCCGCGGACGCGCGAGTACAGGCCGTAGCTCTTGTTGTACGTGCCGGCGATATGGTTCACCACGCCCGCCGGATCGTCCGGATTGGTCTTGTTGTCGTAGCGCGCGATGTAGGTGCCGTCCAGGCCGAAGGTGTAGCTACCCCAGGCGGTCTCCGGCAGGCGATAGCGCAGCGCCAGGTCCCAACCCTTGGTATCCAGGCGGCCCAGATTGACGATCGGCTCGCGGATGAAGTTCACCTGTCCGTCGGAGTAACGGTTGATGAAGCCGCAGAACGGGCTGCTTTCATCGCTGTAACAGATGTTGGCCACGGTCTGCGCATCGGCGCGGTTGATCGTGTCGTTCAGGTACAGGCGCCAGTAGTCCAGGCTGGCCGAGAAGCCCGGCAGCCATTCCGGGTCATAGACCACGCCCCAGTCGAACGACTTGCCCTGTTCCGGCTTCAGGTCGAAGCCAGCAGCGACCGAACCCGACCACACGCCGGTGGTCTGCGACATGCCGCTCGGGGTGATGCCGGTGGCGCCCGGAATGGCGGTCGCACCCGCGCCCGCGCCGCACGCCGCTTCGTGGTTGCGCGCGGTGCCGGTACGGCCGTAGCCGAGGCAGGGGTCGGTGAAGTTCGGCGCATCGCCGCTGGCGCCGGCGTACAGGTTCTCGATCGTCGGGGCGCGGAATACCTCGGCGACCGTGCCGCGCAGCAGCAGGTTCTGGATCGGACGCCATTCCAACTGGACCTTGCTGTTGGTGGTGTTGCCGAAGGTGTTGTAATCCGAATAGCGCGAGCCCAGGGTCAGCGCCAGCAAGTGAGCGAACGGGACCTCGGACAGCAGCGGAACGTACAGTTCGGCGTACAGTTCCTTCACGTTGTACTTGCCGCTCAGCGGAGTGCCGCACGCTTCCTGCGAGATGAAGCAGTTGCCGTTCGCGTTGGCGATGGCGATGTAGTCGACCGCGTTCTTCTGGTACTCCTCGCGCCAGGACACGCCCACCGCCAGCTGCGTGGCGCCGGCCGGCAGCGAGAACAGCTCGCCGTTGGCGTTGGCTTCGAAGCTGCGCATCTGGTAGGTGTTGGAGTAGGTCGGACGCGCTTCGTATTTGCCGAGGGTCGCGATCGTCTGCGGGTCGTTGATGTTGAAGATGTTCAGCGGGGTGCAGCCGGCGATCACCGCGCCGGCGCTGCCGCACTTGACCACGCCATCGGTGTCGCGGAACGACGGACCCAGCGCGTCGCGCAGGCCGGCGTAGTACACGTAGCCGTAGCTGGTGTTCTCGCGGGTGTAGTGGCCGTAGTTCATGGCCGCGTCCCACTTCCAGGTACTGTCGCCGACGAAGCCTTCCAGGCCCGCCACGACCTGGTCGGTCACGGTGCTGTAGTAGGAGCGGCGCTGGCCCAGCGAGGTGAAGCGGGTCAGCAATTGGTTGTATGGCGGGGCGCCGTCGGTCGCGCCGAAGTTGGTGCCGAACGGGTTGTAGAAGTTGTTGGCGGAAATCACCACCTTGTCGCCACGGGCGTCGAACGGCAGCGGCGCGATCGCGAAGTTGGAGCTGGTCTTGTTGTGGTAGACCTGGGCGAAGGCGTTGATGCTGTCGGTGATCTGATAGTTGGCCAGGAAGAACGCGTTGGTGCGCTCCTGCGGCGTCATGATCAGGTTGGTGGCCTGGTAGTTGAAGGAGTCGGTCGCGCCGGAGTAGCAGCGGTAATCGCCCTGCGAGGCGCCGGACGCGCCGGGCTTCAGGGTGACGGTGGAGCAGCCGCCGTACTGGGCCTGCAGCGCGGTTGGCACGGTGATGCGGCCGCGCGGATTGCGGCTGGAGCCGAGCACGGTGACCCCGCCGCTGTACAGGTAGGTCGCGTCCTTGGAGTACTTGCGGTTGGCAGAGGAGATGCCGTCGAACTTGTTGTAGTTCAGGCCGACCATGATGTTGCCGCGATCGCCGACCTGACCGAAGGTCAGCGAGCCGCCGCTGCGCGCGCCATCGCTCAGGTGCGTCGCCTGACCGTAGTCGAGGGTGACCGCCAGGCCTTCGAAGTCCTTGCGCAGGATGAAGTTGACCACGCCGGCCACGGCATCGGAACCGTACACGGCCGAGGCACCGCTGGTCAGCACTTCGATGCGCTCCACGGCGCTGGCGGGGATCGAGTTGACGTCGTTGTTGACGACGCGACGGCCGTTGACCAGCAGCAGGGCGCGCTCGTCGCCGAGGCCGCGCAGGTCGACCGAGGACTTGCCGTCGCCGCCGCCGTTGTTGACCGCCGGGCTGGCCGGCGCGCCGGACATCGCCGGCAGTTCCTGCACCAGGTCGCCGAGGGTCAGCTTGCCGGTCTGCTCGATCGCGGCGCGATCGATCACGACCACCGGGCTGGCGGTCTCGGTTTCAACGCGGGCAACGCGCGAGCCGGTGACCTGGATGGTGTCCAGGGTCTTGGACGCATCGTTGGAGGAGCTGTCCTGCGCCGCGGCCGCGCCGGTGCTGAGCAGCGCGGTGGTGCCGGCGGCGAGTGCGAACGCGATCGCGTCGCGCAAGCGATGGGTCTTGCAATTCATTGGCTCTCTCTCCGAAAGGTGTATGTCAGCTGAGTTCTCCTGCGGAGGCGCCGAAATGCGATGCCAAAAACCGCGGGGTGAGCCGATGTTAACTTTGTCTTCAGAGAAATTAAAGAGTCGTTAATGAGGGTGCAATTTTAGTGATGTATATCACGTCCGTTCAGGCAATAAAAAAGCCTCCGCGAGGAGGCTTTTTCTTTGCGGAACAACACGTTGCTGGCGGTCGCTACAGGTCCTGCTCATAGCGCACGTAGGGGATGGTTCCTTCTTCGGTGCTGATGTTGTTCGGCGAGAACGGGTTCTTGCCGCGGGTGATGACGTTCTCGGCGCCGACGGTCAGCTGGCCGCTCCACGGGGTGCGCCAGGTCAGGCCCACGCCCAGGCCGGTCCACTTGCCGGGCTGGCCGGGGGCATCGACAACACGGCCGATGACGTTGGCGCTGAACGAGCCGTAGCCGCCGCCGATGCTCAGGCTCTTGCTGTCCCAGCGGTCGAGCATGGCCGGGGAGGCATCGGCGATCGGGACCAGACGCGCCTTGGCGTAGGTGCCGCCAATCGACACGAAGCCCTCGCGGCCGATGTTCTGCTGCGCGAAGACGGTCAGGTCGTTCTGCTCCATCCGCATCGACGGCGTCTTGTTGGCGCCGGCCAGCCAGGCGGGGAGGTTCTCGCGGCCGGTGCCGGCCGACAGAGACAGGCGCCCGCCGGGACGGTTGAAGGTGGTGGTGGCGGCGACGTGGTGGCCGGTGGTGCCGTCGTCGTCGCCCAGGCTGGCCAGCATGCAGTGGCTGGCCAGCCCGCTGATGCTGCTGCCGCTGGCGCTGTTGCACAGCAGGCCCAGCGAGTCGCCGGAGGACAGGCCGAATGCGGCATCCAGGGAGTTGCGGCCGAAATGCCAGCGCGCGCCCACCGCCTGTTCGCCGGTGGGCTCCAGGTACAGCAGTGCCTCGACCTTGCCGCTGCCCTTGTTCCAGACCGGCAGCACGGTGCGGTCCTGGCCACTGGCCGGCTTGCTCTGCGCGTGCACGCCCGTGCTCGCCGCAAGGGCGATCAGCAGGGCGAGCGGTAGGCGCAGGAAGGGTCGCATCAGCAGTCTGAGACTTGGGGCGGGCACGAAAGTTCCCGCCGGACAGGGTGATCGATGCTAGTGGATTTATGTTTCTTTAACAAGTCGGACTCCCCGGTCGCGACGCGCGTTGCAGCTAGTGCAAGCGCTCCGAGGAACTCGGTTCAGCCTGCGTTACGGCAAACAATACTCCGAATTCCGTCAAGGGGAAGTCATAGTGTCGGCCGCAGAATTCGCAGCGGATCTCAACTTGGCCGGTGGCCTCGGCTGCGGCCCGCGCTTCTTCCTCGCCCAGCGAGCGCAGCATCGCCGCGACCCGCTCGCGCGAGCACGAGCAGCCGAAGCGCAGCGGGCGGTCGCCCAGCAGTTCCGGGGTCTCCTCGTGGAACAGCCGGTGCAGCAGGGTCTCGGCCGGCGTGGCCAGCAGTTCCGCCTCGCCGACGGTCTCGAACAGTGCGCCGGCGCGGTTCCAGCCGTCCTCGTCGCCCGCATCGCCAGGCAACTTCTGCAGCAGCAGGCCGGCGGCATGGGTGCCGTCGGCGGCCAGGATCAGCCGCGTCGGCAGCTGCTCGGACTGGCGGAAGTAGTCCTCGAAGGCTTCGTCCAGCTCGGCCGAGGACATCGCCACCAGGCTCTGGTAGCGCTGCGGCTCGCGCGGATCCAGGCCGGGATTCTCGATGGTGATCGCCAGCAGGGCGTCGTCGCCGAGCGCGCGCAGGTCGCGCGGCGCGTCCTGACCGTCGCCCAACTGGACGATGCCGCGCAGCGTGCCGGCCGCGGTGCACTCAGCGAACAGGGTGCGCAGGGCGCCCTGGCTGCGCAACTGCACCGACAGGCGCCCGTCGACCTTGGTGTGGCCGGTGAACAGGGCCGCGGCGACGCAGGCCTCGCCGAGCAATTCGGTGGCCGCCGCCGGGTAGCTGGCCGGCGCCAGGATTTCGCGCCAGGTGTCGTGCAGGCGCACGTGCACACCGCGCACGCCGGCGCCGGGCAGCAGGAAGCGGGTCAGACGATCGTCGGAAGAATGCATTGCGGCCTCGCTGCGCATGGGAAGATGGCGACCGCACGAGAGTGGATCGTCACGGTGGACCAGATCGAAGAGAGCATAGGAATGGGGGCGGCGCGCCGCGATGCAAGTGGCGCTGCGCCGGTGCGTCCGCGCAAGCGCTGGCGGCGCTGGTTGCTGCTGGCGCCGCTGATCTTCGTGCTGGCGAGCGTGTCGCAGGTGCTGCTGCTGCGCTTCGTCGATCCGCCGTTCTCGGCGATGATGCTGGAGCGCCAGCTCGGCGCCTGGGCCGGCGGCGACTGGTCGTACCGCATCGCCTACGACTGGCGCGACACCGCGCGGATCGCGCCGAGCCTGCCGATCTCGCTGGTCGCTGCGGAGGACCAGCGGTTCCCCAGCCATCACGGCTTCGACCTGGACGCGATCGAGAAGGCGCGCGACCACAATGCGCGTGGCGGGCGCCTGCGCGGGGCCAGCACGATCAGCCAGCAGGTCGCCAAGAACGTGTTCCTGTGGCAGGGCCGCAGTTGGCTGCGCAAAGGATTGGAGGCCTGGTACACGGTGCTGATCGAGGCGCTGTGGTCGAAGCAGCGGATTCTCGAGGTGTACGCCAATGTCGCCGAGTTCGGCGATGGCGTGTATGGCGCGCAGGCGGCGGCGCGCAGCTTCTGGGGCAAGGACGCGGCGCAACTGACCCCGGCGCAGAGCGCGCTGCTGGCGGCGGTGCTGCCGGCGCCACAGCGCTATAACGCCACCCGTCCCGGTCCTTATGTGCAGGGCCGCGCCAACTGGATCCAGCGCCAGACCCGGCAACTGGGTGGGCCGGCCTACCTGCAGGCGCCGTAGGTTTAGCCCCTCTCCCCTCGGGAGAGGGGTTGGGGTGAGGGTACGGCTGCACGTGAGCGTGGCCGGGTCGGCGGCACCCGCACCCTCATCCGCCCCTGCGGGGCACCTTCTCCCGAGGGGAGAAGGAACTCAAAACCCCTCTCCCACCGGGAGAGGGGTTGGGGTGAGGGTACGGCTGCACGTGAGCGTAGCGAGGTCGGCGGCACCCGCACCCTCATCCGCCCTGCGGGCACCTTCTCCCGAGGGGAGAAGGAACTCAAAGCCCCTCTCCCGCCGGGAGAGGGGTTAGGGTGAGGGTACGGCTGCACGTGAGCGTGGCGGGGTCGGCGGCACCCTCACCCTCATCCGCCCCTGCGGGGCACTTTCTCCGAGGGCAGAAGGACCTTGAAGCCCTCTCGCGCCGGGAGAGGGGTTGGGGTGAGGGTACGGTCGGCACGTGAGCATGGTGGGATTCGGCGGCTGACGTACCCTCATCCGCCCCTGCGGGGCACCTTCTCCCGGTGGGAGAAGGGGGACTCCCGTTTTTGTTGCGTAGTGCCGCGCCGCTGGTGAACGCGCAGGCCGCTCCGTACCATCCGCCGATGGAATCCGAACGTCTCACCGTCGTCGTCACTGCCTTCAACGAGGCGCAGACCCTGCCGCTGTTGCACCCGCGC
The DNA here is from genome assembly GCF_001043115.1 of Xanthomonas sp. NCPPB 1128. Lineage (GTDB taxonomy): Bacteria > Pseudomonadota > Gammaproteobacteria > Xanthomonadales > Xanthomonadaceae > Xanthomonas_A. The sequence goes on along the minus strand of NZ_LFME01000011.1, from coordinate 80,884 downwards.
ATCCTCGCTGCGCTCGACGCCGTGCCGGGATTGGAGGGTCGGGTGCTGTACGTGGACGACGGCAGCCGCGATGCCACTTGGGAGACGATCCAGGCGCTGGCCGCGTCCGACCCACGGGTCGGGGCGCTGCGCCTGTCGCGCAATTTCGGCAAGGAGCTGGCGCTGACCGCGGGGTTGGACTGCGTCGAGCGCGGCGCGGCGATGCTGCTGGACGCCGACGGGCAGGATCCGCCGGAGTTGATCGGGCAGTTCGTGGCGCACTGGCGTGCCGGCTACGACGACGTCTACGGCACACGCCTGGTGCGCGAAGGCGAGGGCTGGCTCAAGCGCGGCACCGCGGCGCTGTTCTACCGGGTGATCGGGCGCCTGTCGAAGACGCCGATCCCCGCCGATACCGGCGACTTCCGCCTGCTGTCGCCGCGCGCGCTGGCTGCGCTGCGGCAGTTGCGCGAGCGCCATCGCTTCATGAAGGGACTGTTCGGCTGGATCGGCTTCCGCCGCCTGGCGGTGCCGTATCGGCGGGCGCCGCGGCTGGCCGGGCGCAGCAAGTTCAGCCTGTGGCGGCTGTGGAACTTCGCCCTGGACGGCATCACCGGCTTCTCCACCGCGCCGTTGCGGGTGGCCACCTACCTCGGCCTGGCGACGGCGGCCGGCGCCTTCCTGTTCGCGCTCTTTGTGGTGGTCAAGGCCGCGCTCTTGGGCGATCCGGTGGCGGGCTGGCCGACGATGATGGCGGTGATCCTGTTCCTGGGCGGCGTGCAGTTGATCGCCCTGGGCCTGATCGGCGAATACCTAGGCCGGCTGTACGAGGAATCCAAGCAGCGTCCGCTGTATCTGGTGGAAACCTGGCGTGCACCGGGCGAAGGAGTATGCTCGGCCGTGCGATCCAGCGAACCGGGAGGCAGCGATGCGGACGGTACGGCAGGTCTTGAGCGAAAAGGGCAATGAGATCCACGCGGTCGCGCCGGACACGGCGGTGATCGAGGCGCTGCGGCTGATGGCCGCCAAGGGCATCGGCGCGGTGCTGGTGCTGCAGGGCGGACAGCTGTCCGGCATCCTGTCCGAGCGCGATTACGCACGCAAGGTGGTCCTGCAGGACCGCTCCTCGGCAACCACGCCAGTGCGCGACATCATGAGCAGCAGGGTGCACACCGTGGACCCGTCGCAGAGCGTGCAGCAGTGCATGGAACTGATGACCGGGCAACGCATCCGCCACTTGCCCGTGGTGGATGCCGGCACCGTGATCGGCGTGATCTCGATCGGCGACCTGGTCAAGGCGGTGATCGAAGAGCAGCGCGAGGAGCTGGATCAGTTGCAGGAGTACATCAGGAGCTGAGATTGGGGAGTCGGGATTGGGGGTTCGCAAGGGCGGCGGCGCTTGCGCCGTTGTCCGCCGAGCGCATCCTCCATCTTGGATTGGTCAGTGTTCCGGGCGCCTGCTTTTGCGAATCCCGAATCCCCAATCTCGAATCCCGCGGCTACTTGCCGCCGCACTGAATATCCTTACCCGGCCCGGTCTCGATGGTGGCCAGCAGGGCGGCCGGCGGGGCGATGCTGCCCAGGGCGACGGCAATGGCGCCGCGCAGGCCCAGGGCCTTAAAGTCGGGGCGGAAGCTCGGATCCTTGAAGGTGCCACCCACGCGCAGTGGCGAGCGCAGGGCGAGGATGCTGTGGTCCTTGGGCTGGGCCTTCAGCAGCAGGTCCAGGCGCTCCTGGCCCAGGTCGATGGTGCCGCTGCCGACCAGCAGGGTGTCGGTGCTGTCGAAGGCCAGGGCGCGCGAGGTCATCACCCCGTGCTGCACCGCGAAGTCGCCGAACGCGCAGCGCACCGGGATCTCGCGGTCCTTGGTCACCAGGTACTTCAGCGATTCGGCGATATCCAGGCCGGCCAGTTCCATCACCAGGTTGCTGATGCGGCCCTTGCCCATGCCGACGGCGACGCTGCCGTCGGCGGTGCCGAGCATCTGCGCGATCGAGTTGCCGCTGCCGGCCAGGGCGATCTCGCCGCCGATCGCGCCGGCGGCCTCCTTTGCCAGCTTGCCGTCGGGGAACAACTTGCCCAGTTGCACGCCGCGGATCGACAGCTGCGCGCGCGTGAGCAGGGTGGGCTTGCGCGCATCCATGCGAATGTCCGAGCGGATGTCGCCGCCCGCCACGCCGAAGTTCAGCGGCTGCAGCAACAGCACGCCGTCGTCGAGCTTCAGGTGCGCGTCCATGTCGTCCAGCGGCAGCGACGGTGCGTTGATGCGCTGCGCCTTCCAGTGCACGTCGGCGTCCATCGCGCGTAGCTTGCCGAGGTCGTATGGCGTGGACGGCAGCACTTTGTCGGTGGCGGCGAGCTTGGCCGCCTGCGCCTTCTGCTCGGCATTGGCGGTCTCGCCGGCGCCGGTGTGTGGCGGTGCGCCGACGAAGCCGGCCAGGTCGTCGAAATCCAGCCGTTGCGAGCGCAGGTCGGCGCGCAGGAACGGACGCGCGCCGCCTGTCTCGATCTGCACCGTGCCGGCCAGATCGCTATCGCCGGCGCGGCCGCGGAAGTCCTGGTAGCGCCAGCGATCGCCGTCGCGCTGCAAGCGCCCATCCAGCTGATAGGGCGGGGTGGAAGGAATGGCGATGCCCAGCAGTGGATACAGGTGGGCCATGTCGGTGCCGGCCAGTTGCAGTTGCAGGTCGAACACACGCAACTGGAACGGATTGGTCAGGGTGCCGCGCATGTGCGCGCGGGTGCTGCCGGCGCTGCCGCGCAGGTCGACGCGGAACGGATGGTCGCTCTCGCTCAGTTCCAGCGGCGAGGCGGTATTGCCCTTGAGGGTGAACGGATTGCCGCGCCAGCGGCCGTCGCCGCTGACCGTGATCGGCGGCGCGGCATCGCCACGGCGACGCTGTCCGACCTGGCTGTCGACGGCGATGTCGATCTCGGTGCGTCCGGCGGGGTCCTGGAAGCGCAGATGCCCTTGTTGCACCAGCAGGGCGCCAAGGACCACTGGCCTGCCGCTGTCGTCGGACTGGCCGAACGCCCAGTTGCCGGGCTGTCCGGCCGGGCCTGTCTCCAGCAGCAGATCGGGCTTGGTCAGGCGGATCTCGGGGATGCGCACGCGGCCGCGCAGCAGCGGCCACAGCGCGATGTCCAGTTCGGCGCGGTCGGCGCTGGCCATCTGCGGCTGCTTCGACCAGTCAGCATTGGCGAAGCGCAGGCGATCGCCACGGACGGTGATGATGCGGCCCAGCTCCACGTCCAGATCGCCGTCGATATGGAAGGCGCGCCCGGTGCGCGCCTGCACCGCGCGTTCAATCGGTGCCTTGAACCAGTTCCAGTCGAAGATCAGGATGATGGCGAGCAGGAGCAGCACCAGTGCGCCGAGCACGAACGGCCAGCGCCGCAGGCGGCCGTCGTTGCGCCGCCAGGGCCAGGAGCGGCGGCGTGCGCCGGATGCGGAAGCAGGGTCGGGAGCCATGCGGTCATCCTAGGCAGCCGCCGTGCACGGGGTGCGAAAGCGAGCGGCGCCTCAGAGCACCTGGCCGGTCACCGCCACGAAATGGCAGACGCTGCCGGCGAGGACGAACAGGTGCCAGATGGCGTGGAAGTAGCGCACGGTGTCGCGTTGATAAAAATACGTGCCGAGGGTGTAGAACAGGCCGCCGGCCAGCAGCCAGCCCAGGGTCCAGGCGTCGATGGAGCGCAGCAGCGGTTCGATCGCGACCACGATCAGCCAGCCCATGGCGATGTACAGGATGGTCGACAGCAGGCGGAAGCGGCCGGTGAAGAACAGTTTGAAGATCACCCCGGCCACGGCGATGGTCCAGATCGCCGCGAACAGACCCCAGCCCCACGGGCCGCGCAGGCCGATCAGGGTGAACGGGGTGTAGGTGCCGGCGATCAGCAGGTAGATCGCGCAGTGGTCGAAGATCTGCAGGCGTGCCTTGGCGCCGGGATGCGGAATGGCGTGGTAGAGCGTCGAGGCCACGTACAGCAGCAGCAAGGTGACGCTGAACACGATGGCAGTGGCGAGCTGCCAGCCGTCGCCATAGATCGCGGCGAGGGTGATCAGCACCGAGCCGCCGGCCAGCGAGGCGATGGCGCCGAGGCCGTGGGTCAGCGCACTGGCCAGTTCGTCGCGCCAATCCGTGGAAGGCGGCGCGTCGGCGTTCGAGTAGGCGGGCGAACGGTCTGCATCCATGGGCCCGCACGGTAGCGCAATTGCGAGCGGTTCGCATCCGCTGCGTCGCAGCACCGCGCCGCCGGTTGGGCGTGCGCTCAGCCGGCGCACGCCCACGGTCACATGGCGGTCATTCCATTGCCACGCTGTGCGCGTGTTCGCGGGTGGCGGCGAAGCGCACGTCCGGCGCGCGTTCCTGCGCCAGTTGCAGGTTGACCCGGGTCGGCGCCAGATACACCAGTTCGCCGGCGGCGTCGATGCCCAGGTTCATCGCATTCTTCTCGCGGAACTCTTCCAGCTTCTTGGCATTGTCGCAATGCACCCAGCGCGCGGTGACCACGCCGACCGGCTCGAAGCTGGCGTCCACGCCGTACTCGTCCTTGAGCCGGTAGGCGACCACGTCGAACTGCAGGGTGCCGACCGCGCCGAGGATCAGGTCGTTGCTCATCAGCGGGCGGAAGAACTGGGTGGCGCCTTCCTCTGACAACTGCGCCAGGCCCTTCTGCAGTTGCTTGAGCTTGAGCGGATCGCGCAGGCGCGCGCGGCGGAACAGTTCCGGGGCGAAGTTGGGGATGCCGGTGAACGACAGCGACTCGCCCTCGGTGAAGGTGTCGCCGATCGAGATGGTGCCGTGGTTGTGGATGCCGATGACGTCGCCGGGATAGGCCTCGGCGGCGATCTCGCGGTCGCTGGCCATGAAGGTCAGCGCATTGGCCAGCTTGACCTCCTTGCCGGTGCGCACGTGCAGGGTCTTCATGCCGGCGGCGAAGCGGCCCGAGCAGATGCGCATGAAGGCGACGCGGTCGCGATGCTGCGGGTCCATGTTGGCCTGGATCTTGAACACGAAGCCGGTCAGCTTGTCCTCGCCGGCCTGCACCTGCCGGCCGGTGGTGGCGCGCGGCTGCGGCGGCGGTGCGTGCTCGGCGAAGAAGTCCAGCAGCGGCTGCACGCCGAAGTTGTTGACGCCGGAGCCGAAGAACACCGGGGTCTGCTTGCCGGCGCGGTAGGCGTCCAGGTCGAAGGCATGGCTGGCGCCCTGCACCAGTTCCAGTTCCTCGCGCAGTTCGGCCAGCATCTGCGCGCCGATCTTCTCGGCCAGGCCGGGTGCGTCCAGCGACGGGAAGATGGTCGAGTCCTGGCGGGTGAAGTTGCGGCCGGGCTCGTACAGGTGCACTTCACCGGTCACCAGATGCACCACGCCCTTCAGGCGCTGGCCCATGCCGATCGGCCAGGTCACCGGCGCGCACTCGATGCCGAGCACGGTCTCCACTTCGTCGAGCAGGTCGATCGGGTCCTTGCCCTCGCGGTCGAGCTTGTTGATGAAGGTCATGATCGGCGTGTCGCGCAGCCGGCATACCTCCATCAGCTTGATGGTGCGTTCTTCCACGCCCTTGGCCACGTCGATCACCATCAGCGCCGAGTCCACCGCGGTGAGCACGCGATAGGTGTCCTCGCCGAAGTCGGCGTGGCCGGGGGTGTCGAGCAGGTTGATGATCTTGCCTTCGTACGGGAACTGCATCACCGACGAGGTCACCGAAATGCCGCGCTCCTTTTCCAGCGCCATCCAGTCCGAGGTGGCGTGGCGCGCGGCCTTGCGGCCCTTCACCGAGCCGGCCATCTGGATCGCCCCGCCGAACAGCAGCAGCTTTTCGGTCAGCGTGGTCTTGCCGGCGTCGGGGTGGGAAATGATGGCGAAGGTGCGGCGACGCGCAGCTTCGGTGGCGACTTCGGACATGGGCGGCACGCCCGCGAAGGGCGTCATCGGCAACGGAGGAAGCCCACGATTATAGCGGGCTTCCCGCGGCGGCCGTTCAGTTGAGCAGCCAGGGATGCGGGCGCTTGCTGGATTGGCGCGCCACCAGGTTGTAGACGATGACCATGCCGAGCAGCAGCAGGCTCCAGGCCGGCGCCAGCCAATGCGGCGCGACTGCGCCTGTCAGGCCGACCTGGCCAATGCTGATTCCGCCGAGCATGGCCAGGACGAACTGGGTGACGGTCAGCAACAGCGCGCCGCGCGGCCAGCGCATGCAGGCTAGCAGCAGGCTGCTGGCGGCGAGAGTCGCGGTCAGGGTGATCGACACGGTCAGTGGGTAATAGGCCGTTGGCGCGTGCTTGAGTGCGCCGAGCAGCCAGGACAGGCCCAGCCAGGGCAGCATCGCCGCGAGCGCGCGCTTCAGGATCACCTGGTTGAACAGCTTGCCGGCCTGCCCGGGGGCGCCTAGGCCGGGCAGCAAGGCGCTTTCCATCAGCCCCAGGTTGCCGTGCTTGCGCCACAACCACAGCCGTTGCAGGAACTTCACGCTGGACAGGTTGGCCATGACGTTGGCCATGACCAGCGGCAACGTCGGCGACTGCGTGCGCAGCAACAGAGGCGTCCACAACAACAGCAGCAGCGCTGGCGTGACCAGTGCGGCCAGGAGGGTGCTGGCGGTACTACCGGGAGCGAAGCCGGGCCCGAGCGCATAGCGCATGGCGCGTTCCGGTCGATGGCGCAGATCGGTCGGAAACACCGGACGGGCGATGCCCTGGATCCAGCCCAGGCGCCCACCTTGCGATTCGACCGCCTGCTTGGTGGTGCCGTCGCCGGGCTGGCGTTGCTGCAGGCCGATCCACATCGGGCGCGTCCATGCCGACAGCGCATCGGCCGGGCGACCACGCAAGTAGCGGTACGAGCACAGGCTGATCAGACCGCAGGCGAGCGCGGCGAGCAGCATGCTGGCGCGCGGATGCATGGCCAGTGGAGCGAAACTGGCCTCGGGCAACAGCCCGCCGAACGTCCCCGGCAAGATCCCGATCAAGGGGGCGCACCATGCCGGCAGGGTGGCGACCAACATGCCGAAGCTTGCGCTGAGCAGCAGGACAGAGAGCGAGAGGCCAGGATCGACGTCGCGCACGGCCAACAGCAGCGTCGGCAGCAGTACCGTCAAGGCCAGTGCGGCGCCGAACAGGTTGACGAAGCGCGCTGCCATGGATGGCAGACGGAGTTGGCGCCCTTGCTCGAGCAGACCCAGCAGACGAGCGCCGAGCAGCATCCACACGAACATCGCCAGGATCGCCGTGAGGATCGGCGGCAGGAGGTTGGCGGCTTTTTCAGGCAGCCAAGTGCAGGCGAAGGCGGCGGCGAGGGCTGGCGGATACAGCCAGCCGGTCACGCCCGATGCGCGGCAGAGCAGGCGCAGATCTGCTGGCAGACGGTTCATCCGACCACCTCGATGAACAGGTCTTCCAGGCCCAGCCGGTCGATGCGGATGCCGGGGACGGTCAGTAGTGCGGACGGCAGGTCGGTGGCATGCAGCACCAGCACGAGGCTGCCGTCGGCGCCTTGGCGGCGCGACAGTTCGCCGCGCAGCGGTGCCTCCAGCGCGGCGGCCGCCGGCGCCGGGATGCCGATGCGCAACACCCGGTCCTTGAGGTCGTCCAGCGGCTGGTCGAGCAGCAGCCGGCCCTGGTTGAGGAAGGCCACGCGCGAAGCCACGCGTTCCAGGTCGCTGACGATGTGGCTGGAGAACAGCACGGTGGTGCCGGCGTCGCAGGTTTCGGTGACGATCTCGCGCATCAGGTCGCGACGCGCGACCGGGTCCAGCGCCGAGGCCGGTTCGTCCAGCACCAGCAACGCCGGCCGTGCGGCCAGTGCGCGCACTAGGGCCAAGCGCTGGGCCTGGCCGGGCGAGAGTTTGCCGATGCTCTGGCGGCGGTCCAGTTCCCAGCGGCGCAGCAGCGTCTCCGCGCGCTGCGCGTCCCAGTGCGGATAGAGCTGCGCGGCGAAGGCGAGCAGTTCCTCCACACGCATCCAGCCGAACGCCTGCGGCTGCTGCGGCACGAAGCCCAACTGCGCCTTGCGCGCATCGTCCAGACGCAGCGCCGGGCCGCCGAACACCCGCGCCTGACCACGTTGCGGCTGCAGCAGGCCGAGCAGGCAGGCCAGCAGGGTGCTCTTGCCGGCGCCGTTGCGGCCGATCAGCCCGACCACCTCGCCGCGCGCCACCTGCAGGTCCACGCCCTGCAGAATCTCGCTGGTGCCGAAGGCCAGGTGCAGGTCATGCGCCGCCAGCGGCAGGTCCATGTCCAGGTCGGTCTGGATTGCGCTCTGCATCATCACGCTACTCATCGCCAGGTTCTCCAAACAACTGTTCAAGACGTTCGATCACGGGAGGCGACGGCAGGCCCAGTTCCCGGCAATGCCGGACCAGTTCCTGCAGGCGCGGTTCGATCAGCTCCAGGCGCTGCCGTTGCCGCTGCGGTGCGGCGGCGGTCGCGGCGATGGCCATGCCACGGCCGCGCAGGCGTTCCAGCACGCCTTCGGCCTCGAGCTGGCTGTAGGCGCGCGAGACCGTCATCGGATTCACCGCGTGGGCAGCGGCAACCTCGCGCACCGAGGGCAGGCCGTCGCCCGGGCGCAGTTGCCCGGCGGCGACCAGGCGGCGGATCTGCTCGGCGATCTGCCGGTAGATCGGCTCGGGGGCGCTGGGTTGGACGTGGAGGTCGGTTGCATCCATGTGTATTAATACATCAATACACTTGGCGCCTGTCAAGGCGTTTGCCGACGAACGGTAGGCGGCACGCTCAGGGTGGGGCGGGATGGGCGAAGCGCAGTTCGCCCAGCGGGCCGGCCATCCGGAACGGCACCGATTCCAGGCGCAGGCCGCGGTTGAGCTGGACGGCGAAATGCAGGTGCGGGCCGCTGCTCAGGCCGGTGTTGCCGGACAGGCCGAGGCGCTCGCCGCGCCGGACCGCCTGGCCGACCCGCACCTGCACGCCGCCGGCGGCCAGGTGTGCGTAGATCGCCATGCTGCCGTCGGCGTGCAGCACCCGCACCAGGTTGGCGGCCTGGCCCAGGCGCGGGTCGGTGCCGGATTCGCGGAAGTCGTCGCGCACCTCCATCACCACGCCCTCGCGCGCGGCCAGCACCGGCGTGCCTTCGGGCAGGGCGAAATCCAGCGCATAGGCGTTGGCCGGATCGCGATGGCTGAAGGCGCCGCCAAAGCCTTGATCGATACGCACCGGGCGATCGGCGAAGGGCAGGGCGTACAGCACCGCGTCCGCATGCGCGCGCGCCGAACCGGGCACCGCCTCGATGCGCAATCGGGCCCCATCGCCGCTGGCCTCGGCCAGGTCGCCGGGCGGATACAGGCGCGCGACCACGCGGCGTTCGCCGGCGGCCAGCTCCACCATCAGCGGTAGCGCGGGCACGGCGGTGAAGCCGGTGCTGTCGCCCAGCAGGCGGATCTGTACCGGGCCACCGAGCGGATTGCCCAGCGTGACCTCGCGCAGGCCGCTGTCGCGGGTCTGTACCTCCAGCCATGCCGGGGGCGGTTGTGGCCCGGGCCGCGGGGCATTCCAGCGCAGCAGCGGTTGCGCGGACGCAACGGTCGCCGCGGCCAGCGACAGGACCACGGCAAGCCAGCGGCGGGGACGGCGTCGGCGCACGGACAGCAGGAGCGATGGGGGAGGTGGAGTATGGCCGAGGCCGGGGATCGAAAAATCATATCGCTTCATCCGAATAAAGAGATTGACATTGCCGAAAATCGCTGGCATCGTGGCTCCACCATCGAGACCGGCGGAGGGACAGGCCCTTTGATGCCGGGGCAGCCAGCGGACGCGCAAGCGACCGTGTAGGTGCCAAATCCTGCGGGGACCACCGCGTCCGCCGAAAGATGGTTCGATCCATGCCCTCTGCATGGCGAACGCGAGCTCCGCGAAGCTCGATGGCCGTTCCTCCCTGGATACCGCCATGCGCCTCGTGAACTCGCCTGATCGCCCCACCTCCGCCACTCCGTCCCACGACCGCGTTGCCGCGCCGGCTGACGGCGTGCACGCGATGCGCGGCGAGATCGCGGTCGCGTTGCCGTTGCGCCACGCCGGCGTGCAGTTGCTGCGCCTGCGCTACGAACTGAGCGGCCCGGCCGCCGCGCCGGTGGTGTTCGTTGCCGGTGGCATCTCCGCGCACCGCCACCTTGCCGCCAACGCCAGCTTTTCCGAGAAGGGCTGGGCCGAAGGCCTGGTCGGACCGGGGCGGGCGCTGGACCCGACCCAGCGGCGGCTGCTGGCGTTCGATTTCGTCGGCGCCGACGGCAGCCTGGACGCGCCGATCGACAGCGCCGACCAGGCCGATGCCATCGCCGCGCTGCTGGACGCGCTGGACATCGCGCAACTGCACGGCTTCGTCGGCTACTCCTACGGCGCGCTGGTCGGCCTGCAGCTGGCGGTGCGGCATCCGCAGCGCCTGCAGAAGCTGATCGCGGTCAGCGGGGCGCATCGCGCGCATCCGTATGCGGCGGCCTGGCGCGCGCTGCAGCGCCGCGCCGTGGCGTTGGGCCAGCTGCAGTGCGCCGAGAGCCACGGGCTGTCGCTGGCGCGGCAGTTCGCGATGCTCAGCTACCGCACCCCAGAGGAGTTCGGCGAGCGCTTCGACGCGGCGCCGGAAGTGATCAACGGCCGCGTCCGCGTCGCCGCCGAAGACTACCTGGACGCCGCCGGCGCGCAGTACGTGGCGCGCACCCAGGTCAACGCCTACCTGCGCCTGTCCGAATCCATCGACCTGCACCGCATCGATCCGGCCGCCGTCGCCGTGCCCACGGTGGTGGTGGCGGTCGAAGGCGACCGCCTGGTACCGCTGTCGGACCTGGTGACCCTGGTCGAAGGCCTGGGCCCGCGCGGCAGCCTGCGCGTGCTGCGTTCGCCCTACGGCCACGACGCCTTCCTGAAAGAAACCGATCGCATCGACGCGATTCTCGCCACCGCCCTTCGCCCCACCGGAGTTGCCGCATGAGCACTGCCCACGACACCGATCTGCCCTGTAGTGCCGCCACCGCCGCGGTTCGTGCCGGCATCGACCGCGATACCGCCTACGGCGCGGTGACTCCGCCGATCGTGCTGTCGTCGAACTTCAGCTTCGACGGCTTCGGCAACAAGCGCCAGTACGACTACACCCGCAGCGGCAATCCGACCCGCGACCTGCTCGGCGAAGCACTGGCGGAACTGGAAGGCGGCGCCGGCGGCGTGATCACCGCCACCGGCATGGGCGCGATCAACCTGGTGCTCAACGCGTTGCTGCAGCCCGGCGACAAGCTGGTGGTGCCGCACGACGCGTACGGCGGCAGCTGGCGGCTGTTCAACGCGCTGGCCAAGAAGGGCCACTTCGAATTGATCACCGCCGATCTGACCGATCCGCGCTCGCTGGCCGATGCGCTGGCGCAGGCGCCGAAGCTGGTGCTGATCGAGACCCCGTCCAACCCGCTGCTGCGCATCACCGACCTGCGCTTCGTCATCGATGCCGCGCACAAGGCCGGCGCGCTGGCGGTGGTCGACAACACCTTCCTGTCGCCGGCGCTGCAGACCCCGATCGCCTTCGGCGCCGACCTGGTGATCCACTCCACCACCAAGTACGTCAACGGCCACAGCGACGTCGTCGGCGGCGCGGTGATCGCCGCCGATGCCGAGCTGCACCAGCAACTGGTGTGGTGGGCCAATGCGCTGGGCCTGACCGGCTCGCCGTTCGATGCGTTCCTGACCCTGCGCGGCCTGCGCACGCTGGATGCGCGCCTGCGGGCGCACCAGGAAAACGCGCAGGCGGTGGTGGAGTTGCTGACCACGCATGCGGCGGTGCGCCAGGTGTACTACCCCGGCCTGGCCTCGCATCCGGGCCATGCGGTGGCGGCGCGGCAGCAGCGCGGCTTCGGCGCGATGATCAGTTTCGAACTGGCCGGCGGCGAGGCCGAGGTGCGCGCCTTCGTCGACGGTCTGCGCTACTTCACCCTGGCCGAATCGCTGGGCGGCGTGGAGAGTCTGATCGCGCACCCGGCGACCATGACCCATGCGGCGATGACCGCCGAGGCGCGCGCCAAGGCCGGGATTTCCGATGGCCTGCTGCGCCTGTCGGTGGGCATCGAGTCCAGCGCGGACCTGGTCGCCGATCTGCAGGCCGGCCTGCAGCGCGCGCAGCGCGCCGGCGAGGCGCTGGCGCGTAAACGGGTGGACGCGTGAGCAGCGGCCTGGCCGATGCGCCATCGGCGCCGTTGCGCACGGCGCCCATCACGGCAACTCCGCGGCTGGGCCTGCTCGGCACCGGCACCGTCGGCCGCGCCTTCGTCGCGCGCTACCAGGCGCTGCAGCAGCGCCGCCCGGGCCTGCCGGCCTTCGCCTGGCTGGCCAATTCGCGCACCGTCGCCGACTGTGCGCTGACGCCGGCGCAGGCGCTGGCTGCGGCCAATGCCGCCGCGCGCGGAACGCAGGCGGTGACGCTGCCGGACGACCTGGGCCGTGGCGACATCGTGGTCGACGCCACCGCCAGCGAGGCGGTGGCGCAGCGCCATGCCGAGTGGCTGCGGCGCGGCATGCACGTGGTCACCGCCAACAAGCTCGGCCAGGGCGCCGCGCTGGCGCGGGCCGAGCAGATCCATGCCGCGCGGCATGCCGCCAGCACCCATTACGGCGACAGCGCCACGGTCGGCGCCGGCTTGCCGTTGCTGAGCAGCCTGCGCGCACTGGTCGCCGGTGGCGACCATATCCACGCGGTGGAAGGCGTGCTGTCCGGATCATTGGCCTGGCTGCTGCATCGCTACGACGGCCGCTGTGCCTTCTCCGACTGCGTGCGCGAGGCCGCGGCCGCCGGCTACACCGAGCCCGATCCGCGCGAGGATCTGTCCGGCGAGGACGTGCGGCGCAAGCTGCTGATCCTGGCCCGCGCCGCCGGCCTGCCGCTGCGTGCCGAGCAGGTGCAGGTGGCGTCGTTGGTGCCGGCCGCGCTGGCCGCCGTGCCGCTGGCGCAGTTGGATGCCGCGTTGGAACAACTGGACGCGCCGCTGGCGGCGCGCCTGGCGCAGGCGCAGGCCGACGGTGCCTGCCTGCGCTTTGTCGGCCGCTTCGATGCGCACGGCGCCTCGGTGGGCCTGCGCGCGCTGCCGCTGACGCATCCGCTGGCCAGCGGTGCCGGCACCGACAACCGCGTCGCCATCCACAGCGACCGTTATCTGCAGCAGCCGCTGCTGATCCAGGGGCCGGGCGCGGGTGCCGACGTCACCGCGGCGGCCTTGCTCGACGACGTGCTGCGGATCGCGGTGCGCTGAGCGATGCACGCGACGCCCGCATCCGTTGCGGGCGTCGCGATTGGGCTTGGCGGATGCCGAAGGCCAGCGGACGCGCTGCCGGCACTGCCCGCAACGCAGTTGCATGCGGGCCGCGCGGTGCGGCCGTCGCGCGTAGCGTGGCGGCCGGCGCCTCAGCTCATTGCAGCCCCTGGCCCATGGTCTTCAGCAACTCGCCCTGGTAGTCGCCGCTGAATTCCCAGAAGAACGCGCCGCCCAGGCCCTGGGTCTTGACGTAGTTCATCTTCTCGGTGACCAGCGCCGGATCGTCGTAGCTCCAGAAGCTGCTGCCGTCGTACTTCCAGTGCGCGTGCGCCTGCGCGTCCACGTAGTCGGTGCCGGCGCGGCCGCGCAACACCTTGTAGTCCTCGATGCCCGCCTCGTAGGTGCCCGGCGCGGCGTTGCCGCTCTGGTACAGGCCGTGGTTGACGTTGGGCACATTGGTCCAGCCGCGCCCGTAGAAGCCGATGCCGAGGTTGAGCTTGGCGGCCGGCACGCCACGGTCGAGGAAGGCCTGGATGGCGTCGTTGCTGTTGTAGTAGCGCTGGTCGCCGCTGGACGGATCGGCCGGCGACTCGAACAGCGCGGAGTGGTGGTTGGTCTGCGGGTCCCAGGCGCCGTGGAAGTCGTAGGTCATCACGTTGAGGTAGTCCAGGTAGGGCGCGTACAGGTTCGGGTCGGTGACGCGGATCTTGTCGATGCCGGCGCCGACCGCCACGGTCAGCAGCAGTCCCGGCCGCACCTGGTCGAGCTGGCGGCGGAACTCGGCCAGCAGCGCGGTGAAGTTCTGCCGGTCCTCGGCGCTGCCGCAGGCGATGCCGCAGGCCACCGGATACTCCCAGTCGATGTCGATGCCGTCGAACACGCCGGCCGCCGCCGCGTTGCCGCCGGCGCCGTCGGTGACCGGCAGGTTGCCGCGAATGTAGGCGTCGATGCAGGAGGCGACGAAGGCCTGGCGGTTCTCGGCGCGCGCGGCGCTGGAGAAGCCGCGCGACCAGGTCCAGCCGCCCAGCGAGATCAGCACCTTCAGGCCCGGGTGCGCAGCCTTGAGCTTCTTCAACTGGTTCCAGTTGCCGCGCAGCGGCTGGTCCCAGGTATCGCCCACGCCGTCCACGCTCTGCGCGGCGGAGAACGCCTTGGTGTAGTCGGCGAAGGCGTCGCCGCCGGCACCGGTGCCGCTGTCGGACGGTTGGGTGACACCGACTTCGCAGCGGTTGTTGCGGACGTTGCCGAAGGCGTAGTTGATGTGGGTCAGGTAGCCGGCCGCGCCGCTGGCCTGGATGTCGCGCACCTGGTAGTTGCGGCCATAGATGCCCCATTGGGTGAAGTAACCGATCACGCGTTTGCTGCCGCCGGCGCTGGCAGGCAGGGTGCGCACGCTCAGCGTGGCGCTGCTGGCCGAGACGTTGCCGGCGTTGTCGCGGGCACGGACCGCGTAGGCGTACGCGGTGTCGGCGGTCAGCGCCGAATCGGTGTAGCCGGTGGTGCTGGACGTACCCACGCGATTGCCGTTGCGGAGGATGTCGTAGCCGGCCACACCGCTGCCGCCGACGTTGTCGGAGGCGGCGTTCCAGGTCAGGGTGATGGCGTTGCTGGCGCGCGTTGCCGCGGTCAAGCCGGTGGGCACGCTCGGTGCCGTGGTGTCGGTCGACGGCGCCGCGACGCTGATCGCGACCGCGGCCGAGGTGGTGCGGGCGCCGGTGTTGTCGGTGGCCACGGCGGTGAGGCTGTAGTTCCCGGCTGCCGCGCCGCTCCAGGCCAGCGTGTAGGGCGCGCCACTCACGCTGCCCAGCGAGGTGCTCCCACGGAAGAATTCGACCCGCGCCACGCTGCCGTCCGGATCGCTGGCCGAGGCCTGCAGGGTGATGGTGTTGCCGACCACGAAGCGGGTGCCGGCGGTGGGTGCAGTCAGCGCCACGCTCGGTGGCTGGTTGGTCGAACTGCCATCGCAGCTGCCCAGATCCTGGTACCAACCGCAACTGGTGCAGTAGGTCGGCGCGGTGTTCCAGATCGGGCCGTTGGCGCGATACAGGTGGCCGGCGTAGGTCAGGGTGTCGCCGGCGGCGTAGATGGTGGCCGGATTCCAGGCGGCGACGCCGCTGCACGCGGCGGCCCAGGTCTGGCCGGGCACGAGGCCGGCCAGGACGAGACAACAGAACAGCAACCACGATCCAGCGGATTTCGTGTGCATGGTGACGCCTCCGATGCGATAGGTGACGCGACTGAGGAGCGGCGGTCGGTGCCGCTGTCTGGTTCTCCTTGGATCCGATCACCCGGGGCGTGGGAATGCGTGGCGCCGACATCGCTTGGCGTCGTGCACAGGCCGGGCAGGCGCAGGGTTCGCGTCAGGAGACAACGTTGTCAACCGACAATTCCATCGAATGCGAGACAGATCCAGGATTGCGGCGATGACAACGTTTTCATGAAAGCGCCCAATGCTGCGGCGCAATGGTCGCGGATCAGTGCGCAGCAGCGCGGGTGGCCTGACACGCTGCGCTGCCAAGCACGTTCGCGTGCGCGCGCTGTCTGCTGTCGCCGCCGGAGCGTCGCGGCGATCGGTCACGTCGCGGCTGAGCCGCCCCTACGGTGGGGCGGCGTAGTGATTGGCGGTGCCTTGTCGGCGCTCAGGGCGCGGTGGCCAGCGCCTCGAGCAAGGCCGCGTTGAAACGTTGTGGCGCTTCCACCTGCGGCGAATGGCCCAGATCGTCGAAGGCGACCAGGCGTGCGCCGGGAATCGCCGCGGCCGCGCGCTTGCCCAGGGCCGGGTAGTCGCCCAGCGTGGCCGCCAGCGCTGGCGACGCCAGGTCCTTGCCGATGGCGGTACGGTCGCGCTGGCCGATGAACAGCGTGGTCGGCACGCGCAGTTGCGGGAAGCGCTGCACCACCGGCTGATTGAACACCATGTCCGAGGTCAGCGCCTGGTTCCAGGCCACGCGGTCGCCGCCGGGGCCGGCATACAAGCCGGCCTGCATGCTCACCCAGCGGTCGTACTCGGGCTTCCACTGTCCACCGTAGTAGACGCTCTGCTGGTACTGCTTGATCGAGGCCGCGTCGGTCTTGCGCTCCTTGGCGTACCAGGCATCGACGCTGCGCCAGGGCACGCCCGCGGCTTTCCAGTCCTCCAGCCCGATCGGGTTCACCAGCAGCAACTGGCTCACGTCCTGCGGGTATTGCAGGGCGTAATGCGCGGCGAGCATGCCGCCCATCGAATGGCCGACGATGGCAGCGCGGGTCACCCCGGCCTGCTGCAGCAATGCGTGGGTATTGGCCGCCAGTTGCGCGAAGCTGAACTGGTAGGCCTGCGGCTTGCTCGACTTGCAGAAGCCGATCTGGTCCGGCGCCAGCACGCGGTAGCCTCGCGCCACCAGCGCGGCGATCGTCGATTCCCAGGTCGCCGCACAGAAGTTCTTGCCGTGCAGCAGCACCACGGTGCGGCCGTTCGGCGTGCCGGTCGGGGCCACGTCCATGTACGCCATCTGCAGCGGCTGGCGCTGCGAATCGAAGCGGTACCAGTGCACCGGGTAGGGATAGGCGAAGCCTTCCAGTTGCGCGCCGTAGCGCGGCGATGTTTCTGTGGCCGTGGCAGATGCGAGCGGCGACAGGGCGAGGGTGGCGAGCAGCAGGCAGTGGCGCATGCGAGCGGGGCGACAGGCGTGATGGACCACGACCTTAGCCCGGGCTGCGCTTGCGAGGCGTCAACGCATCACGCCGGCGGCAGGCTGCCGCCGTTGTGCACCAGGGTCAGGCAGGCGTGGCGCTGCATCTGCGCCAGCGGCTCGTGCAGCGCCGCCAATACCTGTTCGGCCTGTGCGCCCAGCACCGGCCGGTACGCGGCCCAGCCGTTGCGGCCCTTGGCCTTGGCCTGGTACAGCGCGCGGTCGGCCAGCACCAGCAATTGTTCCCAGCCGAGCAGGTTGTCGGGATCGTGCACGAACGGGAATTCGGCAAGCCCGATCGAGCAGGTGACCCGGCCCTGGCGGCCGTGGTCGAACACGAACGGGTGCGCGGCGACCGAGCGGCACAGCCGTTCGGCGGCCATGGTGAGGTTCTCGCGCGGCGCCGAGCGCAGCACCAGCAGGAACTCCTCGCCGCCCCAGCGCACCACGTAGTCGCTCTCGCGGGTCAGCCGCACCAGCAACTGCGCCATCTGCTGCAGCACCGCGTCGCCGGTATGGTGGCCGCCGCTGTCGTTGATCGACTTGAAATGGTCGATGTCGATCAGCGCGAACAGCATGCCCGAGGACAGCATGTCCTCGTCGTTGGCGGCCATGCGCCGGTACAACGCGATGTCGCTGGGGATGTGCAGCGACAGGTAGCGGCGGTTGCGCAACTGGGTCAGCTCGTCGGTGAAGCTGGCCTCCTGCAGGCGCTGGTTGGCCGCCTGCAGCGCCTGGGTGCGTTCGCGCACCTGGCGTTCGAGGATGTCGCGCTGGCGCCGGTTGTGCAGCCGCGCCAGGCCGACGGCGCACAGCAGCAGGGCGAACGCGCCCAGTGCCAGCAGCAGCCGGTAGTACGGCGTTTCCTGGAAGCGCAGCTGGATCCGCAGCGGCAGCCGCGCCGGCGCTGCCGCCCAGACGCCGGCGTTGTTGCTGCCGGTGACCTCGAACACGTAGTCGCCGCCGGGCAGGTTGGTGTAGCTGACCGCGCGCTGGCGGATGTCGTCGAGGGTGCGCCAGTTGCGGTCGTAGCCGAGCAGCCGGTAGCGCAGTTCGACGTTCTGCGGCGCCTGGAACGAGGCGGCGGTGAACTCGAAATCGAGATCGCGCGCGGCCTGCGGCAGCGGCGCGTGCAACGCCTGCGGTGTCAGCCACTGGCCCAGCGCGCGGACCCGCTCCACCACCGGCTGCGGCGCCACGGGGTTCTTGACGATGCCGGCGGTGTCCAGTGCGACCACGCCGTCGCGGCTGGGCAGCCACAGCGCACCCTGCTCGATGAAGCCCTTGCCGTTGCCGGCGCCGTTGCAGCACATGCCTTGCACGCCGCCATGGCGCTGCGCGCGCTCGGTGAGCATCAGTTCGGCGTTCAGCGGCGCCTGCGGCGACGCCGCGTGGCGCTGCAGGTCGGTCAGGCGCACGCGGTAGACCCCGCGCAGGCCGGCCACCCAGATCGCGCCGCGGCCGTCGTCGGCGATGAAGAAGGCGGCGTTCACCGGCAACCCGTCCTGCTCGCCGAACGCGGACCAGCGCGTGCCGTCGAACAACCACAACTGCTCGTTGAGGGTGCCGACCAGCCATTGCCCGCCGGGCAGTTCGTGGATCGCGGTGACGTCGGCGCTGGCCAGCGCCGAGCCCGGCGGGGCCAGCGCGACCAGGCGCTCGCCGCGCAGTGCGTACAGCCCCGACTGCGTGCCGACCAGCAGGCGCCCGTCGCGGGTCTCGTGGACCAGGCGCACGCGCGGATCGCGCAGGCCTTCGGCCGTGCCGTAGCGCTGCAGCCCAGTGCCGTCGCTGCGGAACAGGCCGTCGTCGCTGGCGAACCACAGCCGCTGCGCGCGATCGCGGGCGATGCCGCTGATCTGCAGGTCGCGCAGCGGTGCCAGCCAGGCCGGCTGGCTGAGCCGGCCGGCGCGGTACAGGGCGGCGCCATGGTGGGTGCCGATCCATAGCTGCCCGGGTTCGGCCAGCAAGGTGTAGGGCGCCTCGTTGTGCAGTTGCGCCAGACTCAGGCGCTGCTGGTAGCGGCCATCGCGCAACTGCGACAGGCCGCTGTCGGTGCCGACCCACAGCGATCCATCCGGGTCGCGCGCCAGCGTCCACACCAGCGCGTCGTCCAACCCTTCGTGGGTGCTGTAGCGGCGGGTCCAGCCGTTCCACAGCCGGGTCGCGCCGTTCCAACTGCTGCCCAGCCACAGGTTGCGCTCGCGGTCCTCGAAGATCGCGTTGACGCCGATGTTCGGCTTGCTTTCCGGATTGCGTTCGACGATGGCGCCATCGCGCACGCGCAGCAGCGCACCGGGCAGCCCCACCCACAGATTGCGGTCGCTGTCCTCGAACAAGGCCAGCACCGCGCGCCGGCCCAGGCCGGCGGCATCGGGCAGCCATTGCCAGCGTCCGTCGCGACGCGACAGCAGGCCGTCGCGGGTGCCGGCCCAGAGCGTGCCCTGCGCTTCCAGCAGGTGCTGCACCGGCGCCGCGCCGGCCTCCTGCGGCAGTGCCAGCGCCACCGGCGCGTCCTGGCCGGCGACGAAACGCAGTACCGCGCCGCGTGTGCCCACCCACAGCGCATCGGCGCGCGGCAACAGCGCAGAGGCGCCGCCAGCGATGCGGTGGCGCAGGTGCAGGCGATCGCCCTGTACCGCGTACACGCCATCCTGCGCTGCGACCAGCACGGTGCCGTGCGCGTCGGTGGCGATCGCCTCGATGTTGAGCAGAGGCGCCTGTGGATCCTGCGGCAGCAACGTGGCGAAGCGTCCGTCGCGGTAGCGCGACAGGCCGCGGTAGGTGCCGATCCACAGCGTGCCGGCGGCATCCACGTGCAGCGCCTTGATCAGGTTGCCGGGCAGATGCGCCGGCGCGCCCTCGTTGAACGAGGTCATGCGCACGCCGTCGAAGCGGGTCAGCCCGCCCATCGTGCCGATCCACAGGTAGCCTTGATGATCCTGCGCAAACGCCTGCACGCTCAGCTGCGGCAGGCCCTGGTCCAGGCCCCAGCCTTCGCGCTCGTAGTGATTGAACTGCTTGTCCGGCTGCAGGGCCCGCGCCTGCGGCACACATGCGCTCCACGCTGTCGAGAGCATGGCCAGCTGTAGCGCCAGCAGGCGCCAGGAGGCGTGTGGGAAACGCAAGAGCATGCCAATGCCGGATCGGCCGACGTCTCTGTCGTTAGCGGCATCGCCGCGCCGATCTTTATCCGCGCAGCGGCGGGGACGCTGGCGAGCGCGTGGGCCAGCGTCCATGGTGGCGGCTCAGCACTCGATCACGTTCACCGCCAGCCCGCCGCGGCTGGTTTCCTTGTACTTGTCCTGCATGTCGCGGCCGGTGTCGCGCATGGTACGAATCACCTTGTCCAGCGACACCTTGTGCTTGCCGTCGCCGCGCATGGCCATGCGGCTGGCGTTGATCGCCTTGACCGCACCCATCGCGTTGCGCTCGATGCAGGGGATCTGCACCAGGCCGCCGATCGGGTCGCAGGTCAGGCCGAGGTTGTGCTCCATGCCGATCTCGGCGGCGTTCTCGATCTGTCCCGGCTTGCCGCCGAGCGCGGCGACCAGGCCGCCGGCGGCCATCGAGCAGGCCACGCCGACCTCGCCCTGGCAGCCGACCTCGGCGCCGGAGATCGAGGCGTTCTCCTTGTAGAGGATGCCGATCGCCGCGGCGGTGAGCAGGAAGTCGAACACGCGCTGTTCGTCGGCGCCGGGGCAGAACCGGTCGAAGTAGTGCAGCACCGCCGGAATGATCCCGGCTGCGCCGTTGGTGGGTGCGGTGACCACGCGGCCGCCGGCGGCGTTCTCTTCGTTGACCGCCAGCGCGTACAGGTTGACCCAGTCCAGCGTGGTCAGCGGATCGCGCATCGCCGCTTCCGGTTTGGACGACAGCTCGCGGTACAGCGCCGGCGCGCGCCGCGACACGTGCAGGCCGCCGGGCAGCGTGCCTTCCTCGCGGATGCCGCGCGTCACGCAGGCCTGCATCGCGCCCCAGATCTCGCGCAGGCCGGCGCGGATCTCGTCCTCGCTGCGCCAGCACTTCTCGTTCTCGAACATCAGTGCGGCGATGCTCAGGCCGCTGCGCGCGGCCTGCGCGAGCAGTTCGTCGCCGCTCTTGAACGGGTAGGGCAGCGGCGTCTCGTCGGCGACGATGCGATCGTCCGCGGCGTCGTCCTGGTTGACCACGAATCCGCCGCCGACCGAGTAGTAGTCGCGCGTGGCGATCACTTCGTCGTTGGCGGCGTAGGCGGTGAAGCGCATGCCGTTGGTGTGGTACGGCAGCTTCTGCCGCTTGTTCATCGCCAGGTCGCGCTTCTCGTCGAAGGCGATCTCGTGCTGGCCGAGCAGGTTGATGCGCTTGCTGCCGCGGATGCGCTCCAGCGCGCCGGGGATGATGTCCGGATCGATCAGGTTCGGGCGCTGGCCTTCCAGGCCCAGCAGCACCGCCTTGTCGGTGCCATGGCCGCGCCCGGTCAGGGCCAGCGAGCCGAACACTTCGGCTCGCACCCGCACCACGTCCTGCAGGCGGCCCTGGTCGAACAGCCAGCGGTGCACGAAGCGCTCGGCGGCGCGCATCGGCCCCACGGTGTGCGAGGAACTCGGCCCGATGCCGATCTTGAACAGGTCGAAGGTGCTGACAGCCATGCGCGTGCCGAGGGGGTGGGCGAAAGACCGTCTATTCTATGCCTCCGGCGCGCGGCACAGGTCCGCAGCGCAGCATTGGACGCGAGCATGTCCCTGACCCTGTACCAGCGCGACGACTGCCATCTGTGCGACCAGGCCCTGCAGGTGCTGGCGCGCGCGCGCGTGGCCGAGCCGGACAGCGTGTTCATCGACGACGACGCGGCGCTGGAGGCGCGCTACGGCGTGCGCGTGCCGGTGCTGCGCACCGCCGATGGGCGCGAGCTGGACTGGCCGTTCGATGCACGCCGGGTGACCGACTGGCTGGCGGGCGCCTAGGGCCTGTCACCGACTCCCGGGCAGCCTGCGTTGCTGTCGCGAGGCGTATCTGTCCTGGGCGCGGGTCCGGCCGCGCGTGGGGCGATTTGTCTGTTGAATTGTCGCCCGGGCTGCGTCAGTGTGGTCGCAAGGGAGATGCGATCACAGGGGAACGCCATGGTCAGGGGACTGGGTCTTTTCTTGGGCGGTTTGTTGGGGGCAGTGGGGGCCTGCCAGGCGGCGGGCGCGGATGCGCCAACCTCCACGTCCGCAGCGACGGTCACGCGCCAGAGTGGCCCAACCAGCGTCACCGGCGAGGCGTACACGCAGCTGTACGCGGGGATGTCGCCGCCGGCGTTGCCGCAGGATCCGAAGCAGAAAAAGAAGTTCTTCGCTGCCCTGCTCAAAGCAATGGGCGGCGGCAAGGCCACGCGCGAGATCAACGTCGGCATTCGGGTCAAGATCGGTACGGTGGTACTTCCCGAGTATCCGCTGCTCACCTTCAGATTCGACCCGGATGGCGGCAATCCCTCCATCGTGACCGACGGTGGCCATTCCTTCCCGTTGAAGCGTCTTGAGGCAAACGAGAAGATCCACGTCGAAGCGGTGTACCGCGACACGACGTCTGCGCACTACGACACCGGTGCGGTCGCCGATGCGGTCGCCGGCCTACTGCCAGGCTCATCGATCGTCAGCGAGGTCGCCAAGCCCGCGATCCAGCGCGTCGCCGAACTGACCAGCGCGACCTGGAATGGCATGGCCAGCCAGTCGATGGACCTGGCGTTGCGGGAAGAACTGTCGCCTTATGCCGCGGATGCCAAGACCGTCGTGATCGCCCTGTCCGGGCGTGGCGGCGAGCCCTTTGGCACCTTGACGTTGTCGCTGCGCGCCACGCCGACGCTGCTGCGAACGCCGGTGGACGTGTTTCAGTTCGAGCCGCAGGCATTGCTGCGCGGACCGTCGGATTCGGCTTCGCGGCTGACCAGCCAGTTGGCTGGAATAACGCGCAGTTTCACCTCGATCTTGCGCGGGTTGCCCTCCTACTCGGAGCTGATCCGGGCGCCCTCGAACACGACGGTGCGCGGCTTCTGCTGGGCCGCTCGCGAAGAGCTGGTGACGCAGAATGGGCTGACCCTGGCGGACAGTACCTATGTCACCTATGCGGTGATGGCAGAAGCGGGCTTCGCGTCGAGCGACAACCGGGTCGATTGGTTCGAGGCGTGTTTCGATGCCGGCGAGCAGTCGGTTCTCGCCCAAGCCAACGGGATTGTGTCGCCGCCGGTCGCGCAGGCGCCGGCCAGCGTCGTGCCGCCCGATCTTCTGTTCGCGTTCGGTTGTTGGATGATGGATTCTTCAGGACCAGAGTGCGCCGACAGGGCGCCGGCCGCCGAGGCCACGCTGGCCAAGGCGCTGCACGACGACCTCGCGCTGGCGATCGACTCCTCCTTTCTTGCGACGGTGTCGCTGCGCGACCCTGCACATGTGCCCAAGGGGGTCGTGATCGGCATGCTCAAGGGTTCGGTCGCCTCCTTCAGTTGCTTCAGGCGCGGCATGCTGGTGAATTCGCCCGAGGGCAAGCCCTTCCGCTTCCAGGCCGAGTACCGCGACGACAGGATCGGTTCGCTGGCGATCTATCCGGTTGCGGAAGCCGCGTTGAGTTGCACCAACTGAGCGTTTCGGCCACTGGGCGGCTCCCCGTCTTGCCAGGCCGCTGCTCCACGCGAGACCCCGCCGGGGCGACGTCCACGGGCTTGCTTCCTGCGGAGCGCCCGTGTCGGCGCCGCTCGCTTGCGCCGCGGGTGGCTGCCGAGAGCTGCGGCAGAGCATGGTGCGATGTGCTGTCGTCGTCGATACGTCTCGGCATCGCTTGCCTGACTGCCGGCCGTGCGCGATGCATGCAGCCGCCCGCCCGATGCGCTAGCGCCCAAAGCCATAAAAAAAGCGGCGGACCCGACGAGGAAATCCGCCGCTCAGCGGCCGCACGCCGCGGCCTGTGGCGAATCACTTCGCCTTGAACACCACCTTGGTGCTGATTGCGGTTTCGTTGGGGATGGTCTTGGTATCGGCCCAGTCGCCGCCGCCCACGCCGAAGTCCAGGCGCTTGACCGTGGCCTTGCCGGCCAGCACCGGCTGCGCGCCCGGGGTCCAGGTGAAGGTCAGGGTCACCGGCTTGGACACGCCGCGCAGTTCCAGGGTGCCGTCGGCGGCGAACTGATTGTTGCCCAGCGCGCGGAACTTGTCGGCGCGGTAGTGCGCGGTGGCGAACTTGGCCACGTCGAAGAAGTCCGCACCCTGCAGGGTCGAGTCGCGGTCGGTGTTGCCGCTCTTGGCGCCGGCCAGCGGGATGGTCACGTCGAGCTTGGCGCCGGCCAGGTTGGCTGGGTCGAAGCTGAGCTTGGTGTCGAAGCCGGGGAACTGGCCGGTGAACACTTCGCCGTCGTACTTGCTGGCGAACACGAGGGTCGAGCCGGGGGCCTGCACATAGTCGGCGGCCTGCGCCGCGGGGGCGGCGGCGAGCAGGGCCACCAGGCTGGCGGCGACGGCGGCGGGGGACGCAAAACGGATGGACATCGAAACGGCTCCTCAGGACTTGGGGGTGAGCCAGCCGCGCGGCAGCATCCGCGCCAGGGTGGCATCGCGTTGGAACAGGTGGTGGTAGAAGGCGGCGCCGGCATGCGCCAGGACCACCGCGATCAGTAGCCAGAAGCCCCATTCGTGCACCGCGTGCGACAGGTCGCGCAGGTGCTCGTCCGGGGCGCTGAGCTTGGGCACCGCGACCAGGCCGAACCAGCGGAACGGACGCAGGCCGCTGGCCGAGTCGTACAGCCAGCCGGACAGCGGGATGGCGAAGATCATCACGTACAGCAGCACGTGGGTGGCGCCGGCGATGCGCTCCTGCCAGCCGGGCGTGCCCGGCACCGGCTTGGGCGCGCCGGCGTACAGGCGCCAGCCCAGCCGCACGATCACCAGTGCCAGCACGGTCAGGCCCAGCGACTTGTGTGCGGTGTAGACCCAGAAATACTTGGGCGTCTTCGGCAGCTCGCCCATGGTCAGGCCGACCACGCCGAGCAGCAGGATCAGCGCGGCGATCAGCCAGTGCAGGGTCTGGTTGACGCTGCCCCAGCGGTCGGCGGTATTGCGTGCGCTCATGGCGTGCCGTCCTGCGCGTTCGGCGCGATGGTGGTGTCGGCGGGCGCGGCAGGCGGAGTGCCCGGTGCCGGATCCGGCTCGGCCTTGGCGCTGCCTTCGCGGGTGGCCTCGGCCTCGATGCGCAGCTCCACCGTGCCGCCGATCACCGACGGCCAGGCGCTGATGCCGAAGTCGGCGCGCTGCAGCGTGGTGGTGGCGGAGAAGCCGGCGGTGCGGCGGAACGGCGGCATGGGATGGCGCTTCACCGCGTTCAGGGTCACGTCCAGGGTCACCTCGCGGGTGACGCCGTGCAGGGTCAGTTGCCCGATCACCTTGGCGTGCTGTGCGTCGATCGGCTCGACGCGGGTGGAGACGAACTGCGCCTCCGGGTAGTGCTCACCGTCGAGCAGGTTGTGCGCCAGCGCGGCGCGGTTCCATTTTTCGTCACCGAGGTCCAGCCGCTGCAACGGCACCCGCGCCTGCAGCCGCGCGCTGCGCCAGTCGTCCGGGTCGAACACCAGGGTGCCGGTGCTGCCGGACACGGTGCCCAGCGCCTTGGAGAACCCGGCGTGTTCGATCGCGAACAGCACCCGCGTGTGCACCGGGTCCAGCGCGTACTGCGCCGGTGCGGCGAAGGCGGCGCCGGGCAGGCCCAGCAGGAGGGCCACGAGAGAGGGTTTGAGCATGAAGCCGGCCGCGCTGGGAGGTCGCCGGATTCTAGTCACAGTCCGGGCCGGCTGCGTACCTGCGCCGCGTAACGGTTCGTTGCACGCGGTGGCAGGTGTGATTTTTGCGGCGCCGCGGGGTATAAGAGCGCTGCCGCGGCGAGCGGCACACGGAGCGGCCGCCCTGCGCGTCCGGCCCCGGCAGTGCGCCGGTGTTCATCCGCCGACGTCCTTTGCCGGAGCCGATGTCCATGCCCCCCATCCCGCGTTCCCCACGCCCGTGGCGCCGCTGGGGGCTGCTGTGCCTGTTGGCGCTGGCCGGCCTGTGCGCCGACGCCTGGGCCGGCGTGCCGGAACTGCCGCGCTTCCGGGTGTTCTCCAGCGAGCAAGGGCTACCGTCCAGCGACATCTCCGCGCTGCAACTGGACCGCGACGGCTATCTGTGGATCGCCAGCGGCGACGGCCTGGCCCGCTACGACGGGCGCGAGTTCCGGGTCTGGCGCCACGACCCGGCCGATCCGGCCTCGCTGCGCTGCAACTACGTGCAGGACCTGCACATCGACGCGCGCGACCGCATCTGGGTGGCCTGCGAGGGCGGCGGCCTGAGCATGCTCGGCGCGGACCGGCGCGGGTTCCGCCACTTCAACATGGCCACGCAGCCGGCGATGCGCAGCGACGAGGTGTTCGCCATCGCCAGCCGCGGCGACGCGGTGTTCTTCGGCACCTACCGCGGCGGCCTGTACCGGCTGGGCGGCGACGGCCGGGTGCAGCGCATCCGCGCCGGCGACCCGACGGTGGACGCGCTGCTCGACAGCGCGGTGCTGACCCTGGCCTTCGACGAGGCCGGGGTATTGTGGGTGGGCACCTTCAAGGGCCTGCTGCGCTACGACGGCCAGCGCATCAGCGCCTACCGCATCGACGACGGCATGCCGGACAAGGCGCAGGTGATCACAGCGATCACCCCGCTCGGCGACGGTCTGTGGTTCAGCGGCAACACCGGCCTGTTCCGGCGCGACCGCGCCGGGCGCTGGCTGCGCGCGGACTGGGTCGACGGCCTGCATCGCGCGGTCAGCGCGATCGCCGAGGATGGCGCCGGCGGTTACTGGCTCGGCAACGGCGAGGGCCTGTGGCACAAGCCGGCCGACGGGCCGGCGCGGCGGGTGGACACCGGCGGTGCGGCGGTGTCCGGCGCCAGCGTGGTGGAAGCGGTGTTGCGCGACCGCGAAGGCGGCCTGTGGGTACCGCTGCCGACGCGCGGCCTGGGCTACCTGCGTCCGGACTGGCGTCGCCTGGCGGTGCTGGGCACCGCACAGGGCCTGCCCGCCGATCAGTACGTCGGCCTGGCGCCGGCCCGTGCCGGCGGCGTGTGGCTGCTCGGTTCCGGCGCCAGCGTGTTCCGCCTCGACACCACCAACGGTGCGTTGAGCGCGCCGCACTGGGCCAATGGCGCGCCCAGCGGACGCATGCTGTCGGTGCTGGACGACCCGCGCGGCGCGTTGTGGATCGGTGGCAGCGGCACGCTGCTGCGCGGCCCGCTGGACGGCGGCCCCCTGCTGCGCTGGACCCGCGAAGCCGGCGAGGCCGATGCGATTCCGGACGGCACGCTCGCCTGGCTACAACTCGATGCGCGCCAGCGGCTGTGGATCGCCGCGCCGGGCTATGGCGTGCAAGTGCGCGATGGCGATGGTCACGTGCTGCAGAACATTCCCGGCGGCCAGCACGGCCTGGCCGGCACCGACATCGCCGCGTTCGCGATGGCACCGGACGGGCTGCCGTGGGTGGCGGACGAACAGTTCCAGCACTGGGACGAGGCGGCCGGCCAGTTCCGCACGCCGCCGGAACTGGCCGGCGAGAAGGTGCAGTCGTTCGCCTTCGCCGGCGCGCGCACGCTGTGGGTGCATCGCCTGTCCGGCCTGGAACTGTGGCGGCGCACCGGCACGCACTGGCAGCGCAGCCGGCGCTACGCAGTGGCCGACGGGCTGCCGGCCACCGAGTCCAGCGCGCTGGTCGCCGATCCGCAGGGGCGCGCCTGGCTGGGCATGCGCCGCGGCCTGTTCCGGGTCGATCCGCGGCGCACCCCGGCGGTGCGCGCGTTCGGCACCCGCGACGGGCTCGGCAGCCAGGAACTGGTGCGGCGCGGCCTGCTGATGACCGCCGACGGCGTGCTGGTGGCCGCCGCCGCCGACGGCAGCGTGGCGCTGCTGGACACGCAGCAGCCGGATCCGGTGCCGGTGCCGCTGGCGCTGAGCATGGAGAGCGTGCAGGTGCGGCGCGGCCCGCGCCTGCTGGCGCTGCCGACGCGCGGCGACTTCGTGCTGCGCTCGGACGATCGCGACCTGCGCGTGGCGGTGCGGTTGCTGTCCTACATCGATCCGGAACACATCGTCTACCGGTTCCGCTTGCCGGGGTACGACCGCGACTGGGTCAGCACCGGCGCCAGCGGCGAACGCACCCTGCCGCAACTGCCCGACGGCGCGCAGGTGCTGGAGATCCAGGCGCGCACCCGCAACGGCGCCTGGTCGCCGACGCTGCGTCTGCCGTTCCGGGTGCAGCCGCCGTGGTGGCGCAGCGTCTGGGGCATCGTCGGGCTGCTCGCCGCGGCCGGCCTGCTGCTGCTGGTGTCGCTGCGCGCCTACCGGCGCCGCCTGGGCCGCCAGCACGCCTGGGAGCTGGCCCTGCACAAGCAGGAACTGGCCGAGCAGGCCTCGCTGGCCAAGACCCGCTTCCTGGCCACGCTCGGCCACGAGGTGCGCACGCCGCTGACCGGAGTGCTGGGCATGAGCGAACTGTTGCTGGCCACGCCGCTGGACCCCAAGCAGCGCGGCTATACCGAGTCGATCCGCCGCGCCGGCACCCACTTGCTGCACCTTGTCAACGATGCGCTGGACCTGGCGCGGATCGAGGCCGGGCGCCTGCGCCTGGAATCGCAGCCGTTCGCGCTGCAGGCGCTGATCGAGGAGGTGGTCAACCTGATGGCCCCGTTGGCGCAGGCGCGCGGGTTGCGCTTCGATCTGCACGACGCGATGCCCGGCCCGACCACGGTGGAAGGCGACGCGCTGCGGGTGCGGCAGATCCTGCTGAACCTGCTCGGCAACGCGATCAAGTTCACCAGCAGCGGCTCGGTGGCGCTGCGGGTGGCGCCGGCCCAGGACGGCCACGGGCTATGCATCGAGGTGGCCGACACTGGCCCGGGCATCGGCACCGAGCAGCAGGCGCGGCTGTTCCAGCGCTTCGAACAGGGCGACGGCCCGCGCACCGCGGTGCGCCAGGGCGGCAGTGGCCTGGGCCTGGCGATCAGCCAGGAACTGGCGATGGCGATGGGCGGGCGCATCCAGGTCGAGAGCCGGCTCGGGCACGGCGCGCGCTTCCGCGTGGGCCTGCCGCTGCGCTGGCGCCCGGCGCAGGAACCCGCGGCGGTGCCGGCGGCGGCCCCGCGGGCGCGCACCGCGCTGCGCATCCTGCTGGTCGAGGACGAACCGACCGTGGCCCAGGTGATGGTCGAACTGCTGCGCGGCCGCGGCCACCAGGTGGCCTGGGCCGCGCACGGCCTGGAGGCGCTGACCGAAGCCAGCCAGGGCCGCTTCGACATCGGCCTGCTCGACCTGGATCTGCCGGCGCTGGACGGCCTGGCGCTGGCGCGGCAGCTGCGTGCGCTGGGCTACGGCTTCCCGCTGCTGGCGGTGACCGCGCGTTCCGACGGCGAGGCCGAGGACGCCGCGCGCGCCGCCGGCTTCGCCGGATTCGTGCGCAAGCCGGTCACCGGGCAGATGCTCGAAGCCGCGATCGACGCCGTGCTGGACGGCGCGCCGCCGCCGCTCTGAGTCGATGCAGGGCCGCGGTTGCCAGCGCCGGCGCTTATCGCCGACGATGGCGCGGTGGTGCGGGACGGATGCCCGTCGGGGGAGACAGAGGCGATGCGGTCGAGACGGATCTTGGGATGGCTGCTGCTGGCGTGGACCGCGGTCGCCGGCGCGGCAGTGCCGCCGACGCCGCAGCCGCGGCAACTGACCGTGGCCGACGGCTTGCCGTCCAACAGCATCAATGGCTTCGCCGAGGACAAGCTCGGCTACCTGTGGCTGGCCAGCAGCGACGGCCTGGCGCGCTTCGACGGACGCGGCTACCGCATCTGGCGGATCGAGGACGGCCTGCACCACAACAAGATCTGGTCGGTGCACGTTGATGCGCAGAACCGGGTCTGGTTCGGCACCGATGGCGCCGGCCTGGGCATGCTCTCGGCCGACCGCCGCCAGTTCCGCTACTACGATCGCAGCACCTATCCGCAGATCGGTTCCACCACCGTGTGGGCCATCGCCTCCACGCCGGATGGCAGCGTCTGGTTCGGCACCTCCGCTGGCGGCCTGCATCAACTGCAGCCGGACGGCCGCCTGCGCCGCTTCATGCCGATCCCCGGCGACGCGCGCAGCCTGCCTTCGGCCAGCGTCACCCATCTGGCGACCACGCCGGACGGCACCTTGTGGGTGGGGACGCGCGGCGGCCTGGCGCGCTGGACCGGCCGCGATTTCCAGCGGCTCGACGCCGCCGCGCTGCCGCGGCCGGAGGTGCAGGGGCTGACCCCCGAGCGCGACGAGACGCTGTGGGTCTCCACCCTGGGCGGGGTGCGCCTGCTGCGCGCCGACGCCAGCGTGGTGGAGCCGTATTGGCGCAACATGCCCGACGACAGCGTGCTGGGCATGCTGGTCCACGACCGCCACGGCACGCGCTGGTTCGACACCATGGACGGGCTGGGCCGCGAGAGCGAGTCCGGGGTGATCCGCAACGTGCCGCTGTACAGCAATTCCGCGCATGGGCTGGTCAAGCCGAACTGGTCGCTGGCCTTCGAGGACCGCGAGGGCGGCCTGTGGTTCGCCAGCACCAATGCCGGCCTGTGGCACCTGCCGGCCAATTGGCAGCAGTTTTCGGTGCTGTCCTACCGGGTGGACGACCCGGAGTCGATGGGCAATCCCTACGTGCTCGCCACCGCCGCCTCCCGCGACGGCGGGGTGTGGCTGGCGGGCACGCGCGGGGTGCTGGACAAGCTCGACCCGGCCACCGGCGCCGTGCATCGGCACATGCGGGCGATGTTCGGCCTGGACTGGACGCGGGCGATCGCCGAGGACCCGCAGGGCCGGCTGTGGGCGGCGGCCGCGGGAGCGGTGCTGCGCTACGATCCGGCCAGCGGCGAGGTCCGGCGCTGGGGAAAGGACGCCGGCGCCGACGCGCCGATGCTGGATCAGGTGGACCGGAGCGTCTTCAGCAGCGACCGCCACATCTGGATCTTCAGCGACATCACCGGCGTGCAGGTGCGCGACCTGGATGGCCACGTGCTGCGCAACATGGCCCCGGGAAGCGCCGGCCTGCCCGCGGATCTGACCGTGCAGGAGGCGAGCCTCGGGCCGCAGGGCCAGCCCTGGCTGCTGGGGCAGCACGGCCTGCTCGCCTGGAGTCCGGAGCGCGCGCGGTTCGAGCCGGTGCCCGGGGCACCGCAACGCCCCCTGAGCGCTCTGGCGATCAGCGACGGCAACGTGGTCTGGCTGGCCAGCGTCGGCTGCCTGGAGCGTTATCTGTGGGATGGCCGCCGGCTGAGCCTGCTCGACCGCATCGACGCCGAACAGGAGTTCCCGGCGCTGGCGCCGAACGGCCTGGTGGTCGATGCCAGCGGCGTGGCCTGGCTGAGCAGCGTCCGCGGGCTGATCCGGGTCGATCCGGCGAGCAGGGCGATCCGCTCCTACGGCGTGCACGATGGCCTGCCCAACCAGGAGTTCCAGATCCGCACCCTGGTGCAGGCGCGCAGCGGGCAGATCCTCGGCGGCACCCCGGACGGCGTGGTGCTGTTCGAGCCGGCGCAGGTGGTGCCGTCGCGGCGGCAGCCGCCGCTGGTGATCGAGCGCATCGGCGTGCGCCGCGGCGAGCGCGGGATGGACCTGCTGCACGCCGACCGCATCGTGCTGCAGGAAGGCGACCGCGATCTGCACGTGGTCGCGCGCCTGCTGTCGTTCTCCGATACCGACGCCAACACCTACCGCTTCCGCCTCAGCGGCTACGACCCGGATTGGGTCGATGTGGGCGCCAGCGGCGAGCGCCTGTTCTCGCGGTTGCCGTCTGGCCACTACACCCTGGAGATGCAGGCGCGTACCGCCGACAAGGTGTGGTCGAACGTGGTCAGTTTGCACTTCCGCGTCCTGCCGCCGTGGTGGCGCAGCCCCTGGGGCCTGGCCGGGCTGGCGGTGCTGGCGGTGCTGGCACTGTGGCTGCTCGCCTACCTGTACCGGCGCCGCCTGCGCCGGCGCGCCGCCTGGCAGCTGGCGGTGCACAAGCAGGAGGTGGCCGAGCAGGCCTCGCTGGCCAAGACCCGCTTCCTGGCCACGCTCGGCCACGAGGTGCGCACGCCGATGACCGGGGTGCTGGGCATGAGCGAACTGCTGCTGGCCACGCCGCTGGATCCCAAGCAGCGCCGCTACACCGAATCGATCCGCGACGCCGGTTCGCATCTGCTGCGCCTGGTCAACGATGCGCTGGACCTGGCGCGGATCGAGGCCGGGCGGCTGGAACTGGAGCAGCAGCCGTTCGACCTGGGCCGGTTGATCGCCGAACTGGAGGCGATGATGGGGCCGATGGCGCGCGGCCGCGGCCTTGCCTTCGCCCTGGACAACGCCATGCCGCCGCAGGTCACCGCGCGCGGCGACGCCACGCGGGTGCGGCAGATCCTGCTGAACCTGCTCAACAATGCCATCAAGTTCACCGAGCACGGCAGCGTGCAGTTGCGGGTGGCGCCGCTGCAGCCGCAGCAGGGCGTGCGTTTCGAGGTCGCCGATACCGGACCGGGCATCAATGCCGAA
Organism: Xanthomonas sp. NCPPB 1128; assembly: GCF_001043115.1. Lineage (GTDB taxonomy): Bacteria > Pseudomonadota > Gammaproteobacteria > Xanthomonadales > Xanthomonadaceae > Xanthomonas_A. The sequence continues at coordinate 48,436 of NZ_LFME01000011.1, read as the reverse complement.
CAGCAGGCGCGGCTGTTCCAGCGCTTCGAGCAGGCCGACGGGCCGCGCACCGCCGCGCGCTACGGCGGCAGTGGCCTGGGCCTGGCGATCAGCCAGGAACTGGCGGTGGCGATGGGCGGGCGCATCGAACTGCGCAGCCGCCTCGGTGCCGGCACCCGCTTCATGGTCGAGCTGCCGTTGCCGTGGACGCCCGAGCCGTTGCCGCAGGCACCGCGCGACACCCGCGCGCCCCACAGTGCCGCGACGCCGCGGCGGATCCTGCTGGTCGAGGACGACCCGACCGTGGCCGAGGTCGTCGGCGGCCTGCTGCGCGCGCGCGGGCACCACGTCACCCACGCCGTGCATGCGTTGGCCGCGTTGACCGAAGCGGCGGCCAGCACGTTCGACATCGCCTTGCTGGACCTGGACCTGCCCGGCCTGGATGGCCTGGCGCTGGCGCGGCAGCTGCGCGCCTTCGGCTACGGCATGCCGCTGATCGCGGTCACCGCCCGCGCCGACGCCGACGCCGAACCGCAGGCCCGCGCCGCGGGCTTCAGCGGCTTCCTGCGCAAGCCGGTGACCGGCGAGATGCTGGCCGATGCGGTGGAGGGGAAGCCGGGACCGGGGACCCGGGACCCGGGGCCCGGGAAGAGCAACGGCAGCAGCGACGGCGAAGAGGCATAGGCTGCACGGGCTGCGCGTCCATTGCTGCTAACGCGCTCCGCGTTAGGCTTTTTCCGGGTTCCGGGTTCCGGGTTCCGGGTTCCGGGTTCCGGGTCCCGGGTCCCGGGTCCCGGGTCCCGTTTTTATCACTCCGCCACCTCTTCCACCTGCTTCGGATGCGGCCGGGTATCGGGCAACTGCCAGAAGATCAGCGTCGAGGTCAGGGTGATCGCGCCCACGCACACGAAGGTCGCATGCAGCGCCGCGGTGGCGCCGTGGGTATCGCCGAGGTGGGTGTTGAACGCGGCCAGCAGGCTGCCGGCCGCGGCCGCGCCGAAGCCGGTGGCCAGCATCATCACCATCGAAAGCAGGCTGTTGCCGGCGCTGGCCTGGTCGCGGTCCAGGTCGCGCAGGGTCACCGTGTTCATGACGGTGAACTGCAGCGAGTTGACCGCGCCGAACAGGGCCAGCTGCAGCAGCCGCCAGCCCAGCGGCTGGCCGGCGTCGAACAGCAGGAAGCTGGCCATTGCGGTGCCGACCAGCACGGTGTTGGTCATCAGCACGCGGCGGTAGCCGAAGCGTTCCACCAGCTTCACCGCCGCGCGCTTGGAGGCCATGCCGGCCAGCGCCACCGGGATCATCATCAGCCCGGCATTCATCGGACTCATGCCCAGGCCGACCTGCAGCAGCAGCGGGATCAGGAACGGCATGCTGCCGCTGCCCACGCGCGAGAACAGGTTGCCGAGGATGCCGATGCGGAAGCTGATGACCTTGAACAGGTGCAGCGGAAACAGCGCCGCCGGCGCATTGGCCGCGTGCAGCCAGTAGCCGATCAGCGCCGCCAGCCCGGCGATGGCCAGCAACATCACGAAGGCGTGGCGCAGGCCCAGCTCGGAGATGCCGTCCAGCGCCAGCGACAGCGCGACCATGCCGAAGGCCAGCATCGCGTAGCCGATCAGGTCGAAGCGGGTGCGCTGCTCGCCGTAGAAGTCCGGCATGATCTTCAGCGCGGCGACGAAGCCGATCGCGCCGATCGGCAGGTTGATCAGGAACACCCAGTGCCAGGACGCCACCTGCACCAGCCAGCCGCCCAGGGTCGGCCCGACCAGCGGCCCGATCAGCGCGGGGATGGCGATGAAGCTCATCGCGCTGAGGAACTGCGCGCGCGACACCGAGCGCATCACCGCCAGCCGGCCGACCGGCAGCAGCATCGCGCCACCAATGCCCTGCAGCACGCGCGCGGCCACCAGGTAGGGCAGCCGCGGCGCCGCGGCGCACAGCAGCGAGCCGAGGGTGAACAGCACGATCGCGGCCAGGAAGGTGCGGCGCGTGCCGTAGCGGTCGGCGATCCAGCCGGAGGCGGGAATGAACATCGCCACCGCCAGCGCATAACTGAACACCACCGACTGCATCTGCAGCGGGCTCTCGCCCAGGCTGCGCGCCATCGCCGGCAACGCGGTGTTGACGATGGTGGCATCGAGCATCTGCATGAAGATGGCCAGCGACACCAGCCACAGCAGCGGACGGAAACTGCGCGCGTTGGGAACGGCGATCGGATCGGAGGAGGGCGCGGACATCGGCACGCAAGGTGACGCGGGGGGAGCGATAGGATCGCGCAGATCGCGTCGCCGTGTCGTGCAGCCGCGCGCACGACGCGTTGGCGATGCAGCGCGCGGTCAGCGATCGGCGCTGTGCAAGCCTCCGCAGACCGCGGCATGCGCGTGTTGCTTAGGAGCGGCTTCAGCCGCGACGGGCATTCCCGCAACATCCTGTCGCGGCTGAAGCCGCTCCTACGCCAAAGCGCAAGCGATCGAGCGCACGGTCAGATCGCCGGCCGCGCGCGCGACTGCAATCCCCAATCCCCAATCCCGGCGTTTAAGCGCGTCGACTGTGCCGCTGCACCGCGTCCACCAGCGCCCCGACATGCTCGGGCTGCATGTCCGGCGACAGGCCGTGGCCCAGGTTGAACACATGGCCGTCCAGCGAGCCGCCGTTGCCGTCGGCATAGCTGTGCAGCACGCGCTGCACTTCGCGTTCGATCGCCTCCGGCGCGCCGTACAGCATCGCCGGGTCCAGGTTGCCCTGCAGGGCGACGCGGCCGCCGGTGCGGCGCGCGGCGTCGGCCAGGTCGATGGTCCAGTCCACGCCCACGCCTTCGGCGCCGGAGCCGGCCAGTTCCTCCAGGTAGGGCGCATTGCCCTTGCCGAACAGGATCAGCGGGGTGCGCTCGGCGCCGTCGCCGCGCGCCAGTTCGCGGGCGATGCGCTGCAGGTAAGGCAGGGAAAACTCGCGGTACATCGCCGGGCTCAGCACGCCGCCCCAGGTGTCGAACACCTGCAACGCCTGCGCGCCGGCCGCGCGCTGCGCCGCCAGGTAGGCGATCACCGCATCGGTGTTGATCGACAGCAGTTGGTGCAGCGCGGCCGGGTCGTTCAGCGCCAGCGCCTTGATCCGCGCGTAGTTGTCGCTGCCGCCGCCCTCGACCATGTAGCAGGCCAGGGTCCAGGGGCTGCCGGAGAAGCCGATCAGCGGCACGCTGCCGTCCAGTTCGCGGCGGATCACCCGCACCGCGTCCATCACGTAGCGCAGTTCGGTCTCCATGTCCGGCACGCCGAGCCGGGCGATCGCCGCGGCGTCGCGCACCGGGTGGCGGAACTTGGGGCCTTCGCCTTCGACGAAGTACAGCTCCAGGCCCATCGCATCGGGAATGGTGAGGATGTCCGAGAACAGGATCGCCGCATCCAGCGGGAACCGCGCCAGCGGCTGCAGGGTCACTTCGCAGGCCAGCTCCGGGGTCTTGGCCATGGCCAGGAAACTGCCGGCGCGGGCGCGGGTGGCGCGGTATTCGGGCAGGTAGCGCCCGGCCTGGCGCATCAGCCACACGGGGGTCTGGTCCACGGGCTCGCGGCGCAGCGCGCGCAGCAGGCGGTCGTTCTTGAGCATGGGGGATTCCTTAGCGCGGCGCGTCGGCGCCACGGGTGAACATGACCTGGAAGCCGCGCTTGAGCTGCGCGTCGCGGGCTTTCTCGAAGGCGGCGTGGGCGTCGTCCTGCTGCAGGTACAGCTCGCGCCGCAGCTGCGCGCGGCCGCCGATCTGGCCGCTTTCGCGCAACAGCTCCCAGCCGCCGAGCAGGTCCGGCTGCAGGGTCAACTGGATGTAGCGTGGCGGCTCGTTGCCGTCGGGGCGTTGCTGGAGGAAGACGCGCATGCGCCGATTGTAGCGGGTGCCGGTGCGGGCGACGTGGTGCGACCGGCGGAACGCAGCGGGCTGCCGTCAGCCGGCGCGGAAGCCGCGGCGGTAGGCCGAGGGCGGCACGCCCAGGGCGCGTGCGAATTGCTGGCGCAGCGCGCCGGCGCTGCCGAAGCCGCAGGTGGCGGCGATCCGCTCCAGCGCCAGGTCGGTGCTCTCCAGCAATTGCTGGGCGCGGACCAGGCGCTGGTGCGCCAGCCACTGCACCACGGTAGTCCCGGTCACCTGGCGGAACTGCCGGGTGAAGCTGCGCCGGCTCATCCGCGCATGCGCGGCCAGCGCGTCCAGGCGCAGCGGCTGCTCCAGCCGTTGCAGCATCCAGTCCAGGGTCGGGCCGAGCAGGGCGTCGCGGCGGTTGGCCGGCAGCGGCTGTTCGACGTACTGCGCCTGCCCGCCCTGGCGATGCGGCGCCACCACCAGGCGCCGGGCGATGCGGTTGGCGACCTCGGCGCCGTGGCGGCGGCGCACAAGGTGCAGGCAGCAATCGATGCCGGCCACGGTGCCGGCCGAGGTCAGCACGTCGCCGTCGTCCACGTACAGCACGTCCGGCTGCAGCCGCACCTGCGGGTGGCGCTGCGCGAAGCGCGCCAGCGCCGCCCAGTGGGTGGTGGCGGGACGGCCGTCGAGCAGGCCGGCGTCGGCCAGCACGAAGGTGCCCAGGCACAGACCCACCACCTGCGCGCCGGCGGCGTGGGCGTGCCGCAGCGCCTGGCACAGCGCCGCCGGGGTCGGCTCGGCGGCATCGCGCCAGGACGGCACGATCACCGTGTCGGCGCCGTCCAGCGCCTCCAGGCCATGCTGCACCTGGATGGCGAAGCCGGCGTCGGTGCGCAGCAGGCCCGGCTCGGCGGCGCACACGCGCAGGTCGAAGGCCGGCAGGTTGGTGTCGGGCCGCGCCTCGAACACCTGGCAGGGCACCGCGAGGTGGAAGGGGCTGATGCGGTCGAAGGCGACCACGGCGATGCGATGCGGCGACATGGCCCGATTTTAGCGAAAACGGTGTTTCGGGCCACTCGTCGCCGCGCACCCGGCCGCCGACACTGGCTGCCTCTCAACCCTGGAGCCACCGCATGTCTTCCCCCCGCCGCGCTTTGCTGGTCATCGATGTCCAGAACGAGTACTTCGACGGCGCGCTGCCCATCGCCCATCCGCCGGTGGCGCAGTCGCTGCCCAACATCCTGCAGGCGATGGATGCCGCACAGGCGCACGGCGTGCCGATGCTGGTGGTGCAGCACACCGCGCCGGCGCAGTCACCGGTGTTCGCCGAGGGCAGCGCCGGCTGGGCGTTGCACCCGCAGGTCGCCGCGCGGCCGCACACGCGGTTGCTGCGCAAGACCCGGCCCAGCGTGTTCGCCGACACCGACCTGGCCGCCTGGCTGCAGGCGCAGGCGATCGACACCCTCACCGTGGTCGGCTACATGACCCACAACTGCAACGCCTCCACCGTGTACGAGGCCTTCCACCGCGGGCTGGCGGTGGAAGTCCTGGGCGACGCCAGCGGCGCGCTGGCGTACGCCAACGCCGCCGGCCATGCCAGCGCCGAGGAGATCCACCGGGTGTTCGGGGTGGTGTTCCACAGCAACTTCGCCGCGGTCGCCGACACCGCGCAGTGGATCGCGGCGGTGCAGGCGGGGCTACCGCTGGCGCGCGACAACGTGCTGCAGTCCAATCGCCGCGCGCACGGCGTGGCATGAGCGGTGCGCCGCGGGTGCTGCGTGCGCGGGCGTTCACGGGCAGCCGCGCCTGGGAGGCGCTGCCGGTGGCGTTGCTGGACGGCATCGGCGTGCGCATCCACTGGACCGATCAACCCTATGTCTGGCACGTCAACGACGGGCAGGAGGTGTTCGTGGTGCTGGATGGGCAGGTGCAGATGCGCTGGCGCGTGCATGGCGTCGAGCAGGCGGCGTTGCTGCAGGCCGGCGACCTGTTCCATGCGCCTGAGGGGACCGAGCACGTGGCGCATCCGCAGGGTCCGGCGCGGGTACTGGTGGTGGAGCGCGACGGCAGTCCGTGAGCGCCGGGACGCGCTCGCGGCCGGCGGCGCCGCGATTGTTGCCCATGCGGTAGCAGGGACGTGCGCTGTCGATGACGCGTGCACAGGGCGACGCACCGCGCGTGACGATGTGCGTTCTATCACGGCCCCATCACTGTCGATCTGGCGTCATTGGAACAGGCTATGCCGCTGCGTGCGCACAGAGATCCTGGTGTCACGGCATCGCCATTCACCACGAGTGCGGACGCGGCCGGCATGCGAAGCCAGAGCGATGGGCGGTTCCCTGGGCAGCACCTCGATGTCGGCGCGGGACCGGATCCTGCGCCGCTTTCTGCCACTTACAACGATGTCACGCCGTTGCGCGCGCCACGTCCGCGTGCGAGCGCTTATCAAACGCCACGCAAGGCGCGCGGACTTGGACGGATCACCGTCTTCGCCGGCCTGGCCATGCTGTGCCTGCTGATCCTCGGCGGTTGGTACTGGCGCGCACACCGCCAGCATCCCGCGCCGGCGCCCGAACCCTTGCGCGTGCAAACCATGACGGTCGCACCGCACCGGGTGCCGGACATCATCGAGACCTCCGGCACGCTGCTGTCGCCGCAGACCGTGGAGGTACGTGCGCAGGCCGACGGGGTGCTGCAGTCGGTACTGATCCATGACGGCGAGCAGGTCCACGCCGGGCAACTGCTGTTCACCATCGACCCGCGGCCGCTGCGGGCGGCGTTGGCGCAGGCACGCGCCACCCTGGCCCGCGACCAGGCGCTGGCGGCGGATGCGGCTGACACCGAGGCGCGCTACGCCAAGCTGTCCAAGACCGGCGCGGTCGATCCCAAGACCTACACCACCGCGGCCGACACGCTGCGCTCGCTGCGCGGCACCGTCGCCGCCGACCAGGCGCAGGTCGAGCAGACCCAACTGTCGCTGGCCTACACCCAGGTGCGCGCGCCGATCGACGGCCGCGCCGGCGCCATCGCGGTCAAGCCGGGCAACCTGGTGTCCAGCGGGTCCAGCACCGCGCTGGTGACGCTCAACGTCAGCACGCCGATCGAGGTGCGCTTCGCCCTGGCGCACGTGCAGGTCGACGCGGTGCGGGCGGCGCCGCTGGGGCGCCAGGGCCTGGGCTTGCCGGTGCTGGCGCTGGATGCGGTGAGCGGCAGGCTGCTCGATCGCGGCGAGGTGGCGTTCCTCGACAACGCCTTCGACACCAGCAGCGGCACCCTGGAGCTGCGCGCACGCTTCGCCAACACCGGCGCCATGCTGTGGCCCGGCCAGTTCGTCACCGTGCGGGTGATCCTGGCCGAGGACCCGCAGGCCCTGTCGGTGCCCGAGAGCGCGCTGCAGCAGGGACAGCAGGGCCCGTACGTGTACTGCGTGGTCGCTGGTCGCGCCGCGGCGCGGCCGCTGACCGTGGCGCGGATGGTCGACGGGCAGGCGGTGATCGCCAAGGGCCTGCGCGCGGGCGACCGGGTCATCCTCACCGTGCCCAACGAACTGCGCGACGGCAGCGCGGTGCAATCCGGCAACCCGCACGCCACGCCGAACGCGGCAGCGACCGGACGGCATGCGTGAACCTGTCGGCGCTGTTCATCCGCCGCGCGGTGATGACCTCGGTGCTGATGATCGTGCTGGTGCTGGCCGGCGGCATGGCCTACTTCGCGCTGCCGGTCAGCGAGCTGCCCGACGTCAGCTTCCCGACCATCACCGTCAACATGTCGCTGCCCGGTGCCAATCCCGAGACCATGGCCGCGGCGGTGGCGACGCCGCTGGAGCGCCAGTTCAGCGGCCTGCCCGGGCTGGACACGATGAGTTCGACCAGCAGCGTCGGCAGCACCCGCATCGTGTTGCAGTTCGCGTTGAGCCGCAATGTCGATGCCGCCGCGCAGGACGTGCAGAACGCGGTCTCGCAGGCGGCCGGCCTGCTGCCGCGCGAGATCAACCCGGCGCAGATCCAGAAGGAGGATCCCAGCGCCGCGCCGATCATGCACCTGATCCTGCGCTCCAGGACCATCGCGCTGCCGCTGCTCAACCAGTTCGCCAAGGACCGCGTGGCGCTGCGCCTGGCCTCGGTGCCGGGCGCCGGCCAGATCGACGTCAACGGTGCACAGAAGTACGCGGTGCGCCTGTTCGTCAACCCGCACCTGCTCGCCGCCCGCCACCTGGGCTTCGACCAGGTGGTCTCGGCGGTGCAGGCGGGCAACAGCAATGCGCCGGCCGGCACGCTGATGGGGCGCGCGCGCTCCTACACCGTGCGTGCCGACGGCCAGCTCAAGCGCGCGGCCGATTTCGACGCCATGGTGCTGAGCTATGCCGACGGCGCGCCGGTACGCCTGCGCGACGTCGGCCATGCCGAGGACAGCGTCGAGAACCTGCAGACCGCCGCCTCGCTCAACGGCCAGCGCGCGATCGAGATCAACATCCACCGCCAGCCGGGCGCCAACACACTGTCGGTGACCCAGGGCATCCAGGCGGCGTTGCCGGGGATCCGCGCGCAGCTGCCCGGCGACGCCCAGCTCGACGTGCTCTACGACCGCGGCGACTACATCGGCGCCTCGGTGGAGGACGTGGAGTGGACCCTGCTCGGCTCGCTGGCGCTGGTGATCGTGGTGATCCTGCTGTTCCTGCGCAGCTGGATGGCGACGCTGATCGTGGCGCTGGTGCTGCCGACCTCGCTGATCGGCACCTTCGCGGTGATGCGCCTGCTGCACTTCAGCCTCGACAACATCTCGATGCTGGCGCTGACCCTGTCGGTCGGCTTCGTGGTCGACGATGCCATCGTGGTCATCGAGAACATCGTGCGCCACGCCGAGCAGGGCGCCAGCCGCATGGACGCTGCCATCGCCGCCTCGCGCGAGATCGGCTTCACCGTGCTGTCGATGACGGTGTCGCTGGCGGCGGTGTTCCTGCCGATCGTGTTCATGGGCGGGCTGGTCGGGCGGTTGTTCTCCGAGTTCGGCATGGTGATCGCGATCGCGGTGATCCTGTCCGGCATCGTCTCGCTGACGCTCACGCCGATGCTCGCCAGCCGCTGGCTCGACCCGAAGAAGAGCACGGGCTGGGTGTTCGAGCGCTTCGACCGGTTGGTCGACGCCAGCGAACGCGGCTACGCGCGCTCGCTGGCCTGGGCGACCGAGCGCATCGGCCTGATGTGCGTCATCGGCGTGGCCACCCTGGTCGGCACCGCCGGTGTCTACGCCGTGGTCGAGAAGGGCTTCATCCCGCAGGTCGACTCGGGAAAGATCGACGGCGACACCCGCGTGCCGGAGGGCACCGCGTTCGCCGACTTCGTCGCCAAGCAGGCGGCGGTGGTGAAGATCATCCAGCGCAATCCCAACGTGGCCAATGTCGAATCGGTGATCGGCTCGGATAATTCGCTCAGCAACAGCGGGCGCCTGCTGATCGGGCTCAAGCCGCTGTCCGAGCGCAGCGGCAGCGCCGAGGAGGTGATCCAGGACGTGCGCAAGCAGGTCGCCGCGATCCAGGGCATCACCCTCAACATGCGCAATCCGCCGGCGATCGACATGGGGCCGACGGCGTCGAACGGATCGCTGCAGTACGTGCTGCAGTCCACCGACCAGAAGGCGCTGTACGCCCAATCCGACAGCATCCTGCAGCGCCTCCGGCAACTGCGCGACGTGCAGGATCCGCAGAGCGACCTGCAGCTCAAGAACCCGGAGATCGAGGTGGTGCTGCACCGCGAGCAGGCCGCCGCGCTGGGCGTCACCGCCGCCGGCCTGCAGGACACCCTGGCCAGCGCATACGGGGGCCGCAAGATCAGCACCATCTACGGCGACACCGACCAGTACGAAGTGCTGCTGCAGGTCGACCCCGCGGCGCAGGCCGACCTCAACGGCCTGGATGCGCTGTCGTTCAACGGCAACCAGAACCCGGGCATCACCGCGATCGGCACGCAGACCTCCAACAGCAGTTCTGGCACCAGCGCGGTACTGACCGCGGCCGGCGGCCCGATGGTGCCGCTGCGCGCGGTGGCCGACGTGCGCATGGGCGTGGGGCCGGTGGCGATCAACCATTACGCCGGCCTGCCGGCGGTGACGCTGTCGATGAACCTGGCGCCCGGCGTGTCGCTGGGCGATGCCGCCGCCGGCATCGGCAACCTGATGGCACAGACCCTGGGCAAGGGCGACGCACGCGCCATCAGCGGCCAGTTCGCCGGCTCGGCTCAGGCCTTCGAGAACTCGATGAAGACCTTGCCGATGCTGCTGCTGATCACCGTGCTGCTGATCTACGGCGTGCTGGCGATCCTGTACGAGAACGCGCTGCATCCGATCACCATCCTCACCTCGCTGCCGCTGGCCGGGTTCGGCGCCATCCTGATGCTGGTGCTGTTCCGTCAGGAGCTCAATCTCTTCAGCTTCGTCGGCCTGATCCTGCTGGTCGGGCTGGTCAAGAAGAACGGCATCATGATGGTGGACTACGCGCTCGACCTGGAGCGCTCGGGCGACGCGCGCTGGAGGCAGCCGCGCGCGGCGATGCTGGAAGCGGCGACGGTGCGCTTCCGCCCGATCATGATGACCACCCTGGCGGCGGTGCTGGGGTCGCTGCCGATCGCGCTGGGCGTGGGCGCCGGCGCCGAAGCGCGCCGCCCGCTCGGCATCGCGGTGGTCGGTGGGCTGCTGTTCTCGCAGGCGCTGACCCTGTACCTGACCCCGGCCTTCCACATCGCGATGGCCGAGTGGCTGGCGCGCCGTCGCGCACGCCGCGACGGTGCGGCGCCGCCATCCGCGCCGACGCTGCCGGAGCCGGCCTGATGCGCGCGCTCGTACTCGCTGCCGCGTGCCTGCTGTCGGCGTGCAGTCTGACGCCGGCCTATGTGCGGCCCACCGCACCGATCCCGCCGTCGTGGCCGGTGGGCGATGCCTACCTGGCGCAACACGAGGCGACGCTGCCGTCGCTGAGTTACCGGCAGGTGTTCGGCGACCCGCGCCTGCAGGCGCTGATCGTCCAGGCGCTGGACAACAACCGCGATCTGCGGATCGCGCTCGCCGACATCGCCCAGGCGCGAGCGCAGTACCGGATCCAGCGCGCCGCCCTGCTGCCCGAGGTGGGCGCCAGCGCGACCGCCACGCGCTCCTATCGCGGCAAGGGTGCGGCGCCGGGCAACGACGCCACCCAGGGCGGCAACGCAGCGGCCGCACCGGCGGCGGGCTATGCCAGTAATTACGATCTTGGCCTGGGCGTCACCGCCTTCGAACTGGATCTGTTCGGCCGCATCCATGCGCTGACCGCGGCCGCGCAGCAGCGCTACCTGGAACAGGAAGCGGCGGCACGCGCCACCCGCCTGACCCTGGTCGGCGACATCGCCACGGCCTGGCTGACCTACGCCAGCGACCGCAGCCTGCTGACGCTCGCGCAGGACACCGTGCGCAGCGCCGGGGCCAGCGTGGCGCTGACCGCGCAGCGGGTGGACGGCGGCATCGTGCCGCACTCGGACCTGGACCAGGCCAACCAGGTGCTGCATGCCGCGCAGTCCGACCTGGCCGCGCAGACCACGGCGCTGGCGCAGGACGTCAATGCCTTGCAGTTGCTGGTGGGCGCTCCGGTCGATCCGGCGCTGTTGCCGGGTTCGATCGAGGAGGCCGCTCCCAGCATCGGCGATCCGTCGGCTGGCCTGGACACGAGCGTGCTGCTGCGCAGGCCCGACGTGGTGCAGGCCGAGTACGAACTGCGTGCGGTCAATGCCGAGATCGGCGCGGCCCGCGCCGCGTTGTTTCCCAGCATCAGCCTGAGTGGCCTGCTGGGCTTGACCAGCACCACGCTGTCGCAACTCTTCACGCACGATGCGCGCACCGCGTCGGTCGGCGCCGGCGCCGCCTACACCTTGTTCGATGGCGGTGCGGCGCGCGCCAACGTGCGCTACACCGAGGCGCAGCGCGATGCCGCCGTGGCCGGCTACGAAAAGACCGTGCAGACCGCCTTCGGCGAAGTGGCAGATGCGTTGGCCCGGCGCGGCACTATCGATGCGCAGTTGCAGGCGCAGCGCGATCTGCTCGCCGATGCCGCCAACACCTACGACGCCAGCGCGCAGCGCTATCGCGAGGGTGTGGAGAGCGCCCTGTCCAACCTGGATGCGCAGCGCAGCTACTACGCGGCGCAGCGCAGCCTGGTCGCGGTCGAGCTGACCGCGGCCAGCAATCGGGTCACGCTGTATCGCACCTTGGGTGGGGATGCGTCGTTGGAGCACATCCAGCGCTGAGTCCGCTGGGCGCTGGGCGGCACGCTGCAGCCAGAGAGCGCTGCATGGCGTGCAGCCGGTAGTGCGCTTACTTCAGGTGTTCGCGCAGCCCGTCGCCGGCCTGCTGGATCGCGGTCCGCACCGCGGGTACGTCGCGCAGGGCATTGAGCAAGCCGAAATCGTGGATCAGCCCGTTGTAGCGGGTCACCGTGACCGTCACCCCGGCCTGGTCCAGCGTGCGGCCGAAGGCTTCGCCCTCGTCGCGCAGCACGTCCAGTTCGGCGGTCTGGATCAACGTCGGCGGCAGGCCGGCCAGCTGCGCCGGGGTGGCGCGCAGCGGCGAGGCGGTGATCTCGGCGCGGGCCTTGGGGTCGGTGGTGTAGTTGTCCCAGAACCAGGTCATCATGTTGCGGGTGAGGAAGTAGCCGCTCTGGAACTGCTGGTACGACGCATCGTCGAAGCGGGCGTCGGTCACCGGCCACAGCATCAGGTCGTAGCGCAGCGCCGGCGTTCCGGCCGCCTTGGCCTGCAGCGCCACGGCCGCGACCATGTTGCCGCCGACGCTGTTGCCGGCCAGCGCCAGGCGCTTGCCGTCCACGCCGATCTGCGCGCCATGCTCGGCGACCCAGCGGGTGGCGGCATAGGCCTGGTGGATGGCGACCGGATACTGCGCTTCCGGCGACGGCGTGTAGTCCACGTAAACCGCGACTGCGCCGGAGGCGTTGACCAGGTCGCGGATCAGGCGTTCGTGGGTCGGGAAGTCGCCCAGCACCCAGCCGCCGCCGTGGAAGAACATGAAGGCTGGCAACACCTGGCCGTCCGTGTGCGGCGGCCGCACGATGACCAGGTTCAGCGGCTTGCCCTCGGCCTGGATGGTGGTGCGGCTGACCTCGGCCGGCGGCAACGGCGTATTGGCCTGGGCATCGCGCAGCACCTGCCGCGCCTGCGTCGGCGTGAGTTGTTCGATCGGCTTGCCGCCGCTGCCGTTGAGCGCAGCGAGGAACGTCGCGACCGGGCGCAACGGCGCGGGCTGGTCGGCCGGTGTCGCGGCGGTGGCGGTGCCGATCGCGCCGGCCAGCAGCGAGGTGGCAAGCAAGGGAAGCAGGGTCTTCATGGCGGTTCCTGGGGCATGCCGGGCGAGATGCCGGCGACATGAGTGACTTTGCGCGCCAGGACGGTACGATAAGTGGCGAATCGTCCATAAAACTTTACCTGGAGTCCTGAGTGACCGACCGCCTGGCCGCCTTGTTGACCCACTTCTCGGTCAGCGCCGAGGTCTTCCACGCCGGCACCCTATGCGGCCTGCACCGGCTCGACGACGGCGACCGTGGCCAGCTGCACCTGCTGCGCCAGGGCAGCGTGGTCGTCCACAACGGCGACGGCAGAGTGCTGCGGATCGACCGGCCCAGCCTGCTGCTGTACCCGCAGGCCATGCCGCATCGCTTCGAGATCGATGCGCAACGCGGTGCGGATTTCGCCTGCGCGCACCTACGCTTCAGCGGCGGCGCGGCCAATCCGCTGGTGCGGGCCCTGCCGGCCTGCATCTGCCTGCCGCTGGACGCACTGCGCCAGGGCGAGGCGCTGCTGCACCTGCTGTTCGAGGAAGCGTTCGCGCAGCATTGCGGGCGCCAGGCGGTGTTGAACCGGCTGTTCGAGGTGGTGCTGGTGCACGTGATCCGCGAACTGATGGAGCAGGGACTCGCCGACGGCGGCATGCTCGCCGGCATGGCCGACGCGCGGCTGCGGCTGGCCCTGACCGGCATTCACGACGCCCCGGCGCAGCCCTGGACGCTGGAGAGCCTGGCGGCCCGCGCCGGCATGTCGCGCAGTGCCTTCGCGCGCAGCTTTCGCGAGACCCTCGGCTGCACGCCGGGCCAGTACCTGCAGGACTGGCGCATCGCCCTGGTGCAGCGTGGCCTGCGCGAAGGGCGGCCGCTGAAGCAGCTTGCCGACGAGGTGGGCTACGGCAGCGAGGCCGCGGTGTCGCGCGTGTTCAAGGCGCAGGTCGGGCAGACCCCGCGGGCGTGGCGGCAGGCGCGCTGAGTGCGCGTGCGACTGGCGACTGGCGGAGCGCACGGCACGTTTCATCACGCGTCTTGCCCTCGGCGCAGCCAGACGCGTCATTGCGTTGCAGCAGCGGCTTCAGGGCACCGCTTATCACTCGCTTTGCCCGGCTCAAGCGGACGCGTCGTGACACCCTCCGTAGGAGCGGCTTCAGCCGCGACGGGCTTTCCCGGGAATGCCTGTCGCGGCTGAAGTCGCTCCTGCGAGGGGTGCGATGTCTCCGGCCGAGGCGCAACAAAGCGAGTGATGAGCGATGTCCTGCAGTCGCGACAGGCGTTCCCGACAAGCATCTGTCGCGGCTCATCCCGCAAAAGGGGACAGGCGCCGCTGCTGCAAGCGCGCTTCCCGCCGGGATCGGCGGCGCCCTGCAAGTCGCCGCGCACGGGATCGCGCGCTGGCGCAGCCGTGCCTGCGCTCAGCCGGCCGCCAGCACCGCCAGCACCTCGGCCTCGTCGACGTCGGGCACGATCTCGGCGTGGCCGATGCCGCGCCACAGCACCAGCCGCAGGCGTCCGGCCAGGTTCTTCTTGTCCAGGCGCATGCGCGCCAGCAGGGCTTCCGGCGCCAGTCCGGCCGGCAGCGCGGTCGGCAGGCCGAAGTCGTGCAGCAGCGTGCGCAGTTGCGCCGTGTCCTGCGCGCTGGCCATGCCCAGCCGCGCCGACAGTTCGGCGGCCAGCACCATGCCCACCGCCACCGCTTCGCCATGGTTGAAGTTGGCGTTGTCCGGGGCGCCGTAGCCCTGTTCGGTCTCGATGGCGTGGCCGAAGGTGTGGCCGAGGTTGAGCAGGGCGCGCTCGCCCTTCTCCAGCGGATCGCGGGCGACGATCTCGGCCTTGTGTTCGCAGCTGCGCGCGATCGCCTGCGCCAGCGCCGCCGGCTCGCCGGCCAGCAGCGCGCGGCGTTCGGCGTGCAGCCATTCGAAGAACAGCGGGTCGCGGATGGCGCCGTACTTGATCACCTCGGCCAGCCCGGCGCGCAGTTCACGCGGCGGCAGGCTGCGCAGCGTGGCGGTGTCGGCCAGCACCGCGCGCGGCGGATGGAAGGCGCCGACCAGGTTCTTGCCTTGCGGAATGTCCACCGCGGTCTTGCCGCCGACCGAGGAGTCGACCATCGCCAGCAGCGTGGTCGGCAGTTGCACGCAGTCCACGCCGCGCATCCAGCAGGCCGCGGCGAAGCCGGCCAGGTCGCCGACCACGCCGCCGCCCAGCGCCAGCACGCAGGCGTCGCGGGTGGCGCCCAGCGCGGCCAGCGCGGCGATCGCCGCGGCGAAGTGGTCCAGGGTCTTGGAGGCTTCGCCGGCGGGAATCACGAAGTCGCCGATCTGCAGCTCCGGGCGCGCCGCCAGCAGCGCGCTGCGGACCTGCGCGGCATACAGCGGCGCCACCTGGCTGTCGCTGAGCAGCAGCACGTGGCGGCCGCGCACGTGCGCGGCGAGCGCGGCGCCGTCGTCGAGCAGGCCAGGGCCGATGCGGATGGTGTAGGCCGGGTCGCCAGCGACCTGGACCGTGCGCGATGCTGCCGTCATGCAGTGGGTTCCGGAAGTTTCCACGACGCGGCCAGGCGCACGACCAGCTGCGCGGTGGCCTCGGCCGGGGTGAAGTGGTCGGTGTCCAGGATCAGGTCGGCGACCTCGCGGTACAGCGGTTCGCGCACCGCGTGCAGGTCGCGCAGCACCTGCTCGCGGTCGCCACGCTGCAGCAGCGGGCGGCTGCGGTCGCGGTGCAGGCGCTGCAGTTGCGCGGCCACGCCGACCCGCAGGTACACCACGAAACCGTGCTCGCGCATCTCGCGGCGGCTGTCGGCATTGAGCACAGCGCCGCCGCCGGTGGAGATCAGGTGGCCGGGCGTGCTCAGGATGCTTTCCAGCACCGCGCGCTCGTGTTCGCGGAAACCGGCTTCGCCGGCGTGCTCGAACAGCGAGGTGATGCTGGCGCCGGTGCGTTCGACGATGGTCTGGTCGCTGTCGACGAAGACCAGGCCGAAGCGCTCGGCCAGGCGGCGGCCGATGACGCTCTTGCCGGCACCCATCGGGCCGACCAGCACCAGGTTGGGGGCGGGATTCATCCGCCGATGCTAGCAGAGACCGGCGCCGCCTCGCGCGCTGCGCAGGCCCCGCACGCGCCATCGTGCGGCGAGGCGTGCGTCGCGCGGTGCATGGCGCGACAATGGCGCATCGTCCGCCGAGTGCCTGTCGCCATGCCCGATCTCTACGCCGAAGCCCTGTCCACGTTCGCCGACCTGTTCGCCGAGGCGCGCACCAGCGACGAGGCCGAATACAACGCCATGGTCGTGTCCTCGGCCACGCTGGAGGCGCGCCCGTCGTCGCGGGTGGTGCTGCTCAAGGCCTACGACGCGCGCGGCTTCGTGTTCTACACCCACCTGGACAGCCAGAAGGGCCGCGAGCTGCAGGCCAATCCGCAGGCCTCGCTGCTGTTTCTGTGGCGGCGCATGCGCGAGGACGGGGTGCAGGTGCGCATCGACGGCGAGGTGCAACTGGTCGCCGCGGCCGAGGCCGATGCCTATTTCGCCTCGCGCCCGCGCATGAGCCAGATCGGCGCCTGGGCCTCGGCGCAGTCGCGCACCTTGGAGTCGCGCGAGGAGTTCGAGGAGCGCGTGGCCAAGGCCGAGGCCACCTTCGAGGGTCGCGAGGTGCCGCGTCCGGACGGCTGGGGCGGGTTCCGCGTGGTGCCGCGCAGCTTCGAGTTCTGGTACGGCGCCAAGTACCGCCTGCACGAGCGCTGGCGCTACGAGGCCGATGCTGCGGGCCATTGGAGCAAGCGGATGCTGTTTCCGTGAGCGGCGCCGGCCCGGCTTGCCGCGGCACCGCCGCCGCCGCAGCAGCAGCGCGCGCGTGTTCGGGCGAGGCGCGCTGAGGATGGGCCCGCAGCGCATCGTCTGCCTGACCGAGGAGCCGACCGAAACGCTGTACGCGCTCGGCGAAGAGCAGCGCATCGTCGGCATCAGCGGCTTCACCGTGCGCCCGCCGCAGGCGCGCCGCGACAAGCCCAAGGTCAGCGCCTTCACCAGCGCCAAGATCGGCGAGATCCTCAAGCTGCAGCCGGACCTGGCGATCGGCTTCTCCGACATCCAGGCCGACATCGCCGCCGAACTGGTGCGGCATGGCGTGGAGGTGTGGATCGCCAACCATCGCAGCGTCGACGGCATCCTCGACTACATCCGCCGCCTCGGCGCGCTGGTCGGCGCCGGGCCGCGCGCGGCGGCCTACGCCGACGACCTGCAGCGCGGCCTGGACGCCATCGCCGCGCAGGCCGCCCGCTTGCCGCGGCGGCCGCGGGTGTACCTGGAGGAATGGGACGAGCCGATCATCACCGGCATCCGCTGGGTCGCCGAACTGGTGGGCATCGCCGGCGGCGACGACGTGTTCCCGGAACTGTCGGTGCAGCCGCTGGCCAAGGCGCGAATCCTCGCCAACGGCGACGAGGTGGTGCGGCGTGCGCCGGACATCATCCTCGGCTCCTGGTGCGGCAAGCGCTTCCGTCCCGAGCGCGTCGCCGCGCGACCGGGCTGGGCGGCGATTCCGGCGGTGCGCGACGGACAACTGTTCGAGATCAAGTCGCCGCTGATCCTGCAGCCGGGGCCGGCCGCGCTCACCGACGGCGTGCGCGCCATCGCCGACATCATCCAGGCCTGGGCCAGGCGCGAGGACGCGACGTAGCGCTTTTCCCGATCCGCGAGCACGCCGCGTCGTCTGGCAGGTGCGCCAGCAGCGTTGCGTGGCGCAGGGCCTGGATGGCGGTCAGCGCAAGCCGCGCGGCGTCGGCGGCACACCGGCCAGGGTTCACCGGAAGCGGCGCTATCCCTGCATCCATGGCCGCGTCATCGTTCGGACGCGGGCACAGGGTCGCTGCCTCGCTCGTCTCTGCCGCACGTGTGCGTCACCACGGCGCGCCGTGCGCGAAAATGGATGAGACGGTCTAGCCAGGCGCCGGCTGGGTGCGTCCGGCGATGCAAAAGCCGAGCAGGGCCATGAACGCGGCGACGGCGAAGGTCGACAGATACGCCGCAGCGGCCGAGTACGCCAGCAGCGCGGCGAACAGCGAGCCGCCGACCGCCAGCGTGGTCGCCACCGCGATCGCCTCGCTCAACTGCAGCGCCGAGCTGTTGCGGCCCTGCCGCGCCGGCGGCGACAGGGTCAGGGTCAGCACCGCCAGGGTCGGGTAGATCAGCCCCATGCCCAGGCCGGTGGCGGTCCAGCCGCCGATCGCCAGTGCCGCCGGCACCGCAGGCAGCAGCGCCAGCGTCGTGGTCGCGATGCCCAGCGCCATCAGCGTGCAGGCCAGGCGCAGCCGCCGCAGGCGGGTGGCGTCGCGGCCGTAGTGGCCCTGGTACCAGGAGCCGGCGAACCAGCCCAGCGCACCGGCGCTCAGCGCCACGCCGGCCCACACCGGCGACAGCCCGCGTTCGCGCGACAGCAGCAGCGGCAGGAACGCCTCGCAGCCGAAGAATGCCGACCCGGCGACGCCACGCAGCGCGATCACGCTGGGCAGGCCGCGCGCGGCGCGCAGGGTGCCGGCCGGCAGCAATCGCCAGGCGCACAGCACCAGCAGCGCCAACGCCGACGGCAGCAGCAGCGCCGCCCACAGCCCGCGCTGCTGGCCGCCGAGGTACAGCAGACAGACCCCGGCCGCGGCGCCCAGCGACCACAGCCGCGACGCACCGCTGGCGCCGTCCGTGGTTGCGGCGGGCGGCAGCCGCCGCAATGCCGGCCACAGCAGCGCCGCCGCCGGCAGCGCCAGCAGCGGCACTGCCAGGAACACCCAGCGCCAGCCGACGTGCTCGACGATCAGTCCGCTGATGCTGGGGCCGATCAGCGACGGCACCACCCAGCCGGCGGAGAACGCGGCGAACATGCGCGGGCGGATCGCCTGCGGATACAGCCGCGCGACCAGCACGTACAGCACCACCGAGATCGCACCGGCGCCGAGGCCCTGCACCAGTCGACCGGCCAGCAGCATCCCCATCGATGGAGCGAAGCCGGCCAGCAGCAGGCCGCAGACGAAGCAGGCCAGGCCGGCCCACAGCGGCGCCGCCGGCCCGTGCAGGTCGCTCCAGCGCCCGGCCACGGTCATGCCGATCACGCTGGTGGCCAGGGTGCCGCCGAAGGCCAGCGCGTAGAGCCGCAGGCCCTCCAGTTCGCGGGCCACGGTCGGCATCGCCGCGGCCACCGCCAGCGCCTCGAAGGCGATCAGCGACACCAGTGCGACCATGCCGATGGTGGTGGCGCGATAGGCCGGCGCCAGCACGGAGCCGGCAGCGGCCGGAGCGGGTGGGGCAGCGGTGGCAGTGGCGTGGTCTTGCATCGGAATCCCTGGGAAAGCGGTTGGACGTGTGCAGGCGGCGGCTTGCGTGGGTGCCTGCAGGCCGTGCAGCATGCAACCTCAACCGGACTCGAGGTCAAGCGATGCAGGAGGAACTGAGCGTGGGGCAGGTGGCCGCGCGCAGCGGCGTGGCCGTGTCGGCGCTGCATTTCTACGAGAGCAAGGGCCTGATCCGCAGCATGCGCACCGCCGGCAACCAGCGCCGCTACACGCGCGACGTGCTGCGCCGGCTGGCGGTGATTCGCGTGGCGCAGCGCGTCGGCGTGCCGCTGGACAGCGTCAAGGCCGCCTTCGCGCAGTTGCCCGACGCGCGCACCCCGACCCGCGCCGAATGGGCACGGATGTCGGCGGTGTGGCGCGAGGAGCTGGACGCACGCATCCTGCAGCTGACCCGCCTGCGCCACCAGCTCACCGACTGCATCGGCTGCGGCTGCCTGTCGCTGCGCCGCTGCCGCCTGAGCAACCCGGCCGACACCCTGGCCGCGCACGGCGATGGGCCGCAGCGCTGGGCGGAGGATTGAGCAACGCATTCGCGCGCGGCAAGCACGCGTGATGTTGGTGCGGTTGTCGGTCTGGCCTCTGTAGGAGCGGCTTCAGCCGCGACCTGACATTACCGGGAAAGCCCGGTCGCGGCTGAAGCCGCTCCTACGACACGCGACGGCGCCACGATGTGCGATCGAGACGATGTGGGAGGGACTTCAGTCCCGACGCGGCACGGGTGGACGTCGCGGCATTGCTGTTTGCGCGAAATCAGATGACGCGCAAGGTGGTCGCCGTGAGCAATGTCGTGATTCACTGTGCTCTTCAGTCGCAGTGAACGAGGAGAGCGGCACCTGACGCTGCATGCAGTCGGGACTGAAGTCCCTCCCACAACGGCTGTCTGTATTGACCGCGTTTGCTATGCATAGGTCGGTCTGTCGATCTTTCCGTAGAGCGGCTTCAGCTGTGACCTGGCGTTACCGGGAAAGCCGGGTCGCGGCTGAAGCCGCTCCTACGACATGCGACGGCGCCGCGATGTGCGGTCGAGACGATGTGGGAGGGACTTCAGTCCCGACGCGATGCCGGTGGACGCGGCGGCACTGCGGCTTGTGTGTGCTCGGATGACGCGAGGGCTGATTGCTATGAGCGCAGCGCGTGTGGCCACAGGTGCTCGCTTGTCGAGGATGATGGAGACGTTGTTTTCACCGTGCCGTTGAGTCGCGACGAGCGAAGCGGAAAGGCGTCTGACGCTGCATGCAGTCGGGACTGAAGTCCCTCCCACAAAGAATCCATGTGCTCACCGGGCTCGGTCTGCATCGATCGGTCTGTCGATCTTTCCGTAAGAGCGGCTTCAGCCGCGACCTGGCGTTACCGGGAAAGCCCGGCCGCGGCTGAAGCCGCTCCTACGACACGCGACGGCGCCGCGATGTGCGGTCGAGACGATGTGGGAGGGACTTCAGTCCCGACGCGGTACTGGTTGACGTGGCGGCATTGCGGCTTGTGTGTGCTCGGATGACGCGAGGGCTGATTGCTATGAGTGCAGCGCGCGTGGCCACAGGTGCTCGCTTGTCGAGGATGATGGAGACGTCGTTTTCATCGTGCCATTGGGTCGCGACGAGCGAAGCGGAAAGGCGTTTGACGCTCCATGCAGTCGGGACTGAAGTCCCTCCCACAAAGAATCCATGTGCTCACCGGGCTCGGTCTGCGTCGATCGGTCTGTCGATCTTTCCGTAAGAGCGGCTTCAGCCGCGACCCGGTGTTACCGGGAAAGCCCCGTCGCGGCTGAAGCCGCTCCTCAAAACGGTTTGTGTTGCCCGCGCAGCGTGGACGTGCGCTAGAAATTGCGGGTGAAGCGCACCGTGCCGGCGCCGTCGGCAGTGCGGACCTGCACGACGAAGCGCAACTGGTCGTGGGCGCTGCTGCGTACCGTGCCCACGTAGTCGGTGTAGGCGTCGGTACGGACCGCGCGCAGCGCCACCGGCTGGCGCTGGCCGCTGAGGTCGGTCGCCACCGCCTCCACCGTACCGACGGCAGGCGCTTCCTCGCCGCCGTGCAGGGTGCGCAGCGCGATCATCACCAGCGCGGTGTCGGCTTCGCGGGCGATGCCGTAGCGACGTGCCACGTCCTCGCTCATCGCCAGCGTGGGCAAGGCGTTGTAGTGCACGCGCAGCGTGCCGAAATCGGCCTGCGCCGGGGTGGCGGCGAGCAGCGTCGCCGGGCGTGGGGTGTCCTGGTCCGCACAAGCGGCCAGGGCCAGGCACAGCAGCGCAACGGGCAGGACACGCATCGGCGTTCTCCGGCTTGGAGTGGCTGACAAAACAGCGCGAGCGGTCGCCAGGCGGGTGCGGACGGCGCGCAGGACCGCAGTGTACAAGCGCTACATGCCGATGCCGAGCACCGTGCGCGCCCACCTGGCGGCCGCGCAGCAGGTTGTTGGCCGCGCTCAGTCGTCGTTGGCGGCGGACAGGGCGCGGCCGCGTTCCGCCGCGGCGGCGATCGCGGCCGCGGTCAGCGCCTCGAAGCCGCCGTGCTGGAAGGTCTCGATCGCGGCCTGGGTGGTGCCGTTGGGCGAGGTCACCCGGCGACGCAGTTCGCTCGGCGCCTCGCCGGATTCGGTGAGCATGCGCGCCGCGCCGAGCACGGTCTGCAGGGTCAGGGTGCGCGCGGTGTCGGTGGGCAGGCCCTGGGCGATGCCGGCGGCCTCCATCGCCTCGGCGAGCAGGAAGACGTAGGCCGGTCCGCTGCCGGAGACCGCGGTGACCGAGTCGATCAGCGCTTCGTCCTCGACCCACACGGTGACGCCGGCGGCGGCCAGCACGTGCTCGGCGCGGGTGCGCTGTGCGGCGTCGACGCCGGCGTTGGCGAACAGGCCGGTGACGCCGGCGCCGAGCAGGGCGGGGGTGTTGGGCATCGCCCGCACCAGGGCGTGGCCGCCGCCGAGCCAGCGGTCCAGTTGCGCGATGGTGATGCCGGCGGCAATGGACACCAGCAGTGGCTTCTGGGCTTGCGCCAGCGCTGCCAGTTCGGTGCAGACCCCGCGCAGCATCTGCGGCTTGACCGCGAACATCCACAACGCCGCACCGTCCACGGCCTCGGCTGCGCTGGCGAACACCTGCACTGCGTACTCGGCCGCCAATGCCTCGCGCAGCGCCGCCACCGGCTCGGCCACGCGGATGCGGCGTGGATCGGCGCCCTGGCGAACCAGCCCGGCGATCAGGCTGCGCGCCATGTTGCCGCCACCGATGAAGGCGATGTCGGCGGCGTGGGAATTGGGGGAAGCGGGAACCATGGCGCAACACCGTCGCGAAGAGGGAGCGCCATGGTAGCGGTTGCGCCGCGCCACAGCGCTGCGGTGCGGCGCGACCGGATCGTGTCAGGCGAGAACGCGCCAGCCGCGGGGTGCGGTCTGGCGCGGTGGCCTCAGTTGGACTCGGTGAAGGAGATCGACGGGGTGCTGCCACCGGCCGTCGAGCAGCTGCCCAGGTTGAGGTTGTTGGTCTCGCCGGTGCTGCCGGCATTGGCCGCGCAGGTCGGGGCGGCGGTGGAGCCGTTGGTGGCGGCCACCTTCACCGTGATCGACGAGCCGGAGTTGAAGTTGGCGCTGGAACCGCCGGCGTTGCCGACCACGTTGAACTCGGCGTCCTTCCAGACGGTGGCCAGCTTGACCACGCTGTCCTTGGCGCTGACGCTGTAGGCGGTGCCGTTGTTGGTGAAGGTGATGGTGTCGTTGCCGTTGGCGGTGGCCGAGCCGGTCAGCTTGAGGTTGGCCAGTTGCGTGGCCGGCACGTCCGGCGCGCTGACCGCGTTGCTGTTGCGGTAGCAGTCCGAGCCGCCGCCGCTCATCCAGCCGCTCGGGCAGCTGCTGCCGTAGCCGATCAGCCAGTACTGCATGAACACCGCGGCCTGGCCCTGGGTCTCGTAGTCGGTGGCGTAGACGAACTGCTGCCACACGGTGCAGCCGGAGCGGCCGCCGCACACGCTGGTGGTGGCGTTGTAGTTGGAGTTGATCTGCAGCGAGTACTCGTTCGGGCCGAGGATGCCGCCGCCGCCGAAGGACGCCACGCCGACGCCCTGTTCCGAGGTCACGCCGGTGACCTGCGGGAAGCTGCCTACGACCTTGCTGATCAGGCTGCTGGAACGCAGCGCGTAGTCGTAGCCGTTGCCGGTGGTTTCGGTGGCGCCGAACAGGATCTTGTGCGGGATCGGATGCACGCGGCGGGTCAGGGTCTTGCAGGTGTCCGCTTGCCACTGCGTATCGGGGAAGTTGGCATGGAAGCAGCCTTCCGCCGGCGTCGGTTGATGCGCCATGGTTTCGCGCCAGGCGGTGCGGGCCTGGACTTGTGCGGGCGACATCATCGCTTCTTCGTTGGTCCAGGCCGGCGTCGCCGTCGGCGCGGCCATGGCCGCGGGGACGTGCAGCAGACCAATGACGCAGGAGGCGAACAGCAATCGGGTGGATGCTTGCATCTGTGACCTCGTTCGAGCCGAGCGCATTCGGCAATGGACTGCGGAGTACCCGCGGTCGGCCGCCATGGAAGCCGAAGCGTGCGCGTCTGAAACGTGACTGAATTAACGGTTCGCAACCGTGTCGCATGGTTCAGCAAGCGCTGTCGGAGCGAACCTTTCATTCATCCCGAAACTCTATGGTTTTCAACAGGATCGGCTACGACAGAATTCCGATGTTGGTGAATCGTGTTTGAAGCGCCCGTAGACAAATCATCACCGTGTCACGGGGAGTGCGGTAATGCGGCGCCCGCAGCAGCGGGATCAGCCAGCAACGCGTGGACCGCGCGCGCCGAACAGCGCGGTGCCGACCCGCACCATGGTGGCGCCCGCAGCGATCGCGTCGGCGAAGTCGCCGCTCATGCCCATCGACAAGGTGTCGACCTGCGGATAGGCCGTGCGCAGCCGCGCGAACAGGGCGTGCATGCGCGCGAACGCGTCGATGCGGCGCTCGGCCTCGGGCCAGGGCGCGGGAATGGCCATCAGCCCGCGCAGGGCCAGCGTCGGCTGCGCAGCGATGGCCGCGGCCAGGGCGTCCACGGCGTCGGGCTGGCAGCCATGCTTGCTGGCCTCGTCGTCGATGTTGACCTGGATCAGCACGTTCAGCGGCGCGGACGCGGCGGCGCGGCCCTTGGCCAGGGCGGCGACCAGCTTGGGCCGGTCCACGGTCTGCACCCAGTCGAACAGCGTCGCCGCCAGTTCGGCCTTGTTCGACTGCAGGTGGCCGATCAGGTGCCACTCCAGTCCGGCCTCGGCCAGCGCGGCGATCTTGGCCGCCGCTTCCTGCACGTAGTTCTCGCCGAAGGCGCGCTGCCCCTGTGCGGCCAGTGCCGCCACGGCCTCGGCCGGCTGGGTCTTGGACACCGCCAGCAACTGCGCGTGCGGGCGCCCTGCGGCGTCGGCGGCGCGGTCCATGTCCAGGCGGATCTGTTGCAGCGGAGAGAGGGGCACGAGCGGCGTTCCGGCAAAGGGAAGGGCGCTATACTGCCGGCCGGGGAATCATCCTTCCAGTCGCAGCCCAAGGGGAAAAGCAGCGTATGGATATCGCTGAACTATTGGCGTTCTCGGTCAAGAACAAGGCGTCCGACCTGCACCTGTCCGCGGGCCTGCCGCCGATGATCCGGGTCGATGGCGACGTCCGCCGCATCAACATTCCGGCGCTGGACCACAAGCAGGTGCATGCGCTTGTCTACGACATCATGTCGGACAAGCAGCGCCGCGACTACGAGGAATTCCTCGAGGTCGACTTCTCCTTCGAGATCCCCAGCCTGGCGCGCTTCCGCGTCAACGCGTTCAACCAGAACCGCGGCGCCGGCGCGGTGTTCCGCACCATTCCCTCCGAAGTGCTGACCCTGGAAGACCTGGGTTGCCCGCCGATCTTCCGCCAGCTGATCGACCAGCCGCAGGGCCTGATCCTGGTCACCGGGCCGACCGGTTCGGGCAAGTCGACCACGCTCGCCGGCATGATCGACTACATCAACAAGAACGAATACGGCCACATCCTCACCGTCGAGGATCCGATCGAATTCGTGCACACCTCGCAGAAGTGCCTGATCAACCAGCGCGAGGTGCACCGCGACACCCACGGCTTCAACGAGGCGCTGCGTTCGGCGCTGCGCGAAGACCCGGACATCATCCTGGTCGGCGAGTTGCGCGACCTGGAAACCATCCGCCTGGCGCTGACCGCGGCCGAGACCGGCCACCTGGTGTTCGGCACCCTGCACACCAGCTCGGCGGCCAAGACCATCGACCGCATCATCGACGTGTTCCCCGCCGGCGAGAAGCCGATGGTGCGCTCGATGCTGTCCGAATCGCTGCGCGCGGTGATCTCGCAGGCGCTGCTGAAGAAAGTCGGCGGCGGCCGCACCGCGGCGTGGGAGATCATGGTCGGCACCCCCGCCATCCGCAACCTGATCCGCGAGGACAAGGTGGCGCAGATGTACTCGGCGATCCAGACCGGCCAGCAGAACGGCATGCAGACCCTGGACCAGCACCTGCAGGACCTGGTCAAGCGCAGCCTGATCACCCGCAACCAGGCCCGCGAGTACGCCAAGGACAAGCGGTTGTTCGAGTAGCGGGGATTGGGGAGTCGGGATTGGGGATTCGCAAACGCGGGTCTCTCCGATCCTAGGATGCCCGCTCTTACCAATCCCCAATCCCGACTCCCCAATCCCCGCTCCGAAGGAGCACGCCATGAGCACCATCGACTTCACCTCCTTCCTGAAACTGATGGCGCACCAGAAGGCGTCGGATCTGTTCATCACCTCGGGCATGCCGCCGGCGATCAAGGTGCACGGCAAGATCACCCCGATCACGCAGACGCCGCTGACCCCGCAGCAGAGCCGCGACCTGGTGCTGAACGTGATGACGCCGGCGCAGCGCGAGGAGTTCGAGAAGACCCACGAGTGCAACTTCGCCATCGGCGTGGCCGGGGTCGGGCGCTTCCGCGTCAGCTGCTTCTACCAGCGCAACCAGGTCGGCATGGTGCTGCGCCGGATCGAGACGCGCATTCCCAGCGTGGACGAGCTGAACCTGCCGCCGGTGATCAAGACCCTGGCGATGACCAAGCGCGGCATCATCATCTTCGTCGGCGCCACCGGCACCGGCAAGTCGACCTCGCTGGCGGCGATGATCGGCTACCGCAACCAGAACTCCACCGGGCACATCATCACCATCGAGGACCCGATCGAGTTCGTGCACAAGCACGAGGGCTGCATCATCACCCAGCGCGAGGTCGGCATCGACACCGACAGCTGGGAGAACGCGCTGAAGAACACCCTGCGCCAGGCGCCGGACGTGATCATGATCGGCGAGGTGCGCACCCGCGAGGGCATGGACCACGCCATCTCCTTCGCCGAGACCGGCCACCTGGTGCTGTGCACCCTGCACGCCAACAACGCCAACCAGGCGATGGACCGCGTCATCAACTTCTTCCCCGAAGACCGCCGCAGCCAGCTGCTGATGGATCTGTCGCTGAACCTGCGCGGGGTGGTCGCGCAGCAGCTGATCCCGACCCCGGACGGCAAGGGCCGCCGCGTGGCGATGGAGATCATGCTCGGCACGCCGCTGGTGCAGGACTACATCCGCGAAGGCGAGATCCACAAGCTCAAGGACGTGATGAAGGAGTCCACCAACCTGGGCATGAAGACCTTCGACCAGAGCCTGTTCGAGCTGTACCAGGCCGGCGAGATCAGCTACGAGGACGCATTGCGCCACGCCGACTCGCAGAACGAGGTGCGCCTGCGCATCAAGCTGGCCCAGGGCGGCGACGCGCGCACCCTGGCGCAGGGCCTGGACGGGGTCGAGATCGCCGAGGTGCGCTGAGCCGGTCCGGCGCGCGAGCGCGAGGCCAGGCGCCCGTGCGATGACGGGCAACCCATGGCATCGCGGCCGTCTCCGGTGCGTTCACGGGTGTCGTGTTTCAGTCAGCCGTCCGCCGTAAGTCCATCGCGGACGCTTCAGCCGAAGGGAGGGAAGCCGCCATGAACGACGTGCCTGAATTGCTCTGGTCGACACAGCCGCATGCCGGCTACTACATCAACTCGGTGGCGGTGTCCGACGATGGCGATGTCATCGTCGCCGGCACCTTTTTCCATCAGTACGGCGGCCTGTCGCAGATTCCCGGGCTGGAAGCGGTGCCGCTCGAGCAACGCAAGATATTCGAACGCATCGCACCCGCGGCCACGCGCAGCGACGTGTGCGACGACCAGCAGGGGTGCTTCGGCACCTATGCCTGGGATCGGGCGGGCAACCTTCTGCTGAAGAAGGAGTTCGAAGGCTGGCAGGGCGTGTACTGGGTCGACGTGGCGGCGGACGGCGGCACCGTGGCCAGTTGCGGCTGGCAGAGCCAGGCACCGTATGCGGGCTTCATCAGTGCCTGGGCGGTTCCCGGCGGAAACGAACTGCTGTCGTATGCGCTCCCTGGCCGCGGCAACATGGTGACGCTGGATGCGCGTGGGCAAACGTTGCTGGCCGGTGCCGAGCAGGGCTATCTGTTCTGCCGCGACGGCGACGGGACCTTCCCCGCCACGCCCGTGTGCATCGCGCTGAGCGCTGGTGGTGACAGCGACAGCGCCGACAGCGTGATGGCCACCGGCCTCGCCGCCGACGGCACGATCGGACTGGTGGCCAGCGCACAGGGCGAGATCATCCTGTTCTCGATCGCGTCCGGACAACCGGCGGCGCTCACGCGCTGGCAGTTGCCCGGGCAGGCCCGCGTGCATGCCGCGGCGCTGTCCGGCGATGGGCGCCGGGCCTATGCCGGTGCCAGCGACGGCACGCTGTACGCCTTCGACGTGGCGACGTTCCAGAAAACGCCTGCGCCAGCCTGGACCGAGACGGTGCCCGAGGGGGCGACGACCATCTATGGGGTGGCCTGCGACCGCGCCGGCGACAAGGTCGCGATCGCCGGCAACCTCAAGGGTGGCGGCGTCGTCGCCGTGTACGCCGATACCGGCACCGCGGCGACGCTGCAGTGGACCGCGCACAGCGCGCACTCGCCCAACTGTCTGGCGTTCGATCCTGGCGGACAGTGGCTGGGGCTGGCCGATGGCCATCCCGACGGCACGCCTGGCGCGTTCAGCGTCTGGAACGCGGGCGACGGCACGCTGCAATGGTCCTATGGCACGGACAACATGAGCTGGCCGATCCGCCTGTGCAGCGATGCGACGGTGGTGGTGGGCGGCAGCGACGACAGCACGGTCACCGCCTTCGTCGGCCCCGGTTCGGCCATCGGCCGTGGCCGGCCGGAGGCGGATGGATGACAGGCTGGGACGCCGAGGCGCCGTTTCGCACGCGCGCCGCGGCGCCGCGCCGTCGCGGCGCGCTGCTGGTGCTGTCGGTGGTGCTGGTGGCGGCGTGGCTGGCGGTCTTCGAGTTGGCGCGGGTCCTGGACTATCAACTGCATGCCAGCCTGTGGTTCCCGCCGGTGGCGGTGACGCTGGCCACGTTCATGGTGCTGGGCTGGCGCGGCGCGCCGGCGATCGCCATCGCCTGCGTGCTGGCCACGCTGCTGAGCTTCTATCGCACGAGTGGCCACCCGGTCGTTCCCGGTCGGGCGGTCCTGGGCTATGCGCTGCTGTTCACCGCGCAACAGTTCTGCATCTGGGGCGGCCTGGCCTGGCTGCTGCGCCGCGTCGGCCGCGCCGTGTCCTCGAGCAGCCTGCCGCGTGTGGTCACCTGCTTCATCCTGGGCGGCGGGGTGGCCTCGCTGCTGTCTGCCTGCCTGGGCGGGGCGGGGCTGGCCGTCACCGGCGCCATCGACTTGCCGAGCATGTTCGCGCAGTTGATCCCGTGGGCGATCGGCGACTACGCCGGCCTGCTGGCGCTCGGTCCGCTGGCGATCGTGGCGGTGCTGCGTCTGGCCGAGCGCCTGCAGATCGCGCCACAGCCGGGGATCCCGCGCTTGTCGGGGATGATCGCGCCGGCCGGAAGCGTCTCCGGCTATCTGGTCAAGCTCGCGTTGCTGCTCGGCGTCACCCTGGCGGTGATGGCGTTGGCGGCGGCGTTGCCGCGGCAGCCGGCGGTGGTGTTCGCGCTGTTCGTGGTGGTGGTGATCCAGTTGTGGATCGTGCATACCCACGGAATGCTGCAGGCGCTGGTGGCGATCGCCGCCTTCAGCCTGTTGATCGCCCTGGCCACGCCGTTGCTGCGGCTCGAGGCACAGGCGCTGGCGCTGCAGTTCGCCATGATCAGCCTGGCGGCGAACAGTTACTTCGGCCTGGCCGTGCCCGGGCTCTATGCCGACAACACGCGATTGCGCCATGCGCTGGTACGCGATCCGGTGACCGGGGCGCTGTCGCGGACCGGATTCCTGGAGCAGGTGCTCAACGATCTGCAGCTGGCCGCGCACGACCCGCGTCCGCTGGCGGTGATCGTCGCCGACATGGACAACCTCAAGGCGATCAACGACCAGTTCGGACATGCGGCCGGCGACGCGGCCTTGCGTGCCCTCGTCAAGCGCTGCCGGCACTGTCTGCGGCCGGGCCAGTTGCTGGGGCGCCGAGGGGGCGACGAGTTCGCGCTGTACCTGCCGCTGACCACGCCGGAGCGGGCGCACGCACTGATCGACACGCTGCGCGCGGCGCTTGCCAAGCCCGGCGAGGACGACGGGTTCGCGACCGGGTTGTCGGCCAGCTTCGGCCTGGCCCTGTGCCACCGCCGCGATCTGGACGCGGAGGCGCTGGAGGAACTGCTCGATCAGGCCGACGCGGCGATGTACGCGGACAAGCGGCGGCATCGCGCGGTGGCCGTTCGCTGATTGAGTCCCTTCTCCCGCCGGGACCATGGCCCCCTTCTCGGGGGAACGGTGCCCCGAAAGGGCGGATGAGGGTGCGGTGCGCCAAAATGCCCCCATGCAAACAGACAACCCGTACGCCGCACCCGCCGCTGCGCTGCCTGACGCCGTGCCCGCTGCAGTGCCCACCGATCCCCTGTCGGCGTTGTTCGCACCGTCGGCAACCAAGTTGGCGCTGCTGTGCGCGACCAGCTTCGGCTGGTATGCGCTGTACTGGTTCTACCGCAACTGGCGCGCGCTGCGCCTGCTGTCCGGGCGCCGGCGCATCTCGCCGGTGTGGCGCTCGGTGTTCTCGCTGATCTGGGTGTTCGCCTGCTTTCGTGCGCTGGAACGCACCATCGGCGCACAGCGCGGCGTGCTGGTCGGCTGGCTGGGGCCTGGGCTTGCGTACGGCTGCCTGAGCCTGATCGGACTGTGGCCTTCGGTGCTGTCGCTGCTGACCCTGCTGGCCTGGACACCGGTGCTGCTGGTCAACCAGCGCCTGGCCCGGTTCAAGCAGGCACGCGGCCTGCCGCGCAGCGCGGCGGAGCGGTTCAGCCCATGGACCTGGGCATGGCTGGCGATCGCCGGGCCGGTGGCGCTGCTGGTGCTGGTCGGGATGGTGATTGCGGTCGTGGCCGGGTCGCATGACATCCAGGTCGACCTGCCCAACTGAGAGATCGCACTGCGCGATTGGGCGGGGAGGGCGAGGCGCCCCTGCGCGTGGATCGAGGCACGGAGCGAGCCATCCGCGCGCTGATTTAAAAGTTTCATGTGCAACCACAACCGCGCTGGTGTCTAATACCGCCCCCCACGCCGTGCCCCTTCCCGTGAGCCTTCCCGATTCCGATCTGCGTCCGGACCTGGACCCGTTGCCCGACGACGGCACCGTCGTCACCGCCGGACCGCTGACCCCGCCGCCGGATTCGGCCGGCACCGTGCAGGATGCGCGCGCGCTGCGCCACAGCGTGGCCGAGGACGTGCAGGGCA
Organism: Xanthomonas sp. NCPPB 1128; assembly: GCF_001043115.1. Lineage (GTDB taxonomy): Bacteria > Pseudomonadota > Gammaproteobacteria > Xanthomonadales > Xanthomonadaceae > Xanthomonas_A. The sequence continues at coordinate 17,212 of NZ_LFME01000011.1, read as the reverse complement.
TGCTGCTGGCGACCCTGGTGGCCTCGCTGGGGCTGGCGGTGTTCGCCCATGGCGGGTTGATGATCGGCGGCATGGCCGGCGTGGCCTTCCTGCTGCACTACGCGCTGGGCTGGAACTTCGGGCTGATGTTCGTGCTGGTCAACCTGCCGTTCTATTGGCTGGCGGTGCGGCGCATGGGCTGGGAGTTCACCCTCAAGACCTTCGTCGCGGTCGCCGCCTGCGGCCTGCTGACCGATTTGCTGCCGCGCTGGGCGCAGTGGGCGACGATGACGCCGCTGTTCTCGGCGCTGGTCGGTGGCGCGCTGGTCGGCCTGGGCATCCTGTTCTTCATCCGCCACCGCGCCAGCCTCGGCGGGGTCGGCATCCTCGCGGTCTACCTGCAGCGCAGCCGCGGCTGGAGCGCGGGCAAGGTGCAGATGAGCTTCGACGCGGCGCTGATGGCGGTGGCGTTCTGGCTGCTGGCGCCGCAGCAGGTGCTGTACTCGGCGATCGGCGCGGTGGTGCTGAGCCTGGTGCTGATGTTCAACCACCGCGCCGGCCGCTACATGGGCGTGTGACATCTGTAGCCGATCGTGGTTGCGCGATCGACGAGGTGCCGCGTATCGCGGTGCGCGGGTCTTTCGTGCGGGCGCGTGCGTAAGAGCGGCTTCCGCCGCGACGCGGCGTTATCGGGAAAGCCCCGTCGCGGCTGAAGCCGCTCCTACGGGGACAGCGGTGTGCCCCGCTGCGCTGCGCCACAACGTGTGACTAGCGGTGCCATTGCGCCGCGGCGAGGCGTCGCGGTGGATCCCACAGATCGGGAACGGGCGCCGCTCCTGCAGACATCGCAACACGTCGCGACAGTCGGAGAGGTCAGGCTCTTCGAGGCAGCTCCTGCAAGACGGAGACATGCCCGCCTGCATCGCGGCAAACCCGCACGACGCGAACTTTCCCTCAGTCGTCGCCGTCTTCGTCGCCGCGCGCCGCGCGCCGGGCACGGCGTCGGCACGCCGAGCCGTTGCGCCAGGCGCCGCGCGTCGAACGGCGCATGCACCTTCATGTCGTTGTCGAAGTAGCAGTACACGTCGCGCCGTGCCCGTGTCGGGGCGCGTGGGCCGACCCGCTGCGCGTCGGCCGGTTCGCCGCCGCGATGCCAGGCATCGATGCGCTGCGCCCAAGTGTCGAGGGCCTTGTCGTCGTAGCCGCTGGCGTAGAGCTGCGCATCGCCGTGCAGGCGCAGGTACAGGAAGTCGGCGGTCACGTCTTCCAGGTACGGCCACTTGCCGGCGGTGTCGGCCTGCACCAGCGCCACCCGGTGCTTGCGCAGCAAGGCCACCGCTTCCGGCGTGGCGAAGCTTGGATGGCGCACTTCCAGCGCATGGCGCAGGCGCCGGTTGCGGTCGATCCGCAGCAGGCTGCGATCGCGCATGCGCGCGCTGTCGCGCTTGCGCGCCAGGGTCAGGGCGGCCTCGCTGGTACGCGGCAGCAGCGTCAGGAAGGCGTCCAGCAGGTCGTGATCGAAGGCCAGCGACGGTGGCAGTTGCCACAGCAGCGGGCCGAGTTTCGGACCCAGCGCGAGCAGGCCGGAGGCGAAGAAATTGGCCAGCGGCTGCTCGCAGTCGCGCAGCCGTTTCAGGTGGGTGACGAAGCGCGGACCCTTGACCGCGAACACGAAGCCGCGCGGGGTGGCGTCGTGCCAGGCGGCATAGCTTTTCGGGGTCTGCAGCGAATAGAACGAGCCGTTGAGTTCAACCGAGCGGAAGCACCGCGCGGCGTATTCCAGTTCCCGCCGCTGGGTCAGCCCGGACGGATAGAAGACGCCGCGCCAGCGCGGATAGCGCCAGCCCGAGATGCCGATGCGCAAGGCCATGCGCCGACCATGCCGGCGGCCTCGTGCAGCGCTCGTGCAGGCCGCGCCAAGGCGGCGTCGTGCCGCTCCTCGCGCACCAGCAACCTCAGCTGGCGCGCATCCACGGCGGATCCAGCTGCGCGATGCGCGCGAACGCCGGGCAGTCTTCGCGGTGCGCGCCGGGCAGGTAGCCCAGGCTCATCAGGAATTCGCCGGTGATCTCGCCACCGGTGAAGCGGAAGGTGCGCTTGAACAGCTTGATCCACTCGGCCTTGCTGCGCGGATGCTGCGCGTCCAGCCAGGCGGCAAAGCTGCCGTGGCTGGCCCGCAGGCGCTGGATCACCTGCGCGTTGTGGATCGCCGCCTGCACCTTGAGCCGGTTGCGGATGATGCAGGCATCGCCGAGCAGGCGCAGCACGTCGGCCTCGCCGAAGGCCGCCACCGTGTCCACGTCGAACCCGGCGTAGGCGGCGCGGAAGCCGGCGCGCTTCTTCAGCATCAGCTCCCAGCTCAGCCCGGCCTGGTTGATCTCCAGCACCAGCCGCTCGAACAGGTCGGCTTCGGCGCGTTGCGGCACGCCGTACTCGTGGTCGTGGTAGTGGCCGTGCACCGGGTGCCCGGGGGCGATATCGCAATAGCTGCTCATGCGGCGGGTATCCGTCAGTCGGTCTGGTCGTTGGGGTCGGCGGGGTACACCTCGGTCCGCCGCGCACCCGGCAATTGCAGGTCGGGCCAGCGCCGCGGCAGCAGCTGCAGCTTGCCGTCACGCAGCGCCTGGTACAGCGCCTCGGCGTTGTCGCCGCGGCGCGGGAACAGGTGGGTTCGCGCCACGTCCTTCCAGCCGCTGCCCAGGTCGGTATGGATGCGGCATTCGACGCCGTAGCCGACGCCGGCATTGCACAGCAGGACGTCGTCGTGGCCATCGCCGTCCAGATCGCGGCGCAGCGCCACGCACTGCGCGCCCTCGCGCCGGCAGTTGCCATCGTCGATCTGCCCGGCCAGCAGCGCTTGCCACCAGGCGGCGCCGGGATCGGCGCTGCCGGCGGCCAGCGCGATGCGCTGGCGCACCTGCAGCGGATCGTTGCTGCGCGGCGCATCCTCGTTGTCGCCGCCCCAGCGCTGCTGGCGCTGCAGCATGCGCTGCAGGCGTTCGCGCTGTACCGGGTCGTCGGCGAAGGCGGGCACCTCGCGCAGCGCCTGCACCGCGCGGTAGCCGCGGCGGCCGCTGTCGAAGCGCAGGTAGGCCAGGTCCAGTTGCGCCGCGCTGGTGCGGCCGTCGGCCAGGCGCTGCAGTTGGTCACCGACGACGAGGCGGTAGGGGTCCAGCAGGGGCGAGTTGGCCGCCAGCGCCAGGCCGATCACCACCCACGACAGCACCCGGTTCACCGGCGCCAGCGGCTGCAGCCAGCGCGCGCCCGGCCGCAGCACCGCCCAGGCATAGCCGCATGCGTAACCGCAGGCGACCACCGCCACCAAGACGCCGGCAAAGCGTTCGGTACTCCAGCCGTATTGCGCGATGCGCAGCCACAGCGCGTACAGCGCCAACCCGGCATACAGCGGCAGGCTGAGCAGTCCGGCGTCGATCACCCGTTGCAGCCAGGCGGGGTAGGGCGCCTCGGCGGCGCCGTCCTGGTACACCGCATTGACGAAGACCACCACCGTCGCCACCACTGCGATCAGGATGCTGGCCGCGGCGCGGGTCTCCCACAGCGGCTGCAGGCCGGTGAACGGCAGGCTCAGCGCGAACAGCACCGCCACGAACGCCAGCAGCGGCAGCAGCCCGGTGCAGATCGCGAACAGGATCTGCCGCATCACCTGCACCGCGCGCTGCTGGGTGCGGCCGATCAGGATGCCCAGGCCGAACATGGTGCCGGTGGCCAGATAGATGAAGGCGGTCTGCCGGAACAGGTCGTAGAACAGGGTCAGCTTGACCAGCGCGAACAAGGCGCCCCACAGCCACAGCACCAGCCAGCAGATACCGATGAACAACAGTGCCAGCGCCAGGGTCAGCGCGTTCTGCCAGGCATGCTCGAACAGGTCGCGGTACGGCGCCTGCCAGCGCCCGTGCTGCAGCCGGCACTGCAGCCACGGCAGCAGCACGAACATCGCCAGCGCCACGGTGGCGCCGAACGGGCCCAGCACCTCGCGCGCGCGCAGGCCGGGCGCGCCGGTGGCGTTCCAGACGGCCCACGCCGACAGCGCCGCCACCAGCACCGCCACCGCGATGGTGTGCTGCCACAGGCGCAGCGCGCCCAGGTGCCGCACCGACAGCAGGGTCATGGTCGGCACGGTCAGCACCAGGGTGTACCAGCACACCTGTCCGCCCAGCGAGCCGAACGGCCACAGGCCGCTCTCGGCGCCGCGCTGCGCCAGGTACAGCAATGCGCCCTGCAGCAGGGCCACTAGCACGATGAAGGCGCGGGTCTGGCGCGGCAGGTCGGGGGGCGTGTCCATGCGTGCGTGCTCCTGGGCGACCGGTCGGGGCCGCGATCGGGCGGATTATGGCAGCCCGCCGCAGCCCGGCGCAGCGCACACGCGGGAGGGACGATAGAATGGGGCCATGTCCGCTTTGCCCACGCCTCTGGCCAACCAACTGCTGATCGCGCTGCCGGCGCTGTCCGATCCCAACTTCGCCCGCAGCGTGGCGCTGATCTGCCAGCACGACGAGAACGGCGCGATGGGCGTGGTGGTCAACCGCGCCTCCGAATACACCTTGGGCGAAGTGCTGGAGCAGATGGGCATCGAGACCATCGATGCCGCGCTGCGCGAGCAGGTGGTGCTCAGCGGCGGCCCGGTGCATCCGGAACGCGGCTTCGTCATCCACGATGGCGCGCACGGCTGGGACTCCAGCCTGGCCTTCGCCGAGGGCCTGTTCCTGACCACCTCGCGCGACGTGCTCGAGGCCATGGCGCGGGGCGAAGGCCCGCGCAACGCGGTGGTCGCGTTGGGCTGCGCCGGCTGGGGCGCCGGCCAGCTGGAATACGAACTGGGCGAGAACAGCTGGCTGACCGCGCCGGCCGATGCCGAGCTGCTGTTCGAGCTGCCGCTGGAGCGGCGCTGGCAGACTGCGGCCGGGCGCATCGGCGTGGACCTGTTCCGCCTCACCGACTACAGCGGGCATGCCTGAGTCCGGCCTGCCTGAGGCTGGGACTCCCGCGCCGGCCAGCGCCTCGTCCGCGACGATCCGCCGCGACGGCACCGTGCTCGGTTTCGACGTCGGCCACCGCCGCATCGGCGTGGCGGTCGGCAGTCCGTTCGGCAACGGCGCGCGTGCGCTGGCGGTGATCGACGTGCATGCGCAGGGGCCGGACTGGCCGGCGCTGGACCGCCTGCAGGCCGAATGGCGGCCGCACGGCCTGGTGGTCGGCGATCCGCTCACCCTCGACGGCGCCGACCAGCCCAACCGCAAGCGTGCGCATGCCTTCGCCCGCGAACTCGGCGCGCGCTACCGCCTGCCGGTGGTGCTGGTCGACGAGCGCTCCAGTTCGGTCGAGGCCGCGCAACGCTTCGCGGTGGACCGTGCCGCCGGCCGCAAGCGCCGCCGCGATGCCGCCGCGCTGGACGCGGTGGCCGCCGCGGTGATCGTGGAGCGCTGGCTGGCCGCGCCCGACGACGCCATTCCCCTTTCCTGATCCACAGCCCGGACCTGCCATGACTGATCCGCAACTCGATTCGAACGGGCGCCTGCGCCACCTGCTGACCCTGGAAGGGCTGCCGCGCGCGACCCTGCTGCAACTGCTGGACCGCGCCGGGCAGATCCGCGACGCGGCGGTGGGCCGGGTCGGCAAGCGCAGCGTGCTGGCCGGCACCGCGGTGTGCACGCTGTTCTTCGAACCGTCCACGCGCACCCGCAGCTCGTTCCACCTGGCCGCGCAGCGGCTCGGTGCCGACGTGCTGAACTTCGATGCTTCCACCTCGTCCACGCGCAAGGGCGAGACCGCGCGCGACACGCTGAAGAACCTGGAAGCGATGGGCGTGCGCGGCTTCGTCGTGCGCCACCCCGAGGACGGCGCGGTCGAGCGCCTGGCCGAAGCGGCGGGCGAGGGTACCGCACTGATCAACGCCGGCGACGGCCGCAGCGCGCATCCCACCCAGGGCCTGCTCGACATGCTGACCCTGCGCCACGCCAAGGGTGGCGACTTCTCCAAGCTCAAGCTGGTCATCGTCGGCGACGTCAAGCACTCGCGGGTGGCGCGCTCGGACCTGCATGCGCTGCGCACCCTCGGTGCCGGCGAAGTGCGCGTGTGCGGACCGCGCGCGCTGCTGCCCGACGACGGCACCCTGGACGGCTGCGTGGTCGGCGAGGATTTCGACGCCATGCTCGACGGCGTGGACGCGGTGATGATGCTGCGGCTGCAGCGCGAGCGCATGGAGGAAGGCCTGGTGTCCTCGCTGGAGGACTATCACGGCCAGTACGGCCTCACCGCCGAGCGCCTGCGCCGCGCGTCCAAGGACGCGGTGGTGCTGCATCCGGGCCCGATCAACCGCGGCGTGGAGATCACCGACGAGGTCGCCGACGGCGCGCAGTCGTGCATCCTGCGCCAGGTCGCCAACGGCGTGGCGGTGCGCATGGCGGTGCTGGAGACGCTGCTGGGCTGAGCGCGGCGCATCGCGCTCTCGTAGGAGCGGCTTTAGCCGCGACAGGCTTTACCGGGGCTGCCTGTCGCGGCTGAAGCCGCTCCTACGCGGTCTTGCCAAGCATCGCTGCCGAAGGTGGCGATCGGCACATCCGCGCCACCGCGAATCGGCCTACCATCGGCGACGATCCTCCCCACGGACGTCACCATGATCTTTGTCCTGCGCCGCGTTGCGTTCGCCGCGGCCTGTGTTTCCCTTGTCGCCGCCGCCCAGGCCGACGCCGCCACTGCTACTGCTGCCGCCGCGGACAGCGCCGGCACCTACGACCCGCAGGCGCTGTTCGCACCGCTGCAGTTGCCGCAGCCGGCCAATGCCTACCGCAGCGGCGGTGGCGTGCCAGGCCCGCAGTACTGGCAGAACCGCGCCGACTACGATCTGCACGCCACCATCGATCCGGCCATGCACACGCTCAGTGGCCAGGAGACCATCACCTACAGCAACCGCAGCCCGGACACGCTGGACGTGCTGTGGCTGCAGTTGGAGCAGAACCTGTACCGCGCCGATGCCCGCGCCCGTACCCTGCGCGCCGCGCGTGCCGACCGGTCCGCGCCGCAGAGCACGGAGGGTTACCGCATCGCCAAGGTGGAACTGGAGCAGGGCGGCAAGCGCGTGCCGGCGACCTTCCTGATCGACGACACGCGCATGCGCGTGGACCTGCCGCAGCCGCTGGCCAGCGGCAAGGCGCTCAAGCTGCACATCGACTACGCCTACACCGTGCCCGGTACCTGGGGCGGCCGCACCGCGGTCACGCCCACGCCTGATGGCGACATCTACGAGATCGCACAGTGGTATCCGCGCATGGCGGTGTACGACGACCTGCGCGGCTGGGACACGCAGCCCTACCTGGGCGCGGAGTTCTACCTGGAGTACGGCGATTTCGACTACGCGGTGACGGTGCCGTGGGACTATCTGGTGGCCGGTTCCGGCGAACTGGTGAACCCGGTGCAGGTGCTCACCGCCGCCCAGCGCCAGCACCTGGCGCAAGCCGCCGCCAGCGACACGACGGTGACCATCCGTGGCGCCGATGAAGTGGGCAACCCGGCCAGCCGGCCAAGCGCCAGCGGCACCCAGACCTGGCGCTTCCACATGGACCACACCCGCGACGTGGCCTTCGCCGCTTCGCCGGCGTTCGTCTGGGATGCGGCGCGGATCAACCTGCCCCAGGGCAAGCATGCACTGGCGATGTCAGTGTATCCACGCAGCGCGGTCGGCAGCGACAAGTGGGGCCGCTCCACCGAGTTCGTCAAAGCCTCGATCGAGCACTTTTCGCAGTGGTATCCGTACCCGTGGCCGGCGGCGGTGAACCTGGGTGGCCATGGTGCCGGCATGGAGTATCCGGGCATCGTCTTCGACGACATGGAGGACGGCGGCAAGCAATTGTTCTGGATCACCGCGCACGAACTGGGCCACGGCTGGTTCCCGATGATCGTCGGCTCCAACGAGCGCCGCCATGCGTTCATGGACGAGGGCTTCAACACCTTCATCGACGTGTACGCCTCCGATGCGATCAACCACGGCGAGTTCGCGCCCAAGCGCGATGGCGAGTACGCGCCCGGCGGCGGCAACCCGGTGGACGAGATCCTGCCGCTGCTGGCCGACGCGCAGGCGCCGACCCTGCTCGATCGCGCCGACGCCACCAGCGAGAAATACCGGCATCCGCTGACCTACTTCAAGGGCGCGCTGGGCCTGGTGCTGCTGCGCGAGCAGATCCTCGGGCCGGCGCGTTTCGATCCGGCGTTCCGCAAGTACATCGCCACCTGGGCCTACAAGCATCCCACGCCGTCGGATTTCTTCCGGCTGATGGAGAGCGAATCCGGCGAGGACCTGAGCTGGTGGTGGCGCGGCTGGTACCTCAACAACTGGCAGCTGGACATGGGCGTGCGCGCAGCCGCCTACATCGACCACGACCCGGCCCAGGGCCTGCTGGTGACCTTGAACAGCCGCCAGAAGCTGGTGATGCCGGCGACCTTGCGCATCGACTTCGCCGACGGCAGCCACCTGGACCAGCGCGTGCCGGTGGAGACCTGGATGCAGCAGACCCAGCCGCAGATCCGGGTGCCGAGCACGCAAAAGGTGCTGCACGTGACCCTGGATCCGGACCACGTGCTGCCCGACGCCGACCGCAGCGACAACCGGCTCGACACGGCGAGCTGAGCCGCGCGCGGCCATCCGCGCCGCGTCGGCGTCGGATGGCCTGCGCAAACGTGCTGCAGCCGCAACATTCGCGGCCGCGCGTCAGCGATGGGCGCCTGTCCCGGGGGAGTGCTCCGGAGTCGCTGGGGATGCATGCGATGCGCGTGCGTTCGCCGTCATTGCCGGCCACCGCCGCGCAACGCGGCGCGTGTGTAGACGGCCTGTCCCCGGCTGTCGCTGTCTGTCTCCTGCGGACCGTGCGTGTCCGCTTGTCCTGTCCCGCGCGGCGAACGGAGCGCAGGGTTCCAGTTCGGCGTCGTGGCGATTGCGTAGGCCGCGGCGCGCATTCCAAGAATGCGCCGGCCCCCACGCCCCCGTGCCGGCGCATGCGCACACTGCCATGCGCTTTGCACTCATCGCGACAGATGGGAGAGAGATCATGCAGCAGCAGTTCCGCAGGGGCGCACTGGCGCTCGCGCTGACCATGGGCGCCAGCCCGGCCTTCGCCGGCCCGGTGGGCTATGGGGCCAATACCACCGGCGGCGGCAGTGCCATTCCGGTGAACGTCGCCACGATGGAGGCGATGCAGGCGGCGATCGACAACTACGCCGGCTCCGGCGGCCTGGTGCTCAACTACACCGGCAGCTTCAACTACGCCAGCATCACCGACGTATGCGCGCAATGGAAGCTGCCGGCCAAGACCGTGCAGATCAAGAACAAGCGCGACATCACCATCAAGGGTGCGAACGGCTCCTCGGCCAACTTCGGCGTGCGCGTGGTCGGCAACGCGCACAACGTCATCATCCGCAACATGACCATCGGCCTGCTGCCGGGCGGCGAGGATGCCGATTCGATTTCGCTGGAGGGCAATTCCAGCGGCCAGCCGTCCAACATCTGGGTGGACCACAACACCATCTTCGCCTCGCTGACCAAGTGCCCCGGCGCCGGCGACGCGTCCTTCGACGGCGGCATCGACATGAAGAAGGGCGTCAATCACGTCACCGTCTCGTACAACTACATCCACGACTACCAGAAGGTCGCGCTCAACGGCTACAGCGACAGCGACACCCAGAACGCCGCCGCGCGCACCACCTACCATCACAACCGCTTCGAGAACGTGGAATCGCGCCTGCCGCTGCAGCGGCGCGGCTTGAGCCACATCTACAACAACTATTTCAACAACGTCTTCACCTCCGGTATCAACGTGCGCATGGGCGGGGTGGCGCTGATCGAAGCCAACTATTTCGAGAACATCAAGAACCCGGTCACCTCGCGCGACAGCAGCGAGATCGGCTATTGGGACCTGATCAACAACTACGTCGGCAGCGGCATCACCTGGACGGCGCCCGAAAGCACCAGCAAGCCCTACGCCAACGCCACCACCTGGATCTCGTCCAAGACCTATCCCGAGCCGCTGGGCTACCTGTACACGGCGATCCCTGCCGCGCAGGTCAAGGCCAAGGTCATCGCCACGGCGGGTGCGGGCACCAACCTGGCCGAATGAAGCGCACCGCCTCCGTGCCCGATGGCACGGAGGCGGTCGCCGGCAATGGTTGCACTGTATGCCGTTTGCCGCATGTCGGCCACACCCGTGTCGCGGTCGCCGCAGCCACCGCTGGGGCCATGCATCGGCCACGCCTGAAAATGGTATTGTTTCACCTAGATTTCACGCGCGCAGGCCGATCCGCCAGCGATCCGCGTGCCACGTGCACGCGCCGGTCACAAGCTTGACCCAATTCAAAAAACTGTGCGCAGTTGCGCATCAAGAATCACCAGCGATCGCCGTTACCTAATGCGAGTACCCGCTCGGGACATCCCGATGCGGTCGGTGCTGGAAGTGTCTTGGCCTTCTTGTCCGTCGCATCACGTCCAGGCCGCCGGCCTGATGGTGTCTTGTTCGATCCAGATCGTGGCGCGGGCTCTTTCCTTTCCTCACTTGGTGCCCCTCATGATCGGATTCCTTCAACGCTACAACGTCGGGACGCGACTCGCGTCCGCCTTCGGCGTCCTCATCCTGCTGTCCTGTGCGCTCGTCGTCGCCGGCCTGCTGACGTTGAAACAGGCGCGCGACATGATGGACACCATCGTCAACCGGCGCATGCAGATCCTCGATTACACCAGCGAGATGCGCAACGCCAGCTCGCTGATCGCCATCAATCTGCGCAACATCGTGCTGCCGACCACGCAGGAACAGAACGAAGGCTTCGCCAGGATCGTCGACGAACAGCGCCGCTACTACGACCAGATCCACGACAAGCTCTACGCGATCCCGGTCAGCGACGCCGCCGGCGCGCAGATGCGCAAGCAGATCGACGATGCCTACCAGCTCACCCGCGTCGCCAATCAGCAGGTGCTGGACCTGGGCATGAGCAACAAGCCCGACGAGGCGCTGAAGGTGATGCTGGGCCAGGCCGCGCCGGCGAACAAGCAATGGCAGGAGGCGATCACCGCCTACGCCAACCGGCAACGCACGCGCGGTGCCGAGGCCTACGCCAGCGCCAACGTGGCGATGGACCGTGGCCGCAGCCTGCTGCTGGCCGGCGGCGTCCTGGTGGTGCTGGTCAGCGGCCTGCTGGCCTGGCTGATCACCCGCAGCCTCACCGTGCCGCTGACGCGTGCCACCCGCGTCGCCGAGGCGATCGCCAACGGCAAGCTCGACAACGACGTGCGCACCGACGCCAAGGACGAGACCGGGCGGCTGCTGGCTGCGATGCAGGGCATGCAGCAGCAGGTCGGCAACCTGATCGGCGCGCAGTTGGAGATGGCCAAGCGCCACGATGCCGGCGAGGTCAGCCATCGCATCGAAGCGCAGGCCTTCCCCGGCGACTACGGGCGCATGGCCGCCGAGACCAATGCACTGGTGGCCTCGCACCTGGCGGTCAAGACGCGCCTGGCGCAGATCATGGGCCGCTACGCGATCGGCGACCTGTCGCAGGACATGGACCGCCTGCCTGGCGAGGAAGCGGTACTGAGCCAGACCATGGACGAGGTCAAGGCCAACCTGTCGGCGATGAACGGGCAGATCAAGCAACTGGCGACCTGCGCCGCCGATGGCGACTTCAGCGCACGCGGCGACGCCGAACGCTTCCAGTACGACTTCCGGGTGATGGTGGAGAGCCTGAACCAGCTGATGGCCACCGCCGATGGCAACCTGCAGGCGTTGTCGACGCTGCTGCAGGCGATCGCCGCGGGCGACCTGACCGCGCGCATGCACGGCGATTTCCGCGGCGTGTTCGCGCAGATGCGCGACGACGCCAATGCCACCGCCGAGCAACTGGCCGGCATCGTCGGCCGCATCAAGCACTCGGCGGTGTCGATCAATGCCGCGGCCAGCGAGATCGCCGCCGGCAACGACGACCTGTCGCGCCGCACCGAGCAGCAGGCCGCCAGCCTCGAAGAGACCGCCGCCTCGATGGAGGAGCTGACCTCCACCGTCCGCCAGAACGCCGAGCACGCCCGTCAGGCCAATCAGCTCGCGGCCGGCGCGGCCTCGGTCGCCGCGCAGGGCGGTGACGTGGTCGGCCAGGTGGTGACCACCATGAGTGGCATCGAGGCCTCCTCGAAGAAGATCGGCGACATCATCTCGGTGATCGACGGCATCGCCTTCCAGACCAACATCCTCGCACTCAATGCGGCGGTGGAAGCCGCGCGCGCCGGCGACCAGGGCCGCGGTTTCGCCGTGGTCGCCAGCGAAGTGCGTACCTTGGCGCAGCGCTCGGCCAGTGCCGCCAAGGAGATCAAGAGCCTGATCGACGATTCGGTGAGCCGCGTCGCCGAAGGCTCGGTCCTGGTCGACCAGGCCGGCAAGACCATGACCGAGATCGTGACCTCGGTGCAGCGTGTCACCGACATCATGGGGGAAATCTCCGCGGCCTCGCAGGAGCAGTCGGCCGGCATCGAACAGGTCAACCAGACCGTCACCCAGATGGACGAGAGCACCCAGCAGAACGCGGCCTTGGTGGAAGAGGCCAGCGCGGCGGCGCGCTCGATGGAGCAGCAGGCGGTGGAACTGAGCCAGGCGGTGGCGCTGTTCAAGCTGGATGCCTCGGCGGCCACGCCGGTGGTGCAGGCGCCGCAGCACGGCAAGCCCGCGCCCCTGGCTGCCAAGCGCAGCGTGCGCCCGGTGACGGCAGTGGCCAAGGCCGCGCCGCCGCGACGCGCCGGCCAGTCCGCAGCCGTGGCCGCGGTGGCGCTGGACAAGGACTGGCAGGAGTTCTGAGCCGACCCGGTCCGGCGCTGCCGGAGCGATCCTGCGCGGCCGCCTTCCTCGGAAGGCGGCCGCATGCAGATGCGAGGCGGTGCAGTGCATGCGCGATGGAGCGCGCGACGCCTGCAGGCGGACGATGGGCGGCGCATCGCCGCGCCGGAATCGGCGGTGCGATCCGCCTCGGCAGCACTCCCGCCGCCGCGGGCGCATTCCGTTTCGCGTTCTGGTGCGCCAATCTGGCGCCTGCGACGCATCGTCCGCGCCAGGTGCTGCGGGCACCGACGCGGTTGGGCCATCCGATGCTATCGGTGCAGCAGCACATCGCCGCGGCCGCAGGTGCGGCCGCGGCGTTAGGCCGAGGCTTACTGCGGCGGCTTGGTCTGCGGGCTCTTGATCACGTACGAGGTGATGTACTCGCCGTTGGAGCCGTAGACCACCACGATGGTGGTGTTGGCATCGCGGTAGACCACGGTCGCGTTGCACGGGCAGCTCGCCGCGGCGGTGACCATGCCCAGCGGCTGGTTCTTCGCGTCGTTGACCGCGATCATCTGTTCCTCGGCGGCGGTGCCGATCGGCAGCCGTGCCTCGGTGCCCGGCGTGGCGGTGAGCACGGTGATGACCTCGTCCTTCAACGAGTTGATCTGCACGAAGCGCAGGCCGGCCTTCTCGAACGTGTAGACCTTGAACAGCGGCGACAGGCTGACGTTCTTCTTGCCGATGGGCAGGCGTTCGCCCATGCCTTGAATGGCATCGGCGGCGTTGAGCGGCGCGCGCTCGGCGGCCTGCAGGCAGGGCACGGCCAGCGCGGCCGCCAGCACCGTCAGGGTCAGCAGCGGTTTGATCATGGTGTCTCTCCTTGTCTGGATGTACGGACCTGTACGCCATGGGACGAGCGGCAGCCGTGGTCCTTTCCGGCCGGAGCGCTCGCAACGGGCCGTCTCCCGGTCCGTCGCCGCCCGCCTTTTCCCGGCTCCGCGTGCACGCCCTCATCGGCAGGTACGGGGATAGGAGATTCGGTGGACGTCGAGTTCAGTATTTCTGACGTTAGTATCGCTGTCAATATGCAAAATCAACGGGATGTAGGAAATTCGCCGCTTGGTTGGATGTAAGGTGATTCCGTACTTTGCGCCGCCTGGATGGTGCCGCCGCGTTGCCGGGCGAGCGGCGAGGCCACGACAGTGTTCGCCGGCAGGGAGTGGGCGGTGCCCGCCACGAGCGCATGCGCGGATCCGCGCTGCGTTGCAGCAGCCACGCGGCGACGGCGGGCCGATCCGCGGTTGCAGGCGGCCAAACACGCGCGCGGCCGCACGCCACCGCCCTCAGCCTGTATCGTGTCGCGTTTTCCGCACCCGACCGAGCCGATGCCGCATCCGTCCGCGCCTGTCCCGCCTGCCGCCGCACCCGTCCTGCGCCACGCGCTGAAACCGCGGCAATTGATCATGATGGGATTGGGCAGCGCGATCGGCGCCGGCCTGTTCCTGGGCTCCGGCGTCGGCGTGCACGCGGCGGGTCCGGCGGTGTTGATCTCCTACCTGGTCGCCGGCGCGCTGGTGATCATCGTGATGAACGCGCTGGGCGAGATGGCGGCGGCCAAACCGGCCAGCGGCGCGTTCTCGGTCTATGCCGCCGACGCGATGGGGCCGACCGCCGGCGCCACCGTGGGCTGGCTGTGGTGGCTGCAACTGGTGATCGTGATCGCCGCCGAGGCGGTCGGTGCGGCCGGTCTGCTGGCGACGGTGTGGCCGGGCTTGCCGGTGCCGTTGGCCGCGATCGCGTTCATGGCCGCGTTCACCGCGATCAACCTGCTGGGCGTGCGCAACTTCGGCGAGTTCGAATTCTGGTTCGCCATCCTCAAGGTCGCGGCGATCGTCGGTTTCATCCTGGTCGGCATCGCCTTGCTGGCCGGTTGGTTGCCCGGGGTGGCCTCGCCGGGCCTGTCCAACGTCACCGGCAACGGCGGCTTCGCGCCGAAGGGCATGGCCGGCATCGGCGCCGCGTTGCTGGTGGTGGTGTTCGCCTTCGGCGGCACCGAAATCGTGGCGGTGGCCGCGGCCGAGACCGCCGACCCGGAGCGCAGCATCGCCCGTGCCATCCGCACCGTCGCCTGGCGCATCCTGGTGTTCTACATCGGCTCGCTGAGCGTGATCATCGCGGTGGTGCCATGGCAGAGCGAGGCGCTGAGTTCGCCGTTCGCCGCGGTGTTGCAGGTGGCCCGGATTCCTGGCGCCGCCACCGGCATCACCCTGATCGCGGTGATTGCGCTGCTGTCGGCGCTCAACGCCAATCTGTACGGCGCCTCGCGGATGATCTTCTCGCTGGCCCAGCGCGGCGAAGCGCCGCGTGCGCTGGCCGCGTCCAGCCGGCAGCAGGTGCCGTGGCTGGCGGTGCTGGCCAGCGTGCTGTTCGGCTTCGTCGCCGCGGTGCTGGAACTGCTGTATCCCAACCGGGTGCTGCCGGTGCTGCTGAACATCGTCGGCGCCACCTGCCTGCTGGTGTGGACGATCTCGCTGCTGTCGCAACTGATCCTGCGCGCGCGCGCCGACCGCGCCGGCACCCGCCTGCCGTTCCGCATGCGCGGCTATCCGGTGCTCACCGTGCTGGCGCTGGCGATCCTGGCGCTGATCTTCGGCCTGCTGGTGGCCTCGCCGGACACCCGCACGCAGTTCCTGTCGATGGCGGCGCTGACCGCGGTGATCGCGCTGATCAGCGGCGTGGCGCGGCGGCTGCGCGCGGGGTAGGGCGCGCGCTCCAACGGTGGCGGCATGCCGTTGTGTGAGGGACTTCAGTCCCGACGCGTGAGGGTGTCGGACGGCGTTGGGCTTCGCTCGTCGCGACTGAAGTCGCTCCCACATGGGGGGACTTCGCGCGCGTCATGTCTGCTGCCGTAGCAGCGGCGCTGGTTGCTTTTCATGGATCGACCGCGGCAGATGTCCGCGGTAAGGCCTGTCGCGGCTGAAGCCGCTCCTACGACGGCACCGACAGCTCGCAGACATGCCCTTGTAGGAGCGGCTTCAGCCGCGACGCTTTGCGATGGAAGGCGCGGCGGCCGAGTCCACGACCTGCACGCGCGCTACTCAGCCCAGCAGCAGGCGCGCGCCCAACGCGCACAGCAGCGCCGGCGGCATCACCAGCGCGCCGACCTTGAGGAAGCGCCAGAAGCCCACGTCCTCGCCTTCGCGGCGGATCGCGGTCAGCCACAGGATGGTCGCCAGCGAGCCGGTGATCGACAGGTTCGGGCCCAGGTCCACGCCGATCAGCAGCGCGTCCACCACCAGTTGCGGTGGCTGCGCCTGGGCGACGGTGGTGCTGGCGATCAGGCCGGCCGGCAGGTTGTTCATCAGGTTGGAGCCGAACGCCAGCAGGGTGCCGGCGACGCCGGCGGTGGCCTGCGGCGAGTGCGCGGCGGCGTCGGCCAGGGTGCGTGCGAGCAGGCCGATGACGCCGGTGCGCGAGAGCGCTTCCACCAGCACGAACAAACCGGCCACCAGCGGCAGCACCGACCACGACACCGCCCTGGCCATCGGCAGCGGCGACTGCCGGCCGCCCAGGCAGACCACGCCGAGCGTGGCCAGGCCGGCCAGGCAGGTCGGCAGGCCCAGGTCCAGGCCCAGCGCGGAGACGCCGACCAGCAACACGGCGGTGGCGAGGATGCCGACCAGGGCGAAGGTGCCGCCGCGGGTCAGTGGCACCGTGTCCACGCGCGCGGCGCAGCGGCCGGTCAGGTCCTTGCGCTCGGCCCAGCGCAGCATCACGAAGGTCACCCCGATCGCCAGCAGCGACGGCAGCGCGAACGCGGCCATCCACGCGCCCAGCGTCGGCATCTGCCCGCCGTACAGCACCAGGTTGGCGGGGTTGGAGATCGGCAGCACGAAGCTGGCGGCGTTGGCGATCAGCGCGCAGGCGAACAGCAGCGGCAGCGGCTTGGCGCCGGCCTTGCGCGCGGCCGCGTACACCGCCGGGGTCAGCACCACCGCGGTGGCGTCGTTGGACAGGAACGCGGTGACCACGATGCCGACGCCGAACACCAGCGCGAACAGGCGCTGGGTCGAGCCTTTGGCCAGATTCACCGCATGCATCGCCACCCAGTCGAACAGGCCTTCGGCGCGGGCGGTTTCCGACAGCAGCATCATGCCGATCAGGAACAGATAGACGTCCAGGCCCTTCAGCACCGCCTGCCAGGCCTCACCGCCGGGCATCAGCCCCAGCACCATCAGCAGCAGCGCCCCGCCCACCGCCCAGCACGCCTCGGGCAGCTTGAACGGCCGCGCGATCACCCCGGCGGTGGCCAGTGCGCAGATGCCCCAGGTGGCGAAATTGGCCGTATGCGTGCCGGGCATGCTCATGCCGCCGCTGCCGTGCGGGCGCCGTGGCGCGCGCGCGAGGGGGCCGCAGGGGCAGGGCAGGGG
>NZ_LFME01000010.1 GCF_001043115.1 Xanthomonas sp. NCPPB 1128 | reverse complement strand
CGCACGACGCGATAAGGGGTGTAGCGGCCGTCGATCTGACGCCTTGAGGGTCGTGTGAAGACCGTTCGTCGGAACGCCGGGCCTTGCCCTGCCTGGGTTGCGGCCCGGCCCAGCGCCGATGCCGGCACCGAAAACGTCTACCATCTGCGCCAGGTCCGGCGCCGCCGGGCACCGGACACGCGCCAGGGGCGCGGCGCCACCGCTGCGGAGATGCGAGCCGAATGGAGATGTTGATCGTGCTGGTGGTGTTGGCGGTGCTGGCGGTGCCGCTACTGTTGATCGTGGCCCTGGTCGGGCAGTCGCGCCTGCGCCAGCGGCTCGCCGCGCTGGAAGCGCAGGTCGCACGGATGGCCGCCCCGGTGGCACCTGCGACGGCCTGGCCTGTTGCCGATGCCGTTGCCGGGGAGGCCGCGGCAGCGGTCGAGGCTCCCGCCGATGCCGAAGGCAGGCCGTTCGACGCCAGCTTCGACCGCGCGCGCCCGGATGAGGCCACGCAGGAGGCGGTTGTGCCACCGCCGCTGCCGCCGCCCTTGCCGGTGCCGCCGCAGGCCGACGATTTCGCGACGCTGGCTGCCGCGGTCGAACAGGCCGAGCAGCAGGCCCAGGCGCGTGCCGCCGCGACGGCCGCGATCGCCGCGCTGCATCGGCCTGATCCGATCGAGCGGCTGCTGGGCGGGATCAAACGCTGGTTCACCGAGGGCAACGTGCCGGTCAAGATCGGCATGCTGGTGCTGCTGGCCGGCGTCGCCGCGCTGCTGAAGTACGCCGGCGACCAGGGCTGGCTGCGCATGCCGATCGAGCTGCGCTACGCCGGCATCGCCGCCGCGTCGCTGGCCGGCCTGGCCTTCGGCTGGCACCAGCGCACGCGCAAGCGCAGCTTTGCGCTGGCCCTGCAGGGCGGGGCGATCGGCGTGTTGCTGCTGACCGTGTTCGCCGCATTCAAACTGTCCGGGCTGATTCCCGCCGGCGCGGCGCTGGCGCTGAGCATCGCCCTGGTCGCGGGCATGTGCGTGCTGGCGGTGGCGCAGGACTCGCGCACGCTGGCGGTATTGGGCACGCTGGCTGGCTTCCTCGCGCCGCTGTGGCTGTCCACCGGCAGCGGCAACCACGTCGCGCTGTTCTCCTACTACGCGCTGCTCAACGCGGCGGTGTTCGCGATCGCCTGGTACCGGCCGTGGCGGGTGCTGAATCTGCTCGGGTTCGGCTTCACCTTCGGCATCGGCACGCTGTGGGGCGTGTTGCAGTACCGGCCGGACAAGTTCGCCAGCACCGAACCCTTTCTGCTGCTGTTCTTCGCCTTCTACCTGCTGATCCCGATCCTGTACGCGCGGCGCCAGGAGGCCACGCGCAGTACGCTGATCGACGGCAGCCTGCTGTTCGGCACGCCGCTGATCGCGTTCTCGTTGCAGGCGGGGCTGCTGCGCGGCGAGCGCATGCCGCTGGCCTTGTGCGCGTTGGGTCTGGCGGCGCTCTATGCGCTGCTGGCGGCGGTGCTGATCCGGCGCGCGCGCTTCGCGCTGCTGGGGCAGGCGTATGCGCTGCTGGCGGTGGGCTTCGCCACGCTCGCGGTGCCCTTGGCATTGTCCGCGCGGGCCACCGCCAGCGTGTTCGCGCTGGAGGGGGCGGCGCTGGTGTGGTTGGGCCTGCGTCAGCGGCGCTGGCTGCCGCAGCTCAGCGGCGCCGGGCTGCAACTGGCGGCCGCGTTCGGCTTCACCCTGGGCCTGGACGCGGCGGTGCACGACACCCAGGCTGTGGCCAATGCCACCTGCATGAGCGCGCTGCTGCTGGCCCTGGCCGGCTTCGTCAGCGCCTGGTGCTACCGCCGTGAGCGCGCCGCGATGCCGGCGCTGGGCTATTACCTGTGGGGACTGGCCTGGTGGTGCGGCATCGGCGTTGCCGAGATCCTGCGCTTCGTCGACGCCGATGCGCGCGCCGATGTGTTGCTGGCTTGGGTCGCGATCAGCGGCTGGCTCGCCGCCGAAGCGCAGCGGCGCTGGCCGGCACCGGCACTGGCCGCGACCACGCTGGGCGGCCTGGCATTGGCGGTGCCGCTGGCGGCCTGGCAGGCCGATGCGCACGGGCAACCGTTCGCCGGGCATGGCGCCTGGGCCTGGGCGCTGTACGCCGTGCTCGGCGTGCGCAGCCTGCTGTGCCTGCGCGACAGCGGCGGCGTGGCGCGCGCGACGCAGTTCGTGTGGTGGCTGGTGTGGCCGATCGTGGCCACCTTGCTGTGCGGCTGGCTGGCGCTGCACAGCGGCCTCGCCGCCGGCTGGCGCTGGATGCTGCTGGTGGCGCCCTGGCTGGCGGTCGCGGCGCTGTCGCTGTGGCGCTGGAACTGGCTGGCGGCGCCGCTGGGGGCGGCGTTCGCGCCGTGGCGCACGGCGTTGCAGAGCACCTACTTCAGCCTGCTCGCGGTGGCCTGGCTGTACAGCCTGGGCCGGCCCGGCGACAGTGCGCCGTTGCCGTGGGTGCCGGTGCTCAACCCGCTGGAACTGACCCAGCTGGCGCTGCTGGTGCTGGGCGTGCGCTGGACCCGCAGCCCGGAACTGCCGGCGCTGCTGCGGCCCTGGCGCACGCACCTGCTGGCCGCTGCCGGTTTCCTGTGGATCACCAGTGTGACCCTGCATGCGGTGCACTACTGGGCGGCGGTGCCGTGGCCCGGCGTACTCGGCGATGGCGTGGCGCAGACCAGTCTGACGGTGGTCTGGAGCGTGCTGGGCGTGCTCGGCTGGGTGCTGGGCTCGCGGCGCGGTCAGCGCGGCCTGTGGCTGGCCGGCGCGGTGTTGATGGCGGTGGTGCTGGGCAAGCTGTTGCTGGTGGATCGTGGCAACCTCGGCAACGTCGCCGGCATCGCCTCGTTCCTCGCCTACGGGCTGTTGTGTACGGTGGTCGGCTATCTGGCGCCGGCACCGCCGCGCGCCGCCGAACCGGCCGAGGAGGCCATCCCATGATCCGACGTGCGTTGTTCCCGTTGCTGCTGGCCGGGTTGCCGCTGTGCGCGTTCGCCGCCAGCCAGCGCGACGACTATGCCCAGCAGTGGCCGCTGACCCTGCAGGACGCCGATGCCGGCGCCTATCGCGTGCAGCTCGACGATGCGGTCTACCGCAGCGCGCAGCGCGCCTCGCTGGGCGACGTGGAGGTGTTCAACGCGGCGGGCGATCCGTTGCCGGCGGCCCTGTTCGCCGCCGAGCAGGCCGAGACCGCGCCGCGCCGGCAGCCGTTGCCGTGGTTCCCGCTGCCGGCCGCGCGCGACGGGCGCGCAGCGGACCTAGAGCTGATCGCCGAACGCGACCGCGACGGCAGCGTGCGTCGCATCCAGACCCGCGTGGCCGGCGGCGAATCCGATGCCGGCGCTGCCGGCTGGCTGGTCGATGCCAGCGCGCTGCACGTACCGCTGCGCGCGCTGTCGCTGCAATGGGCCGCGGCTGCGCAGCCGCAACAGGCCCGCTACCGGGTCGAAGGCAGCGACGATCTGCGCGACTGGGAGGTGCTGGTGGCCGATGCGACCCTGGTCGACCTGGCCAACCAGGGGCATCGCCTGCAGCAGCTGCGCATTCCCATCGGCCGCCAGGTGCGCTACCTGCGCCTGCTGCCGCTGGCCGGCGCCAGCGCCCCGCCGCTGACCGGGGTGGAGGCCGAACTGGCGCCGGCACCGGTCGCCGCCGACTGGCATTGGCAGCAGTTGGACGCAGTCAGCACCGATGCCGCGCAGCACGGCTATGCCTTCGTGTCGCCGGGCCGCTACCCGGTGACGCGCATCGATGTCGCCTTGCCGGGCAACAACGCGATCGAATGGCGCGTGCAGAGCCGCGACAGCGCCGAGGCGCCATGGCAGGACCGCGCCGGTCCATGGCTGGCCTACCAGGTTGGGGGCGGCAGTCGTTCGCCGCCGCAGGCGCTGACCGCGCCGGTGCGCGACCGCTACTGGCGGCTGCTCGCGGCACAGGATCCGGGCCGGCAGCGCCCGGCACTGCGCCTGGGCTACCAACCGGAGACGCTGGTGTTCCTTGCGCAGGGCGCGCCGCCCTATGCGCTGGCCGCCGGCAGTGCGCGCACCCAGCGTGCGCCGGCGCCGCTGGCCGCCGCGCTGCAGGCCTTGCACACCCAGCGCGGGCCGCAGTGGGCACCGGCCACCGCCCGCCTCGGTGCGGTGCAGCCCTTGGCTGGCGCCGCGGCATTGCGGGCGCCGCCACCGCCGCGCGACTGGAAGACCTGGCTGCTGTGGGCACTGTTGATCGGCGGTGCGCTGCTGGTGGTCGGTTTCGCACTCAGCCTGCTGCGCAAACCCGGCGTCGCCGACGGCGCGGGCTGACCCACTCGCTGTCGATCGCGCGCACGCTGCGCCGTGCGCGCGCCACCGCACCGATTTGCCGCTGTGCGGCCAACGCCGGACAATGCCGGTTTCGCCGCCGCGCGACGCCCGCTCGGCGTCCGTGCACCCGACGTTCCGTCGCCGACGCCGATACTGCACCGATGGCGCGGTTTTCCCCTTGCAACCCCACGAAAGCGAGCAATCACATGTCCATCCTGCGAATGACCGATCTCGACCTGTCCGGCAAGCGCGTGCTGATCCGGCAAGACCTGAATGTGCCGATCGACAATGGCCTGATCACTTCCGAGCAGCGCATCCTGGCCTCGGTGCCGACGCTCAAGCACGCGCTGGAGCAGGGCGCGGCGGTGATGGTGACCTCGCACCTGGGCCGGCCCAAGGAAGGCGTGTGGACCCAGGAGGATTCGCTGGAGCCGGTGGCCATCCGCCTGGCCGCGCTGCTCGGCGTCGACGTGCCGCTGATCCGCGACTGGGTCGATGGCGTGGACGTGCAGCCGGGGCAGATCGTGCTGCTGGAGAACTGCCGCATGAACGTCGGCGAGGGCAAGGACGACGAAGCCCTGGCGAAGAAGTACGCGGCGCTGTGCGACGTGTTCGTGATGGACGCCTTCGGCACCGCGCACCGCGCGCAGGCCTCCACCCATGGCGTGATCAAGTTCGCCCCGGTCGCCGCCGGCGGCCCGCTGCTGATGGCGGAGCTGGATGCGCTGGCCAAGGCGCTGGAGCAGCCGGCCAAGCCGCTGCTGGCGATCGTCGCCGGCAGCAAGGTCTCGACCAAGCTGGAGCTGCTCTCCAACCTGGTGGACAAGGTCGATCAGCTGATCGTCGGCGGCGGCATCGCCAACACCTTCATCGCCGCGGCCGGGCATGCGGTGGGCAAGTCGCTGTGCGAGCCGGACCTGCTCGACACCGCGCGCAAGATCGTGGCCGATGCCAATGCGTGCGGCGCGGCGATCCCGTTGCCCAGCGACGTGGTGGTGGCCAAGCAGTTCATGCCGGACGCCGAGGCCACGGTGAAGGCGGTCACCGACGTCGCCGACGACGACCTGATCCTGGACATCGGCCCGCAGACCGCCGCGCACTACGCCGAGCTGATCGCCAAGGCCGGCACCGTGGTCTGGAACGGCCCGGTCGGCGTGTTCGAGTTCGACGCCTTCGGCAAGGGCACCGAGACCCTGGCGCGGGCGATCGCCGCATCGTCGGCGTTCTCCATCGCCGGCGGCGGCGACACCCTGGCCGCGGTCGACAAGTACGGCATCGCCGAGCAGGTCAGCTACATCTCCACCGGCGGCGGCGCGTTCCTGGAATTCCTGGAAGGCAAGACCCTGCCGGCGGTGGCCGCGCTGCAGGCGCGCGGCGCGTGAGCGCCGCCGACGTCCTGTTCTTCGACCTGGACGGCACCCTGGTCGATTCGGAGGCCGGCATCGTCGGCAGCCTGCGCCATACCTTCGCCGAACTGGGCCAGCCGCTGCCGACGCCGGCGCAGTTGCGCGCCTGGATCGGCCCGCCGCTGCGCGACAGCTTCCAGCAGCACTTCGCCGACGATGCGGCGCTGGTGGAACAGGCGCTGACGCTGTACCGCGGCCGCTACGACAGCCACGGCTGGCGCGAGCACACGGTGTTTCCGGACATCGGCGCGGCGGTGGAGGCGATCGCCGCGGCCGGTCACCGTCTGGCGGTGGTGACCTCGAAGAACGAGCGCTTCGCGCGGCGCATCGTCGAGCACCTGCCGTTCGGCGCTCGCTTCGAGGAGATCGTCGGCGCCAGCGACGACGGCGCGCGCCGGGCCAAGCCCGAGCTGATCGCCGAGGCGCTGCGGCGGCTCGCGGTCGTGCCGGCGCAATGCCGCATGATCGGCGACCGGCGCATGGATATCGATGGCGCGCGCCATCACGGCATGCGCAGCATCGGCGTGCTGTGGGGCTTCGGCGATGCCGAGGAACTGCGCCAGGCCGGCGCCGATGTCCTGGCGCAGGCGCCGGCGCAGTTGCCGGCGCTCGTGGCGGCCTGAACGGGCACGTGCGCCGGCATGTCCGGCGCACACGGCGTTGGCTGCGCATGGTGCATCGCCTGGCGTGTGCTCGCCCACCCAGCGTCCGCGGGGCACACCTGTTGGCATGGCATGACCACATACTGTCCCGCATTGTCCGCTCGCTATGCCGGGCAAGGCGGGCGTCTATGCCGAAATGCCATGCTGTGTGAGGGGCGCGTATGCTAGCTTTGAGCGCTTTTTCCAAGGATGCCATCATGATCGAACGCCAGCGCCGCACCAAGATTCTCGCCACCCTCGGTCCGGCCACCGACCCGCCCGGCGTGCTCGAGGATTTGTTCCGCGCCGGCGTCAACGTGGTGCGGCTGAACTTCAGCCATGGCGATCCCTCCGGCCAGGCCAAGCGCGCCGCCGAAGTGCGTGCCGCCGCGGCCCGCGTCGGCGCGGAGATCGGCATCCTCGCCGACCTGCCGGGTCCGAAGATCCGCATCGAGCGCTTCGCCCAGGGCAAGGTCTCGCTCAAGCTCGGCGACCGCTTCGACCTGATCGCCGATGCCAATGCCGCGCCGGGCGATGCCAGCCAGGTCGGGGTCAGCTACCTGGGCCTGCCGCAGGACGTGGCGCCGGGCGACGTGCTGCTGCTGGACGACGGCCTGATGCAGCTGAAGGTGGTCGAGGTCAATGGCGAGCGTATCGTCACCAGCGTGCTCAACGACGGCGTGCTGTCCGACCGCAAGGGGCTGAACAAGCAGGGCGGTGGCCTGTCGCTGGGCGCGCTGACCGAGCGCGACAAGGAACTGATCGGCATCGTCGCCAAGATCGGCGTCGACTTCATCGCGGTGTCGTTCTGCCGCAACGCCGAGGACATGAACGAGGCGCGGCGCATCGCCCGCGCGCACGGCTGCGACGCGGCGCTGGTGTCCAAGATCGAGCGCACCGAGGCGATCGAGAACCTGAGCGAGATCGTCGAGGCCTCGGACGTGGTGATGGTCGCGCGCGGCGACCTGGGCGTGGAAATCGGCGACGCCGAGCTGCCCGGCCTGCAGAAGAAGATCATCAAGGAATCGCTGGCGCAAAACAAAGTGGTGATCACCGCCACGCAGATGCTGCAGTCGATGGTGGAGAGCCCGATCCCGACCCGCGCCGAAGTGCTGGACGTGGCCAACTCGGTGATCGACGGCACCGATGCGGTGATGCTGTCGGCCGAGAGCGCCGCCGGCGCCTATCCGATCCGTGCGGTCGAAGCGATGGCGCGCATCTGCCTGGGCGCCGAGCGCCAGTTCGAGACCGAAACCGACTTCGGCATGGCGCCGCGCAACCTCGAGCGCGCCGACCAGGCCATCGCCATGGCGACGATGTTCCTGTCCCAGCACGTGGGCGTGCGCGCGATCGTGGCGATGACCGAATCCGGCGGCACCCCGCGTTATCTGTCGCGCTTCCGCGCCAAGGCGCCGATCTTCGCGGTGACCCGCCACGACGGCGCACGCCGGCACATGGCGATGATGCGTGACGTGTTCCCGATCAACTTCGACAGCCGCGGCCTGACCCCGCGCGAGGCCGCGCGCGGCGCGATCCGCGTGCTGGTCGAGGCCGGGCTGCTGGCGCCGGGCGACCGCGTGGTGTTCACCAGCGGCGAGCACATGGAAACCCACGGCGCGACCAACACCCTGCGCCTGCTCGAGGTCGGCCCGGACGGCCGTGCCAGCGGCCTGGGCGAACTCTGAAGGACG
The DNA here is from genome assembly GCF_001043115.1 of Xanthomonas sp. NCPPB 1128. GTDB lineage: Bacteria > Pseudomonadota > Gammaproteobacteria > Xanthomonadales > Xanthomonadaceae > Xanthomonas_A. The sequence continues at coordinate 112,410 of NZ_LFME01000010.1, read as the reverse complement.
CGGCGCGGCGGCTTGGCCGCCGCGCCGTCGGCAACACCGTTCGATCGCGCATGGAACGGCGCGGCGCCCTCCCGTTCCCTGATCGTGCGACACCCCCATGACGTCCCCAAGCGCGCACGCCGAACTCGGGCTGGAACTGCCCGAGCGCCCCGGCACGCATTGCCTTGAACACCTGATCCAGGCCTCGGCCACCCGCGAGCTGGTGGTCACCGAAGACATCCGCGACCGCCGCGGCATCCTGCTCGTCGCCAAGGGCCAGCGCATCAACGCCGGCCTGCGCGAGCGCTTGATCGCGCGGCGCCTGCTGCGCCCGCTGGAATCCTCGCTGGCGTTCTGCGAAGAACTGCGCCCGAGCGAAGTGCAACTGGCCGCGCAGCGTGAGCTGGACGAACACCCGCATCTGCGCCTGCTGTTGGGCGACGAGGTGCCGTCGATCATGACCGCGCTGTCCCGCGCGCGCACGCTGGGCGCGCCGGGCACCTTGCTGACCACGCTCGGCCAGACCCGGCCTGCCGCGTTCTCGCACGCGGTGCGGGTGGCGATGCTGGTGGCCTGGCTGGCAGCGCTGCTGTCGCGTTCGGATGCGGCGATGCGCGAGGCCGCGGAGGTCGGGCTGCTGCACGATCTCGGCGAGATGTACGTGGATCCGGCGGTACTGGAGATGCCGGAAGCGCAGCAGGACTTCGCGCAGTGGCGCATGCATTGCGTGCACCCGGTGATCAGCGCCGCGCTGCTGGGCGAATCCGGCGTGTACTCGGCGCAGCAGGCGGCGGCCGCGCGGGAGCATCACGAACGCATCGACGGCTCCGGTTATCCGGTCGGCGCGCCGGTGCTGTCGCCGTTGGGCCGGTTGATCTCCTGCGCCGAAGCGCTGGATGGCTTGTTCGAACGCGAGCAGGGCCATGCGCAGGCGCTGGCACGGATGCGCATCGCGTTGCGCGTGGTGCCCGGACAGTTCCCGCGCGACGTGGTCGACCTGCTGACCGAGCGCCTGCGCGACTGCGCGCTGGAACCGGCGCCGGCGCACGATCCGCAGCACCTGCGCGAGGTGGTGGCGGCCTTGCTCGACGGCCTGGAACGGGCCCGCGACGAAGCCTTGCGCCTGCAACGCGGCGGCGACCTGCGCGAGGACGAGCGCGCGGCCCTGCAACATCTGCTGCTGTTGATCGTGGGCTACATCATGGCCATCCACGACTCCGGCGCCGGCAAGATGGTCGAGCAACTGCCGTGGCTGATCGCCGCGCCGGAGGCGGCCGAGGAGGTCGATCGCATCTGCTGCGAGTTGCGCTGGCAGTTGCCCGGGTTGCGCCGCCATGCCGCGTTGCTGGCGCACCGCCGTGCGCGCAGCGCCGACGACTGGCGGCCGTTGCTCGATGCGCTCGACATCGCACTGCCGGCAGAACAAGACGCGCATCCACAGGCACCGACCGCGGGCGCTTTGCCGCTGCAGACGGTGCAGGGCAACGAAGAGGCGCACCGTGAGGCAACGACCGATGCGCTTGGCTGAAGCGCCGATTGCATGCGGTCTACGCCTGTAACCGCTTGCAGCGCCGGCGGTAACGGAATGCATGCAGGCCGGCCCGGTATAATGGGCGTTCCCCCGCTGCAGCCATCAGGAACCGTATGAGCATCGAACAGCTTGCCGAAACCGCACAGGCAATGGTCGCCCCGGGCAAGGGCATCATCGCGATCGACGAATCCACCAGCACCATCGCCAAGCGCTTCGCCGGCGTGGGCATCGAGAATGTCGAAGAGAACCGCCGTGCCTACCGCGAGCTGCTGCTGACCACGCCGAAGCTGAGCGACCACATCTCCGGCGCGATCCTGTACGACGAGACGATCCGCCAGAAGACCAAGGACGGCGTGCCGTTCGCCAAGTACATGGCCGAGCACGGCATCATTCCCGGCATCAAGGTCGACAAGGGCACGCATCCGCTGGCCGGCATGCCGGGCGAACTGATCACCGAAGGCCTGGACGGCCTGCGCGCGCGCCTGGAGGAGTACTACAAGCTCGGCGCGCGCTTCGCCAAGTGGCGTGCGGTCATCACCATCGGCGAGGACATCCCGTCCGGCGTGTGCATCGAGACCAACGCGCATGCGCTGGCCCGCTACGCCGCGCTGTGCCAGGAGCAGGGCCTGGTGCCGATGGTGGAGCCGGAAGTGCTGATGGACGGCGACCACGACATCGAGACCTGCTACGAGGTCACCGAAGCCACGCTGCGTTCGCTGTTCGGTGCGCTGTACGAGCAGAACGTGGTGCTGGAAGGCACCATCCTCAAGGCCTCGATGGTCATCGCCGGCAAGGACTGCGACGAGCAGGCCAGCGTCGAGGAAGTGGCCGAGTCCACCGTGATGTGCCTCAAGAGCACCGTGCCGGCGATCCTGCCGGGCATCGTGTTCCTGTCCGGCGGCCAGACCGACGAGCAGTCCACCGCGCACCTCAACGCGATGCACCAGCTCGGCAACCTGCCGTGGCCGCTGAGCTTCTCCTATGGCCGCGCCATGCAGCAGGCCGCGCTGAAGCTGTGGGCGCAGGACATGAAGGGCAATTTCGCCAAGGCGCAGCAGGTGGTGTACGAGCGCGCCAAGGAAAACGGCCTGGCCGCGCTGGGCAAGTGGCAGGGCTGAGCGTCCTGACCTCGCCTACGAACAACGCCGGCATCGCCGGCGTTGTTCGTTTCGGGGCCCAGTGCCGTGCGGATGATGCGCGCAGAGGCGCGTTCGCAGCGCTGACGCCGGCGATAGGGCGTGCGTAGGAAAAACCCCGTGCTGCGTCGCGCTCAGGTCGCCAACGCGGCCGGCGCGTGGAAGCAATAGCCGCTGTTGCGCAAGGTCTTCACCGGCAGCGGGCGTCCGCTGATCTCTTCCACACGGCGCCGCAGTCGGTACATCTGCGTGTCCAGCCGGCGCCGGTCGTACTCGAGGAAGTTCACCCCCAGCGCCTCGGCGATCTCACGGTGGCCCACGCTCTCGCCGGCGTGGCGCATCAGGCAGGCCAGCACCAGCAGATCCTGGCGCGAGAGCGGAACCGGCGGCGCGTTGGGAACGTTCAGGCGTGCAGCGGCCAGTTCCAGCACCCAGCGCGCGGCCGGTGGCGGCAGTGCCAGGCGCCGGCCGAGCGCGGCCAGGGTCGCGGCCAGTTCGTCCAGATCGACGCCCTTGCCCAGGTAGTGGTCCGCGCCGAGTTCCAGCCCCGCGATGCGATCGCTGGCGGTGTTGTGGGCGCTGAACACCACGATGCCCAGCCGATGGCCGGCGCGGCGCAGTTCGCGCACCAACTCCAGGCCGCTGCCGTCGGGAAGGCCTACGTCGATCACCGCCATGGTGTGGCGCGCCGGGTCGAACCGCTCCCGGAAGCCGGCGATGCTGTCCACGCAGAGCGCGACATAACCCAGATCCTGCAGGAACTCGCCGAGTTCCTCGCACAGCACCGGTTCGTCCTCGAGCAGGATCACCTCGGACATGGCGGCGGATCCTCGCGCCTGGCGGTTTGCTGTAACGTCATCGGCTGGCAACGGTGCGATATGGCGAATGATGGCGCAATGGTGGCGCTGGCTGGTGGGCGCATGGCTCCTGGCGGCGATGGGCGTGAGCCTGGCGGCTGAACCGGTAAGGCTGCCGGTCGCCGCGCTGCCGCTGACCGGCCCGCATCAGGACGCGAGCGGATACCTGCAGCGCCTGGACGATCCGCACGGCCGACTGGACGTCGCGCAGGCCGCCGCCGCAGCCGGATGGGCCCGGCTGCCCGCCGGCCTCAACGCGGGATTCGCCGACGGTCCGGTATGGCTGCGCCTGCCTGTTCATGTCGAAAGTGTACCGTCCGGTGGCTGGATGGTGCGATTGAGCAATGCCTTGCTCGACGACGTACAGGCCTATGTGCGGCGCGACGGCGGAGACTGGCGCGTGCTGGGGCGCAGCGGCGAACGCGTTCCGCGCCGCGACTGGCCGGTGGACTACCGCAGTCCGGTCTTCCAGTTCGCGCCTTCGCATCCTGGCGATTACGAGGTGCTGCTGCGGTTGCGCAGCAAGAACGCGCTGGTCACCCGGCTGGACGTCTGGCAACGGCTGCCGTTCGACAACCAGTCGCGGCGCGAGGGGCTGCAGTTCGGCCTGTACTTCGGCTTCTATCTGCTGCTGCTGTGCCTGCACGTGCTGTTCTGGCTGGTCACGCGTGCGCGCATGAGCGGCCTGTTCGTGGCCTACCTTGGCGGCTGCGTGTTCAATGAAGCGATGTCGATCGGCCTGGTGCAGCAGGTCACCGGCATGCCGATGGCCTGGAGCGACAGTCTGCTGGGCATCAGCATCGCCTGCAGCCTGCCGGTGGGCTTCCAGGTCGCCAGCCAGCAGCTGAACCTGCACGCCTTTCATCCGCATCTGGTGCGCTGGGGGACGTGTTTTCTCTGGACGGTCGCGCTCGGTGGCGCGGTGGCCGTGTTCGCCGGCCACTACGGCTGGGGCATGCAGCCGGTGCAGACGCTGGGGCTGCTGGAGATCCTGCTGCTGGCAGGGTTGGGGCTGCACCTGTGGTGGCGCCGCTATCGGCCGGCGCGATTCTTCGTGCTCGCGTTCTTCCCGTTCTACCTGGGGGTGATGCTGGGCTTCCTGCGCAACCTCGGGTTCGTGCCGGTCAACGCCTGGACCCAGTACGCCACCACGTTCGGCACCATGTTGCACATGACGCTGCTGAGCGTCTTCCTCCTCGGCGGTTACGAGCGTCGGCGCAGGCTGCGCGAACGGCGGCATGCCGATGCCGCGGTGGATCTGGCACGCAGGCACGGTCTGGCGCTGGAGTGCGAAGTGACGCTGCGCACCGCCGAACTGCGCAACGAGATCGGCCGGCGGCAGGCGCTGGAGGACGACTTGCGCGCCTTGCTGCAGACCGAACGCAAGGTCACCCAGGAGCAACGCGATTTCGTGGCCATGGTGTCGCACGAGTTCCGCACGCCGCTGGCCGTGATCATGACCTCGGCGCAACAGCTGGCACGCAAGCTGGATGCGCCGCCGGAACGCAATCGCGCGCGCTGCGGCAACATCCGCGACGCGGCGCAACGGTTGCTGGCGCTGGTGGACGAGTATCTGGCCGACGACCGCATGGGCGAGGCGGCATCGGAACTGCGGCTGCAGCCCTGCGCGGTGCGCGCGCTGCTGGACGAACTGTGCCTGGACTTTCCGTCACAGCGCGTGGTCTGCGAGTTTCTCACCGACGACGATCGCCTGCTCACCGACACCGGACTGTTGCGCGTGGCCTTGCGCAACCTGATCGCCAATGCCGACCGCCATTGCCCCGAGGACATGGCCATCCGCGTCTGTGTCCGCGGCAGCGGCGAAGGCCTGCGGCTGGAGGTCGCCAACCCGGGCGAACGCATCGCGCCCGCAGAACAGCAGCGTCTGTTCCAGAAGTACTACCGCGGCGAGAACGCGCAGCATGCGCCGGGCGCGGGACTCGGCCTGTATCTGGTCCGGCGGATCGCGGAGCGGCTTGGTGGCTCGGTGGAGCTGGCCACGCAGGTGCCGGGCGAATCGGTCTGCTTCGTGTTGTGGCTGCCGCGTCGTCCGGATGTGCAGCTCACTGCGCCGCGGCTGTCACCGGCGGCGGATGCCTGATTAGCGCCAACGCGCACCGCGGTGAAAGCACCGCTCTGGCCTGACGACACCGCCGCGCGGTGTCGTCAGGCCATACCCGATCACTGGCGGATGATGCAGCTGTCCGCGGAGGCGTTGGACGCGCCCGGGCTGCAGGCGACCGCCGGGGCGCGGATGCCGCCATCGACGATCCGGATCGCGTCGGTGCCGGCCGTCGCGGTGCCGCTGCCACTGCCCTGTGCCGCAGCGGCCAGCTCCTTGGCGGCTTCGTCGGCCTTTTGCCGACTCGCCGGTGCCGGATTGCCGGCATCGCTGGTCACCGTGGCGGCCGCGACCGAGCTGTTGATCGCCTGCACGGTCGTGGTGGGCAGTTGCACAGCGGTACCACCGCCATCACCGGCGACCACGCTCAACAGGCCATCGACGTAGGTGATGGCGTAGTTGGACAGCCCTGCACCGGTCGCGCCGGAGGCGGTGATGGTGTAGTTGCCGATCGCAGCGCCGCTGCCGGCACCGGCGCTTTCCAGGGCGACGCCGGCGACGGAGTCGCCATTGAGCAGGCCGGAAACACGGTAGCCGGTAAGCGTGGCGGTGCTGCCGACGGTCTTGCTGGCATCGCTGGCGACGATGCGCAGCGTGGCCGGGTCGACGCGGAGGCTGCCATCGACGTAACTGACGACGTAGTTGGACAGTCCTGCGCCGGTCGCGCCGGATGCGGTGATCGCGTAGTTGCCGACTCCCGCGCCGGCCCCAGCACCGGCGCTGCCGAGGGCGACGCCGGAGACGGTGTCGCCGTTGCGCAGGCCGGAGACGCTGTAGCCGCTGAGGCTGGCGGTACTGCCATAGGTCTTGCTGGCGTCGCTGGCGACGATGCGCAGCGTGGCCGGATCGACGCGCAGGCTGCCATCGACGTAACTGACGACGTAGTTGGACAGACCTGCGCCGGTGGCACCGGATGCACTGATCGCGTAGTTGCCGACTCCCGCGCCGGCCCCAGCCCCGGCGCTGCCGAGGGCGACGCCGGAGACGGTGTCGCCGTTGCGCAGGCCGGAGACGCTGTAGCCGCTGAGGTTGGCGGTACTGCCATAGGTCTTGTTGGCATCGTTGGCGACGATGCGCAGCGTGGCCGGATCGACGCGCAGACTGCCATCGACGTAGCTGACGACGTAGTTGGACAGCCCTGCACCGGTGGCGCCGGAGGCGGTGATCGCGTAGTTGCCGACTCCCGCGCCGGCCCCGGCACCGGCGCTGCCCAGGGCGACGCCGGCGACGGTATCGCCGTTGAGCAGGCCGGAGACGCTGTAGCCGCTGAGGCTGACCGTGCCGCCGTAGGTCTTGTTGGCGTCGGTGGCGACGATGCGCAGGGTGGCCGGATCGACGCGGAGGCTGCCATCGACGTAGGTGATGACGTAGTTGGACAGCCCGGCGCCGGTCGCGCCGGAGGCGTTGATGGCGTAGTTGCCGACCGCCGCGCCGCTGCCCGCGCCCGTGCTGCTCAGCGCGACGCCGGACACCGTGTCGTTGCCGACCAGGCCGGAGACGCGGTAGCCGCTGAGGTTGGCGGTGCCGCCGTAGGTCTTGGAACCCGAGGACGCCGTCACCGTCAGTGCCGCCGGGGTGATGGCGATGCCGCCTGAGACCACGTAGCCGATGTCGTAGCCGCGCTGCGAGGACGCCAGGCCGCCGAGCTGCAGCGTGCCGTTGCCCGTGGTGTAGCTGCCGACCCCGTTGCCGGTGGTCGTGTACTGCAGCGACGATCCGAACAGCAGGCCAGGGTCGAAGGCGCCGCCGACCGTATAGGACGCGATCGTCCCGCTGACGCCGTTGCCGTCGTAGACCTTGTCGAGGCCGGAGAGGCTGGTGCTGATCGTCAGCGGGGTCAGGAAGCTGCGCAGCAGCGGCGTGCCCATGTGTTCGTACAGGCGCCAGGTCAGGCCGGTGCCGCCGCGGTCGTCGATCGCCCAGCCGGCATCGGTGAAGGTGGACAGCGTGTTCAACGCGCTCCACGACCTGCCGCCGCTGATCGCGTCGATGCTGCCGCCGCTGTTGCCGACCGTGTTCAGGCCCACGTTCCTCGGATTGCCGCCGATGTCGGTGGCGAAGAAGCTGGCGATGATGCTGCCGTTGGAATTGGAGCCGACCAGGCCGCCCACCGCGTTGCTGCCGGAGACCTGGCCGGTGGCGTAGGAATTGCGCACGGTGTTGTTGTAGTTGACGCCGACCAGGCCGCCCACATAGGCATTGCCGGTGGCATTGCCATTGGCGTAGGTGTTGGCGATGGTGCCGTTGTCGTTGTAGCTGGCCAGCCCGGCGACATACATGTTGCCGGAGACGTTGCCGGTGGCGTAGGCGTTGCCGATGCTGCCGCCGTCGTTGTAGCCCATCAGCCCGCCGAGGTAGTCGGTTCCGGACACGGCGCCGGTGGCGTAGGACCCGCCCACGCTGCCGGTGTCGCTGTAGCCGACCAGTCCGCCGACGAAGCTGCCGCCGGACACGGTGCCCGTGGCATGGGCCGACGCGAGGCTGCCGTGGTCCAGGGTGCCGACCAGCCCGCCGATCTCGGACGAGGTGCCGTTCACCGCGCCGGTCGCATAGACCGTGTTGATCGTGGTGCCGGCACTGCGTCCGACCAGTCCGCCGACGCTACGGGTTCCCGACACGTTGCCGGTGGCATACGCGTTCTGGATGGTGCCGGCGCCGGCCATGCCGACCAGGCCGCCGGCACTGGAGGTGGTCGCGGTGACGGTGCCGGTGGCGTGCACGTTCTGCAGGGTGCTCTGGATGGCATTGCCGATCAGCCCGCCGACGTTGTTGCCGGTGGTCGTACTGGTGCTGCTGACGTTGCCGCTGGCGAAGGCGTCGGTATAGCTGCCCTGATAGTCGTTGCCGACCAGGCCGCCGACGCCGCTGCCGCCGGACACCGTGCTCGACGAGGACGAGGCGTTGATCGTGCCGCTGACGTTGCTGCCGATCAGTCCGCCGACGTAGTTGCCACTGTAGGGGCCGCCGCTGCCGACCACGCTGCCGCTGGTCTGCACGCCGGTGATCGTCCCGGCGTTGTTGTAGCCGGTGAGGCCGCCGATGAAGTTGCCGGTGCCGCTCATGGTGCCGGTGACGCGGATGCCGCTGAGCGTGCCGGCATTGAAGCCGGCGACGCCGCCCACGTAGGCGGTGCCGGTGACGGTGGCGCCGGTCAGGGCGAGGTCGACGATCCGGCTGGCGGCACCGGTGTTGCCGAACAGGCCGACGTAGGACGTGCCGCCGCGGGCGATGGTGAGCCCGGAAATGGTGTGGTTTGTGCCATCGAGGCTGCCGGTGAAGGCGTTGTTGCTGTCGCCGACCGGGCTGAAGCCAGCGCTGCTCCACATCCCGCTGGCGGTGCTGCCGGCGGTCTGGCTGGCGTCGATGTCGGCGGACAGGCTGTAGTTGGCCGCCAGGTTGTACGCCATCAGTTGCAACTGGTGCGCGTTGCCGATGGTGGTGCTGTACTCGCTGGCCAGGAACGGGCGCGTCTGCCCCTCGATCATGATCCAGGCCGGGGTGCCGACGCCATCGCTGGCGACGTAGACGTTGCTGGTGCCGGCGAGCAGCGACCAAGTGCCGAGATTGCCGTAGCTGCTGTGGTTGTAGCGGTTGCCGCTGCCGAAGCTGGTCAGATTGGTGACGCTGCCACTGCCCGCGTTGCCGATGGCATTGGCCTGGCCGGTGCTGCCGACGTCCCAGGACCCATTGCTGACACTGCCTTGATTGGCGCCGATCAGCCCGCCGACATTATTGGTGCCGTTGACCGCGCCGGTGGCGTAGCTGTTGCTGACGCTGCTGCTGCTGACGCTCTGCCCACCCGGGTTGTTGACGCCCACCAGCCCGCCCACCGAGGTCGGCGCGGTGACGCTGCCGGTGGCGTAGGTGTTGGCGATGGCGCTCTGGTAGTTCATGCCGACCAGACCGCCGACACCGGAGCTGGTGCCGGTCACGTTGCCGCTGGCATAGCTGTTCTTGATGGTGCCGGCGTTCTGGCTCGTTCCGACCAGGCCGCCGACAGAATCGGTGCCGCTCACGGTGCTGGTGGAATACGTGTTGGTGAGGGTGCCGCCATCGTTGTAGCCGACCAGGCCGCCCGTATTGCTGTTGCTGCCGGTCACGCTGCCGGTGCTGTGGGCGTTGCGGATCGTCCCGCCGACGTTGTTGCCTGCCAGGCCGCCGACCGCGCTTTGCCCGTTGACGCTGCCGTTGAACACGCCGTTGTCGATCGAGCCCAGGTTGTAGCCGGCCAATCCGCCGACGCCGCCCGAGGTGCCGGTCACGGTGCCGTCGACGGTGACGTTCTTGATCGCGCCCTGGCCGTAGCCGACCACGCCGCCGACGTAGTAGCCGCCGGAGATGGAGACATTGCCCAGGTGCAGATCGCGGATGACGCTGCTGCTGCTGGTGGTGCCGAACAGGCCGACGTAGCCGCTGGCGCCGGAAATGGTCAGGTTGTTGATGCTGTGGCCCAGGCCGGCCAGCTTGCTCTGGAAGGACGACACCAGGGCGCTGCTGCGGGTGACGCCACCCAGGTCGATGTCCTGGGCCAGCGCATAGGAGCCGGGGGTGTTGAAGTAGATGGCCGCATCGGCCAGCGAGTGGATCAGCCTGTACGCCTGGCCGTTGATGGCCAGGCTGGCCTGCGCGCCGCCGAGCGAGACCGGGGCGTTGACGTAGTAGTCGCCCGTGCCGCCGACGGTGCCGTTGTCGGTGTAGCCGCCATAGTTCAGCACCAGGCCGGCGCTGGCGCCGGTCGCGGTGAGGGGAGCGTTGAGGTAGATGCTGTGGTAGGCATCCAGGGTCAGCGTGGAGTTGCCGCTCCAGGTGATCGCCGAGTTCACGTTGATGTCGCCGCGGCCGCCGCTGGTGACGGTGCCCGGGCCGCTGGCGGTGGTGAGGGTGGCGAGCAGGGTGACGTTGGTGCCGCCATTCAATGCGCCGCTGATGGTGCTGGCGGCGGCGCTGTCCACGGTCAGGTCTTCCGGGTCGACCAGCCAGGTGCCGGCGCTGCCCGGGCCGGCACCCTTGGCGCCGACGGCGATGCCGGAGAAGTCCACCGTGTGCCCGCTGGTCTCGAGCAGGCCGCCGTTGCCGCTGCCGGCGGCGTTGGCGCGCAGCGCGCCATGCACGGCGGTGTGGCCATCGGACCAGACCACGATCGAGCCGCCGTTGCCGTGGCCGGTGGCGCTGGCATCGAGTACCGCGCCGCTGGCGACGGTGGCCGCACTGGCGTGTTGCAGCTGTTCGCCGCCCTGGTAGCCGCCGCCGATGCGAATGCTGCCGCCGGCCGCGGTGCCGCTGGCATCGATGCGGCCATCGACGTTCACCGCGGCGTCGGACAGCAACTGCACGCTGCCGCCGCGGGTGCCGGAGACATCGATGCGACCGCTGCTGGCCACATCGCCGCCGCTGCCGACCAGGCGCACGCTGCCGCCGGAGGTGTCGATGCCGGTGGCTTCGAGCGTGCCGGTGTTGTTGACCAGCAACTGCGACAGCCCGGTGCTGCCGGCCTGCAGCAGGATCTGCCCGCCGTTGGCGCGCAGGCTGCCGCTGTTCTCCACCGCTGCCGCGGCCCCGTCGACCGACTGGCTGGCGGCTGCGACCATTTGCATGCCGATCGCGCCGGCCGCGTCCATGGTCACCTTGACCTGGTCGGCGGACAGCAGGCGGATGGTGCCGCCATCGGCGCTGATGGTGCCGCGGTTGGCGACATGGGTGCCGACCAGGTTGACCGAGCCGCCGTTGCCGGCGCTGATGCTGCCCTGGTTGATCACGCTGGCGGCGCCATGGTCGCCGCGCGCGAGCAGGTAGCCGTGGTCGTCGTCGCCGGCCAGGCCCAGCGAACTGGCGACCAGGCTGCCGACGTTCACCTGCGCGTGGTTGCCGAACAGGATGCCGGCCGAGTTGATCAGGAACACGTTGCCATTGGCGCGCAGGCTGCCGTCGATGACGCTGGCGCCGCGGCTGGCATCGATCAGGTTGAGCGCCACCGCCGAACTGGACGGCTGCACGAACACCACGCTGGCGTCCTTGCCGACGTTGAAGCTGTTCCAGTTCAGCACGGCCTTGGCGGCGTTCTGGTCGATCTGCAGCGTGCCGCCGTTCTGCGACACGGTGGCGCCGGTGGCGCTGGACAGCGACGGCACGCCGCTGGCGTAGGCCGGCGCGGCCAGCGCACAGGCCAGGGCGAAGGGCAGCAGCGGCGCGGCCAGGCGCGCAGCGCCGCTGCCGGTTGCGCCGGCGTGGCCGTTGGCGACTTCGGAGGCGACCTGGAGCACGCCGAGATGGCGATTGAAGACGAGGCGGTAGATGCGGTTCATGGTGGTCCCCAGGTCAGAAGGTCAGGCCGAAGCGGGCCCAGTAGCGCACATCCTTGCCGTCGCCCGGCTTGGTGGCGCCGGTGGGCTTGGCCGCGGCCAGATCGAACGAGAGCCCGTGCCAGTCGGGCAGCCGGAAGCTGAGGCCGACGCCGGCGCCCTCGAAGGTGGTGACGCTGTCGTACACGGCGCGGTTGGCGCCGTTGGGGTAGACCCGGCCGTAGTCGTAGAACACGCTGGCGGTCAGCAACTGGCCCCAGGCACGACCGCCGAACGGCGAGGCGGCGCTCGCGAAGCCCGGTGCGTTCACCTGGTACTCCAGGCCGGAGTCGAAGCCGCGGTCGCCGAGCGCGGCGCCAAGCGGGAAGGCGCGCACGCTGGTCGGTCCGCCCAGCGAGAACTGTTCCAGTGGGGTCAGCGTGTCGTCGCTGTACTGGCCGTTGACGCGCAACTGCAGGCGCTGCGTGGCGGTCAGCCCCTGCAGCCGGGTGTAGCTCAGGCGCGCGACCGTGAAGTGCCGGTCGTGGCGGGCGTACAGGTAATCGGTCTGCGGCGAGTCGTCGTCGAGCGCGCCGCGCACGCTGAGCTGCAGCAGGTCGATGGCGTGAAGCCGGCGATCGTCGTGGCGCACGCTGGTGCCGAACTCGGCCACATCGAACTTCTGCTTGGACAGCAGCACGCCCAGGCCCTGCAGGCGCGAGCTTTCCTTGACCAGGTGCAGCCAGCTCTGCACGCGCCAGGCATCGGAATTGACGAACTTCCAGTCCAGGCCCAGCGCCGTCTGCTGCGTCGGACCCTGGATGTCCAGCGCGGCGAACGCGCCGTTGTCGAGGTTGACCACGCTGCGCGTATAGGACGCGCTGGCGCTGAGGCCGTCGACGCCGGCGATCGGCACCTGATAGGCGAGGCTGCCCTGCCAGGTGTTGGCCGGATCCAGCGCGTAGGCGTAGCTGGCGGACAGGTGGTCGCCCAGGCCCAGCGGGTTGTTCCAGTCCACGCCGAGCTGGGCGCGGTAGCGGCCGATGCTCGGCGTGCCGTAGTTGCTGGCACCGACGCTCACCTGCAGCGGACGCTCCTCGCTGGCCTGGATCACCACGTCGGTCTCGCCGGGGTTGGCGCCGGGCTTGAGCACGGACGTGGCGGAGACGCCCGGCAGGTCGCGGGTGTACAGCAGCGCCGATTGCAGATCCTGCTGGCGCAGGATCTGGCCCTGCAGGGCGAGGGCAGGGCTGGCGATCAGGCGGTCGTCGTAGCGGCGCGTGCCCTCGACGGTGATCTTGCCGACGCGGCCTTCGACCACGCGGATCTCGACCACCTGGTCCGGTCCCAGGGTCTGCACCGGCAGATAGGCGCGGGCGACCAGGAAGCCGGCCTGGCGATAGGCCTGGGTCAGCGTGTCGGCGATCTGCTGCAGTTGCGCGAAGCTGAGCTGGGCCGGCACCGTGCCGCCGCCGAGTGCGCGCAGGCGGGCATCGGCCAGCGCCTGCAGGCGCGCCGGGTCGATCTGTTCGCACGGATGTTCACCGACGCCGGTGACGCGGATCGCCTGTACCGCGATCGGCGCCGCTGCGTCGGCGGACGCGCTGGCAGCCGGGGCGGCCTCCTGGGCAAGTGCCGGCACGCAGGTCAGGGTCAAGGCCAGGCCGGCGGCCCACGGAAGCACAAACAGCGCATTCGCCAGCGTGCTCGGACGCGGACGGCAGGAGATCGTCATGATGTTAAGGCGGCGTTAGGATTGAGGCTCGCGCAATGTAGCCTTCCTGCCGCGGGTCAATCTGAGCAAATCTGAGCGCGCGGTCACTCTTTGCGGCTTTCCCCCACAGGGTGTCGGGAGAATCCCCACGGCGCGCGCCACCGCCATTTCGTCGAATCGGACCGATGCCTGCGCTCAGGTGTGCGCAGGCCTGGCCTGGTCAGGTGTTCGGTACCTGGTGGTCCGTCCCGGCCGTTCCCCGCTCAGGCCGCGGTAGCGCACTGCACATCGCGCAGCGCCTGCCGATACGCCTTGCTGGTGGCGTCGTTGTAGGCGACCAGGATGATGTGCTTCGGAACGGCGTGCGCGCGCTGCCAGGCATCGGTCTCGGCGGCCGCGATGCGTGCCGCCTGGTGCAGCGGGTACCCGTACACACCGCAGCTGATTGCCGGGAACGCCACCGACTGCAGGCCCATCTGTTCGGCCATGCGCAAGGTACGCCAGTAGCAGTTGGCCAGCAACGCCGGTTCGTCGTGGTTGCCGTCGCGCCATACCGGGCCGACGGTGTGCAGCACATGCCGCGCCTTGAGCCGATGCCCCGCGGTGGCGCGGACCTCGCCCACCGGACAGCGCACGCCCGGCTTGAGTTCCGGCAGGCGCCGGCATTCTTCCAGCAGGTCCGGGCCGGCGGCACGGTGGATGGCGCCGTCCACGCCACCGCCGCCGAGCAGGGACTCGTTGGCGGCGTTGACGATCGCGTCCACGTCGAGTTGGGTGATGTCGCCTTGCCAGATTTCGATCTTCATGACCCGATCTTTAGGGGAGCCGAATGATGGATGCGTGAGGGTGGGGCGACCGCCGTCGCGCGTTGCCACGGCCGCTTAACCGGCCAGCGGCAAGACTGTCGCGTCCTCATCTCAGCACCTGCGACATGAACCCGAACCCGCCACCGCCGCAGGTCGCCGATGCCCTCGCGCAGGGCCAGATCATCAAGGCGATCAAGCTGCTGCGGACGCACAGCGGCATGGACCTGCGCAGCGCCAAGGAGCAGGTCGACGCCTTGCTGCTGGCCGGCGCGGCGCGCTCGGTGACGGAGCTGCTGGACCGCCATGCCTCCGGCCCGATATCGGGGACGGGGCCGGACACCGCAGCCGCGGCGCATGCGCCGGCGGTGACCGAGGAACGGCGCCTGCCCCCGGCGGCGGAACTGGCGCTGCGCCGTGGCGAACGGCGCAAGGCCGCCAAGCTGGTGTTCGAGCACTATCCGGACATGTCGCTGCGCGAGGCACTGGACATGGTGCAGCGGCATCTGCGCTCGGCGCCGACGCTGGGCGCCGCCGCGACCGTGGCCGCCGGCGACCGCGGCGGGGCGTGGCGTTGGGTCCTGCCGACGCTGTTGCTGGCCGCCGTGGCGGTCTGGTGGCTGGTGCGCTGAGGCGCGCCGAACGTGGCCGGCGGCTACAGCCAGCGCGCGACCTGCGCGCAGTAGCGGTCGTAGGCGCTGCCGAATCGCTCGCGCAGGCGCGCTTCCTCGTAGGGGATCACCACCCACTGCAAGGCCAGCAGCGGCAAGGGCAACAGCAGCGCCGACCACGGCCAGCCGATCTGTACGCTCAGGCCGAGGTAGCTCAGGGTCAGGCTGACGTACATCGGGTTGCGGGTATGCCGGTACGGCCCGTGGCGGACCAATTGCGACGGCGTGCGCTCGGGCAGCAGGGTGGTGCGGTCGCGCGCGAACAGCACGAAGCACCAGCACGCCAGCAGCAGGCCGGCGAGCGCGCTCACGCCGCCGCCCAGTTGCAGCCAGGCCAGTGTGACGCCCTGCGGCAGCGGCAGGGGCAGCGCGTGCTGCAGGCTCGCGCCGAGCAGCAGCGCCAGCAGGAAATGCGCCGGCGAGGTCGTGCGCACCAGCAACGGCACGCGTGCCTGCGCACGCGCGGGCGATGGATCGGTGCGGTCGGTTCGTTCGTGCATGAAGTCCTTCCCTGGTTCGGTTGCGGCCGCGCAAGTCTACGCGGCTGCCCGCGGCGTCCGCGCGCGAGCGCGGCCCGACAGCGCCCGGCGGCGCATCGCGCGCGTGGCCGTGCACCTAAACCGATTACCCTAGCGCCCACGCGGCACGTCGCACGCGCTTGCGTTTCGACGTGCCGGATCCGTCCACCTCGACCGCTGTCCTTGCGCGCCGATCGTGTCCCGTTTCCCGTTCCGCCATCCACTTTCACGCCTCATGCCGATCGCTTCCACCAGCACCGCCCACACGCTCGCGTCCTCGTCCGCCACCGCCCCGCGCCGCCGGGTCATCCTCGAGGACGACATCGACGGCTTCACCCCGGCGCAGTTGTTGCTGCTGCAATCGCCCGAAGTGGAGGTGCTCGGCATCTCGGTGGTCAGCGGCAACATCTGGCGCGACGAGGCGTTGGCGCACACCCGGCGCCTGCTGGAGATCGCCGGGCGCGGCGAGGTGCCGGTGCTGCCTGGCCCGGTGTTCCCGCTGCTCAACAGCGAACTGGCCACCGAGCGCTGGGAAGCGCTGTACGGCAAGCTGCTGTGGAAGGGCGCCTGGACCAGGCAATGGGTCGAGCACGACACCGTGCAGAGCGCGCCGCGCTACCACGCCCACGACGTGGTCCCGGACCTGCCGCTGGGCAATCCCACCGTGGTGCAGGCGGCCAGCGAGCCGGCAGCGCTATTCATGATCCGCAAGGTGCGCGAGTTCCCCGGCGAGGTCAGCATCGTCGCCACCGGGCCGTTGACCAACCTGGCGCTGGCACAGCGGCTGGATCCGGAATTCGCCTCGCTGGCCAAGGAACTGGTCTACATGGGCGGCAGCCTCAATCCGCGGCAGCGCCGCGACAGTGTCTCGGCGGCGCAGTTCGCGCGCGAGTTCGTCAATTCGCCGCGGCGCGAATTCAACATCCGCTGGGACCCGGAAGCGGCCAGCATCGTGATGCGGTCGCCGTGGCGGCGCATGGTGATGGTGCCGGTGGATCCGTCCACCGCCACCGAACTGACCCCGCAACTGCTGGCGCGGATGAGCGCCGTCGACACGCCGATCGGCCATGCGCTGCGCCGGCGCGAGCCGGGCTTCCCGATGTGGGACGAACTGGCCGCCGCGCTGTGGTTGCGCCCGGAACTGGCCACCGTCAGCGACACCCTGTACGTGGACACCAACACCGAGTTCGGCGCCGGCTACGGCGACATCCTGTCGTGGGCGCCGGGCTACCAGCCGGGCCTGGGCGAGCAGGCGCAGCAGGTGGTGCGCGAGGTCGACGTGGAAGCGATCGAGCAGTTGCTGGTGGAGCGCCTGACCGCGCCGCAACCGCCGGCGTTGGGCGCGCCGCTGCCGGGCTGAGGCGTGGCGCACGCGGATGTGCAGTCCGGTGCAAGGCGCGCCGTCGTGGTGCGCGGTCGCATTGTCTCCTTGCCGCCTGCGCGCGCCGCACGCGGGACGCCGGCCTGCGGCGTGCCGGCATGAGCGCGTCCGCGCCCGATGAGCGCCTCGCGCAGGCGAAGGCCTTGGCCATGACGGCGTTCCGGGAGCCGCAGCGTGCCGATGCGCTGCTGGCCGAGGCCGAGGCGCTGTTGCGCGCCGCGGCCAGGGCGGCGCCTGCCGATCCCGGCGTGCTCACCTGCCTGGGCGCGGTGCTGTGCGATCGCGGGCACTACCGGCAAGCCCTGACGGTACTGCGACGCGCGGTACGCCTGCAGTCCGACGATCGCACTACCTACTTCAACCTCGGCGTGGCCTTGCTCAACGTAGGCCAGGAGGCCGAGGCCATGGCCGCGTTCCAACAGGCGGCCGGCTTGCGCGCGGCGCCGGCGTCATGGACGGCGTACTTCGATCCGCACGCGCACTAGCGCGACCGCGCCGATGTGGCGCGGCCAGTGCGCGGGCGTGCCGTTGCGCGCTTACGGCAGGCCGGCCAGCCAGTCGTCGTCGCTGCCTTCGTTGATGTCGGCGAACAGCGGCGTGGAGAAATAGCGCTCGCCGGTATCCGGCAGCATCGCCAGGATCACCGCGCCAGGCGCCGCGGTCTCGGCCACGCGCAGCGCGGTGGCCACGGTGCCGCCGCCGGAGATGCCGGTGAAGATGCCTTCCTCGGCGGCGAGGCGCCGCGACACCGTGATGGCGTCGGCGTCGTCCACGCTCAGCACCTCGTCGTAGACCTCGCGGTTGAGCACCTCGGGCACGAAGTCCGGGGTCCAGCCCTGGATCTTGTGCGGCTTCCACTCCTGGCCCTGCAGCAGGGCCGCGCCGGCCGGTTCGGTGGCGGTGATGCGCACCTCCGGGCGGGCAAGCCGCAGCACTTCGCCGACGCCGGTGAGGGTGCCGCCGGTGCCCCAGCCGCTGACGAAGTGGTCCAGCCGTCGACCGGCGAAATCGCGCAGGATCTCCGCGGCGGTGGTGCTGCGGTGATAGGCCGGGTTGGCCGGGTTGGCGAACTGCCGGGCCAGGAACCAGCCGTGCTGCCTGGCCAGCTCTTCTGCCTTGCGCACCATGCCGCTGCCGCGCTCGGCGGCCGGGGTCAGGATGACCTTGGCGCCATAGGCGCGCATCAGCTTGCGGCGCTCGATCGAGAAGGTCTCCACCATCGTCGCCACGAACTTGTAGCCGCGCGCGGCGGCGACCATCGCCAGGGCCACGCCGGTGTTGCCGGAGGTGGCTTCGACGATGGTGTCGCCGGGCTTGAGCAGGCCGCGCGCCTCGGCGTCGAGCACGATCGCCAGGGCCAGGCGGTCCTTGACCGAGCCGCCGGGATTGAAGGCCTCGACCTTGACGTACAGGTCCACGTGCGCCGGCGCCAGCCGCTGCAGCTTGACGATCGGGGTGTGGCCGATGGTGTCGAGGATGTTGTCGTAGATGGCCATGCGTGGGGTCTCCGGAAAGTGCGGGTCAGGCGGCGTGGGCCAGGGTAGGTGCCGCCTGCTTCGGGGAAGGTGAGGGCGGCGCGTGCAGCGGCGCGGTGCCGAACCAGTGCAGGGTGTCGGCCAGCGCGGCCACCTCGCCGAGGATCAGCAGCGCCGGCGCACGCACCGCCTGCGCGCGGGCGGTGTCGGGCAGGTCGGCGAGGGTGCCGCGCACCACCCGCTGCTCGGCGCGCGAGCCGTTCTCCACCAGCGCGAACGGTGTGCTGGCGGTGCTGCCGGCGGCGAGCAGGCGCGTGCGTACCGTGTCCAGGCCGGCCACGCCCATGTACACCGCCAGGGTCTGCCGTTCCTGCGCCAGCGCGGCCCAGTCCAGCGTGTCCAGCGAGGCCTTGCAGTGCGCGGTGACCAGGCGCAGCGATTGCGCGTGATCGCGATGGGTCAGCGGGATGCCGGCGTAGGCGGCGCAGGCCAGCGCGGCGGTGATGCCGGGCACCACCGCATAGGCCACGCCGTGGGCGCGCAGATACTCCAGTTCCTCGCCGCCGCGGCCGAACACGAACGGATCGCCACCTTTCAGCCGGACCACCCGGCGCCCGCGCCGCGCGTGTTCCAGCAGCAGCGCGTGGATCTGCTCCTGCGCCACGCTGTGGCCGTCGGCCGACTTGCCGACGGCGATGCGTTCGGTGCCCGCTGGCACAAGCTGCAGGATCGCCGCGCTGACCAGGCGGTCGTGCAGGACCACGTCGGCCTGGCGCAGGGCCTGCAGCGCATGGCCGGTGAGCAGGCCGGGATCGCCAGGGCCGGCGCCGACCAGGGTCACGCTGCCCGGGCGCAGCGGCAGCGCCTGGCCTGCGGCAGTGTCAGTCGCCTCGGCTGCGGACGCCGGTTCGGCCGGCAGCGTCTGCGCCAGCACCCGCCGGGCAGCTGCGGCCTGCAACGCTTGCTGGTTAGTCGAGGCGTCCTCGCTGGCGGCGACCAGGAACCAGATCGTCTCCAGCCAGGCGCTGTCGAAGGCGCCGCGCCGCCACGCCAGCCGTCCCTGCGCGGCCAGTGCATGCAGCGTCGGCGTCAGTGCCGGTGCCGCCACCTGTGGCGCGGCGCCGGCGGCCAGCAGCGCCTGCACCTGGCGCTCGGCGGCGACACCGCCACCGATCACCAGCACGGCCCGGTCGCGCAGGTCCGGATACAGGGCAATCGGGGCTGGGCTCACAGGGACGGCTCGCAACGCGGGGCAGGCGGGAGCGACGACCGTAGCGCCGGCTCATAGCCCCAGGAAATGACTTCATGCCCCAGGCAGATAGCTTTCGGTTATAAGGTGAAAGGCCGAATTCCACTACAGTCGAGCGTCCCCGCCAGGCGGCGCCTCGCCCTCGTCCCGATGACGCTGACCCAACTCCGCTACCTCGTCGCCATTGCCGATGCCGATCTGAACATCACCCTGGCGGCGGCGCGCGTGCATGCCACCCAGCCGGGGCTGTCCAAGCAGCTCAAGCAACTGGAGGACGAACTGGGCTTCCTGCTGTTCGTGCGCAAGGGCCGCAGCCTGGAGACGGTGACCCCGGCCGGGCGCGAGGTGATCGAACGCGCGCGCGCGGTGCTGGCCGAGGCCAACAACATCCGCACCTACGCCGCCAACCAGCGCCGAGAGAGCCAGGGCCAACTGACCCTGACCACCACCCACACCCAGGCGCGCTTCGTGCTGCCGCCGGCGGTGGCGCAGATCAAGCAGGCCTATCCGCAGGTCAGCGTGCACCTGCAGCAGGCCGCCGAGAGTGCGGCGCTGGACCTGCTCAGCCAGGGCGATGCCGACATCGCCATCGTCAGCACCGCCGGCACCGCGCCGGCCGCCGGCATCGCCGTGCCGCTGTACCGCTGGCGGCGGCTGGTACTGGTGCCGCGCGGGCACGCGCTGGACGTGCCGAAGCGGGTGCCGGACATGGCCGCGCTGGCGGCGCAGCCGCTGATCAGCTACGAATCCTCGACCCGCGCCGGCTCCTCGCTGCAGCGCGCCTTCGGCCGGCTCGGGCTGGAGCCGCGGATCGCGCTGACCGCGCTCGACGCCGACCTGATCAAGACCTATGTGCGCACCGGACTCGGCGTGGGCCTGCTGGCGGAGATGGCGGTGAGCGCCAACGACACCGACCTGCGCGCGTGGCCGGCGCCGCCGGAGATTCCCGAGTGCATCGCCTGGGCAGTGTTGCCGCGCGACCGCGTCTTGCGTGACTACGCGCTGGAGCTGGTGCACGTGCTGGCGCCACAGATCGACACACGCGACCTGCGCCGGGTGATGGAAGGCAACCAGCAGCCGGATTGGCCGGCGCCGCCGAGCTGGGAGGCGTTGACCCAGACCATTACCAGTTGAAGCCGGGATTGGGGAATCGCGATGAAGCCGGGATTGGGGAATCGGGATTGGGGAATGGCAACAGCGGCGCCGCGTGCTCGATGCGTCGATTGGCTTCGGGCAGACGTCAGGGCAAAAGACATGCGGGCAACGACACCGCGGCCTGTGCGGGATGCTGGAACGAAGACCCGCATCGATGCATCGACATGGCCGCTTGGTGCGGCTGATTAGGCCATCGCCAGCCAAGGCGCGATGAAGCCGGGAATCGGGATTGGGGAATGGCAACAGCGGCGCCGCGTTCGCGATGCGTCGATTGGCTTTAGGCAGATTTCCTGGCAAAAGAAGTAAGGGCAACGGCATCGCGGCCTGCACTGGAATGCCGGAATGGCGACCACGCAATGGCGTGGGCGCCTACCGCGCGCGTTGCCGCGGCCGCAGCCGCCCCCTATCATGCGGCCCGCTCTGCCACCCGGCAGACCGCGACCCTGGACGTGCCGGCGGCTGTCGGCACCGTGCCGCCACCGTGCGGCCGGCGTCCTGGGCGCGTCGACTTTCCCAACGCAAGGACGCCCGATGCATCCTGTTCTCCAGCACAACCTGTTCTTCGTCAAGGAACAGGTCGGCATGTTCAAGGCCGCCAACAACTACGACGTGTTCGATCCGCACAGCAACCGCAAGCTGCTGGAATGCCGCGAGCCGAACCTGGGCGTGTTCACCAAGATCTTTCGTTTCAGCGACTACAAGCGCATGACCCCGTTCCAGGTGGAAGTGCGCAGCCCGGACGGGCAGAAGGTGCTGACGGTCAAGCGCGGGTTTTCGCTGTTCCTGTCCAAGGTCGAGGTACTGGACGAGCACGACCGGCTGGTCGGTTCCTTCAGCCAGAAATTCTTTTCCATCGGCGGCAAGTTCGATGTGCTCGATGCCCAGGGCGCGCCGGTGTGCACGCTGCGCGGCAAGTGGACCAGCTGGGATTTCCGCTTCGTGCAGGGCGAGCGCGAACTGGCGCAGGTGTCCAAGAAATGGGCCGGGCTGGGCAAGGAACTGTTCACCAGCGCCGACAACTACATGCTGGCGATCGCCGACAGCGTGCCGGCCGAGGATCCGCGGCGGATCCTGATCATGGCGGCGGTGCTGTGCATCGATATGGTGTTGAAGGAGTGATGGTGAAGCCGGGAATGGGGAATCGGGATTAGGGATTGGCAAAAGCGGATTCCCATGGCGGCTGCATCCTGGCCCCTCCACACTGAGTGGGAGGGCCATTGTGGGAGGGACTTCAGTCCCGACTGCATGCTGCGGGAGACCTTAGTGCTTCGATTGTTGCTGCCCAGGCCTAGCCCAGTGCGCGGCTACCCGTAGGAGCGGCTTCAGCCGCGACGGGCATTCCCTGTAGCGTGTCGCATCTGCTGCCCAACGGCGCTTCCTCGCCACGGCCCAGGCGATGCCAGACACGCCCCCTTCTCCCCTCGGGACCGTGGCCCCCTTTTCGGGAGAAGGTGCCCCGAAGGGGCGGATGAGGGTACGGGCGTCAGTACCCGCGCCCAGTGCAATTCAGGCGTCCGTTGCCGCCGGCAGCAGCACGGTGAAGCGGCTGCCGTGGCCCGGCTGGCTGCGCACTTCGACGGTGCAGCCCAGGGTCTCGGCGGCGCGGCGCACGATCCACAGGCCCAGGCCGAGGCCGTCGCTGCGCGGGTCGGCCTGGCGGAAGGCCTGGAACAGCGTGCGCAGGCCGTCTTCGTCCATGCCGATGCCGCGGTCGATGATCTCCACCGCCACGTGGTCGCCGCGGCGGCGGCAGCCGATCAGCACCTTGCCTTGCGCGGTGTACTTGACCGCATTGCCGAGCAGGTTGCCGAGCAAGGTGGACAGCAAGGCCGCGCTGCTGCGCACGCGCAAGGAGGTCGGGACGCTGCGCAACTGCACACCCTTGGTCGCCGCCTGTGGCTGCCAGGTGGCCAGGATCGGCGCCAGCACGTCGGCCAGGGCCAGGTCCTGCAGCGCCGGCAGGCGCAGCTCGCCGGCGGCAGCGTTGGTGGCGAGCTGGTCGAGCCCGCTGGCGACCTGATTCAAGGCAGTGCGGGCGGTCTCCAGATGGCCGTCCAGTGCCATGTCGTGCTGGCGCTGCAGCTTGCTCAACGCGTAGGACGCGGTGCGCAGCGGGGTCTTCAGGTCGTGGCCGGCGATGGCCATCAGGCGGCTGCGGTAGTGGTTGGATTCCTGCGCCAGATGCAGCGCCTTGCGCAGTTCCAGTTGGCCCATGGCCTGCCGCGCCAGCGCGCGCAGCGCTTCGATCTGTTCGTAGCTGAGTTGGCGCGGGCGTCGGTCCAGCACGCACACGGTGCCCAGGGCCAGGCCGTCGGAGGTCTTCAGCAGTGCGCCGGCGTAGAAGTGCAGACGCATGTCGCCGGTGACCAGCGGGTTGCAGGCGAAGCGCGGGTCCTCGCGGGTGTCCGGCACCAGCAGCAGGTCGTCCTCGAGCAGGGCGTGCGCGCACAGCGAGGTGGCCAGCGGGGTTTCGCGCGTGCCCAGCCCGATCTCGCTCTTGAACCACTGGCGCTCGCTGTCGATCAGGTTGACCACCGCGATCGGCGCCTGGCAGATCAGCCCGGCCAGCCGGGTGATGTCGTCGAATGCCGGCTCGCGCGGCGTGTCCAGGATCGCGTAGCTGTGCAGTGCGTCCAGGCGCAGCGCTTCGTTGCGGGGCTTGGCCGCGCAGTAGACCGGGTCGGCGGCGGTTTCGACGGTGGACATGCAGCGCGACTCGGTCAGGAAGACGCGCAGTTTATGGTACCTGTCACGGTTTTTGCCGACGCGGCGTTCACGCGGCGCTCGCGTGGGCTGCACCCGCGCTTAGCGAACCCAACTTGACGCCGGGGGCCCCTGGGGTCAGCCCACCCAGCGACCCTGCGCGTCGACCAGCGGCGTCCCGTCTTCCTTGGCGAAGGCGCCGCGCTGCGGCGACGGCAGGATCTCCAGCACCGTCTCCGACGGCCGGCACAGGCGCGTGCCCAGCGGGGTGACCACGATCGGCCGGTTGAGCAGGATCGGATGCTGCACGATGGCGTCCAGCAGCGCCTCCTCGTCCAGCGCCGGATCGTCCAGTCCCAACTCCGCGTACGGTGTGCCCTTCTCGCGGATCAGCGCGCGCAGCGGCTGGCCGCTGGCCGCCGCCAGCGCCTGCACGGTGGCGCGGTCCGGCGGCGTCTTCAGGTACTCGATCACCGTCGCTTCGGCGCCGCTGTTGCGGATCAGCCCGAGCACGTTGCGCGAGGTGCCGCAGGCAGGGTTGTGATAGATCGTGATCGTCGACATGAGGCGGCTCGCTGGATGGACGGGACAAGGGCGGCCGGAAGGGACTCCTGTGCGCGGCCGCGGCCGATGGTGCCGCATTCGCGGCGCCATGCAAGGGCCACGCGCGTCGGACACGGCGCGTGCGCGGCGCTCGTCGCGGTCGTGGGCGGGCGGGACAGGCCGGCCGGTTGTCGATCTGCAGCGACAGCGGGTCTGGCCGGGTAACCGATGGACCACCTTGCCGGGCGCCTGGCCGGCGGCAGGATGGCCGCGCTGAGGGCATGACGGAGGCGGCCGTTGTTGGCGGCCGCCGCTTGCCGACCGATGACGCGCTCCGTGATGCATTGCCGGCACGTGGGGTGTGCGTCACTTCGCCGCACACCGCGTCGCAAGCGGTTCAATGGCCGGCACACCCTCTAGAATGCGCCGATGGTCCGTCTCCGCCAGTTGCCGTCGTGTTGGGCTGCGCTCGCCGCGCTGGCGCTCGGCCTGTTGCTGCTGGCGCCGCCGATCAGCCAGTGGCGGCAGGCGCAGGCCGAGGCGACGGCGCTGCAAAATCAGGCGCTGTGCACCAGTGGCGGCCTGCGCCTGGCGGCGCTGGCAGGTGCCATGTCTGCAGCGCATGGCGGCCACCACGACGATGCCGGGCTGGCGCATGCGCCAGCCTGCGACTACTGCCTGCTCGCCGCGCGGATGCTGCCGTGGGTGGCGCTGTTGCTGGCGCTGCTGCCCTGGCGCTGTCCGCCGGCGCCGGTGGCGGTGCTGCGCCGCCGCGTCGTCACGGCCTTCGCACGCCGCGCACACCCGGTACGCGGACCGCCGTTGTTCTCCTGATCCACGGGTTGCCGTTTCCGTGCCGCGGCGCCGCTGCGGCATGTCCTCGTGCCGATGGAGTTCGCCATGTTCCGCTTTTCTGCCATGCCACCGATGGTGGCGTGCTGCTGCGTCTGTTTCGCGGCAGCCGCTCCCGCCCATGCCACCGACGCGCCGCCCGGCGCCGCCGGCGATTCCGTGCTGACCCTGGGCAAGGTCCAGGCCACCTCGCCGCTCGCCGCCGGATCGAATGCGCGCAGTGTGTTCAGTTCCGTCGACATCCTTGGCGGCGATCTGCTGCAGGACCAGCATGTGGACTACAGCTGGGAGCTGCTGATGCGCGCGCCCGGCGTGCAGGTGACCGAGTTCAAGATGGGCACCGACGCCGGACGCTTCTCCTTCCGTGGCTTCAATGGCGAAGGCCGGGTCAATGCGGTCAAGCTGCTGATCGACGGCATTCCCAGCAACGACAATGCCGGCGCCATGCCGTACCTGGATGCGGTGTTCCCGCTGGACATCGCCGCGATCGAAATCGTGCGCGGCACCAACGACCCGCGCTACGGGCTGGACGCGATCGCCGGCAGCGTCGACGTGCTGACCCGCAGCGGCGGCAACGACGGCCGCGCCAGCGTCACCGTCGGCAGCTTCGGCACCCGCGAGGTGCAGGCCACGCAGGGCATCGAGCGCGGCGCCTGGAGCCAGAACTATTTCGCCGCCTGGCGCGACAGCGACGGCTACCGCGACCATGCCGACGCGCGCAAGCACGCGTTCGCCGGCAAGTGGTTCTACACCGATCCGGAACAGCGCTGGCGCGCCGGGCTCAGTGCGCGCGACTACCGCAACACGGCGCTGGAGGCGGGGTATCTGGACGAGGCCACCGCGCAGCGTGCGCCGCGCAGTTCCCCCGATTACGCGCGCGACGACCGCAGCCAGCGCCACACCACGCAGGTGTCGCTGCACCTGGATGCGCGGCTGGCCGAGACCGTGCAGGGCAGCGCCAAGGCCTACTGGAACCGCTACGACAATCAGCGCTGGGTGCGCTTCACCGCCGCCGGCGCGCAGCAGGAACGCGATACCGACGAGCGCCAGCGCGGCGTGCTGGCCAAGCTCAGCTGGCGCCCGGCGCTGGCCCGTGCCGATGCTTTCGCGCTGGAGGGCGGGGTCGATGCGCAGTGGCAGGACAACGGCTCGCAACGCTACCGCACGGTGGCGCGCGTGCGTACCGCGCCGCTGCGCGACTGGGACTTCGATCTGCACACCGAAGGCGCCTACGTGCAGGCGGTGCTGCGCCCGACCGCGCGCCTGCAACTGGTCCCCGGCTACCGGGTGGATCGCGTCGGCGGGCAGTTCCGCGACCTCGCCAGCGGCGCACGCTATCCCACCTACGCCTACGGCACGATCCGCCAACCCAAGTTCAGCGCGGTGTATGCGCTGACCGCGCAGGCCAGCCTGTACGCCAACATCGGCCGCACCTTCCAGATCGGCAGCGGCAACGGCGCCTATCGCACGCAGGCGCGCAACCTGGCGCCGTCCTACAACGATGGCTGGGAGACCGGCCTCAAGTTCGCCGGCGCGCAGCAGCGCTGGGATGCGCGCGTGGCCTATTGGGAGCAGCGCGCCTCCGACGAAGTGGCCACCATCCTCGGGGTGAACGGCAGCGTCGGCACCGGTGAGGTCGGCAATGTCGGCAAGACTCTGCGCCGTGGCTGGGATGCGCAACTGAACCTGCGTCCGGATGAGCGCTGGACGCTGTGGTTGGCGTATTCCCGGCAACGCGCGCTCATCGTCACCCCGGACCCGAGTGCGCCTGACACACGCGGCAAGGAAATCGAGAACGTGCCGCACTATCTGGCGACGGCGGGGATCGATTGGCAGGCGACGCCGCGGCTGACGCTGTCGGCCTGGGGCAATGCGCAGGGCGACTACTACGTGGAGCGCACGAATGCCCTGGGCCGCTACGGGGGCTACGCCTTGGCCAATCTGGGCGCGACCTGGCGCTGGCGTGCGCAGCGCGAGGTATCGCTGCAATTGAAGAACCTGACCGACCGGCACTACGTCTACGCCTGGTACGACAGCGGATCCTCCGGCTACTCGCCCGGCGATGGCCGCGCGCTGTACGCCACGCTGAGCTGGGGCTGGTGATGGCCACGCACACGCTCACGTCCGATACCGTGCCGGCACGCTTCTACCGAGCGGTGTGGCGCTGGCATTTCTATGCCGGCCTGCTGGTGCTGCCATTGCTGGTCTGGCTGGCGCTGACCGGCGCGGCCTTCGTCTACCAGCAGCCGATCGACCGCTACTTCCACCGCGCGCTGAAAACCGTGCCGGTGCCGGAGCACGCGCAGACGCTGGCGCTGCAGCGGCTGCTGGACGCGGCGTTGGCTGCGCAACCGGGCCAGGCGCTGCGCTACACCACGCCGCTGCGGCGCGATGCGTCGGCGGAGGTGACCGTCGCCACCGCCAACGGCCGCCACGCGGTCGTCTACGTGGACCCGTACCGGGCGCGCGTGCTGGGCCAGTTGCCCGAACACGGCACCGTGGCCTGGACGATCCGTCGCCTGCACAGCCTCGACTACGTTGGCTGGTTCGCCAACGCGCTGATCGAAGTGGCGGCCGGCTGGGCGATCCTGCTGGTGCTCACCGGCGTCTACCTGTGGTGGCCGCGCGGGCGCCGCGGCGGCGTGACCAAGGTACGCGGGCGGCCGGCGCAGCGCGTGTTCTGGCGCGACCTGCACGCGCTCACCGGCAGCGTGGTCGGGGTGCTGCTGCTGTTCCTGGCGCTGACCGGCATGCCGTGGTCGTGGTTCTGGGGCGCGCAGGTCAATCGTCTGGCCAACGGTCACCACTACGGTTATCCGTCCGGGTTGCGGGTGGATGTGCCGATGTCGACGCAGCGGCTGAGCGACAGCGAGGTGCCGGCGTGGTCGTTGCGACAGGCACGTTTACCGCAGTCGTCGCTGCCGGCCGCGCACGTGCATGCGGCACATGGCGCGCATGACGAGCACGGCGCACACGGCGGCATGGCCGGCATGCCGGAGGTCGCGCCGGTGGCCGGCGCGATCGGGCTGGATGCGGCGGTGGCGCGGTTCCAGGCGCGCGGCATCGCGCCGGGCTACAGCGTGGCGCTGCCACGTGGCGTGCGCGGGGTCTATACCGCCTCGGTGTATCCGCCGGACCTGACGCAGCAACGGGTGATCCACCTGGACCAGTACAGCGGCCAGGTACTGCTGGACATGCCCTATGCCGACTACGGCCCGCTGGCCAAGACGCTGGAGTGGGGCATCAACGTGCACCTGGGCCAGGAGTACGGCGCGCTCAACCAGCTCGTCCTGATCGGCGCCTGCCTGGGCATCGTGCTGTTGTGCGTGAGCGCCGCGGTGATGTGGTGGAAGCGGCGCCCGCAGGGCGGGCTCGGGGTGCCGCCGCTGCCCGCGGACCGGCGCACGCTGCGCGGCGTGGTCGCGCTGCTGGTGCTGGGCGGGGTTGTGTTCCCGCTGGTCGGTCTGTCCTTGCTGTTGATGTTGGCGCTGGACTGGGTGCTGGTGCTGCGGCGTGAGTCGGTGGTGGCGGCTTAGGACGTTGGCGCAGAAATGCACTGTCGTTACGCCGCGATAAGCCGAGCCAGCGACGCGTCCGACTTCGTTGCAGTCGGGACTGAAGTCCCTCCCACAAGGAGGGGCCAGTGGTCAGCGCTGGCGCCAGGATCTGCACAGGGGATACGGGACTGCCCTTGTAGGAGCGGCTTCAGCCGCGACCGGGCTTTATCGGGAACGCCCGTCGCGGCTGAAGCCGCTCCTACGAGGGTGTAACGACATGTCCGGTTGCACTGCGGCAACGCGCGTCGCGGCCGATCCCGCAAACGAGATAAGAACCGCACCCAAAAACGCCGAGCGCGTGTTCGGGCGCTTCACAGATCCTCGTGGATTCCGCACTCGCGCTTGAGGCCGAAGAAGCGGGTGTCTTCCTCGCGCATGCCCGGTTCCCAGCGGCGGGTGGTATGGAAGTCGCCGATCGAGACGTAGCCCTGTTCCCACAGCGGGTGATAGGGCAGGTCGTGCTGCTGCATGTATTGCCACAGGTCGCGATCGCTCCAGTCGGCGATCGGGTTGATCTTGTAGCGCTCGCCGCGCTTCTGCACGAACGGGGTCTGCGCGCGGCTGTCGGACTGGCTGCGGCGCAGGCCGGTGAACCAGGTGCCGACTTTCAGCTCGTCCAGGGCGCGGCGCATCGGCTCGACCTTGCGCAGGTTGTTGTACTGCTCGATGCCGACCATGCCCTGTTCCCACAGGCGACCGTGGCGTGCTTCCATCCAGGCGCGGCTGACCAGCGGGCGGTAGATCTTGAGATTGAGCTTGAGCCGCTCGGTCAGCGCGTCGGCGAAGCGGTAGGTCTCGGCGAACAGGTAGCCGGTGTCGATCAGGATCACCGGGATGTCCGGGCGCTGCCGGGTCAGCAGGTGCAAGGTGGCCGCCGATTGCGCGCCGAAGCTGGACGACAGCGCCGCTTCGGCCGGTCCGTGCTGCAGCGCCCAGGCCACCCGTTCCGGCGCGGACAGCGTGGCCAGCAGCGCATTGGCGGCATCGAGATCCAGGGCCGGCACTGGTGCGTTGGCGGAGGCATTTTGGGAGGCGGCGGGCAGAGCGCTCATGCGTGCAGTTCCGACGGAATCAGGTGACGGTGGGTGGGATAGGCGGGCAGGGCGACCACGCCGGTGCGGTGCAGGAAGTCGCCGAAGCGCTCGTCCTCATGCCGCTCGTTGGCATAGCGCGCGAACAACGGTTCCAGCGCGGCGAGGATCTCCGGCTCGGCGATGTTCTCGCGGTACAGGGTGTTCAGGCGCTGGCCGCGGTGGTCGCCGCCGAGCATCAGGTTGTAGCGGCCCGGCGCCTTGCCGACCAGGGCGATCTCGGCCAAGTACGGCCGCGAGCAGCCGTTCGGGCAGCCGGAGAGGCGCAGCAGGATCGGTGCGTCCTCCAGACCATGACGGGCCAGCAGCGGCTGCAACTGCGCGGCGAAGGCGGGCAAATAGCGCTCGGCCTCGGCCATCGCCAGGCCGCAGGTCGGCAGGGCCACGCAGGCCATCGCCGCGCGCGCCAGGGCGGTGGGCGCACGGTTGCCGGCGTCCAGCGCATGCGTGCGTACCAGGGCGTCGATCGCATCGCGCTGCACAGCGGGAATGCCAGCGATCACCAGGTTCTGGTTGGCGGTCATGCGGAAGTGCGCGCCGTCGACGGCCTCGCGCAGGTGCGTAGCGATGGCGCGCAGCCCGCTGAGGTGCTGTGCGCCGTCGGCGTGGTCGGCGATGCGCCCGGCCGGCAGCGACAGGGTCAGGTGCCAGCGGCCGTCCTCGCCGGCGTGCCAGCCGTCGCGGTCGCCGTTGTGCTCGAAGGCGAAGTCGCGCACCGGCTGCAGGCGCACGCCGGCGCGGCGCTCGATCTCCGCCACCACCGTGTCCAGGCCGTGGTCGTCGATGGTGTACTTGAAGCGTGCGCGCTTGCGCACCGTGCGGTTGCCCAGGTCGCGCTGGGTGGTGACCACCGCGGTGGCGACGTCGCGCAGGTGCGCGCGTTCGATGAAGCCGACCACGTTGGCCACGCGCGGGTAGGTTTCCGCATCGCCATGGCTGGCACCCATGCCGCCGCCGAGGCTGACGTTGTAGCCGGCCAGCGTGCCGTCGGCGTCGAGCACGCCGATGAACCCCAGGTCGTTGGCGAACACGTCGACGTCGTTGACCGGCGGCAGCGCGAAGCCGATCTTGAACTTGCGCGGCAGGTAGGCATTGCCGTAGATCGGCTCGTCCTCCTGGCCGCTGCCGGCGACCTGTTCCTCGTCCAGCCAGATCTCGTAGTAGGCGCGGGTGTTGGGCAGCAGGTGTTCGGACACGCGCGCGGCGTCGGCGTAGAGCGTGGCGTGCGCCTGCGAGGCCAGCGGATTGGCGGCGACCTGCACGTTGCGGTTGACGTCGCCGCAGGCGGCCAAGGTGTCGATCAGCGCGGCGTTGATCGCCTGCATGGTCGCCTTCAGCTCGCGCTTGATCACCCCGTGGAACTGGAACGCCTGGCGCGTGGTGACGCGCAGCGAGTGGTTGCCGTAGGTGGTGGCGATGGCATCGAGCTTGAGCCACTGCGCCGGCTCGACCACCCCGCCCGGGGTGCGCGTGCGGATCATGAACTGGTAGGCCGGTTCGAGTTTCTGCCGGCGCCGTTCCTCGCGCAGGTCGCGGTCGTCCTGCTGGTAGCTGCCGTGGTACTTGATCAGCGTCTGATCGTCCTCGCGCAGTGCCCCGGTGACAGGATCGGCCAGGCTCTGCAGCAGCGACCCGCGCAGCCGCTGGCTGTGGTGCTTGATGTCTTCGACGGAGTGGGGCATTGAGGGGCCGGGATTCGGGAGTGGGGATTCGGGATTGGAACGCGGGCTGAGGTGCGTTGACCGTCAGAACCTTCGACAGCTCTCTGCGCTGGGATCGCCGCTCTGA
Source organism: Xanthomonas sp. NCPPB 1128 (assembly GCF_001043115.1). GTDB lineage: Bacteria > Pseudomonadota > Gammaproteobacteria > Xanthomonadales > Xanthomonadaceae > Xanthomonas_A. The sequence continues at coordinate 81,007 of NZ_LFME01000010.1, read as the reverse complement.
CGAATCCCCAATCCCGACTCCCCAATCCCCGCCTCAATAGACATCACGCGCATACCGCCCCTCCTGCTGCAGCTGGCTGAGGTAGGCCGCGGCATCTTCGGCGCTGTGGGCGCCGTGTTCGGCGACGAGGTCCAGCAGGGTGGCGTGTACGTCCTTGCCCATGGCGATGGCGCCGCACACGTAAAGGTGTGCGCCGTTCTGCAGCCAGTCGTAGACGGCGCGGCCGTGTTCGCGCAGACGCTGCTGCATGTACACCTTCGCTGGCGCGGCGGTGCCGCGCAGCGGCTGCACGTCGCGCGAGAACGCCAGGTCCAGCCGGTGCAGCTCGCCGCTGCGCAGCGCCTGCTGCCACTCGGCCTGGTAGAGGAAATCGCGGTTGAAGTGGCGGGCGCCGAAGAACAGCCAGTTGCGGCCGCTGGCGCCGCTCTCGGCGCGCTCCTGCACGAAGCCGCGGAACGGCGCCACACCGGTGCCGGGGCCGATCATCAGGATGTCGCGGCTGCCGTCGGCCGGCACCCGGAAGCGTTCGTTGGGTTCGATGTAGACCGGCGCGCTGTCGCCTTCGGCCAGGGCGGCCAGGTAGCCGCTGGCGGCGCCGCCATGGGCGTGGCCATGGGCGTCATAGGCGAGGACGTCGACGGTGAGGTGGGCTTCGTCGCCGACCCGCTTGCGGCTGGAGGCAATCGAGTACAGGCGCGGGACCATCGGCCGCAGCGCCTGCAGCAGCGCAGCGTGGTCCCAATCCGCCGGCCAGCGGCGCAGCACGTCGATCACTTGATGATCGGCGAGCAACGCCGCCAGGCCGGCGGTCTGGGTGGGATCGAGCAGCTCGGTCAGCGCGGTTGCGCCGGCGCGTTCGGCCACCGCGACGAGCAGCGGGCGCGAGGCCCGGGTCAGTTCGCGATGGCCGGCGAGCCACTCGTGCAGGGACAGAGTCTGCCCATCGGCAGTGAGTTCGACGTGACCGTCCAGTCGCGTCGCGGTCAGCACCGCCTCGACCAGCGCGGGCGGGTTGCGATGGCGCACGCCCAAAGCGTCGCCGGGTTCGTAGTGCAGGCCGCTGCCGGCCAGCGACAGTTCCAGGTGGCGCACGTCCTTGTCGGCCGGACCGTGCGTGGCGTAGCGCGGCCCCTTGAAGTCGCGGCCGCTGATCGGCTGGTTGGCCAGCACCTCGGCGGCGAACGGCTGGCTGCGGCTCCACGGCGCGGCCACCGCGCCACGCAGCGGGGTCACTGTGGCCGACGGCACCGCAGGCGTGCGGCCCAGCACGTCGCGTGCCTGCGCCAGCGCCTGCGCCCGCCATGGCGCCGCCACCGTCTCGATCTCCAGGTCGGCCTCGCCCAGCGGCAGCAGCCGCTGCGCGCCGAGCTCGGCCAGGCGCGCGTCCAGGCGCCGGGCGATGCCGCAGAAATCGGCATAGCTGGAATCGCCCAGGCCGAGCACGGCGTACTGCAGTTGCGGCAGTTTTGGCGCGCGCCGGCCCTGCAGGAACTCGACGAAGCCGATCGCATCGTCCGGCGGGTCGCCCTCGCCCTGGGTGCTGATGACCACGTAGAGCAGGCGTTCGTTGCCCAGTTCACGGGTGGGATAGGCGTCGGCGCGCAGCAGGCGCACCGCCAGGCCGGCGGCCTCGGCCTCGGCGGCCACCTGTTCGGCGGCGCGGCGCGCGTTGCCGGTCTGGCTGCCGTAGACGATGCTCAGTTGCGGTGCGGGCGAGGGCGCCGCGACGGCGCCGGCGACCACGGCCAGCGCCGGGGTCGCCGGGCCCTGCGCCTGGGCCAGCCCGGCGGCGTAGCCGGACAGCCACCACAGGCCGGCCGCATCCAGACCCTCCACGGTCCGCGCCAGCAGTGCCTTGCGCTCCTCGGGCAAGGGGCTGGGCGGCAACGCGGGCGAGGCGGCGGTCATGGCCGGTCCGGGTGTTGGGAAGGGATGACCGATGTTAGGGAAGCGTTGCGCGGTGCAGAAAGGAACAGGGGTTATCGGCTCATGCCCGGGGCTTATTTCTGCCGGGCGGCCGGCGCGACGCACACTGCCGCCCCGACTGCCACGACCGCTGCTACGCTTCGGTCCGGTCTCCCACTGCCTGCTGCCGCCGTCTCGATGAGTTCGTCCGCCCTGTCCCACCTCGACCGCCTCGAGGCCGAGAGCATCCACATCCTGCGCGAGGTCGCTGCCGAGTTCCGCAACCCGGTGCTGCTGTATTCGGTGGGCAAGGACAGCTCGGTGTTGCTGCACCTGCTGCTCAAGGCGTTCGCGCCGGCGCCGCCGCCGATCCCGCTGCTGCACGTGGACACGCGCTGGAAGTTCCGCGAGATGATCGCCTTCCGCGACCGCCGCGCTGCGGAGACCGGCGTGGAACTGCGCGTGCACATCAATCCCGACGGCGTCGCCCAGGACATCGGCCCGTTCAGCCACGGCGCCAGCGTGCACACCGATGTGATGAAGACGCAGGCACTGAAGCAGGCGCTGGACCTGTGGAAGTTCGATGCGGCCATCGGCGGCGCGCGGCGCGACGAGGAGAAGGCGCGCGCCAAGGAGCGCGTGTTCTCGTTCCGCAACGCGCACCACCGCTGGGATCCCAAGCAGCAGCGTCCGGAGCTGTGGAATCTGTACAACCCGCGGATCCATCCCGGCGAGAGCGTGCGCGTGTTCCCGCTGTCCAACTGGACCGAGCTGGACATCTGGCTGTACATCTACCGCGAGGCGATTCCGGTGGTGCCGCTGTACTTCGCCGCCGAACGCCCGGTGGTGGAGCGCGACGGCGCGCTGATCATGGTCGACGACGCGCGCCTGCCGCTGCGTCCCGGCGAAACCCCGCAGCTGCGCCGCGTGCGCTTTCGCACCCTCGGCTGCTACCCGCTGACCGGCGCGATCGCGTCGCAGGCCGACACCCTGGAGAAGATCATCGCCGAGATGCTGCAGGCCACCACCTCCGAACGCCAGGGCCGGATCATCGACAAGGATCCGGGTGCGTCGATGGAGCAGAAGAAGGTGGAGGGATATTTCTGATGGGCCGGGAGTCGGGATTCGGGATTCGGGATTCGCAAGAGCGGGGTTTCGCGAGTGAGGCGGCATCAGGAGGAGACGCTGTTGCGAATCCCCAATCCCGACTCCCCAATCCCGTAGGCGGCGACGCAGTCGCCGCCTACCTGCAACAACACGAACACAAGCCGCTGCTGCGCTTCATCACCTGCGGCAGCGTCGACGACGGCAAGAGCACGCTGATCGGGCGCTTGCTGTACGACAGCAAGCGGCTGTTCGACGACCAGTTGGCCGCGCTCGGTGCCGACAGCAAACGCCACGGCACCCGCGGTGGGGCCATCGACTATGCGCTGCTGCTGGACGGCCTCGCCGCCGAACGCGAACAGGGCATCACCATCGACGTGGCCTACCGCTACTTCGATACCGACCGGCGCAAGTTCATCGTCGCCGACTGCCCCGGGCATGCGCAGTACACCCGCAACATGGCCACCGGCGCGTCCACCGCCGACGTGGCGGTGGTGCTGGTGGACGCCACCAAGGGCGTGTTGACCCAGACGCGACGGCACAGCTACATCGTCGCGCTGCTGGGCATCCGCCACGTGGTGCTGGCGGTCAACAAGATGGACCTGGTCGAGTTCGAACAGGCGACGTTCGAGGCCATCGCCGCCGAGTACCGCGCGCTCGCCGCGCAGCTTGGCATCGCCGACGTGCAGTGCATTCCGCTGTCGGCGTTGGAGGGCGACAACCTGTCGCAGCGTTCGGCGCGCATGCCCTGGTATGCCGGCCCGGCGCTGCTCGAACATCTGGAAGGCGTGCAGCTGGACGCGCGTAGCGGCGACAGCGGCCTGCGTCTGCCGGTGCAGTGGGTCAACCGCCCGAATGCGCAGTTCCGTGGCTTCGCCGGCACCGTGGCCGCAGGCGCGGTGCAGCCCGGCGATGCGGTGGTGGTGCTGCCGTCGGCGCGGCGCGCGCAGGTGGCGCAGGTGCTGATCGGCGCCGAACCGGTGCCGCGCGCGGTGGCCGGGCAGGCGGTGACGCTGACCCTGACCGAGGAGATCGACGTCAGCCGCGGCGACGTGATCGCCGCCGCCGGCGATCCGCCGGAGGTGGCCGACCAGTTCGCCGCGCACGTGCTGTGGATGGACGATGCCGCGCTGCTGCCCGGTCGCCCGTACTGGCTGAAGATCGGCGCACGCACCGTGGCCGCCAGCGTCACCGAGATCAAGCACCGCATCGACGTCAACACGCAGGAGCGGCTGGCGGCCAAGCGCCTGGAACTCAACGAGGTCGGCTACTGCAACCTGGCGCTGGACCAGCCGATCGCCTTCGCTCCGTACACGCAGGACCGCGCGCTCGGCGGCTTCATCCTGATCGACCGCCACAGCAACGCCACCGTCGCCGCCGGCACCCTGGATTTCGCGCTGCGCCGGGCCGGCAACGTGCACTGGCAGCACCTGGACGTGGACAAGGCCGCGCGCGCGCGGATCAAGGGCCAGACGCCGAAGGTGCTGTGGTTCACCGGCCTGTCCGGCGCCGGCAAGTCGACCATCGCCAACCTGGTCGACAAGCGCCTGCACGCGCTGGGCTACCACACCTTCATCCTCGACGGCGACAACGTCCGCCATGGGTTGAATCGTGACCTGGGTTTCACCGACGAGGACCGCGTCGAGAACATCCGTCGCGTCGCCGAAGTGGCCAGGCTGATGACCGATGCCGGGCTGATCGTGCTGGTCAGCTTCATCTCGCCATTCCGCGCCGAGCGGCAACTGGCGCGCGAGCGCTTCGGCGAGGGCGAATTCCTCGAGGTGTTCGTCGACGTGCCGCTGCCGGTGGCCGAGGCACGCGACATCAAGGGCCTGTACGCCAAGGCGCGCGCCGGCCTGATCCCCAACTTCACCGGCATCGATTCGCCGTACGAGGCGCCGGAGCGGCCGGAGCTGCACCTGCACGCCGATGGCGACAATGTCGAAGCGCTGGCCGCGCAGGTGCTGGCGGCGCTGGGGTTGCAGGACTGAGGCGGGAGCAGGGCGTTGCGAGGGTCGGTCGCCTTCCCGATACCGCCGTGCTGTAGCGGTCAACTGTCATGCAGCCGCGCCGCACGGCTCCCGCTAGGCACCCGACCGTAAGGCGTCGGGACTGAAGTCCCTCCCACAGTGCACCCAGCCAACGTGTCGTAAGTCTTAGCAGGAGCTGTTCCGTCAAACACGAATAGTGCTCGCTGTTGCGAAACTCGGCGTTGTTGTGTGGCCATCAGGGCCAACAGGCAATGAGCGCCACCACGCGCAGAGCATTTGTTGGCGGACACGGCAATGACCCAGGCGTGCGCTGTAGTCGCAGGTGCTTCTGCTTTTGCTATTGGCCTTTGCTATTGATGTTGCTCTGGCTTCTGATTGACCGGGTTCCCTTCCGCAGCGGCGGCCAGTGCGGGGAAAAACCCCGAAGGGGCGGCGTACATGGATGTACGCCGTCCGCGGCAGGGGCAGGATGCCCCTTCCGCGGATCCCCGGGCTGGACGCGGACCCGGAGCGCGTCAGCGCGGAGGGCGCGTAGGCAGGGTGTGCTTGACCAGCCTTCGGCTGTGGTAAAGCGCTTCTTTTGTTTACTTTTCTTTGCACAAGCAAAGAAAAGTAACTCGCCGTAAGGCGAAAGCCTTGGCTGTTGCTTGAGATGTGGGTCCGGATGAGAAGAACCCCCACGGTGCCCGCGGGCTAAATCACTGGCCGTCATCACGTGACAGCCGCGGCCGCGCATGCTTAAGTCGTCGCCCTCCTCATCGGCGAAGGCCCGTCCATGCCAGCTCTGTCCCGTCGCGTGCTGTTCTCCGTCCTCGCGCTGTGCTGCGGCGCGGCCTGCGCGCAGGCCCCCGATGCGGTGCCGACCGGACGCCTGCCGGATTGGGCGGTGCCCGAACACTATGCGCTGGACCTGAAGATCGATCCGGAGCGCACCGACTTCGACGGCACCGCCACCCTGCGCGTGCGCCTGGAGCGCGCCTCCGACCATCTGTGGCTGCACGGCAAGGAGTTGCGGGTGAGCAAGGCCACGCTGCACACCGCCGATGGTGCGTCGTTCCCGGTGCGCTACACCCAAGCCGACGCGCAGGCCGGCGTGGCCCGCATCGCCTTCGGGCGAACGCTGCAGCCGCAGGAGCTGACCCTCACCATCGTCTACAGCGCACCGTTCAACCAGCAGTTGCAGGGTCTGTACCAGGTCAAGGCGCAGGGGCATGCCTACGCCCTGACGCAGATGGAGCCGATCAGCGCGCGCTACGCCTTCCCCGGCTTCGACGAGCCGGCGCTGAAGACGCCGTTCGCGCTGCGCCTGACCGTGCCCGAGGGCGAGCAGGCACTGGCCAATACCCGCGCCGAGTCCACCCAGCCGGCCGGCAAGGGCTGGAAGACCGTGCGCTTCGCCGAGACCGTGCCGCTGCCGACCTACCTGGTGGCGTACGCGGTCGGGCCGTGGGACGTGGTCGACGGGCCGGCATTGCCGGCCACGCCGCAGCGCCCGCAATCGATCCCGCTGCGCGGCGTGGCCGCGCGCGGGCAGGGGCCGCGCATCCAGCGCGCGTTGCAGCAGACACCGGAGATCATCGCCGCGCTGGAGGACTATTACGACTTCGGCTATCCGTTCGACAAGCTGGACCTGGTGGCCGCGCCGGACTTCTCCGCCGGCGCGATGGAGAACCCCGGCTTCGTCACCTTCCGCGACTGGCTGTTGCTGCTGGACGACGATTCGCCGCGGCACAACGTCGAGGGCTCGTTCAACGTCACCGCGCACGAACTGGCGCACCAGTGGACCGGCGATACGGTGACCATGGCCTGGTGGAACGACCTGTGGCTCAACGAGGCCTTCGCCACGTGGATGCAGCAGAAGATCACCATGCGCCTGCGTCCGCAGTACCGCGCCGACCTGGACCGCATCAGTGCCGCGCAGGATGCGATGAACAACGACAGCCTGGTCAGCGCGCGCAAGATCCGCCAGCCGATCACCGGCAACGGCGACATCGAGACCGCCTTCGACAGCATCACCTACCGCAAGGGCGCCGCGGTGCTGGGCATGTTCGAGCAGTTCGTCGGCGAGGACACCTTCCGCAGCGGCATGCGCCGCTACATCCGCACGCACCGCTTCGGCAACGCCACTGCCGACGACCTGGTCGACGCCATCGCCGCCGCGGCCGGCAAGGGCGCCGACTTCAAGGCCGCGTTCCGCAGCTTCCTCGATCAGCCGGGCGTGCCCTACCTGCAAGCGCGTTTGCAGCCGGAGACGGGCGCTGCGGTGCTGCAGCTGCACCAGCAGCGCTTCCTGCCGCTGGGCTCGCGCGGCAGTGCCGCGCAGACCTGGGGCGTGCCGGTGTGCGTCAAGTACGGCACGCGCCAGGGCGCGCGCCGCGCCTGCCAGATGCTGTCCGCCAGCGACGGCCGCCTCGTGCTGGCCGGCGCCGATGCCGACAGCTGGGTGATGCCCAACGCCGGCGGCACCGGCTACTACCGCTTCGCCCTGCCCAAGCCGCAACTGGCCGCGCTCGGCCGCCATCTCGATGCGCTGGACGACGCCGAGAAGCTGGCCTATGCCGATGCCATCGACAGCGCGTTCCGCACCGGCGATGCCGACACCGCCGACGTGATCGCGGCGATGCAGCAGCTGGCGGCGGCCAAGGCCACCGCGGTGACCACCGCGATGAACGACCGCATCGCCTGGATCTGGCGGGTGCTGGCGCGCGACGAGGCACAACGGGATGCGCTGCGCTTGGCGACCGAAGCCGCGTTCGGCGCGCGCCTGCAGGCACTGGGCTACCAGCGCCGGGCCGGCGACAGCGACGACGACGTGGCGCTGCGCTCCAACCTGGCCGAACTGCTCGGGGTCACCATGGGCGTACCGGCGGTGCGGCAGGCGCTGCTGGCCCAGGGCGATGCGGTGCTGGCCGGCAAGGGCGGCGCGCTGGAGTTCGCCGCCGCCAACCCCGATCTGCTCGGCGCGGCATTGACGGTGGCGGTGCAGGCGCGCGGCGCGCCGGCGGTGGACGCGTTGATCGCCGCCTTGCGCGGTCACGGCGAACCGGCCCAGCGCAACGCGATGATCGAAGCGCTCGGCGCCGTGCGCGATCCGCAGCAGTTGCAGAAGGTGCGCGATTTCGCCCTGACCGATGCGATCAAGGTCGGCGAGATGAACAGCCTGCTGATGGGTGGACACGCCGAGCCCGCCACGCATGCCTCGATGTGGCCGTGGTACACCGCTCACTTCGAACGCATCGTGGCGCGCTCCGGCTCCTTCGACGGCGGTCGCTTGCCGGCGCTGGCCGCCAGCGGTGGCTGCGACGCCGCCGAAGCGGATCGGCTGGAGGCGTTCTTCACGCCGCGGCTGAAGACGCTCAGCGGCGCCGATCGCGGCCTGGCGCAGACCGCCGAAACGATTCGCCTGTGCAGTGCGCTGCGCGAGCGGCAGCACCTCGCCGTCGCGCCACGCTGAGGTGCCGAACGGGCGCGGCGCACGCCGCGCCACGCGTGCGCTGCGTCTCATCGCGCAGCGCATGCATTGGCCGGCAAGGGTCGTCGGTCATGGTCGCGGTGTGTCAACGCTCGTCACGCCGGGCCGTTAGACTGGGTCGAACTCCACGCGTCCGGGATCTCCATGCCGCACCGACCACGCGCCGGCGTCCGCCTGGTGTGTCTCCTGTTGTCGTCGATCGTGCTTGCCGGCTGCGGCAAGCCGCCGGTACCGGCGAGCGCCAGCACCGCGGTTCCGGTGACGCTGCAGACGGTGCAGCCGCGCGACTGGAACGACAGCCTGTCGTCGCTGGGCACGGTCAAGGCGCGCGAATCGGTGACGCTGACCGCCAAGGTCAGCGAGATCGTGGAGCGCGTGCATTTCGAAAGTGGCCAGGAAGTGGCGGCCGGCGCGCCGCTGGTGACGCTGCGCGGGCAAGGCCAGCAAGCGGCGCTGCGCGAGGCCGAAGCGACGTTCACCGAGGCCGAGCAACTGTACCGGCGGCAGAGCGAACTGGTCGGGCGGCAACTGGTGTCGCGCGCGCAACTGGACACGCAACGCGCGCTGCGCGATGCCGCGCAGGCGCGGGTGCTGCAGATGCGTGCGGAGATCGGCGACCGCAGCGTGCGTGCGCCGTTCGCCGGCGTGCTCGGCTTGCGCCAGGTCAGCCCCGGCGCGCTGCTGACGCCGGACGCGACCATCGCCACGCTCGACGACGTGGCCCAGGTCTACGTGGATTTCCAGGTGCCGGAGGCGGCGCTGTCGACGGTCAAGGCGGGCGATGCCGTCGGCGGCCGCAGCGTGGCCTATCCGGGGCGCGCGTTCGAAGGCAAGGTCGCTACCGTGGACGCGCGCGTGGACAGTGCCACCCGCGCGGTCACCGTGCGCGCCGCGTTCGACAACGCCGACCGCGCGCTGCGCCCGGGCATGCTGATGGACGTGCGCCTGTACCGGCCTGCCCGGCAGGCGCTGGTAATCCCGGAGATCGCGGTGGTGCAGGTGGGGCGCGATGCGTTCGTGTACCGGGTCGGCGCCGACGCCGCCGTGGCCCGCGCCGACGTGCGCACCGGCGCGCGCCGCGACGGCCTGGTCGAGATCGTCGACGGCCTGCAGCCCGGCCAGCGCATCGTGGTCGAGGGCACCGGCAAGCTGCGGCCGGGCGTGACGGTGGTCGATGCCGCCGCCGCTGACGGCGGTGGCGCGCGCAGCGGCAGCGCCGCGGCGGACCTGGCCGGATGAAGCTGTCCGACGTCTCGATCACCCGGCCGGTGTTCGCCGCGGTGATGAGCCTGTTGCTGGTGGTGTTGGGGGTGATGGCGTACAGCCGGCTGACCCTGCGCGAGCTGCCGGCGATCGATCCGCCGATCGTGTCGGTGGAGGTGCGCTATCCCGGCGCCTCGGCCGCAGTGGTGGAAAGCCGCATCACCCAGGTGCTGGAGGACGCACTGGCCGGTATCGAAGGCATCGAGACGATCCAGGCGCGCAGTTCCAACGGCGTGGCCGACATCAGCCTGGAGTTCCGCGCCACCCGCGACATCGAGGCCGCCGCCAACGATGTGCGCGATGCGGTCAGCCGCGTACTCGACCGCCTGCCCGACGAGGCCGATGCGCCGGAGATCGCCAAGGTCGAGGCCGATGCCGACGCCATCCTGTGGCTCAACATGAGCTCCAGCACGATGGACGCGCTGCAGCTGTCCGACTACGCCGAACGCTACGTGGTGGATCGCCTGTCCAGCATCGACGGCGTCGCCCAGGTGCGCCTGGGCGGGCGCCAGCGCTATGCGATGCGCATCTGGCTGGACCGCGACCAACTGGCCGCGCGCGAGCTCACCGTGACCGACGTGGAGAATGCGCTGGCCCGCGAGAACGTGGAGCTGCCGGCCGGCCGCCTGGAATCGGCCGACCGCGACTTCACCCTGCGCGTGGAGCGCAACTACCGCACGCCGGCAGACTTCGCCGCCATCCCATTGGGCAAGGGCCGCGACGGCTACGTGGTGCGGCTGGGCGACGTAGCCAAGGTGGAACTGGCCTCGGCCGAGCGCCGCGCCTACTTCCGCAGCAACGGCGTGCCCAACGTCGGCCTGGGCATCGTCAAGACCTCCACCGCCAACAGCCTGGACGTGGCCCGCGCCGCGCGCGCGGCCGCGCAGCAGATCCAGCAGACCCTGCCCAAGGGCACGCAGATCTTCGTCGCCTTCGACTCCACCGTGTTCATCGATGCCTCGGTAGAGCGCGTCTACCACACCTTGATCGAGGCGGTGGTGCTGGTGCTGGTGGTGATCTGGCTGTTTCTGGGCAGCGTGCGCGCGGCGCTGATTCCTGCGGTGACCGTGCCGGTGTGCCTGGTGGCCGCGTTCATCGCGTTGTACGCGTTCGGCTTCTCGATCAACCTGCTGACCCTGCTCGCCCTGGTGCTGTGCATCGGCCTGGTGGTGGACGATGCGATCGTGGTGGTGGAGAACATCCAGCGCCGCGTCGACCTGGGCGAGCCGGCGCTGGTGGCGGCGCGGCGCGGCACCGCGCAGGTCGCCTTCGCAGTGATCGCCACCACCGCGGTGCTGGTGGCGGTGTTCCTGCCGGTCGGCTTCCTCGAAGGCAACACCGGGCGCCTGTTCCGCGAACTGGCGGTGGCGCTGGCCGCGGCGGTGGCGATCTCCGCCTTCGTCGCGCTGACCCTGACCCCGATGATGTCGTCCAAGCTGCTCAAGGCGCATGCGCGCGAGAAGCCCAACCGCGTGCACGGCTGGGTCGAGGCGCGGCTGCAGGGGCTGAGCGCGCGCTATCGGCACGTGCTCGAGCGCCACGTCGGTCGCGCCTGGCTGTTCGGCGCGCTGATGCTGGCGGCGCTGGTGGCCAGCGCGCTGCTGGCGCGGATCATCCCCTCGGAACTGGCGCCGGCCGAGGACCGCGGCTCGTTCCAGGTGATGATCGATGCACCGGAGGGCGCCGGTTTCGACTACACGGTGGGGCAGATGCACCAGGTCGAGGCCATCCTCGACCGCCACCGTGGCGATGGCCAGCCGATCGCGCGCGCCAATCCGCGCGTGCCCGGCAGCTTCGGCGCCAGCGAGGAGATGCACACCGGCCGGGTCAGCGTGTTCCTGCGCGACTGGAGCGAGCGCGACCTGGCCACCGCCGACGTCGCCGCGACGCTGCAGGACGAGTTGCGCGCCTTGCCCGGCGTGCGCGCGCGCACCCAGGTCGGCGGCGGCCTGGTCAACAGCCGCGGGCAACCGTTCCAGATCGTGCTCGGCGGTCCCGACTACGCCGAGATCGCGCAATGGCGCGACCGCCTGCTGGCGCGCATCGCCGACAACCCCGGACTGGTCGGGGCGGACTCGGACTACAAGGAAACCCGGCCGCAGATGCGCGTGGAGATCGACCGCCAGCGCGCAGCCGACCTCGGCGTGCCGGTGACCGAGATCGGCCGCGCGCTGGAGACGTTGATGGGTTCGCGCCAGGTCACCACCTTCGTCGACAACGGCGAGGAGTACGACGTGATGCTGCAGGCCAGCCGCGACGGCCGCGCCGATCCGGCCGACCTGGCGGCGATCCGGGTACGCGCCGACAGCGGCCAGCTGATCCCGCTGTCCAACCTGGTGAGCCTGCGCGAAGTCGCCGAGCCCGGCAATCTGCATCGCTTCAACCGCCTGCGTGCGATCACCATCAACGCCGGCCTGGCCCCGGGCTATCCGCTCGGCGAGGCGATCGCCTGGGCGCAGCAGGTGGCGCGCGAGGAACTGCCCGACTACGCGCAGCTCGACTGGAAGGGTGAATCGCGCGAGTACCAGAAGGCCGGCGGCGCGGTGCTGCTGACCTTCGCCCTGGCATTGCTGATGGTGTACCTGGTGCTGGCGGCGCAGTTCGAGAGCTTCATCCACCCGCTGGTGATCATGCTGACCGTGCCGCTGGGCGTGCTCGGCGCGCTGATCGGCCTGGCGATCAGCGGCGGCACGCTCAACCTGTTCAGCCAGATCGGCATCGTGATGCTGGTCGGGCTGGCGGCCAAGAACGGCATCCTGATCGTGGAGTTCGCCAACCAGCTGCGCGATGCCGGGCGCAGCGTGCGCGAGGCCATCGTCGAAGCCTCGGCGGTGCGCCTGCGGCCGATCCTGATGACCTCGCTGGCCACCGTGGTCGGTGCGATCCCGCTGGTGGTCGCCGGCGGCCCGGGTTCGGCCAGCCGCGCCACCATCGGCATCGTGGTGATCTTCGGCGTGTCGGTGTCCACGCTGCTGTCGCTGTTCGTGGTGCCGGCGTTCTATGCGTTGCTGGCGCCGTACACGCGCTCGCCGGATGCGGTGCAGCAGCGCCTGCAGCAACTGGAGGCGCAGACGCCCTCGGTCGGCGGCCACGCCTGAGCGAGGCCGCGCACCCTGGTGCGCTCAGGCCGGGTCGGTGCGCGACGGCGCCAGCGCCTGCGGCGCGCAGCGCGGCTGCTGCAGCAGGTGCACGAACTGCGCGGCGATCACGGCGCCGCCGAAATGGCGCTGCACGAAGTCGCGTCCGGCCTGGCCCATGCGCTGGCGCCGTTCGCTGTCGCACAGGCGCAGGATCGCATCGCGCCAGCCGTCCACGTCGCCGGGCGTGAGCAGTTCGCCGCTGACGCCTGGGTCCAGCGTCTCGGCGGTGCCGCCGACGTGGCTGGCCAGCACCGGCACGCCGCTTGCCTGCGCCTCCACCGAGACCCGGCCGAAGGTTTCCGGCGCCAGCGACGGGAATGCCAGCATCGACATCGCGTTGTAGTACGGCGTGGTGTCGTTGACCCAGCCGACGAAGCGATGGCGTTCGCCGTGCGGCTGGGCCGCGGCCTGCGCCTGCAACTGCGCCGCATCCGGGCCGTCGCCCAGCCACAGGCAGTGCAGCCGTGGCTCCTGCGCCATCGCCGCCCCAGCCGCTTCCAGCAACGGAAAGATGCCCTTGCCGGCATGCATGCGCCCGCTGTAGCCGAGCACGATCGCGTCCTCGGGCAACTGCTGTGCGGCGCGGATGGCGCGGCCGCGCTCCGGATCCGGGCGCAGCCGCTCCATGGTCACCGGGTTGTACAGCACCTGCACCAGCGCCTCGGGCACGCCGCATTCCAGGTAGGCCTGCCGCGCGTAGTGCGAGACCGCGAAGAAGCGCGCCGCCAGGCGCGGGATCGCATAGCCGGACAGCGCGCTCATCGCCGGGGTACGGTGGCGGAACAGCGCGACGGGGATGCCCAGCGCGCGCCCGGCCAGCAGCAGCGGCCAGTACTCCTTGCCGAAGTTGCCGACCAGCCAGTCCGGCCGGCTGCGCCGCGCCACGCGCAGCAGCGGCCGGTAGCCGTCCGGGTCCAGCACGTTGCGGAAGTGCCCGACGTGCACGGTGATGCCGCTGCGGCGCAGCTCGTCGGCGATCAGGCCGCCCTCGCAGGCGATGACCTCGACCTGATGACCGACGCCGGCCAGCGCCTGCGCCAGCGCCACGAAATGCGTGGCCGCGCCGGTATTCTCGGGATTGGTGCCGACGAACAGGAATTTCATCCGCGGCGGTCCTCGTAGGCGGTGAGCGCACGCAGCGCGAATTGCGGCAGCAGGTGATGACGCGCGACCTGGATGCGCGGGTAGCGCATCGGGTCCGAGCCGGCCAGCGCGCGGCCGCGGCGGGTGCTGGTGGCGGCGGTGTAGCCGGCTTCGCGCACCACGTCGGCGACGCGGTCGTCGACATCGCCGTAGGGGTAGCAGAACTGCGGGACGGCCTCGCCCAGCAGGTCCTCCAGCTCGCGCTTGCAGCCGCCGATCTCCTCGCGCAGGGCCGCGTCGCTGCAGCCGGTCAGGTGCGGGTGCGAGCGCGTATGCGCGCCGATCTCCATGCCGCCGGCGCGCCACTGGCGCAGCTCGGCGAGGTTCATCAACGGCTTCTCGATGCCGAGCTTCTGCGCATCCCACACGTTGTGGCGGCCGATGCAGCCGCTGACCATGTACACCGTGGCGGTGAAGCCCAACTGCTGCAGCACCGGCAGCGCCGCCTGCAGGTTGTCCAGGTAGCCGTCGTCCAGGGTGACCACCGCGACCTTGCCCTGGCGTTCGCCGCGCAGGTAGGGCATGGCGTCGGACATGGACACGCCGCGGTAGCCCAACCGCTGCAGCAGGCGCATCTGCCGGGCGAAGCGGCCCGGGCTCACGTACAGGCTGCGGTACACCTGCAGGTGGCGCGGCGCCTCGGCCACGTTGTGGTACATGAAGATCGGGATGCGGGCCGTGGCGGCGGTGTCGGAAGGCATCGGGGAACGGCTCTTTGGACGGAAGGGCGAGGTGCGGCGCGGGAGTCTACCCGGGCTGGCTTTCGCTGGTCTGTCGGGTAAAACCCTCAGCCGTAGACGATCGCGCCGCCGCGCAGGCCGCGGCCGGCGGCTATGCTGCGCTTCCCTTGCCGCAGGAATCGCCGATGTCCCAGACCGCCGCTGCCGCCCCCTGGCGCGATCTGCAGCTGCGGCTGGACGGCATCGTGCTGCGCCGCTGGCGCACCGACGACCTGGACGCGCTGGTCCGCCACGCAGACGATGCCCAGGTGGCGCGCGGGCTGAGCCGGCGCTTCCCGCATCCCTACACCCGCGCCGACGGCGAGGCCTTCCTGGGCGGGCAGGTGATCGACCTGAACGATCCGGTGCTGGCGATCGCGATCGGCGGCGAGGCCTGTGGCGGGATCGGCCTGCATGCGGCGGCGGTGCCGTCACCCGGCTGTGCGGAACTCGGCTACTGGCTGGGCAGCACGCATTGGGGCCAGGGACGGATGACCCGTATCGTCGCCGCGTACCTGGACTGGGCGGTGCCGGCGCTGCGCCTGCAGCGGGTCGAGGCGCTGGTGTTGCCGGACAATCCGGGTTCGGCGCGGGTGCTGCAGAAGAACGACTTCGCCGAGATCGGCAGACGCTCCGAGGTGTCGGTACGCGACGGGAAACTGCGCGACCTGCGGCTGTTCGCGCGGACCTGGCCGGCAGTCTGACCCGCGCGTCGCTCGTTCGGAGCGACGCGCAGGAGGCACGGCCTCAGTAGGAAATGGTGGCCGAGGTGGCGGTGGTGTCCACCGCGTAGTTGCATTGCACGTCCAGGCCCGAGCTGTCGTTGTACGACACCCACGCTGGCGACGCCACCCGTTGCATGCGGTAGTCGTACACGCCGATCGCGCTGAAGGTGATGCGTCGGTCGGGCGGATACTGGTCGCAACTGTCCACGGCGTACACTTCCAGCGCGCCGCCCACCACCAGGTGCGTACGGGAGTTGATGTCGTAGGTGGTGCTGAGCCGCACGCTCTGGCCGCTGGTCACGTTGCGCGTGTCGACGTTCCAGTTCGAGCAGGGGCTGCCGTTGTTGCAGGTGGCATAGGTGTCGCCGACGATCCGGTCGCCGGCCTTGGCCGGGATGAAGTCGCTGTACCACACCATACCGTCCTGGCAACAGTTCCAACTGCTCAGATCCCAGGTATTGCTGTCGCCGCGGTAGCCCAGCACCGGTTGCAGGATGGTCGGATCGTCGCTCTGCATGCCGGGGAAGAAGTACACCGTCTGGTGCGCCACGTTGGTCGGGTTCTGCGGCACCGTCCAGCTGGCGACGATGCGGCCCATCTTGTTGCCGGTCACGTCGATGGCCGACTGCACCCAGTCGTGGGTGATCGGCGGTGGCACCGCGCGGTGCGCGCTGGAGGCCACCAGCGCGGCGTTGCCGCGGGCCTGCCGGCCATCCAGGCCGCGCCCGTCAGGCCTTACCCGGATGCCGCTGGGCGTGAAGTTGTCCTGGGTGCAGGCCTGCGCCTGTTCGCGCACGCCGTCGGCGCGCTGCAGGCCGCCGCCATCGCCGAGGATGCGTTCGTTGCGATGCACCTGGCGCACGCAGGCGGGCGCGAAGTAGCCGAAAGGCGTCTGGATGTAGTCGTCGGGGACGTTGGCGGGTTTGTGCGCGGTGCGCAGGGCGCCGGCCCGGGCCAGGCGCGCATCGGGTGCGACGGTTTGTGCCAGTGCGCTGGCGCCGAGGCCGAAGAGGGCCAGCGTCAGCAGCAGCGCGGCGCAGGCGCGGTGGCGCGCGGTCCGGAAAGAAGGACGGAAGTCGGAGTGCATGGGAGTTCGCCTTGTCGTGAGAATGCGGAATGCGTTCTCGGGAGGCCGTGCGGCGCGACGGCACGGCGCGTTGTGGCGCCGTCGGTCGTGGCTTGCCTCCCGTCTGCGAAGCGAGTGGTGCGGGGCGTGCCTGCTCGATAAATGCCTGCGTGGTGGCCGAAGGAGCGGCGACGATGGACCCAACGCGCATCGCGCGCTTGTCGGATTTCCGCATGACTCGCCGCGAATCCCGCATGGTGGGGGGCGAGGGTGAACTGTTTCTCGGTCGTCGCCGCGATCTGGTTTGCGCTTCGTGTGGCGCGACGTAGACAAGTGCCGGCGCCGCGATCGACCGCGTTGGGGCAGCCGGCGCCGCGCGGATGAGCGAAAATGCCCGCAGCGTGCCGCCCCTGGCGCGCGTCCGTGCGTTTTCCAGGAGAGTCCCATGCGTCATGCCCTTCGTCCCCGCTGCGCCGCTTCGGCCTGGCGCGCCTGCGCCACGGGCGTGCGCCGATGACCTCGCCCTGGGGCAACCGCCCGCGCGGTGGGAATCCCCCCTCTCCCCCCGGGAGAGGGGCCGGGGGTGAGGGTACGGCGGCCAGTAGCCGCAACGAACTGCGCCTGTACGGCCTCAACGCAGTGCGCGCGGTGTACGCGCGGCGGCCGGAGGCGATCCGCAAGCTGTACCTGAGCGAGGCGCGGATCCCGGCACTGCAGCCGCTGCTCAAGTGGTGCGTGGCGAACCGCGTCGGCTACCGCGTGGTGGACGAGGCCGATCTGCACAAGCTCGCTTCCAGCAGCCACCACGAAGGTGTGGTCGCCGACGTGCTGCGCGTCGCGCCGCTGGCCTTGGCCGACTGGCTGCAGACGCTGGCGCCGGGACCGGCGATGGCGCTGTGGCTGGATGGCGTGGGCAACCCGCACAACTTCGGCGCGATCCTGCGCTCGGCGGCGCACTTCGGCGTGGGCGCGATCCTGTTGCCGGAGCAGGCCGCATTGGCATTGTCCGGTGCTGCCGCGCGCGTGGCAGAGGGCGGCGCCGAGGCGGTGCCGCTGGTGCGGCTGCCGCCTGCGATGCAGGCGCAAGCGCAATTGCGTGGTGCGGGCTTCGCCCTCGCGGCGACGCTGGTGGACGGCGGCGACGATCTGTTCGCCACCACCTTGCCGCAGCGCCTGGTCTACGTGATGGGCGCCGAGAGCGACGGCATGGACCGCGACTTCGCGCAGGCCTGCGACCTGCGCCTGTCGATCCCCGGCAGCGGCGCGGTGGAAAGCCTCAATGTCGCCGCGGCCACGGCGGTGTTGCTGGGGACGTGGCGCAGCCGGCATCCGCACCAGCACGCTGCGCGCTGAGCACGGCGTCACGCGCGGAGAGCCGGCTGCATTTGGCTACGCAATAGTGTGCGCGTCGGCCGGTTTCGGGTTTGCGGCGCACCTGTCGGCGGCGTAGCGTGCAGGCGCGCCTTGTCGATGCGATCGCGCCTCACGCGATGCGCGCCAGCGAGACCGCGCAGTCCCCCTCCCGAAAGGGCCATCGTCACTCCTGCGGAGATGTCGCTCATGAAGCTGCTGTTCTCCATCAAGCACCTGCTGTCGTCGAAGAAGCCGCTGAAGTCGTACGCCTGGTACATCTGGTACTGAGCGCCGCGTGTGTCGCCGCACGGCGTGCCGTGCGGCCGGTGTCCGGCGGATGCGCTTCGCCGGGCGCCGATGCTTCAGGAGAGTCGGGATGTCCGCCATCATGGTCGATCGCGATGCGCGCGCTACGGTGTTCGCGCCGCGTCTGCAGGCGTTGCTGCGCACGCACGTGGGGCAGGAGGCGTTCCGCCTGGATGCCGACACGGTCGGCGTCGCCGGCGCCGCGCTGAGCGAGCGCCTGCTCGCGGCGCGGCCGGCCACCGAACACGAACGGCCGACCTTCAAGCCGCTGCATGGCCGTTCGATCGCGCGCAGCGAGGCCGCCAAGCTGATGCAGGCGATCGGCCGCGACGTGCGCGAGGCGCTGAAGCGTCCGGTGCCCGCGACGCTCGACCTGTCCGGCCCGTGGCCGCACGTCGGCCATGTCTATCTGCGCGACCTGCTGCTCGGCGGCGACCCGTGGCGACTGCGCCTGCTCATGGACCGCACGCTCGAATTGACGCCGCGCCTGACCTGGGCGGTGATCGCGGCCGGTGCGCTCGCGCCGCTGCTCCCAGGCGAAGATGCCTCCACGCTGGCCACCCTGTTGTCCGCGGCCGGCAGCTACCGCGAACGCCGCGATGCGATGGGCCTGTACCGGCGCACCGCCGCGCCGGTGTGCTTCACCATTTCCACCCTGGTCGCCAACGCGCTGTGGCTGGGGTCGCCGTTCGACGCGCGCGTCTCCAACCGCCATCTTCTCTACGAAACCCTGCGCCTGCTGCCGCCGTCCTGGAACATCCTGCGCAACGCCTCGCCGGAATACGGCGCGCTGGACCCGCGCATCGGCGCGGCCGACGACGTGCTGGTGCTGCCGCTGCTCAGCCATCGCGATCCGGCGTTGTGGGAGGAGCCGGAGGCGTTCCGTCCCGAGCGCTGGGACGGTGTGGATCCCGATGCGTTGCCCGGCTACCTGCCGTTCGGCCATGCATCCGAGCGCTGCTGGGGCCGGCACATGGTGATGCCGCTGGCGGAACGGTTGCTGGACCTGTTGCGCGGTCAGGATCTGGTCGCAGACCCACAGCAGCGTCGCGCCGCAGTGCCGTTGACCGGTCTGCTGGGCGTGGCCCAGGTCGAGGTGGTCCGGCAGACGCGCGGTTGAGCCGCGGCGTGCGCGCCGCCGCCTGTCAGCGCTGCGGCGGCGCGGTGGAGGCGCGCGTGACCAGGGTGTAGTCCAGTACCCGATGGGTGCCGTGGCTGGGCAGGCCATCGCGGCGCTGGCGGATCTCGCCGAGCAGCAGCGTCACCGCCGCCCCGCCCATCGCCGCGACCGGCTGGTGGATGGTGGTCAGCTCCGGCCAAATTGTCGTGGCCACCGGCGTGTCGTCGAAGCCGGCGATCGACAGGTCTTCCGGCACGCGCAGGCGCAGCCCGTGCGCGATCGCCAGCGCCGCCGCGGCCATGTCGTCGTTGCTGCACAGGATCGCGCTGGGCCGCGGCATGACCTGCAGCAGCGCGGTGGCCGCGAGCAGGCCGGAGCGATAGGTGAACATGCCTTCGGCCACGCGCTCCGGCGCCACCGTCAGCCCGGCCTGGGCCATGGTGTCGAAGAACGCGCGGCTGCGCAGCGCGCTGGGTGTGTGGCCGGGATCGCCGCTGACGAAGCCGATGTCGCGGTGGCCCAGGTCGAGCAGGTGCCGGGTGAGCGCGCACGCGGCCTGGTAGTCGTCGATGCGCACCGAGCTGACCCCGGGCATCGGTGCGCCGGTGGCCACCGCCACCAGCGGAATGCCGCGCGCGTCCAGTTCGGCGATGGTCTGCCGCGCATCGCACAGCGGCGGCGGCAGGATCAGGCCATCGGCGCCGGCCTCGAGCAGGCGTTCGGTGGCGGCGCGCTGGCTGTCGCTGTCCTCGCTCTTCTCCACCAGCACCTGGCAGCCTTCCAGGCTGCTCTGCTCGAGCACCCCGAGCATGAACTGATTGAGGTAGGCCGCGCTGGGATTGCTGTACAGCACACCGAGGCGCGCCAGTCCTGCGGTGCGCAGCGAGCGGCCGGCGAGGTTGGGGCGGTAGCCGAGCGCCTGGATCGACGCCTCGACGCGCTCGCGCATGGTCGCGCTCACGCGCGGGTGGCGGTTGATCACGCGCGAAGCAGTCATCGGCGACACGCCCGCATGGCGGGCCACATCCAGCAACGTCACCGCTGAGCCCGCGCGACGTTGCCGTATGCCCATCAAAGGTCCTGGCGCAGCTGCGGAAGGGAAGCCCCTGCGCGCGTCCTGCGCAGGTCCGGTGCACTTTACTCCCTGGGCGGTTCCACTGTCTTGGCCTGGCTGCCGAAACTGCCGTCGGCCTGCGCCGCCAGATACGCGAACACCGCATATGCGGCGACGTTCTGCGCCAGCGCCTTCGGGTCGATCTTGTCCAGGGTGTCGTCGGCGGTGTGATGCAAATCGAAGTAATCCGTGCCGTCCTGCGCCAGCCAGGCCCAGGCGCCGCCCTTGGCGGCAAGCGGGCCGACATCCGGGCCGGGGCCACCCGCGTCTGGCGCATAGGCGATGCCGAGCGGCGCCAGCGCCTCGGCGATCTGCCGGGTCGCTTCGCGCGAGCCGGCGGCGTCGCCGGAGCCGGTGTTGAAGGCGTAGATGCGGCCGGCGCCGAAGTCGCTCTCGGCGGCGATCTGGTGCCGCGCCACGTCCTTGGCATGCGCCTGCGCGTAGGCCTTGCCGCCGTACAGGCCCTGCTCCTCGTTGGCGAAGGCGACCACGCGGATGCTGCGCTTGGGCGGCTGCTTGAGCTGGCCGATCAGATGCCCGGCGGCCATGCTGATGGCCACGCCGGCACCGTCGTCGATCGCGCCGGTGCCCAGGTCCCACGAATCTAGGTGCCCGCCGATCAGCACCACCTCGTTGGGCAGCGTGCGCCCGGTGATCTGCCCGATCACGTTGTAGGAGGTCGCCGTGCCGTCCCAGCCGCAGTCCAGCGCTAGCCGCAGGCGCACCGGGCCGCGCGCGAGCAGGCGCGCCAGCTGGTTGGCGTCGGGCACCGACAGTGCCGCTGCCGGCACCGGCGTCAGTCCCTCGTCGAAGCGGGTGATGCCGGTGTGCGGCACGCGGTGCGAATCGGTGCCGGCCGAACGCATCACGAAGCCGATGGCGCCCTTGCGGATCGCTTCCGATGGCCCCTTGCTGCGCACCGCGCCGCCATTGCCGTAGTCCTTGCCGTCGCGGGTGCGCAGCATCTGGTAATCGACGAAGGCGATCTTGCCGCGCAGCGCGTCGGCCGGTGCCGCCTGCAACGCGGCCAGGTCGGCGAAGCGCACCACCTCGGCCTCGACCGTGCCGCCGGGGCTGCCGCCCAGCGCGGTGACGGTCAGTGGTTGCGCGTGTGCGCCGAGCACCTGCGCGTGTTCGCTGCGCCGCTCCCACTTCGGGAACGTCACCGGCTCGGTCCAGACCTTGTCGAAACCCAGCGACTTGAATTTGGCGGTGGCCCAGGCCACCGCGCGTGCATCGGCGTCGCTGCCGGCCATGCGCGGGCCGATCTCGGTGGTCAGCGATTCCACCACCTTCCAGCCGGTGTCGTCGGCCAGCGCCCGTTCGCGCAAGGTCGCGGCGTCGCGCAGGGCTGCCTCTGGAATGCGCGTGGCGTCGGCCGCCATGGCAGCAGTGGAGGACAGGCCGAGGACGGCAGCGATGACGAGGGCGAGACGGCGCATGGCGGATTCCGTGAACACAGGAACGGCCAGCTTAGCAGTGCGTCGCCGCGCTGCACCGCGCGGCCTGCAGCGTGCAGGCCGCGCGTACCGCTGCGCTCACTCCGGGCGCGGCTCGTGCTTGAGCGAATCGCGGATCTCGCGCAGCAACAGCACTTCCTCGGTCGGTGCCTTCGGCGCGGGCGGTTCCTTGCGCGCGATGCGGTTGATCGCCTTGACCAGCATGAAGATGGCGAAGGCCACGATCACGAACTGGATGATGGTGTTGAGGAAATCGCCGATGCCGATCACCACGGCCGGCACCGGCTTGCCCGCGGCATCCACCGTGGCCGCTTTCAGCGTCCATGCCCAGCGCGAGAAGTCCACGCCGCCCGCGAGCAATCCGATCGGCGGCATGATGATCTTCTCCACCAGCGCGGTGACGATCTTGCCGAACGCAGCGCCGAGCACCACGCCGACCGCCAGGTCCAGCACGTTGCCGCGCATGGCGAATTCCTTGAATTCGCGGATCATGCTCATCGGAACTCCTTTCTTGTCAGTGCGGGCCTGTCGCCGCGGCGCTAGCCTAGCGCAGTTGTCGTGGTGTCCGGATCACAGGCACGCGCACGCTGCGCGACCGTCGTGTGCCGCCTCAGCCGACGATGCGGCCATGCCGCTCGGCCACGTTCTCCAGGCGCGCGCTGAAGCGGTCGCCCGGGCGCAGCGCGGCCACGCCGGCGGGCGTGCCCATGAACACCAGGTCGCCGGCGCGCAGCGCGAACAGCTTGGACAGTTCGTGCAGGATCTCCGGCACGTTCCAGATCATCTGCTCCAGCAGCGATTGCTGGCGCACCTCGCCGTTGACTTCCAGCGAGAGGTTCAACGCCTCCAGCGCACCGACCTCGCCGGCCGGGATCAACTCGCTGATCGGCGCGGAGGCGTCGAAGCCCTTGGCGATGTCCCACGGCAGGCCCTTGGCCTTGGCCGCGGCCTGCAGGTCGCGGCGGGTCAGGTCCAGGCCCACGCCATAGGCCAGGATCAGCGACTCGGCGCTTTCCACCGGCAGCACGCCAGCGGGTGCGTCCTGGCCCAGCGCCACCACCAGCTCCACCTCGTGGTGCAGGTCCTGGGTCGCGGACGGGTAGGGGATGGCCTCGTCGCCGATCACCAGCGCATCGGCAGGCTTCATGAAGAAGGTCGGCTGGCCGCGCTCGGCCTTCGAGGCCGGCGCACTGGCGCCCATCTCGCGGGCATGGTCGGCGAAGTTGCGGCCCACGCAGTAGATGCGATGCACTGGAAACAGGCCCTGGCCGCGCACGGGAACGCGCGGAGCCTCGGCAGCGGCGAACAGGTCTTTCATGGGCGTGCATCCAACGAGAAGAGGATGCCGCAGTCTAGCGCGTCGGGTTCAACCCGATTCCAACAGGGATGCGGATGCCGCCTTCGCGAATCCCCAATCCCGACTCCCCACTCCCAGCCTTACAACGGCAAGGCAGGCTTGCGCACCACGCGGTACTCGCCATTGACGACATGGCGGCGCGAGGTGGCCGGGCGCTTGCCGCGCTGGCTCAGCAGCTTCATGGCGATGCCACCCAGGATCATCGCCGCGCCGACGAACACGCTGACGAACACCAGCCCGGCGAGGATCGCCAGGCCGAGCAGGCCGACCGCCAGCTTGACCAGCGGGTGGCGCGGCTTGCGCGGCGCGAAGACGTGCCGGAATTGGTCGAAATTGAAGAGGCGAGCACGCATGGCAGAACTCTGTTTCAGTTTGAACCGAAGGGGCGCAGTATCGGCGCTGTTTTATGTGACGGAGTGAAAACTTCGTTAAGCGAAAAATTAACACTTTGCGTTCAACCGCTTGCATGTCCTCACGAAGTGAAGCATCGCGCCGGCGCGGGCCACGCGGGTCCGTGCCAGAATTGCGGCCCCATCGCCGTGCGTGCCCGTAAGCCATGACCGAATCTTCCGCCGTGCTGGCGTCCTTGCACGACCTCGTTTCCGGCGAACTGGCCGAGGCCGAGGCGCTGATCGGCGGCGAATCCGAGTCGCTGCTGCTGTACCGGGAGGGCGACAGCGTGCGCGCGTGGTTGAACGTGTGCCCGCACGCCGGGCGGCGCCTGGACTGGGCGCCCGGGCAGTTCCTGAAGAGCCGCGAGGGCCACGTGGTGTGCGCCGCGCACGGTGCCGCGTTCGAACTGCAGGGCGGCGAGTGCGTGTCCGGCCCGTGCCGCGGCCAGAGCCTGCATGCGGTGTCGGTGGAGGTGCGGGCAGGGCAGGTGGTGCTGGTCTAACGCGTAGGCAGAGGCTTGCGGGACGGCGCGCTACAGCGCGTGCCACCAGCTCATCGACATCAGGTTGACCATCAGCACCACCACCAGGGTGTAGACCAGCGACAGCGGGCCGCCGACGCGCCACAGTTCGCGCGGCTGGTAGTTGGCCGGGCCGGTGATCATCGAGATCACCGGATTGGAGGCGGTCATCAGGTTGTTGGACGCCGACAGCGCCACGATCAGCGCGAATGCGGTGGGGTTGCCGCCGGCCGCCAGCGCCAGGTTGACCGCGATCGGCACCATCACGATGGTCGCGCCGACATGGCTGATCACCAGCGAGAACGCGGTGGTCAGCAAGCCCAGTGCGATCTCCAGCGCCCACACCGGAATGCCCTCGGGCAGCCGCGCGATGGTGTGGCCGGCGACCCAGGCCGCCGCGCCGCTGCTGTCCATCGCCCAGCCCAGCGGGATCAGCCCGGCCATCAGGAACACGGTCTTCCAGTTGATCGAGGCGTAGGCCTCGTCCATGCGCAGCACGCCGGTCAGCAGCATGCCGGCCACACCGGTCATCAGGGTCAGCGCCACCGGCAGCCTGGAGGTGAGCGCGATCAGGATGGTCAGGGCGAAGATCGTCATCGCGATCTTGAACTTGTGCGGACGGTGCTCGCCCTTGGGGTAGTCGGTGACCACCACGAAATCGCGGCTTTCCGAGGCCTGCGCCAGGTCCTGCCAGATGCTGTGGAACACCAGCATGTCGCCGGCGCGCAGCGGCACCTTGCGCACGTCCTCGCGGATCACCTGCTTGTCGCGGTTGATCGCCAGCAGGCTGATCCCGGCCTGCTTGCGCAGGCGCAGTTCGGCCGCGCTCTTGCCGATGAAGCGCGAGGTCGGCGGGATCACCGCCTCGGAGATGCCGGCGCGGCTGGGATTGAACAGGTCGCCGAGGTTGCGCAGGCGCGAGGACAGGCGCAGGAACTGGTTCTGCGCGAAATCGGCCACCTGCTGGCGCGCGCCCATCACCCCGAGCACGCTGCCGACCCAGATGCGCATGTCCGCCGGCGGCGCCAGGCGGGTGTCGTTGCCGGTCTTCAGGGCGAGCAATAGCGGTGCGTTGTGCACGGTCTCGGCCTCGCCCAGGGTCATGCCGACCAGCGGGCTGTCGGCGCTGACGATCAACTCGAACACGTCGCCCTCAATGCCGTAGGTGCGGGCGAAGTAGCTCTCGGTGCGCGCCGGGGTGACGCCGTCGTTGATCAGCCGCTCTTCTTCGGCCAGCGCCTTGTCGCCACGCACGCGGAAGTAGATCAGCGAGGCCAGCAGCAGCGCCACGCCGATCGGCAGCGGCGCGAACATGCGCAGCGGCTCGATGGTGGCCATGCCCGAAGGCAGGTTGTTGTTGGCCGACTGCAGCAGGTCGTTGAGCAGGATCAGCGGCGAGTTGCCGACCATGGTCAGCGCGCCGCCCATCACGATGGCCGCGGCGATCGGCAGCAGCAGCCGCTGCAGCGTCAGCCCGGTGCGCCCGGCCAGGCGCGAGGCCACCGGCAGGTACAGCGCCATCACCGAGGGGTTCTGCATGAACGAGGAATTGAGCCCGGCGATGGCGGTGGTCAGCAGCATCAGCCGTTCCTCCACCCCGCGCGCACGGCGCAGCAGCCACGACGCCAGCCGGTTCAACGCGCCGGTGCGCTCGAGCCCGGCGCCAAGGATGGTGGTGGCGATGATGCTCATCACCGCGTTGCCGGAGAAGCCGCTGAACAACTCCTCCGGCGCGATCAGGCCGGTCACCCCCAGCACCACCAGCACCACCAGCGCCACCACGTCGGCGCGGATCCGCTCGAACACGAACATCGCCATGGTGAAGCCGACCAGCCCGAGCACGAGCTTCATATCGGTGGTCAGCGTCAGCGCGGTATCCATTGGCGGCCGGGAGTGGGGATTGGGGATTGGGGATTAGCTGACAGCGGCAATCGGGGCCGGCTGCCGCAATGGCGTGCCGTGGATGCATCTGCTGCGGATGGTGGCAGATTCGCTCCTCATCCCTAATCCCCAATCCCCAATCCCGGCTTGTCATACAGCAAATCCCACACCCCATGCCCCAGGTTCTGGCCGCGGGTCTCGAAGTGGGTCTGCGGGCGCCAGTCCGGGCGCGGTACGTGGCCGCGCGGGCCGGCGCGGTTGACCAGGCCGGGGGTGGCGTCGAGCACGTCCCACATCTGCTCGGCGTAGTCGGCCCAGTCGGTGGCGCAGTGCAGGCGGCCGCCGTCGCGCAGCTTGCGCACCAGCAGCGCGGCGAAGGCCGGCTGCAGCAGGCGCCGCTTGTTGTGGCGCTTCTTGTGCCAGGGGTCGGGGAAGTAGATGCGCACCTCGTCCAGGCTGCCGTCGGCGATCTCGTGCTGCAGCACCTCCACCGCGTCGTGGTGGTACAGGCGCACGTGGTCGGCGCCGTCCTCGGCCAGCGCGTTGAGCAGACGGCCCACGCCGGGCGCATGCACCTCGATGCCGATGTAGTCGCGGTCCGGGTCGTGCTGCGCAGCGTGGCGCAGGGCCGCGCCGTTGCCGAAGCCGATCTCCAGCACCTTGGGCGCGTTGCGGCCGAAGGTGGCATCCAGGTCGCGCGGCTGGCCGCTGTAGTCCAGACCGAAGCGCGGCCACAATGCATCGAACGCGCGCTGCTGGGCCGGAGTGAAGCGGCCCTGGCGCAGCACGAAGCTGCGCACCTGGCGGTGGCCTTCCTCGACGGTGAAGGGTTTCGGCGGGGTCTTGGCGCCGGCGCTGGAGAACGGATCGGTCATGCCTGCGGCCTCACCCGATCAGTCCGTCGACCGGCGAGGAGGCGCTGGCGTAGCGCTTGCGCGGGATGCGCCCGGCCAGGAACGCCTCGCGGCCGGCCTCCACCGCCTTGCGCATGGCGCTGGCCATCAGCACGGGGTTGCGCGCGCCGGCGATCGCGGTATTCATCAGCACGCCGTCGCAGCCCAGCTCCATCGCGATCGCCGCGTCCGAGGCGGTGCCGACGCCGGCGTCGACGATGATCGGCACCTTGGCGTTGTCGATGATCTCCAGCAGGTTGTAGCGGTTCTGGATGCCCAGGCCGGAGCCGATCGGCGCGGCCAGCGGCATCACCGCCACGCAGCCGATCTCTTCCAGGCGCTTGGCCAGGATCGGGTCGTCGCTGGTATAGACCATCACCTCGAAGCCGTCGGCGACCAGGATTTCGGCGGCCTTGAGGGTCTGCACCACGTCCGGGAACAGGGTGCGCTGGTCGCCCAGCACTTCCAGCTTGGTCAGGTTGTGGCCGTCGAGCAGTTCGCGCGCCAGCCGGCAGGTGCGTACCGCGTCCTCGGCGGTGTAGCAGCCGGCGGTGTTGGGCAGGATGGTGTACTGCTCCGGCGGCAGCACGTCGAGCAGGTTGGGCTCGCCCGGGTTCTGGCCGATGTTGCTGCGGCGGATCGCCACGGTGACGATCTGCGCGGCGGCGGCCTCGGTGGCCAGGCGGGTCTGTTCGAGATCGGCGAACTTGCCGGTGCCGGTGAGCAGGCGCGAACGGTAGGGTTTGCCGGCGATCACCAGCGCATCGTGGGGGGCGGGAGCGTTCATCGGCGGATTATCGCCCATCGCACCGGCCCTGCCGAGTCCGCGTACCTGCGCGCGGCGGCGCGATTCAGCCGCCGCCCAGTGCGTGCACGATCTCGACCCGGTCGCCGGCGTGCAGTTCGTGTTCGGCGTGCGCGCCGCGCGGCACGATCTCGCCGTTGACCTCGACCGCCACCCGCCGCTGTCCCAGTCCTTCGGCCTGCAGCAGTGCAGCCACCGTGGTGGCCGGCGCCAGCGTGCATTGTCTGCCGTTCAATTCGATGTTCATGCCATCATTGTGCAATGCGCGCCGTGGGCGTGCGAGTCGCAATCTTGCGGCAGTGCAACGTGAGCGTGTCCGGCAGAGGTGGAATGATGTCGGCCATGCGGCTACGTATGGTGCGGCCGCTTCCCCGTTTCCCTGCATTTCTCGTGTTCCATTTCTGCCCGGGAGGGCTTCCATGACGTCGTCTATCCGTCCGCTCCGCTCGCTGCTCGCCGCCGCGATCGTGCTCGCCGCCGCGCCTGCATTCGCGCAGTCCACCTACAGCCGCACCGTGTTCTTCGGCGACAGCCTGACCGACGCTGGCTACTACCGTCCGCTGCTGCCGGCCTCGGTGCGTGCGGTGACCGGCCAGTTCACCACCAACCCGGACTTCGTCTGGGCGCAGTACGTGGCCGAGTACTACGGCACCAACGCCGCCGCCAACGGCAACGGCCAGATCGGCGACGACTATGCCGCCGGCAACGCCCGCGTCGGCGTGGCCAACCCGAGCGCGCTGGGCGTGGCGCCGTCGCTGGCGACCCAGGCCAGCAACTACCTGGCCGCCAACGGCGGCAAGGCCGACCCGAACGCGCTGTACTCGGTGTGGGGCGGTGCCAACGACCTGTTCGCCATCGCCGGCGGTGCGCCGGTGCAGGCCACCATCGGCAATGCCGTGACCGCCGAAGTGGGCATCGTCGCCAGCCTGCAGAACGCCGGCGCGCGCTACGTCATGGTCAACAACCTGCCCGACGTCGGCATCACCCCGCGCTTCCGCGCCGGCGGCGCCGCGGCGATGGCGCAGGGCACTGCCCTGGCCACCGCCTACAACACCGCGCTGTTCTCCGGCCTCAAGAGCGCCGGGCTGCGGGTGATCCCGGTCGACACCTTCCACCTGCTGCAGGAAGTGGTGGCGAACCCGGGCACCTACGGCTTCACCAACGTCACCGGTACCGCCTGCCAGCCGCAGATCACCGCGCAGTCGCTGACCTGCAACCCGACCAGCTACGTCAGCGCCGATGCTGCCGACACCTACGTGTTCGCTGACGGCGTGCACCCGACCGGCCGCACCCACGAACTGCTGGCGCAGTACGCGCTGTCGATCCTGGAAGGCCCGCGCACCCAGCAGATCCTGACCCACTCGGCGCAGATGGTCGGCCGCTCGCGCGCCGACCAGGTCGCCTGGCACGTCGACGGCCGCCCGGAAGCGGACGGCGTGCGCTGGTGGGGCAACCTGCGTGGCGACATGCAGCGCTACCAGCACGGCGACCTGTACGACGGCATGGCCCCGGCCGGCCTGTTCGGCGTGGACTGGTCGCGTGGCGAGTGGGTGTTCGGCGGCTTCGGCGGCTTCGGTCGCACCGATGCCGACTTCGGCAACCGCGGCGGCGACTACACCCAGGACGACAGCACCCTCGGCGGCTTCGCCGGCTGGTACGGCGAGCATGCCTGGGTCAACGCCCAGGTCAGCTACACCTGGCTGAGCTACGACGTCACCCGCAAGGTCAACCTCGGCCCGGCCACCATCGAGCACAAGGGCTCGCCGGACGGCAGCAACCTGACCGCGGCGCTGCAGGGCGGCTACGAGTTCGGCGAAGGCAGCTTCAAGCACGGCCCGGTGGCCGCGGCGATCTGGCAGAAGGTCAAGCTCGACGGCTACACCGAGAGCAACCCGAACTCCAGCGCGCTGGGCTACAGCGACCGCGACGTCGAGTCGATGGTCGGCCGCATCGGCTGGAAGGCCAGCATCGATGCCGGCATGGTGAAGCCGTACCTGCAGGCCACCTACGACCACGAGTTCAAGAAGAACCAGGAAGCCACCGCGTGGCTGCAGACCATGTCCGACCTGGGCGAGTACGCGGTGCCGGGCATCAACTTCGACCGCAACTACGCGTCGGTGGTGCTGGGCGCACGGACCAAGCTGTGGGGCTTCGAGAGCAACGTCGGCATCGCCACCACCACCGGCCAGTCGCGCGCCCACGACACCTCGCTGTTCGTGAACTTCGGCGGCAGCTTCTGAGCACCGCCCGACGTTGCCTGCCTTGTCCGGCTGCATGCCGGGCGGGGTAGGGCAGAGAGGGCGACGTAAACCAACGGCATTGGATGCCAGTTGTGGGAGGGGCTTCAGCCCCGACGCCTCGGAGTTCGAGCCGTCGGGACTGAAGCCCCTTTCGCATTCGGCGGGTCATGACCGCCGGCCGCTTCGGGAACATGGCGCGCTGCAACCCGCATCGCGCCGATTTCTTGCGCAACCCCCGGCCCAGCGCATAGACTGCACCGGCAACGCGGGCGTAGCTCAATGGTAGAGCTGTAGCTTCCCAAGCTACTGACGTGGGTTCGATTCCCATCGCCCGCTCCACGTCCTGCGAGCGTCTCGGCTGATTTTCCCGCTCCGCAATATCCTCGCCGCTCCGCAATTGCGCGTCGGTGTTGTCTTGGCGCCACTGCGCTTACGTAGGTAGATCGCGGTCGTCGTGACCGACTTGTGTCCCCATTGCGCCCGGGCTTGGCGGATGTCGCCGGCCGTACCGGCCTTCGCACTGCCTGCAGTTCTGCTCCTGCTTTCTTTCGGCAGTGTCGCGTGCACAGCACTCATCAAAGCTAAACGCGAAGCCCGAGCGTGTGATGGGTTTCGTTGAGGCGATGCAGGGTGAAGTCGCCTGCTTCGATCGTGATTTCATTTACGCAGCAAGGCTCCTGCTTGATGCGCCAGTAGCGCGCCAGCGGCAGCCCGAGGCATTGCAGGAGGATGATCCGATTGATGCTGTCGTGGCCAACCAGGACGACGGTCTGGCCGCTGTGATCATGCAGGATCGTGTGCAGCACCTTCATCGCGCGAACCAGCACGTCCGCCAGCGTTTCGCCTCCTGGAATCACGGCGAAATCCGGCGTCGCAGCCCAAGCCCGTGCGAGATCGGGCCAGCGCGCAGTCACCTCCTCGTGCGTCAGCCCCTGCCATTGGCCGTAGTCGATGTCGGACAGGTCGTCCAGGATCTTGGCCGGCACACCGGTTGCCTGCGCGATCGCATCGCCGGTTCGGATGCAGCGCGATAGTGGGCTGGTGTAGATCGCGTCCGGCGTCCAGCTTTGTGCCACACGCGTTGCCAAGGCCGCGGCCTGCAGTTCGCCGAGCTTCGATAGCGGCAGCTCCGCACGCCCACGGAACCGCTCGGGCGCAATCCAGTCGACATGCCCATGGCGGGCGAGGATCAGGGTGGTCATGACGCCTTTCTCTCATTGTCTTGTCGAACCAACGCTGAGCGCCACGAGCCAGTCGCGAAAGCCGGCTGTTCGACTGCCGCCGCAAGACTGTCAAGCCAGCTTCATTGACCAGCGCTAGGCTGGCCGACGCCTGAGCGTTCGCTCGTTGCCGGTGCTGCGTCCCGTGGTCGAACATAGCCGTCGTCGTTTTCTCGCCCGTGCGTCCCTGGCCCTGGGGGCCGGCGCGGCCATGCCGCTGCTGCCGGGCGTCATCCGCAGTGCGCTGGCGGTGCCGCCGGCGCGGGTCACCGGCACGCTGCAGGACGTGCAGCACGTGGTGATCCTGATGCAGGAGAACCGTTCCTTCGATCATTATTTCGGCTGCCTGCGCGGGGTACGTGGCTATGGCGATCCGCGGCCGCTGCGGCTGCCCAGCGGCAAGCCGGTCTGGTACCAGCCCGAGCGCAAGGGCGGCGACCGCTATGTGCTGCCATTCCGGCTCAACAGCCAGACCAGCAGTGCGCAGTGGATGAAGGATCTCAACCACGACTGGAAGGGTTCGCACGAGACCTGGAAGCATCACGACGCCTGGATCGCGCAGAAGAGTGCGATGAGCATGGGCCACTTCCAGCACGAGGACATTCCGTTCTACTACGCACTGGCCGATGCCTTCACCCTTTGCGACGGCTACCACGCCTCGCTGTTCGGCCCGACCAATCCCAATCGCATGTACATGTTCACCGGCACCAGCGGCCTGAGCGTCGGTAACGATGGCGAGCAGGCGGTGAACAACCGCGACGACGGCAACTGGACCGCGGACATGGCGCGCGACAATCCGCGCTTTCCCGGCTACACCTGGAGTACGTATTCCGAGCGCCTGCAGCAGGCGGGCATCAGCTGGCAGGTGTATCAGGAGTTCGACAACTACGGCGACAACAGCCATCCGTACTTCGCCAACTTCCGCAAGCTGGACCGTGCCTCGCCGCTGTACCGCCGTGGCCGCGCCATCGTGCCCGGCTCCACCGCCGACAATGCCAAGGCCTCGCGTGGCGAGCACTTGGTGGCAGCGTTCGCGCGCGACGTGCGCGCCGGCACGCTGCCGCAGGTGTCGTGGATCGTCGCGCCGTACCTGCTCAGCGAGCATCCCGAGGCGACGCCTGCCTATGGCGAATCCTTGAGCGCGCGTCTGCTGGAGGTGCTGGCGGCCGCGCCGGAGGTCTGGTCGAAGACCGTGTTCCTGATCAACTACGACGAGAACGATGGTTTCTTCGACCACGTGCCGCCGGCGTTGCCGGCGATCCGGCCGGAGCTGGGCGCCAGCAACGTGGACCTGCGTGGCGAGGACTATCACGGTGTGCCGGTCGGGCTGGGGCCGCGGGTGCCGATGCTGGTGGTGTCGCCGTGGAGTCGCGGTGGCTGGGTGAACTCGCAGGTGTTCGACCACACCTCGGTGCTGCGCTTCCTCGAATGCCGTTTCGGGGTGATGGAGCCGAACATCAATCCGTGGCGCCGCGCCGTCGCTGGCGATCTGACCTCCACGCTGGATTTCGTCGGCCACGATCCGGCGCCGGTGGCGTTGCCGGACACCCGCGACTACATCGCCCGCATCGACGCGACTGCGACGCTACCGCCGCCGCAGCGACCTGCACAGCAGGCACTGCCGGTGCAGGAGCCCGGGCAGCGCCCGGCGCGCGCGCTGCCCTACGATTTCGACGTGCGGCTGCAAGTGGATGCGGATGCGCGCATCCTGCGCATGCGCAACCGTGGCACTGTGGGCGTTGCGCTCAATGCCTATGCCGACGAGGGTGTGGCCGGACCCTGGTTCTACACGTTGGCTGCCGGCAGCGAGCTGCAGGATGCGCGTGCGTGGCGCGGTGATGCCAACGGCACGGGCTATGCGCTGCGCGTGCACGGGCCCAATGGCTTCCTGCGCGAGTTCCATGGTGACGGTGTCGGCGATGCCGGTCTGCAGGCCGAGGCCGACTACGATGCCGCCGCGCAATGCCTGCTGCTGACGCTGGACAATACTGGTGCGCAGCCGTGCGCACTGCGCGTGCGCGACGGGTACCGCGACGATGGCGGCGAGCAGGCGCTCACGCTGGCCGCTGGCGCCCGCACCGTCCTGCGTCTGCCGTTGCAGGCGCAGCACCACTGGTACGACCTGACCATCGACAGCGTGGCTTTCCCGCAATGGCGACGACGCCTGGCCGGACACATCGAGACCGGCCGCCCCAGCATGAGCGATCCGGCGATCGGCCGGGCGGTCGACGCGTAGCGATCGCCGCGGTGCAACGCGGGTAGCGGTTTTTGGCTGTACATGGTCGCGGCTGAAGCCGCTCCTACGGGCCATGCGGCTGTCGTAGGAGCGGCTTCAGCCGCGACCGCTTCTAACCCATGCGATCCGAAACGCCGGTCCATCCTGTCTGGCTACCTGTCGCGCAACACGTATTTGCCTAGCCCAAAACGCACACGCCGCCGCTGCGTGAGCAGCGGCGGCGCGCGGTGCCTTCCCTGGCGCTGTCGCGTCGGCTCAGAACTTGCCGTTGAAGGTGACGAAGAACTGGCGCGGCGCGCCGGCCATCAGCGTCTGGTTGTAGCCGTTGGGGTCGGAGACGACGTAGCCGTTGGTGCCGACGGTGGCGAAGTAGCGCTTGTCGAACAGGTTGGTCACGTTCGCGCTCAGCCCCAGGTTCTGGAACATGCCGACCTGGCCGAAGTCGTAGCCGGCGCTCAGGTCGAAGCGCCAATAGCTGGGCACCGACGAATCGTTGAGGTAGCTGATGTAGCGGCGGCCGGTGTACTTGCCGTCCAGCGAGGCGTGCCAGCCGGCGTTCTCGTAGGCCAGGCTGCTGGAGAACATCCACTCGGGGATGCCGACCACGCGCTTGCCGGAGGTGGCCACCACGCCGCCGTTGAGGTAGTCGTCCTGGTAGGTGGAATCGTCGTAGGACAGCGAGTTCAGCCAGCGCAGCTGTTCGATCGGGCGCCAGATCACCGCCAGGTCGGCGCCCTGGCTGCGCACCGAGCCGACGTTGTTGAGCGTGGCCGAGCAGGTCTGGATCGCGCTGCACGGCGAGGTCACCAGCAGGCGGTCGTCGAAGGTGGTGTGGTACAGCGCCAGCGACGCTTCCACGCCGCCGCCACGCACGCGGTAGCCCAGTTCGTAGGTCTGTGCGGTCTCCGGCTCCAGCGAGCCCTTGATCGCGTTGAACGCGGCCTGCGATTCCTGGAACGGGGTGAAGCCGAAGCCGGCCATGTTCTTGTTGTAGGAGGCGTAGACCTCCTGGTGCTCGTCGATCTTGAAGTTCACGCCCACCTGCGGCAGCAGGTCCGAATCGGCCTTGATCTCGCCGGCGGCGTTGGACGCGGAGGGCACCTGCGACTGCGCGGTGGTGTCGACGATCAGCTTCTTGGCGCCGAAGTTCAGGGTCAGGCGCTCGTCGAGCAGGCGCAGCGTGTCCTGCGCGTAGACCATGGTGGTGTCGGTGTCGTAGTGCTGGGCGAAGCCGCGCGCGAACAGGGTGCCGTTCTTGTTGAAGTAGTACAGATCGGTGAACGGGCCGTCGAGCAGGAAGTAGTTGCGCTCCTGCACGGTCTTGGCGTTCTGGTACCAGCCGCCGATCTCGATCTCGTTGCCGGCCACGGTGAAGTTCAACGAGCCGGTGACGCCGTGGCGGTTGAGTCGGTAGTCGGTGGTGCGCATCGACAGCGGCACGCTGGCCGAGGACGCGGCGTACGGCGTGGTCCACTGGCCTTCGCCGTTGTTGTCGTGGTAGTAGCCGGTCAGGTTCAGCGTGGCGCTGCCGCCGAGGTTGAACACGCCGCTGAGCGCGGCCAGGTTGTCGCGGCGCAGGCCGGCGCCGGAATAGTAGGACGCATCGGCCTTGCCGTAGTCGGCGGGCAGGCCGTTGAGATTGGCCGGGTAGCTGCCCTTGCCGTTGAGCGCGTTGGCGATCTGCACCGCGCTGTTCCAGTCCGGCATCAGGTAGTCCCAATCCCAGCCGAGGACCCGCTGCGAGGTCAGCGACAGGTCCATGATGTCGTATTCCTTGCGGTGCGAGCTGTCCAGGTACAGGCTGACCCGGTTGCCGTCGCCCCACTGGTACAGCGCCTTGGCGTTGGCCTGGTTGTACTCGTTGTTGCCGTAGCCCTTCCACTTGTCCATTTCGCCGTGCACCAGCGAGGTGTACAGGGAGAAGCCGTGGATGTCGCCGGTGTCGCCGCGCAGGTAGGTGCGGCGGGTGCTGTCGGAGCCGAGGGTCTGGCTGAAGCGGAAGCCGGCGTCGGCATCCGGATCGGCGGAGTAGTAGCGCACGGTGCCGCCGAGGTTGCTGCTCGAGGGTGTGCCCAGGCCGCCGGCGCCCTGCGCCAGTTCCACCGAGGCCACGTTCTCGGAAATGATCGCGCGGGTCACCTGCAGGCCATCGGTGACGCCGTAGCTCATGTTGCCCAGCGGCACGCCGTCTAGGGTGAAGCCGAGCCGGCTCTGGTCGAACCCGTGCAGGCTGATCGCGGTGGACCATTCGTAGGCGCCGAACGGGTCGGCCGACTGGAACTGCACCCCGGGCAGCTTGTCCAGCACCTTCAGCGCGCTGGTGCCGGGGGCGGCGATTCCGATGTCCTCACGGGTGATGCGCTGCACCTGGCGGGTGGTGCCGCTGGACACGACGGTGATCGCGTCGAGCATCGTCGCATCGTTGCCGCTCGCGCTGGCCGCCGCATCGGCGGTTGCGGTGGCGGCGGCCGGCGCGGTCTCGGCCAGCGCGGCGAAGGCCGGCAGGGCGGACGCGACGGCGAGCACCAGCGCGTGCGGGCGCAAGGATCTGGAAGTGGGGGTCATCGAAAGTCACCAATCATGAGGGGGAGACGTTCCGGACCTGCCGCGCGGGGCGCGGGCAGCCGGCACCGGGCCGGTACGCGGCCCGCCCGCCACGATGCAACGGTTTTGTGAACGTTTCGGGGCGGTCCGGTGTCGGCTGTGGGACAGCGCGCGGACCGCGGGTGACGGCGATCACCGCGCATCCTGGCCTTGCCATGCAGTCGGCGCCTGCGGCGACGCGTGGCATCGCAGCGCCGGTGGCGCGACGTATGATGCCGGGCCTGCCACCGCCGCCGCCTTCGATGAAGCTCGCCATCCTGTCCCGCAACACCAAGCTGTACTCGACCCGGCGCCTGGTCGAGGCCGGCCGCGAACGCGGACACACGGTGCG
Organism: Xanthomonas sp. NCPPB 1128; assembly: GCF_001043115.1. Classification (GTDB taxonomy): domain Bacteria; phylum Pseudomonadota; class Gammaproteobacteria; order Xanthomonadales; family Xanthomonadaceae; genus Xanthomonas_A. The sequence goes on along the minus strand of NZ_LFME01000010.1, from coordinate 44,646 downwards.
GGTGCTGGACCCGCTGCGCTGCTACATGCGCATCGCCGCCGGTGCTTTCACCATGCATTACAAGGGCAAGCCGATCACCGGCTACGACGCGGTGATCCCGCGCATCGGCAACTCGGTGACCCGCTACGGCACCGCGGTGCTGCGGCAGCTGGAGATGATGGGCGTGTGCACGCCCAATCCGTCCGACGCGATCCTGCGCGCCCGCGACAAGCTACGCGCGCACCAGCTGCTGGCGGCCAAGGGCATCGACATGCCGATGACCGTGTTCGGCGACAATCCGGACGACACCGGCGATCTGCTGTCCATGCTCGGCCCGCCGCCGCACGTGGTGAAGTTGAACGAGGGCACCCAGGGCACCGGGGTGATCCTGACCGAGAAGGCCAGCGCCTCGCGCGGCGTGGTCGAGGCGTTGCGCGGGCTGTACGCCAATTTCCTGGTGCAGGAGTTCATCGGCGAGGCCGAGGGTGCCGACCTGCGCTGCTTCGTGGTCGGCAACCAGGTGGTGGCGGCGATGCGCCGCACCGCACCGGAGGGCGACTTCCGCTCCAACCTGCATCTAGGCGGCACCGCCGAGCGGACCATGGCCAGCCGCGGCGAGCAGGAGGTGGCGGTGCGCTCGGCCAAGGCGCTGGGCCTGGGCGTGGCCGGCGTCGACCTGATTCGTTCCAAGCGTGGGCCGCTGGTGCTGGAGGTCAACTCCACGCCGGGCCTGGAAGGGATCGAGACGGTCTGCGGGCTGGATATCGCAGGCAAGGTCATCGAACACCTCGAAGCCTGCTTGAAGCGAAAGAAATCAGTGGCTTAGTGGCATCTGTGGTCGCTGGTTCTGGCTTAACGCGGGTTTAATTCCACCCTGCGTAAGCTTCGTCGGACCGCAGCTCTGCCCTCCTCAGCAGGAACGGTAATCGGGATAGAAAACTTTCGGCCCAGGCAGCCCTGCTGCCTGGGTCTTTTTGTTGGGCGATCACCAGCCTGCCTTCTCCGGCCGGCTGCTTGCGGCGGTGTTTGAGCCGGGGCTACATTGCGCGGTGCGTTCAATCTGCGAGGGGAAGGGGATGAAACGATCGATGGCGTTGGTGCTGGGCATGATCCTGGCGTGCACGGCGATGGCGGCGCCCAAAGGTGAGGCGCCCATGAACGTGAAGAAAGCGTTCGCGCAGCAACTCAGTACAATTCGGCAGCAATTGAACGACGGCAAGACCTATTCCGAAATCAATGCTGACGATCGCAGCAAGGTCGAAGCCGCATTGGTGCGAATGGCTGCGATACTCGACGCCCATCAGGACGTGGAGACCTTGAAGGAAGAGCAGAAGGTCGCGTTGTTCAACGACCAGGAAACGGTGAATACGCTGCTGACCAAGGCGGCGGCGGACAGCCGGATGGTATGCAGGCGCGAGGCCGTCACCGGTTCGCTGCGCACCACCACGCAATGCAGGACCGTGGCGGAACGCCGCCGCGACAACGAGGATGCGCAGGAACTGATGCGGCGCAATCCAACTGGCAAGTACGACTGACGGGGTAAATGTTGGTGCGAATTCTAGTGATCGAAGACAACAGCGACATCGCTGCCAATCTCGGCGACTACCTCGAGGATCGCGGTCATACCGTCGATTTCGCCGCCGATGGTGTCACTGGCCTGCACCTGGCGGTGGTGCACGAGTTCGATGCGATTGTGCTCGATCTCAACCTGCCGGGCATGGACGGCATCGAGGTCTGCCGCAAGCTGCGCAACGAGGCGCGCAAGCAGACGCCCGTGCTGATGCTCACCGCGCGCGATTCGCTGGACAACAAGCTCGCCGGCTTCGATTCGGGCGCCGACGACTATCTGATCAAGCCGTTCGCGCTGCAGGAAGTGGAAGTGCGGCTCAACGCGCTGTCGCGCCGCGGCAAGGGCGTGCACACCCGGGTGCTGGAGACCGGCGATCTGGAATACAACCTGGATACGCTGGAAGTGCGCCGCCAGGGCAAGCTGCTGCAGCTCAATCCCACCGCGCTGAAGATCCTGCAGGCGTTGATGGAGGCCGCGCCTGCGGTGGTGACCCGGCAGGAGCTGGAAACGCGTGTGTGGGGCGAGGAGCTGCCCGACTCCGACTCCCTGCGCGTGCATATCCATGGCCTGCGCGCGGTGGTGGACAAGCCGTTCGACGTACCGATGATCCAGACCCGCCACGGCATCGGCTACCGCATCGCCGCACCCGATGCCTGAAACGCCGGCGTTGCCGCGGGTCGTGCGGCGGCGCGGGCGCTATCGCCGCCGCCTCCGCAGCCGCATCATCCTCTCGTTCGTGCTGTTGGGCTTCGGCCTGACTGCGCTGTTCGCGTTCGCCACCAACTGGGCACGCGCGCGCGTGGAGAATCAGCTGGTCGAGGTGGTGCTGAACCGTAACATCGATGAGTACTCGCACCGGTTCTTCTCCGATCCGTCGAAGAATCCGGATCTGCCGGTACAGCAGATGGTCGGTCGGGTTGTCAAGAGCGACCGCTTCGAGGCGCTGCGGCGCGAGCAGCCGGAGTGGTACAACTTCTCCGACGGCATCCACAACGTGTCCGGCCGCGACGAAACCGGCAAGCCGTTCTCCTACAAGGTCGCGGTGCGGAAGACCCCGAACGTCTGGTTTTTCCTCGCCTATGACATGACCCAGACCATGCAGGGCGAGGTGCAGCTCAAGCGCACCTTGATCCTGTCGGTGCTGGTGTTCAGCGCGTTGTCGCTGGTGATCGGCTGGTGGTCGGCGTCGCGGGTGATGCGGCCGGTGTCGGACCTGGCGGCGCGCTTGCGCGCCTATCGCGGCAGCAGCGATCCCAAGCCGCTGGCGCCACACTTTCCCGACGACGAGGTCGGCCAGCTGGCCGAGGCGCTGGACGACTATTCGGCGCGCCTGACCGAAGTGGTGCAGCGCGACCGCGAGTTCAATGCCGACGTCAGCCATGAACTGCGCACGCCGCTGGCGGTGATCCGCGGCGCCACCGAGCTGCTGCTGACCCGTCCCAATCTCGACGAGAAGGTGCTGCAGCGCCTGCAACGCATTCAGCGTGCCGAACAACAGTGCAGCGACCTGATCGGGTCGTTGCTGTTGCTGTCGCGCAACGAGCGCGGACAAGGCCACAGCAACGTCGCCAAGGTGGCCGAGCAGTTGATCGAGTCGCATCGCGCACAGTTGGGCGGCAAGCCGCTGCAGTTGCTGCTGGAAGGCGAGCGCAACCTCACCATCGATGCGCCGGAAGCAGCGCTGTCGGTGGCGCTGGGCAATCTGATCGGCAATGCGGTCAAGTACACCCAGGAAGGACAGGTGGTGGTGCGGGTACTGAGCGATGCGGTGCAGGTGATCGATTCCGGCCCGGGCCTGAGCGAGGAGGACGCGGCCAAGCTGTTCCAGCGCGGCTACCGCGGCACGCATGCGGGCCATTCGCAGGGCGGCGGCATCGGCCTGTCGATCGTCAGCCGGCTCTGCGATCTCTATGGCTGGCAGGTCAACGTGCGTCCGGGTGCCACCAAGGGCGTGGTGGCGACGCTGTGGTTCAAGCCGGCCTGAGGCTGGCGACGACGCGTCGACCGCCGTAGGAGCGGCTTCAGCCGCGACCGAGCCTTATCGGAAAGCCCGGTCGCGGTTGGCAGCTCCTACGAAGACGCCTTGGCTGCAGCCAACGCACGGTACTCCCGGTCCAGTCTCTCCACTGCTTCCTGCAGCTCCGCCGCGGCGCCGTCGTTGGCCACCACATCGTCGGCAATGGCCAGGCGCGCGGCGCGGGTGGCCTGCGCCGCCAGCATGCGCTGCGCCAGGTCGGCGGTGATGCCGTCGCGTTGCATCAGGCGCGCGTGTTGCAGCGCCTCGGGGGCGTCGATCACCAGGATCCGGTCGAGCCAGGGATAGGCGGCGCGTGCGCCGACCTCGGTCAACAGCGGAATGGCCGCAATCGCATACGGTCCTGCGGCCTCACGGCAGCGTTCCTGCAGCAACTGGCGGATGGCGGGATGGGTGATCGCTTCCAGATCGTGGCGGGCCGTCGCGTCCTCGAAGATGCGCTGGCGCAAGGCCGCGCGATCGAGCTGCCCATCGTCCTGCAGGATCTGCGGCCCGAACCGCGCCACGATCTGCGCCAGCGCCGGGTGGCCGGGGGCAACCACTGCGCGTGCGGCGAGGTCGGCATCGGCGACGACGATGCCCTTGGCTTCGAAGCGGCGGCTCAGTTCGCTCTTGCCGGAAGCCACGCCTCCGGTCAGGCCGACGACGAAATCAGTCAAGCCGTGGGCTCCGTTAGCGCAGTCCCGACCAGCGCATGTAGGTCTCCACGATCTCGGTGCCCCAGAAGAAGGTGATCCAGCCGGCGATGGCCAGATAGGGGCCGAACGGGATCGGCGTGGCGCGGTCGCGGCCCTTGGCGGCCAGCCACAGCGACCCCAGGATCGCGCCGACCAGCGAGGAGATCAGGATGGTCGGCAGGATGCCTTTCAATCCGCACCAGGCGCCAATCGCGGCCAGCAGCTTGAAGTCGCCATGCCCCATGCCTTCCTTGCCGGTGATCTGCTTGAACAGCCACCACACCGACCACAGTGAGAAATAGCCGACCGCGGCGCCGAGCAGGGCGGGTTTGGCCGGCATGTACAGATTGTCCATGCTGCCGATCAGGCCGAGCCACATCAGCGGCAGGGTCAATTGGTCCGGCAGCAGGCGGGTACGCAGGTCGATGCCGGACAGCGCCACCAGGAAACAACTGAACACGATCGCGCCGAAGCCCTGCCAGCCGAAGCCGAAGCGCCACACGCTGGCGACCACCAACAGGCTGGTGAGCAGCTCCACCAGCGGGTACTGCGGTGAAATCGGCGCATGGCAGTAGCGGCACTTGCCGCGCAACGCCAACCAGCTGAACAGCGGGATGTTTTCGAACCAGGCCAGCTTGTGCTTGCAATGCGGGCAGTGCGACGGCTCCACCACGATGCCCGGCGGCGGCGGATCGTAGATGTCCGGTAACTCCAGGATCTCGCGCGAATCGCGCTTCCACTGCCATTCCATGCGCTTGGGCATGCGCAGGATGACCACATTGAGGAAGCTGCCCACCAGCAAGCCGAGGCCGGCCGCGGCCGGGAAGCCGAGGCCGGGGTGTTGATCGAGAAATGCCATTAATGCTTATCCAACGACGGAGGCCAGCTTGAAGATCGGCAGGTACATGCCGATGACCATGCCGCCGACGATGGTGCCGATGAACACCATGATCAACGGTTCCAGCAAGCTGCTCAATGCATCGACCGCGTTGTTCACTTCCTGCTCGAAATATTCGGCCACCTTGAACAGCATGGCATCCAGTGCGCCGGCCTCCTCGCCGATCGCGGTCATTTGGATCACCATGTGTGGGAACAGATTGGTCTGCTTCATCGCCATGTTGACCGGATAACCAACCGCCACGTCGTCGCGCATGCGCAGGACGGACTTCTCGTAGACGCTGTTGCCGGTGGCGCCGGCGACAATGTCCAGTGCCTCTACCAGCGGTACACCAGCGCGGAAGGTCACCGCCAGGGTGCGCGAGAAGCGCGCCACTGAACTGTTGTGCATGATCTGGCCGATAATCGGCACCTTCAGAATCAGCCGGTCCATGCCGTGTTGCATCGCTGGCGACCGCTTATAAGCAAAGGTAAAGCCGACGATGGATCCGATTAGCACAAACAGCAGCAGCCACCAATAGGCCACCATGAAGCGTGAGGCGGCCACGATCATTTGGGTGAATGCAGGAAGTTCGGCGCCGAAACCTTTGAAAACGTCCTCGAACTGGGGGACCACAAACACCAGCAGGATCGAGCTGACGATCAGGGCAACGGCCATCACCATGGCCGGATAGAACAAGGCCTTCTTGATCTTGCCTTTCAGCGCCTCGATGTTTTCCTTGTAGGTAGCAACCGTTTCCAGGACTGTCTCAAGTACGCCCGCGCCTTCGCCGGCCTTGACCAGATTGCGGTACAACTCGTCGAACTGCACCGGGTGCTTGCTGATCGCCTCGTACAGCGAGGAACCGCCTTCGATATCGGTGCGGATCTGGTCGACCATCTTCTTCATGCGCGGGTTCTTGTGCCCGCTGGCGATGATCTCCAGCGAACCCACGATGGGGACACCCGATTTCATCATCGTCGCCATCTGGCGGCTGAAGAAAGCGATGTCTTTTGTGCCGATCTTGCTGCCGCTCGCCCCGAACAGTGGCTTGGGCTTGGGCTTGACCACCGAAGGCGTGATGCCCTGCCGGCGCAACTCGGCGCGCAGCAAGTTGGCGCTTTTGGCGACCTGCTCGCCTTTCATCTTGACGCCACGCTTGTCGGTCCCCTCCCAGACGAAGGGCACCTGCTGACTGGTGCTGCGTGCGACCGGCTCTTTCTTGACTGCGCTGCGCGTTGCGGACATCAGGTCGTCTCCCCCGTCCGGCCATCCCCGGGCGGACATGTCCAGCATGGTATCGGTTTCCTGGACGTCTGGCATCCGCAGCGGCCGTCATCACCCAGATCGTGCTCCAGGGGTGACGCGGGACGTCACTTTCTGCCCCGTATGGGCGGATGGTCCATCCTGTCGCAAATTCTTGATTTGCCTGCACCTTGGTCTTTTGACTCAGGCATGATGCACTTCGGTAGGGGATTGGACACGCGCGAGAAGTTGGCACGCAGTCTGCTTCACTTACCCTTACGTGGCGCTCCGCCGCGGCGCTCGGGGAGTAGGATCCGCGGGCGAGTGCCCACCACTTACATTCCATCTCTAGGGGTTTGTTATGAAGAAGCAGCAGGGCTTTACTCTGATCGAACTGATGATCGTGATCGCGATCATCGCCATCCTGGCCGCCATCGCGCTGCCGATGTACCGTGACTATGTCGCCAAGTCGCAGCTCGCCGCCGCGCTCGCCGAAGTGAGTCCGGCCAAGACCATGCTGGAATCCAAGTTGCAGGAAGACAGCACCTTCGTTCCGGCCACTGCCGCGGACGTTGGCCTGCAGACCACCTCGCCGCGTTGCACCACCTTCGGCGCCACCGCCACCACCCTGACTTGCAACACCATCAAGGGCAATGACATTGTCGCCGGCGCGACCTTGACGCTGACTCGTGCCAACACCGGTGTCTGGACCTGCACGATCACTGGCGGTGCGGTGCTCGCCAAGCACAAGCCGAGCAACTGCACCTAAGCTAGTGCTCGCGGTTTCAAGAAGAAAAGGCCCTCATGGGCCTTTTCTTTTTTGTGCTCCCGTTGGTTGGTGTGGCGGTATAGTGGCGGTCGCGTTGGTTTGAAGCTGATCTCGGCTTTGAGCATGATCGTTCCAGCCGCGCTGATGGAGTTCGAACAGTCTGTCTGCATATTCGAGTTGAGGCTTCCGGGCAGGTATTCATGAACGCAATGACGAGCAACCTTGTCGGCATCACCGGTATCGCCCGCCGCCTCGTGCAGGACGGTGCGCTGGAGGAAGCCGCGGCGCGGGCCGCGATGGCCCAGGCGGCCGAGGCCAAAGTGCCGCTGCCGCAGTGGTTCTCCGAGAAGAAGCTGGTCACCGCCGCGCAGCTGGCCGCCGCCAATGCGGTGGAGTTCGGCATGCCGTTGATGGATGTCTCGGTCTTCGACGCCAGCCAGAACGCCATGAAGCTGGTCAGCGAGGAACTGCTGCAGAAGTACCAGGTGCTGCCGTTGTTCAAGCGCGGCAGCCGCCTGTTCGTCGGCATCAGCAACCCGACCCAGACCCGGGCGCTGGACGACATCAAGTTCCACACCAACCTGACGGTGGAGCCGATCCTGGTCGACGAGGACCAGATCCGTCGGACCCTGGAACAGTGGCAGGCCAGCAACGACTCGCTCGGCAGCGCCTTGGGCGACGACGAGGGCATGGACAACCTCGATGTCGGCGGCGGCGACGAGGACATGGGCAGCGGTGGCGACACCGGCATCGACGCCAAGGGCGAGGACACCCCGGTCGTCAAGTTCGTGAACAAGGTACTGGTCGATGCGATCCGCCGCGGCGCGTCCGACATCCACTTCGAGCCCTACGAGGACGACTACCGGGTACGCCTGCGCATCGATGGCCTGCTCAAGAGCGTGGCCAAGGCGCCGGTCAAGCTCAACCAGCGCATCGCTGCACGCCTGAAGGTGATGGCGCAGCTGGACATCGCCGAGAAGCGGGTCCCGCAGGACGGTCGCATCAAGCTCAACCTGTCCAAGAACAAGCAGATCGATTTCCGCGTCAGCACGCTGCCGACGCTGTTCGGCGAGAAGATCGTGCTGCGTATCCTCGACGGCAGCGCGGCCAAGCTGGGCATCGACAAGCTCGGCTACGAGCCGGAGCAGCAGAAGCTGTTCCTGGACGCGATCCACAAGCCGTACGGCATGGTCCTGGTCACCGGCCCCACCGGCTCGGGCAAGACGGTGTCGCTGTATACCGCGCTGGGTATCCTCAACGACGACACCCGCAACATCTCCACCGCCGAGGATCCGGTCGAAATTCGCCTGCCCGGGGTCAACCAGGTGCAGCAGAACAACAAGCGCGGCATGACCTTCGCCGCGGCGCTGCGCTCGTTCCTGCGCCAGGATCCGGACATCATCATGGTCGGCGAAATCCGCGACCTGGAGACCGCCGAGATCGCGATCAAGGCCGCGCAGACCGGCCACATGGTGCTGTCTACCCTGCACACCAACGACGCGCCGCAGACCATCGCGCGCCTGATGAACATGGGCATCGCGCCCTACAACATCACCAGTTCGGTGACCCTGGTCATCGCCCAGCGCCTGGCCCGTCGCCTGTGCAACAACTGCAAGCGCCCGGCCCAGCTGCCGGAAAATGCCTTGCTGGCCGAGGGTTTCACCGAGGCGGAAATCGCCGCCGGCATCCAGCTGTACGAGGCGGTCGGCTGCGATGAGTGCACCGAGGGCTACAAGGGCCGCACCGGCATCTACCAGGTGATGCCGATGAACGACGAGATCGCCGCGATCGTGCTGCAGGGTGGCAACGCCATGGACATCGCCAGCGCCGCGCAGAGGGTCGGGGTCAAGGACCTGCGCCAGTCGGCCCTGCTCAAGGCCCGCAACGGCATCACCAGCCTGGCCGAGATCAATCGGGTGACGAAGGACTGAGGGGCGGGGATTCGGGAGTCGGGATTGGGGATTGGCAACAGCGGCGCAGCGGCTTACGCCGCCGTCTGTTGCCTAGCCACTTCGCAGAGTGATCGGGGCTTGGAATCCGCTCTTCGCTCTTGCGAATCCCCAATCCCGACTCCCTAATCCCGGCCTTCCTACTCCATCCCCAGCTTCTTCAGCTTATAGCGCAACGCCCGAAAGGTGATGCCCAGCTGCGCGGCGGTGCGGGTCTTGTTCCAGCGGTTCTCTTCCAGCGCCTTCTGGATGGCGGCACGTTCGAGCTGTTCGATGTAGGACGGCAGGGCGGAGGAGCTCGGGTCGATGTCGACCACGCCGCGCGGCAATGCCGGGGCGGCTTCGGCGGCGCTGCGGGCGTGGTTGCCGGGTTGCGGCAGGCGCAGGTCGGTGGCGCTGATCTGGTCGTCCTCGGCCATCGCCAGGGCGCGTTCGAGGATGTTCTCCAGTTCGCGCACGTTGCCGGGGAAGGCGTAGCTGCTCAGGGCGTCCAGGGCGGAGGGCGACAGCAGCGGGGTGGGCCGGCCGTGGCTCTTGGCCAGCCGCGCCAGGATCGCCGCGGCCAGTTGCGGCAGGTCGTCGCCGCGCTCGCGCAGCGGCGGCACGCGCAGTTCGATGACGTTGATGCGGTAGTACAGGTCGTGGCGGAAGCGGCCCTCGGCGACCAGGTCGGCCAGATCCTTGTGCGTGGCCGAGAGGATGCGCACGTCCACCGGCACTTCGCTGGCGGCGCCGACCGGCCGTACCGACTTCTCCTGGATCGCGCGCAGCAGCTTGACCTGCATCGGCAGCGGCAGTTCGGCGACCTCGTCGAGGAACAGGGTACCGCCGTGCGCGGCCTGGAACAGGCCGGCCTGGTCGGCATGGGCGCCGGTGAAGCTGCCCTTCTTGTGGCCGAAGAACTCGCTTTCCATCAGTTCGGCCGGGATCGCGCCGCAGTTCACCGGCACGAAGGGGCCGGCGGCGCGGGCGCCCTGTTCGTGGATGGTGCGCGCGACCAGTTCCTTGCCCACGCCGGATTCGCCGAGGATGTAGACCGGTGCCTGGTTGCGCGCGACCTTGGCGATGGTGTTGCGCAGCGCGTCCATCGCGGCCGAGGCGCCGAGCAGGCGGCTGGCCTGTTCCGGCGGCGGCTGCGGCGGCGCGGCGCGGGTTTCGTTGTTGAGTTCCAGCGCATGCTTGACCAGGCCGCGCAGTACCTGGATGTCCACCGGCTTGCTGACGAAGTCGAAGGCGCCGGCCTTCAGCGCCTCCACCGCCAGGTCCATGCTGCCGAAGGCGGTGATCATCGCCACCGGCGTGCGCGGGTAGTGCTTGGCGATCTCGCTGACCAGTTCGATGCCGTTGCCGTCGGGCAGGCGCATGTCGGTGATGCACAGGTCGTAGGGGTTGCTCGCCAGCAGTTCGCGCGCTTCGGCGAGGTTGGCGGCGGTGCTGATGCGCAGCCCCATCCGGCCCAGGGTCAGGACCAGCAACTCGCGGATGTCGCGCTCGTCGTCGACGACAAGGGCGCTTCGGGTTTCGTTCATGTGCAGGGAAGATAGCGTAGGAACCGGGGCATGCGCCAATTTACCGGCGCCGGCCGCGCGCTGGCGGAGCGATTCTCACCTGTCAGCCGCTGAGCATGGCGTGCGGACCTGGCAGGGAGACGCGGAAGCAGGCGCCGCCGGCCGGTACCGGCACGTATTCCAGCCGGGCCTGGTTGGCCCGGCACAGCTCGCGGGCGATGTACAAGCCCAGTCCGGTGCCGTGCTCGGAGGTGGTGAAGAACGGCCGGAACAACTGCGCCGCCACCGCCTCGGGGATGCCCGGGCCACGGTCCATCACGTCGACGATGGCGTTGCGTTCCTGCAGCGCCACGCGCAGGCGCACCCGCGCCGGCTCCTCCATCACCCGCCCGTACTTGAGCGCGTTGTGCACCAGCGCGCTGAGGATCTGGTGCAGGTGCTTGGGGTCGACGAGCGCATGCACCGGCTGCGGGGCGAGGATCGCCTCGAGGCTGTCGGTCTCGATCGACAGGGTCTGCCGGTGCTCCAGGACGAAGCGGCGCACGAACGCGCCCAGGTCCAGGTTCTCCGGATTGGAGCGCTCGCGCCGGGCCAGGCCGAGCACGCTCTCGACGATGCCGTTGGTGCGCTGGCACTGCTGGTGGATGATCTGCAGCAGGCGGCGGTCGGCATCGCCGATCGCCGGCGATTCCTCGAGCAGCTGCGAGGCGTAGTTGATCGCGGCCAGCGGGTTGCGGATCTCGTGGGCCAGGCTGGCCGAGAAGCGCCCCAGCGCCGACAGGGTCAGCGATTCGGCGCGCCGCGACACCACCGTGGCGTCGTCCAGGAACACCAGGGTCAGGTCGCCCTCGGCCAGCAGCCGGGCGAAGCGCGGCTGCACTTCCGGCTGGTCCGGCGACAGCTGCAACGGGCTTTCGTCTTGGTTCCAGCCGTTGCGCCAGCGCTGCAGGCGCCGGGCCAGCTCCGGCGCGGCGCTGAGCAGGTCGAGCCGGCCGCTTTCACTGTTGCCGTCGGTGTCGCCGAGCAGGGCCGACGCGGCCTCGTTGGCCAGGGTCACCCGGTTCTGCGCGTCCACCACCAGCACTCCGGTGCGCATGCGGCGGATGATCAGTTCGTTGATTTCGTAGAGATTGGCCACCTCGGCGCCGCGGCGTTCGGCCAGGCTCTGGCTGGCACGCGCGCGCTGGCCAAGGCGGTTGCAGATGTAGGCCACTGCCAGGTAGCTGGTGGCGAACATCGCCAGTTCGGCCAGGCTGCGGGTGTTGTCGGCGCCGTCCAGCACGCTCCAGACGTATTCGGCCAGCGTCGCCACCGAGGCGATCAGGGCGATGGCCAGGCCGCCGCGCAGGCGCAGCAGCATCGCCGCGGCGGCGACGTTGAACAGCAGCATCATCGCGATGCCGGCGCTGGCCGCGGGCAGGGCGTGCGCGGCCAGGGTCGCGGCGACGATGTCGGCGACCGCGCTGAAGCCGACGATCGGCGTCAGGTGCGCCTCGTTGCGCCCCCACACCAGCAGCGCCAGCGCCACCGCCAGGTAGGCGGTGGCCAGGGTGTTGGCCAGTTGCGGGTAACGCGGCTCGCCCACCAGCACGCTGAGCGGGCTGAACACCAGGGCGGCGATCAGCCCGGCCACCAGCACCCGGTACAGCGCGAAGAAGTAAAGCTCGCGGCGCGGAATGGACTCGATGCGGTCGATGAGCGAGGCGCTGGTGGGCAAGCCGGACTCCGGGCGGGCAGCGGACGGCGCGAGTATAGGGGCGACGCCGTCTACGCGGATGGCGCCAGGGTCGGCGGCGATCAGCCTGGGGCCGGTCGCCACCCACGACATCGACGTGGCGATTGCGACCGAAGGCGGTCTGGCGCCGGGTCAGTCCACGCGAAGGCGAAGGCGGCGGGATGAGGGGGCAGGGCGCGCAGCCCTGTGCCACTCCACTCGGGGGCAGGGCAACCGAGGCCTTCCCGGATGGTCGCAGTCGGGCCAGACCGCCGCCGCTTTTGCGCCGCCGCCCTGGGTCGGCGACAATAGGCGTCCCGTCCGTACCGCTCCCGGCCGCCACTCAGGGCCCGGATCGCTGCGGGACGGCCGTTCCTTTTCCCACGGTGACGCATGAATTTCCACGAATATCAGGCAAAACAACTGCTTGCCGAGTACGGCATCCCGGTCCCGGCCGGCAAGGTCGCGGCGACTCCGGAAGAAGCGGTTGAAGCCGCCAAGTCGCTGGGCGCCGGCCCCTGGATGGTCAAGGCGCAGATCCACGCAGGTGGCCGCGGCAAGGCCGGCGGCGTCAAGTTCTGCAAGACCACCGACGATGTGAAGGCCGTTGCCGAGAAGCTGCTCGGCACCAAGATGGCCACCTACCAGACCGCCGGCGTCGAGCTGCCGATCAACCTGGTGCTGGTGACCACCGCCGGCGAGATCGTCAAGGAGCTGTACCTGTCGGTGCTGGTCGACCGCGGTACCCGCACCATCAGCTACATCGCGTCCTCCGAGGGCGGCATGGAGATCGAACAGGTCGCCGCCGAGACCCCGGACAAGATCCACACGCTCAACGTCGACTTCGTCGAGGGCGTGCAGGGTTACCACGGCCGCGACATCGGCTTCAAGATGGGCCTGACCGCCAAGCAGGCCGGGCAGTTCGCCAGCATCATGGTCAACCTGTACCGCATCTTCAACGAGAAGGACCTGGCGCTGGTGGAGATCAATCCGCTTGCCATCCTGGACGACGGCAACCTGTACGCGCTGGACGGCAAGTTCAACAGCGACGACAACGCCAACTTCCGCCACAAGGAACTGGTCGCCATGCGCGACAAGTCCCAGGAAGACGAGACCGAAGTGACCGCTTCGGAGCTGGACATCAACTACGTCACCATGGACGGCAACATCGGCTGCATGGTCAACGGTGCCGGTCTGGCCATGGCCACCATGGACGTGATCAAGCTCAACGGCGGCGAGCCGGCGAACTTCCTGGACGTGGGCGGCGGTGCCAACAAGCAGCGCGTGATCGAGGCGTTCAAGCTGATCCTGTCCTCGGACAAGGTCGAAGGCATCTTCGTCAACATCTTCGGTGGCATCGTCCGCTGCGACATGATCGCCGAGGGCATCATCGCGGCGGTCAAGGAAGTGGGCGTCAAGGTTCCGGTCGTGGTGCGCCTGGAAGGCACCAACGTGGAAGAAGGCAAGCAGCTGCTGCGCGACAGCGGCATGGCCATCATTCCGGCCGACAACATCAACGACGGCGCCAAGAAGGTCGTTGAAGCTGTCAAGAACGCCGCCTGATCCACGACACCGAAGGAACTTTCCATGTCTGTTTTGATTAACAAGAACACCAAGGTGATCGTGCAGGGCTTCACCGGCCAGCAGGGCACCTTCCACGCCACCCAGATGATCGAGTACGGCACCCAGGTCGTCGGCGGTGTCACGCCGGGCAAGGGCGGCACCACCCACATCGACCTGCCGGTGTTCAACACCGTGGCCGATGCCGTGCAGAGCACGGGCGCCGACGCCTCGGTGATCTACGTGCCGCCGCCGTTCGCGGCCGACGCGATCCTGGAAGCGGCTGCGGCCGGCATCAAGGTCATCGTCTGCATCACCGAAGGCATCCCGGTGCTGGACATGCTGCGCGTCAAGAACGTGCTGACCCGCTCCTTCCCGGAGACCGTGCTGATCGGGCCGAACTGCCCCGGCGTGATCACCCCGGGCGAGTGCAAGATCGGCATCATGCCGGGCCACATCCACAAGCCGGGCAAGATCGGCATCGTCTCGCGTTCGGGCACGCTGACCTATGAAGCGGTCAAGCAGACCACGGAAGTCGGCCTGGGCCAGTCCACCTGCATCGGCATCGGCGGCGACCCGATCAACGGCCTGAACTTCGTCGACTGCCTCAAGCTGTTCAACGAGGATCCGCAGACCGAAGGCATCATCATGGTCGGCGAAATCGGCGGCGACGCCGAGGAAGCCGGTGCCGAGTACATCGCCAAGCACGTCAAGAAGCCGGTGGTCGGCTTCATCGCCGGTGCTTCGGCGCCGGCCGGCAAGCGCATGGGCCACGCCGGTGCGATCGCTTCGGGTGGCAAGGGCACGGCCGAGGGCAAGTTCGCGGCGATGGAAGCCGCTGGCGTCAAGACCGTCCGCTCGCCGGGCGACCTGGGTGCGGCGATCGCCTCGCTGGTGAAGTAAGCCGTCAGCGCCGCGGCAGCGATTCGCCTTCGGGTGCGTCGTTGTCGCCGCCGCTGTCCGCAAGGGCCTCGCGCAAGCGAGGCCTTTTTCGTTTCGAGGATCCGGTGCGCGGCACCGCGGCGGCGTCCCGGGTGCGACGTTGCTGACGGGACTGCTGTGCGATATGGCAGGCCCGCTCCCTGCGCAATCAAGCATTTGCGCCATCCCAGCAGTCGTCATTCGTCCCTGCCGCCCCGCCATTGGTCCCCTGGTGGGGCGGTGCCGTCACTTGTGGGTGACAGGGTGCGGCGAAGCCCAAACACTGGCGCACTTTCTTCGGCAGCAACAGGAGTGGATGCGTGATCAGGCGATGGCGGGCAGTGGTATGCGGGGCGGGCATGGCGATGGGCATCGGTGGCCTCTGTGCGGCGGCGCCGGGCGACTGGGCCAGTTACGCCGGCGCGCCTGGCGGCGGGCAGTACTCGCCGCTGACCCAGATCACGCCCGACAACATCGGCCGGCTGCGCATCGCCTGGTCGTTCCGCACCGGCGAACTCGGCGCGGGCCTGCCCGATCCGGAGCGGCGTCGCTTCGAAGCCAATCCGCTGGTGCTGGGCGGGCGCATGTACCTCACCACCGGGACCGGCATCGCCTTCGCCCTGGATGCGGCCAGCGGCCGCGAACTGTGGTCGTTCGATGCCAAGGTGGCGCGCAACAAGCACTACAGCGACCCGGCGTCGCGTGGAGCGAGTTTCTGGCGCGACACGCAGGCCGCGGCGGGTCCGTGCCGCGAGCGCATCGTGTACGGCACCCTGGATGCGCGGCTGATCGCGTTGGATGCCGTCGACGGCAAGCCCTGCGCCGGGTTCGGCAAGGACGGCACGATCGACCTGCACGCCGGGGTCGATGTGCACGATACGGCCAGCGATGCCTGGTCCAACTATGCGGTGACCTCGCCGCCGGTGGTGGCCGGCGACGTGCTGGTGGTCGGCAGCTCGATCGGCGACAACCGCGGGCATGCGCTGGAGCAGGGCGTGGTGCGTGGTTACGACGCGCGCAGCGGCCGCGAGCTGTGGCGCTGGGATCCGGTGCCGCGCGATCCGGCCAAGGCTGCCGCTGCCGGCTGGCAGCCGGAGCAGGCGGCCACGGTCGGCGGCGGCAATGCCTGGGCGCCGCTGTCGGTGGATCCGGCGCTGGGTCTGGTGTACGTGCCGACCGGCTCGGCCAGCCCCGACTATTACGGCGGCGAGCGCTTGGGCGACAACCGTGACGCCGACTCGCTGGTGGCGCTGGACCTGCACAGCGGCCGCCGGGTGTGGGCGCAGCAACTGGTGCACCACGATCTCTGGGACTACGACCAGGCCTCGCAGCCGGTGCTGACCACGGTGCAGACCGCGCAGGGACCGCGCGCGGCGGTGCTGCAGGCGACCAAGACCGGCTTCCTGTTCGCCTTCGATCGCCGCGACGGCACGCCGCTGTTCCCGATCAGCGAAGTGCCGGTACCGGCCTCCGACGTGCCGGGCGAACGTACCTCGCCGACGCAGCCGATGCCCGAACCGGGTCTGCGTCTGGCACGGCATACGCCGCTGACCGCCGCCGATGCATGGGGGGCGACGCCGGGCGCGCGTCGCGAATGCGAAGCGCTGATCGCCGGGCTGCGTTCGGAAGGCTTGTTCACCCCGCCCAGCGTGCGCGGCACGATCGCGCTGCCGGGCTGGGCCGGCGGCGTGAACTGGGGCGGCATCGCGGTGGATCCGCAGCGCCAGCTGGCGATCCTGCCGGTGTCGGACCTGCCGATGCAGGTGGCGCTGATCCCGCGCGAGCAGTTCAGCGAGGCCGAGCGCGCGCGTCATCCGGACCAGCAGTTCAACGACATGGAAGGCACGCCGTACTACATGCGTCGCGGCATGCTGAGCTCGTCCGGCGGTATTCCCTGCGTCAAGCCACCGTGGGGGCGACTGGTGGCGGTGGATCTGCGCACGCGCAAGATCGCCTGGGAACGCCCACTGGGCACCCTGGAAGAGAAGCTGCCGTGGTTGCCACTGGACGTGGGCACGCCGCTGCTCGGCGGCGCGGTGACCACTGCCAGCGGCCTGACCTTCATCGCCGCGGCCGCCGACGCGCGCTTGCGTGCACTCGACAGCGCCACCGGCAAGACCCTGTGGGAGGCCAAGCTGCCGGCCGGCGGCCAGGCCACGCCTTCGGTCTATGCGGTGAACGGCAAGCAGTACGTGGTGATCGCAGCGGGTGGGCGTGAGGGCATGGGCACGATGGGCGACTACGTGGTCGCCTATACGCTGGACGGCGAGGGCAAGGAAGTGGTGTTCCAGCACGGCGTCGGCGTGCGCATGGCGGTGCTGGGCGTTGCTGCGCTGGGGCTGTGCGCGGGAGTAGTGTTGCTGGTGCGGCGTTGGCGCCGGCGGCGCCGTGCGCGGGCTGGCGCTGGCGCCCGCTGAAGCGCATGGTGGAGGCTGGCGCTGAGGGAGCGATGTGATCGGGATTGAAGTCCCTCCCACAGCGCCTGGCCAGCACGCCGTCTTCTGTGCCTGTGCTGTGTTTGTAGGAGCGGCTTCAGCCGCGACGCGGGATGCTGCAGTACCCGGCGCATCGTCGGGAACCGCTGCTGTAGGTATCGGCTGGATTGCATCCGTGTGTCGCGGCGCAGTGCGGGCAACGCAGTCTGGGGGGCGAAGACGAACCAACGGCCAGCGCTGAGCGGCACCTCGCGGCGATTGCCTTCAAAACGCAAGCACACGCTTTCGTAGGAGCGGCTTCAGCCGCGATGGGCGTTACCGGGAATGCCCGTCGCCGCTGAAGCCGCTCCTGCGAGTGTCACGACATGTCGCGCTGAGCCGCGGCAAAAGCACGTTGTTCGAGCTGCCCTGAAGTTCTTCGACAGTGCATCGGCCAGCACTCGGCATGCCGCCCCTCGTAGGAGCGACTTCAGTCGCGACGCGGGGTGCCTGACTAAGCGGCTCTCTCGGGGGCGCGCGCCAGAGGGAGCGTCCTTTGGCATCGCCGCTGCTGCCGCCATGCGCTCACCAAGATGCCGCCTGCCCGGGCCACATGCCGCATTCCAACGTGGCGGCATGTGCATCATCGGCCGCAACCCGGCACAGCGCTACACTGCGCATGGCGGCACGCGAAGCAGCGGCGCCGCGGCAGGTGCGATGCGCTCGCGTGGCGCCTGCGTGTCTCCTACTCGTTCCTGCAAGGTTGCCTATGTCCGCCTCCCTCCGCCTCGCCATGGCCCAGTTCGATTTCCCGGTGGGCGCCGTCGCCCAGAACACCGACCGGATCATTGCGTTGATCGAGGAGGCGCGCGACGCGTACGGCGCCGACGTGGTGCTGTTCCCGGAACTGGCGGTCAGCGGCTACCCGCCGGAGGACCTGCTGTTGCGGCCGGGTTTCCTGGCCGATTGCGAGCGCGCGGTGCAGCGCATCGCCGCGCAGGTGCACGGTATCGTCGCGGTGGTGGGCTGGCCGCAGAGTGCCGGCAGCGTGGTCTACAACGCTGCCAGCGTGCTGCGTGGCGGGCGCATCGAGCGCACCTACCGCAAGCGCGAACTGCCCAACTACGCGGTGTTCGACGAGCGCCGCTATTTCGACGTCGATCCGGACGGCGAGAACTGTGTGTTCGAGGTCAAGGGCACGCCGGTCGGCCTGGTGATCTGCGAGGACCTGTGGTTCCCGGAGCCGCTGGCGGCGACCGTGCGGGCGGGCGCGGAACTGGTGCTGGTGCCCAACGCCTCGCCCTACGAGCGTGGCAAGCACGCGCAGCGCGATGCCTTGCTGGCCGAGCGCAGCCGCGAGAGCGGGGCGGCGCTGGCCTATCTCAACGTGGTCGGCGGCCAGGATGCGCTGGTGTTCGACGGCGCCTCGGTGGTGGCCGACGGCGACGGCACCGTGCATCCGGCCGCGGCCGCCTTCACCGACCAATGGCTGGTGGTGGAGTACGACACCGCCGCGCGCCGCTTCGCGCCGCTGCGCTGGACCGACGACGGCGACGAGAGCATGGATGCGCTGGCCTGGCGCGCGGTGGTGCGCGGGCTGCAGGACTACTGCGCCAAGAATCGCTTTTCCAAGGTGTGGCTGGGCCTGTCCGGCGGCATCGATTCGGCACTGGTGCTGGCGATGGCGGTGGACGCGCTGGGCGCCGACAACGTCACCGCGGTGCGCTTGCCGTCGCGCTACACCGCAGATCTCTCCAACGACCTGGCTGCCGAACAGTGCCGCACGCTGAGGGTCAAGCTGGAAACCGTGGCGATCGAGCCGGCCTTCGAAGGCCTGCTGAGCGCGCTCGGCCCGCTGTTCGCCGGCACCGAACCTGACGTCACCGAAGAGAACCTGCAGTCGCGCAGCCGCGGCGTGATCCTGATGGCGCTGGCCAACAAGTTCGGCGGCCTGTTGCTGACCACCGGCAACAAGAGCGAGTACGCGGTGGGCTACGCCACCATCTACGGCGACATGTGCGGCGGCTACGCGCCGCTGAAGGACCTGTACAAGACCGAGGTGTTCGGCCTGGCGAAGTGGCGCAACACGGTCGGCGGCACGCCGGTGATCCCGCCGGCGGTGATCGCGCGGCCGCCCTCGGCGGAACTGCGCGCCAACCAGACCGACCAGGACTCGCTGCCGCCCTACGACGTGCTCGACGGCATCCTGTACCGCTACGTCGACCAGGAGGAATCGCGCGACGAGATCGTCGCCGCCGGGTATGCGGCGGACGTGGTCGACCGCGTGGTGCGGCTGGTGCGTATCAGCGAGTGGAAGCGCCACCAGGCCGCGCCGGGGCCGAAGGTGTCGCGCCGCGCGTTCGGCCGCGAGCGGCGTTATCCGATCAGCAATGGGTATCAGGCCTGACGCGGTAGCCGACCTGGCAGATGGCGTATATGGCGTAGGAGCGGCTTCAGCCGCGACAGGCTTTTCTGGGAAGGCCCGTCGCGGCTGAAGCCGCTCCTACGAGGAATGTAACGCGGGTGCTGTTGACAGGAAGCTGCTCAGCGCGCGCTGTATCCGCTTTTGCGAATCCCTAATCCCGATTCCCCAATCCCAGCCTTCAGACCACCTGCAGCAACCGCAGCCCGAACGCATCGTCCTGCGCATTCCAGCCGTGGCTGACGCGCAGGCCGGCTTCGGCGGCCATCGCCGCGAAGCTCTGGTCGGTGTACTTGTGGCTGTATTCGACCTGCATCGCTTCGCCTTCGGCAAAATCGAAGCGGCGCCCGGCCACGTGCACCTGCTGCGCACACTGGCTGACCAGGAAGGTCTCGATGCGCTGGCGCGTTTCCGAATAGACCGCACGATGGCGGAACTGCGCCAGGTCGAAGTCGCCGCCGATCTCGCGGTTGAGCCGGCGCAGCAGGTTCAGGGTAAACGCGGCGGTGACGCCGGCAGCGTCGTTGTAAGCTGCTGCCAGCAGCGCCGTGTCCTTGACCAAGTCGATGCCGATCAGCGCGCAGCCGTCCGCACCCATGGTCTGGCGCATCGAGCGCAGCAGGGCGATGCCGTCCTCGCGGGTGAAGTTGCCCAGGGTCGAGCCGGGGAAGAACACCAGGGTGCGGCGCGCGCCGCGCAGCGGCGCCGGCAGCGCCACCGGCGTGGTGAAGTCGGCGCATACCGGCAGCATCTGGATGTGCGGGAAGCGCTCGGCCAGCCGCGCGGTGCTGGACATCAGCATGTCGCGGGAAATCTCGATGGGCGTGTAGGCCACCGGCATGCGCAGGCCGTCCAGCAGCAACTGGGTCTTGCGGCCGCTGCCGCTGCCCAGTTCCACCACGTGCGCGCCGGTGCCCACCGCCTGCGCGATCGACGGCATCCGCGCCTCCAGCAGGTCCAGCTCGGTACGGGTCAGGTAGTACTCGGGCTGGCGGGTGATCGCCTCGAACAGGCGCGAACCCTCGGCGTCGTAGAAATACTTGGACGGCAGTTGCTTGGGGCTGCACGACAGCCCGGCGATCGCATCGGCGGTAATGTCGTCCGGCTGCGGATGCAGGTCGGTCAGGGCGGCTTCGGTCAGGGCACGGGCGGTTGCGGCATTCATGCGGAATCCTTGGCCAGGCGCACGCCGGCGAACTGCCACCGCGCATCGGAGGGGAAGAAGTTGCGGTAGCTGGCGCGGATGTGATCGTGCGGCGTGGCGCAGCTGCCGCCGCGCAACACCCACTGCGCATTCATGAACTTGCCGTTGTATTCGCCCAGCGTGCCCGACCATGGGCGGAAGCCGGGATAAGGCAGATAGGCGCTGCCGGTCCATTCCCAGACATCGCCGAACAACTGTTGCAGACCGGTGTCGGCCGGCGCGGCCGGTTGCGGGTGCAGCGCATCGGTCTCGACGAAATTGCCGGCGATGGCGACGCCGGTGGCGGCCTGTTCCCACTCTGCCTCGGTCGGCAGGCGCGCGCCGGCCCAGCGCGCAAAGGCATCGGCCTCGAACAGGCTGAGATGACACACCGGCGCATGCGGATCGCGCTCGCGCCAGCCGCCGAGGGTGAATTCGCGCACGCCATCGGCATGCCAGTACAGCGGGCGCTGCCAGTCCTCGGCGCACCGTTGAGCCCAGCCGTCGCTGAGCCATAGCCCGACCGTGCCATAGCCGCCGTCGGCGATGAATTCGGCGTATTCGGCATTGCTCACCGGTCGGCTGGCCAGCGCATGCGCCGGCACCAGCACGCGATGTCGCGGCGATTCGTTGTCGTAGGCGAAGGTCGTCTGCGCCGGCCAGGCGGCAGCTCCGATCTCGCTGATCTGTTCGTCGCGCTGCAACCAACGCAGCGCAGACGCCGGCGCGTGTTGTGTCGCCAGGTCCGCGCGATACGCCGGACCCAGCGGATTGCGCCAGAACGCATGCTTGATGTCGGTCAGCAGCAGTTCCTGGTGTTGCTGCTCGTGCTGCAGGCCCAGCTCCAGGATCTGCAGGGTCTGCGGCTCAAGCGCGCCTGCCTGCAACTGCGCCAGCACGCGCGTGTCGATCTCGCTGCGGTAGTCCAGCACCTGCGCGAGCGAGGGCCGCGACAGCAAGCCGCGATGCGGCCGCGCATGCGCCGGGCCGATGCTCTGGTAATAGCTGTTGAACAGGTAGTCCCACTGGGGATCATGCGCGCGGTACGCCGGATCGGCGCCGAGCACGAAACGCTCGAAGAACCAGGTGGTGTGCGCCAGATGCCATTTGGCCGGGCTGGCGTCGTCCATGCTCTGCACCATCGCGTCTTCTTCGCTCAACGGCGCGGCGAGATGACGGCTGCGTGCGCGCACGCGGCGCAGGCGGTCCGCCAGCGTCGCGACGGATGCGATGGGCGAGGGCGGTGACGCCGGAGAGATCGCTTGCATCAATGCAGTCTTAGCGCAGCGGCGTGAACGGACCGTCACGCGTCGCGGACCACGGCGTTACCCTAGCCACATGTCTACGACCACCTTGCACCACCCTGCCGGTTCGGGTTCCGCCGGCGACCCGGTCGACCTCGATGCCGCGGCGGAAGCGTTCGCACTGCCGACCGGCGTGCGCTACCTGGACACCGCCAGCAAAGGACCACGCCTGCACCGTGCCCTGGCCGCCGGGCATGCGGCGCTGGCCGATGCGATCGCGCCGTGGACGCTCTCCTTCGATGCCTGGCGCGCGCAGATCGAAGACCTGCGCGCGCTGGCCGCAGCGACCGTGTTCGCCGGCGACAGCGAGGGCGTGGCGATGGTGCCGTCGGCCGCCTACGGCCTGGCCATCGCGGCGCGGCAGGTGCCATTGGCGCCAGGCGATGCGGTGTTGCTGCTCGACGGCCAGTTCCCCTCCAACCTGCTGGCGTGGCAGCAACGCTGTGCCGAGAGCGGCGCGCAGCTGGCAGTGGTGCGGCGCGCGCCTGGGCAGGACTGGACCGCCGCAGTGCTGGCGACACTGGACGCTCAGCCGCGCGTGCGCGTGGCGACCCTGCCCAACACCTACTGGCGCGACGGCAGTCTGCTGGATCTGGATCGCATCGCACCGCGCGTGCATGCGGCCGGCGCGATGCTGGTGCTGGACCTGAGCCAGAGCCTGGGCGTGCTGCCGGTGCGGCTGGACGTCTGGCGGCCGGATTTCGTGGTTTCGGTCGGACACAAATGGCTGCTCGGGCCGATGGGGCTGGCGTGGCTGTGGGCCTCGCCGCACTGGCGCGTGCACGGTGTGCCGTTCGAGCAGCACTGGCAGGCGCGCGATCCGGGCGGTGACTGGCAGTTCCCGGCCGAGGCACCGCCGCCGTATCGCAGCGGCGCGCGCCGCTTCGATGCCGGCGGCGTGGCCGATCCGCTGCGGCTGGCGATGGCCAGCGCGGCGCTGCAGCAGCTGCAGCAATGGCAGCCGGCACGCATCGCGCAGCGGCTCGGCGCGCTTGGCGCGGCGTTCGACGCGGAGCTGCACGCACTGGGGGCGGGCGACTGGATCGCGTCAGGGCATGCGCCGCATTTGTACGCGCTGCGTTCGCCGGCGTCGACGATGCCGGCCTTGCTGCCGTGGCTGCAGCACGCGCAGGTGATCTGCACCCATCGCCATGGTGCCCTACGCATCGCGCCGTATCTGCAGTTGACGCCGGAGGCGATGCGCGGCCTGGCGCGAGAGATGGTGGCGGTGGTGCGTGCTTGAAGGCACGCGTGTGCGATCGCGTCTTTCGCCAGTTTCCATGAGGAAGGCAGCCGACGACCGATCCGGATCGTCGATCACGTCGAGGTGCACGCCTTCGTGCGTCGCGGCTGAAGCCGCTCCTGCAGGATGCATGCCGCTTCTCTCGTAGGAGCGGCTTCAGCCGCGACCCTCACGTCGGCGTGATCGTCTCGTGTGGGTGCCCGGGCTGCTAACGCTCGGCGCACATCTGATTCGCAGGCGCGGAGCCAGATTCACCGCCGTGCCGCCAGACGCAACCCGCGCGGCGCCAGCACCCGCTCCAGCAGCTCGAACAGGCCCTGCACCAGCAGCGCCAGCAGCGCCGCCGGCACCGCGCCTTCCAGGATCAGGCCGAGGTCGTCCAGGCGGATGCCGGTGAGGATCGGCTGGCCGTAGCCGCCGGCGCCGATCAATGCGCCGAGGGTGGCGGTGCCGACGTTGATCACCGCCGCGGTCTTGATGCCGGCGAGGAGGGTGCGCAGTGCCAGCGGCAGTTCGATCCGCCACAGCCGGGTGCCCGGCGGCAGGCCGAGCGCGGCGGCGGTCTCGCGCAGGTCACGCGGGATGCCGGTAATGCCGGCATGCGTGTTGCGCACGATCGGCAGCAGGCTGTACAGGAACAGCGCCGCGATCGCCGGTTTGGCGCCGATGCCGAACAACGGGATCATGAACACGAACACCGCCAGCGACGGCAGCGTCTGCAGCACGCCGGTCAGCGCCAGCACCGCTTGGCCGAGCCGTGGCCGGTGCGCCGCCAGGATGCCCAGCGGCAGCGCCACCAGCAGGGCCAGGCCCAGCGACAGCCCGACCAGCGCCAGGTGCTCGCGGGTGCGCTGCAGCAGCCGTTGCAGGCGCCCGTCCTCGACCGGCGCGGCGATGCCCAGCCAATGTGCGGCGATGGCGCTTTCGGCGCGCTTGTCGAGCTTGGCCTCGGCGTTGAGCCGTTGCATGGTCGCTGCGTCGATGCGCCCGCCCAATCCCTGCAGTGCCTGCACGAAGTGCGGCGCGCGCTGCGCCAAGTCGGCGCGGTACAGGAACACCGCGGCGTAGCGCGGGAAGTAGTGCTTGTCGTCCTGCAGCACCAGCAGGTCATGCGCGGGGATCTCGGCGTCGGTGCTGTACAGGTCGGTGAGGTCGATCGCGCCGCTGTCCAGCGCGCGGTAGGCGAGATCGTGGTCCAGGCCGGTCGGGGTCTGCGGCAGGCGGTAGGCGTCGCGCACGCCGGGCCAGCCGTCGGCGCGCGAGACGAACTCGTTGCTCAGCCCGAATTTGAGCGTCGGATGCGCGGCCAGATCCGACAGGCGCACGATGCCCAGCGCCTGCGCACGTTGCCGGCGCATGCCGAAGGCATAAGTGTTGTCGAAGCCCAGCGGCGCGCTCATCGCCAGGCCGCGCTGCGCCAGCGCCTTGCGCAGTGCGTCGTCGTCGGCGCCGGGCATCTGCAGCAGTTCGGCGGCCAGGGTGCCGGTGTACTCGGCATAGGCGTCGATCGAACCCTGCTCCAGCGCACGCCACAGGATGCGGGTGCCGCCGAGCTGGCGCCGATGCTCGACCTCGACCCCGGCCTGGCGCCCGGCGCCAGCGGCGATCTCGCCCAGCACCACCGCTTCGGTGAAGTTCTTCGAGCCGACCATGACCTTGGCGTCGGCCGCAGCGGCCGGCAGGCCCAGCAGGCTGGCCAGGCCGCCCAAGGCGACCAGCGCGATCGTGCGCCAGCGCGCGCTTGGCGACGTCACCGCGCATCCTCCAGGGTGCGCTGCGCCAGCAGGAACTGGCTCACGAACGGATCGGCCGGCGCCTCCAGCATGGTGCGCGCGCTGCCTTCCTGCAGCACGCGGCCGCCGCGCATCAGCACCAGGGTATCGCCGAGGTAGGCGGCCTCGGCGACATCGTGGGTCACCAGCACCACGGTCTTGCCGAGCAGCGCGAACAGCTCGCGCATCTGCGTCTGCAGTTCGTGGCGCACGATCGGGTCGAGCGCGCCCAGCGGCTCGTCCAGCAGCAGCACCGGCGGGTCCAGCAACAAGGCGCGGATCAGCCCCACGCGCTGGCGTTGGCCGCCGGACAGCTCGGCCGGGTAGCGCCCCAGCAGCGCTTCCGGCAGGCGGCACAACGCCGCGAGCTCATGCAGGCGCGCCTCGATGCGCGGCCGCGCCCAGCCCAGCGTGCGCGCCAGCAAGGCGGCGTTGTCGCGGGCGCTCAGGTGCGGGAACAGGCCGCCCTCCTGGATCACGTAGCCGATGCGCCGGCGCTGCGCCAGCAAGGTGGCGCGGCGCAGCGGCTCGCCCTGGAAGCGCACCTCGCCGCTATCGGGCCATTCCAGCCCCAGCAGCAGGCGCAGCACGCTGGACTTGCCGGCGCCGCTGGGGCCGATCAGGGCGGTGGTGCGGCCCGGGGCGATGCAGAGATCGACCCGGTCCAGCGCCAGCATGTCGCCGTAGCGGCGGGTGACCCGATGCAGTTCGAACATCGCCGCAGCATAGCCGCAGGCGGCGACCACGCCATGCGAAGACGCGGCACGCTCAGCGCACGGCGCCGGTCAGCAGGTCCAGGGTCGGTTTCGGCCGGCTCAGGTCGTACATCAGGCCGAAGTGCGCCTCCGCACCCTGCTGGTCCGGCTGGTCGAGCAGTTCGTAGAGATTGATCTCGGCGACCACGTCGGCGTAGTCGTTGCGCAGCGTCTGCAGCAGGTCCGCCACGCTGTCGTAGCAGGCGCCGTCGCCGGCATGGCCGCCATCGGTGTTGCCGGTGTACACCTCGGCGCAGTTGAGCTCGTTGACGTAGACCTTGGTGCCGTACTTCTGCGCGGCGGCGCGCAGTTGTCCGAGATACAGATCCATCCAGTAGCCGCGTTCGCCGTGGAAGGCGTAGTAGTGGAAGCTGATGCGGTCGAAGTCGAAGCCGGCGGCCTTCGCCTGGTCCAGGAACCAGAGCGAGCCGTTGCGGTCGCCGGGGCAGCGCGCGTTGGCCGAATGGTCGTCGCTGTTGCAGGCGGTGATGTTGATGGTGAACTGCAGGCCGGCACCCAACTCGTCGGAGGCCTGTTTCATGCCGCGGTACATGGTGGTCATCGCCGCGATCCGCGCCGGCGCGGCGGCACGGTCCAGGTCCTGCTCGTTGCCGATTTCCCACACCTTGATGTCGTTGGCATAGCGGCGCGCCAGCGCGTAGCCGATCTCCCGCGACATCGGATACACCATGGGCCGCAGCGCGATGTTGTACTCGCGCGAGAGCTGCACCAACTGGTCGAGCACGGTGAAGTTGCGCGGGTCCACGTCGAACCGGTAGCTGCGCAAATTGCGCTGGTCGAGCAGGCGGAACACCGCCTCGCTCTGGCTGAGCGGGTAGGTCGGGCGGCCGTCGTGGCCGTTGACCCCGTACACGATGGCGGGCGCGGCGATGGCGGGTGCGGCAGCGATGACGAGCAGGGCAGCGAACAGGCGCAACAGCGGGCGCAGCAAGGGCAGGGGCATGGCGTTCCCGGCGGAAGCGGCCCGGGGCGGGCACGGGACCAGCCTAACAAGCCCGGCCACCGGCGTTGGCGCCAATGCCCGGGACTGCGGTGCGGGTCGCACTCCGCCGGGATCGGTCCGGAAGCGCCCGCCATGCTGCGCGCCCTGACGCCTGGGCTGCCCGGCGTTGCCCTGGCCGCGCACGGGCCTTGTGTGCCTCTGGATGTCGCCGCCCTGGCGACCCGTAGAAACCGTACGCCTGCCGTCTACCGGTCGACAGGAACCGATCGGCGATACCCGGAAACGCGACAGGGGCCTCGCGGCCCCTGTCGGTGTGCATCCTGCCGGCGCGGTGGATCAGCGCTGCATCTGCGAATTGGACTGCCCGGTGGCGGCGGACTTCTCGCCGGCGAACGGATTGAGCTTGCGGATCATCCACGGGTACTTCGGCCAGTTGCCGGTCAGCCACGGATGCTGCGGATCGTTGAGCTCGAGCACGCGGCGTGCGTCGGCGGCCAGAGTCTTGTTGCCCAGGTGGGTGTAGGCGTCGGCCAGCACTGCCACCGCGTCGTACTGGTACGCGCTCTGCGGGTAGGTTTCCAGCAGGTAGGTGGCGCGCGAGGCGGCCGACACCCAGGCGTCGCGGCGCAGGTAGTACAGCGCGTTGTCCAGTTCGTGCTGTGCGAACACGTTGCGCAGGGCGATCATGCGCTCGCGCGCGTCGGCGGCGTAGCGGCTGTTCGGGTAGCGCTCGGCCACGGTGTTGAAGTCGGCGTAGGCCTGCTGCGGGGTGGACAGGTCGCGGCGGCTGGGATCCAGCGACCACACCCGGCGCAGGAACACCGTGTCGCGGTTGGAGTTGGACAACCCGCGCAGGTAGTACATGTAGGCGATGTTGCGCTGGGTCGGGTAGGTGCGGATGAAGCGGTCGATGGTCGACACCGCGTCGTCGTGCTTGCCGGCCTTGTACTGGGCGTAGGCGCTTTCGATCATCGCCTGCTCGGTGTAGTTGCCGTACGGGTACTGTGCGATCAGCCGCTTGAAGCTGCTCTCGGCACCGGCCCAGTTGCCGGTCTCCATCTGCCCGTGCGCCTTCTGGTAGAGCTGCTCCACCGGCATGCCTTCTTCGGGGTTCTTCTTCGAACGGTGGCAACCCGTCGCCACGACCAGCGTGACCAGCAGCAGGGCGATGAAACGGACGTGCGCGGACAGCGGGACGGAGCGTCGGATCATGGGTTCGGGCGCGGCAGGGCAGGAATACGAAGGGGCGATGATAGCCTAGTGGCCTGTCCTGCGACTGACTATGGCCGCCGCGACCCCCTTTTTCCGACCCAAGCCGTGCCTCTGCCATGCCCCATACCCCCCCGGATCTCCCCGAGGACGCCGTCAGCGACGGCCCGCGCCAGGCGCGCGTCCCCGATCACGCCGCCGGCCGCCGCTTCGACGCGGTGCTGGCCGAACTGTTCCCCGAATACTCGCGGTCGCGCCTGGCCGAATGGATCAAATCCGGTGACGCCTTGCTCGACGGCGCCCCGGCGCGGCCGCGCGATCCGCTGCGCGGCGGCGAGATCGCCAGCCTGCACGCGGTGCTGGACACCCAGACCCATGCCCTGCCCGAGGACATCCCGCTGGAGGTGCTGTACGAGGACGACCAGGTCATCGTGCTGAACAAGCCCGCCGGACTGGTGGTGCATCCGGGCGCCGGCAACCCCAGCGGCACCCTGGTCAACGCCTTGCTGTATCGCGATCCGGGGCTGTCGGCGCTGCCGCGCGCCGGCATCGTGCACCGCCTGGACAAGGACACCAGCGGCGCCATGGTGGTGGCGCGGACCCTGCAGGCGCACACCTCGCTGGTGGCGCAGCTGTCCGCGCGCGACGTGCACCGCCAGTATCTGGCGGTGGTGGTCGGGGCGCTGGTCTCCGGCGGCACCGCCAACGCGCCGATCGACCGCCATCCGCGCGACCGCCTGCGCATGGCGGTGCGCGAGGACGGCCGCGACGCGGTCACCCACTACCGGCTGCGCGAGCGTTTCCGCGCCCACACGGCCCTGGAATGCCGCCTGGAGACCGGCCGTACCCACCAGATCCGCGTGCACATGGCGCACCTGAAGCACCCCATCGTCGGCGACCCGCTGTACGGCGGCCCGCTGAAGCTGCCCAAGGGCGCCAGCGAGGAGCTGATCGGCGAACTGCGCGGCTTCAAGCGCCAGGCGCTGCACGCCGAGACCCTGGAGTTCAAGCACCCTTCGAGCGGCGAGCCGGTGCGCGCGACCGCGGTGGTGCCGGCCGACCTGCAGCAGTTGATGGCCGCCCTGCGCGTGGATGCGCAGGCGGCCGCCGAGCGGGCGCGGCGCTGAGCATGGCCGGGGTCCCGGTTTCCCACGCCCTCGCGCGCGACTGCGTTTCACGCGGCGGCCGGGGGCGCCAGGCTGGCGGCATGACGCCCGATGCCGGGCGAGGGCGTGACCGATGAGCGACGTCGCCTTGCCGGCCGACTGGCCGGCACCGCCGCGGGTCCACGCCCTGACCACCCTGCGCCATGGCGCAGGCGCCTCGCGGCCGCCGTTCGACCGTTTCAACCTGGGCAACCGCAGCGCCGCCGATGGCGACGACCCGGACACGGTGCAGCGCAACCGCGACGAACTGGCCGCGCGGCTGGCGCTGCCGGCGCCGCCGCATTGGTTGCGTCAGGTGCACGGCGTGCAGGTGCTGCGCTTCGATGCGCCGCCGCACGGGACCGGCATCGACGCCGAGCCGACCGCCGATGCCGCGGTCACCGCCGCACCGGGCGTGGTACTGGCGATCCTGACTGCCGACTGCCTGCCGGTGGTGTTCGCCGCGCGCGACGGCAGCGAGGTCGGTGCCGCGCATGCCGGCTGGCAGGGGCTGGCCGGCGGCGTGCTGGAAGCCACCGTGGCCGCGCTGCACACGCCGCCGGCACAGCTGCAGGCCTGGCTGGGGCCGGCGGCCGGACCGCAGCATTACGAGATCGGCGTCGAGGTGCGCGAGGCGTTCCTGCGCCACGATCCGGCGGCCGCCGCGGCGTTCGTGGACACCCGGCCCGGACACTGGCGGGTGGACCTGTACGCACTGGCGCGGCAACGCCTGGTCGCGGCCGGCATCGCGCCGGAGCAGATCCACGGCGGCGGCCTGTGCACCATCGCCGATGCGCAGCGCTTCTATTCCTATCGGCGCGACCGCCGCAGCGGGCGCATGGCGACCCTGGCGTGGATCGCCCCCTGACCCCGCCGCTGTTCGCGCAGGTGCTCGGCCCGGCGTTCGCGCACTTGCCACCGGTGCTGCGCGCGCTGCACACGCCGCCGTCGCGGTCGCGCTATGTCGGCCAGGCCATGGTGCAGCGTGGCCGTCATCCGCTGTTGCCGCTGTGCGCGTGGCTGGTGCGGCTGCCACGCACCGGGCCGGCGACGCCGGTGGAGGTGGTGTTCCGTGCCGATGCGCGCGGCGAGCGCTGGGAGCGCCGCTTCGGCACGCATGCCATGCCCTCGCGGCTGTGGCTGCACCGTGGCCGGCTGCGCGAACGCCTGGGCGCGGTGGTGTTCGAATTCGCCCTGCGGATCGATGGCGCCGGCATCGAATGGCGCGCAGCGCGCGCCTGGGCCTTCGGCGTGCTGCCGCTGCCACGGCGCTGGCTGGCCGGCGTGCATTGCCGTGGAGACCAGCGCGACGGCCGCTACGCGTTCGTGATCGCAGTGACCCTGCCGTGGATCGGCCCGTTCATCCGCTACGAGGGCTGGCTTGCGCCGGCCTGAGCCGTCGCCGGTCGCGGCACCGACGGCGCCGGAGGGTGCGGCCGTCGTCGTGTTCGACGGGGTATGCGCGCTGTGCAGCCGCTGGGTGCGGTTCCTGCTTCGCCATGACCGCCGCGGCCGCTATCGCTTCGCGGCGATGCAGTCGCCGCGCGGGAGCGCGCTGTTGCGCGAGCACGGGCTGGATCCTGCCGATCCGCTGTCGTTCCTGCTGTTGACCCGGCAAGGCGCTTTGACCGATTCGGACGCGGCGATCGCGGTGGTCGCCGGGCTCGGCGGAGTGTGGCGCAGCATCGCGCTGCTGCGCCTTCTGCCGCGGCGCTGGCGCGATGTCGGCTACCGGGTGCTGGCGCGCAACCGCCATCGCTGGTTCGGCACCACTGCGCAGTGTTTCCTGCCCGAGCCGCAGCAGCGCTCGCGCTTTCTGGAGTGAGGGTGGCGCGCGTGGCGCGCCCGAGCGGCTGTTCCCTCGCGCGAACCCATTGCTGTGGGTTCACAAGCGCTTACAGCGACCGTTCTTGAAGGACGGGCCTCACACGCGATCGGATTGGCAACGATGGAGATTCCTCTGCTGTTTCTGCTGGCACATCGCCGGCAGCGGCGTCGGTCAGCCTCCTTGTCAGAGAGCGCCGTGGTGCCTGCCGCTTCCACGCGCCCACACCCGCTCGAGAGGAGTTCCGCCATGGCCAGTCCTACACCTGCGCCGCTGATTCATCCAAGCAATTGCCTGTTCGGCACGATCGATATCGGGAACTGCAGATTCGTTGGCGAGCAGTTGCCCAGTACCTACTACATGAGCGGAAAAGGCCCGTTCATCCGCTTGCGTCCATTGCATCGATCCGGTTTCGCCATCTATGAAAGGCCGACCCGTGTGGTGGGGCTCTATGCGGGCGACTGGGACCGGGACGACACCTTCGCGCAGAACATCCAGACTGTGGATCTGTATCGCGAACTGGGCGCAAGCGCGGCCGACATCGCCGCCAGCATCGAACACCTGAAACTGGTTGCGCGTCGCACCGACGAGATTATCCAGCAGAATACCGCCCAGCCACTGGAGTTGAACGACGCGGTCGTCTTCGTCAATGAGGGGGCGTTGGCCGGAACGGTGTGGGGCGGCGACAAGCAAAAGACCGGCAACGTGTACAAGCCGTTGAAGGTGGCTGATGCGACCAGCCCCAACAGGAAGGCGCATGCCGGTCATGCCTTCGCCACGCGCGAGGCGGTGGAGCGGTTTTATGCGGATTACTATCCGCATGTGCTGGGTCAACTGATGCTGCTCGGGCAGGCCCAGCAATCGTTCGTTTCGCAAGCGCCCAATGGCGATGAAGTGGTGACAGTGATCAATACCGACACCGGGTACTTTCCTCAGAGCGAGTTTCCCAATCGCGCCAGCCAGTTGCAGTTCCTGCTCCAGCAATTCATGCGTTTTGCCTGATCCTGGAGGCAAGAGGGCAGTCGTGGCGTGCGTCGTCTCAGTGCGTGCGGCGCAGCATCGGGGTGACATTGCTGCCGCCCGGCTGCCCTTGTCCCGTCTCGATCCGGAACACCGCAACCGCCGCAGCCAGCTCGCCGGCCTGCTCCTCCATGCTGCGCGCCGCTGCGGTGGCTTCCTCGACCAGGGCGGCGTTGCGCTGGGTGACTTCGTCCAGTTGCGTCACGGTGCGGTTGACCTGTTCGATGCCGCTGGATTGCTCGCCGCTGGCAGCGCTGATCTCGCCGATCAGGCCGGTCACGCGCTGCACCGAGCCGACGATCTCGTGCATGGTGGCGCCGGCGCGGTTGACCAGCGCGGCGCCTTCGCCGACGGTGCGCGTGGAGGCATCGATCAGGTCCTTGATCTCCTTGGCCGCATCGGCCGAGCGCTGCGCCAGCGAGCGCACCTCCGAGGCGACCACGGCGAAACCGCGGCCCTGTTCGCCGGCGCGCGCCGCCTCCACCGCGGCATTGAGCGCCAGGATGTTGGTCTGGAAGGCGATGCCGTCGATCACGCCGATGATCTCGCCGATGCGCTGCGAGGACGCGCTGATCGCGCGCATCGTCGCCACCACCTCGTCCATCACCTGGCCGCCGGACCGGGCGACCTCGCCGGTGTTCTGCACCAGGCCGTTGGCCTGCTGCGCGTTGTCGGCGTTCTGCTTCACTGCCGAGGTCAGTTCCTCCATCGAACTGGCGGTCTCTTCCAGGCTCGCCGCCTGCTGCTCGGTGCGGTCGGACAGATCGGTGTTGCCCGCGGCGATTTCCGAGGCGGCGCGGCGGATCGTTTCGGCCGAGTCCTGAATGCCGACGATGATCTCGGTGAGCTTGGCGACGGTGCGGTTGGTGTCCTCGCGCAAGCGCGCGAACACGCCCTGCGCCTGGCCGTCGACGCGATGCGTGAGGTCGCCTTCTGCCAGCGCCGTCAGCGCCCCGGCCAGTTCCGCCAGGTTGCTCTCCACCGCATCGGCGATGCGGTTGACGCCTTCGGCCAGCGACTTGAGCACCCCGTCCATCGCCGCGGTATCGATGCGCTGGCTGAAATCGCCGTGCGCGGCAGCCTCGATCACCGTGGCCAGCGCCTGTTCGGCGTTGACCTGCGCGGTCACCTCTTCCCATTGCGCGATGGTGCCCAGGCGGCCGCCGTCGGCGTCGTCGATCGGGCTGTACACGAAATCGATCTGGCGGCCGAAGAACGGCGCACGCACGCGCTTGGAGCCGGTCAGCGCGCGCATGCGGTCGATCGCGGCCTGGCTGTCCGGGTAGATGTCGCCGATGCTGCCGCCGACGAACTGTTCGGCGCGGAATTCCGGGCGGAAGCGCTGCACGTCCGGTTCGATGGTCTTCAACATCTGCAGCAGCTTGCGGTTGGCGAAATGCACGCGGCCATCGTCGTCGGCGATGCGCACCATGGTGTCGAGATCGTCCAGTGCCTGGATCACGAAGCGGCCATGGCGCAGTTCCGCCTCGGCCTGCGCCTGGCGTGCGGCCAGGGCCTGTTGCGCGTTCTGTACCGCGCGCAGCAGCGCCAACTCGGACGCGTCGCCGGCCAGGTCCACGCGCTGCTCGAAGCGGCCTTCGCCGAGCGCCTGCAGCGCCTGGGTGGCTCGCTCCAGCGAGTGCGGCGCGCTGCGTCTGCCGACCCATACCAGCGCCGCCGCCACGGCCGCGGCGGCCAGCAGTGCCGGCAGCAAGCGCGGCAGCGCCGATCCGCTCGTCCCGATCGTGCGGCCGACATGCACGGCATAGCCGGCCAGCGCCAGCAGGACCAGCACATGGGCGAGGGCGAGCAGCGCCGAACGCGGGCGCAGCCAGGAGGGGGAGGTCGGGCGGAGAGCGGCGGATGGCGAGGGCATGGTGTGCACCGGCTGGGAAACAACGGGCAACGCCGCGGGGGCGACGCGATCTCGCGGGGGTACACCCAGTATCGGCGCATCGCCAGGCGTGCTTGATCGCAGGCGCCTGCCGTTCGTCGGAAACTTCGAATGGCCTGGACGCCAACGCCAAGCGCCGGCTGGGCGAGGCGTGCTGGCGTGCTGCACTGCAACGAAATGGGCACCGTGAAGCGGGCGCGCGGTCGGCCAGGCGGGCGCGTCGGCCCGGCCGTGGCTGGATGGGCCGTCATCGCCACCGGCCGCATGCGCGGCCGGTGGCGGGGTAGTGCGGGACGGCTGCTTACTTCGCCGGTGCCGCCGCGTCGGGCAGGGTCCAGGCGATCACGCTGTCGCCGGCCTTGGTTTCCATGCGGTCATGGCCGCCGATCGCGGCCACGATGTACTGCTTGCCATCGACGGTGTAGCTGAGCGGCGCGGCCTGCGGACCGGCCGGCACGCGCACTTCCCACAGCAGCTTGCCGGTCTGGGTGTCGTAGCCGCGCAGGAAGTTGTCCAGCGCCGCGCCGATGAAGGTCACGCCGCCTGCAGTGGCCAGCGAGCCGCTGTTGTTGGGCGTGCCCAGTTCGAACTTCATCTTCGACGGGATGCCCATCGGCCCCTGGTCGTAGCCGGTGCCCAGCGGACGCCGCCAGATCACCTGCTGGGTGCGCAGGTCCACGCCGGAGATGTAGCCCCACGGCGGCGCCACGCACGGGGTGTTGAGCGGCGACATCCATGGCTCCTTGCGTGCGCCGTACGGCAGGCCTTCCTGAGCCATGTAGCCCGGCGTCCTGCTCTTGCCGTTGAACACCGACACCACGCCCAGCGCCTGCATTTCCTGCCGGGGATACACGTGCTCGGTGTAGGGCAGGCGATTGCTGTTCATCACCATGATGCCGCGCTGCAGGTCCACCGACACGCCGCCCCAGTTGATGCCGCCGTGGTTGCCGGTGAAGGCCAGCGAACCACCCAGGCTGGGCGGGGTGAACATGCCCTCGTAGCGCAGCCGTTTGAACTGGATGCGACAGGCCAACTGGTCGAACGGGGTGATGCCCCAGGCATCGGATTCGACGAGGGTCTCGTAGTCCTTGCTCGGCGCGCCGACGGTGTTGGGCATGCCCGGCGACACCGGCTGGGTCTTGGCGGTCCAGTCGCCGTGGTCGGTGCCCTGCGGCACCGGGATCTGCTGCACCGGCATGATCGGCGCGCCGGTCTCGCGGTCGAGCACGAACACCTGGCCGGACTTGGTGGCCTGGATCACCGCCGGGCGGGTACCGCCACCGGGGACAGGGAAATCCACCAGGTTCGGCTGCGGGCCGATGTCATAGTCCCACAGGTCGTGGTTGATGGTGCGGAAGTGCCAGCGTTCCTTGCCGGTGGCCGCATCCAGCGCGACCAGCGAGGCGGTGTACTCCTCTTCCTGCGGCGTGCGCTGCTTGCCGAAGAAATCGCCGGAGGCGTTGCCGGTGGGCAGGTAGACCAGGCCCAACTGGTCGTCGGCGGCCATCAGCGACCACACGTTCGGGGTCGAGCGGGTGTAGGTCTGGCCGGCCGGTGGCGCCGCGTCGATCGCCGGATTGCCGAGGTCCCAGGCCCAGCGCAGCTGCCCACTGATCGCGTCGAAGGCGCGCACCACGCCGGACGGCGCGTCGCGTTCCTGGCCGTCGCGGATCTGCCCGGTGGGCTGGATCACCACGCCGCGCATCACCACCGGCGGCGAGGTGGGGCCGACGAAGCCGGGCTTGGTGTTGCCGGTGTCCTTGTTCAGGTCGACATAGCCGTGCGTGCCGAAGCTCTCGCACAGCTTGCCGGTCAGCGCATCGAGCGCGCCCAGGCGCCCGTCCACCATCGGCCAGAAGATGCGCTTGGCGCATTCGGCGACCGGCGTGGTGGCCTCGAAATAGGACACGCCGCGACAGGTGGTGGCGGCGACGCCGGCCATGGCCTTGGGATCGGTGTGCGGATCGAAGCGCCAGCGCTCCTTGCCGGTGGTGGCCTCCACCGCGATCACCTTCTGCGTGGGCGTGCAGATGTAGACCAGATCGCCGACCTTCAGCGGGGTGTTCTGGAACGCGTAGCCGAGCTTGGAGCCGGCCGGCTTGAGATCGCCGGTGTGGAATTCCCAAGCGATCTTCAGGTCCTTGACGTTGTCCGGGGTGATCTGCGCGCCGGGACTGTAGTGGTTGGACAGGTTGGACCCGGCATAGGCGGTCCAGTTGCCGGCGTCGTGGTTGCCGGCGACGTTGCCATCGGGGCTGTTCACCGTGGCGCGGCTGAAGGCCGCCTGCGGGCGCTGCGCGGCGAGGCTGGGGTCGGCCAGTTCCACCGTGCGCGGAAACAGCAACGGCACGAACACCAATGCCGCGCCAAGGACCGGCAGTACGCCGGCCACCAGCAGGTAGCCGATGCCGGAGACGGGCGCCAGGCGCCAGCGCGCGACCTTCCAGAACGGCAACAGCAGCAGACCGAGCACCGAGACCATCGCCAGGCGCGGGATCAGCGCCCAGCCGTCCAGGCCGACCTCGGCCAGGGCCCAGGCGATGGTCGCGGCCAGGGTGACGCCGAACAGCCACAGGCCGACGCGGCGGCCGAGCACCAGCAGCACCCCGGACACGGCCAGTGCCACGCCGGCGATCAGGTAGTACCAGGAGCCGCCGACGGCGACGAGTTGCCCGCCCATGACGGCGAGGGCGACGCCGATCACGGCGATGAGGAGGGCATAGCCGGCGAACAGCCAGCGTCCGGCTGCATTCGGTGGTGAAGAAATAGTCATGAGCGAAACATCCGACGAGGATCCCTGGCGCGTGGCACGAATGGCGGCGGTGCAGGCGGATCGTGGGGGGAGAGACGAGGTCAGGGCCGCAAGCGCGGCACATAGCGCAAGACAATCATCGTGCTGCCGCGTTCTCGGTAGAGCGCGGAACGGACACAGTGCGTGTTGCCTATTTTAGGCGGTGCAGGTGGTCGAGCCGTGACGGCATGCGGAACACTGCGTCGTGCGGCGCGGTGGCGCTCGCCGTGTGGCGGCGCCGCACCGCGCGCGGGTTGTCAGCACCGCAGGGTGCGAGGAGCGCGACTAGCGCAGGCTTTCCAGCGCCTGCAGATAGCGCTGGCGCCAGGCATTGATGTCGTGCTTGCGAAGGTGATCCATCATCGCCTGCCAGCGCTCGATGCGCTTGGCCTTGGGCAGCGAGGCGCCGGTGGCGATGGCGTCGGCGACGCCGTCCAGGTCGTGCGGATTGACCAGCAGCGCTTCCTTCAGTTCGTCGGCGGCGCCGGCCAGCAGCGACAGCACCAGCACGCCGGGATTCTCCGGATCCTGCGCGGCCACGTACTCCTTGGCCACCAGATTCATGCCGTCGCGCAACGGCGTCACCAGACCGACCTGTGCGGCACGGTAGAAGCCGGTCAGGGTGGCGTGGGTGAAGTTGCGGTTGACGTAGCGCAGCGGCGTCCAGTCCGGCTCGGCATGGCCGCCGTTGATGTGCCCGGCGATCTGTTCGAGCTGGTTGCGCAGCTGCTTGTATTCGGTGACGTCGCCGCGCGAGACCGGCGCGATCTGCAGGTAGGTGAGGCTGCCGCGCTGGTCCGCATGCCGTTCCAGGTAGCGCTCGAAGCCGAGGAAGCGTTCCGGCAGGCCCTTGGAGTAGTCCAGCCGGTCCACGCCGATCGCCAGTTGGCGATCGCGCAGGCTGCTGCGCAGGTCGCGCACCGCCGGCTTGGACATCGCCGCGCGCGCCTGCTGCGCGATCAGTTCGGTGTCGATGCCGATCGGGAACATGGCTGCGCGGAACCGGCGCCCGCCCGGCGCTTCCAGCAGCCCGTCCTTGATCACCTTGCCGCCGCCGAACAGGCGCACGTAGGCCTGGAAGCGGTCGACGTCGCGGCGGGTCTGGAAGCCGATCAGGTCGTAGGCGTAGAAGCCGGAGAACAGCCGCGCGTGATCCGGCAGCGCCTGGATCAGGTCGGCCGAGGGGAACGGCACGTGCAGGAAGAAGCCGATGCGGCAGCCGATGCCGCGCTCGCGCAGCAGCGAGGCCAACGGAATCAGGTGATAGTCGTGGATCCACACCGTGTCGGCCTCGCGCAGCATCGGCGCGAGCTTGTCGGCGAACATGGCGTTGACCCGGCGGTAGCCCTCGCGCGTGGCGCGGTCGTAGTCGACCAGGTCCAGGCGGAAGTGCAGCAGCGGCCACAGCGTACGGTTGGCGAACCCGTTGTAGTAGGCATCAAGGTCGGCGCGATTCAGGTCCATGGTGACGAAGCGGATGTCGCCCTGGGTCTGTTCGTGCATGGCGCCGCTGTCGCCGCGCACGGTCTTGCCGCTCCAGCCGAACCATACGCCGCCGCGCTCCTTCAGCGCCGCCAGCAAGCCCACCGCCAGGCCGCCGGCACGGTTCTCGCCGGGCAAGGCCACACGGTTGGATACCACCACCAATCTGCTCATGATGCCTCCTGCCAACTGCGCGACAAGCGCATGGCGGCGATGATCAGGCCGACATGCGAATAGGTCTGCGGGAAATTGCCCCAGGCCTCGCCGTTGTCGAAGGCCAGATCCTCCGACAGCAGGCCCAGATGATTGCGCCGGGCGAGGATGCGCTCGAACAGCTCGCGTGCCTCCTCCTTGCGGCCGATCGCGGCCAGGGCGTCGATGTACCAGAACGTGCAGATGGTGAAGCTGGTTTCCGGTTCGCCGAAATCGTCCGGTGCCACGTAGCGGTACAGCGCATCGCCATGCTTGAGGTCGCGGCCGATCGCCTCGACCGTGGCGATGAAGCGCGGATCGTCCGGGGCGATGAAGCCGATGTCGGCCAGCAACAGCAGCGAAGCGTCCAGCCGGTGGCCGTTGAAGGTGTCGGTGAAGTGTCCCAGCTCCGCGCTCCAGGCCTCGGCCAGCACGCGCGCGTGGATGCGGTCGGCGCGCTCGCGCCAGTGCGCCACGCGCTCGTCCAGGCCCAGCCGTGCGGCGATCTTGGCCAGGCGGTCGCAGGCGGCCCAGCACATCGCGCTGGTGTAGGTGTGCACCTCGGCGCGGCCGCGGAATTCCCACAGGCCGGCGTCGGGCACGTCGTGCAGTTCGAACGCGCGCTCGCCCAGCGGCTCCAGGCGCAGGAAGGTGTGGGTGTCGCCGGGATCCTTCAGGCGCAGATCGAAGAACAGCTGGGTGGAGGCCAGCACCACGCTGCCGTACACGTCGTGCTGCTTCTGGATCCAGGCCAGGTTGCCGCGCCGCACCGGGCCCATGCCGCGGTAGCCGGCCAGCGACTCGACCTCGTGTTCCTCCAGCGCCGCCTCGAAGCCGATGCCGTACAGCGGCTGCAGGCTGCCGTCGGTGGTGGCGATGTTGAAGATGTAGCCGAGGAATTGCTCCATGGTACGGGTGGCGCCGAGCCGGTTTAGCGCGCGCACCACGAAGGCGGCGTCGCGCAGCCAGCAGTAGCGGTAGTCCCAGTTGCGCGGGGTGTCCGGCGCTTCCGGAATGGAGGTGGTCATCGCCGCGATGATCGCGCCGCTGTCCTCGTACTGGCACAGCTTCAGGGTGATCGCGCTGCGGATCACCGCGTCCTGCCAGTCCAGCGGCACCGACAGGTAGCGCACCCATTCGCGCCAGTATTCCTCGGTGCGTTCCTGCGCTTCCTGGATGTAGCCGGTGAGCGAGCGGGTCAGCGATTCGTCCACGCCCAGCATCAGGTTGACCGGGTGGTTGAGCACGAACGGCAGTTCGTCGCGGATGAAGCGCACCGGCACGTCGGTGGTCAGGCGCAGGGTGAAGTCCGGCAGCAGCCAGCGCACGTGGTTGCTGCCCCAGGTGCTCTCCGGCTGGCGCGCGCCCCAGTCGGCCAACGGCCGGGCGCGCACGCGGATGCGCGGGTTACCGGCCAGCGGCCGCACCTGGCGGATGATGCTGACCGGGCGGTAGAAGCGGCCGTGGTTGCGCCAGCGCGGCGCGAAGGCGATCACCTCCACCGCACCGCCATGGGCGTCGCGCAGCACCGTGCGCAGGATCGCGGTGTTGGCCAGGTAGTGCTGGTCGCTGTCGACGAAGTCTTCCAGCTCGATGCTGAAATCGCCGCCGGGATGCGCGCGCGGCGAGAGCAGGGCGCAGAACGCCGGGTCGCCGTCGAAGGCCGGCAGGCAGCTCCACACCACGCTGGCCCGTTTGTCGATCAGGGCGCCGAAGCTACCGTTGCCGATGACGCCGAGGTCGAGATTGGGGGAACTCATGGAGCGGACGGGTCCTTGTGCAGAAGCAGTGGGGGAAGCGGCCTCGGGGCGCAGGCGGGTGGGCGCGGCGGCGCCGTCATCCGGCGTTATCGCGCAGCCAGGCGTGTACGCCGCGTGGATCGGGCAGCGCATAGGTGGCGACGCTGTCGGCGCGGGTGCCGACCAGCACGCTCCAGCCGCCGGCCTGGTTGGCCGCGGCGAAGCCGAATTCGTCGGTGAGATCGTCGCCGACGAACACCGGTCGGCGGCCCCGGAACGGCGGCTGCTGCAGCAGCGTGGCCAGCGCCACGCCCTTGTCGCTGCCCTCGGGCACGAACTCGACCACGTGGTCGCCAGGCTGCAGGCGGTAGCCGGGCAGGTCGGCGATCTGTTCGCCCGCGAACGCCAGCACCGCCTCGGCCGCGCTTGGCGCCGCACGCCAGTGCAGGGCCACGCTGGCGCCCTTGTCTTCGACCAGCACGCCCGGATGCGCCTGGTGCAGATGCGCGGCGCGCGCATGCAGCGCATGGAGGAACTCGGAGGTATCGGCGGGCATCGCCGCCTGTGCGTCGGCATCGCTGCGCAGCTCGTGGCCGTGCAGGCCGGCGGCGGGCAGCCGCAGCGGCGCGAACAAGGCGTCGAGCTGCGTCAGCGGACGTCCACTGACCAGCGCCACCGCGCCACCGAGGCGCTGGTGCAGGCGACCGATCGCCTCACGCACCTCGGGCAGCAACTGCACCTGGTCGGGGCGTTCGGCAAAGGCGATGAGGGTGCCGTCCACGTCCAGGAACAATGCGCAGGCATCGTCCAGACGCGGCGGCGGCGGTCGGAGGGGGAGCGCGTCTGCCATCACCCCATGATGGGGTAACGGGCGTTAGCGTCAGGTGGATTGGGAGCTGGGAATGGGGAATAGGGAATCGGGAATGGGAAGAGCAAAAGCGGGGCCTGCGCGCGCGGCTGTCGCTTTTCCCCATTCCCGATTCCCGTCTCCCCATTCCCCACACCTTCGTCAGAAGGTGTTTGGGGCCGGGAAACGGGAATGGGGACACGGGAATGGGAGGAGCAAAAGCGGGGCCTGCGCGCGCGGCTGTCGCTTTTCCCATTCCCGATTCCCGTCTCCCCATTCCCAACACCTTCGTCAGAAGGTGTTTGGGGCCGGGAAACGGGAATGGGGAAACGGGAATGGGAAGAGCAAAAGCGGGGCCTGCGCGCGCGGCTGTCGCTTTTCCCCATTCCCGATTCCCTTCTCCCCATTCCCCACACCTTCGTCAGAAGGTGTACCGCACCCGCCCATAGTAGTAAGCGCCATTGCTGCCGATCGGCGACAGCACGTCGTAGGGCAGGTTGCCGAAGTAGGCGATGTCCGGCTTGGAGCGGTCGGCGTAGGCGTCGGTGAGGTTCTGTCCGCCCACGGCCACGCTCCACTGCGGGGTGAGGTGGTATTCGACCTCGGCGTCGAGTTGCCACTTGGCGCTGTAGGTCTGTTCCGGGGCGAAGCCGCCGCCGAAGTCGAACACGCGGGTGGCGCTGCCGTAGCGGGTGACGCGGGTCTGCAGCGACCAGCGCGCGTCGCTCCAGTTGGCCGCCAGCTGCGCGCGGGTGCGCGGGGTCGCCTCGGTCAGGGTGTTGCGCTCTTCCACGCCGAACAGCACGTAGTCCGGATTCAGCGCCAGCAACTGCGCCGGCGTGGCCACCACGTTCTCCAGCTCGGTCTTGGCGTAGCTCCAGGTGCCGGTCAACTGCAGTTGGCCCTGGCCCAGCGCCTGCCGCCAGTTGCTGACCAGTTCCGCGCCGCGGGTGCGGGTGTCGGCGGCGTTGACGAAGAAGCTGGCGCTCTGCAGGCCGGCGATGCCGAAGCGCTGTGCGACGAAGTCGGTCAGGGCGTCGCCGTCGATGCTTTCCGACAGCGCGATGCGCTTGTCGATGTCGATCTGGAACAGGTCCAGCGACAGGTCGAAGTGGCTGCCGACGCGGCTGGTGAAGCCCAGGCTGTAGTTGCGCGACTTCTCCGGCTGCAGCGTGCGGGCGGCCAG
Organism: Xanthomonas sp. NCPPB 1128; assembly: GCF_001043115.1. Lineage (GTDB taxonomy): Bacteria > Pseudomonadota > Gammaproteobacteria > Xanthomonadales > Xanthomonadaceae > Xanthomonas_A. The sequence goes on along the minus strand of NZ_LFME01000010.1, from coordinate 2,455 downwards.
CGCCTGCGCGATCGGGTTGTCGACCGAGAGCAGGCGGCCCTGCAGCAACTGCCCGTTGGCGTTGTAGCCGGTGGAACTGGCCTCGTAGCCGATCTGGCTCAGCGACGGCGCGCGGAAGTTGTTGGAGATCGCGCCGCGCAGGGCGAACGCCGGGACGAACTCGTAGCGCGCGGCCAGCTTGCCGGTCAGTTCGCCGCCGAAGTCCTGGTAATGCTCGTAGCGCGCGGCCAGGTCGGTGGAGAGCTTGTCGCCGAACTGGCTGGACACGCTGGCGTAGACGCTGGCGACGTTGCGCGACAGGTCGGCCGCATCCTGCGGGGTCAGGCCGCCGCCGGCCTGGGCGCCGGTCGGGCGGTCGGTGTAGGGACCGGCGGCGTAGCTGGCTGGGTCGCCCGGACGGGTGCGGTAGTGCTCGCGGCGCAGTTCCACGCCGGTGCCCACGGTGTGGGTGGCGACGGCCGCATCGAAGCTGCGGCTCAGATCGAGGTTGGCCACGCCTTGCTCGAACGCGTAGTCGCCGGTCTTGAAGCGGGTCGGGCTGCCCGGGCCCAGCGAGGCGTTGAGCGAGTGCTTGAGCCGGTAGGTGAAGTCGTTGCGGCCGTAGTCGAGGCTGGCATCGTAGGCCCATTCGCCCCACTGCCCGCGCGCACCGAGCACCGCCTGCAGGTCGCGGTTCTCGCCCAGCGACACCGGGCGGTAGCCTTGCGGATACACCTGGGTCCAGTTGGCGGCGCCGTCGGGGTAGCGGAAGTAGTTGGCGCCCTGCGTGTCGCGCTGGTTGTAGGTGCTGAAGGCATAGACCTCGCTGCCCTGGCCGAACGGCAGCTTGCCGTTGATCCAGGCGTTGAGATCCTTGCTGGCGCCGTCGCCGAGTTCATAGTTGCGCTTGCCGGCCAGTGCCAGGTTGGCCGGGGTCTGTTCCTCGAACGGCGGGATCTGGTCGAAGCCGGCGCGGTTGGTGGCCTCGTGGTTCTTCAGCTCCAGGCCGACCTTGAAGAAGCCGCCGTCCTCGCCCAGGCGCGTGCCGACCTTGCCGCTGGCATAGCCGGTCTGGCCGTCGGTGAGGGTGCGGTGAATCGGCTTGACGTCGGTGTGGTTGGCGCCGTAGCTGGCCTCCAGCGCGCCGCTGTCCGGGTCGTCGTCGAGGATCACGTTGATCACTCCGGCCACCGCGTCGGAGCCGTACTGCGCGCCGGCGCCGTCGCGCAGCACTTCGATGCGCTTGATCGCGCTGATCGGAATGGCATTGAAGTCCACCGGGGTGGTGCCCTTGCCGATCTTGCTGTCGGTGTTGACCAGCGCCGAGGTGTGGCGGCGCTTGCCGTTGACCAGCACCAGCACCTGGTCGGGTGAGAGCCCGCGCAGCTGCGCGGCGCGCACGTGGTCGGCGCCGCCGGAATTGGACTGGCGCGGGAAGTTGAAGGAGGGCAGCAGCGCCTGCAGCGCGCTGCCCAGTTCGCCATTGACCACGCCGGCCTTGCGGATGTCCTCGGCGCTGAGCACGTCCACCGGCGCGGTGGATTCGAGCACGGTGCGGCCGCTGGCGCGGGTGCCGGTGACGATCACCGTGTCCAGATTGGTCGCGGTGGCCGGGGCGGCGTCCTGGGCGAAGGCGGGGGCCGCCAGGGCCAAGGCGATGGCCAGGCTCAGCGGCCTGACGAACGGGGACGACATGGGGGTTCTCTCCTGAAACGATGACCATCAAGACCGGCCGCGCCGGCCATGGCGGCGACTGAGGTCGGCAAAGGTTGCTGCATCCATCCGGATGAAGCGATATATTAGCCCGACGTTAAGGCGATGTGCGAGCCGCGTGTTCGGTGCCGTCCGGCATGAGCTCATGCCCGGTGGTTATCCGGCGCCGCACCGCGCCTGGCCTACGATCATCTGTTCCCTTCCTGTTCCGACCGAGACCTTGCCGATGCTGCTGCGTGCCCCGTTGATCGCCGTCCTCCTGGCCCTGAGCGCCTGCGCCAGCGTTGCGCCGTCCGCGCCCCCCGCGTCGAGCAAGGTCAGCGCAGCGCTGCAGGGCGATACCGCGCGGCCGGCGCAGGCCAGCGGCTGGGTGCGCAGCGAGCTGTACTTCGGCGTGGGCGAAGAGAGCGGCCCGGCCGACCGCCCGCAGGCCGAGCCGATCAGCGAGGCGCGCTGGCGCGCGTTCCTGGACAAGGAGGTCACGTCGCGCTTTCCCGACGGCCTGACCGTGTTCGACGCCTACGGCCAGTGGCTGTTCCGCGGCGCCAAGGAGCCGAACCGGCTCAACACCAAGGTGTTGGTGATCCTGCACGAGGACCCGTCTCTTACACCCATCTGACGCTGCCGACGACTCCTCACGTGTAGACCTCTGGCGTCCACGTCTGATTACACAAAATAAATCTCGTAAGTTGACACATCATGACATAACAACTAGACACATCACACACTCCAACAACAACTAAATTATCATAACACAAACCCC
>NZ_LFME01000009.1 GCF_001043115.1 Xanthomonas sp. NCPPB 1128 | reverse complement strand
CTCTCCCGATGGGAGAGGGGCTCATCACGCCGGCTCTTGCAAATCCCCAATCCCCGATCTCGGCCGCCAAGCCAACCCCCAATCCCGACTCCCCAATTCCCGCCTTCCAGCTACTATCGCCCCCTCTTCGTTACCCGTATTTCTGCTGCGCATGACCGCGACTCCCGATCCCCAGCAGCGCGCCGCCGACTTGCGGCAGCGCATCGACGACGCCAACCACCGCTACTACGTGCTCGACGACAACACGATTCCCGATGCCGAGTACGACGCGCTGATGCGCGACCTGGAGGCCCTGGAAGCCGCGCACCCGGAACTGGCCAGCTCGGACTCGCCGACGCGCAAGGTCGGCGCGCGGCCGGACGGCGGCTTCCCGGAAGTGCGCCACGCAATTCCGATGCTGTCGCTGGCCAATGCCTTCGAAACCCCCGGCGTGGCCGAGGACGTCGACGACCGCACGCGCTTCGCCGAGGTCGCCGATTTCGAGCGCCGCATCGAGCGCGAACTGGAGCTGGCCGCGCCGGTGTTCTCGGTCGAACCCAAGCTCGACGGCCTGGCGATCAGCCTGCGCTACGAGGACGGTGTGTTCGTGCAGGGCGCCACCCGTGGCGACGGCAGCACCGGCGAGGACGTCACCGCCAACCTGCGCCAGGTGCGCTCGGTGCCGCTGAAGCTGCGCGACCTCGGTACGCCGCCGCCAGCGGTGCTGGAGGTGCGCGGCGAGATCTACATGCCGCGCGCCGCCTTCGCCGCATGGAACGCGCAGGCGCTGGAGCGCAACGAGAAGTTGCTGGCCAATCCGCGCAACGGCGCCGCCGGCTCGCTGCGCCAGCTCGATCCGGCGGTCACCCGGCGCCGGCCGCTGGCGTTCTTCGCCTATTCGGTGGGCGAGGTGCGCGGCCTGGAGTTGCCCGAAACCCATTCGCAGACGCTGCAACTGCTGCGCGACTACGGCTTCCCCGTGGCGCCGGAGGCGGATACCGCCACCGGCTTCGACGGCCTGATCGCCTATTTCCGCCGCATCGGCGCCGCCCGCGACCGCCTGCCGTACGACATCGACGGCGTGGTCTACAAGCTCGACGACTACGACCAGCAACAGGCGATGGGCTTCGTCTCGCGCGCGCCGCGCTGGGCGCTGGCGCACAAGTTCCCGGCGCAGGAACAGTCCACCGTGCTGCGCGCGATCGAGGTGCAGATCGGCCGCACCGGCGCGGTCACCCCGGTGGCGCGGCTGGAGCCGGTGCAGGTCGCCGGCGTCACCGTCACCAACGCCACCTTGCACAACGCCGACCAGATCGCGCGGCTGGACGTGCGCGAGGGCGATACCGTGATCGTGCGCCGCGCCGGCGACGTGATTCCGGAAGTGGTGCGGGTGATCGAGGAACGGCGCCCGCCCGGCACCGTGCCGTGGACGATGCCGGCGGCCTGCCCGGTGTGCGGCTCGGAGCTGGTCAAGGAAGAGGATGCGGTGGCCTGGCGCTGCAGCGGCGGCCTGGCCTGTGCCGCGCAGCGCAAGGAAGCCTTGCGCCACTTCGCCTCGCGGCGCGCGCTGGACATCGAAGGCCTGGGCGAGCGCCAGGCCGATGCCCTGGTCGAGTTCGGCTTCGTGCAATCGCTGGCCGACCTGTACGCCTTGAGCGTGGAGGATCTGGTGCGGATGAAGGCCGCGCTGGACGCGGCCACCGCTGCCGACCTGCTGCAGGCGGTGGAGGACAGCAAGGGGGCGCTGGTGCTGGATGCGGCTGGCCGCGCGGCGCTGGAGGACGAGGCCACGGCATGGCGGCGCGCCGACTTCCTGCGCGCGCATCTGACGGTGGACCTGGGCGGCAAGCTCGCGACCAAGTGGGCGGAGAACCTGGTCGCCGGCATCGATGCCAGCCGCGCCACGACCCTGCCGCGCTTCCTGTTCGCGCTGGGCATTCCGCACCTGGGCGAGACCACGGCCAAGGCGCTGGCCTACTGGCTGGGCTCCCTGGCGTTCGTGCGCAGCACCCCGGCGGTGCTGTTGCAGGCCTTGCCGGACATCGGCGGCGAAGTGGCGCGCTCGATCGCGACCTTCTTCGAGCAGCGCGGCAACGTCGCGGTGGTCGATGGTCTGATCGACGCCGGCATCGGCTTCTCCGACGAGGGCAAGCCGCCGGCGGAACTGCGCGATCGCCTGGACCTGGCGCATCTGCTCGGCACGCTGCCGGTGGACAAGCTCGGCGGCAAGAGCGCGCAGCGCCTGGCCGCCACCTACGGCACCCTGGACGCGCTGCTGCGCGCCAACGAAAGCGGCTGGACCGGGGCCGGCCTGTCCACGGCCGGCGCCGCCAACCTGGCCGCGTACCTGGCCGATCCTGCGCAGAAACAGGCCTTGCTGGAAGCAGAGGCGGCCATGCAGCGCCTGCTCGACGCCGCGCCGGCGCAGACCCAACGCCGCGCCGGTCCGCTGGACGGGCAGACCGTGGTGCTGACCGGCACCCTGACCGCGCTGACCCGCGACGAGGCCAAGGCGCAACTGGAGGCGCTGGGCGCCAAGGTCGCGGGCAGCGTGTCGAAGAAGACCGCGTTCGTGGTCGCCGGCGAGGCCGCCGGCTCCAAGCTCGACAAGGCACAGGAACTGGGCGTGGCGGTATGGGACGAGGCGCAATTGCTGGCATTCCTGCAATCGCCGGGGCAGGGCGCATGAGTACGCTCGGCACGGTGCAGGAGGAATTGCGCTGGCGCACCGCCGGCGCGGCCGACCAGCCGGCCTTGCTGGCGATGCTGCAGGCGTTCTACGCCGAGGACGGCATCGCCTTCGATGCCACGCGGGTGGCGCGTGGCCTGCAGGCGCTGCTGGCGCAGCCGGCACTGGGCGAGGCGCTGCTGTGGCTGGCGCCGGACGGCGCGGTGGTCGGCTATGCGCTGATCACCGCTTGCTTCAGCGTCGAACTCGGCGGGCGCTATCTGCTGCTCGACGAGCTGTATCTGGGCCCGGCCGCGCGCGGCCGCGGCTGGGGCCGGCGCGCGGTGGCGCTGGTCGAGGCGCGCGCCCGCGCGCTGGGCGTGGACGTGCTGCGGATGGAGGTCAATCACCACAACGCCGCCGCCAAGCGCCTGTACCTGGGCCTGGGCTACCGCGACGACGCGCGCGACCAGCTGAGCCGCCGGCTCGACATGGCGCACTGATGGACCTGCTGCCCGCCCTGCAGTTGCGCGCCCGGCTCAATGCCGCCATCCGCGGCTTCTTCGCCACGCGCGGCGTGCTGGAAGTGGAGACGCCGATGCTGTCGGCGGCCGGCAACACCGAGCCGAACATCGACAGCTTCCAGACCCGCTTCAGCGGCCACGTCGACGCCGGTCCGGCGCTGCGCTGGCTGCGTACCTCGCCCGAGTACCCGCTGAAGCGGCTGCTCGCCGCCGGCATCGGCGACTGCTACGAACTCGGCCGGGTGTTCCGCAACGGCGAGGCCGGCGGCCGCCACAATCCCGAGTTCACCATGCTCGAGTGGTACCGGGTCGGCTGGGATCACCGGCAGTTGATCGAGGAGACCGTGGAGCTGGTGCGCACCGCGCTGGCCCTGGTCGGGCGTAGCGCCACGCCGCAGGTGCTCAGTTATCGCGAGCTGTTCCAGCAGGGGCTGGATCTGGATCCATTCACTGCGCCGTTGCAAGCGCTGCAGCAGCCGCTATGCGATATCCAGATCGACGCCGACGGCCTCGGCCGAGACGATTGGCTGGACCTGTTGATGACCCACTGTCTGCAGCCGGCATTCCCGGCCGACCGCCTCACCGTGGTCCACGACTGGCCGGCCAGCCAATGCGCACTGGCGCGCATCCGCGACGGCGACCCGCCGGTGGCCGAGCGCTTCGAGCTGTACCTGGGTGGATACGAATTGGCCAACGGCTACCACGAGCTCAACGATGCCGCCGAGCAACGCCGGCGTTTCCTGCGCGACCATGCGCTGCGCCAGGCGCGCGGTGCGGTGCTGCCGCCGCTGGACGAACGCCTCCTGCAGGCGCTGCCGGACCTGCCCGATTGCGCCGGTGTCGCGGTCGGCGTGGATCGGCTGCTGATGGCGATGCGCGGCACCGCGCAGATCGGCGAGGTGCTCGCCTACGATTTCGCGCATGCCTGAACCGGCCGTCACGGCGCGCCGCGACGCCTTGTTGCGTTGTCCACACCGATGATGGTTTGATCGGGCACGGCATGCGCACATGGCGCGCCAGCAGGTCTTCGTTGTTCAGGTTCTAGGCATAGGGGCAGAGCCAAGCATGAAGTGGGCGTACGGGCTCGGTGGCTGGTGTTGGCTGGGATTGGCGGCAAGCGCGTGGCCGATGCCCTCGCCGGCGCAGACCGCCGATGCGTACGACGCGGCGGTGGTGCGCTGCGAATCGCGCGACATGACCTGGGTGCACTGCCCGATGCCCACCGACCAGGGCGTGCAACTGGTGCGGCAACTGTCCGACAACGACTGCATCCGCGGCAGCGAGTGGGGCTCCGACGCCACCGGCGTGTGGGTGACCCTGGGCTGCCGCGCCGAGTTCCGTCCGAATCCGGTGGAAACGCCGCGCAGCGCCATGCGCCGCGTGTTGCGCTGCGAGTCCGACGGACGCCTGGAGAGCTGCCCGGTGATGCTGCGTGGGGCGCCGGTGCGGCTGATGCGGCAGCTGTCGTCGGTGCCATGCCGCGAGGAGCGCAGCTGGGGCGTGCGCCGCAACGAGATCTGGGTCGCGCGCGGCTGCCGCGGCGAGTTCGAGATCGGCGCCGCCGACGGCTCCGGGTTTCCCGCCGGTCCGCGGCCGGTGTTGTGCGAGTCCAAGGGCAAGGCGCGGCGCCGCTGTGGGGTCAGCGTCCAGCATCACGTCGAACTGCGCCGGCAATTGTCCGGCGCCGCCTGTGTGCAGGACGACAGCTGGGGCTGGGACCGCGACGGCATCTGGGTCGACAAGGGCTGCCGCGCCGAGTTCAGCGTCAACTGAGCGCGCGGGCGGGCGCTGCGGCGCCGCGCGCCGTCCTCAATCCGCAATCGCCGGCGTTTACAATGGCGCAATGAACGCCGCCCTCGATATCGATTACGCCCGCTACGACCATATCCGCCCGATCCTGTGGACCGGCGACGCGCTGGAACTGCTGGACCAGCGCAAGCTGCCGTTCGCGGTGGAGCACGTGCGCTGCACCGACAGCGACCAGGTCGCCGCGGCGATCCATGCCCTGGCCGTGCGCGGCGCAGCGGCGATCGGCATCGCCGCCGGCTGGGGTACGGTGCTGGCCGCGCGCGAGGTACAGGCCGAGCACGGTGCCGAGGCGCTGCTGAAGCTGGAGCCGGCCCTGCAGCGGCTCAATGCCGCGCGCCCGACCGCGGTCAACCTGGCCTGGGCGCTGGCGCGCATGCGCACCGCACTCGGTGCGGCCGGCAGCGACTGGCAGGCGGTGCTGGAGCGCGAGGCGCAGGCGATCGCCGAAGAGGATCTGGCCGCCAACCGGCACATGGGCGCGCTCGGCGCCGGCCTGATCGCGCCGGGCAGCGGCGTGCTGACCCATTGCAACACCGGCTCGCTGGCCACCGCCGGCTTCGGCACCGCGCTGGGGGTGATCCGCGCCGGCGTCGCCCAGCAGCGCATCGCCGAGGTGTTCGCCGGCGAGACCCGGCCGTGGCTGCAGGGCGCGCGGTTGACGGTGTGGGAATTGCAGCAGGACGGCATCGACGCGACCCTGATCGCCGATTCTGCGGCCTCGCACCTGATGAAGACCGGGGCGGTGCAGTGGGTGATCGTCGGCGCCGACCGCATCTGCGCCAATGGCGACACCGCCAACAAGATCGGCACCTACCAGCTGGCGATCGCCGCGCGCCATCACGGCGTCAAGTTCATGGTGGTGGCGCCGTCGTCCACCGTGGACATGGACACCGCCGACGGCGCGCAGATCGAGATCGAGCAGCGCGATCCGGGCGAACTGTTCGGCGTCGGCGGCACGCGCACCGTGGCCGACGGCATCGCCGCCTGGAACCCGGTGTTCGACGTGACCCCGGCCGCGCTGATCGATGCCATCGTCACCGAGCGCGGGGTCATCGCGCAGCCGGATCCGGCACGCATGCGCGCCGCCTTCGGCGGCTGAGCTCCGAGGTAGCGGCGCAGCGCCCGGCAGACGCTGCCGATGGCGCGCAAGTGCTTGTTCGGGCCGGCAAAAACCGGGCAATCGGGCGCCCGTCATGCTAGAATCCGGCGGTTCGATCGACCGCCGTGCGCCGTAGGCGTGCGGCCGCGGCGGGCCCGCCTGTCGCGGGCCGGCGTCGTGGTCGATCCGCCACCAGACTTACGGAACCCGAATGGCAGAATCCGCCAAGGAAATCATCCAGGTCAACCTGGAAGACGAGATGCGCAAGAGCTACCTCGATTACGCCATGAGCGTGATCGTGGGGCGTGCCCTCCCGGATGCGCGCGACGGCCTCAAGCCGGTGCATCGCCGCGTGTTGTTCGCGATGAACGAGCTGGGCGCGCACAGCAACAAGCCCTACTACAAGTCGGCGCGTATCGTCGGCGACGTCATCGGTAAGTACCACCCGCACGGCGACCAGTCGGTGTACGACACCCTGGTGCGCATGGCGCAGCCGTTCTCGCTGCGCTACCTGATGGTGGACGGGCAGGGCAACTTCGGTTCGGTCGACGGCGACTCCGCGGCGGCGATGCGTTACACCGAGGCGCGCATGTCGCGGCTCGCGCACGAGATGATGGCCGACATCGACAAGGAAACCGTCGATTTCCAGCCCAACTACGACGAGAAGGAACAGGAACCGTCGGTGATGCCGACGCGCTTCCCGAGCCTGCTGGTCAACGGCTCGGCCGGCATCGCGGTGGGCATGGCCACCAACATCCCGCCGCACAACCTGACCGAGTCGATCAACGCCTGCCTGGCGCTGATCGACAACCCGCAGATCGACGTCGACGGGCTGATGGAGCACATCCCCGGCCCGGATTTCCCGACCGCCGGCATCATTAACGGCACCACCGGCATCGTCGCCGGCTACCGCACCGGCCGCGGCCGCGTGCGCATGCGCGCCAAGGCCGAGATCGAGATCCAGGACAACGGCCGCGAAGCGATCGTGGTCACCGAGATCCCGTACCAGGTCAACAAGGCGCGGCTGATCGAGAAGATCGCAGAGCTGGTCAAGGAAAAGAAGCTCGAAGGCATCAGCGAGCTGCGCGACGAGTCCGACAAGGACGGCATGCGCATCTACATCGAGGTCAAGCGCGGCGAAGCCGCCGACGTGGTGCTGAACAATCTGTACCAGCAGACCCAGATGGAGTCGGTGTTCGGCATCAACATGGTGGCGCTGGTCGATGGCCGCCCGCAGCTGATGAACCTCAAGCAGATGCTGGAGGCGTTCGTCCGCCACCGCCGCGAAGTGGTCACCCGCCGCACCATCTTCGAACTGCGCAAGGCGCGCGCCCGCGCGCACATCCTGGAAGGCCTGACCGTCGCGCTCGCCAACATCGACGAGATGATCGAGCTGATCAAGACCTCGGCGAACCCGAACGAAGCGCGCGAGCGCATGCTGGCCAAGACCTGGCAACCGGGCCTGGTCGGCGCGCTGCTCGGCGCGGCCGGCGCCGAGGCCTCGCGTCCGGAAGACCTGCCCAGCGGCGTCGGCCTGGTCAACGGCGGCTACCAGTTGACCGAGGTGCAGGCCACGCAGATCCTGGAGATGCGCCTGCACCGCCTGACCGGCCTGGAGCAGGAGCGTCTGACCGAGGAATACAAGCAGCTGCTGGAGGCGATCGCCGGGCTGATCCGCATCCTGGAAAACCCGGACGTGCTGCTGCAGGTGATCCGCGAGGAACTGGTCAACATCCGTGAGGAGTACGGCGACGCACGCCGTACCGAGATCCGCCACAGCGAAGAGGATCTGGACATCCTCGACCTGATCGCGCCGGAAGACGTGGTGGTGACCCTGTCGCATGCCGGCTACGCCAAGCGCCAGCCGGTCAGCGCCTACCGCGCGCAGCGCCGCGGCGGCCGCGGCCGCAGTGCGGCGGCGACCAAGGAAGAGGATTTCATCGACCAGCTGTGGCTGGTCAACACCCACGACACGCTGCTGACCTTCACCAGCAGCGGCAAGGTGTTCTGGCTGCCGGTGCACCAGTTGCCCGAAGCCGGGCCGAACGCGCGCGGCCGCCCGATCGTCAACTGGATTCCGCTGGAGAACGGCGAGCGCGTGCAGGCGGTGCTGCCGGTACGCGAGTATGCCGAAGGCCGCTACGTGTTCTTCGCCACCCGCAACGGCATGGTCAAGAAGACCCCGCTGAGCGAGTTCGCGTTCCAGCGCAAGATCGGCAAGATCGCGATCAACCTGGACGAGGGCGATGCCCTGGTCGGCGTGGCGCTCACCGACGGCGAGCGCGACGTGCTGCTGTTCGCCTCCAACGGCAAGACCGTGCGCTTCTCCGAGCGGCCCAAGGACGACGAGGCCGACGACGCGGTCATCGACGAGGCCGGTGCCGACGAGGGCGCCGTGGCCGACGACGATGCAGTGGGCGAGGAGGGCGACGACGCCCGCGGCGCGCGGCGCAAGAGCCGCGGCGGCGTCAAGCCGACCGGGCGCAGCAGCCGCGGCGTGCGCGGCATCCGCCTGGCCAAGAGCGAGTACGTGGTCAGCCTGATCGTGGCCGAGCCGGCCGTGGGCCAGGACGAGGACGTCGAGGATGTCGATGCCGCGGCGGACACCGAGGTCGATGCCGAGGCGCGCAACGGCGACGAGGCCGATGCCTACATCCTCACCGCCACCGAGAACGGCTACGGCAAGCGCACCCCGCTGGGCGAGTATCCGCGCAAGGGCCGTGGCACCCAGGGCGTGATCGGCATCCAGACCAGCGAGCGCAACGGCAAGCTGGTCGGCGCGGTGCTGCTGAGCACGCGCGACGAAGTGCTGCTGATCTCCGACGGCGGCACCCTGGTGCGCACCCGTGCCTCGGAAATCTCCCGTGTCGGCCGCAACACCCAGGGCGTGACCCTGATCCGCCTGTCCAAGGGCGAGAAGCTGCAGGCAGTCGAACGCCTGGACGGCTCGCTGGTCGAGGAGGACGTGCTGCCGGGCGAGGACGGCGTCGCCGAAGGCGCAGCCGACGCACCACCGCCGCAGGAGTGATCCGCTCCTGAGCGAACGACGACGCCGGCCTCGTGCCGGCGTCGTCGTTTTCGGGGGATGGCCACCACTGCGGCGATGCGGGCGTCTTGCTTGGAGCGCAAGCAGATGGCGCTGCGACAGCCGCCTGCGCGTCCGCTGCGCCGCGCCGATTGCAGCCATGGCGTCAGGCAGTCGCTGCGCTCAACGACACATGCCGCGTGACGCCCAGGTCGACGCTGGATCACGAGGACCGCAACGTTGCGTGTCAGCGTGTGTCGGCTGGAAACGCGCAGCGTTCACTTCCTGCTTGGGATAACGAGGCGCGGCGCACATGCGCCGCTGCCACGGCGGATGTTCCGCGTGGCCGTGTCCTGCGAGGAATGGCAATGAACGAATTCGAACGAACCGAGCGCCGTGGCGGCTGGCCGCTGCGGTTGCTCGGCGGCGCCTGCGCGCTGATCGGCGCGGTGCTGGCGATCGGTGGCGCCTGGCTGTTGGCAATAGGTGGCTCCTGGTACTACCTGGTCGCCGGCCTCGGCCTGGCGGTGTCCGGCGTACAGCTGTGGCGTGGCCGCCGCAATGGCGCGCTGTGGTTCGCCGCGACCTTCCTGCTGTCGCTGTTGTGGGCGGCGTGGGAGTCGGGCACCGATTACTGGCGCTGGGTGCCGCGCATGGGCCTGATGGTGTTCCTGGCGCTGCTGCTGGCATTGCTGTTGCCGCGGCTGGAGCGGCCGTTCTCGCGCACGCTGTCGCGCACGCTCGCCGCGGTGCTGGCGCTGGTGTTCGTCGGCGCGTTCGCACTGGCGTTCCTGCCGTATGGCGTGACCGAGGCCGACGGCACACTCGCGCATGCGGCCGGCATGGCTGCGGCGCTGGGCACCCCGCGCACCGGCGCGCAGCCGGCCGACGCGCCGGCGGATGCCGACTGGGCCGCCGACGGCCGCGATAACGCCGGCAGCCGTTACACGCCGCTGCAGCAGATCACGCCCGGCAACGTGGCGCAACTGCGTACGGCCTGGACCTTCCGCACCGGCGACCTGCCGGACAAGCGCTGGGGCGCGGAGACCACGCCGCTGAAGATCGGCGACAGCCTGTATCTGTGCAGCGCGCGCAACCAACTGATCGCGCTAGACGCGCGCAGCGGCCGCGAACGCTGGCGCTACGATCCCAAGGTGGCGGACAAGGCGATCCCGTATACCGCCGCCTGCCGCGGCGTCAGCTACTACGCGGTGCCCGACGCCCAGGCGACGGCGTCGACCACGTGCCGCCAGCGCATCATCGAAGGCACCCTGGACGGGCGCCTGATCGCGGTCGATGCGGCCGACGGCAAGCCTTGCGAGGACTTCGGCCGGCATGGCCAGGTCGACATCACCGTCGGCATGGGCTCCACGCCGCCGGGCTATGTCTCGATCAATTCGCCGCCGACCATCGTGCGCGGCGTGATCGTCACCGGCCATCAGGTGCTGGACGGACAGATGCGCTACGAACCGTCCGGCGTGATCCAGGGCTTCGACGCGGTGACCGGCGCGTTGCGCTGGGCCTGGGACATGACCCATCCGGACTGGAATGGCGCACCGCCGCCGGGACAGACCTGGACCCGCGGCACGCCGAACATGTGGACCAGCGCGGCCGGCGACGAACAACTCGGCTACGTGTACCTGCCGATGGGCAATTCCTCGGCCGATTACTGGAGCAGTTCGCGCACCCCGCAAGAGGACCGTTACGCGACCTCGCTGGTCGCACTGGACGTCACCACCGGCAAGCCGGTGTGGAATTTCCAGACCACCCACATCGACGTGTGGGACTACGACCTGGGTTCGCAACCGACTCTGCTGGATTTCCCGCATAACGGCACGACCGTGCCCGCGGTGCTGCTGCCGAGCAAGCAGGGCGAGCTGTACGTGCTCGACCGGCGCACCGGCACGCCGCTGGTCGGAGTCGAGGAACGCGCGGTGCCGGGCGGCGGCGTGGAGCCGCAGCGCCGTGCCAAGACCCAGCCGTTCTCGCTGTATCACTCGCTGCGCAAGCGCGACCTGACCGAGCGCGACATGTGGGGCATGACCCCGATCGATCAGCTGGTGTGCCGCATCCAGTTCCGCAGCGCCAGCTACAAGGGCATCTACACGCCGCCCGAGGCCGATCGCCATTCGATCGAGTATCCCGGCTACAACGGCGGCTCGGACTGGGGCAGCGTGGCGGTGGATCCGCAGCGCGGGGTGATCGTCGCCAACTACAACGACATGCCCAACTACAACCGCCTGGTGCCGCGGGCCAAGGCCGACAAGATGGGCTGGGCGCCGCGCGATCAGGTGCGCGGCGACAGCGGCGGTGCCGAGGGCGCGGGCGATCCGCAGGCGGGCACGCCGTATGCGATCAACGTCAACGCCGGTTGGCGCCTGCCGTTCACCGGCCTGCTGTGCAAGCAGCCGCCCTACGGCGGCATCCGTGCGATCGACCTGGCCAGCGGCAAGACCCTGTGGGACCGTCCGTTCGGCAGTGCGCGCGGCAACGGCCCGTTCGGCATCCACTCCGGACTGCCGATCGAGATCGGCACGCCCAACAACGGCGGCGCCGTGGTCAGCGCCAGCGGCTTGATCTTCATCGCCGCGGCGACCGACGACATGATCCGCGCGATCGACCTGGCCACCGGCAAGACCCTGTGGCAGGCCAAGCTGCCGGCTGGTGGCCAGGCCACACCGATGGTGTACGCGGTCGATGGGCGCGAGTATCTGGTCATCGTCGCTGCCGGCCATCACTTCATGGAGACCAAGCGCGGCGACTACGTCATCGCCTACGCGCTGCCGCCGGCAACGTGATGTTGGCCGCCGTTGCGAGGTCGCGGTGCGGCTTCGCGGCGGCGGGCGTGGCGAAGAGCGGGGGATCACGTGTCCGCCGCCCTGCCGCCGATCGCGCGAGCAGCATTGCGTCGCGCTCTGTCCGTGCGAGGCATGTGCGATTTGCAACCTGCACGTAGGAGCGGCTTCAGCCGCGGCAGGCTTCCCCGAGAACGCCTGTCGCGGCTGAAGCCGCTCCTACGAGATGGGCGCGCGGGTGGTGCATCGCCATCGTGGATGCAGGCGCGGCGGCAGACGTCCGCCTACGCAATGTCGCGCCCGCCACGCCCCAGGCTGCGCTTACTCCAGTTGATCACGCGCGAACGCCGCGTCCAGCGCTTCCATCGCATCGCGCGGCTTGAGCTTGGCGGCCTTCTCGAACGCCGCGGCGGCATCCTCCTCGCGCTTGTCCCCATGCAGCAACAGCAGCACGTTGGCGTGTTCGATATGGGCGATCGGCGCGTCCGGCACCAGCTTCAGCGCTTGCTGGATGTGCTGCTCGGCGGTGGCGGCCTTGGCCCCGTAAGTCAGTCCGCCGATCATCGCGCCGACCTTGCCGATGATCTCGGCGTGGTACAGGGCCAGCGCCATGTGCGCCTCGGCATGCTTGGGCTCCAGTTCCAGTGCCGCTTCCAACGACGCGCGCACCTTGCTGGCGATGCCTTGCTTGAGCGCTTTGACGATGCTCAAGCCCTGGCTGTAGCGGCCCAGCGCGAACGCATGGCGGTAGTGGCTGTTGGCCTCGTCCGGCAGCGCGGCGATCGCTGCCTCGGCCAGCGCCGCGGCCTGCTGCAGCCGCTGCAACTGCTCTTTTTCGTCCTCGACCAGATAGCCCGCATGGATGCCGATCGCCTTGACCGCGACCGAGGCGCCGAACACGCCCAGCGCCTTGCCGGCCTCGTAGGCCTGCTGGAACTGCCCGTGGTGGAACGCCCGCCAGGCCTCGATCAGCGCTGCCGACAGGGTCTGCGCGTCGTGGCCCTTGCCGGCCTTGCCGGCGGCGTCCAGCAGCGCCTGCGCGCGTGCCGGGTCCGGGTAGGGCTCGCGATCGCCGGCGTGCAGCTTGGGCCAGGCCTTCTTCAACGCATCGCCGGCGTAGGCGTAGGCCTTGGCGTCGTACGGAAACGGCGCCCACGCGCCCGATTTTGCTGCCATGCGGATCTCCCTGTGCGGCGCCGGGCCACGGCGTCCGCGCCGAGCATGGCGCTGTGGCGGGCGCGTGGCAAGGGCAGCCACCGATAGTGTGTTTGCTCAAGCCGCCGGCGCCAGCATGGCGCATATCGGGGCCACTGCCGGCCCAGTTGGAGATCGTGCGATGGCGACCAAGAAGCGTTCCACCTCCGCGCTGCGGCCGGACCGGCTGAACCCGCGGCACCTGTGGCTGGCCGGGCTTGGCGTGGTCGCGCTGACCCGCAAGCGCGCGCTGGCCGCCGCCGCCGATGCCGTGCAGGGCGCGGCGACCCTGAAGGCGCTGGCCACGCAACTGGCCGACGAGGCCGAGAGCAGCGTGCGCGAGGGCGCCGCAGCGCTGCGCGGCCAGGTGCAGCCGCTGAGCGCCGAGGTCGAGGCGCGCCTGCAGCCGGTGCTGGTCAAGCTGGGGTTGCAGGCGGCGCCGCGCGCCACGTCGCGCAAACGTGCGGCCGCGCCCAAGCGCGCCACGCCCGCAGCCAAGAAGCGCGCGGCCGGGCCGCGCCCGCGCAACGCCAGCAAGCGCAGCGCAGGGGCTTGATGACCAAGGCGCAGGGCGCTGCCGTGCAGGTGTCAGCGTGACATTCGTTGGGCAGCGGCGGCACCGGCGGCGCCTCGCATGCGGGTCGTGTCTTCGGCCCCGGCATGCGGTGCGGGGGATCGGATGCGCGCTCGCTAAAACAGTTCTTATTGATCACAATAAGGAATGAAAACGATTCTGTTGCTGAGCTGCCTGATCGCCGCTCCGTTTGCCGCCCATGCTGCCGACTCGGCGGATCGCGGCACCTGCCTTGGCGCCGTCAAGCAGGAACTCAGACTGGCCTGGCCACAGAATCACACGATCAATATCGTGACCTTCGGGCACAGCGTGCCAGCCGGCTATTTCGTCGTTCCGGAGGTGCGCAGCAAGGAGGCGTATCCGCAACGTGTCGCCGATGCGCTGGAGCAGCTTTACCCGACCGCGGTCATCAACGTGATCACCTCGGCGGTGGGGGGCGAGGACTCCAGTCAGGGACTAAGCCGGTTCGCCGTGGAAGGCCTGGGACATCGGCCGAACGTGATCACGATCGACTATGGCCTCAACGACCGCAATCTGACTGTCGCGCAGTCGCGCTCCAACCTTACGGAGATGATCCGTGAGGCACGATCGGCGAACGCGTGCGTGGTGTTGATGACGCCGAGCATTGATTTGAAGGGCGATCCGCCGGCTGCCAAGTCGACATTGCTCGAACAGGTCGACATGATCCGCAAGCTCGCGAAGACGCAAGGTGTCTCGTTGGTTGATTCCTATGCGGCCTTTGCGGCTTACAAGGGCAATCGGCAAGACCTGATGGCGCAGTCGAATCACCCGAATGCCAAGGGACATCAGCTCATCGCCGACAAAGTGGTCGAGTTGCTCAAGTAGTTGTTGCGGAGCGATGCTGCCGCTGTGCCCTAGAAACCTGCGGTCAGTCCCGATGGGCATTCCAACCCATGAACCGACGCGCGAATTCGCGCTGGCGCAGGGCGGGCCGCGCTCGGGCATACTCGCGTGCCACCCTCCGAGACGCCGACACCATGCAGATCCGGCCCGCCACGCTCGATGATGCCGAGGCGATGGTCGCGGTGCAGAACGCGATCTTCGCCGCCGGCCTGCGCAAGGCGCCGACCGACCTGGGGACGGTGCGCGCGACCTACCTGGAGCATCCCGACCGCATCCAGTGCGTGCTGGCCGAGGACGCCGACGGACGTGTCCTCGGCTTCCAGTCGCTGCGCATCGCGCGGCCTGGCAATACCTACGATGTCGCCGAGGGCTGGGGCATCATCGGCACCCACGTCGATCCGCGCGCCGCCCGCCGTGGCGTCGGCAGTGCGCTGTTCCGCGCCACCTGCGCGGCGGCGCGTGGTGCCGCGCTGGCGCAGATCGACGCCACCATCGCCGCCGACAATGCGCTCGGGCAGGCGTACTACGAAGCCGTCGGCTTTCGCACCTACCGCACGCCGCCGGGCCTGGTGTGCAAGGTCTACCTACTCGACGGTTCGGTCGTCCGCACCGCTGCCGGCTGAGCGTCGCGTCGTGCGCGCATCGACGCGCAGGGCAGGGGATCAATCCAGATAGGCGTCCATCAGCGCGGCCAGGTGCGCGCGTTCGGCCTCGCGCAGGAACGGCGCGATCAGCCGCATCACCTGCACGATGCCGTGGCGGATCGCCACTTGCTCGTCCTTTTCGCCGCGCGCGGCCGCGTAGTTGAGCCAGAACGTGGCCACCACCAGCGCGTTGGTGGCCACGCCCGCCAGTTCCTGGGCGCTGGCGCGCATCGCCCCGGTCTGCGCCAGCCTCTGAAACACCGCCTGGACGCTGGCGTCGGCGCGGCGCAGGATGCGCGCGAAGCGCAGGCGCAGGCGCCGGCTGCGGCTGAGGATCTCGACCAGGTCGCGGTACAGGAAGCGGTAGTCCCAGATGCACTCGAACACCAGGTGCAACTGCAGCCAGATGTCCTCCAGCCCGGGCAGGCGCGCGCTCGGCAGCGCCAGCGCCGTGTCCATGCGCTCCTCGTAGCGCGCGAACAGGTGCTCGATGATGTCGTCCTTGTTGCGGAAGTGGTAGTACAGGTTGCCGGGGCTGATCTCCAGCTCGTCGGCGATGTGGTTGGTGGTGACGTGCGGCTCGCCCTGCGCGTTGAACATCGCCAGGGCGGTCTCGAGGATGCGCCGCCGGGTGTCGCGGGCCATCAGGCCAGCAGCTTCTTCACCAGGTCCACGTACTTCTTCTGCGCCTCGGCCTGCGGCATGCCCTTGAGCTTGGCCCAGGCCTCGTACTTGGCGGTGCCGACAAAGTCGAAGAAGCCCGGCTTGGCGCCGCTCACATCGCCCTCCGAGCCTTGCTTGTACAGCGCGTAGAGCCGCAACAGGGTGTCGTTGTCGGGGCGCTCGGCGCGCTGCTTGATGTCCTGGACCGCTTTCTCGAAGGCCGCCTTGCTGTCCGCCATGATCCCGCTCCGCCCTGACCGGCAGGCATCACAGCACGGGCGAGGGGCCGGGTCAACGCGGACCGCGAGTGGCGGTGCTGGCGGCCGCCGTCACGGCCGCCGCCGTCACAGCATCGACAGCGCGTCGATCTGGCGGCTGTCGGCGACGCGTTCGTGCGCGTGTGCGGCCTGTTCCTGCGCGGCCTGGGCCTGCCGCGCCAGCGAGGCCTTGGCCGCGATGGAACGGATCGCATCGGTGACTTCGGCCAGCGGCACTTGCGTGCTGAGCCGCTGGAAGGTGTCGCGGCTGTTGTAGCCGGAGCCGTCGCGCAGGTACTGCTCGTACATGGTCAGCAGTTCGGTGCAGGCCGCGGTCAGGGTTTCCATGTTGTTGCGGGCCAGGGCGTGGCCGACCTGGTCCAGGTTGTGCAGGCAGTCGGACAGCCAGTGCAGGTCGTAGCGCGCGCTGGCCGGCTCCGGGCCGTTGTGGCCGCGGCTGTAGGCGCTGTAGCGGCGGATGCTGCGCGCCACCCGCGCGACATGCGCGAGCAGGGTGCCGACCTCGTCGGCGATGTCGATCTGCGCCAGGGCGATAGTCGACGGCGGCGCGGCCGGGGCTGGAGCCGGTACGGGCGCCGCCTTCGCTGCGGCCGTCGACGGCGCAGTCGCGGGCGTGGCGGTGGCGGACGCGCCTGCAGCGGGTGCCGCTTCGTACTCGTAGGTCGCGCGCAGGCGCTCGTGGTCCTGGCGCAGCGTTTCCAACTCCTGCGCGCTGGCGGCGGCCTGCGCCTTCAGCTGGCTCAGCGCCGCCTGATACCGCGCGATGGTCTCCTTCGCAGTCGCGTCGCGCCGATAGGCATGCCCCAGACGCTGGAACAAGCCATGCGCGAACGCTGTGGCAACGGCAGCCCACAGCGCCACGGCAGGAGTGAGGTAGATCAGGATGCCCATGCAGGCTCCTTGAAACGATGCATCCCTTGTCGGCGTGTTTCGGCCGAACTTGAGGCCCTATCGTTTGAGGGGTGACGCAGTTCCGGTTTGGGCCGCGCGCGCCGCCCGCCGCTCGGTGCGGCGGACGGCGCGCGGAGATCAGCGCAGGATGCCGGGTAGATCCAGCTGCTTGTCGCGGGCGCAATCGAGGGCGATCGGGTAGCCGGCATCGGCATGCCGCATCACGCCCGTGGCCGGGTCGTTCCACAAGACCCGGGCGATGCGCTTGGCCGCCGCCTCGCTGCCGTCGCAGACGATGACCATGCCGGCGTGTTGCGAGAAACCCATGCCCACGCCGCCGCCGTGGTGCAGCGAGACCCAGGTGGCGCCGCTGGCGGTGTTGAGCAGGGCGTTGAGCAGCGGCCAGTCGGAGACCGCGTCGGAGCCGTCGGCCATGGCCTCGGTCTCGCGGTTCGGCGAGGCGACGCTGCCGCTGTCCAGGTGGTCGCGGCCGATCACCACCGGTGCCTTCAGTTCGCCATTGGCGACCATCTCGTTGAACGCCAGCCCCAGCCGGTCGCGGTCGCCCAGACCGACCCAGCAGATGCGCGCCGGCAGGCCCTGGAACTTGATCTTCTCGGCGGCCATGTCCAGCCAGCGGTGCAGGTGCGGGTTGTCCGGGATCAGTTCCTTGACCTTGGCGTCGGTCTTGGCGATGTCCTCCGGGTCGCCGCTCAGCGCGGCCCAGCGGAACGGGCCGACGCCGCGGCAGAACAGCGGGCGGATATAGGCCGGCACGAAGCCGGGGAAATCGAAGGCATTGGCGACGCCTTCTTCCAGCGCCATCTGCCGCAGGTTGTTGCCGTAGTCCACGGTCGGCACGCCCAGCGCGTGGAAGGCGAGCATGGCGCGGATGTGGTTGGCCATCGAGTCGCGCGCGGCGGCTTCGACTTCCTTCGGCGCGCTCGCGCGCTTTTCGTCCCACTGCTCGACGCTCCAGCCCTGCGGCAGGTAACCGTTGACCGGGTCGTGCGCGGAGGTCTGGTCGGTCAGCAGGTCCGGCTTGACCCCACGGACCAGCAATTCGTCCAGCACGTCGGCGACATTGCCGAGCAGGCCGACCGACAGCGGCTTCTTCGCCGTGCACGATTCGGCGATCAGACGCAGCGCCTCGTCCAGATTATCGGTCCAGGTGTCCAGGTAACCGGTGCGCAGGCGCATGTCGATGCTGCTCTTGCGGCACTCCACGGCCAGGCATGAGGCGCCGGCCATCACCGCGGCCAGCGGCTGCGCGCCGCCCATGCCGCCGAGGCCTCCGGTGAACAGCCACTTGCCGGACAAGTTGCCGCCGTAGTGCTGCCGGCCCATTTCCACGAAGGTCTCGTAGGTGCCCTGGACGATGCCCTGCGCGCCGATGTAGATCCAGCTGCCGGCGGTCATCTGGCCGTACATGGCCAGGCCCTTTTTATCCAGCTCGTTGAAGTGGTCCCAGTTGGCCCAGCGCGGCACCAGGTTGGAGTTGGCGATCAGCACGCGCGGGGCGTCGGCGTGGGTGCGGAACACCCCGACCGGCTTGCCTGACTGCACCAGCAGGGTCTGATCGTCGTCCAGGCGCTTGAGCGTCTCGACGATGGCGTCGAAGCTCTCCCAGTCGCGTGCGGCGCGGCCGATGCCGCCGTACACCACCAGTTCCTGTGGGCGCTCGGCCACGTCCGGGTGCAGGTTGTTCATCAGCATGCGCAGCGGCGCTTCGGTCAGCCAGCTCTTGCAGGTGAGGGCGCTACCGGTGGGCGCTTGGATGGTGCGGGTGGCGTCGAGGCGGGTCATGCGGGAATCCTCAGGTGGATGCGCGGAAGGCGGAACGCGGCGCGCGCGTCAGTCGGCGGTGCGGGCGGATGCGGCGGGGCTGCGGGCGAAGTCGAGGCAGGCCTGCAGCACCTGCTGCAGCACCGCGCGCAGCGGCGCGGCGTAGTCGGGCTGCCAGGGCGAGGGCCAGGTGCTGGGGGCGACCGTGTCCGGCTCGTGCATGTAGCCGCGGCAGGCCAGTTCCATCTGGATCGCGTGCACGCCGTCGGCCGGCGCACCGTGGTGGCGGGTGCTCCAGCCGCCCTTGAAGCGGCCGTTGCGCACGTGGCTGAAGCCGCTGCCGGCGCAGACGCGTTCGACCGCATCGGTCAGCGCCGCTGCGCAACTGCCATCCACCGCGCCAGAGGCGCCGGCGCTGCCGATGTTGAGCTGCGGCAACTCGCCGTCGAACAGGTGCGGAATGCGCGAGCGGATCGAATGCGCGTCGTACACCACGACCGCCGGGTGCATCTTGCGTAGGCGTGCGATCTCCGTGTCCAGCGCGGCGTGGTAGGGCGCGAACCAGCGCGTGCGGCGCGCGTCGATCTCGGCGGCGTCGGGTTCGGCGCCGGGCCGGTACATCGGCTGCGCGTCGAAGGTGCTCAGCGGGCACAACCCGGTGGTGTTCTGCCCTGGATACAGCGAGACGCCCGCCGGGTCGCGGTTGACGTCGATCACCGAGCGCGAGATCGCGGTGCGCACGGTGGTCGCGCCGAGCGTCTTGGCGAAGGCGTACAGCAGGTGCACCCACCAGTCGGCATCGCGCTGCGCCAGCCATGGCGAGACGAAGCGCTCGGCCAGCGCCTCCGGCAATTCGGTGCCGGTGTGCGGGAAGCTGACGATCAGCGGCGCATCGCCGCGGTGCACGGTGAGCCAGTCGGGCAGGGATGTCATACGGCCTCGCGGGTTGTGCTTGTTCTGTAGGAGCGGCTTCAGCCGCGACCGGGCATTGCCGGGAAAGCCCGGTCGCGGCTGATCCCAAAAAGGGGACAAGAGCCGCTCCTACGAGTGTGTCATCGGATCAGGCGCTCGCCTCGGGCAAGCGCATCCCCACCGCCGCGGCCAGTGCGCCGTCGCGCACCAGCGCGGTGGCGGCCAGCATGTCGGGGTGGAAATAGCGGTCGTCCTGCAGCGTCGGCACACGGGCACGCAGCAGCGCGCGTGCCGCTTCCAGGGCGGCGCTGGAGCGCAGCGGCGCGTGGAAGTCGCAGCCCTGCGCGGCCGCCAGCAGTTCGATGCCGACCACGTTGGCCGCGTTCTCGGCCATCGCCAAAAGGCGGCGCGCGCCGTGCGCGGCCATCGACACGTGGTCTTCCTGGTTGGCCGAGGTCGGGATCGAATCGACGCTGGCCGGATAGGCGCGCTGCTTGTTCTCCGAGACCAGTGCGGCGGCGGTCACCTGCGGGATCATGAAGCCGGAGTTGAGGCCGGGCTTGGGCGTCAGGAACGCCGGCAACCCGGACAGCGCCGGATCCACCAGCATGGCGACGCGGCGCTCGCTGATCGAGCCGATCTCGCACACCGCCAGCGCCAGCATGTCGGCGGCGAAGGCCACCGGCTCGGCGTGGAAGTTGCCGCCGGACAGCGCCTCGCCGGTGTCGCTGAACACCAACGGGTTGTCCGATACGCCGTTGGCCTCGGTGGCCAGGGTGGTGGCGGCCTGGCGCATCACGTCCAGCGCCGCGCCCATCACCTGCGGCTGGCAGCGCAGGCAGTACGGGTCCTGTACGCGCACGTCGTTGTCGCGATGCGAATCGCGGATCGCCGAGGCGTGCATCAGGTCGCGCAGCGTGGCGGCGGTCGCGATCTGCCCGGGCTGGCCGCGCAGCGCGTGGATGCGCGGATCGAACGGGGTGTCCGAGCCTTTCGCGGCCTCGGTGGACAGCGCACCGGCGACCAGCGCGGCATGGAACACGCGTTCGATCTCGAACAGCCCGGCCAGCGCGTAGGCGGTGGAATACTGGGTGCCGTTGAGCAGCGCCAGGCCCTCCTTGGCGCCCAGCGTCAGCGGTTGCAGCCCGGCCTGGGCCAGTGCCTGCGCGGCCGGCAGGCGCGCGTCGCCGACGAAGGCCTCGCCGACGCCGAGCATCACCGTGGCCAGGTGCGCCAGCGGCGCCAGGTCGCCGGAGGCGCCGACCGAGCCCTGGCACGGCACCACCGGGATCACCTCGTGCTGCAGCAGCGCTTCTAGCATCGACAGCGTTTCCGGGCGCACGCCCGAGGCGCCCTGGGCCAGGCTGGCCAGCTTCAGCGCCATCATCAGCCGCACCGCCGGCACAGGCATCGGCGCGCCGACTCCGGCCGCATGCGACAGCACGATGTTGCGCTGCAGGGCCTCCAAGTCATCGCGTTCGATGCGCACGCTGGCCAGCTTGCCGAAGCCTGTATTGATGCCGTACACCGGTGCGCCGGTGGCGACGATCGCCTCCACGGTCTGCGCGCTGCGCAGCACCGTGTCGTTGCAGGCCGGGTCAAGCCGCACGCCGGCGCCGCGGTATACGGCGCGCCACTGCGCCAGGCTCACCGCGCCGGGGCGCAGCAGGATCTCGTCGTCGCTCATTGTCCTCTCCAGATACGCGTATGCAGCGGGTTGAAGCCCATGCGATAGACCAATTCGGCCGGTTCGGCGATGTCCCAGATCGCCAGGTCGCAGGCCATTCCGGCGCGCAGCCGGCCGACCTGGTCCTGGCGCCCGAGCGCACGCGCCGCCTCGCGGGTGAAGCCGGCGAGGCACTCGGCCACGGTCAGCCGGAACAGCGTCGCCGCCAGGTTCATCGCCAGCAGCGGGCTGGTCAGCGGCGAGGTGCCGGGGTTGCAGTCGGTGGCCAGCGCGCGCGGCACGCCCGCGGCGCGCAGCGCGGCGATCGGCGGCAACTGGGTGTCGCGGGTGAAATAGAACGCGCCCGGCAGCAGCACCGCGACGGTGCCGGCGGCAGCCATCGCGGCGACGCCGGCGTCGTCCAGGTATTCGACATGGTCGGCCGAGCGCGCGCCGTAGCGCGCCGCCAGCGCCGCGCCGCCCTGGTTGGACAGCTGCTCGGCGTGGATCTTCAGCGCCAGGCCGTGGCGCTGCGCGGCCTGGAACACCTGCTCGGTCTGCGCCGGGGTGAACGCCAGATGCTCGCAGAACACGTCCACCGCCTCGGCCAGGCCCTGCGCGGCCACCGCGGGAATCATGCGCTCGCACACTTCGTCGATGTAGGCCTGCGCCTCGGCGCCGGGCGGCACCGCGTGCGCGCCGAGGAAGGTCGGCGACACGTCCACCGCGCGCAGCGCGCCCAGGCGCCGCGCCACGCGCAGCAGGCGCAGTTCGTCGTCCAGGGTCAGGCCGTAGCCGGACTTGATCTCCACCGTGGTCACGCCTTCGGCCAGCAGCGCGTCCAGCCGCGGCAGGCTGGCGGCGAGCAGGGCGTCCTCGTCGGCGGCGCGGGTGGCGCGTACCGTGGAGACGATGCCGCCGCCGGCGCGGGCGATGTCGGCGTAGCTGGCGCCGAGCAGGCGCTGCTCGAACTCGCCGGCGCGGTTGCCGGCATAGACCAGGTGGGTGTGGCAGTCGATCAGGCCGGGGCCGATCCAGCGCCCGCCGCAGTCGATGCTGCGTTGCGCCGACAGCGGGCCGGGCAACTGCGCGGCGGCGCCGGCATAGACGATGCGGCCATCGCGGCACGCCACCACGCCGTCGTGGACCAGGCCCAATCCGCCGTCCTCGGCGTCCAGCGTCATCAGGTGCGCGTTGTGCCAGAGCGTGTCGCAGGGCATGGTCACGGGCGGGCTCGTCGGTTATTTTGTATATACAATATTGTGGTCGATGGAGGGTGTCCAGTGCAGACCCAGGCGCAGCAGCAGGCCAGCGGCAAGGTGGGATCGGGCGAATTCTGGTGCGCGCACGCGCTGCTGCCGCAAGGCTGGGCGCGCGACGTGCGCATCGGCGTGCGCGGCGGCCGCGTCGTCACGGTGGACAGCGGCGTGGCCGCGGCACTGGGCGATCAGCGCCTGGACATCGTGGTGCCGGGGCTGGGCAACCTGCACAGCCACGCCTTCCAGCGCGGCATGGCCGGCCTGACCGAGATCGGCGGGCGCAGCGGCGACAGCTTCTGGAGCTGGCGCGAACTGATGTACCGCTTCCTGCAGCGGCTGAGCCCCGACGATCTGCAGGCCATCGCCGAGCAGGCCTACGTGGAGATGCTCGAGGCCGGCTTCACCCGGGTCGGCGAGTTCCATTACGTGCACCACGCCGCCGACGGCCGGCCCTACGCCGACCGCGCTGAAATGGCGCAGCGCCTGGCCGCGGCGGCGCAGACCAGCGGCATCGGCCTGACCCTGTTGCCGGTGTTCTACGCGCACGCCGACTTTGGCGGCGCCGCGCCGAACCCGGCGCAGCAGCGCCTGCTGCACGACGTCGACGGCTTCGCCGCGCTGCTGGATGGCAGCCGTCGCGCGCTGCAGGGGCTGGACGATGCGGTGCTCGGCCTTGCCCCGCACAGCCTGCGCGCGGTCACCCCGGACGAACTGGCGGCCCTGCTGCCGCTGTGCGACGGCCCGGTGCACATCCATATCGCCGAGCAGACCCGCGAGGTCGACGCCTGCCTGGCCTGGAGCGGGCAACGGCCGGTGCAATGGCTGCTGGCGCACGCGCCGGTGGATGCGCGCTGGTGCCTGGTCCACGCCACCCACGTCGATGCCGCCGAAGTGCAGGGCATCGCCGCCAGTGGCGCGGTGGTCGGGCTGTGCCCGATCACCGAGGCCAACCTCGGCGACGGGCTGTTCCCGATGCAGGACTTCCTGCGCGCCGGCGGCCGTTTCGGTGTGGGGTCGGACTCCAACGTGCTGATCGATGCGGCCGAGGAACTGCGCCTGCTCGAGTACGGCCAGCGCTTGACCCTGCGCGGGCGCAACGTGCTCACCGGCGACACCGCGCTGTCCAGTGGCCGCTTCCTGTTCCAGTCCGCCGCGCAGGGGGCGGCGCAGGCGCTTGGCGTCGCCCAGGGCCTGTGTGTGGACGCTCCGGCCGATCTGGTCGAGCTGGACGCGGCGCATCCTGCATTGCAGGCGCGCCATGGCGACGCCTGGCTGGACAGCTGGCTGTTCGCCGCGCGTGGCGGCGCGGCGCGCTCGGTCTGGCGACACGGCCGCGAGTTGGTGCGCGAGGGGCGTCACCTGCAGCGCGAGGCGGTCGCGGCCCGCTATGCGCGTGCGCTGGCCCGGCTGCTGGACGCATGAGGCACGCTGGTCGCCTGGCCTTGTGCAGTTGCCGCCGCAGTGCGGAGCGCCAATGAGTCCTGCCGAGCCGACGCTGCCGCTCAACCAGCGCATCCGCCGCGACATCGAGGCGCACATCCGCAGCGGCGAGTGGCCGCCGGGCCATCGCATTCCGTTCGAGCACGAGCTGATGGCGCAGTACGGCTGCTCGCGGATGACCGTCAACAAGGTGCTGGCGCTGCTCGCCGACGCCGGCATGATCGAGCGCCGGCGCCGCGCCGGCTCGTTCGTGGCACGCCCGCATCCGCACATGGAGCAGGTGGCGCTGGAGATCCCGGACATCCCGGTCGAGGTCGCCGCGCGCGGCCACGCCTACCGCTTCGAATTGCTGGAACGGCAGCAGCGCGCACCGCGTGCGGCGCTGCCGCAGGAAGCTGAGGTCGCCGCCGGCGGCAGTCTGCTGGCGCTGCAGTGCCTGCACTACGCCGACGGCCGTCCGTTCGCGCTGGAGGAGCGGGTGATCAATCCGGTGGCGGTGCCCGAGGCCTTGCAGATGGACTTCGCGGTCACCGTGCCCGGCAGCTGGCTGCTGCAGCACGTGCCCTGGACCCGCGCCGAACACCGCATCAGCGCGGTCGGCGCCAGTGCCGCGCAGGCGGCACGCCTGCAGGTGCCGGTCGGCACCGCCTGCCTGCTGATCGACCGCCGCACCTGGCGCGGCGAACAGGCGGTGACCTTCGTGCGCCAGGTGTTCCTCGGCGATACCTACGACCTAGTCGCGCGATTTTCGCCTGGCGCGCGCTGAGCGCGGTGCGCCAGGCGGCTCCAGTACGGCGGACGCTCGTCTTGGCGCGTCTGGAGCGCACCTCATCAAAGCTGCGTTCGCCGCGCATCACGTCATCATGTGCGCGCGGCGTAGCCGCGATGGCTTTCCAAGGACAGCCTCGCCGCGGCGAAGCCAGCAAAGCGGACAAACGCCGCGCCTGCGCGTACAGGCCCGAGGTGAGTGGGGATGCGCTCAAGCAGCGACGGACGTTCTGACGAAGACAGGTCGGCGGCGCGCGATGCTGCATTGCCGCACGCGCGCCATACGCCGGCGTGCGTTTGTCCTGCCCGCCGCACTCTGGCAAGTTAGCGCCGGGGCCGGGCGAGGGGCCGTGGCCGCGGAACGAGGGATGGTTCGGCATGACGTATTTCGTGACAGGCGCCACCGGTTTCATCGGCCGCTACCTGATGGCCAAGCTGATGCGGCGCAAGGGCGTCGTGCATGTCCTGCTGCGCAAGGAGTCGCAGCGCAAGTTCGACGCGCTGGTGCGCGAGCAGGGCTGGGATCCCAAGCGTCTGGTGGTGCTGCACGGCGACGTCGGCGCCGAGTATTGCGGGCTGACTGCGGCGCAGCGCAAGGCGCTGCACGGCAAGGTCAAGCACTTCTTCCATCTGGCCGCGCTGTACGACCTCACCGCCAAGGCCGAGGAGCAGCGCGTCGCCAACCTCGACGGCACCCGCAACGCGCTGGAACTGGCCGCGCAGCTCGGCGCCGGCATCTTCCACCACACCAGTTCGATCGCGGTGGCCGGCCTGTATCCGGGCATCTTCCGCGAGGACATGTTCGAGGAAGCCGAGGGACTGGACGACCCCTACCTGCGCACCAAGCACGACGCCGAGGCGCTGGTGCGCGCCGAGACCCGGATCAAGTGGCGCATCTACCGCCCGGCGATGGTGGTGGGCGACTCGCGCACCGGCGCCATCGACAAGATCGACGGCCCGTACTACTTCTTCCCGCTGATCAAGAAACTGCGCCAGTTGCTGCCGCCGTGGGCGCCAATGCTCGGCATCGAGGGCGGGCGGATCAACCTGGTGCCGGTGGACTTCGTCGCCGATGCGATGGACCACATCGCGCACAAGCCCAAGCTCGACGGCCACACCTTCCACCTCACCGACCCCGAGCCGCTGCGCGTGGGCGAGGTGCTCAACGTGTTCTGCCGCGCCGGCCACGCCCCGGAGATGACCTTGCGGGTGGATGCGCGCATGTTCGCCTTCGTGCCCTCCAGCATCCGCGCCGCGGTCGGCAGCCTGCCGCCGATCCGCCGCTTCACCGGCATGCTGCTGCGCGACTTCCGCATCCCGCGCGAGGTGCTGAAGTTCATCACCTATCCCACGCGTTTCGACAGCCGCGAGACCGAGCGTGCGCTCAAGGGCAGCGGCATCGCCGTGCCGCGCCTGGAAGACTACGCCTGGCGCCTGTGGGACCACTGGGAACGGCACCTGGACCCGGACCTGTTCGTGGACCGCTCGCTCAAGGGCAAGGTCCGCGGCAAGGTGGTGCTGATCACCGGCGGTTCC
The DNA here is from genome assembly GCF_001043115.1 of Xanthomonas sp. NCPPB 1128. Classification (GTDB taxonomy): domain Bacteria; phylum Pseudomonadota; class Gammaproteobacteria; order Xanthomonadales; family Xanthomonadaceae; genus Xanthomonas_A. The sequence continues at coordinate 107,043 of NZ_LFME01000009.1, read as the reverse complement.
TCCGGCATCGGCCTGGCCACCGCGCAGCGCGTCGCCGAGGCCGGCGCCATCACCGTCATCGTGGCCCGCGGCGAGCAGGAACTGCATGCCGCGCGCGACGCCATGAACGCCAAGGGCGGCAAGGTCTTCGCCTATACCGCCGACCTGTCGGACCTGGCCGACTGCGACCGCCTGATCGCGACCGTGCTGGAAGCGCACGGCCATGTCGACGTGCTGATCAACAACGCCGGCCGTTCGATTCGCCGCTCGATCGAACTCAGCTACGATCGCTTCCACGATTTCGAGCGGACCATGCAGTTGAACTACTTCGGCAGCCTGCGCCTGATCATGGGCGTGCTGCCGGGCATGACCGCGCGACGCAAGGGCCACATCATCAACGTCAGCTCGATCGGCGTGTTGGCCAATTCGCCGCGCTTCTCCGCCTACGTCGCCTCCAAGGCCGCGCTGGACGCCTGGAGCCGTTGCGCGCAGGGCGAACTCTCGGGCAAGGGCATCAGCTTCACCACCGTCAACATGCCGCTGGTGAAGACGCCGATGATCGCCCCGACCAAGATGTACGACAGCGTGCCGACGCTGAGCGTGGACGAGGCCGCCGACCTGATGGTCAAGGCGATCATCGAACGCCCCAGCCGCGTGGCCACGCGCCTGGGCATCTTTGCCGCCCTGGTCAACGCGGTGGCACCGAAGGCCTACGAGGTGGTGATGAACACCGCCTTCGAACTGTTCCCGGACTCGGCCGCGGCCAAGGGCGACCGCAAGGCGCTACGCGAGACCAAGCCGAGCCAGGAGCAGATCGCGTTTGCCGCGCTGATGCGGGGCGTGCATTGGTAGGAGCGGGGAATCGGGAATTGGGAGTCGGGAATCGGAAAAGGCGCAGTCTGCACGCGGTGCCTTTTCTGTCCTATCAGGCGAGACGTCACGTGTGCATGCACGTTGGCACCGATAGCCCGCTCTACCGATTCCCCATTCCCGATTTCCCAATCCCGGCTCATCAGAATGTCCTGCATTGACGCCAGCGCACCGGTTCCTCGTGGCCGGGGCGCGGGTTGAGCTGGATGCGGACCGTGCGCAGGGACGGATAGCGCTCCACTTCCTTGCAGATGCGCGGCCACACCTGGGCGTCGTCGCCGCTGCGGTCGACCACCAGGGTCATCTGCGTCTGCCAGATGCCGCGGATCACGCCCGGTGTGCCGGCCAGGGTCTTGGAGAGTTCCTGGCGGTTGCGCTGCTCGGTCGCGGGGTCGGGTTCGGCCAAGTCGCTGGCGTTGTCGAGCGCCGGTCGCGGCGCGGCGGCGGTGGTGCTCGTCGGCGTGGCTGCGGCCTGCATCGCCGCCGACTGCGTGGGCGCGGCAGCGGCGGCGGGCGCAGGCGGTGGCACCGCCACGGCCGCGGAAGCCGGCGGCTCTGCGGGTTGCTGCAGCGCCAGGGCACCGACGCCGGTCACCACGCCCAAGGCGAGCGACGCCAGGCCGGCGATGGCGATGTGGCGCTGCGCGCGGCGACGGCTGGCGCCGATCACGCCGTCTTCCAGTTCGCTGGGCAGGTAGGGCTTGAGCATGGGCCAGATGCGCCGGCCGTCGAGGATTTCCACCGCCTGCTTCTCGGCCGCGGCGATGCCGTCGCGCTGCACCTTGCCCTCGGTGATCAGGATGCCGCCCTGCGCGCCCATCAGCCGCGCCGCCGCGCCCAGTTCGTTGACCGCGGCCGAACCGATCCGGTAGGCCCGGCCGTGCTTGCACGACAGCAGCCAGCGCGCGTCGCCACGGGTCATCACGAAGTCGCTCTGCGGTTCCTGGCTCGCATGCTCGTCCATGGCCGCATCCTGCAGGTCGCGCTGCTCGCGCATCGCGCGCCGCACCATGTAGGAGAAATCGCGCCAGTGCAGGCCGGCCAGTGCATGCAGCCCGGCCGTGGCCTCGTTCTCGCGGCGCCGCACCAGCCACAGGTAGCCACTGGCTGCCAGCCATGCCGCGACTGCCAAGATCGCTGCCGCTATCCAGGAAAACATGCTCGCACCCGCACACGCGCCGTAAAGAAGTCAGTGTATCGCCAGCGTGTCACGGCGCCGGCAAGGCGACAGCGGTGGAAGGCGGACAAAAAAGACCCGCCAGTCCGAAGCCGAGAGGGGAGGGGAGCAAACGGTCTTCTGATGGACTGGCGGGTCCGTTTCGATTGTCTGGAAAAACGTGCTGCTTTGCAACAATCCGGTTACTCGGCCGGGGTGGGTGCCACATTGCGCTTGCGGCTGGCGCGCTTGGGCGCGGTGGCGCTCTTGGCTGGCGCGACCTTGGCGACCACCGGGCCGGCACGGCGGCGCGCCGGTGCCGCACGTTTGGCGGTGCCCGTGGACGCTGCGGCCGTCTTCCTGGCGGCCTTCTTCGCCGCAGGCGCCTTGCCCGACGTCTGCGCTGCACGGCCGCCACGCAGATGGCGCAGTTCGCCGTTGAGCGCGTCCACGCGTTCGATCAGCGCGCCCAGGTCCTCGCGGCTGGGCACCTCGAGGCGGCGCAGGGCACGCTGCACGCGGTCCTCGAACACCTTCTCCAGGCGGTCCCAGGTGTCGGCGGCGCGCTCGCGGGCCTGGCCGACTCGGTTCTCCACCGCATCGCGGACCGCGTCGACGCCGCCGCCGGCCAGCTTGCGGGTGCTCTGCTCCAGGTTCAGTCCTTCCTTCACCAGGGTCTCGAACAGCTTGCCGCCCTCGGCCTGGGCACGGCCGAACGCACCGACCCCGGCCAGCCAGACCTGCTGCGCCGATTCGCCCAGGCGCTTGGACAGTTTCTCCGCCTGCGCCTGCAGGGTGTCGTCGGCAGTGGCGGTACTGCGCTTCTTGCGGGCGGATTTCTTCAACGTGGCCATGGCGGTGCGGTTCCTTCGGCGGGTGAGTGGCGGAGGTCGAGACTCGGGACTGTGACTAGAGTAATCACACCAGCGTGCGCATGCGGTGCGCGCGGCGGGATGGGGACGTCGGCCGACGCGGCATGCGTTATGCCTCGGGCGAACGGCGGGTGCGGCGCTTGGCGCGGCGGTTGGCGATGACCTGGTCGACGTCGTCCAGCGCACGCCGCAACCGCGCGGTGGTCTCGGTCATGCGCCGCGGCTGCACGTCCACGCCATCGAGGAAGGTGCGCTTGCGGTCATTGAGGATATCGTGGCGCAGTGCGATGCCGTGCGCGGCCAGCAGCGGCTCCAGCGTCTGCGCGTTGCGGCGCAGGTCGGACAGGGTGTTGCGATAGGCGAGCTGGCACACGCGGTGGCGCGCCGCGTAACTGAAGAGATTGGTGAAGAACAGTTCGCCATTGTCGGCGTTGGGCTCGAACACCAGCTGGTCCACCTGCGGGTACTGCCGTGCGTACTTCTCCAACCCCACCTGCATGCGCGACTGCAGCAGGGTGCGGAAGGTCTGCGACAGCACCGCTGGCAGGCCGCCGGCGAGCAGCCGCGCGCGGTCGACGTGGCCGTCGCGGCGTGGCGCGTGGGTGGCATCGTAGGGCACCAGCGGGTTGATCCCGATCATCAGGTCGATGCCGCGTTCCAGCAGGGTGGAGGCGTGCATGGTGCGGCGCAGTGCGCCGTCCACGTAATGGTGACCGTCGATCTGCACCGGCGGGTACAGCCCCGGCAGCGCGGCACTGGCCTGGATCGCCAGCGAGATCGGCACGTGGTCCATGCCCGGCTCGCCGAAGCGCACCGCGCGGCCGCTGTCCAGATCCACCGCGACCACGAACAGGTTGGTATCCAGGTCGCGGAAATCGTTGCTGCGACCGCGACGGCTGAACACGTCCTGCAGGAAACGCTCGACCCCGGCGTTGTCGAACAGGCCGCTGGGCACCAGCCCGCCGAAACGGGTGATCAGGTCCGACCAGCGGGTCTTGCGCGGCTCGGTGAGCAGGTCGTGCCACCAGCCGTAGGCCAGCCCGGGCAGGGTCGCGGCGCGGCGCAGGTATTCGTAGACGTTGGGCCGCAGGAAGTCTTCCGGGCGGAAGCGCGCATCGTCGCTGTTGCCGGTGACGAAGATCCGGCAGATTTCGGCGCTGCTGACCCGGTTGGCCAGGCCGGCGGTGAGGAACGCGCCGGAGCTGACGCCCACGTAGCAATCCAGGCGGGTCAGGTCCAGTCCGTCCAATGCCTCGTCGAGGGCGCGCAGCGCACCGAGGCCGTACATGCCGCCGATCGGGCCGCCGCCGGCGATGGCCAGGCCGATGCGGCCGTTGGAATGGGGACGGGGCGAGGCGCTGTGGAGGGAAAGCATGCGCGGTCCGCAAAAGGCAGTGGCGCGAGTGTAGCCGAGCGCCGTGACGCTTGCGGTCGTGCCGGGCTGCGACCATCATCGGCGCCCATGGCGCGCAGCACTCCCGTCCTGGAACGACTCGGCCGCCGCCTGGCATGGCACCAGGCGCTGCACGACCCCGCGCGCGAACCGCGCAACGCGCTGCGCTGGCTGCAGGAACTGCGGCGCTGGCAATCGCAGCGGCTGGAACGCAGCTTCGAGCATTTCCTGGAGGATCCGCAGCGGCGCCCGGCGGCAATGTTCTTCCTCACCGACGTCTATGGCGACCGCGACTTCAGCCGCCGCGACGCCGACATCGTCAAGGTGTTGCCGATGATGCAGCGGCTGATGCCGGCGTCGTTGCTGGACACCGTCGCCGACGGCATCGAACTGGGTGCGCTGACCCACGCCCTGGACCTGCGCATGGCCGAGGCGCTGCAGGTCCTGGCGCCGCGGCGCAAGCGCCTGGACGAAGCGCTGTATGCCGAGGCCTATCGGCAGACCGGACTGCCGCGGCTGCGCCAGCGCCAGATCGACCTGATCGCCCGCGTCGGCCTGGGCCTGGCCAAGGCGGTGCACACGCCGGGGGTGCGCATGCTGCTGCGCTTCGCCCGCGGCCCGGCCAAGGCGGCCGGGCTGTCGGAACTGCAGGGGTTTCTGGAACGCGGCTTCGACGCGTTCTCCACCCTGGGCGACGCCGAGGGGTTCATTGGCGATATCGAGACCACCGAGCGTGCCGTATCGCAGCGGTTGTTTGCGGGCGATCCGGATCCGTTTGCGTTGGAGTGAGTCGGCGCCCGGACCCTCACCCCAACCCCTCTCCCGGTGGGAGAGGGGCTAACGCTGTTCCTTCTGCCCTCGGGAGAAGATGCCCCGAAGGGGCGGATGAGGGTACGGGCGCAGCCTCGTGCAACTGATTCCAGCAGCGCTTGGCGCCGCACCCTCACCCCAACCCCTCTCCCGGTGGGAGAGGGGCTAGCGCTGTTCCTTCCCCCCTCGGGAGAAGGTGCCCCGCAGGGGCGGATGAGGGTACGGGCGCAGCCTCGTGCAGCTGATTCCAGCAACGCGTGGCGTCGCACCCTCACCCCAACCCCTCTCCCGGTGGGAGAGGGGCTAATGCTGTTCCTTCTCCCCTCCGGGAGAAGGTGCCCCGCAGGGGCGGATGAGGGTACGGGCGCAGCCTCGTGCAGCTGATTCAGCAACGCGTGGCGTCGCACCCTCACCCCAACCCCTCTCCCGGTGGAGAGGGGCTAGCGCTGTTCCTTCTCCCCTCGGGAGAAGGTGCCCCGCAGGGGCGGATGAGGGTACGGGCGCAGCCTCGTGCAACTGATTCCAGCAGCGCTTGGCGCCGCACCCTCACCCCACCCCCTCTCCCGAGGGGAGAGGGGCTCGGTCCATTCCTCAGCCCAGCTTCTCCGACAGCACACGGCGGATCTCGCTTTCCACCGTGCCCTTCATCGCCGAGAGCAGGAAGCCCAGTTCGGCGGTGACGTGCACCTGCTTGGGCAGCAGTTCGATGCGTCCGTCCACGCCCGAGCGCGAGAACAGCAGGGCGTCGCCATCCCAGTGCGATTCCAGGTCGAAGCGCTCGGACAGTTTCTTGGCGGCGGTTTCGATGGCCTTGCGGGCCTGCGCGGGGGTCTTGGTGTGGTCGTGGCGGATGTCGATGCTGGACATGCTGGCTCCTGTGCGGGCGGGCGCCCGCGTGAACGATCAGGCATTGTGCGTATGCGCCGTGCATTGTCCAGCGCGCGCGCTTCTGCACTCGCAGGCAACCTGCTAGGCTGCCCGCCGTGCACGATCTGCAAGTCCATTTCAGCAACCGCCAACATCCCGACCGGCCCCTGCGCGCGGGCGTGCATCGCATCGTGCGGCTGGCCTCCGGCCAGGTCAGCGTGGTCGACGACACCCAGGGCGCGTTGCTGCTGGCGCAATTCTGCCTGGACCGGCGCGGTCTGTGGCTGCAGGTCGCCAACGGCAGCCGCGGCATCCACGTCAACGGCCGCCCGGTGCGGCGCATGGCCCTGCTGCGCGCCGGCGATGCGGTCTATGCCGACGGCGTGGAGATGGTGGTGCAGGGCAAGTGCGAGCCGCTGCAGCGCCTGCCCGAGGTCAGCGAGGCCGAGCACGACGATCCGCGTCTGGTGTTGCGCGGCGTCGGTGGTCCGCACCATGGCCGCAGTTTCACCGTGGACCGCGTGCGCAGCGTCGGCCGCCTGCGCGAGTGCGACATCCGCATCGACGATCCGGCCTGCGCCGAGCAGCACGCGCGCCTGGAACGGCATGGCGAGCGGGTATTGCTGCGCGGCTTCGGCGATGCGCAGACCCAGGTCAACGGCATCGCCGTGCGCAGCTGCTGGCTGCAGCCCGGCGATCAGGTGGTGTTCGATGCCCAGCACCGGTTCGTGCTGGAAGTCCCGCAGGTGGTCGGCGCCGAGCCCCTGCGCGACGACCCGGCCCTGGCCGCGCTGGCACTGACCCCCGCGGTGGCGCCGCGCCCGGCCACCGTGCGGCGCTGGCCGTGGCTGTTGCTCAGCGCCTTGCTCCTTGCCGCTGCGCTCAGCGGCCTGCTGTGGTTCGGCGCGCGCTGAGCACCCGCCAGCCGCGCCAGCCCAGCAGCACCGCCAGGATCGCCGCGTACAGCAGCGGCTCGCGAATGTCCGATTTCACCAGCCACCAGAAGTGCAGCACGGCGAGCACGCCGATCGCATAGATCGCCTTGTGCAGCTTGCCCCAGTTGCGCTTGAGCCGGCGCATCCAGCCCTGGGTCGAGGTGATCGCCAATGGCACCAGCAGCAGCCAGGCCAGGAAGCCGACGGTGATGTACGGACGCTTGACGATTTCCTCGAAGATCTGCGTCCAGTAGCCGCGCAGGTCCAGCCCCAGGTAGGCCGCCAGATGCACGGTCGCGTAGAAGAACGCGTACAGCCCGAGCATGCGCCGGAAGCGCAGCAGTACCGATTGCCCGGTCAGCTGCCGCAGCGGCGTGATCGCCAGGGTCAGCAGCAACAGCCGCAGCGCCCACAGCCCGGTGCGATGCTCGACCTCGGCCACCGGATCGGCCCCGAGCGCATCGCTGCCGCTCTGCCACACCTGCCAGAACTGCCAGCCCAGGTACGCCATCGGCGCCAGCGCGAGTGCATGCACCACCGCCTTGGCAGCGATCAACGAAGCGGAGGTCTTAGCCATGCAATCTCAAACCAATGCACGCCAACAATGCCAGGGAGGATGCGCAAACCCGCCGCGCGCAGCGACCGCTCCACGAATCCCCACTCCCGAATCCCCAATCCCGGCTCAATACCATTTCTTCAGATCCATCCCCGCATACAGCGACGCCACCTGGTCGGCATAGCCGTTGAACGGGCGGGTGGGAATGCGCTCGGCGAACAGCTTGCTGGCCTTGCCGGCGATGCGTCGCTCGGTCTTCTGGCTCCAGCGCGGGTGGTCCACCGCCGGATTGACGTTGGAGAAGAAGCCGTACTCGGACGGCTGCAGCTCGTGCCAGGCGGTTTCCGGCATGCGCTCGACGAAGCGGATCTCCACGATCGACTTGATGCTCTTGAAGCCGTACTTCCACGGCACCACCAGCCGCAGCGGCGCGCCGTTCTGCTGCGGCAGCGGCTTGCCGTACAGGCCGGTGGCGAGCAGGGTCAGCGGGTGCATGGCCTCGTCGATGCGCAGGCCTTCCTTGTACGGCCAGTCGATCGAGCTGTAGCGGACGCCGGGCATCTGCTGCGGATCGGCCAGGGTGGTGAAGGCGACATACTTGGCCTTGGAGGTCGGGGCGAAGCGCTTGAGCACCTCGCCCAGCGGCACGCCCAGCCACGGGATCACCATCGACCAGCCTTCCACGCAGCGCAGCCGGTAGATCCGCTCCTCGGGCGTATGGCCCTTGAGCAGGTCGTCCAGGGACAGCGTGCCGGGCTTCTCGCATTCCCCGGACACCTTCACCGACCACGGCGAAGTGCGCAGGGTCTTGGCCGCCTTCGACGGATCGGTCTTGTCGGTGCCGAACTCGTAGAAGTTGTTGTAGCTGGTCACGTCCTCGTAGCGGGTCAGTTCCTCGTTGGTGCGGAACCCGCTGCGCGCCTGCTCCGGCGTCACCACGGTCTTCGGCGGGGCCGGCGGCTCGGCATCGGCGCAGCCGACCAGGCCGGACAGCGGGGTCAACGCCAGGGCCTGCAGCAGGCGCCGCCGGTCGCGGTAGACCGCCTCGTCGGTGATCTCGCGGCTGGGGACGGTGAGGGCATCGCGCAACGACATGGCGGACTCCTGGAGCGAAGGGGCGAGCGGTAGCGGGGACTTCAACACAGACTACGCATGCGCCGGGCGAATGGATGCAAATGCAACCTAAATTGCCCGGGCCGCAAGCTGTTGCGCTGCGGCATACTAGGGATCCTGTCCGATAGGTGCCCCATGACGCGCGCGTTCAATTTCAGTGCCGGCCCCGCTGCCTTGCCGGAATCGGTCCTGCGCCAGGCGCAGGCGGAGATGTTGGAGTGGAACGGCGTGGGCGCCTCGATCGTGGAGCTGAGCCACCGTGGCGCCGAGTTCATGGAGGTGGCGGCGCAGGCCGACGCCGACCTGCGCCGGCTGATCGGCATTCCCGACGACTATGCCGTGCTGTTCCTGGCCGGTGGCGCCACCACCCAGCAGGCGCTGCTGGCGCTGAACTTCGCCGCGCCCGGGCAGACCGTGGACTATGTGGTGACCGGGCACTGGGGCAAGACCGCGATCAAGCAGGTCGGGCCCTACGTCGACGTGCACGTGGCCGCCAGCAGCGAGGCCGACGGCTTCCGCGACATCCCGCCGCGCGCCGCCTGGCAGTTGCGCGACGATGCCGCCTACGTGCACATCACCGCCAACGAGACCATCCATGGCGTGGAGTTCCGCGACACGCCTGACGTCGGCGCGGTGCCGCTGTTCGCCGATTTCAGCTCCAGCATCGCCTCCGAGCCGATCGACGTGTCCAGGTACGCCCTGATCTACGCCGGCGCGCAGAAGAACCTCGGCCCGGTCGGCGTCACCGTGGTGATCGTCCGTCGCGACCTGCTCGAACGCGCCGGCCAGCCGCGCGCGGACATCTTCGACTACCGCTCGCACGTGGCGCGCGATTCCATGCTCAACACGCCGCCGACCTGGAACTGGTACCTGGCCGGGCTGGTGTTCAAGTGGATGCTGGCCGAGGGCGGGGTAGAGGCGTTCGCGAAGCGCAACCAGGCCAAGTCGGCGCTGGTGTACGCAGCGATCGACGCCTCCGGCGGCTTCTACCGCAACGAGGTCGCGGCGGCGGTGCGCTCGCGGATGAACATCCCGTTCTTCCTGCCGGATGAGACGCTGACTACGCGTTTCGTCGCGGAGTCCAAGGCGGCCGGCCTGCTGGCGCTGAAGGGCCACAAGGCGGTCGGCGGCATCCGCGCGTCGCTGTACAACGCCATGCCCCTGGCCGGCGCGCAGGCGCTGGTCGCGTTCATGCACGACTTCCAGCAGCGCCACGGCTGAGTCGCCGATTTTTTGTAGGAGCGGCTTCAGCCGCGACCGGATCGCGCCGGCGATCCGGACCACCGAGGAACCCCCGATCCATGGCCGCAAAGCCGAAGAAATCCCCCACCGCCGCCGACCCTAAGTCGTCCAAGCCGGCCAAGCCCGCCGCCACGCCGGCCCTGGCCGACGTGCGCGCCAAGATCGACGAGATCGACCGCACTATCCAGGCGCTGATCGCCGAGCGCGCGCAATTCGCGCACCAGGTCGGCAAGGCCAAGGGCAAGCTCGCTGCGGCGGTGGACTATTACCGGCCCGAGCGCGAGGCGCAGGTGCTGCGCATGGTGGTGGACCGCAACCAGGGCCCGCTCAGCGACGAAGTGCTGGTGCACGTGTTCCGCGAGATCATGTCCGCCTGCCTGGCGCAGCAGGAACCGCTGAAGATCGGCTACCTGGGGCCGGAAGGCACCTTCAGCCAGCAGGCGGTGCTCAAGCACTTCGGTCGCTCGGCGGTGGGCCTGCCGATGGCGACCATCGAGGAAGTGTTCCAGGAAGTGGAGAGCGGCAACGCCGACTTCGGCGTGGTGCCGGTGGAGAACTCCGGGCAAGGCACGATCCAGGTCACCCTGGACATGTTCCTGACCTCCAACCTGAAGATCTGCGGCGAGACCGAGCTGCGCGTGCACCAGTTCCTGCTCTCGCGCAGCGGGCGGCTGGACGCGATCGAGCGGATCTATGCGCATCCGCAGTCGTTCGCGCAGACTGCCGGCTGGCTGCGTGCGAACCTGCCCAAGGTGGAGAAGATTCCGGTCTCCAGCAACGCCGAGGGCGCGCGCCGCGCGCGCAACGCCGACGATGCGGCGGCGATCGGTGGGGAGAGCGCGGCGCATGTGTATGCGCTGAAGAAGGTGATCATGAAGTCGATCGAGGACGACGCGGACAACACCACGCGGTTCCTGGTGATCGGGCGGCAGATCTTCCCGCCGTCGGGGCACGATCGCACGTCGGTGCTGGTGTTCATCCACGACAAGCCGGGTGCGCTGTTCGATGTGCTCAGTCCGTTCGCGCGGCATGGGATCAGCATGAACCGGATCGAGTCGCGGCCGTCGCATCAGGCGAAGTGGGAGTACGGGTTCTTCATCGATCTGGCGGGGCATGTAGAGGATGAGGCGATGAAGTTGGCGTTGGCGGAGTTGAAGGCGCATTCGGCGCAGATCAAGGTGTTGGGGTCGTATCCGGTGGCGGTGCCTTGATCCGGACGGCTTTGGTCTTTGCTGTGTGACGACGAAGTTGATCTCTAAGCAATGGCTACTTGATTAACAGTCAGGTGCTCTAACTGGTTGGCTGGAAAAGCGGCAAGACAGCAGCAACTGCAACAGCTTTCGCGCTGACGCGCGAGTCACTTTTCTTTGCTTGTGCAAAGAAAAGTAACCAAAAGAAACACACCCCCGGGCGGGCTGCCCCGCGCTGCGCGCGGGGTCCGCGGTCACGACGGGAATTTTCGGAAGGCACATCCATGTGCCTGCCGAAAACGACGCGCATCCTGCGCGTCGCCCCTTACGGGGTTTTACCCGTCGTGCCCGCCAGCCCTCACGGGGGATTGAGAGCAGCAGCGACAGCAAGAGCAAACAGCAAGAGCAAGAACAAACAGCAAGAGCAAGAACAAACAGCAAGAACAACGGCAACAGCAAGAGCAAACAGCAAGAACAACAGCAACAGCAACAGCAACAGCGGTGGCGGACTGGGTGTAAGAAGCGTCGTAGCGGTGGCGCAAGCGCCCGGTATCGGCTGCGGTGTCGTCGGGTAGGGTGGATCTTCGGGTGGTTGGACTTTCAGGAACGATGATGAGCAACGAGCAAGGCTGGATCGCAACGCGCGGCACTGCGCTGCAGGGCACGCTGACGGTGCCGGGGGACAAGTCGGTGTCGCACCGGGCGGTGATGTTCGCGGCGTTGGCCGATGGCACGTCGCGGATCGAGGGGTTTCTCGAGGGCGAGGACACGCGTTCGACCGCGGCGATCTTCGCGCGGCTCGGGGTGCGGATCGAGACGCCGTCGCCGTCGCAGCGCGTCGTGCATGGGGTGGGCGTGGATGGGCTGCAGGCGCCGCAGGGCGAGCTGGATTGCGGCAACGCCGGCACCGGCATGCGCCTGCTCGCCGGGCTGCTCGCAGCGCAGTCGTTCGATAGCGTGCTGGTCGGCGATGCGTCGCTGTCCAAGCGGCCGATGCGGCGGGTGACCGAGCCGCTGGCGCTGATGGGCGCGCGTATCGACACCGAGGCCAATGGCGTGCCGCCGCTGCGCATCCACGGCGGGCAGCCGCTGCGCGGCATCGACTTCGTCTCGCCGGTGGCCAGTGCGCAGGTCAAGTCGGCGGTGCTGCTGGCCGGGCTGTATGCCGAGGGCGTCACTTCGGTGCAGGAGCCACATCCCACCCGCGACTACACCGAGCGCATGTTGTCCGCGTTCGGCGTGGATATCGACTTCGCGCCCGGCCAGGCGCGCCTGCGCGGCGGCCAGCGCCTGCGCTCCACCGACATCGCGGTGCCGGCGGACTTCTCCTCGGCGGCGTTCTTCATCGTCGCCGCCAGCATCATTCCCGGCTCGGACATCACCCTGAAGGCGGTCGGGCTCAATCCGCGCCGCACCGGCCTGCTGGCCGCGCTGCGCTTGATGGGTGCGGACATCGTCGAGCACAACCACAGCGAGCACGGCGGCGAGCCGGTCGCCGACCTGCGCGTGCGCTACGCGCCGCTGCGCGGTGCGCGGATTCCAGAGGACGTGGTGCCGGACATGATCGACGAGTTCCCGGCGTTATTCGTGGCCGCGGCCGCCGCCGAAGGCCAGACCGTGGTCAGCGGCGCGGCGGAGCTGCGGGTCAAGGAATCGGACCGCCTGGCGGCGATGGCGACCGGGCTGCGCAGCCTCGGCATCGTCGTCGACGAGACCCCGGACGGCGCCACAATCCACGGCGGCACGCTGGGTGCGGGAACCATCGAGAGCCACGGCGACCATCGCATCGCCATGGCTTTCGCCATCGCCGGGCAGCTGGCGCAGGGCGAGGTGCGGATCGAGGACGTGGCGAACGTAGCGACGTCGTTCCCGGGCTTCGACGCACTGGCGCGCGGTGCCGGCTTCGGGTTGCGCACCGCCTGAGCGAACGCGCGGTGCCGGTCGCGCACACGCGCGGCCGGTGAAGAAGCGCGTGGGAAGTAAGTAAGGCCGTCGGAGATCAGTGCGTCGGCTGCGGACGCGGCGGATCGTTGGCAGGCGTCGAGGGCGGCGCCCTGTAGCCGCTGCTGTCGTCGTCGCGATCCATCGCCAGCCACCACCCGGCCACCGCCAGGGCCAGCGCGATCACGATCACCCAGGCCCAGGGCGACCCATGGTCGGCGCGCGCATGCGGCTCCCGGCGCGCAGACGACGGACGAGCGGGGCGCTTCCAGGCGTCCAGCGGCTGTGTCGACTTGTACGGGGTGGGCATGGCGGCAACTCCGGTGCCGTGGGACGGTTCCAGTGTCGCCCAGGACCCGTCCCTGCAGTGTCACCCCCATGTGAACGCCGCCGGCGTACCCGGGCGGCGGTTCAGTTATTTCGGTTACGGCCCCGGCTTGAAGTCGAACGGGATCTCGATGCTGGACGGCACCGCGCGGCCGTTCTGCTGCGCCGGGCGGAACTTCCAGCGGCGCACGGTTTCCATCGCCGCGCGGTCCAGGTCGCGCGAGCCGCTGCGGCGGAGCAGGGCGACGCCGGCGGGCGAACCGCTGGCATCGACCTCGACCCGCACCACCACGGTGCCGGCATCGCCCCGACGCAGCGCCGCAGGCGGATAGCGCGGCGGCGGGGTCTGGCCTTCCAGCGGCACCGGACGGTCGCCCGGGGCCAGCGCGGTGGCCGTGTTGCCGGCGGCATCGCCGCCTGCGGCCGGTGCCGGCGCTTCCGTGGTCGGCGGCGGCGCAGGTGCGGTCTCAACCAGTTTCGGTGCGTCGCCAGCGGGCGCGGGCTTGGCCTGCGGCATGCTGCTGGCGGCGCTGCCGGCGGGCAGCGGTTCGGGCAGCGGCTTCACCTGTTCGGTGTCCTGCTGCACCTGTTGCGCAGGCTGCGGCTTGTAGAACTCGTTGTCCTTGCGTCCAACCAGCCACACCACCAGAAACAGCAGCAGGCCGGCGGCGAAAGCGATGCCGACGATCGCGAGCAGGCGCCGCGGCAGATGCAGCACGATGCCGGACTTGGAGGACGGGGGCGACGTGGACATGGGACTCACCGTGGGGAACCGCTCGATTCTGGCATAGCCGCGGTGAATCGCGCGCCGCGGCGGCAGCGGGTCGGCAAAAGCGCGACGGACAGGCGATAATCCCGGTTTCGTTCTCCTGGCACCCCGCGCCCATGCTCGATCCCGCTCTGCTTCGCCAACAGCCCGCCGACCTCGCCGAGCGCCTGCGCACCAGCCGCGGGTATTCGCTGGACGTGGCCGCCCTGGAGGCCCTGGAGGCCGACCGCAAGCGCATCCAGGTGCGGACCCAGGAACTGCAGAGCCTGCGCAACAGCCGCTCCAAGGCGATCGGCCAGGCCAAGGCCAAGGGCGAGGACGTGACCGCGCTGATGGCCGAAGTGGCCGGCTTCGGCGACGAATTGAAGGCCTCCGAGCAGCGCCTGGACGAGATCCGTGCGCAGCTGGAGACGCTGGCGCTGGAGATTCCCAACCTGCCGCAGGCCGACGTGCCCGCCGGCAAGGACGAGGCCGACAACGTCGAACTGCAGCGCTGGGGCAGCCCGCGCAGCTTCGAGTTCGAGGTCAAGGACCATGTCGAACTCGGCGCGCGCCACGGCTGGCTGGACGGCGAGTCGGCGGCCAAGTTGTCGGGCGCGCGCTTCACCGTGCTGCGCGGGCCGATCGCGCGCCTGCACCGCGCCCTGGCGCAGTTCATGCTAGACCTGCACACCGGTCCGCACGCCTACCAGGAAACCAACGTGCCGGTGATCGTCAACGCCGACAGCCTGTACGGCACTGGCCAGTTGCCGAAGTTCGAGGAAGACATGTTCGCCACCGCGCTGGGCGAGCAGAAGCGCTACCTGATCTCCACCTCGGAGATCTCGCTGACCAACCTGGTGCGCGACGAGATCGTCGAGGCCGAGCGCCTGCCGCTGCGCATGACCGCGCACTCGCTGTGCTTCCGCTCCGAGGCCGGCAGCGGCGGCCGCGACACCCGCGGCATGATCCGCCAGCACCAGTTCGAGAAGGTGGAACTGGTCAGCGTGTGCCGCCCGGAGGACAGCGCCGCCGAACACGAGCGCATGACCCGCTGCGCCGAAGTGGTGCTGGAGACGCTCGGCCTGCCGTATCGCAAGATGCTGCTGTGCACCGGCGACATGGGCTTCTCGGCCAGCAAGACCTACGACCTGGAAGTCTGGCTGCCGTCGCAGCAGACCTATCGCGAGATCTCCTCCTGCTCCAACTGCGGCGACTTCCAGGCCCGGCGCATGCAGGCGCGCTGGCGCAACCCGGCCACCGGCAAGCCCGAGCTGCTGCACACGCTCAACGGCTCCGGCACCGCGGTCGGCCGCGCCATGATCGCGGTGATGGAGAACTACCAGAACGCCGACGGCTCGATCACCGTGCCCGACGCGCTGCGCCCGTATATGGGTGGGGCCGAGCGGATCGGCTGATCGCCGCCCAGCCCCGGGTATCCGCCTCGGGCGAGCTTGGCGTCGCCGTTACCGCGGCGACGCCTTCTGTCTGTTACCGCGCTCAGGCGAATTGGCGTGATGCGGGCAATGCCCCGCCTTGCGCTAATTGGGTCTTCGACCCAGATGGAGCAAGTTCGCATGCATTGCCCCCTGCAGCACTCGCAGCAGGCGGCGCGCCGCGCGCGCCGAACTCCCGCACCCGTCACACCCGTCACTTCGCGCTAGCCTGGCCGGGGTTATCTTGCGCCGTCTACGTCTACCTCCTTGCCTGAGTTCGCCAGCGCGACCGGCGTCGCTGCAGCGCGAATCGTTGTAGGAGTAGAATGAACCGGATCCGATTGTCCCCATCGTTCTAAATATCGAAAGAACATGCACGACCTCAACGATCTGTATTACTTCGCCATGGTGGTCGACCACGGCGGGTTCGCCGCCGCCGAGCGCGCCTTGGGCATCCCCAAGTCGCGCCTGAGCCGCCGCATCAGCCAGCTGGAGAGCGATCTGGGCGTGCGCCTGCTGCAGCGCTCCACGCGCCGCTTCGCCGTCACCGACCTGGGCATGAGCGTGCACCGTCACGCCCAGACCATGCTGGCCGAGGCGCAGGCCGCGCGCGAAGTGGTCGACCGGCTCAGCGCCGAACCGCGCGGCCTGGTGCGGGTGAGCGTGCCGGTGTCGCTGGCGCAGATGCAGTTGCCCAAATTGCTGCCGATGTTCCTGGACCAGTACCCCAAGGTGCGGCTGCAACTGAACATCAGCAATCGCCGCGTCGACATCATCAACGAAGGCTACGACGTCGCCCTGCGCGTGCGCTCGCGCCTGGACGACGACGGCAGCCTGGTGATGCGCAGCTTTGGCCAGGTGCAGGAACTGCTGGTCGCCAGCCCCAAGTACCTGGACCGTGCCGGGCGCCCCAAGGACCCCGAGGAACTGACTTCGCACGTCACCCTCAGCATCAGCGAGGACGAAGCCCGACAGCGCTGGGAGCTGCACGGCCCGGCCGGCGAAGTGCGCCGCGTCGACCTGCAGCCGCGCGTGGCCGGCTTCGACTTCCCGCTGCTGCAGTCGATGGTCAAGGACGGCTTCGGCATCACCCTGCTACCCGAGACCGTCTGCGCCGAAGCCGTGCGCAACGGCGAACTGGAAGTGGTGCTGCCGGAATGGTCGCTGCCGCAGGGCATCTGCCACGCCGTGTTCGCCTCGCGCCGCGGCCTGCTGCCGGCGGTGCGCGTGTTCATCGACTTCCTCGCCGAACACCTGCCGCGCCAGATCGAGGCCTCGCGCCTGGACTGCGGCGGCAACTGCCCCGAACGCACCAAGGCCCGGCACTCGACCCTGGGCGCGATGGCGGTCGAGGCGGGTTGAGCGACGCCGGCCGAGCAAAACCGCCGCGGGCGTGCGAAAATGCGCGCCCGTGCTGGTGGTTCTGGGTTCGGGGTGCATGCGGTGCCGTCAGCGGCACCGGCCCGCGTCGAGCGGGACAGGCACTGCAGCGTCGCGCTTCCGCGGCGTTGTGCTTCAAGCGGCTGCGACGCTCTTCCGCAGTACCGCCGCGTTCGCAAACGGAGAGATGGCCGAGCGGTTTAAGGCACCGGTCTTGAAAACCGGCGAAGGGTCAAACCTTCCGTGGGTTCGAATCCCACTCTCTCCGCCAATAATTCACGAAATTCGTGATAATTTTGAAGTTACCAGCTAGTTCGCGGGCTTTTCTCTGTATTTTCCCTGCAAAAGATCGGTAGTACTGTGAATCATGCAGCCACAGCCTGTATGAACTCAGGAAGGCCATGCGGTAGTGATGCTGCAGAAGCGAGTCTGCGCACTGTGACCTGCTCGGGAGAGCCCGGAAGTCTGCTATCAAGCTTCGGGAAGAGCGAAGGATTAGCGCTGCGCCGGTCTGCAGTGACGAGTCGTAGCCATTCTCGAGTTGTCTGAAGTAAATATTTTCCGCGAACAGAGTGCGTGGAATTTAGCTCAAGAAATGAAACTCTGAGTGCTTCCAGTTTTTCCGCAGGCAGATCAATGCTGACTTCAATGATTTCTTCCAATCTTGAGAATTTTGGGGTAACGCTAGTTAGAAATATATCCAAGAAATCAGTCGCGGAATTTGGCCGTGAACTCACTCTGAAGCCTCCCCTCCTGGCAATGAAGAGGGTCTCGTGAAGAGAGTTGCTATGCTTCTCGAATTGCTCAACAACTTGTTTGAAAGTTGATATCACTCTTGCTCGGGTAGTTGGGTCTCCTGCGCAGCGGAGCTCGTCAATGAGAACGCTGTCAATAACTTCTTGTACGCACAGAAGGTTCTCAAAAGAATATGCTGGTACTACGAAGACCTGCGCAAGCGGCGAATTTTCGTCGTAGTCATGGTCTACAAAAAAATATACGCCCTTCAATCGTCTATCCTGTTCGAGCATAAGGTGAAATGCAAGAAGTTGCTCCTTGCCGTTCCCAGCTACTGCTTCATATCTCGGACTGTTTGGGATTCGGCTTA
Source organism: Xanthomonas sp. NCPPB 1128 (assembly GCF_001043115.1). Classification (GTDB taxonomy): domain Bacteria; phylum Pseudomonadota; class Gammaproteobacteria; order Xanthomonadales; family Xanthomonadaceae; genus Xanthomonas_A. The sequence goes on along the minus strand of NZ_LFME01000009.1, from coordinate 89,123 downwards.
TCCAGTCGCCATACACCGATACGTCATCGTGGCTTTCGAATATAAAAACGATGGAGTTTGGTCTGGAGCTTCGGATCGATAGGAGTTTAACATTGAGTACTTGAGGACTCTTTCTTCCTTCTCGCAGTCGTTCAAGAATCTGCATCTTCTTTGCTCTCCCGGCGAGATACAGTTAGTGGCGTGGCGCACTTGTCTAGTTCGTTCTCGAAAACGAATGGCGAATGCGTGATTGCCAGCATTTGTGTCACGGAAGGACTATTGGCAATGTCTGGGAGCACCTTTCTCTGCCAATCGATGGAAAGTGATAGCTCAGGCTCATCAATCAATACGATTTTTGGTTGTGGGCTGAGGTACAGGTGCGCCATGAGCGAGACTATTTGCTTCTCACCGGAGGAAAGGTCATCCAGAGATATAGGGTCTCTTGTCCAAGTGTTCTGGACGATTACCTCTAGGGTCCTTGGGTCGAACGCTAAACTCTTCTCGTCGCTCGATAATGTGAGATAGCTGTTGCAGATAGCTACGAACTGTTCGATTACGAGTTCGGTTTCTCGAGTTTCATCGATGACTTGCGCTAGCTGGCTAAGGAAGTATCTAAGGAACTTGTTTTCAGTGTCATCAATGTGGCCTGTATCATAAAGTTGCTGAATTCGGCTTAGCATCGCGCTCGGAGACGTTCTCGCTGTTCGGTCCACTCGACTCAAAAAAAGGGCAAGTGAATTCACGTCAGGGAGTAGGGCTGCGTCTATAGTTTCACTTGAATCCTGCCGCGTAAGCATGTCCTGCAGCATTCGGGCACTCAGGTTGCGATACTCAATATTTGAGCGTCGCTCTATGTCCTCGCTTAGTTGAGCAAGGCGCTCCTGGACGTCAGCAAGACCAAATGCCATATCGTCGTGCTGAGCTTTGCTTGGCTGATTCCGTCTTGCGACTTGACGCGCGCGAGATGGCCTGAGAATTGGGCGCTCAATTCTCCGGTATGTCGGGAGAAAAATTACTTGAACGTCACCCATGCAAGCCTTTACTTCTTCGCTGGCGGCCTTAGCTGCATCGGTGAGGGAGAAGTCTAGCGCTATGTACAAGTCGTCAAAGATTTCTTCTAGTGAATCCCAGTTGTGGGGTGTATTGATGTAAACCTGTTTTGCGACGGGATGCTCGCGCAGGCGCCACATGTTGCCAGGCTGATAGGTTGTTGATATGAATTCTGAAAGTGCAGATTCAGCGATTGAGGCAGAAGAAGCGAGTTGGCTGAGTTCTTCTAGAGGGTCGCCCTTGCGTGAAATTAGATGTTCTTTTGGAATTGATATTGGTAATAGCGAATGCGAAAACTTACATTCTATTGACTCAAAGTTGATAGAGGACAGGCGCTGAAATCGGCGCGTAACAAAAGCGTTCAAAGCATTGAGCACTGTCGTCTTGCCGGTTCCATTCTCTGCGACTACGACTGTGGATTTTCCGGAGAAATCAATTCTCACGTCCTTGTATCCATGAAGGCCTTTAATGCAGAAGCTTTCTAGCGGGGGGCTAATCGGCTGGTGGCTCACTGAGGCTCCTTTGATGATTACGTTTGCCGTGGCCATAAGCCGCGTGTCATCCGGATTGTAGTTTCGGGGCTGAAGCGTCTCACTAGGTATAACTATTGAGGCACAAATCCCAGTGTCAAAAATTTAAGGTTATTAGTGCCGCATCTCTTAAGGGGTTGAGCCTGAGCCTATTTAGTAAAGCACCTAGCAACTGCGTTAAAGTGGGTATGAAATGACATGGCTATGACGCCGTACAACACAACGGATTTTCGCACGTGGCTGCAGATGCCTGGTCAGGTCTATTGTGGATCGAGGTTGTAGGTTGCATCTTTTTGTAAGCGAATGCTACGTTCCGGCCGAGCTTCCAGAAGGGTCACCCGGTTTGGCGAGCAAAACGTCTCTAGGACAGTGGCGGACACGGATGCTGGCCGGGATCGGTGGCATTGCCGCGATCGTGGTGGGGTGGGGCATCGGCTTGTTCGAGGCCAAGGAGGTGCCGGTGCCGCCCGCGCTGCAGGCCGGGAAGGACGTCGCCGCCGGCGAATGGTCGCTGCGCTTCGACCACGTAGAGACCAGCGACCAACTGCCGAATGGCGAGGTGGTGTCGCGCGATGGTCGCAAGGCGATCGTGCTGTATCTGCAGGCGACCAACCGCACCACGCAGACCAGCGGCTCGCTGGTGCAGGCGGTGGCGTTGAAGACGCCGCCGCGCGGGGCCGATGCGCGGCCGACGGCGTATCTCTTGCGCGATCGCGCGGCGACCACCGAATTGCAGCCGGGCCTGCCGGAGCAGATCGCCCTGGTCTGGACCTATCCGGCGACGGAGCAGTCGGCGGCGCGTGTGCGCTTCGACGTCACCGCCAGGACCTTCAAGGCCTTCGACAATCTCTATGCGCAGCCGCTGTGGACCGATCCGCATCCGGTCGGGGTCGTGGAGTTGCCGCTTGGTGTGTCGCGTGCCGGCGCACAGGCGGGTGAACCGTGAAGCGGCTGGCCGCCATCGCGATCCTGCTGCTCGGCTTCGTGCTGCTTGCCGGCATGCGCTGGACGATGCCGCGCTACGAGCGCATCACCGGCCCGATTCCGGTATCCGGAGCGCCTGGTAGTTGGGTGCAGACCGACAATCTGGCCGTGAACGCCGGGACGCCGCAACTCGCGCGCACGCTCCGTTTCAAGGCGGCGGGCGCGCTGCAGCAGCGCGACAGCGGCGGGGTGTGGCTGGTGGTGCCGGTGCGGTCGAAGGTCGCGCGCGCGACCGCGCGCGTGTACGGCCGGGTCTGGGCGACGCCCGACGGCCGCCGCTACCGCGCCAGCGGCCGCGCGGAGATGGGCGATGCAGTGCTGTCGTCGATCAAGACGCTGCAACCCGGGCTGGAACGCAAGGATGTGCTGGTCTTCGAGTTGCCGTCCGCGCTCGCCCGGGCAGGCGGCACGTTGGTGCTGTCGGAAGACCGAGATCCGCAGCTGACGGCCGAGGCACTGGTGCGCTATCCGCCAATCCCTGCCGGGTCTCCGGTGGACGTGCTCGATCTGGATGCGCTGCATGCACGCCTCTGACCGCGACGTGGCCCCGGCCGTTTCCGAGCGGCGCATGCGCTGGCTCGCGCTTGCGGCGCTGGTCGTGCTGGTGCCGTGCACGATGGCCGCGACCGGCTGGCGCGACGCGCGGGAGTTGCTGCATGCGCGCGAATGGTGGCCGGTGGATGTGGCGATGGCGCAGACCGTGGACTACGACGGTGCCGCCGTTCGGCTTGCGTCGGTCGATGTGCTGCCGTTCGAGGCAGGACTGCCCGCCGATCGCACGTTCGTGCGTACGCGGCTGACGCTGGTGCCGGGCGCTTCCGGCGCGCAGTGGAGCGATTGCGCGCTCAAGCTGGTCGACGGCACAGGTCGTTCCTGGTCCGCCATCGACACCGTGCCGGACCTGTTGCAGCGTGCCCTGGCCAAGCCGGGCGAGTCGCCCGGCGTCGCCTGTGATGGGTTGGCCGTGTCCACGGCCAAGCCAGGCGTGCCGTTGGCGATCGACGGCTATTACCTGGTGCCGCGTGCGGTGGCCGCGCAGCTGCAACTCACCGTGAGCACGCACGGCGGTCGCCCCCACTATTTGCGTTTCGCGCGGGAGCAAGCTCATGACTGAGTTGGCGCTGCGTGGCGGGCCGCTGGGGCTGATCGGCGACACGCTGCGGCTGTGGGTCCGCTACATGCCGCAACTGCTCGCCGTGGCACTGGCCGGCGTGTTGCTCAACGAACTGCTGCTGCAGGCCGCGGTGTGGATCGGCTACCAGAACCGGCTCGCTGGCTTGCTGTCGCTGACGCTGGTGGTGCTGGTCAAGCTGGTGATCTTCGTGCTGCTGTTCGAGACGCTGCGCCCGGCCTTGCCGGGGATCGCCAGTGCGGCGCTGGCCGAACAGGCCGACGCGACGGCAGCAGAGGACGAAGGCAGGGCGCGCTGGCGCCGCCTGTCGGCGATCGTCTCGCAGGCGCTGGTGCCGTTCTTCGCCTACTACGCCGCCTGGGGCTTCCTCGGCGAGACAATTCGCGCCTACGGGCGCGAGGGGTTGGGGCAGTTCAATCCGTTCGACCCGACCTACCGCGGTTCATTGTTCGAGGTGTCGGGCGGCTGGTGGCTGGTGGCGTCGGTGGCGCTGCTGTGGCTGATCCGGCGCGCTGCGAAGAAACAAAAGCAGCGCAGCGCGCATCCGGCCTGGAACGTGCTGATCGTGCTGTGCGAAGCCGGCTGGACCTTCGTCGGCATGTACGTGCTCACCGAATGGAAGGGCGGGGTGTTCCGCTGGCTGGCGCATCTGCGCATCGCCGATCTCGGCCAGCAACTGTGGCAGGGCATCAGCCATCCGATCGGCGTCGCCCATGCCGCGCTGCCGGGCGCGGTGGAGCAGGCGCCGCCCGGCGTGGCGGACACGCTGGTGGTGATCTTCTTCTCGGCCTTGTTGCCGGTGGTCTGGCTGGCGCTGGCCGCGTTGATCTACCGCTATGACGTGCACAACGCCGCATTGAACGCGCCCGCCAAGTGGTCGAGCAAGGTCGATGGCACGCTCGGGCTGTGGCGGAAACTGCCGACCTGGTTGCGCGACTTCATCGGCCATTTCTGGGCCGGCACTGTCTCGCGCTATCGCGCCGCCGCCAATAGCGTGCAACTGGCCGGTGCCACCGGGTTGGCGGCGCTGGTCACCCTGATCGTGCTCTATCGCGCCCTGGACTGGGCCTCGGCCTGGGCCTGGATGGGTCTGACCCGGCTGATCGGCCCCCACCCGCAGGTGGTGTGGCAGGCGATCGCCAATCAGCTGTCGGTGGTGCTGGGTACGCCCAGCGATCCCGGCGACGGCATCCTGCCGCAGACGCTGAAGATCTGCCTGCTTGCAGCGACGCTGGAGCGTGCCTTCCGTGCCGGGCGGAGCTGGCGGGCATTGAAGTAGTCCGGCGCGTATTGCGCCGTCTTCGCGGCGCCACCGGTTGTGGGTTGCAAAGGCGCAAAGAAAAGCGCCGCGATGACTGAACATCGCGGCGCTGCGGAACAGGGCATCAGGCGACGCGTTCTGGTCGGCGCCGTCGAAACCCGGAGGATCAGCCAGCGGCCGGCGCCTTGGTGTCGCCCGCCTTGATGTCGCCCGGCTGGCACTCACCCAGGCGCTTGCCGTCCATCTTCATGTGCGTCTTCATCGACATGCCGCCGGGCAGGCCGGTGATCTCGGAATGCGATTCGGAGGCCATTTCGGTGGCGCTGAAGGTGCCGGTGCTGGTGCCCGCGACCTTGATGTCGCCCATCGTGCAATGCATCTTCGCGTCGATCTTTCCGTCCTTCATGCTGAAGGTGTCGTACACGCAGTTCTTCTGCATCGGCGAGGCACTGCCGAAGAGGCTGGCGGGGTCGTTGATCTGTTCGGCGGTGAGGCACACCTTGGCGGTGCTCGGCGGCACCTTCGGCATCTGCGGCATGTTGCCGGAGCCGCCGGTGGTCTCGCTGCTCACCTGCTCGATCCGCATCTCCCATTGACCGGGCTGCAGCTTGGCCGCCTGCACCTTGGCCACGTCGGCGACCGAGGCGTTGGACATCGCGACGTTGTCGCCATTCTTGTCGCCGCCCTTGCTGCAGGCGGCGAGCAGCACACACACAGCAAGCGTTGCCGGCATGGTCAGACGCATGAACTTCTCCCTAAGTTATGTGAAGTGCGCGGAGCATAGCCGGGTGCGTGATTAAGATCACGTGGACGTCCGGCGCTCGCCGCCGGTCGGTGCCTGGCCATAAGGCCGGCGCCAGGGAAAGATGAGGGCAGATCGTCGCAGGCTTGCTCTGCGGCTGGCGAGGAGGGAGAAACCCCGCGCAATCACGTGACGCCAAGGTATGGCCGCACACGGGCAACGCCGTGCGATTCCGGCGATAGCGGAGCACGTTCGGACCGCACCTGCCGTGCACGGACCATTGCGTTGGGCTCTGCTAGCGTCTGCGCCGCCGCGCGTGACCCCCACGCCATCTGCTCCAGGTTCGTACCTCGATGCCCAGTCTCGCCGAACGCCCCGTCATCCTCGAACGCAAGCGCACCTTGAAGATGGCCCGCTCCGCCCACGCCTACGTCCGCGGCAATACCCTCAAGTTCTACGAATGGCTGGCAGCGTCGCCGGCGGCGCGGCGCGTGCCGATGGGGCCGGCGATCTGGATCTGCGGCGACTGTCATCTCGGCAACCTGGGCCCGGTCGCCGACGGCGAGGGACATATCGAGATCCAGATCCGCGACCTCGATCAGGGCGTGATCGGCAATCCCGCGCACGATCTCATCCGCCTGGGCTTGTCGCTCGCCACCGCGGCGCGCGGCTCGGATCTGCCCGGCGTCACCACGGCGCGGATGATGGAGGCGATGATCGACGGTTATGGCGCCGCCATCGAGGATCCGACGCGCGATCACCCCGGCGCCGAACCCGAGACCGTGCGCAGCATCCGCCGCGAGGCCTTCGGCCGGCGCTGGCGCCATCTGGCCAAGGAGCGTCTGCAGGCAGTGGAGCCGCGCATCCCGTTGGGCGAGAAGTTCTGGGCGTTGGCGCCGGAAGAACACGAGGCGCTGGAACGGCTGTTCGCCGATCCGGCGGTGGCGCAGATGGTGCTGTCGCTGAAGGGGAAGCCCAAGGACCGCGAGGTGCGCCTGGTCGATGCGGCCTACTGGATGAAGGGCTGCAGTTCGCTGGGTCTGCTGCGCTATGCGGCGATCGTCGCCTTGAAGACCGGCAAGGGCCACTGGTCCTACGCGCTGGTCGATCTGAAGGAGGCGATCGCACCGATCGCGCCGGCGGCCCCCGATGCACGCATGCCGGCCGACAACGCCGAACGCGTGACCGCCGCGGCGCGTGCGCTGTCGCCGTACCTGGGCAGCAGGATGCTGCCGGTGCATCTGCTGGGCCGTTCGCTGTTCATTCGCGAACTCTCGCCGCGCGACCTGAAACTGGAAGTCGACCAGTTCAATCACGTCGAGGCGGTGCGCTCGGCGCGCTATCTCGCCTTCGTCGTCGGCAAGGCACATGCGCGGCAGATGAAGCCCAAAACGCGCGTCGCATGGCTGAAGCTGCTGGACGCCGACCGGCGCAAGGCCATCGATACGCCGTCGTGGCTGTGGGAGAGCGTGGTCGCGCTCGCCGGCCATCACGAAGCGGGCTATCTCGAACATTGTCGCCGCTACGCGCTGGCCGCCTGACGGCAGTGGCCGCGAGTAGTGACAGACTGGCGCCGCGTCGCGATCCGTTTCAGCCGCGCGCGCGGTCCAGGTCCAGCGCCATGTCCCAGCGATCCAAGCCCGGGCCGTAGCCGTTCGCGACCACGCGTTCGACGACGAAGCCGAAGCGCGCATAGAACGCCTGGGTGTGCTGGCTGGTGTCCAGTTCGATCCGCGCCACGCCGGCCCTGCGCCGGCAGGCGTCGAGCCGCGCCTCGGTCAAGGCACGGCCCAGGCCCTGCCGATGCAGGCGGCGGTCGACCATGCCCCAGCCGAAGCTGGCGACGCGGCCGTCGGCGCTCAGCGCGTGGCCGCCGCAGGCCACGACCGCGCCCGCGCGGACGATGGCCAGGTAGTGCCAGGCGTCGGCGTCGTGCTCCAAGAAGCGTTCGAAGTCGGTGCGTTCACTGCGAGCGAAGAACTGCGGGACGTTGCTGTCGAACAGCGCCAGGCAGGCGGCGTGGTCCTGCGCGGCATACGGACGGACGGTATTCACCTGTGCAGTGTGCCGCAGACGCCCGATCAAGTCGTGGTTGCGTCGGGTTGGGCCTACCGCATCGGCCATTTCCGAACGCGTTGTCGGAAAATTTCGCCAGGCCTGTCCGGGATCCGCAGCGGGGTGGTGTCCGGAAGCGGGAAGGGGGAGGGTCAGATAATTCTGACGTGAGATCAGGATTGTCCTGATAACGCTTTCCCACTCATGCCAGCATACTGGCCTCGGCCTGACGCAGGGACCGTCGCGCGCCTCACGGGGAGAGCGCTGGCAGGTCACTCGACCCTGCGTGCCGAGCCTTGAGTAAGCTCGGCAGGGTTTTCATGACGACACGATGACGTTTCGCGAGGTGCAGATGAGCACTCCGTGAAGCGTCGTCGTTTGTCTACGAATTCGTATTGCCCTGAATAATTCACGCAGATAGTCTGGATGGTGCGGTATCCGCTGCGTTGGGGTTATACGAGATGGCCATCAGGGTTTTTCTGGTCGATGATCACGCTCTTGTCCGGACGGGCATGAAGCTGATCCTGTCGAATCAAACGGATATCGAGATCGTCGGCGAGGCCGACAGCGGCGAAAATGCACTCCCGCAGATCCGGCAACTGAAGCCGGACATCGTCCTGTGCGATCTGCACATGCCCGGCGTCAGCGGGCTGGAAGTCACCGAGCGCATCGTCAAGGGCGACCACGGCACCAAGGTCATCATCGTCTCGGTGCTGGAAGACGGCCCGTTGCCAAAGCGCCTGCTGGAAGCCGGTGCGTCCGGCTACGTCGGCAAGGCCGGCGACGCGCAGGAATTGCTGCGCGCGGTCCGCGACGTGGCGATGGGCAAGCGCTATCTCGGCGCCAACATCGCGCAGAACCTGGCGCTGGCCAATCTGGAAGGCGGCGGTTCGCCATTCGATGCGTTGTCGCCGCGCGAACTGGAAGTGGCCCTGCTGCTGACCCGCGGCCTGCGCCAGGAAGACATCGCCAAGCGCCTGAGCCTCAGCGCCAAGACCGTCAACACGCACAAGGCGCGGCTGTTCGAAAAGGTCGGCATCCAGGACAACATCGCCCTGGCGCGCCTGGCCACGCAGTACGGCTTGCTGGATCCGACGCACCCGCTGTAGCGGTGGCGCCTGTCGACCGACACGAGAGCGGCCTTCGGGCCGCTCTTGCGTTGTGCGGGCGAAGGAAAAGATCTTTTCGCGGCTGCTTGATCAAATAGCGACCGCGCACCGGCGTTGTCGATGTCCTAGGCGCTCGTGAGTGCCGCGGTCGGAATGGTTGGGTGCCACTGCGGCGTCACTTGGCGAAAGCAGTGGAGCAGGGAGTGCTCTGCGCGGATGCATCACTCACGACTGCAGCGAGCGCACAACCACGAGGACGTGCATGTGTTGGGGTGCCTTCAAGACACTTCGGTCGCCGCGTTCCGCGCAGCACGTACTGCACTCATCGGGTGTTTTCGTAGGAGCGGCTTCAGCCGCGACAGCCCTACCGTTGACGTCTGTCGCGGCTGAAGCCGCTCCTACGGGGTGAGGGTGTATCTCGTTGAGCCACGGCAAAGCCAGTTTTGCCGTGGCTTTTGAAGCCCCTGCTGCTGCGCCGAACGGGACGCGCGAAAACAGTACGCGTGCAGACGATCGTCTTGAGCCGCAGCGATGGACGCGCTTCAAGGGTGCCTACAAGAAAAAAAGCGGCCCGAAGGCCGCTTCTTTCATGCTGCGACGGGAGCGTGGATCAGCTGCGATCCTTGTGCTCGTCGCCGTCGGCCTTGTCCGCGACATGTGGCGCAGGCGTTGCGGATTGCGCCGCGGCAGCAGCACGTTGCTTCCGCGCTGCCTCGTCCGCAGCCGCGATCTCCGCCTGCGCCGGCGTCGCCGGAGTAGCGACGGACGTTGCGGTGTCATCGCTTGCCGGCATGGCCGATGCGGCCTTGGTCGACGCTGCGGCCGCTGCTTCACCATGGTGCGATGCCTGCGCCGGTGCCTCGGCGAAGGCGTCGAGCAAGGTGGTCTGCACCGGTGCGTAGGCCGGCTTGGCCGGGGCAGCTTCTTCCGCACGCGGCTCCACGGAAGCGGTGGGCGCGGCGGTGACGGCCGGCGCTGCGCTCGGCGGAATGACGGCAGCTGCCGCCGGCGCGGTGACGCCCGCCGGATCCTCGACCGTGGTCGCGGTATCCGCAGCGTCCGGCTCCGCGACCGGCGCCTTGGCGGCGGTGGCAGTCGGTTGCTCGACGGCGGTGGTGACTGCCTGCGGTTGCGGCTGCGACACGGCCGGCGTGGCGGACGGTGTCGTTGCACGCTCGGCCGGCGCAGCAGCGCCCTCGGTGGCGCCGGTCTGCTGCGCAACCGGCGTGGTCTCTGCAACCGCTGCCGGTGCCGCGGGTTCCGCAGCCACCACGGTGTCGGCGTGAGCCACGGCGGCATCGCTGACGCCCTGGGCTGCAGTGGCCGGCGCAGGCGATGCGGTCACGGCGTCGGCAGGGGCGGCCGGCTGCATCGGTGCGGTGGCCGGCGCAGGCACGGGGTCGGCGGCGATCGGCGCGGGGGCCTGGGCTGCGTCGTCGGCCGGTGCCGGGGCACTGACGGCAGCAGGACGCTCACGGCGCTCGCGCTTTTCCTGCGGCTCGCGCTTCTCCTGCACGGGCGGCTTGGGCGCGGGTGCATCGGTGGCACCGTCGTCGTCGAAGTCGAACTCCGGCTGGCTGCGGCTCGGCGCGGGCGCGCTTTCGCCGTCGCTGTCGCCGGCATCCAGGTCGGCATCGTCCAGACCGGCGGCATCGCCGGCAGCACCGGCTTCGCCATTGCCACGGCGGCGGCGGCGGCCACCGCGACGGCCACGGCGGCGGCGGCCGCCGGCGTCGCCGGTACCGTCCTCGCCCTCGGCGCCTTCGCCGGCGGGCACGGCCTGCGCGGTTTCGGCGGCGCTTTCGCGTTCATCAATGCTCGCTGCTGCCGCGGTCTGCGCCGGCTGCACCGGTGCTGCGGCTGCAGCGTCGACAGCTGCTGCAGGTTCCTGCGACGCGGCGATCGCGCCACCGGCAACCGCGGCGGCGGCCAGGGTGGTGGCGTCCTGTGCCGGCGTCACCGGTGCGGTGGCGACAGGCGCGGCCGGCTGCTTGGCGACGGCCTCCTCGGCACGCGGCTGACGCTGCGGCTTGTCGCCCTGCGCGGCGGCCTGTGCCGGTTCCTGCTGCGGCTTCGGCTGGCGCGGCGGGTTCTGCGGCTGCTGCTGCTGCTTCGGTGGCTTGGGCGTCTGCGTCTGCGGCTGCGGCTGCGGCTTGGCCTGCTGCGCGGCCTGCTCGTTGCGCGGTGCCTTAGGCTGCGGGTTCTGCTGCCCGGCCGGCGCGGCAGCGCCGTTGCCGTTGCCGTTGCGGCGCTCATCGCGGCGCGCGTTGCCGCCGCCGTTGTTGCCGTTGCCACGCGCGGCATTGCCGCCCTGGCCGCCGTTGCGGTTGCCGTCGCGGCGCGCATTGCGGTCGTTACGATCGCCACGGTCGTTGCGGTTGCGGTTGCCGTCCTGCGGGCGCTGGCGCTGTGCCGGCTCGGCGGCGGCCGGGGCCGGGGCCGGGCTGTCGCCAGCGCCGAAGATGCGCTTCAGCCAGCCGACCACGCCGGTGGCCGGCGGTGCGACCGGTGCCGGCGCGACGACCGGGGCCGGTGCCGGCGCGGCGACCGGTTCTTCGACCACTTCGCGCACCGGGGCCGGCTGCGAGTGCTTCACATTGGTCACCGCAGGCGCCGGGATGTTCAACTGCGCCTTGGTCAGGGCATGCACCGGCAGCTTGCGCGGGGTGCCGCGCTGGTAGCTGGGCTTGGTGCTTTCCTCGCCCAGCTCGTTCTCGCGCAGGCGGGTCACTTCGTAGTGCGGGGTGTGCAACTGCTCGTCGGCGACGATCACGATCGGCGCGTCGTGGCGCTTCTCGATCTCGCTGAGCGCGCGGCGCTTCTCGTTGAGCAGGTAGTTGGCGATCTCCACCGGGGCCTGCACCAGCACCTGTCCGGTGTTCTCCTTCATCGCGTGCTCTTCGGCGACGCGGATGATCGACAGCGACAGCGACTCGACGCTGCGCATGCGGCCGTGGCCGTCGCAGCGCGGGCAGACGATCTGGCTGGATTCGCCCAGCGACGGACGCAGGCGCTGGCGGCTCATCTCCAGCAGGCCGAAGCGCGAGATGCGGCCGATCTGCACCCGCGCGCGGTCGTACTTGAGCGCGTTCTGCAGGCGGTTCTCGACCTCGCGCTGGTGCTTGTTGGAGGCCATGTCGATGAAGTCGATGACCACCAGGCCGCCGAGGTCGCGCAGGCGCAGCTGGCGCGCGACCTCTTCGGCCGCCTCCAGGTTGGTCTGGAACGCGGTGTCCTCGATGTCGCTGCCCTTGGTGGCGCGCGAGGAGTTGACGTCCACCGCGGTCAGCGCCTCGGTCTGGTCGACCACGATCGAACCGCCGGACGGCAGGCGCACGCTGCGCTCGTAGGCGGCCTCGATCTGCGATTCGATCTGGAAGCGGTTGAACAGCGGGATGTCGTCGGTGTAGTGCTTGAGCTTGCGCAGGCTCTGCGGCATCACCTGCTGCATGAACTCCTGGGCGTCGCCGTACATCTCGGCGGTGTCGACCAGGATCTCGCCGATGTCGGCGCGCAGGTAGTCGCGCAGGGCGCGGATGATCAGCCGCGATTCCTGGTAGATCAGGAACGGCGCCGGCTTGGCCAGCGCCGCCTCGGCGATCGACTTCCACACCTGCAGCAGGTAGTCCAGGTCCCACTGCAGCTCTTCGGCATCGCGGCCGACGCCGGCGGTGCGGATGATTACGCCCATGTCGTCGGGGATGTTCAGCTTGTCCAGCGCTTCCTTCAGCGCGGCGCGGTCCTCGCCTTCGATCCGGCGCGAGACGCCGCCGGCGCTGGGCGAGTTCGGCATCAGCACCATGTAGCGGCCGGCCAGAGAGATGAACGTGGTCAGGGCAGCGCCCTTGTTGCCGCGCTCTTCCTTGTCGACCTGGACCACGACTTCCTGGCCCTCGCGCAGCAGTTCGCGGATCGTCGCCTTGTTGTGGTCGACGCCGGCCTGGAAGTAATCGCGGGAGATTTCCTTCAGCGGCAGGAAACCGTGGCGCTCGCCGCCGTATTCGACGAAGGCCGCTTCCAGCGAGGGCTCGAGCCGGGTGATGCGGCCCTTGTAGATGTTGGACTTCTTCTGTTCCTTGGACGGCTGCTCGATGTCGATGTCGTACAGGGTCTGGCCGTCCACGATGGCCACACGCAGTTCTTCTGCCTGCGTGGCGTTGATCAGCATTCGCTTCATTGTTGCGTTCCTCGCGCTGCTACCGCGCGGAACGCCATGGGGTTTCGCTTCTGGTCACGCTTCGTCGCCCATCGCGCAGGCGCGGGGTGGGCGTCTTGGGTTTCCAGCGCTACGACACCACGGCGAGCCGCGGGAGCGCTTTTTGCTTTTAGGTGGTTCAGGACCGGCGGCGACTCCAGCCAGGCTGGGCGCCGCACGGGGCATGTTCAGCGCGGACGCTTGCGGCATCCGGCGATGGCCGGGCAGGCCGGTGAGCCGCTAACATGGCCGCCCCGGGGGCGGTGGTCGCGCACTGTGCCGGAATCGTCGTAAGCCGGGCTTCTGGCCCTCAACTAACTTCCAACGAAATCAAACCCTTATCTCGCCCCCCGAGTGTAACAGAATAAACTGCCTGATGACTTCCCCCCCGATCCCTCCAAAGCCGCGCGATGTCGCGACCAGCGCGGTGCGCATTCTCAAGGTCCCGGAAGACAGGGCCGGACAGCGCGTAGACAATTTCCTGCTCGGCCAGCTCAAGGGCGCCCCGCGCAGCCTGATCTACAAGCTGATGCGCAGCGGCCAGGTGCGGGTCAACGGCGGCCGCACCAAGGCCGAGCGCAAGCTCGAAGCCGGCGACGAGGTGCGCATTCCGCCGGTGCGGCTGGCCGAAGAAGGCGAGAAGAGCGCGCCGCCGGACGCCTTCATGGCCCGGCTGGAGGCGGCGATCGTCTACGAGGACGCGCGGCTGCTGGCGCTGAACAAGCCGTCGGGCGTCGCCAGCCACGGCGGCAGCGGGATCAGTTTCGGCGCCATCGAGACGCTGCGTGCGCTGCGTCCCAATCAATCGCTGGAGCTGGTGCACCGGCTCGACCGCGACACTTCCGGCCTGTTGATCGTGGCCAAGAAGCGCTCGGCGCTGACCGAGCTGCAGGCGCTGATGCGCGAGGACGACCGGGTCCAGGGCCGCGGCATCAGCAAGCGCTATCTGACCCTGCTGGTCGGGCGCATGCCCGACGGCACCATGAGCGTGGACGCGCCGCTGCACATCGGCCTGCGCCAGGGCGGCGAGCGCCACGTGCAGGTGAACGCGGCGGGCAAGCCGTCGCTGAGCCACTTCCGGGTGCTGGAGCGGCGCGGCGGACATTCCTATTGCGAGGTGCGGATCGAGACCGGCCGCACCCACCAGATCCGCGTGCACGCGCAGCACCTGGGGCATCCGGTCGCCGGCGACGACAAGTACGGCGATCCGGCGGTCAACAAGCGCCTGCGCGAGCAGATCGGGCTCAAGCGCCTGTTCCTGCATGCCGCCTCGCTGGAGTTCAGCCTGGACGACGGCAAGACACCTTATTTATTGAACGCGCCGCTGGCCGACGAACTGGCCGAGGCGCTGAACCGCCTCGGCTGAGGCGGACGCGCCGGGAGCGGCATCGCGCGGCCGCCCCCGATATCGCGCTCAACTGTCGTGATGGTCGTGATCGTGGCGTCCGTCGTGGTGGGCGGGGGCCGGCCGTTGTGCCGGATGCGACTCGGCCGGGCGCTGCTGAGGCATGCGCGGCGGTGGCGAGAACCGGGCCACGCGCTGCTCCTGGCGCTGCTGCTCCTGGCGTGGTTCCGGCATCGGCGCACGCATTGCCTCGCGCGGCATCTGCGGCGCGCGCGCTTCGCGCTCGGGTGCCGGCGCATGCCAGGCCTGCGCGCGTGGGGCTTCGGTCGGCATTGCCTCTCGCGGCGGTTGCGTGCGTGCCATCTCGCGGGCGAAGCCGGAGGGTTGCATGCCCGGGTCGCCGTGCCGCGGCGGTTCGGCGAAGCGCGCTTCCGGCATGCCGCCACGATTGGCGGTCGCCTCGCGCGGCACCGGTGTGGGCGTCAGCGCCTGCGGGACCGGCCGACCATGGAACTGCGGGACCGGCATCGCCGGCGCTGCGCGTAGCGCGTTCGGCTGGGCCATCGCCACGGTGCGTTGCGCTGCCGGAACATGCTGGGCGAAGCCGGGCAGCAGACGCGGGTCGCGCGCGGCGGCCATGGCCGCCGGGGTGCCCGGGGCCGGCGGGCGCTGCACCGGCGGTGCCATCGCCGCCACCGGGCGGCCGGCCTGCAGCATCTGGTTGGTGAAGTGCGGCATGGTCTGCGGCAGCGCCGGCGGCTGCGCGCGGGCCGGCCCGAACGCCGCGGCAGGAGCACGCGCGCCCATCGCCGCAGCGGCAAACGCGGCGCCCGGCGCATGTGCGGCGGCGAAGGCCTGCTGACCGCCCGGTCCACTCATCGGTGCGGCCGGCGGCGGCGCACCGCGGTAGTCGTTGTGCACGTAGCTGCGGTTGTCGTAGTGGTTGTTGATGATGGTGGTGCGCGGCGCGTACACGCTGTTGCGGTAGACCACGTAGTTCGGCGCCGACGGCGGCGCGTTCCAGTTCACCCCCCAGTTGTTCCAGCCCCAGCTGTGCCACGGCGGTGCCGGTTCCAGCCAGCCGAACACGCTGTGGTGATGGTGTTCGAGCGCGTCGCCGACGAGTACGCCGACGCCGAAGGAAATGATGCCGGCCGTGACCAGGTCGCCGGTGTCGTAATAGGGGCGTGGCGGACGGTAGCGGTACTCGCGGTAGACGTTGACCGGGGCGCCGTAGACCACGTCGGGGTCGTAGCGCGGCACGTAGACCACGTCCGGCTGCGCCGGTTCGATCACGATGGTGCGGGTCGGCGGCGGCACTGCGTCGGCATGGGCCGGCGCCGGTTCCACCACGGTGCGCTGCACGACCTGCACGCGCTGCTGCGGCGTGCTGCGCAGGTGGCCCTGCGCCTGCGCGCGCTGGCGCATCACCTGCACCGCGTCCAGCACCTGGTTGGGATCGTGGGCATAGGCATCGCCCAGTGCGCGGGTCCAGTCGCCGTTGCCGGCCAACTGGTCTACCACGTCGGGGAAGGCGGTCAGCGCCTTGACGCTGGGGTCCCAGGGCTGCGCCGCGGCCGCCTGCAAGCGGTCGGTGGCGGCAAGGGTACGGTTGTTGCGCAGCCAGTCCTGCGCGGACATCACCTGGTCCGGATACACCGAGGCGGCGAGGGTCTGCGCCAGCAGCTTGTCCGGGAACAGGGCGATCGGCGCCACCAGTTGATACAACTGGTCGGCGGTGGGCGGCACGTAGGGCGCAGGCGCGGGCGCTGCGGCAGGGGCGGTCGCATCGGCCTGGGTTGCGGGGGATGGCGTGTCTTGTCGCTGGCAGGCACCCAGCGCCACGACGCTCAGCGCGGTGAACAGGGCCAGCCTGGCCGGGGGCAGGGGACGGAACTCCATGCGACACCTCATCGAGCGGGGCGAAGGTGGCCGCAGCATGCGCCGCCTTTGGTGTCTGCGACCTTTCTGCGCGGCGTGCTCGCGCGGGCCAGCGAGCGCGCGTTCAGCCGGCGTCGGCCGCTGCCATCAGAGCGGCGCGGATAACCGGAACAGCACCAGGCTGAGCGCCAGCGTGGCCATGCCCGCGACCAGGCCGTACACCGTTTCGTGTCCTTGCGCATAGCGCTTGGCCGCCGGCAGCAATTCGTCCAGCGCCAGGAACACCATCACCCCGGCGATCAGCCCGAATACCGCGCCGAACACTGCATCGGACAGGAAACGCGCCAGCGCTACGTAGCCGATCAGCGCGCCGATCGGCTCGGCCAGGCCGGACAGCAGGCTGGCGGCGAAGGCATAGGACTTGCGCCCGGTGGCGTAATGCACCGGCACCGCGATGGCGATGCCCTCGGGGATGTTGTGCACGGCGATGGCGAAGGCCAGCGGCATGCCCACCGCCGGGCTCTCCAGCGTCGCGAAGAAGGTGGCCAGGCCCTCGGGGAAGTTGTGCGCGGTGATCGCCACCGCGGTGAGCAGGCCGACGCGCTTGACGTAGGCGCGGTTGTCGTCGCGGAACAGCGGATCGCGGCTGTTGAGGCTTTCGTGCGGATTGGGTACCAGGCGGTCGATGGTCACGATCAGCACCATGCCGGCCAGGAACGCCAGGGTGGCGTAGGCCTGGCCCAGGCGCGGGTCGAAGGCGTCGCTGAAGGCGGCGATCGACTTGCCGAGGATCTCGGTCAGCGACACGTACACCATCGCGCCGGCGGAGAACGCCAGGCCGAAGGCGAGCAGGCGTGGATTGGGCCCCTTGCTGAACAACACCAGTACGCTGCCCAGGCCGGTGGCCAGGCCGGCGCCGAGGGTCACGGCGAGCGCGACCAGGACATTGTGCAGCGGGATCTCCAGCATGCGCCGGCGGCTCCGAGGAAGAGGCGTCGATCAAACCCGGCGCGGTGCGGGTGTCGCGTGAAGGCGCGCGGTGCGCGCCCGTGGCTCAGCCGGCCTTGTGCGCCTGCGCGTCCAGCGCGAAGCAACGGTCCGGGCGCGGCTGCGGCGGATTGAAGTTGACCGGCACCTGGATGGTCCACGGCACCGCCTGGCCGTTGCGGGTGGCGGGATTGAAGGTCCAGCCGCGCACGGCCTCCTGCGCCGAGGCGTCCAGCTTGGCCTGGCCGCTGCCGGCAACCACGTCCACCTCGGTCGGCTTGCCCTGCACGCCGACCACCACCTTCAGCACCGTGGTGCCGCCGAGTCCGGCGCAGGCCACGTCGATCGGGTAGTCCGGCGGCGGCGTCTTCACCGCGGCGACCTCGGTCGGCGGCTGCGCCACGGTGTGTTGCTGCGATTGCTGGGATTGGCCGCAGGCGCTGAGCAGCACGGCGCTCAGGCAGGCCAGGGGGAGCAGACGGCGGGCGGTAGCGGTCATCGGGATCATTCCGGAAGGGCGGACGCCTTGGCGGCGCAGATGAAGTCGTTCTCGCTGAGGCCGCCGACGTCGTGGGTGGAGTAGCGCACCACCACGCGGTCGTAGTGCACGCCCAGGTCGGGGTGGTGGTCCTCGCGGTGCGCGATCCAGGCCAGCGCGTTGACGAAGGCCAGGGTGCGGTAATAGTCGGGGAAGCGGAAGGTGCGGCTGATCGCGTTGCCGTTCTCCACCACGTCCCAGCCGGGCACCTGCGGCAGCAGTTCGGCCAGGCGCGCCTGGGTCAGTTTGTATTCGCTGCCCTTGCAGGGCGAGCAGTGGGCCTGGGCGAGCGGGATCAGGTCGTTCATGGAGGGTCTCTGCGGTGGAACGGACAGGGCCGGTCAACATACCGCCCGCGACGAGCGCAAGGCGTGGAAGGGTCTAGAATACCCGCATGATCCAGATCTCAGACAACGCGCAAACCCATTTCCGCAAGTTGCTCGAACGCGAGGCCGTGCCCGGCATGGGCGTTCGCCTGAGCGCGGTCGATGCCGGTACGCCACGCGCCGATGCGCGGCTGGAGTTCGCCGAGCCGGCGGACCTGGCCGGCGACGAATGGGCGATCGATTGCGCCGGCTTCACCCTGTACGTGGCGGCCGACAGCGTCGGCTGGCTCGACGGCGCCGAAATCGACTACGTCACCCAGGGCACCGGCCAGCAGCTCACCATCAAGGCGCCGAAGATCAAGGGCGAAGCCCCGGGCGAGGCGGCCTCGCTGGTGGAGCGGGTGCGCTGGGTGGTGGAAAACGAGGTCAATCCGCAACTGGCCCAGCACGGCGGCCGCGTGGCGGTGCAGGAAGTGTCCGCCGATGGCGTGGTGCTGCTGCGCTTCGGCGGCGGCTGCCACGGCTGCGGCATGGCCGACGTGACCCTGAAGCAGGGTATCGAGAAGACGCTGATGGGCCGCGTGCCGGGGGTGACCGCGGTGCGCGACGCCACCGACCACGACAGCGGCAGCGCTCCCTACATTCCGCGCGATTCGGCCGCCTGACGTTCCGCTGCCGGTGACGCGCGCCGCCGACATCCTCGATGTGTTGTTGGCGCGCACGCCGCGCAAGCTGCTGCGCGACCGCCGCACCGGCCTGCCGTACGCGTGGGCGCACTGGATCGCGGCGCAGCCTGCCATGCCGCGTCCGTTCGCCGCACCCGAGCTGATCGCGGCGATGCCACCGGCGCAGCCGGTTGCGACCCTGCGCCTGCCGGCGCTGCCGCTGTGGCAGGCGTTCCGCCGCCTGTGGTGGCAGCACTGGGATCCGGCGCCCTACGACCAGCGCTGGTGGCGGCGCCTGGCCGTGCTGCTCAGCCTGCTGCTGCATCTGCTGTTCGCGATGTTCCTGCTGTGGGTGGCGTTCGTGCGCTGGTTGCCGCCGCTCGCCGACGCAGACCAGGCTGGCCGCGTGCAGGTGGAATTCGTCGGCCGCGGCACGCCGGCCGAGAGCGGTGGCGGTGCGCCGGCCGAGGCGGCTGCGTCTACGGATGCGACGTCGCCGACCCCGCCGCGCGCGCAGCGCGCCGCGTCCGCGCGGCCGACCCCGCCAGCCGCTGCAGCACCGGCGCCTGCCGCGGAGCCGACCCCGGCAGTGCCGGCGCAGGCCGCGGCCAGCGCGCCGCCGCCGCCGCCGCCGCCGGCCGAGCAGCCGCTGCAGGTGACCGAAACGCCGACGCCCACCCGCGACTTCGTGCTGCCGCCGCCACCGAGCGTGCGCGTGCCGGTGCCGACACCACGCGCGGTGGTGCCGCCCGATGTGCAGGTGCCGGTCCGCGACGTCGAGGTGGTCACCGACGTGCCGACCGTGGCGCAGCTGCGCCCGCGCGACATCGCGGTGCCGCGCCCAGCCGCGCCGCAGCAGGTGCAGGTGCGCGAACGCGAGGTGCCGGCACCGCTGCCGCAGGTGCAGATTCCCGCACCGCAGATGCGCACCCCGGCGTCGACGCCGGTGCTGCGCAGTGCCGAGGCGCCGCAGGTGCGGCAGATCGAAGTGCCGACGCCGAGTCCCGCCACCGCGACCACGCCGGCACCGGCAACTGCTCCGGTTGCCAGCCCGGACGCCACGCCGGCGAGCGCGCCGACCCCGCAGCCGGCACCGGCCGCCGCTGCCGGCGCTGCGGCCAGCGCGACTGCCAAGCCGACCACACCTGCAGCCGGCACCGCGCCGCCCGGCAGCCAGGCCGCGACGCCGGGCAGCGGCCCGGCGCCGGTCGCCCGCGATGGCGGCTGGGCCACGCCACAGCGCGGCGACGACTGGGGCGCGGCCGCCCGCAACCGCCCCGGCGATGCCGGTGCCGGCGCCAGCAAGGGCGGCGGCCTGTTCAATGCCGACGGCAGCGTGCGCCTGGCCGATGGCCGCGGCAACGAGCAGGCGCCGGCGCGCAGCGCGCCCGGTTCCGAGACCGACACCTGGACGCGCGAGCGCATCGAAAAGGCCGGGGAATGGCTCAAGCGTCCGCCGTACGACTACAGGCCGACCTCGTTCGACAAGTACTGGCTGCCGAACGCGACCCTGCTGGAAGAGTGGGTGCGGCGCGGCATCAAGTCGGTGAAGATCCCGATCCCCGGCACTACCAGCAGCATTTCCTGCGTGATCTCGATCCTGCAGGTGGGCGGCGGCTGCGGCATCACCGACCCCAATCTCAACGAACAGCCGGCCGGCGCACGGCCGCCGCCGAACGTGCCGTTCAAGCGCGAATTGCAGGAAGACAACGGCAGCCGCTGAGCGACGGTATACCCGCCTGCTCCGACATGCGGGCGACGCACATCACCAACGTTCAGTACACGCGAACGGGACGCGGCCTGCTCTGCGTGGGCGGCTTCAGCCGGCATGGCGTTTCCAGCGAGAGTGCGTCGCGGCGGAAAGGCAACTCCGAACGACCTGTTGCGGACGGCGTGCTGTTTCGTAGGAGCGGCTTCAGCCGCGACGGGCGTTCCCGGTAAAGCCCCGTCGCGGCTGAAGCCGCTCCTACGTGTGTGCCTTACGTCGTTGGATAGGGCCGGAGCGATACAGGATTACCCAGCCTTCTAACGCGGCGGCGCGGTCGCCACGGGTCTACCGTGGCGCATCCAGAGCGCCCTGTGCACAGTCGCGTCGCCGCTGCTCAGCGCACTATGGTGCAGGCGGCCGCGCGTCATGCCGCATGCGTGGTCGCCTGCGCGTGGTGCGCTCAGTTCACGCCGTGCAAATCGCGCAGCTGGCTGCTGCGCGAGCCGAAGTAGGCCGCCAGGTCGGCGATGTCCTGGTCGCTCAGCTGCGCCGCCTGCGGGCTCATCAGCGGATGCGTGCGGGTGCCGCCGCGGTAGGCCTGCAGCGCGTGCGCGAGGTAGTCGCCGTACTGGCCGCCGAGCTTGGGGTAGGTCGGGTCGATCGGCGCATTGCCGTCGGCGCCGTGGCAGTCGATGCAGCTCTGCCCGGTGGCCTTGCCCTTGGCGTGGGCCAACTTGTCGCCGGCCTCGATGCGTCCGCCGGGCAGGCCGGCGGAGGAGCCGGAACCGTGCTCGCCGCTGCCGTGGCCGGCATCGCCGGCGGATTTGCTGGTGGATTCCACCTGCGATTGCGAACAGGCCCCCAGGCACAGGGCGGCAAGCAGGACGAGGGCGGGACGCAAGGCGTGCGCGGCGTTCGGCATGGGAGGCCTACTTGAGGGTGGACAGGAAAGCGGCGATGTCGGCGATCTCCTGGTCGGAGAAGCTTTCCGCCTGGGCCTGCATGGTCGGATGCTTGCGCTTGCCGAGCCGGTATTCGGTCAGCGCCTGGGTCAGGTACTGCGCCGACTGCCCGCCAATCTTGGGGATGCGGTAGCTGGGGTAGGCGTTCTTGTAGCCGGTGACCCCATGGCAACCCTGGCAGGTGTAGGTGAGCACCCGACCGTTGGCGGCGTTGCCCTGAATGGGCGCGGGCGCCGCGGCTGCGGCGGCGGGAGCGGCGGGCGCCGGCGCGGTCTGCGCCATGGCCGGGGCGGCCCCAACAGAAACGAGTACGGCCAGAGCAAAACAAGCGGCTAGCGGCTGCGTGCGCATGGTTTCGTGGTCCGGAGGACTGATTGGGGTTCCGGCGTGGGGGAACACGGAACGGCCCGAGTATAGCCTCACCTTTCGCGGCTCCGAAACTGGCGGCGCTGGGCGACCCGTGACCTTTGGGGCATTCGACGCGACGTCGATTGGTGATCTACTTATCTACAACACCATTCACGCCATCCACCAAGGACACGACGATGACGCGACCGCTCACGCGCCGCACTGCCACTTGCGCTGCCGCGCTGCTGGTCACCACCACGCTGCTGCTCGGCGCCTGCAAGCCGGCCGCGGAGGCCAAGGCCAAGGCCGCCGACAGCGAGAAGGCGCCGGAGGCCGTGCCGGTGGAGGTGGCCGCGGCCAGCCGCCGCGCGGTGGCGGCCAGCTACAGCGGCACCGCGGCGCTGGAGGCGCGTGCCGAATCGCAGGTGGTGGCCAAGACCTCCGGCGTAGCCTTGGCGGTGCTGGCCGAGGAAGGCCAGCAGGTGCGCGCCGGGCAGCCGCTGGTGCGGCTGGACCCGGACCGCGCGCGGCTGGCGCTGGCGCAGAGCGAGGCGCAACTGCGCAAGCTGGAGAACAACTACCGGCGCTCGCAGCAACTGGTGGGCCAGCAACTGGTCAGTGCCGCCGACGTCGACCAGATCAAGTACGACCTGGCCAACGTGCGCGCACAACACCAGTTGGCGTCGCTGGAACTGTCCTACGCCACGGTGGTGGCGCCGATCTCCGGGGTGATCGCCTCGCGTTCGATCAAGACCGGCAACTTCGTGCAGATCAACACGCCGATCTTCCGCATCGTCGACGATTCGCGGCTGGAGGCCACGCTCAACGTGCCCGAGCGCGAACTGGCCACGCTCAAGACCGGGCAGCCGGTGACCCTGCTGGCCGATGCGTTGCCGGGCAAGCAGTTCCGTGGCCGGGTCGACCGCATCGCACCGGTGGTGGATGCGGGCAGCGGCACCTTCCGCGTGGTCTGCGCCTTCGACGAGGGCGCCGAAGCGCTGCAGCCGGGCATGTTCGGCCGCATCCGCATCGATTACGACCAGCGCACCGATGCGCTGGTGGTGCCGCGGCTGGCGCTGCTCGACGATGGCGAGCCGGCGGTGTTCCGCGTGGTCGCCGGCAAGGTCGCGCGGGTGCCGGTGACCCTGGGTTATGCCGAAGGGCCGTGGGTGGAGATCCGCCAGGGCCTGCAGGCGGGCGACCAAGTGGTCACCGCCGGCAAGGTCGCGCTGCGCGACGGCAGCCGCGTGCAGGTGATCGCGCCGCAACGCGAGGTCGCCGCTGCCGCACCGGCGACCGCTTCCGGAGCGCGCTGATGCACGGCGCCGGTCCCGACCCGCACGCACCGCCTGCGCCCGCCGCTGCGCACGGCGGCGGCCTGGTCGAATTCGCCACCCGCCGTCGCGTGACCATCGCGATGATCACCCTGACCATGCTGCTGTTCGGCGCGATCGCGCTGCACGGCCTCAAGGTCAACCTGCTGCCGGACCTGAGCTATCCGACGCTCACCGTGCGCACCGAGTACGCCGGCGCCGCGCCCTCGGAGATCGAGACGCTGGTGACCGAGCCGGTGGAGGAAGCGGTCGGCGTGGTCAAGAACCTGCGCAAGCTCAAGTCGGTGTCGCGCACCGGGCAGAGCGACGTGGTGCTGGAGTTCGCCTGGGGCACCAACATGGACCAGGCCAGCCTGGAGGTGCGCGACAAGATGGAGGCGCTGTCGCTGCCGCTGGAGGCCAAGGCGCCGGTGCTGCTGCGCTTCAATCCCTCCACGCAGCCCATCATGCGCCTGGTGCTGTCGAGCAAGGTTGCCGCGCACAGCGACGCCGAGTCGGTGCGCGCGCTCACCCAGTTGCGCCGTTATGCCGACGAGGATCTGAAGAAGAAGCTGGAGCCGGTGGCGGGCGTGGCCGCGGTCAAGGTCGGTGGCGGCCTGGAGGACGAGATCCAGGTGGACATCGACCAGCAACGGCTGGCGCAGCTCAACATGCCGATCGACACGGTGATCGCGCGGCTCAAGGACGAGAACGTCAATCTCTCAGGCGGACGCCTGGAGCAGGGCACGCAGCGCTACCTGGTGCGCACGGTCAACCAGTTCGCCGACCTGGACGAGATCCGCAACCTGTTGCTGACCACCCAGGGCGCCGGCGGCAACGCGGCCGACGCGGCCTTGCAGCAGATGTACGCGATCGCCGCCTCCACTGGTTCGGAAGCCGCGATCGCGGCGGCCTCGGCGGCGCAGAGCGCGTCGTCCAGCAATACCACCACCGTCGCCGGCGGCCTGCCGATCCGGCTCAAGGACGTGGCGCAGGTGCGGCAGGGCTACAAGGAACGCGAGGCGATCATCCGCCTGGGCGGAAAGGAGGCGGTGGAGCTGGCGATCTACAAGGAAGGCGACGCCAACACCGTGGCCACCGCGGCGGCGCTGCGCAAGCGGCTGGAACAACTGCAGGCGCAGATCCCGGCCGACGCCGAGCTGACCACGCTGGAGGACCAGTCGCGCTTCATCGAGCACGCCATCGGCGACGTCAAGAAGGATGCGGTGATCGGCGGCCTGCTGGCGATCCTGATCATCTTCCTGTTCCTGCGCGACGGCTGGAGCACCTTCGTGATCGGCCTGTCGCTGCCGGTGTCGATCGTCACCACGTTCTTCTTCATGGGCCAGCTCGGGCTTAGCCTCAACGTGATGTCGCTGGGCGGGCTGGCCTTGGCCACCGGCCTGGTGGTGGACGATTCGATCGTGGTGCTGGAAAGCATCGCCAAGGCGCGCGAGCGCGGCCTGAGCGTGCTCGATGCGGCGATCGTCGGTACCCGCGAGGTGGGCATGGCGGTGGTCGCCTCGACCCTGACCACGATCGCGGTGTTCCTGCCGCTGGTGTTCGTGGAAGGCGTGGCCGGGCAACTGTTCCGCGACCAGGCGTTGACCGTGGCGATCGCCATCGCGATCTCGCTGGTGGTGTCGATGACCCTGATTCCGATGCTCAGCTCGCTGAAGGGGCGTGCGCCGCTGGCGTTCCCGGTGGAGCCGGCGCCGCCGCACTGGCAGCCGCGGCGCGGCTGGCTGAAGCCGCTGGCCTGGAGCCGGCGCGGTGCCGCTGCGGCGGTGCGTGGTGCGTTCTTCGGCGTGGCCTGGTTGTGCGTGCGGCTGTGGCGCGGCGCGGTGGCGGTGATCGCGCCGGTGATGCGCAAGGCCAGCGACCTGGCGATGGCGCCGTACGCGCTGGCCGAGCGCGGCTATCTGCGGCTGCTGCCGGGCGCGCTGGCGCGTCCGGGATGGGTGTTGGGGCTGGCGGCGCTGGCCTTCGCCGCGACCCTGGCGGTGGCGCCGTTGCTGGGCGCCGACCTGATCCCGCAGCTGGCGCAGGACCGCTTCGAGATGACCGTGAAGCTGCCGGCAGGCACCCCGCTGCGGCAGACCGACGCGCTGGTGCGCGAACTGCAGGAGGTGCACGGCAAAGACGCCGGCGTGCAGGCGTTGTACGGCGTCAGCGGCAGCGGCACCCGGCTCGACGCCAACCCCACCGAGAGCGGCGAGAACATCGGCAAGCTGACCATCGCCATGGCCGGCGGTGGCAGCGCACAGTTCGAGGCGCAGCAGAGCGAGCGCATGCGCGCGACGATGCGCAACCACCCGGGCGTGCAGGTCGGTTTCAGCCGGCCCGAGCTGTTCAGTTTCTCCACGCCGCTGGAGATCGAGCTGCGCGGCCAGGACCTGCAGACCATCCAGCACGCCGGACAGAAACTGGCAGCGCTGCTGCGCGGCAACGGCCACTTCGCCGACGTCAAATCCACGGTGGAGGAGGGCTTCCCGGAGATCCAGATCCGCTTCGACCAGGAACGTGCCGGCGCGCTGGGGCTGACCACGCGGCAGATCGCCGACGTGGTGGTGAAGAAGGTGCGCGGCGACGTCGCCACCCGCTACAGCTTCCGCGACCGCAAGATCGACGTCCTTGTGCGCGCGCAGCAGAGCGACCGCGCTAGCGTCGACAGCATCCGTCGGCTGATCGTCAATCCCGGCAGCAGCCGGCCGGTGACCCTGGACGCGGTCGCCGACGTCGTCGCCACCACCGGTCCCAGCGAGATCCACCGCGCCGACCAGATCCGCGTGGCGATCGTCTCGGCCAACCTGCGCGACATCGATCTGGGCACGGCGGTGCGCGAGGTGGGCGAGATGGTGGCACGCGATCCGCTCGGTGCCGGCGTCGGCATGCACATCGGCGGGCAGGGCGAGGAACTGGCGCAGTCGGCGCGCTCGTTGCTGTTCGCATTCGGCCTGGCGGTGTTCCTGGTGTACCTGGTGATGGCCTCGCAGTTCGAGTCGCTGCTGCATCCGTTCGTCATCCTGTTCACCATCCCGCTGGCGCTGGTCGGCGCGGTGCTGGCGTTGCTGCTGACCGGCAAGCCGGTGTCGGTGGTGGTGTTCATCGGCCTGATCCTGCTGGTGGGCCTGGTAACCAAGAACGCGATCATCCTGATCGACAAGGTCAACCAGTTGCGCGAGGAGGGCGTGGCCAAGCGCGCGGCGCTGATCGAAGGCGCGCGCTCGCGGCTGCGGCCGATCGTGATGACCACGCTGTGCACGCTGTTCGGCTTCCTGCCGCTGGCGATCGCCAGCGGCGAGGGCGCCGAGGTGCGTGCGCCGATGGCAATCACCGTGATCGGCGGACTGCTGGTGTCCACGCTGCTGACCCTGCTGGTGATCCCGGTGGTCTACGATCGCCTGGACCGCCGCGCCGACGCGTACTACGCCGAGCGCGGACGCCGCACGCGGCAGCGCGAGCAGGGACAGCAGCGTCTGCAGGATGGTGAGGGTGCACCGGCATGAGCGTCGCCGAATTCAGCATCCGCCGTCCGGTCACCACCATCATGTGCTTCGTGTCGCTGGTGGTGGTTGGGCTGATCGCCGCCTTCCGCCTGCCGCTGGAGGCGTTGCCGGACATCTCCGCGCCGTTCCTGTTCGTGCAGTTGCCGTACACCGGCTCGACCCCGGACGAGGTCGAGCGCAACCTGGTGCGGCCGACCGAGGAAGCGCTGGCGACGATGACCGGGATCAAGCGCATGCGCTCGACCGCTACCGCCGACGGCGCCAACATCTTCATCGAGTTCTCCGACTGGGACCGCGACATCGCCATCGCCGCCTCCGACGCGCGCGAGCGCATCGATGCGATCCGCGCCGACCTGCCGACGGATCTGCGGCGCTACAACGTGTTCAAGTGGTCCAGCAGCGACCAGCCGGTGCTGAAGGTGCGCCTGGCCGGCGCGGCCGACCTGACCGGCGCGTACGACATGCTCGACCGCGAGTTCAAGCGTCGCCTGGAGCGCATTCCCGGGGTCGCCAAGGTGTCGGTGTCCGGGGCGCCGCCGAACGAGGTCGAGATCGCCATCGCCCCGGACCGGCTCAGTGCGCACAACCTCAGCCTCAACCAGCTCAGCGAACGCCTGGGCAAGCTCAACTTCTCGCTGTCGGCCGGGCAGATCGACGACAACGGCCAGCGCCTGCGGGTGCAGCCGGTCGGCGAACTGCGCGACCTGCAGGAGCTGCGCGACCTGGTCATCGACGCCAAGGGCCTGCGCCTGGGCGACATCGCCGAGGTGCGGCTGAAGCCGACCCGGATGAGCTACGGCCGGCGCCTGGACGGGCGCCCGGCGGTGGGTCTGGACGTGTTCAAGGAGCGCAGCGCCAACCTGGTCGAGGTCTCGCGCGCGGTGCTGGCCGAGGTCGAGCAGATCCGCAAGCAGCCGGCGCTGAGCGACGTGCAGATCAAGGTCATCGACAACCAGGGCAAGGCGGTGACCTCGTCGCTGGCGGAGCTGGCAGAGGCTGGCGCGGTGGGCCTGCTGCTGTCTGTGACGGTGCTGTTCTTCTTCCTGCGGCACTGGCCGTCGACGCTGATGGTGACCCTGGCGATCCCGATCTGCTTCGCGATCACCCTTGGTTTCATGTATTTCGCCGGGGTCACCCTCAACATCCTGACCATGATGGGCCTGCTGCTGGCGGTGGGCATGCTGGTGGACAACGCGGTGGTGGTGGTGGAAAGCATCTACCAGGAGCGCGAGCGCATGCCCGATCAGCCGCAGCGCGCCTCCATCGTCGGTACCCGCAACGTCGCCATCGCGCTGTCGGCCGGCACCCTGTGCCATTGCATCGTGTTCCTGCCGAACCTGTTCGGCGAGACCAACAACATCAGCGTCTTCATGTCGCAGATCGCCATCACCATCTCGGTGTCGCTGCTGGCGTCGTGGCTGGTGGCGGTGAGCCTGATCCCGATGCTGTCCGCGCGCATGCGCACCCCGGCGCTGGTGCATTCCCCGCACGGGCTGATCCCGCGCCTGCAGCGCCGCTACGCGCGGGTGCTGGCCTGGTCGCTGGCCCACCGCGGCTGGAGCGTGTGCGCGATCGTGCTGATCAGCGCGCTGAGCGTGATCCCGATGCTGCAGACCAAGAAGGACATGTTCGGCGGCGACGGCGGCGAACAGGTCTTCATCGGCTACCAGTGGAAGGGCGCCTACACGCGCGAGCAGATGGCCGAGGAAGTGACCCGGCTCGAGCGTTTCATCGATGCGCGCCGCGCGCAGTACCACGTGACCCAGGTGTATTCGTGGTTCAGCGAGGAGGAGGGCAGCAGCACCACGCTGACCGTGGACCTGAAGCAGGTCCGCGATCTGCCGGCGCTGATGGAACGCATCCGCAAGGAACTGCCGCGCTCGGCGCGGGTGGATTTCCACGTCGGCAACAGCAACGGCGGCGATGGCGGCAACGGCGGCGGGCAGACCGTGCAGGTGCAACTGGTCGGCGATTCCACCGAGGCGCTGCGCGCGCTGGCCGACGACGTGGTGCCGCTGCTGGCGCGGCGCAAGGAACTGCGCGACGTGCGCGTGGACAGCGGCGATCGCAGCACCGAGCTGGCCGTGCGGGTGGACCGCGAGCGCGCCGCCGCGTTCGGCTTCAGTGCCGAGCAGGTCGCCAGCTTCGTCGGCCTGGCGCTGCGCGGCGCGTCGCTGCGCGAGTTCCGTCACGGCGACAACGAAGTGCCTGTATGGGTGCGCTTCGCCGGCGCCGAGCAGACCTCGCCGGAAGACCTGGACAGCTTCAACGTGCGCACCCAGGACGGGCGCAGCGTGCCCTTGCTGAGCCTGGTCGAGACGCAACCGCGCGCGGCCGCCACCCAGATCACCCGGACCAACCGGCAGACCACGCTGACCATCACCGCCAATCTCGGCGCCAAGGTCACCGCGCCGGAAGCCAAGCAGGCGATCGAGGACACCCTCAAGGCGGTCAGTTTCCCGGTCGGCTACCGCTACAGTTTCGACGGCGCGGATGGCCAGGACGACGACCGGGCCAGCAAGCAAATGCTGTTCAATCTGCTGATCGCGCTGGTGATGATCTACGTGGTGATGGCCGCGATGTTCGAATCGCTGCTGTTTCCCGTGGCGATCATGAGCGGCGTGCTGTTCTCGGTGTTCGGCGTGTTCTGGCTGTTCTGGATCACCGGCACCAGCTTCGGAATCATGGCCTTCATCGGCATCCTGGTGCTGATGGGCGTGGTGGTGAACAACGGCATCGTGATGATCGAGCACATCAACAATCTGCGCCGGCGCGGCCTGTGCCGCACCGAGGCGCTGATCGAAGGCTCGCGTGAGCGCCTGCGTCCGATCATGATGACCATGGGCACGGCGATCCTGGCGATGGTGCCGATCTCGCTGACCACCACGCAGATGTTCGGCGACGGCCCGGCCTACTACCCGATGGCACGCGCCATCGCCGGCGGCCTGGCGTTCTCGACCGTGGTCAGCCTGCTGTTCCTGCCGACCATCTACGCGATCCTGGACGATCTCAGCAATGGCGTAGCGCAGTTGGTGCGGCGTGCGCGTGGCCAGCGCGCCGCGGCGCCGCAGCCGGCGCGCTGATGCGTGGCGACGTGCCTGCTCGAAACCGACTGTGGGAGGGGCTTCAGCCCCGACGCCGTACCACTGAAGCGTCGGGACTAAAGTCCCTCCCAAAAGGATGAAACCGGCGCGACGTTTGCCGCCGCCGTGAGGAATCGTTCAACCCGCCAGCTTGTCGACGGATTGGACGCGACGTGGCTGCTGGAACTCGCATGTGGGAGGGGCTTCAGCCCCGACGCCGTATCGCTGCAGCGTAGGGACTGAAGCCCCTCCCACAAGAGTGAAACTTGCGCAGCGACGTTGGCCGCCGTGCTTTGTTCCTCAACCCGCCAGCTTGCCGAAGATGCGGAAGCCGGCCAGCCACACGCCGAGCATGCTGCCCAGGTTGGTCAGCAGGAAGGTCAGCACCACCCGCGAGACGCGGTTGCGGTACCAGCCGCGCAGGTTCTGCGCGTCGTCGCGCAGCGCCAGGAAGTCGCCATAGGCCGGCTTGCGCATGTGCACTTCGACCAGGGCGCTGAACGCGCCGGCCGGCACGCCGGGGCGGAACGGCTTCAGCGGCGCGGCGATCGCACCGGCGATCACGCTCAGCGGGTGGCCGCCGGCCAGGATGCAGCCCAGCCCGGCCAGGCCGCCGGTGAACAGCACCCACTGCAGCAGCAGGTCGGTGCCCAGTGCGAAGCCGCCGTGCCAGTAACCCCAGGCCACGCCGCCCAGCACCAGCGCGGTCAGGGTCAGGGTGATCCACGGCACCTTCTTCTTCGTCGGCACGTCCTCCAGCGCCTTGCGCAGCGTCGCCGGGTCGTCCTGGTCGCCCTGCAGGTGCCGCGCCAGGCCGGCGAGGTGGCCGGCACCGACCACCGCCAGCACCTCGCGCACGCCGCTGGCCGGCGCGCCCTCCAGCGGTTCGGCATTGCCGGCCAGCGGCAGCGCGCGCTGTTGCGCCTGTTCCTCGCGCAGGCGCGTGGCCATGTAGCGGTCGCGCTCGGCGATGATGGTTTCGTAAAGCGCCGGACTCTCGCTGGCGAAGTCGCCGAAACTGGCCTCGAGCATGTCGCCCTGCTTGAGCTTCTCGATCTCCGCCTCGCCGACCTCATCGGAGGCGAACAGGCCGCCGAGCAGGCCGCTGGCCAGTTTCAGCTTGCCGAAGAAGCCGAGCCGGCTGGAGGCACGCTTGAAGGTCAGGCCGACTTCGCGGTCGACCAGGTACACCGGCAACTGCTGTTCGCGCGCCAGCAGCACCGCGCGCTTGAGCTCGGCGCCGGGCTCGATGCCCAGCTGCTCGGCCAGGCGCCGCTGGTAGGCGGCCAGCGCCAGGTTGGCGGCGAACAGGGCCACGCGGCCCTTGCGGATCACCTGCACCAGGTCCAGCTTGGTCAGCGCGTCCGGGTCGGTCAGCGCCTGCAGGCGTTGCGGATCCAGTTCCACCGCCACCGCATCGAAATGGCCGCTGCCGATCGCCCGTTCCACGGCCGCGACGCTGGCCAGGGACACGTGCGCAGTGCCGAGCAGGGTGTAGCGGATGCCGTCGCGTTCGACGATGCGGTACGGCTGGCCGTCGAACAGCGCGTCGTCGCCGTCGGCCTGGGAAAGTTCGTTCATTCCATCACTCATCGGAGGGCGCCTCGTCGGCGCCGGGGCTCAGCGGGCATGGGGGTGTGAGGGCATCGGCCGCGACGGGCATGGGCGCCTGCCGCCGGATCGCGCTGCGTCGCAGCCAGCGGCGCAGCGCACGCAAAGACCCGGCACGGCCGCTGCGGGTCAGTCGATGTAGCGCTTCAGCAGGTCGCCGTAGGCATCGATGCGGCGGTCGCGCAGGAACGGCCAGATCCGTCGCACGTGCTCGCTGCGCTGCAGGTCCACGTCGCAGACCAGCACCGTGGGCTCGCCACCGGCCTCGGCGATGAACTCGCCCTGCGGGCCGAGCACGTGGCTGTTGCCCCAGAACTGGATGCCGGACGCGCCCAGCGGCGAGGGTTCGTGGCCGACCCGGTTGCAGCTCAGCACCGGCACGCCGTTGGCCACGGCATGGCCGCGATGGCTGAGGATCCAGGCATCGCGCTGGCGTTCCTGCTCGGCCTGTTCGTCGCTGGGGTCCCAGCCGATCGCGGTCGGGTACAGCAGCAGCTCGGCACCGGCCAGCGCCATCAGCCGCGCCGCTTCCGGGTACCACTGGTCCCAGCACACCAGCACGCCGAGGCGGCCGACCGAAGTCTGGATCGGGGTGAAGCCCAGATCGCCCGGGGTGAAGTAGAACTTCTCGTAGAAGCCCGGATCGTCGGGGATGTGCATCTTGCGGTACTTGCCCAGCAGGCTGCCGTCCTTTTCGAACACCACCGCGGTGTTGTGGTACAGGCCGGCGGCGCGGCGCTCGAACAGCGAACCGACCAGGACCACGCCATGGCGCTTGGCCAGCGCGCCCAGGCGCTCGGTGCTGGGGCCGGGAATCGGCTCGGCCAGGTCGAATTCGTCCACCGACTCGTGCTGGCAGAAGTACGCGCCGTTGTGCAGTTCCTGCAGCAGCACCAACTGCGCGCCCTGCGCGGCGGCCCCGGCCACACGCGATTCGATCGCTGCCAGGTTCGCCGCGGCGTCGCCGTGGTTGCGCTCCTGGATCAGCGCGACGGAAAGAGTGTTTCGGCTCATTGCGGAATCAAGGTTCGCGGTAAACCGGCATGGTAGCGCGGATGGCCGCGCGGCAGGTTCCGGGGAGATGAATCCCGCGCCGCGCGTGGCGGCGGCGCGGGTGTGGTCGGCGCTGTGCTGGCGTGCGGCGCAGGCGCAGGCGGTTCAGTCCGCCAGCAGTCCGGCCGGCAGTTGCATGGTGATGCAGTGCAGGCTGCCGTTCTGCCAGATCAGCGCGCGGCAGGGAATCGGCACGATCTCGTGCTGCGGGAAGGCCTGCGCCATCACCGCCTGCGCCTGTGCATCGGCCGCGTCGCCGTAGGCCGGCATCAGCACCGCGCCGTTGACGATCAGGAAGTTGGCGTAGGACGCGGCCAGGCGCCGGCCCTGGTCGATCACCGGCTGCGCCCACGGCAGCGGGAACAGGCGATAGGGCGCGCCGTCGGCGGTGCGCAGGGCGGCCAGTTCGGCGCCCATCGCCTGCAGCTCGGCGTAGTGCGAATCGCCGGCGTCGTCGCAGGCCTGGTAAACGATTGCGTCGGTGCTGGCGAAGCGGGCGAGGGTGTCGATGTGCGCGTCGGTGTCGTCGCCTTCCAGGTAGCCGTAATCCAGCCACAGCACGCGCTGCTGCGCCAGCCAGTCGGCCAGGTCGTGGCTGAGCGAGTCGCGGCTGCGCTGCGGGTGGCGCTCGTGCAGGCACTGCCAGGTGGTCAGCAGGGTGCCGGCGCCGTCGCAGTCGATGGCGCCGCCTTCCAGGGCGAAATCGATGCGGCGCACGTCGCTGTCGGCGAACAGGCCCTGCGCGGCCAGCACGCTGACCAACTGGTCATCGCGGCTGGCCTGGAACTTGCCGCCCCAGCCGGTGAAGCGGAAATCCAGCAACTGGAAACCGCCGCCGGCGCGCGCCAGGGTGATCGGGCCGGAATCGCGCAGCCAGGTGTCGTCGTACTCGGCCTCGACGAAGCGCACCCGCTGCATGTCCACCCGCGCCGAGCGCAGCCGCGCCTCGGCGTAGATCTGCAGGTCGGCGTCGGCCACGCAGATCAGCACCCGCTGGAAGCGCACGATCGCCGCGACCAGCGCGATGTAGGTCTCCTCGACCTCGGCCAGGCGCTCGGCCCAGTCGGTGCCGGCATGCGGCCAGGCGATCAGGATGGCGGACTGGGGCTCCCATTCCGCGGGAAGGCGAAGGCGATCAGTCATTGCGACCACTACTCACGTGCTGCCGGACCGAAGCCTGGCTGTTGTGTACGTTCCCGCGCATTGGCTGTGCGGGCTCTTGCGAAGAAGAACGCGCTTCAGCGGATCGCCGGCTTCGGCCCGATCTCGTTGGCGTCGGCCTTGTTGGCGACCACGTCCACTACCTTCTGCTTCTCGAAGTAGACGGTGAAGGCCGGGTAGACCCAGCGGTTGATGGTCGGCCACTGCCGCTTCTGGCCGCCGCGCGGTTCCAGCTTCTGTTGCGGGGCGCCGTAGCGCGCCTGCACCTGGGCCATGCTCAGGCCGCGGGTCGGCATCGCCGCCGCGGGTTCTTCCTTGACCCGCTCGACCAGCAGGGTCTCGGCGTGGGCGCCGCCGGCCAGGCCCAACACGGCCAGCAGCGGCAGGACGGACAGACGATGCTTCATCACGTGTACTCCCCAGAGGACGAACGCCGATTACAGCAAACTTCGGCAACAAAAAACCGCCCGAAGGCGGCTTTCGTCGACGACCGGCCACCGCTGCGCGCGGCGCGGCAGGGCAGGCCGGGTCGGATCAGCGCTGACGCGCCTTGAAACGGGGGTTGGACTTGCAGATCACGAAGACCTTGCCGCGGCGGCGGACCACCTTGCAGTCGCGGTGACGGGCCTTCGCCGACTTCAGGGAGGACAGGACTTTCATGGCACACCTCGGCGTAAACTTGTGGATTCGAAGGAGGGCGGCACGGCCGAAACCATGGCGCGGGATCAGTAAGCCGGCGATTGTAGCCTGGTTTTCTTCATGGTTTCAACTGCTTGCGCCAGCCCGGCCGGCGTCGGCGCTACAATGCGCCGCCCCCCGTCCGAGGAACCGCATGAACGAGCCCGCTCCCGTCCTGACCATCGATGGCCCGTCCGGGGCCGGCAAAGGCACCGTCAGCCGCATCGTTGCCGCCCGCCTGGGCTGGCATTACCTGGATTCGGGGGCGCTGTACCGGGCGGTCGGGGTCGCGGCCAGCTGGGCCAATCTGGACATTTCCGATGCCGCCGCCCTGGTGCGCTGCACCTTCGACACCCGGGTGGAGTTCGATGAGGTCGCCGGCGGTGGCCTGCGCGTGAGGATCAACGGCGCCGACGCCACCGACGAGCTGCGCCTGGAGACCACCGGCGCGGTGGCCTCGGCGATCGCCGCCATCCCCGAGGTGCGCGCGGCGCTGAAGCAGCGCCAGCGCGCCTTCCGCACCCCGCCGGGGCTGGTCGCCGACGGCCGCGACATGGGGACCGTGATTTTCCCGGACGCCCCGTACAAGGTGTTCCTGACCGCCAGCGCCGAAGAGCGCGCCCAGCGCCGGCATAAGCAGTTGAAGGAAAAAGGGGTTTCGGTTATATTCGACGACCTGCTGCGCGAGATCATGGCCCGCGACGCACGCGATGCCCAACGCGCGGTGGCCCCGCTGAGGCCGGCAGACGATGCCGTCCTCCTCGATTCCACCGGCATGGACATCGACCAGGTGGTGGGCCGCGTCCTGCAGTTGCTGCCGGTCTGAGCGGCACGCAGGGCAGGGCAGCAGAGTGGTGGCGTCATGGACGCCGCCGGTTCCTCGCAACACCCGCAACATCCGTGTTCCATCGATAGCGTCAAAGGCTCCGCTGCGCAATTTCGTGCTGCGGTTTTTCCATTCCACACCCGGCCGCTGTTCGGGCCGACTAACAGGTGGGCAGTCGCTGTTTTCCAGAAGAAAACGCCCTGTCCGTGTGTCCACTAGAGTAATTTCAAATGACCGAATCTTTTGCCGAACTGTTCGAAGCCAGCCAAGCCAATCTGGCCAAGCTGAAGCCCGGCGCCATCGTCACCGGTACCGTCGTGGAAGTCCGCGGCGACGTGGTGGTGATCAACGCCGGCCTGAAGTCCGAAGGCATCGTGCCGATCGAGCAGTTCCGTAACGACGCTGGCGAGATCGACGTCGCCGAAGGCGACCTGGTCAAGGTCGCGCTCGACTCGCTCGAGAACGGCTTCGGCGAGACCGTGCTGTCGCGCGAGAAGGCCAAGCGCGCCATGGTGTGGGACGAGCTGGAAGAAGCGTTGGAAAAGAACGAGACCATCACCGGCCGCATCAGCGGCAAGGTCAAGGGTGGTTTCACCGTGGACATCAAGGATGTCCGCGCGTTCCTGCCCGGTTCGCTGGTGGATGTGCGCCCGGTGCGCGACCCGGCCTACCTGGAAGGCAAGGAACTGGAGTTCAAGCTGATCAAGCTGGACCGCAAGCGCAACAACGTGGTGGTCTCGCGTCGTGCGGTGGTCGAGAGCGAGCATTCGGAAGAGCGCGAGCAGCTGATGGACAAGCTGCAGGAAGGCGCGATCCTGAAGGGCGTGGTCAAGAACCTGACCGACTACGGCGCGTTCGTGGACCTGGGCGGCATCGACGGCCTGCTGCACATCACCGACATGGCCTGGAAGCGCGTGCGTCATCCGTCCGAAGTGGTCAACGTCGGCGACGAGCTGGACGTGCGCGTGCTGAAGTTCGATCGCGAGCGTAACCGCGTCAGCCTCGGCCTGAAGCAGCTGGGCGAGGATCCGTGGGACAACATCGCCCGCCGTTACCCGGCCAACAGCCGCGTGTTCGGCAAGGTCTCCAACGTCACCGATTACGGCGCGTTCGTCGAGATCGAGCCGGGCGTGGAAGGCCTGGTGCACGTGTCCGAGATGGACTGGACCAACAAGAACGTCAACCCGTCCAAGGTCGTGCAGGTCGGCGACGAAGTCGAAGTGATGGTGCTGGACGTGGACGAAGAGCGTCGCCGCATCTCGCTGGGCATGAAGCAGGTCGCCGCCAATCCGTGGGAGACCTTCGCCGCCACCCACAAGAAGAACGACAAGGTGTCCGGCCAGATCAAGTCGATCACCGACTTCGGCATCTTCATCGGCCTGGACGGCGGCATCGACGGCCTGGTGCACCTGTCCGACATCAGCTGGAACACCACCGGCGAAGACATCGTGCGCAACTTCAAGAAGGGCGACACGCTGGAAGCCGTGGTGCTGGCGGTGGATCCGGAGCGCGAGCGCATCAGCCTGGGCGTCAAGCAGCTGGAGCAGGATCCGTTCGGCCAGTACATGGCCGCCAACCCGAAGGGCTCGAAGGTCGAGGGCGTGGTGCGTGAAGTGGACGCCAAGGGCGCCACCATCGACCTGGCCGACGGCATCGAAGGCTACGTCGCCGCACGCGACATCGCCAACGAGCGCGTCGACGACGCCAGCCAGCACCTGAAGGTCGGCGACAAGATCGAAGCCAAGTTCGTGGGCATGGACCGCAAGGGCCGCACCCTGCAGCTGTCGATCAAGGCCAAGGACGATGCCGAAATGCGCGAAGTGCTGGAGGAATACCAGTCCGCGTCGGGCGGCACCACCCAGCTGGGCGCGCTGCTGCGTGCACAGCTGAACGGCAACAAGTCCGAGTAATCCGCCACACGCAGCGTTACTGGCACGGCCCGGTGTTCCCGGGCCGTGCCAGGTTGCGACCCCACTGCACGCATCCGTAAATGACCAAATCCGAACTGATCGAAATCCTGGCGCGCAAGCAGGCGCATCTGAAGTCGGACGACGTCGATCTGGCGGTGAAGTCGTTGTTGGAAATGATGGGCGGCGCCCTGTCCGGCGGCGCTCGCATCGAGATCCGCGGCTTCGGCAGCTTTTCCCTGCATTACCGGCCGCCGCGCCTGGGACGCAATCCCAAGACCGGCGAGTCCGTCGCGCTTCCCGGCAAGCACGTGCCGCATTTCAAGCCCGGCAAGGAACTGCGCGAGCGCGTCAGCGGCGTCGTTCCGGTCGAATCCGACACGCCCTGAGCCCGGCGTCCGGCATTTGCCGGAATCCACGCCTGTTCGGCTAATCTAGTGTCTCCCGACGCTGGAGTTGCTCATGAAGATTGCACGACTGCTGATCCTGCTGGTGTTGCTGTTGGCCGGCCTGGTCATCGGGTCGCTCAATTCGCAGCCGATCCAGATCAACTTCGTGTTCTCCAGCATCGCCACCACCTCCGGCATCGCCATCATCGTCTCGCTGTTCGCCGGCGTGCTGATCGGCGCCTCGCTGGTCCTGGCGGCCCTGGTGATTCCTTTGTATGCCAAGCTGCGTCGCGCCAACAAGGCCGCGAACGCCGTTGCGCCGGCCGTCGCGCCGGTCTCTCCCCATGCTCACCAGCCCTTGGACGGACGCTGATCTTCGATGGACTTTCTGACCGAGTGGTTCTGGTTCTTCCTGTTCCTGCCGCTGGCGGCGCTGAGTGGCTGGGTGATCGGCCGCCGTGGCGGCCAGCGCCATGGCGATACCCAGGTCAGCCGGCTCTCCAGCACCTATTTCCGCGGCCTCAACTATCTGCTCAACGAGCAGCCGGACAAGGCGATCGAGCTGTTCCTGCACATCGCCGAACTGGACAAGGAAACCTTCGAGACCCAGGTCGCGTTGGGCCACCTGTTCCGCCGTCGCGGTGAGGTCGACCGCGCCATCCGCCTGCACCAGGGCCTGGTCCAGCGCAGCGACCTGAGCGACGCGCAGCGCGTGCAGGCCTTGCTGGCGCTGGGCGAGGACTACATGAAGTCGGGGCTGCTGGACCGCGCCGAAACCGTGTTCACCGAACTGGCGCAGATCGACCAGCGTGCGCCGCAGGCGCTCAAGCACCTGATCGGCATCTACCAGGCCGAACGCGACTGGGAAAAGGCCATCGACAACGCCACCCGCTACGAAGAGGTGACCGGCGAGCCGATGGGCAAGCTGATCGCCCAGTTCGAATGCGAGCTGGCCGACCGCTATCGCGCCTCCGGCAAGAACGACCTGGCGCGGGCGGCGATCGCGCGCGCCTACCAGGCCGACGCCAAGTCGGTGCGTGCCGGCATCCTGGAAGGGCGCATCGACGTCGACGACGGCAACGACGAGGCGGCCATCCGCGCCTTCGAGCGTGCCGCGCGCCACGACCCGGACTATCTGCCGGAGATCATGCCGGCATTGATGGAGTGCTACCGGCGCGGCAACGATCTCAGCGGCGCGCGCGCGTTCCTGTCGGAGATGACCGAGCATTACCGCGGCATCGCCCCGGTACTGGCGCTGACCCGGCTGATGGAGTCGCAGGAAGGCATTTCCGCCGCGCGCTCCTATCTGGGCCGGCAGCTCAAGGACCGGCCGTCGGTGCGCGGCGAGTCGGCACTGATCGACCTGACCCTGGCCGAGGGCGCGGACTCCACCGCGACCCTGCAGGACCTCAAGCACATCACCGACCAGTTGTTGGTGCGCAATCCCAGCTATCGCTGCACCCGCTGCGGCTTCGGCGCGCGGACCCACCACTGGCAATGCCCCAGTTGCAAGGAGTGGGGCACGGTCAAGCCGCTGCTCAACTACGCGGTGGTGTAGTGCCCATCGCAGGAGCCGCGCTGCTCTTGGCGCTCGGGGTGTTCAGCGCGGTCGGCACCTGGCTGTCGCGCCAATACGCGCTCAAGCGCAAGCTGATGGACGCGCCCGGCGAGCGGCGCAGTCACACCGTGGCGACGCCGCGCGGCGGTGGCGTGGCGATCGTGGTGGCGGTCCTGCTGGCCTGCGCCTGGGCTGCGCTGCAATGGCCGCAGCATGGCGCAGGCATCGCCATCGTTGCGGCCGGCCTGCTGCTGGTCGCCGGCATCGGCTGGTGGGACGACCACCGCTCGCTGTCGGCGGGACTGCGACTGCTGGTGCATGCAGTGGCCGCAAGCTTGCTGGCTGCACTTGTCTACAACGCGAACCAACCCCCATGGATGGTGGCGCTGGTGTTGTTGGCAACGATTTCGTTGATCAATATCTGGAATTTCATGGATGGCATCAATGGTCTGGCCGGCAGTCAGGCCATGCTCGCCGCCCTGGGATTCGCCAGCTTGCTGCCAGCTCCGTTGCGTTGGCCATGCTGGGTCGTGCTGGTGGCCTGCGCGGGATTTTTGCCGTTCAACTACCCCCGGGCGCGCATTTTCCTCGGCGATGTCGGCAGCGGCGCGCTCGGCTACCTGATCGCCGCGCTGTTCGCCTGGTGCATCGTTGCCGGTGGACAGGCGCCGTGGCTGCCGGCCTTGCCGCTGTCGGCCTTCGCCATCGACGCGGGCTTCACGCTCGCCTCGCGCATGCTCGCCGGCGAACGCTGGTGGCAACCGCACGCGCAACATTTCTATCAGCGTTGGGTACACACCGGCAGTAGCCATACTGTCGTCACGCTCGCCTACGGTTTGTTCAGCATTGTCGCGATTACAATTGCGCGGCTGGGCAGACCGCTGGATGTGGGTTTGCAGGCTGGTCTGACGATCGCCTGGTTCTGTTCGGCAGGTGTGCTTTGGCTGGCCTTGCGCAACCGGATGCGCCGAACTCTTACGGATCACTGATGCTTTCCACGCGCGACCGAGTCACCGAGTTGTTTCCCAAGGCCTCCGTGGTCGTCCACGATCTGGCCATCGTCTGGATCTGCTGGCAACTGCTGCACGCCGCGCGCTACACCATGCTTCCCGGCGAGCATCCGTTGCCGCTGTGGAATCTCAACACCGCCATCGTGCTGGTGGCGCAGGGGCTGGTGTTCTGGAAGGTCGGCCTGTACCGCGGCCTGTGGCGCTTCGCCAGCGTTCCCGACCTGCTCAATATCTTCAAGGCCAGCTTCTATGGCCTGGTGGCGATCGTGCTGGGGCTGGCCTACAGCCGTTTCGACGCCATTCCGCTGTCGGTGCTGATGGTGTACCCGTTCGCATTGTCGGCGCTGCTGGGCGCGCCGCGCCTGCTGTACCGCGCGTGGAAGGATTATCAGATCGCGCATTCGGACGACACCGCACGGCGCGTGCTGATCGTCGGCGCCGGCCGCGCGGCCGAGGCGCTGGTGCGCGACCTGCGGCGGTCCGGTGCCTACCAGCCCGTGGGTTTCGTCGACGACGCCGGCCACCTGCACGGCGCCAAGCTGCAGGGCCTGCCGATCCTGGGCCGCATCGACGAAGCCGGCGCGATCGCCAAGGAAACCGCGGCCAAGTTGCTGGTCATCGCAATCCCGTCGCTGGACGCGGCCGGGATGCAGCGTGTGGTGGCGATCTGCGAGAGCACCGGTCTGCCGTTCCGCACGGTACCGCGGTTGGTCGACGTGCTTGAGGGCCATTACCTGCCTGGCGAACTCAAGGAGGTCGCGATCGAGGACCTGCTCGGGCGCAAGCCGGTGACGCCGGACTGGAAGCTGATCAAGGGCTGGCTGTCTGGGCGCACCGTGCTGGTCACCGGCGCCGGCGGTTCGATCGGCTCGGAACTATGCCGGCAGTGCGCGCGTCACGGCGCGCGCAAGATCGTGCTGCTGGAGATCAACGAACTGGCGCTGATCACCATCCACGCCGACCTGCATCGCACCTTTCCCGATCTGGAAATCGACTGCGTGCTGGGTGATTGCGGCGATCCGGCGGTGATCCGCCACGCGATGCAGGTCGCCGAGCCGGACGCGGTGTTCCATGCCGCCGCCTACAAGCAGGTGCCGCTGCTGGAACGGCAGTGCCGCGAGGCGGTGCGCAACAACGTGCTGGCCACCGAGAATGTGGCGCGTGCCTGCGTCGCGGCCAAGGTTTCGACCTTCGTGTTCATCTCCACCGACAAGGCAGTCAATCCGGTCAACCTGCTGGGCGCGTCCAAGCGCTATGCCGAGATGGTGTGCCAGTCGCTGGACGACCAGGCGGTGAGCACGCGCTTCGTGACGGTGCGCTTCGGCAATGTGCTGGATTCGGCCGGCAGCGTGGTGCCACTGTTCCGCGAGCAGATCCGCCAGGGCGGCCCGGTGACGGTCACCGATCCGCAGGTGACGCGCTACTTCATGACCATTCCCGAAGCCAGCCAGCTGATCGTGCAGGCCGCGGCCTCGGCGTCGCATGGCGCCATCTATACGCTGGACATGGGCGAGCCGGTGCCGATCCGCTTGCTGGCCGAACAGATGATCCGCCTGGCGGGCAAGCAGCCCGGACGCGACATCGCCATTGTCTACACCGGCCTGCGGCCGGGCGAGAAACTGCACGAGACCTTGTTCTACTCGGACGAGCACTATCGGCCGACCTCGCATCCGAAGATCCTGGAAGCCGGCGTGCGCAGCTTCTCGCGCGAGGACGTGTTGCGCGGCGTGCAGCAGTTGCGCGCGGCGGTGGCCGACTACGACAGTGACACCATCGAGAAGGTGTTGCGCATGACCATGCCGGAGTTCGCGCCCTTGCGTCAGCAAGAGGATCACGACGGCTCCGCTACCATCGTTCCATTCCCCGCACGCGAGGCCAGAAGGCTCTGATGAGCAAGAGAATCCGCAAGGCAGTATTCCCGGTCGCAGGTTTGGGTACCCGCTTCCTTCCCGCCACCAAGACCGTCCCCAAGGAAATGCTGCCGATCATCGATCGGCCGTTGATCCAGTACGCGGTGGACGAGGCGATCGAAGCCGGTTGCGACACCCTGATTTTCGTCACCAACCGCTACAAGCACGCGGTCGCGGATTATTTCGACAAGGCCTACGAACTGGAGCAGAAGCTGGAGCGTGCCGGCAAGCACGAGCAGCTGGAAATGATCCGACACGTGCTGCCCGAGGGCGTGCGCGCGATCTTCGTGACCCAGGCCGAAGCGTTGGGCCTGGGCCACGCGGTGCTGTGCGCCAAGTCGGTGATCGGCGACGAGCCGTTTGCGGTGCTGCTGCCGGACGACCTGATCTGGAACCGCGGCGACGGCGCGCTGAAGCAGATGGCCGATCTCAACGAGCGCAGCGGCGCCAGCGTGATCGCGGTGGAAGACGTGCCGCACGAGAACGCCGCCAGCTACGGCATCGTGGCCACCGAGGCCTTCGATGGCCGCAAGGGCCGCATCGCGCAGATCGTCGAAAAGCCCAAGCCGGAAGACGCGCCGAGCGATCTGGCGGTGGTCGGGCGCTACGTGCTCAGCTCGAAGATCTTCGAACTGCTGGAAAGCACCGGCACCGGCGCCGGCGGCGAGATCCAGCTGACCGACGCCATCGCTGCGCTGCTGAAGAGCGAAGAGGTCGACGCCTACCGCTTCGAGGGCACCCGCTTCGACTGCGGTACGCACCTGGGCCTGGTCGAGGCGACCATCCGCTTCGCGCTGGAGAACAAGAAGCTGGCCAAGCCGGCGCGCGAGAAGCTCACGCAGATGCTCGCTGAGGAGTGAGCCTGGCGCCGCGCGCCGCTGCAGGGCGGCGCGCGGCCGAGTGCTGATCCAAGAGCGTCAAGCCGCTGATTCGATCCAGATGGGTGGAATCAGATGACAAACAGAAAAGGCAGCCTCGCGGCTGCCTTTTCTGTTTGTACGTTGTTTGTACAGCAACACTTGATGCCGGACCCTCACCCCAACCCCTCT
The DNA here is from genome assembly GCF_001043115.1 of Xanthomonas sp. NCPPB 1128. Taxonomy (GTDB): domain Bacteria; phylum Pseudomonadota; class Gammaproteobacteria; order Xanthomonadales; family Xanthomonadaceae; genus Xanthomonas_A. The sequence continues at coordinate 46,269 of NZ_LFME01000009.1, read as the reverse complement.
CCCGGAGGGAGAGGGGCGATGGCGTGTCCCCTTCTCCCGTCGGGAGAAGGTGCACCGCAGGGGCGGATGAGGGTCCGGGCGAAGCCTCGCATGCACAGGTCAGCGCGGGCGCTTCAGTGCCCCCGGCCCTCACCCAAACCCCTCTCCCGGCGGGAGAAGGGCTATGGCGTGTCCCTTCTCCCGTCGGGAGAAGGTGCCCCGCAGGGGCGGATGCGGGTCCGGGCGAAGCCTCGCATGTACAGGTCAGCGCGGGCGCTTCAGTGCTCCCGGTCCTCACCCAAACCCCTCTCCCGGCGGGAGAGGGGCTATGGCGTGTCCCTTCTTCCGTCGGGAGAAGGTGCCCCGCAGGGGCGGATGAGGGTCCGGGCGAGCCTCGCATGGGCAGGTCAGCGCGGGCGCTTCAGTGCCCCCGGCCCTCACCCAAATCCCTCTCCCGACGGGAGAGGAGCTAATCCACCCACCCACGTGCGCGGCTTACAGCGCCTCGATGATCCCCGCGGCGCCCATGCCGGTGCCGATGCACATGGTGACCATGCCGTACTTCTGCTGACGCCGGCGCAGGCCGTGCACCAGGGTGGCGGTGCGGATCGCGCCGGTGGCACCGAGCGGATGGCCCAGGGCGATGGCGCCGCCCAGCGGGTTGACCTTGGACGGATCCAGGCCGCTGTCGCGGATCACCGCCAGCGACTGCGCGGCGAAGGCTTCGTTGAGCTCGATCCAGTCCAGCTGGTCCTTGCTTAGGCCGGCCTGCTTGAGCGCCTTCGGAATCGCCTCGATCGGGCCGATGCCCATCACTTCCGGGCGCACGCCGGCGACCGAGAAGCTGACGAAGCGGGCCAGCGGGGTCAGCCCGTAGTCCTTGATCGCCTGCTCGGAGGCCAGCAGCACCGCACCGGCGCCGTCGCTCATCTGCGAGGAGTTGCCGGCGGTGACGCTGCCGCCGGACTGGCCGTTGCGGAACACCGGGCGCAGCTTGGCCAGGCCCTCGATGGAGCTATCCGGGCGCGGGCCTTCGTCGGTGTCGACCAGCTTCTTGCGCAGGGCGATGACGTTGCCGGCCAGGTCGGGTTGGTGCGAGACGATCTCGTAGGGGCTGATCTCGTCGCGGAACTCGCCGGCGGCGATCGCGGCGATGGCCTTCTGGTGGGAGGCGAGGGCGAAGGCGTCCTGGTCCTCGCGCGACACCTTCCACTCCTCGGCCACCTTCTCGGCGGTGATGCCCATGCCGTAGGCGATCGCCACGTGGTCGTCGGCGAACACGCTCGGCGACAGCGCGACCTTGTTGCCCATCATCGGCACCATCGACATCGATTCGGTGCCGCCGGCCAGCATCAGGTCGGCGTTGCCCAGGCGGATCTGGTCGGCCGCCAGCGCCACCGCCTGGATGCCCGAGGAGCAGAAGCGGTTGATGGTCTGCCCGGCCACCGAGTTCGGCAGGCCGGCCAGCAGCACGCCGATGCGCGCCACGTTCATGCCTTGCTCGCCCTCGGGCATCGCGCAGCCGATGATCGCATCGTCGATGCGCGAGGGGTCGATGCCCGGCGCCTGCGCCACCACCGCGCGTAGCACGTGCGCCAGCATGTCGTCGGGACGGGTGTTGCGGAACATGCCCTTGGGCGCCTTGCCGACCGGGGTGCGGGTGGCGGCGACGATGTAGGCTTCCTGGATCTGTTTGCTCATTTGGCTTTCTCCGAAAGCCGGGATTGGGGATTCGGGATTCGGGATTCGTCAGAGCGGATCCCGGCGTCGAATGCTTCTTGCCCGGCTGATAAATAGTGGGAGGCGAGGGTGGCATCAGGTATTGGGGATCCGCCGTAACGAATCCCCAATCCCGACTCCCGAATCTCAGTTCCTGAGGGGCTTACCCGTCTTGAGCATGTGCCCGATGCGCGCCTGGGTCTTTTCCTGCTGGGCCAGTTCGACGAAGTGCTTGCGCTCGAGCTTGAGCAGCCATTCCTCGTCCACCAGCGCCCCGCGGTCGACCTCGCCGCCGCACAGCACGGTGGCGATGCGGGTGGCGATCTCGTAGTCGTACTCGCTGATGAAGCGGCCTTCCAGCATGTTGACCAGCAGCATCTTGAAGGTGGCGATGCCGACGTCGCCGGCGACCTGGATGCGTCGCGCCGGCAGCGGCGGGCGGTAGCCGCCCTCGGCCAGGGCGCGCGCCTCGGCCTTGGCGATGTACAGCGATTCGTAGCTGTTGAACACCACCTTGTCGGTGCCGCGCAGCAGGCCCAGTTCCTTGGCGTTGACCGCCGACGTGGAGACCTTGGCCATGGCGACGGTCTCGAAGGTCTTCTTCAGTTCGGCGAACACATCGCCGCCGGGACCGGCAGCCTGCGCCGCGCGCACCGCGATCTCCTTGAGGCCGCCACCGGCCGGCAGCAGGCCCACGCCGGCCTCGACCAGGCCGATGTAGCTCTCCAGCGCGGCCACGGTCTTGGCACTGTGCATCTGGAACTCGCAGCCGCCGCCCAGCGCCAGCCCGCGCACCGCCGCGACCACCGGCACCAGCGAATACTTGATGCGCTGGCTGGTGGCCTGGAAGTTGGCGACCATCGCCTCGAATGCGTCGACCTTGCCGGCCTGCAGCAGGCCCAGCGCGCCGGCCAGGTCGGCGCCGGCGGAGAAGGGTTCCTTGTGCTGCCACAGCACAAGGCCCTTGAAGTCCTTCTCGGCGCGGCCGACCGCTTCCTGCAGGCCGTCCAGCACCTGGTCGGAGACGGTGTTCATCTTGGTCTTGAAGCTGACCACGGCAATGTCGTCGCCGTCGTGCCACAGGCGCAGGCCGTCGTTCTCGAACACGGTCTCGCCCTGCGCGAACTTTTCGCCCAGCAGCGGATCAGGGAAGCGCTGGCGCTTGTACACCGGCAGCGCCGAGCGCGGCAGCTTGGCGTCGCGCGCCGGGCTGTACGAGCCTTCGGCGGCGTGCACGCCGTCGCGGCCGTCGAACACCCAGTTCGGCAGCGGCGCGCTGCTCATGCTCTTGCCGGCGGCGATGTCGTCGGCGATCCACTGCGCGACCTGCTTCCAGCCGGCCGCCTGCCAGGTCTCGAACGGACCCAGCGCCCAGCCGTAGCCCCAGCGGATCGCCAGATCCACGTCGCGCGCGGTCTCGGCGATGTCGGCCAGGTGGTAGGCGCTGTAGTGGAACAGGTCGCGGAAGGTCGCCCACAGGAACTGCGCCTGCGGATGCTGGCTCTCGCGCAGCTTGGCGAACTTCTCGGCCGGGTTCTTGATCTTCAGGATCTCGACGACTTCCGGCGCGGCGGCGCGGTCGGCCGGGCGGTAGTCCTGCTTCTGCAGGTCCAGCACCACGATGTCCTTGCCGACCTTGCGGAAGATGCCGGCGCCGGTCTTCTGGCCCAGCGCGCCCTTGCCGATCAGCGCCTCCAGCCACTTCGGCGCCTTGAAGAAGGCATGCCAGGGATCGTTCGGCAGGGTGTCGCCCATGGTCTTGATGACGTGCGCCATGGTGTCCAGGCCGACCACGTCGGAGGTGCGATAGGTCGCCGACTTGGGACGTCCGACCAGCGGGCCGGTGAGGCCGTCGACCTCGTCGAAGCCCAGGCCGAACTGCTCGGTGTGGTGGATGGTGGACAGGATCGAGAACACGCCGATGCGGTTGCCGATGAAGTTCGGGGTGTCCTTGGCGTAGACCACGCCCTTGCCCAGGGTGGTGACCAGGAAGCTCTCCAGGCCTTCCAGCACCGCCGGCTCGGTGTGCTTGGCCGGGATCAGCTCGGCCAGGTGCATGTAGCGCGGGGGATTGAAGAAGTGCACGCCGCAGAAGCGGTGGCGCAGTTGTTCCGGCAGCACGTCGGACAGGGCGTTGATGCCCAGGCCGGAGGTGTTGGAGGCCAGCACCGCATGGTCGGACACGAACGGCGCGATCTTCTTGTACAGGTCCTGTTTCCAGTCCATGCGCTCGGCGATGGCTTCGATGATCAGGTCGCAGCCGCGCAACTGCTCCAGGCCGGAGTCGTAGTTGGCCGGGGTGATGGCCTCGGCCAGCGCGGTGCTGGCCAGCGGTGCCGGGCTGAGCTTGGTCAGGTTGGCGATCGCCTTGAGCACCACGCCATCGGCGGGGCCTTCCTTGGCGGGGAGGTCGAATACCACGGTGTCGACGCCGGCGTTGGTCAGGTGCGCAGCGATCTGCGCACCCATCACGCCCGCGCCCAGGACGGCGGCACGGCGGACGAGCAGGGGATTGGACATAGCGATCAGCCTCTGTGGGTCAACGTTTGCGGGATCAGGGAACCGAGTGGGCGAGGAAGCCGGCTTCGGCGAAACGGATGAGTTCGCGGGCGGCGTGGGCGCGGTGTGCGCCCTCGCTGACGCCGGCGGGGCGCTTGATCAGGCCGAAGTCGGCCATGGCGTAGGTCAGGGCGCCGGCCAGGAAATCCAGGCGCCAGTACAGTTCCTGCTTGCTCAGCCCGGGCACGCAGGCGGCGATGGCCTTGCCGAACTCGCGCAGCACGTGGCCGTAGTGGTCGGACAGGAACTGGCGCAGGCTGTCGTTGTTCTCGGCGTAGGCGCGGGCGATCACCCGCACGAAGGCGCCGCCGCTCTGCCGCTCCTGGGCCATCGCCAGGGCCGGTTCGACGAAGGCGGCCAGCACCGGGCCGAGCTGGCCGGGATGCTGCCGTTGCGCGGCTTCCAGCTGCGCCATGCGCGCGGCGGTCATTTCGTCCATGCGCCGCCTGAACACCTCATTGACCAGGTTTTCCTTGGACCCGAAGTGGTAGTTCACCGCGGCGATGTTCACGTCGGCCTGGCTGGTGACCTGGCGCAGCGAGGTGCCGGAAAAGCCGTGTTGCGCGAACAGTTCCTCGGCCGCGCTGAGGATGCGGTCCTTGGTCGAGAAGTGCGCTTGCTTTGCCATGCGGCCGCCAGAATCAATCAAACGATTGTTTGAGTCTAGGCCTGGGCGGCAGGCGCGTCATGCTGCTTTGCAGCACGATTCAGCCTGGCCGTGCAAAGCCGGCGCCGATTGGATAGAATTGTCCATCGCAATTCTGGCTAAGCCCGCGTTTTGACGCGGGTTTTTTTCATGTTAACCTCGGGCCTTCAGTGGCCCGCCCAACGGAGAACTTCCCATGGCGCTGGAGCGCACCCTGTCCATCATCAAGCCCGACGCCGTCGCCAAGAACGTCATCGGCGAAATCTACTCGCGCTTCGAGAAGGCCGGCCTGAAGGTCGTGGCCGCCAAGTACAAGCAGCTGTCGCGCCGCGAGGCCGAGGGCTTCTACGCCGTGCACCGCGAGCGTCCGTTCTTCAACGCGCTGGTCGAGTTCATGATCTCCGGCCCGGTGATGATCCAGGCGCTGGAAGGCGAGAACGCCGTGGCCGCGCACCGCGACCTGCTGGGCGCCACCAACCCGAAGGACGCCGCGCCGGGCACCATCCGCGCCGACTTCGCCGATTCGATCGACGCCAACGCCGCGCACGGCTCGGACTCGGTCGAGAACGCCGCCAACGAAGTGGCGTATTTCTTCGCCGCCACCGAAGTGGTTTCGCGCTAAGCGAGGTCGTCGTGAACGAGGTCGTCCATCCTCCCTTGGCCATCGCCGATCCCGTGCGGACCGGCGCGGCGGCCAAGCAGAATCTGCTTGACCTCGATCGCGAGGGGCTGGAGCGTTTCTTCGCCGAGACCCTTGGCGAAGCGCGCTACCGTGCCCACCAGGTGATGAAGTGGATCCACCACCGCTACGTCACCGACTTCGACCAGATGACCGACCTCGGCAAGGCGCTGCGCGCCAAGCTGCAGCAGCATGCCGAGGTCGTCGTCCCCAACATCGTGTTCGACAAGCCTTCCACCGACGGCACCCACAAGTGGTTGCTGGCAATGGGTGTGGACGGCAAGAACGCGATCGAGACCGTGTACATCCCCGACAAGACCCGCGGCACGCTGTGCGTGTCCTCGCAGGTCGGCTGCGGCCTCAACTGCACCTTCTGCTCCACCGCCACCCAGGGCTTCAACCGCAACCTCTCCACCGCCGAGATCATCGGCCAGGTGTGGGTGGCGGCGCGGCACCTGGGCAACGTGCCGCACCAGATGCGCCGTCTCACCAACGTGGTGATGATGGGCATGGGCGAGCCGCTGATGAATTTCGACAACGTCGTGCGCGCGATGAGCGTGATGCGCGACGATCTGGGCTATGGCCTGGCCAACAAGCGTGTGACCCTGTCCACCTCGGGCCTGGTGCCGCAGATCGACCGTCTGTCCAGCGAGAGCGACGTGTCGCTGGCGGTGTCGCTGCACGCGCCCAACGACGCGCTGCGCGAGACTCTGGTGCCGCTCAACAAGAAGTACCCGATCGCCGAGCTGATGGCCGCCTGCGCGCGTTATCTGCGCGCCAACAAGCGTCGCGAATCGGTGACCTTCGAATACACCCTCATGAAGGGGATCAACGACCAGCCCGAGCATGCGCGGCAACTGGCGCGGCTGATGCGCCAGTTCGACAACGCGGTGCAGGCGTCGAACGCCGGCAAGGTCAACCTGATCCCGTTCAATCCGTTCCCGGGCACGCGCTATGAGCGCTCCGGCGAGACCGAGATCCGCGCGTTCCAGAAGATCCTGCTGGACGCGCAGGTGCTGACCATGGTGCGGCGCACGCGCGGCGACGACATCGATGCGGCCTGCGGGCAGCTCAAGGGGCAGGTCATGGACCGCACCCGTCGCCAGGCCGAGTTCAAGCGCGAATTGCAGACGCGGGCGGATCGGGATGCGGTGGCGTAGCCAAGGGCGTTCCATCGCGGTGGTGGCGATCGCAGTGCTGGCCTTGCCGGGCTGCAACTGGATCGCCGCCAAGACCGGCACCGTGCGCACCGCCGAGCAGGTGCAGCCGCATTATTCCTTCCGCGACAGCCGCGCGGTGAAGTCGCGCGTGGCCTTGCAGGAACAACTCGGCCTGGCCGCCAACGGGCTGGCCTCCAACGACCTGGACGCGGCGCAGACCCACGCGCGCAAGGCGCTGGCATTGGACGCCGAGTCGGTCGACGCGCTGACCGTGCTCGCGGTGGTCGCCGATCGCCGCGGCGATGCCGCGACCGCCGGCGGGTACTACCGCAAGGCCGCCGAGCTGGCGCCGAGCAACGGCGCGACCTTGAACAACTACGGCGCCTGGCTGTGCGCGAACGGCTCGCCGGCTGAGTCGCTGACCTGGTTCGACCGCGCGCTTGCGCTGCAGGACTACGCCACGCCGGCCTCGGCGCTGGCCAATGCCGGCGGCTGCGCGCTGCAGGTCGGCCAGCGCGAGCGTGGCGAACGTGACCTGCGCAAGGCGCTGGACCTGGATCCGGACAACGCGTACGCACTCGAGGCGATGGCCCGCAACGAGGTCGCAAAAGGGCGCTTTTTCGAGGCGCGGGCCTTCTCCGAGCGGCGTCTGGCGGCTGCGCCTGCCACCGCTTCCGTGTTACAACTTGCTATTCAGATTGAGCAAAGGCTGGGCGACAAGGCTGCCGCCGGCCGTTACCAACAGCGGTTGCGCAAGGAGTTTCCCGATGCCGCGACCACGACACCCGGGGCTAGTGCATTGTGATCAGTGATTCCAATCCGAACGCTTTCGAAGGCGCCAAAGGCTGCGGGCAACAGCTCCGCGAAGCGCGCGAAGCGGCCGGCCTGAGCATCGACGACGTCGGCAGCCGACTGCGCATGCCGGTGCATGTGGTACAGGCACTCGAGTCGGAGCAGTGGCAGCGCCTCGGCGCGCCGGTGTTCGTCCGCGGGCAGTTGCGCAGCTACGCACGCCTGCTCGGCGTCGATCTGGAGCCCTTGCTGCAGACCGCGCAGATCGCGCCGGTGCAGCCGGTCGAATTGATCAGCCACACGCATACCCCGCCGCTGCGACGCATGCTCGAGAGCGCCACGCGGCGCATGGTCTACGTGGTGATCACCGCCGGACTGGCGGTGCCGGTGTGGTACGCGACCCGCAGCCACTTCGCCGACGACAACGGCCCCAGCACTGCTTCGTTGGACGTGGTGCCGGGGGCGCCGGGAGGTGCCGCTACCGCGACGGCGACGCCGGCCAATGGCGCCGCTGCGGCAGCAACGGCCGCGCCGGCGGCCGCACGGCCGGCGCCGAGTGCCGCGCCGTACATCGCCTCGCTGACGCCGATGCCGCGCCCGGCAGCGGAGCCGGAGAAGAACAGTCTGAGCCTGTCGTTCCAGGGCGACAGCTGGGTGCAGATCCTCGCTCCGGATGGCACGCCGGTCGAGAAGGCGCTGCTGAAGGCGGGCGAGACCCGCACGTATGCGCCGGGCCAGGTCGGGCGCGTGGTGCTTGGCAATGCCTCCGCGGTCCAGGTTCAGCAATCCGGGAGTACCGTGGATCTGACCCCGTTCAGGCGCGCGAACGTGGCGCGCTTTGCGGTATCCTCTGACGGTTCCGTGGTGCCCGCCTCCGAGTGACGGCGGCGCGGTTCCTCACTTTCAACATTCCATGTCCCGTCGCAGCGGCGGGGCGAGAGTACGCATGGCGATTGACGACCTGCTCGACGAGCACGAACAAAGCGAACGCGTCCGCACTTGGCTCAGGAAGAACGGCGCCGGCCTGATCGGCGGCATCGTCCTCGGCCTTGGCGCGATCATCGGTTGGCAGTGGTGGACCAAGCAGCGGTCCAACGATCTGGCCCAGGCCAATGCCCGCTACGAAGCGGTGCTCAAGAGCATCCAGGCCAATCAGCTGGACAAGGCGGCCAAGGACATGGCCGAACTGCAGCAGGGCTCGACCAACATCTACGCCGAACTGGCGGCGCTGCGCCTGGCCAAGGCGCAGGTCGATGCCGGCAAGTCCGATGCCGCGCTGACCACGCTGCGCGGGCTCAAGACCGACGGCGAAATGAAGGTGATGGTCGACCATCGCGTGGCGCGGTTGCTGATTTCCGGCGGCAAGCCGCAGGACGCGCTGTCGCTGGTGGCCTCGGCCACCGATTCGCAGGGCCTGGAGATTCGCGGCGATGCGCTGATCGCGCAGGGCAAGCGCGACGCGGCGCGCGATGCGTACGCCAAGGCGCTGACCAGCCTGGACGTGGCCTCGCCGCAGCGGCGCGTGGTCGAAACGAAATTGATGGATGCGGGCGGCAGCGTGCCGAATGCCGCGGAGCCGATCTGATGAAGGTAGTCATGTTCAAGCGTGTCGCCACCGTGGCCCTGCTGGGTCTGGCCTTGTCGGGCTGCACCACGGTCAAGGGCTGGTTCGCCGGCAAGGATGCGGCCGCCAAGAAGGCCGCCGAGCCGGCCGAACTGGTGAAGTTCACCCCGTCGGTGAAGGTGGTGAAGCTGTGGTCCACCGACGCCGGCAAGGGCGAGCGCCGCATCGGCGTGCGCCAGCACCCGGTGGTGGCCGACGGCAAGGTGTATGCCGCCGCGACCTCCGGCACGGTCTACGCGCTGGACCTGCAGACCGGCAAGACGGTCTGGGAATACGACGCCAAGCAGGCGCGCAAGCAGCAGCTGTCGCAGGCCGAGGATCAGCCGAAGAGCCAGGTCGAGAGCGAGTCCGGCAAGAACCTGTCCAAGGACGAGCGCGCCGCCTACAAGCAGCGCCTGCGCAACGAGAAGCAGCAGGCCAAGGAGCGCAAGCGGCTCGAGAAGAAGCGTCCGCTGCCGCGCTTCGCCGGTGGCCCGGGCGTGGGTGATGGCCTGGTGGTCGTCGGTGCGCTGGACGGCGAGGTGATCGCACTCGATGCCGCCACCGGCACCGAGAAGTGGCGCGCCAAGGTGCCCAACGAAGTGATCGCCGCGCCGGTGATCGCGCAGAACATGGTGTTCGTGCGCAGCAACGACGGCCGCACCACCGCCTTCGATGCCGCCACCGGCCAGCAGCGCTGGTTCAACGCGCAGGAACTGCCGAGCCTGACCGTGCGCGGCAACGCGCCGGTGGTGGCGGGTCCGGGCGTGCTGTTCATCGGCAACGACGACGGTACCCTGGCCGCGCTGGCGATGCAGGACGGCCGTGTGCTGTGGGAGCAGACCATCGGCGTGCCGGAAGGCCGCACCGAGCTGGAGCGCATGGCCGACGTCGACGGCGCCCCGGTGCTCGACGGCACCACGCTGTACGCAAGCAGCTTCAAGAACGAGACCGTGGCGCTGGAAGGCCCGAGCGGCCGCCCGCTGTGGAATCGCGATCATGGCGGCGCCGGCGGCGTCGGCGTGAGCTCCGGCAATGTAGTGGTGGCCGACAACGCCGGCACCGTGTGGGCGCTGGACAAGGCCTCCGGCTCGGCGATGTGGTCGCAGCCGGCGCTGGCGCGCCGTTCGCTGACCGGCGTGGCGATCCAGGGCGATTACGCCGTGGTCGGCGACTACAAGGGCTATCTGCACTGGCTCCGGCTCGACAACGGCGAGTTCGCCGCGCGCGAGCGGGTCGGGCGCCAGCCGCTGGTGGCGCAGCCGGTGGTCGCGGACGGGATCCTGCTGATGCAGAACACGAAAGGCGACCTGACCGCGTTCCGGTTGGGTCAATAACAAGAGAAGGATGTCGCGATGCTGCCGCTGGTCGCCCTGGTTGGACGGCCGAATGTCGGCAAGTCCACGCTGTTCAATGCGCTGACGCGCAGCCGTGACGCGCTGGTCCACGACCAGCCCGGCGTCACCCGCGATCGCCACTACGGGGTATGCCGGCTGCAGCCGGACACCCCGTTCGTGATCGTCGATACCGGCGGCATCTCCGGCGAAGAGGAAGGCCTGGCCGGCGCCACCGCCGAGCAGGCGCGCGCCGCCGCCGGCGAGGCCGACCTGATCCTGTTCGTGGTCGATGGTCGCGAGGGATCGTCTGCGCTCGACGACGAGATCCTGGCCTGGCTGCGCAAGCTGGCGCGGCCGACCCTGCTGCTGATCAACAAGATCGACGGCACCGACGAGGACCAGGTGCGCGCCGAATTCGCGCGCTACGGCCTCGGCGACGCTATCGCGGTCTCCGCCGCGCATCGCCACGGCATCGACGACCTGCTCGAGGAAGTGCTGGAGCGGCTGCCGGAAGAGGGTGCGGGCGAGACCCTGGACACCGATCCGGCGCGCATGCGCATCGCCTTCGTCGGCCGCCCGAACGTGGGCAAGTCGACCCTGGTCAATCGCCTGCTGGGCGAGGAGCGCATGATCGCCTCCGAGGTGCCCGGCACCACCCGCGATTCGATCGCGGTGGACCTGGAACGCGACGGCCGCCTGTACCGGTTGATCGACACCGCCCGCCGGCGCCGCCGCGGCCGGGTCGAGGAGGCGGTGGAGAAGTTCAGCGCGTTCAAGACGCTGCAGGCGATCGAGCAGTGCCAGGTGGCGGTGCTGATGCTCGATGCCGGCGAAGGCGTGACCGACCAGGACGCGACCGTGCTCGGCGCGATCCTCGATGCCGGCCGCGCCCTGGTGGTGGCGATCAACAAGTGGGACGGGCAGAGCGACTACCAGCGCGCCCAGGCCGAAGATCTGCTGTCGCGCAAGCTCGGCTTCGTGGCCTGGGCCGAGGCGGTGCGCATCTCCGCCAAGCATGGCTCCGGCCTGCGCGAGCTGTTCCAGGCGATCCATCGCGCGCACGCCTCGGCGGTGCGCGAGTTCAGCACCAGCGAAGTCAACCAGGCGCTGGAAATCGCCTACGAGAGCAATCCGCCGCCGAGCATCCGCGGCCACGTCTCCAAGCTGCGTTACGTGCATCCGGGCGGCAGCAATCCGCCGACCTTCATCGTCCACGGTACGCGCCTGAAGGTGCTGCCGGAATCGTACAAGCGCTACCTGGAGAACTTCTTCCGCAAGCGCTTCAAGCTGGTCGGCACGCCGGTGCGTTTCATGTTCCGCGAAGGCGCCAATCCGTACGAAGGCAAGAAGAACGTGCTGACCGAGCGCCAGATCGCCAAGAAGCGGCGCCTGATGAAGCACGTCCGCGGCAAGTAGCTACACGATGGACCCGCAGCGCGCGATCACCCTCGGCATTCTCGCCGGCGGCCGCGCGCAACGTTTGGGCGGATGCGACAAGGCCTGGCTGCAACGCGACGGGCAGGCGCAGGTGCAATGGCTGGTGCAGGCGCTGGCGCCGCGGGTGTCCGCGGTGCTGGTCAGCGCCAACCGCAGCTTGCCGCGCTACGCCGCCATCGGCCTGCAGGCCGTGCCGGACCGGGTCGCGGCACCGGCCGGGGCGGAACGCTCGCTGGGACCGATCGCCGGGCTGGACGCGCTCGCCGCTGCCTGCTCCACGCCTTGGCTGCTGACTGTCCCGGTCGACCTGTGCCGGTTGCCGCCGGACCTGCCTGCCGTGCTGGTCGCAGCCGCTGCGGACCATGACGGCGCCTGGATCGAGGATGCCGCCGGCGCGCAGCCGCTGGTCGCGCTGTACCGATTATCCGCGCTGCGTCCGGCGCTGGAGGAGGCGCTGGCGGCCGCCCGCTACGCGCCGCGCGCCTTGCAGCAGCGCCTGCGCATGGTCCCCGTGGCGTTGCCAGGGATCGTACTGGGCAATCTGAACACGCCGCAGGACCTGGCCGCAGCGGGTATCCTGCCGCCACCATGACCGACTATCCCTCCCGGATTGCCTACACCGATGCGCTGGCGATCGTCGCTGCCGCTGCGCGCGCCCGTCCCGTCAACAGCGAGCGCCTGGCGGCCTCGCGTGCCGACGGCCGCATCTTGCTGGAACCGCTGGATGCGCCGATCGACCTGCCGCCGTTCGCCAACAGTGCGATGGACGGCTTCGCGCTGCGCCATGCCGATTTGACCCCAGGGGCGCCGACCGACTTGCGCCTGGCCGGCGAGCAGTTCGCTGGCGCCGATCGGCAGCAGGCGCTCGCGCCGGGCGAATGCCTGCGGGTGACCACCGGCGCGCCGTTGCCGGCCGGCGCGGACACGGTGGTGATCAAGGAGAACGTGCACGAGCATGATGGCGTGGTGCAGGTCCCGGCCGACATCGCCGCCGGCGCGCATGTGCGGGCGCGTGGCGAGGACGTGCGCGCCGGCGAGCGCGTGCTCGAGGCCGGCATGCTGCTGACGCCTTCGCGCATCGGCCTGGCCGCGGCCCTGGGCGTGGACCAACTGACCGTGGCGGCGCGGCCGACCGTGGCGGTGTTCGCCACCGGCGACGAACTGGTCGAGCCGGGCCTGCCGTTGCAGCCGGGGCAGATCTACAACAGCAACCGCGACATGCTGATGGCCCAGCTGCGCCTGCTCGGCCTGGCGCCGACCGCCTGGCCGACCCTGCCGGACGATCCGCAGCGCATCCAGGCCATGCTCGCCGATGCGGCCTCGGCGTTCGACGTGGTGCTGACCTGTGGCGGCGTGTCTGCCGGCGAGAAGGACTACTTGCCACGGCTGTTGGCCGAGCACGGCCGCATCCTGTTCTGGAAGGTGCGCATGCGTCCGGGCATGCCGCTGCTGTTCGGCCAGTGGGACCGCGCTCTGTTCCTGGGCTTGCCGGGCAATCCGGTGTCGGTGCTGGCGACCTTCCTGGCGATCGGGCGGCCGTTGCTGGATGCATTGCAGCGACGCAGCGAACCGCACCGGGCCTGGCGTGCGCGGCTGGCGGCCGGCTGGGACAAGCGCCACGACCGGCTGGAGTTCCTGCGCGGGCGCATGCGCTGCGACGCGCACGGCCAGTTGTGGGCGGAACCGAATCCCGCGGACGGCTCGCATCGCCTGCGCGGCGCCGCCGACAGCGACGTGCTGCTGCGGCTGGAGGAGGGCGCACGCCAGTTCCAGGCCGGCGACGTGGTCGAGGTGGTGCCGTACTGAGGGCACCCACCACGCACCAATATCCGCCACCATCGAGCCGGATGTAGGTCGCCCCGTGGGAATGGCGTCAGCCGCGGAGGGGCGTTCGCGGTCAAGCGCGTCGCGGTTGAGGCCGCTCCCACAGGCGCGGCGCCAGCCTCGTGGGAGGCCGCATTGTGGGAGGGACTTCAGTCCCGACGCATGAAGGTGCCGGGCGGCTTTGGACTTCGCTCCTCGCGGCTACATGACAGTTGACTTCCACAGGACGCTTCCGTCGTTAGTTGAAGCGCCCTTGAACCGCGCCGCCGACGGCGGACGCCGGCCCGATTTGCGCCGATAATGCGCGCATGGGCATTCGAGAACTGACTCCCGTACAGGCGCAGGCGCGGCAGGCGCAAGGCGCGCGTCTGATCGACATCCGCGAGGAGCACGAGCGCGCCACCGGCATGGCCGCCGGCGCGCAGGGCGTGGCCCGGGCGCAGTTGCAGGCCGACCCGGCCGCCTATCTCGGTGCCGAGACCGAGGTGCTGCTGATCTGCCAGAGCGGCAAACGCTCGCACGACACCGCGGTGTTCCTTGAGCAGGCCGGCTACCCGCAGGTCGCCTCGGTGCTGGGCGGCACGACGCGCTGGCAGCGCGAGGGGTTGCCGCTGCATCGGCCTACGCTGGCGCCGGAGCAGGAAGACTTCTTCGACCGCTATTCGCGCCATCTGCGCCTGCCCGAAGTCGGGGTCGAGGGCCAGCGCCGGCTGCAGGCCGCGCGCGTGCTGCTGGTCGGCGCCGGCGGACTGGGCTCGCCGGCCGGCTTCTACCTGGCCGCGGCCGGAGTGGGGCAGTTGCGCATCGCCGACGACGACGTGGTCGAGCGCAGCAACCTGCAGCGGCAGATCCTGCACGGCGACGCGCGGATCGGCCAGGCCAAGGTGGACTCGGCGGCGGCCAGCCTGGGCGCGTTGAATCCTGGCGTGCGGGTGGAGGCGGTGCGCGAGCGGGTCACCGCGGAGAACGTCGAGCGGTTGTTGCAGGACGTGGACGTGGTGTTGGACGGGTCAGACAATTTCCCTGCCCGCTACCTGCTCAACGATGCCTGCGTGAAGCTGGGCAAGCCGCTGGTATACGGCGCGGTACAGCGCTTCGAGGGCCAGGTCAGCGTATTCGATGCCGGCCGCCGGCGCGGACAGGCGCCGTGCTATCGCTGCCTGTTCCCGGAACCGCCGCCACCGGAATTCGCGCCGAACTGCGCCGAGGCCGGCGTGCTCGGCGTGCTGCCGGGCATCGTCGGGTTGCTGCAGGCCAGCGAGGTCTTGAAGCTGCTGCTCGACATCGGCGAGCCGCTGCGCGGCCGCCTGCTGCACTTCGACGCCCTAGCGATGCGCTTCCGCGAAACCCGCCTGTCCGCCGATCCGCAGTGTCCGCTGTGCGCGCCGGAGCGGTCGTTCCCTGGTTACATCGACTATGCGCGGTTCTGCGGCGCTGAGGGTTAGCTGCTGCTAGGTGTAGCTGTTCGCGGCGGCGCCCGTACCCTCATCCGCCCCTGCGGGGCACCTTCTCCCGGTGGGAGAAGGGAGGCGCGGTGTTGATAACGGTGTCGATGGCTGATGAGCAGTGGCGCACGCTCAAGCCCCTCTCCCTGCGGGAGAGGGGTTGGGGTGAGGGTACGGCGCGAAGCGCCTCGCGATACCAGGCCACACGAGCTGTCGTGGTACATAGCGGCGCCCGCACCCTCATCCGCCCCTGCGGGGCACCTTCTCCCGGTGGGAGAAGGGAGGCTGGGTCTCGATGGCTGACACAGCAGTGGCGCACGCTCAAGCCCCTCTCCCGTCGGGAGAGGGGTTGGGATGAGGGTACGGCGCGAAGCGCCTCGCGATGTCACGCCGCACTAGCTGTCTTGGTACAGAGCGGCGCCCGTATCCTCATCGCCCCTGCGGGGGGCACCTTCTCCCGGTGGGAGAAGGGAGGCGCGGTGTTGATGGCTGATGCAGCAGTGGCGCACGCTCAAGTCCGTCTCCCGTCGGGAGAGGGGGTGGGGTGAGGGTACGGACGCGAAGCGCCTCGCGATGCCACGCCACACGAGCTGTCGTGGTACAGAGCGGCGCCCGCACCCTCATCCGCCCTTGCGGGGCACCTTCTCCCGGCGGGAGAAGGGAGGCTGGATCTCGATGGCTGATACAGCAGTGGCGCACGCTCAAGCCCCTCTCCCATCGGGAGAGGGGTTGGGGTGAGGGTACGGCGCGCAGCGCGCGACCGCATGCATGTCTCCCAAGAAGCTCCTTGTGCCAGCACGCAGTGCACCGTGTCTCACCTCGCATCCCGATCCATGGGGATGCTCCGGCCTTATGCGTAGAATCGGCGCATGACCAGTGCAGCCGACAGCAGCGAATTGATCAAGGTGGTGGCGCTGCTCGGCGCGGCCGTGGTGGCGGTGCCGGTGTTCCGCCGGCTCGGCCTGGGTTCGGTGCTCGGCTATCTCGCCGCCGGCCTGGCGATCGGGCCATTCGGCCTGGGCTGGTTCTCCGATCCGCAGGCGATCCTGCACGTCGCCGAACTGGGCGTGGTCATGTTCCTGTTCGTGATCGGCCTGGAAATGCGGCCCTCGCACCTGTGGAGCCTGCGCAAGCAGATCTTTGGACTGGGCACCGCGCAGATCATCGTCTGCGCCAGCGTGCTGACCGGGGTCGGACTAGCCTTCGGCTTCCCGCTGCCGGTGGCCTTCATCGCCGCCTCCGGCTTCGTGCTGACCTCCACCGCGGTGGTGATGCAACTGCTCGGCGAGCGCGGCGACATCGCCTTGCCGGCCGGCCAGAAGATCGTGGCGATCCTGCTGTTCGAGGACCTGTTGATCGTGCCGCTGCTGGCCGTGGTGGCCTCGATGGCGCCGGTGCCGGCGGACGCTTCGGCGCCGTCGCGCTGGATCGGCATCGGTATCGGCGCCGCGGCGATCGTCGGCCTGCTGGCGGCCGGGCGCTGGCTGCTCAATCCGCTGTTCCGGCTGCTGGCCGCGGCCAAGGCGCGCGAGGTGATGACCGCGGCGGCCTTGCTGGTGGTGCTGGGGGCGGCGCTGCTGATGCAGCTCGGCGGGCTGTCGATGGCGATGGGCGCGTTCCTGGCCGGCGTGCTGCTGTCCGAATCGACCTTCCGCCACCAGATCGAAGCCGACATCGAGCCCTTCCGCGGCATCCTGCTGGGATTGTTCTTCCTCGGTGTCGGCATGGCGCTGAACCTGGCGGTGGTGGCGGCCAACTGGACGCTGATCCTCAGCGGCGTGCTCGCCTTCATGGCCGCCAAGGCCGCGTGCATCTACCTGGTCGCGCGGCTCACCGGCAGCGGCCATGCGCAGGCGCTGGATCGTGGCGTGCTGATGGCGCAGGGCGGCGAGTTCGCGTTCGTGCTGTTCGCTGCCGCCAGCGGTGCCGGCGTCATCGACGCGCAGATCAATGCCAACCTGACCGCCATCGTGGTGCTGTCGATGGCGCTGACCCCGTTTTTCGTGCTGCTGTACCGGCGTTGGGCACCGGTGGAGGCGCCTTCCATGGAAGGCGTGGATGCGGCCGACGGCCTCACCGGCAGCGTGTTGATCATCGGCTTCGGCCGCTTCGGCCAGGTCGCCAGCCAGTCGCTGCTGGCGCGCGACGTGGACGTGACCATCATCGACAACGACATCGAGATGATCCAGAGCGCGGCCAAGTTCGGTTTCAAGATCTACTACGGTGACGGCACCCGCCTGGACGTGCTGCACGCCTCCGGTGCGCACAGCGCGCGCGCCATCGCGGTGTGCGTCGACAACCGCGAAGCCGCAAATCGCATCGTCGAACTGGCCACGACCGAGTTTCCGCAGGCCAAGCTGCTGGTGCGCTCCTACGACCGCGAGCACGCGCTGGAGCTGATCGCCGCCGGCGTGGACTACCACATCCGCGAGACCTTCGAATCCGCGGTGGAGTTCGGCCAGGCCGCGCTGATCGAACTGGGCATGGACGAGAGCGAGGCGCGCTCCCTGGCCCGCGAGATCCGCCGCCGCGATGCCGAGCGGCTGGAACTGGAGATCGCCGCCGGCACCGTGCGCGCCGGCACCGGCTTGATGTACGGCAACATCACCCCGGCGGTGCCCACGCCGACCCCGTTCACCCCGCCGCGACGCGAGAGCCGCACGCTGAATCCGGAAGGCGTGCCGGTGACCGAGCCGGCGCAGGAACGAGACGGCACATAGCCGCCATCGTTGTCGGGGAGTAGCAGGAGCGGCTTCAGTCGCGACAGTGCCTTCCCGGGAACGCCTGGTCGCGGCTAAAGCCGCTCCTACGACGGCGCCCAATCTCATCGAAAGAACGACGGCAACGCCTGCAAGTAGCGAGGATCGTCGTTGATGTCGTTTGACGGAGCCGGCGCAGGAACGTGACGGCACATAGCCGCAATCGTTGGCGGGAGTTGTAGGAGCGGCTTCAGCCGCGACCGTGCCTTCCCGGGAACGCCTGGTCGCGGCTAATACTGCTCCTACGGCACGCGCCCAGCCTCAGCGAAAGAACGCCTGCAGCGCCTGCACGTAGGCGGGATCGTCGCTGATGTCGTTGTGGTCGGCCTGCGCAAAGGCGACCACGGTCGGATGCTGCGGCAGCGCCTTGAGCATGGCATCGGTGCTGGACGGCGGCACCACCTGATCGCGGCCAGCGCGCAGGATCAACAGTGGACCGCGATAGGCGCGCAAGGCCCGCGCCGACTCGTAGCGATCGCGCAGCAGCCAGCGCACCGGGACCCACGGATAGTGCGCCTGCGCCGCCGAGACCAGACTGTCGAACGGCGTCACCAGCGCCAGCCGCGCCACCGCGCGGCGTGCCGCCAACTGGCTGGCCACGCCGCTGCCCAGGCTGCGCCCCAGCACCGCGATCTGCGCGTGTGGCTGCGCGGCGCGCACATGGTCGTACAGCGCCACGGCATCGCCGACCAGCGCGGCCTCGCTAGGGGTGCCATCGCTGGCGCCGTAGCCGCGGTAGGCGAGCAGGTAGAGGCTGTGGTCGGGCAGGGCGGCCTGCAACTGCGCGCGCGCCGAACGCAGGTCCTCGGCATTGCCGCCGAAGTACAGCAGCACCTTGTCTTGGCCGGGATTGACCTGCCAGCCACGCAGCTCCATGCCCGCACCGCGTCGCAGCGCGAAGTCGGTCTGCGCCGCTGCCACCCGCGTGCCTTGCGGGAAATACAGCAGGTCGCGCTGGCCGAGGTAGAGCAGGGCGCAGACCGCCAGATAGGCGGTGGCGAGGAGGGCGAGGGCGACGCCGACATAGCGCAGCATCGCTAGCCGTGCTTGCGTTGCGCTTCGGCGAAGGCGGCCAGCTGCTCCGGGGTGGCCTCGGCCTGGTGCTGCGCCTTCCAGTCGGCGAACGGCATGCCGTAGACGCGCTCGCGCGCCTGCTCCTTGCTGAGGTCCTCGCCTTCGGCGGCTGCCGCCTCGCGGTACCAGTCGGCCAGGCAGTTGCGGCAGAACCCGGCCAGGATCATCAGGTCGATGTTCTGCACGTCGGGGCGGTCCTGATTGAGGTGCTGCAGCAGGCGGCGGAAGGCGGCGGCCTCGATGCGGGTGGTGTCGGTCATGGCGGAATCGGGGACAATGGACTTCCCCCGACTCTACACCCGCCCGCCCCGATGACCGATTCCGCGCCCGTCTCCTCCGTCCCGGCCCGCATCCTCGACGGGCGCCGCATCGCCGAAGACCTGCTCGACGAACTGAAGGCGCGCGTCGACGCGCGGCTGGCGGCCGGGCAGCCGCGGCCCGGGCTGGCGGTGGTGCTGGTGGGCGGCGACCCGGCGTCCGCGGTGTACGTGCGCAACAAGCGTCGCGCGGCCGAGAAGGTCGGCATCGAGGCGTTCGACTACGACCTGCCGGCGGGCACCAGCGAAGCCGACCTGCTGGCGCTGATCGATCGGCTCAACGCCGACCCCAAGATCCACGGCATCCTGGTGCAGTTGCCGCTGCCGGGCATCCCCGACGCCAGCCGGCTGATCCACCGCATCGATCCGCGCAAGGACGTGGACGGCTTTCATCCCGAGAACGTCGGCCACCTGGCGCTGCGCGAATTCGGCCTGCGACCGTGCACGCCGCGCGGCATCGTCACCCTGCTCGCGCACACCGACCAGCCGGTGCGCGGGCGTAACGCCACCATCGTCGGCGTCAGCAACCACGTCGGCCGGCCGATGGCGCTGGAACTGCTGATCGCCGGCTGCACGGTTAGTTGCTGCCACAAGTTCACCCCGCCGGAGGTACTGCAGGCGCGGGTGCGCGACGCCGACATCCTGGTGGTGGCGGTGGGCCGGCCGGGGTTGATCCCGGGCGAGTGGGTCAAGCCCGGCGCAGTGGTGATCGACGTCGGCATCAACCGCCTGGACGACGGCCGCCTGGTTGGCGACGTCGGCTTCGACGCGGCGGCGCAGCGCGCCAGCTGGATCACCCCGGTGCCGGGCGGGGTCGGACCGATGACCGTGGCCACGCTGATGCAGAACACCATTGAGGCCGCTGATGCGGCCGGGATTGGGGATTCGGGATTGGGGATTCGTTGAAGGCTGCGCGGGATTGAGGATTCGGGATTCGGGATTCGTTAAAGGCAACAGCAAAAGCGCATGCCCGGCTTGTCCGGGGCGAACCGTGGCCGGCGGACCGTCGAAATCCGCCATCTGGCAGTCAGGCAAATGGTCGACTGCGCAGGGCGCCGCTGTTGCGAATCCCTAATCCCGACTCCCCAATCCCCGCCCCAATGCGTTAAAATGCCGCGCTTCCCCACACTCGGGTCCGCCGATGCTCCGCATCCAGGCTGAAGCTCTCACCTACGACGACGTTTCGCTCGTCCCCGCCCATTCGACCGTCCTGCCCAAGGACGTCAGCCTGGAAACCCGGCTGACCCGCGACCTGCGCCTGAAACTGCCGATCCTCTCGGCCGCGATGGACACGGTCACCGAGCACCGCCTGGCGGTGGCCATGGCCCAGCTCGGCGGCATCGGCATCATCCACAAGAACCTGACCCCGGCGCAGCAGGCGGCCGAAGTGGCCAAGGTCAAGAAGTTCGAGGCCGGCGTCATCACCGAGCCGTTCACGGTCGGTCCGGAGACCACCATCGGCGAGGTGCTGAAACTCACCCGCGCCCGCAACATCTCCGGCGTGCCGGTGGTGGACGGCAGCGAGCTGGTCGGCATCGTCACCAGCCGCGACATGCGCTTCGAGAAGAAGCTCGACGATCCGGTCCGCCACATCATGACCAAGAAGGATCGTCTGGTCACCGTGCGCGAAGGCGCCAGCGACGAGGAAGTGCTGCAGCTGCTGCACCGCCACCGCATCGAGAAGATCCTGGTGGTCAACGACGGCTTCGAGCTGCGCGGCCTGATCACGGTCAAGGACATCCAGAAGAAGACCGACAATCCCAACGCCGCCAAGGATGTCGCCACGCGGCTGCTGGTCGGCGCCGCGGTGGGCGTCGGTGGCGATACCGAACAGCGCATCGAACTGCTGGCTGCGGCCGGCGTGGACGTGGTGATCGTCGACACCGCGCACGGCCATTCGCAGGGCGTGATCGAGCGCGTGGCCTGGGTCAAGAAGACCTACCCGCAGCTGCAGGTGATCGGCGGCAACATCGTCACCGGCGACGCCGCACTGGCGCTGATGGACGCCGGTGCCGACGCGGTCAAGGTCGGCGTGGGTCCCGGCTCGATCTGCACCACGCGTGTGGTCGCCGGCGTCGGCGTGCCGCAGATCACCGCGATCGACATGGTCGCCGAGGCGCTGCAGGACCGCATCCCGCTGATCGCCGACGGCGGCATCCGCTACTCCGGCGACATCGGCAAGGCGCTGGTCGCCGGCGCCTCCACGGTGATGGTCGGCGGCCTGTTCGCCGGCACCGAGGAAGCCCCGGGCGAGGTCGAACTGTTCCAGGGCCGCAGCTACAAGAGCTACCGGGGCATGGGCAGCCTGGGCGCGATGGAGAAGGGCAGCAAGGACCGTTACTTCCAGGACGCCTCCGACGCCGACAAGCTGGTGCCGGAAGGCATCGAAGGCCGCGTGCCGTACCGCGGCCCGCTCAGCGGCATCATCCATCAATTGATCGGCGGCCTGCGCGCGACCATGGGCTACGTGGGCTGCGCCACCATCGAGGACATGCGCACCAAGCCGAAGTTCGTCACCATCACCGGTGCCGGCCAGCGCGAGAGCCACGTCCACGACGTGCAGATCACCAAGGAACCGCCGAACTATCGCATGGGCTGATGCCCATGCGCGGGATTGGGGATTCGGGATTGGGGTTTCGTCGCCCGCCGCGTCTCCAGCGGCCGTGCGCAGCGCGGCCACCCGCTGTTGCGAATCCCAACTCCCGAATCCCCAATCCCGGCCCCAGATGACCAACATCCACAGCGACAAGATCCTCATCCTCGATTTCGGTGCGCAATACACGCAGTTGATCGCGCGGCGCATCCGCGAACTCGGCGTGTATTGCGAGATCTGGGCGTGGGACCACGATCCGGCCGAGATCGCCGGCTTCGGCGCCAAGGGCATCATCCTCTCCGGCGGGCCGGAATCGACCACGCTGCCGGGCGCGCCCGCCGCGCCGCAGGAAGTGTTCGACAGCGGCCTGCCGATCTTCGGCATCTGCTATGGCATGCAGACCCTGGCCGCGCAGCTCGGCGGCGCCACCGAAGCGGCGGACCAGCGCGAGTTCGGCCACGCCGAAGTCGAGGTGGTCGCCGCTGACGCACTGTTCTCCGGGCTGACCGACCACGCAGGCGCGTCGCGTTTGAACGTGTGGATGAGCCATGGCGACCACGTGTCGCAGGTGCCGCCGGGCTTCACCATCACCGCCGTCACCGACCGCATCCCGGTCGCGGCCATGGCCAACGAGGCCAAGCGCTGGTACGGCGTGCAGTTCCACCCGGAAGTCACCCACACCCTGCAGGGCCAGACCCTGCTGCGCCGCTTCGTGGTCGACGTGTGCGGCTGCGCCACGCTGTGGACCGCGGCCAACATCATCGACGACCAGATCGCCCGCGTGCGTGCCCAGGTCGGCGACGACGAGGTGATCCTCGGCCTGTCCGGCGGCGTGGATTCGTCGGTGGTCGCCGCGCTGCTGCACAAGGCGATCGGCGACAAGCTGACCTGCGTGTTCGTCGACACCGGTCTGCTGCGTTGGCAGGAAGGCGACCAGGTGATGGCGATGTTCGCCGAGCACATGGGCGTCAAGGTGATCCGGGTCAACGCAGCGGATCGCTACTTCACCGCGCTGGCCGGCGTCAGCGATCCGGAAGCCAAGCGCAAGATCATCGGCAACCTGTTCGTGGAGATCTTCGACGAAGAGTCGAACAAGCTCAGCAACGCCAAGTGGCTGGCGCAGGGCACCATCTACCCGGACGTGATCGAGTCGGCCGGCAGCAAGACCGGCAAGGCCCACGTCATCAAGAGTCACCACAACGTCGGCGGCCTGCCCGAGCACATGAAGCTGGGCCTGGTCGAACCGCTGCGCGAACTGTTCAAGGACGAAGTGCGGCGCCTGGGAGTGGAACTCGGCCTGCCGCGCAGCATGGTCTACCGCCATCCGTTCCCCGGCCCCGGCCTGGGCGTGCGCATCCTCGGCGAAGTGAAGCGCGAGTACGCCGAGCTGCTGGCCAAGGCCGACGCGATCTTCATCGACGAACTGCGCAAGGCCGACCTCTACGACAAGACCAGCCAGGCCTTCGCCGTGTTCCTGCCGGTGAAGTCGGTCGGCGTGGTCGGCGACGCCCGCGCCTACGAATGGGTGATCGCGCTGCGCGCGGTGGAGACCATCGACTTCATGACCGCGCACTGGGCGCACTTGCCTTACGACTTCCTCGGCACGGTGAGCAACCGCATCATCAACGAACTGCGGGGTGTGTCGCGGGTGGTGTACGACATTTCGGGGAAGCCGCCGGCGACGATCGAGTGGGAGTGAAACCCGGTTCTTCGCTGGCGACCGTCAGCGATCGGTTGTAGCTGCACCCTCGTCGCTAGTGCTCGCCGCCACATGCTGGCGTGTCCCTGCCTGAAGCAAACATCGCCCGCTCTTGTTGAACAGCACATCGGCCTCTCGCTGCGTTTGCGCGTGGAGCCGGCTTGACCGCTGGTGGCGAGTGCGTCGCGGCGCTCCCACCGGGCATCATGTTTTGCGGTCCGTCGATACGTCGACGACAACGGTTAGGGGACGGACGCTTGTGGCACGCCGCTACGAACGCAGCGCATCCGCGACGTGCGATTCGGCGCGTGCTCGCTCTTGCACACCGACGATGACCCGCCGTGTGCGCCTTGCGCCCCCGTGTCGGCGCAAGGCCACGCCACCAAAGTCGCTAATTTTCGTCATCAAACAGTCCTGCGCTCGCTTATCGGCGCTGGTACACAACCCCCTGAACCAAGACCTGATCCGGCTCCGGCTGCTCGTCGAAGCGCTGATGCGCCTTGGCGATGGCGGCCTGGTTCTCGTTCGCCCAATGGACCAGTGCCATGACCGGCTTCAACAGCGTGCGTCCAAGGTCGGTGAGTTCGTAATCGACGCGCGGCGGGATCGTCGGAAACAGCGTGCGCGTGATCAGTCCGTCCCGCTCCAGTCCGCGCAAGGTCAGCGTCAGCATGCGCTGGGAAATGCCGTCGATGCCACGTTTCAATGCGTTGAAGCGCTGCGGGCCGTTCTGCAGCATGGCGACGATGTAGAGACTCCACTTGTCGCCGATGCGATCCAGGATCTGACGGGTGGCCAGACAGCCGCCTGCGTCAGGCGTGGGCGACTCGGCGGGTGGCTCAATGTGACCAGGTGACATGCGTGTGCCTTCTTGTGGGGCAGCGGCACGGACCATACCATTCTTTGTACGGATTCGTAAGTGAGAATCTATTTATTACTTAGTTCTCATTTTATACCTAGGAGCCGTCATGCGCCGTACGCTACTTGTCACGTCCAGCCCGCGCGGGGCGGACAGCCTCTCCACACGCTTCGCTACAGAGATCGCCGAGGGCATCCAGGCTCGCTCTGGCGGCTCTCCGACTGTGCGCGACCTCGCGGCGAATCCGCCGCCGCACATTACGCAGGCCTACATCCAGGGCCGGATTCTGCCCCCCGAAGATCGCACACCGGAGCAGGCCGAGGCGGTGGAGGTCGCGCAGGCATTGGTCGATGAGTTGCAGGCCGCGGACGTGATCGTGCTCGGTTCGGGCATGATGAACTTCGGCCCGCCCTCGCAGCTCAAGGCGTGGCTCGATCACGTCACCTGGCCCGGCGTCACCTTTCGCTATGGCGAGGCCGGCCCGCAAGGATTGCTGACCGGCAAGAAGGTCTATCTCGTCGCCGCCACCGGCGGTGTGTTCTCGGAAGGTGCATGGGCGCCGTTCGATTTTCAGACCAACTATTTGCTGCACCTGCTCGGCTTCATCGGCCTGACCGATGTCGAGGTGGTGCGCGTCGAGGGCACGGTGCTCGGCCCCGATGCGGTGAACGCCGCCATCGACAAGGCCGCAACGGCCATCACCGCTTTGCTGGCGAAGGCGGCGTGAGCACATGACCGCGAACAAGACCATCGCCTTGTTCGGTGCGACCGGACCGACGGGGCGGCACCTCATCGAGGACGCCTTGAAGCGTGGCTATCACCTGTCGGTCTACACGCGCGACGTCGGGAAGCTCGCGGCGTTCGCGGGAAAGGTCGCCCTCGTGGTCGGCGACCTACAGGACCACAACGCCATTTCACAGTGCGTCCGAGGGGCGGATGCGGTCATCAGCGCGCTTGGCCCCAACGGTTTCAAAGTGCAGGGCGACAAGCCGGTCATGCACGGCCTGGCCAACATCATCGCCGCGATGCAGCAGGCCGGCGTGCGCCGCCTTATCCAGATTTCCACTGCCGCCTACCGCGATCCCAAGGACGGTTTTGACCTTGGCTCGCGCGCGAATGCGCTGATGTTCAAGGTGATTGCCCGCAAAGCTTACGACGACATCAAAGCTACGGGCGAACTGATCGCCAACTCGGATTTGGACTGGACACTGGTGCGGATTCCCTTCCTTAAGGATGGCCCTGCGAACGGAAAGATCGATGCGGGTTGGTATGGAAAAGCCAAGCTCGGTTCGAAACTTTCCCGCGGAAATCTGGCGGATTTTCTGATGAGTCAGATCACTGACAAGCAGTTCGTGCGGGCCGCTCCTGGCATCGCCAATGGTTGACGAAGGGAGATCTGGCATGTTGAAAATCGACCTCTATACGGAGATCAGTTGCCCTTGGTGCTTCGTCGGACATCACCGTCTCGACAAGGTGCTGGCGGAGCGTTTCCCCGACCTGGCCGTGGACATTCGGCAGCATCCGGTCTTGCTGCTGCCGGATGCGCCGGCGGGCGGTCTCTACATTCCCGACTTGCTGCGCTCGCGCTACGGCATCACCGATCCGAAGGCCGCCTTCGCGCGCCCCGAGGGAGAAGCGCGCGCGTCTGGCTTCGACCTGGATCTCGGTCGCCAGCTCTGGACCTATCCGACCCAGGCTGCACATGCGCTGATCCTGGCCGCCACTGGACACGACACGCAGCACCGGCTTGCCGTCGCCATCACCGATGCCTACTTCATCGCGGCGAAGAACATCGCCGATGCGGATGTGCTGGCCGACATCGCAGCCGACTACGGTTTCGACCGCGACCAGGCGCGTGCCATCGCGCTCGATCCTGCGCAGCACCGCCACGTCGAGGAAGAAGCGGCCAGGTCGGCGGATGCCGGTGTCCGTTCGGTTCCCCATTTCGTCTTCGCGGAAAGCATTGCCATCAATGGGGGACGCAGCGAAGACGAGATTGCTTCGGCAATCCGAGCGGCTTCCGGTGCGATTCCCGTTTGATGCGGTTCCTGGTGGATCGGGAGTGCTGTTCGCATCGTCCAGCTGCCTGTCCCTGGACCGAAGCGCCAGTCGAAGCGGTCCAATCCCAGCCGCTTCCACTGCCTGGTGATGCGTGTGCCATCGGCCGCTGCGCAGTCGCGTCGCCGGCCGGAGGAACCGGGAGTATTACCTCTCTGGTACTCGTTCGAACTAACGCGCGCGCGGCGCAAATCATCTCGACGTCGGAGCCGAGGCGACGGACGGCAGTTCCCGTTTCTTTCGGCAGCTAGGGGACGGATGGCCGGGAATGCGGGCTGGCCGCCCGCATCGGTCAGGCCGTCTCAGTAAGTCAGTCAGTCGATCGCACGCCGCACCATCGCGCTGTCGACGTACTGCTGCATGCGCAGGATCCGGCCGTCGCGCAGTTCGTAGAGATGCGCGAAGTGCGCGGTCATGGATTTCCCGGTCGCCTTGTAGGTGCCGGAATAGACGCCGAAGGCCGCCACCCGCTCGCCATCGGCGAGATAGGTATGGACGCTGGCCTTGTAGTCGTCCCATTCCGTGGCAAGGCGGTGGAAGACGCCCTGCATCAGCGCCTCGACGCCGACATAGGTACCGGCGTAGGGAAAGCCTTCGGCCTCGGTCCATTCGATGTCGGGCGACAGCACCGCCAACAGCTGCCTGCCGTTCTCCTCGGAGGACCCTTCGTAGGTTCTGCGGATCAGTTCGCGATTGTCGGTCATCTCAGCCCCACGGCATTTCGCCGGTGGCGACCTTGGCGCCGATCTCGAGGGCAATGCCCATACCGAGGTTCGGGAAGCGCGCTTCCATCGCCGCCTTGAGCGAGGCAGCATCCTTGGCCGTGGCAAGCTCCTCCTCGAAGGCCAGCAGATAGGCCTTGGTGTTGGCGATGGCGGACAGGTCGGTCGCCGCGTCGGGCGTCAGATGGCCCGGCACGACGACCGCCGGCGCGCGCGCGGCGATCGCGTCGAGATTGGCGACCCAGGCGGCACGCTGTTCCTGCGTCTGCGTATCGGCGGTCCAGACATGCACGCCGGAGAAGATCATGACGCCGCCGAACACGGCGTGCAGCGACGGCACCCAGAGATAGCGGCGGTTGGCCAGGCCCTGCGCCGCGACGATCTCGACTGCCTCGCCATCGACCGACAGCGAGGCGCCGTCGAACGCCTCGGGCAGGACGATGTCGTCGAGTGTCTGCGGACCGTTTTCCTTGAGTTGCGGCCCCCAGACGGCGAGCTTCTTCGCGACGTTGGCCTGGATGGCGGCAAGCGTGTCGGAGGCAGCGACGACCTTGGCCTGCGGGAAGGCTTCGCGCACCTGCTTGAGGCTGAAGTAGTAATCCGGGTCCGACTGGCTGACGTAGATCGTCGTCAGCGTCTTGCCCGTGGCCTTGATCGCCTCGGCCAACGCCTTGCCGTCGGGATAGGTGAAGCCGCCATCGATCAGCAGCGCTTCGGTTGCACCGGTCAACAGCACCGGCGCACGGAAGAAGCCGTTCTGGCCGGCGGGAAAATGGGTCCAGGTCAAGGTGGACGTCTGGCGGTCGTGGGTCATTGCAGGTCTCCTTGGATTCGAGCGTGCAGGAAGTGGGAATGAAGGGTCGGGGGAGCTCAGGCGGCGCGCAGATGCGCGGCCAGGGCGTCGCGGTCGCCGAACAGCACATCGCTCGGCAACAGCCGGCTGCCGTGCGCGTCGTCGACGACGAGCGTGGGAACGCCCTGTGCACCGAAACGCGCCATCTCGCCGCGGGCGGCATCGATGCGTGCGCGATAGGCGGCGAGCACGTCGGCATCGGGCGAGACGACGCGCTGTGCGGCATCGGCAAAGTCTGCGCCGGACAGCACCGCTGCCACGACCGCGCGATCGGAGGTGTTGCGGCCGTCGACATAGCGGGCGCGTTGCAGGGTCTTCAGCGCCTCGCGTTCGCGCTCTGGCGCGGTCATACCAACCGCGATCACGCCGAGCGTCGCGGGGGCCGAATCGAACAGCGTGCCGGTCGCGCCGAGCACCTGGCTGCGGTAGGCCTCGGAAAATGCCTGCCCGGTGAGGCGGGCGATGCGCTGGTCGTTCTGCCAGGCGTAGGCGGCGAAGGACGCGTCCATCGGCCGCGCATTCTCGCCGGCGAACAAGCCGGTGGGGGCGAGCCGCACGCTGACGCCCGGAACCTGCGCAAGCTGGTCCAGGGCCGGGATGGCGCCGTAGCACCACCCACAGAGAGGATCGAAGAGGTAGGTGATGCGCATGGCGGGATCCGCTTGAGGAGGTGCGGCCACCTTAGCGAAGCGAGATTGACGGATAAATAATGTGTAATGCTACAGTCTGTAAGTCATTGGCTTACAATTTGGCGAGGCCGGCGTGGAAGCCGTCAATCTGAACAGGCTGGCCTATTTCGCGGCCGTGGTGGACACCGGCTCGTTCACGCGCGCGGCCGAACGGCTGGGTATCACCAAGACCGTGGTCAGCCAGCAGGTCGCCAAGCTCGAGACAGAGTTGCAGACGGCGCTGTTGATGCGTACCACCCGTCGGGTCGAACCGACCGAGGCCGGGCGGTTGCTGCATGCGCGCAGCGTGAGCGTGCTGCGTCAGGTGGAGGATGCCATCGGCGAGGTGACGCGCTCCAATGTCGAGCCGAGCGGCGTGCTGCGGGTGGCTGCTCCAAACGACTACGGGACCTCCAGGATCGCGCCGCTCGCCGCCGCTTTCACCCGGCGGCACCCGGCGTGCCAGGTCGAGCTGATCCTGGCCGATACGCGCGTCGATCCGGTCGCCAGCCAGATCGATCTGTCCATCCGGGTGGGCTGGCTCGACGATTCCAGCCTGCACGCACGGCGCATCGGTGGCTTCCGGCAGTGCCTGGTCGCCACGCCGGAACTGGCCAGGAGCCTGGCGGTGGCAGACCCCGACGATCTCGCGCAGGTTCCGTTCGTCGCCAACAGCGCGCTCCGCGAGCCGTTGACCTGGCACTTCGTCAAGGACGATTTCGAGCGACGCACGGTGCGCATGCGCCAAGCCTTGTCGACCAATGCGACGCCGGCGGTGCTGGCGGCGACGCTGGCCGGCGGCGGGGTGTCGGTCTTGCCGGATTTCCTGGTGGCAGACGCCCTGGCGGCAGGAACGCTGGTCGCTGTCCTGCCGGACTGGTCGTTGCCGGCCGGCGGCATCCACGTGGTCTACCCGACGGCGCGCTTCCGTCCATCCAAGGTCACCGCATTCGTCGAGATGCTCGTTGCTGGCGCCGGCAAGACCGCGGCATGACGCTGGTGCGGCACGCGATGGCGATGCCAGCGGATCCGGCGCGCGCGCTGCATTTGCATGCTGCGTCAGAGAAACCGACGTCCGCCTCCCGCTCGCGTGCGCGAACGGGAGACGGGGAAACGCGGCGTCAGGCGAGCGCCGACGCCGGAGTGTGTTTGGACGGCGCATCGCCATGACCCGACTCCCAGCGCAGGCCGCCGGTGTAGCGCGATGCCATGCGGCCCTGGTCGTCCAGTGCGAACAGATGCAGCCACCGATTGTCGAACAGTGCGCGAACTTGCGGATGGCGTTCGAGGATGTCGGTGATTGCGGCGGTCGGTGCCTCGATCAGTACCGACAGCCGCAGCGGTTCGTGGATCAGCCGTTCGCCGTCGTGTACCGATTGCCAGGGCAGCCCGCCACGCAGCAGGCCGCCGTTGCCTTCGACCACGCCGATGCCGCCGGTGACGTTGTGCAGCAATTTGTTGCCGGCGCCGAAGACCTCGGGCGCCACGGTCGATCCGTAGTACTGCAGGCTGATCCAGCTGGCGACCACCACCGGAGCGGTCAGGATCAGCTCCAGCACACCGAAGCCCTCGTCGCGACGCCAGTCGTAGTCGTGGAGGAAGGCGCGTCCTGCCAGGTCGCGACCCGCCGTGCGCGCCCGCGGCGCGGCGATGAAGGCATGGCAGCCGGCCAACGCCCATTCCGGGCGTAGCTCGGCCCAGTCGCGGGCGCGAGGCGCGATATCCTGGCTGTGCTGCGCGCGCGGCAGGCGCAGCGCGCGCTCGCCCCGCGCCAGCGCGCCGGCGGCGTGCAGCCAACGCGCCACCTGGTCGATGTCGGCGGCATGCTCGGGCGAAGGATGGTCGGCGCTGTACAACGTGACCGCATCGGTCGTGGTGTCGTGCAGTGCGCCCACGAACAAGGTGTCGGTGGGGATCGCGATGCCGCGTTCGGCAAGACCGGTACGTACCTCTGGGTCGTTGAGCAGCGCGGCGAGCAGCCGCGCGTTCACTTCGCCGGAGTAGCCGCCGCAGGCGCCGCAGTGCAGGGCGCTGGCATGCGGATTGTTGACCACGTTTGCGCCATGGCCGGCGATCACGACCAGCCGGGCAAAACCGGTGGTGAGCGACATCGCCTTGAGGATGCGCGTGGCCATGGTCAGTCGCGTGTCGAGGTCGAGCGCCTCGGCCGGGCGTGGCGCGAGGTCGTTCGGCGCCGAGTGCCGCGCCAGTCCCAATCCATCGCGCAGCAGCTTGGCGACGTAGATCGGGCCGGTGGCCTCGACGAAGGCGAACGAGGAAATGGCGGCCAGCTTGAAGCGTCCCCAGGCGCGCTTGGCGCGGGCCGCGATCCGTGCGGCGAGGTCGGACTCGGACATCGACGGCGTCGCCTCTCCCGCGCAGGTGTGCAGCGCCGGCGTCAGCAGCACCGGAAGGCGTGCCTCGACCACGTCCGAGGCGAATCGCCGATGGCCGATGCCCAGTCCGAAGAACCCGGCGAATCCCAGGGTCTGGATGCCGGCATCGAGGCTTTCCAAGGCGCGGCGGAACACTTCCGAGCGCACATCGATGCAGAAGGCCATCTGCAATTTCATCCGGGCGGGCGTCGCCGGAAGCGCAGCGGGTGTTGCAAGCAGGGTGTCGAGCCGCCGCTGCGCCGCGCGTTCCGCTGCTTCCTGCAGGATGCTGTCGACGACATCGTCCGACGTCGCCGCCACCGGCGTGGCGTAGGCCGCGATGGCGCTTCGCCACTGCGGTCCGATCGCCACACCGAACTTGCCCAGCAGGGCGGCTTCCCAACTGATGCGGATGGCGAGCAGATCGGTGATGCAGGCATCGGTTCCGCCGCTCAACTCTGCCTGCCAGAGCCGATAGCGGGCGACCTGGCTCCAGCCGCCCAGCGTGGTGAGCAGTCGGTGGAAATAGCCGTCCAGGGCGTCGGGCGCGAGGCCGAGGCGGGCGATGCCCTCGACGATCGCGTCCTCGGCATTCGCTGGCGCATCCGCGACCTGCTGGGCGAATCGGGTGAGCCCGGCGATTTCCGGTGTCAGATCGTGCGTCGCGACGCGTCGCCACGCGCTGTACGCGCCACCGGACTGTCCGGCGACCCACAGCGCCTGGCCCTGATCGAAGTAGGCGGCGGCCCAGTGCCCGATGCGCTCGTCGACGATGCCCGGCCAGTCGATCGCCGACGCGTCGCGCGCCAGATCGGCGACGGTCGGGATCGCCCGTGGGGCAGGGCGAACGGCCGCGACAGCGTGTTTGAGTGCGGACAGAGACGGCGGGCGCAGCTCCGTCGACGCGTTGTGCAAGGCTGCCTGCAGATCCTCCTCGGCGATCTCGCCGGACTGCAATTGCTCTGCATACCAGGACCGCGGCATGGTCAACGCAATGCCGGCGGCACTGCGCAGACGCGCCGCTGCCGTGGCCAGCGGCTCGCCGGTCTGGCCGAGGAAGGGATTGACCGCCACGCTTGAGGCGAGCGGCCAGAGCGGCGGAATGGCGCGCGCCGCACGCTGGGCGGCGGCGATGATCGCCGCGAGGGACAGCGGCGGTGCGTCGGTCGTAGTCATCAGCATGGGGGATATCCTGGCGGTTAGGGAGTCACGAACGCTTGCGGACGGACCAGCCGCCGAGCAGGCGATCGAGCGTGGCGTTGGCATACAGCCCATTGGAGAGATGCACGCGTAGTCCGGCGGCGGCCGGGTGCGTCGCCCACAGCGGGAACAGCGCCTGCGCCACCGCCACCAGGCCGAAGCTCAGCACCGCCAGCGCCATCAGCGTCCACTCCAGCCGGCCCGGCGCCGGCGTTGCCGGCAGCACGCCGGCGGTCAGCCATTCGGCCGCGGTCTGCAGCGCGAAGTAGCCGACCGCGGCGGTGCTGGCGTAGAGCGCGGTGGTTCGGGTGAGCGGGCGCGGCGCCGCATCGGCCAGGCCCTGGGCCAGCAGATAGGCCACACCGAAGATCAGGATGGCGCCCAGCGCCAGCGCCTGCGGCGACTTATGCCCGAAGCCGAAGGCCAACCCGAAGGCCGCGCCGATGCCGATGTAGATCGCCAGCGCGATCAGGAAGGCGCGGCCGACCGCCGCCCCATCGGGCACGGCCACCGATCCGGGCCGGCGAATCGACGCCACCTGCTCGACCGCCCCGCCGGAGGCCAGGAAGGCATGCGCCTTGTACAGCGAGTGCGCGACGATGTGCAGCAGTGCCAGCGGGAACAGCGCCAGCCCGCACTGCAGGATCATGAAGCCCATCTGCGCGACCGTCGACCACGCCAGCGAGGTCTTGACCGCGGGCTGGGTCAGCATCACCAGCGCACCGAACAGCGCGGTGAACCCGCCCAGCATCGCCAGCACGGCGAGCACGCCGGGGGCCGCGAGCATCAGGTCGGCGAAGCGAATCAGCAGGAAGCCGCCGCCGTTGACCACGCCGGCATGCAGCAGCGCCGACACCGGCGTGGGCGCTTCCATCATCTCGGTGAGCCAGCCGTGGGTCGGGAACTGCGCCGATTTCAGCACCGCGGCGAGTGCGAGCAGGGCGGCCGCGGCGGTCAGCGACCAGCCGTGCTGGCCGCTGCGGGCCAGGGTGTTGATCGTTGCGATGTCCGTCGTGCCCAGGCTGTTCCAGATCAGCACGGCTGCGCTCACCAGGGCGATGGCGCCGATGCTGGAGAACAGGCGCTTCTTGCGCGCGGCGCGCTGCGCCGCCACGCGCTGGGGATAGAACAACAGCAGGCGATTGAGCGCGACGCTGGTCGCGATCCAGACCACCACGACCTGGACCAGGTTGCCCGCCTGGACGAGCAGCAGCACCGCCGCGAGCGCGACGCACAGCCAGCCGGTGAAATAGCCCTGCCGTGCCTCGCCATCGAGATAGGTGCGGGTATAGCGCACCACGATCCAGCCGACGAAGGCGACCAGCAACAGCATCGTGGTGCTCACCGCGTCGAGCCGGACCGAGAGGCCGACGCCGCTCCCGCCGAGGAGTTCGCTGTCGCCGGCGCCTCGGGCGATCAGCAGCGCCAGCGAGGCGATCGCGACACACAGCGCGCCGAGCGCGGCGCCTTCGGCGAAGGCGGGCAGCAGGCGGGGACGTCGGCCGCTGCGAACGAAGCCGAACCCGGCGGCGACCAGCAGCAGAAACGGTGCAAAGAGCGGCAGCAGATAGAGCGACAAGGCAATCCCCTCGGATCGAGCGCAGTGGCGGGCGGCGCCACGATAGCGATCGCTGGGATCGAACAAAAATTCATTGTTTTAAATATATCGTTCGTTATTATCGAACGATGGCCGCCCTGAACTACAACCACCTGCGCTACTTCTGGGCCGTCGCCCACGACGGCAACCTGACCCGCACTGCCCAACGGCTCAACCTCACGCAATCGGCCTTGTCGGTGCAGATCCGCAAGCTCGAGGAGCGCCTCGGCCATGCGCTGTTCGAGCGGCGCGGGCGGCAACTGCATCTGACCGAGGCCGGGCAGATCGTGCTCGACCACGCCGACGCGATCTTCGCCACCGGCGATGAACTGCTGGGCACGCTGCGGCAAACTGGCGCCGCACGGCAGGCGCTGCGCGTCGGCTCGCTGGCCACGCTGTCGCGCAACTTCCAGTTGGAGTTCCTGCGGCCGCTGCTCGGCCGTCCCGACATCGACCTGATCCTGCGGTCGGGCAGCGCCGGCGAACTGCTGCGGGCGCTGGAGGCACTCAACCTCGACGTGGTCCTGCTCAATCAGGCACCGCCCGGCGACGCACTGACCCCGTTCGTCACCCATCGGCTCGCCGAGCGCCCGGTCAGCCTGGTGGGCACGCCGGATCGGTTGGGCCATGCGGCGAGCATCGCCGATCGCCTGCGCCAGCATCCCATCATCCTGCCGACGGTGGACAACAGCGTGCGCGCGGGCTTCGACGCCCTGGCCGATCGCCTGGGCGTGCGGCCGCAGATCGTCGCGGAAGTGGAGGACATGGCGATGATGCGTCTGCTGGCACGCGAGGACATCGGCCTGGCCGTGCTCCCGCCGATCGTGGTCAAGGACGAGATCGCCGCCGGCGTGCTGGTGGAAGGCGATCAACTGCCGGACATCGTGGAGACCTTCCACGCCGTCACCATGTCGCGGCGCTTCCCGAATCCGTTGGTGCGGCTGCTGCTGCAGCCATCGGCGACAGGAGGTTTTTAGCTCTACCCCGCTTGCGCGCGAGGACGGGTCGAACCCTCTGCTTCGGCGACGCATGCTCGAAACGGCACCGTGTCCCGTGTTGGCGCACATTCCAAAAAAGAAGGATGTCCAACCGATATGAGCAATCAGAAACAGGGCGTTTCCTTGCCGGCACGCCTGGTGCCGTTCCCCTCGTCGGTCAGCCCGGAGGCGCGTGCGAACCTCGAACGCATGGTGGATGCGGATGGCGTTCCATTGAACGCTCGCTACACGATGCCGTTGCCGGACGACCATGCGGGTTGGATGGCGGTCAAGGGTGCGGCCGACGCGCACTATGCGGCCTCCGTCAGAGGACTTGCCACGACGCTGCTGTCCAGCGTGGAAACGATTCGCGCCGATGATGCGACCATCCACGTCGCGACCCCGGAGACGCTCTTGCAGCAGGGCTGCGCCTATCTGGACTTCCATGGTGGCGCACTGGTGTTCGGTGGCGGCGAGGCTTGCCGTGCGCAGGCCAGGATGCAGTCGGATCAGCACGGAGTGCTTTGCTATGGCGTCGATTACAGGTTACCGCCGGAGTATCCCTATCCTGCGGCGCTGGACGATGCCATCGCAGCGTATCGCCATGTCCTGGAGCGCCACGCCGCATCGCGCGTCATCGTCGGCGGCCGATCGGCGGGCGGCAATGTGGCGCTCGCCATGCTCTTGCGCGCGAAAGACGAGGGGCTTCCCATGCCTGCCGCCGCGATCATGCTGTCGCCCGAGGTCGATCTGACCGAGTCTGGCGACAGCTTTCAGGTCAACCAGATGGTCGATGTCGTGCTGCCTGGCTCGCTGATGCGGAACAATCAGCTGTACGCTGGCGCAGCAGACCTGTCGCATCCCTATCTTTCGCCGCTGTTCGGCGATCTCGCCGGCCTTCCCCCGATGTTCCTGCAGTCGGGTACCCGAGACCTGTTCTTGTCCAATACCGTGCGCATGCACCGCGCACTGCGCAGGGCCGGTGTCCCGGCCGAAGTGCATGTCTTCGAGGCGATGCCCCATGGCGGCTTCATGGGAAATACGCCGGAGGACAGGGAGTTGGCCGATGAGGTAGGACGTTTCGCCAAGGCACGCTGGGTGCGGTGTGTCCCGGGTGAGCCCATCTGACCGCCGTTCCGTCCGGCCCTTCTGGGACAATCACGGAAAGGCCCTGCTCCTCTGCTTCGTTGTAGAGCCTGTGCCGTTGACCGGTTCCACCGGCATGCGCGCTGCAGACCTTGACGCATGTCGCACACGCCTCACACGGCACCTATGCCACCATGCCCCTTCCGCCGAGCCGTGACAGCCGCTCTTTCAATGGCTCTCGGTTTCCTTCACGACGAACCGTCTCCAGTGTTATGCATTAACACAGCAGCGGTCATGTAAATAGGTGCGCGTGTACCGAGAACTGGCACAGGCACAGCGCGATGCGCGCCTGGATGCGGAGCAGCGAAAGGCGCTGCTCATGATCGCGTCCGGCACGCCCATGGAGGCGTGCCTGGATGCGCTCACCGATGCCGTCGGTCGCCTTGTCCCCGACGCCCGTGCGTGCGTGCTACTGGCGAGCCCGGACCGCCGCACGATGGGCGATGGGTACTCGTCGCATTTTCCACCTGCGTTCGCTGCCGCCATCCGCGGCTTGCCCATCGGGGAAGCGCTCATCGGCACCTGCGGCACTGCCATCCATGAGGGGCATCCGGTCGAGTGCGATGACGTGGCGCATGCGCCGCAATGGGCCGCGCCCTGGCGCGCGCTTTGCCTGGAAAACGGCATCCTGGCGTGTTATTCGCATCCGGCCATCGGGCAAGGCGGCAAGGCGGTCGGATCGTTCTTCCTGTGTCTTTCGGAAGCGCGGCAGACCAATGCGTGGGAGCGCAAGGTCGCCGAGTTCGGCGCATTGGCGACCAGCATCGTGGTGGAGCGGGAACGGGCGGCCGCGCATCTGCGCAAGGAGATGGCGGCGCTGGCCCGGCTGCAGGAACTGAGTGCCGTGCTGGTGGGGCCGGGGGAGTTCGAGCCGCTGCTGCAGAAGATTCTCGCGGCGGCAGCCGATATCTCGGAAACCGACAAGGGCAACATCCAGATCTTCGATCCGGTCAGAAAGACCCTGCGGATCGTCGTGCACCAGGGCCTGGGGCCGCGGCTGGTCGAGCATTTCCGCGAGGACGGTTGGGATGCCAGTTGCGGGGAAGCGGCGAAGCAGGTCCAGCGCCTGGTCGTGGCCGATGTGGAGAAACTGGAAGGCCTCCAGGGGACGCTAGGGCTGGAGATCGTGCTGGAGGACCAGATCCGCTCCATCCAGTGCACGCCCTTGCTCAGCCGCGACGGACGGCTGCTCGGCATGCTCAACAACCATTACCGCTGGCCGGGTGGCCCCGACACGGACGCGCTGCGCTACATCGACCTGCTCGCACGGCAGGCCGCCGAACTGGTGGAACGCCATCAGATCGAGGCGGAACTGGCGCAGGAACGGCGACGCAAGGACGAGTTCCTGGCCATGCTCGCCCACGAACTGCGCAACCCGCTGGCGCCGTTGCGCAACATGCTGGAAGTGCTCAAGCGCTCCCAGGGCAACGAGGCGCTGTCGCGCAAGGCGCACGAGGTCATGGAGCGACAGATACGTCAGTTGGTGCGGCTGGTGGACGATCTGCTCGACATCAACCGCATCAAGCAGGGAAAACTGGAGCTGCGGCGCGAGCCGCTGTTGCTGGCGGAGGTGATCCAGCAGGCCGTCGAGGTCTGCCGTCCTGCGCTGGATCAGCAGCGGCATCGCTTGCGTGTCCTTTTGCCTGAGGCGCCGTTGCCCCTGCAGGGAGACGCCGTTCGTCTCACCCAGGTGTTCGGAAATCTGCTCGCCAATGCGTGCAAGTACACGCCTCCGGGGGGGAGACATCGAGATACGGATCGATGCGACCGAGGGGAGCGTCGAAGTGGTGGTGCAGGACAACGGATCCGGCATTCCGGCCGACAAGGTCGATGCCATCTTCGAACTGTTCACCCAGGTGGACCGGACCCTGGACCGTGCCCAGGGTGGATTGGGTATTGGCCTGATGCTGGTCAGACAACTGGTCGAGATGCACGGCGGCACCGTCGAAGCGCGCAGTGACGGGGCCGGCAAGGGCAGCGCGTTCGTCGTGCGGCTTCCCGCCGACGCCGCGCCGGTCGCAGTGCCGGCTGCGGGGGATGTCAGGCCGGCGCAAGCGCCGCGCCGGATCCTGGTGGTGGACGACAACGCGGATATCGCGCTGGCGCTGGCCGCCTTGTTGGAGCTGGATGGGCACGACGTGCGTACCGCTGGAGGCGGAGAGGAAGCATTGGCGATCGGTGCGCGCATGCGTCCCGAGGTGATCCTGATGGACATCGGCATGCCCGGCATGGACGGGCACGAAGCGTGCCGCCGCATCCGCGAATGCGACTGGGGTAGGGACATCAGCATCGTCGCGTTGACCGGTTGGGGGCAGGATGGCGATCGCCGGGATTCGGCGCGTGCCGGGTTCGACGCGCATCTGGTCAAGCCGGTGGGATTTGCGGAGTTGCACGGGCTGTTTGCCCGGCTCGCGTGACCAGGGCAGGATTGGCGCAGTCGCACGCGGCGTCTGTTGCGTTGGTGCTGTGGGGTGATGCGACGCACTGCGGAACGGCTGCACGTGGAATGGAGCGTGATGCCAGGCTGTGTTCCACATGCTGGAACAGTAGGGCTGCGTGGCGCTGCATCCGCGCCGGATCTCCGACACGAAGCGTTGTTTGCGACCTGCTCGCCGACGTGTCCGTGGCGTTTCGAAGGGAAATTCGACCATGCCATTCAGGCTGGAGCGCAGCAGGCTGACCTTCAGCACGCCAGCGACGGCACGGTGTCGCTATCGGATCAGCCTGATGCGAGTTGCCCCGCACGGTCTTGTCGATGACGTTTGTCGACCGCTTCCCGGCCCGGACCACGTACCTTGATCGCGCCTGAGATGCAGGCGGAATTCCCCGGGTGGGAAAGGATCGATGGAATGGAAACGAAGGCGAAGGGCATGGCAATCGTGGTCGCAGCGGGGCTGGCGCTGTCCTTTCAGGCGCAGGCGCAGTCGTGCTGCCCTTCCGGCGGGCATGGGGTCGTGGGCAAGGGTTTGGGGGAAAGCGTACCCAAGGCGCTGAATCTTGCCACCGATTCGGCCTGGCGCGTCTATGAGTTCTCGCGCGATGGCGTGAACTACCTGCAGATCAACGACGCCAGCGGCGTGGTCCGTGCCGCGGTCGGCCGCATCGGCAAGACGTTGTGGGTGCTGCCGATGGGCAGCGACGTGGGGCGCGTCTCGTTGACGGCATCGCCTGCGGTACCGGCGCGCGTGATCTATCGCACGGCGGATGTGGTGGTGCGGCTGCGCACGGATGCACGCGGCGACGCGTGGGAGGTCACGGCGGTGGAGTGAGGCCGGCGGCGCGGCTTTCGGAGACCAGGAAGCTGAAGCTCAACGCATGGCGGCGCCGGCAGGTGCCGCCATGCGCCTGCAGGCGGACCGCCAGTTCCCGGTCCGGCGCCTCCGGTCGCCGCCGCAACGCGCTCAGCATCGCGGCATCGGCGGTGATGCGGATGGCGATGCCCTGCCGCCCTCTGGCACGCCAGACCCGCGCCCGCAGCAGGTGGGTGTGGGCCACCGGCAGCGTCTCGATGGCGTCGAGGATGCAGCGATAGGCCACCAGTTGCAGGCCCAGCGACAGACGCCGCGGATCGCCATGCAGGCGGCAGCGGAACTCCGTCGCACACAGGTTGGCGAAGGTCGGCGAGTGCAGGGTGGGGTACAGGCCATGGGTCTCGATGCCGAGCGGGTAGAGTGCGGTGACGTACTCGTCCAGCAGTTGCGCCTGGATCACGCCGGTGCGGGTCATCTGCATCGCGGCGGCATGATGTCCGCGCGCGCGCAGATCCTGCACCACATCGCGGCGCAGCTTGTTGATCTGCGTACTGAGATCGGTGTAGTCGACCACCCGCCGGCGCAGCGTGCGTTCGGCGGACAGGTAGCCAGCCTGCGCAAAGGCCAGTGCCTGCTCATGCAGGCGCCCGTCGTCGCGCAGGTGCCGATAGGCCGCCGAGATGCGCGATCCGAACGCGAACATCATCGTGGCCGTGGCGGCGAGCAGGATCTGCACCACGAACGCGTCGGCGTCGTGGATCCCGGGTGCCACGACCTTGGGCATGGACAGCGCCACCGCCACGTTCGCCAGGACCACGCCGAGCGCCGCGCCCCGCCAACCATGGCGCAGCGTCAGTACGATCGCCGGGACCACCAGCAGCACCATCAGCAACTGCCGCAGCAGGGCATCGTCCACGCCGGCGATCGACGCCGACAGCACGACGACCATGGCGATCGACGCCAGCCCCTCGCGCAACAGCGAGGCATACATCTGCGTGGGCTCGTCGCGGCGCAACCACAGCAACGCCGGCAGCACGAACATCAAGGTGCCCAGGTAATCGCCGAGCCAGTAACGCAGCAGAACATCGAGCGGCGCCGGCCCGGCCGGGCCGCCCAAGGCGGTGTTGATCGCGATGTTGCAGAGCGTGCTCCACAGCGCGGTCGCCAGCGCCAGTGGCAGCAGCCAGTGATCGTTGCGCGCGAGGTCGGGAACGCGCTGACGCACCAGGACCGGCACCAGCGCCACGGCCAGCATCAGCAGGAATGGACTCAGGTACGCCCAGGCGGCACTCGCGCCCCAGGTCTCGCTCATGGGAATGCGCAGCGTCAACAACGCGGCGGCATCGCCTGCCAGCAACCACGGCCAGCGCCGCGCCGGCAGGAACAGCAGGCTAGCGACGCGTACGCCTGCCGGCAGATACCACTGGTCCACGGACCAGCGCCACGCCAGCAGGAAGGTGGCGCAATAAGCGGCGCTCAGTAGAACGCCTTTGGCGAAGTCTCTTGCCGCCGCCATCCCCGCCATCCGTGGTGTGTCGCGACTACTGTATAAGCCGGATCTGCGGCGAGGGTAGACAGTTGGTGGTACGCACGGCAGTGTGAGATGCGTCGCAAGTGACCAGCGATGCAGGCGCGCGTTCGTTCTTTCCGTGTCTGCGCAGACGTGTCTGCGATGGCGC
This sequence comes from Xanthomonas sp. NCPPB 1128, assembly GCF_001043115.1. Lineage (GTDB taxonomy): Bacteria > Pseudomonadota > Gammaproteobacteria > Xanthomonadales > Xanthomonadaceae > Xanthomonas_A. Next base: position 5,262 of record NZ_LFME01000009.1, on the reverse strand, counting down.
CACCACCACGTCCTCCATTCGCGATGGCGCGCCAGCGTGGTCAGGCGTGCCGCTTTTGCATGCGGCGACACAGCCTGGACTGCTTCGATGCCGAGCGGGCGAACACGGCAGGTGCGGCGCTGCAGGTCCGGTAGCGGTCGACGGACGGCGGCGACAGTTGCGTGCTGGCCTTCGCCGAGAAGCGCCAGGCGTCCTGACTCAAGGGGTTTCGATGCCGCGATCTCACGGTGCGGCGTCAAACCCCGCTGCGACACGGATTCTCAGCACCTGCATCGGTGCGATGCCGTGTCGACATCGTGCAGGGACGTGCTCAAGCGTATGTGTCGGCCACCGATCATCGTATCCCAGCGACGGCAAGGCATGGCGTCGGGCAGGCTACCGGCAGGGGAGAGGGAGGCGTAGCATCGCGCCATGGCTTCCGTCCATCGGCCTCCCGTTTTCGCGTTGCGCGACCTGGTGACATCGGTGTGGGCGCACGATCCTGCACTGGCGCAGACAGTCGCGCGGCCATCTGCGCGCGAACATGTGCTGCCGACCGGTGCCACGCATCTCGCCGTGCGGATCGGCGGCGCACCATTGCGGGTGTTCGACCACGCGGCCGACCTGCACGGCCATTGCCTGGGCCACGCGGTGGTCGGCGGGGTGCGTACGGCGTATCACGTACGCGATGTCGCGCAGCCTGCGGCCTCGGTCGGGGCGATGTTGCGTCCCGGCGCCACCGGTATGCTGCTCGGCGTGCCCGAATCGGCCTTGGCCGGGCATCACACGCCACTGGAACTGCTGCTGCCTGCAGGCGAGGTCGATGTCCTGCAGGAGCGGCTGCACGCGTGCACCGATGCGCCGACGCGGCTGGCTGCATTCGAACGCTGGCTGATCGACCGCGCCTGCGGCCGTCCGCCCTTGCTGCATCCGGCGCTGCGCGTGCTGCTCCCGGGGGGCTGGCATCCGGGCTTGCGCGTGGAGACCATGGTGCGCGCCAGCGGACTCAGCCACCGGCATTGCATCGCCATGTTTCGGCAGGCGACCGGTCTCGCGCCGAACGCATGGCTGCAGCTGCAGCGCTTCTCGCAGGCGTTGGAACTGGCCTGCGATCGATCGCTGGGCTGGGCCGAGATCGCGCACGCCTGTGGCTTCGCCGACCAGGCGCACCTGGCCAACACGTTCCGCAGCGTGGCCGGTGTCACTCCCTCTGCCTGGCGTCGGATGGCCGATCCTGCCACCCCGCGGCATGTGCCGCGCTGATCGCGGCGCAGGTCAATTTCCTGCAAGACGCGGCGCGTGTGGGGTTCCACAATGGGCACTTGGCCCACACAAGGACATGCCATGGCGATCCACGAGCTCTATGCCTACCTGTGCGTGCGCGACGCGGCTGCCGCGATGGCGTTCTATGCCCGCGCGTTCGGCGCCCGCGAACTGTTCCGCCTCACCGAGCCGGACGGGCGCATCGGCCATGCCGAGGTGGATCTCGATGGCCACACGTTGATGCTGTCGGAGGAGTATCCGGACATGGGCGTGCGCAGCCCGGAGCACCTCGGCGCCACGCCGGTCACGCTGCACCTGCATGTGGACGATGCCGACGCCTTGGTCGCACGGGCCGTGGCCGCGGGCGGCACGCTCGAGCGCGGCATGCAGGATCACTTCTACGGCGAACGTTCCGGCACCGTGCGCGATCCCTTCGGTCACCGCTGGCTGATCGGCCACGCGATCGAGTCGGTGACGCCGGAGGAGATGCAGCGGCGCTACACGGCCCTGTTCGATACGTCGGCCAAGGTGTGATCGAAGCAGCGGAGAGCGGCTGATTTGCGCCGGGCGCGGTGCGCTCGACGGGCCATGTCGCCGTCGTCCAGCGCGCGTGGGAGCGTCTGCAAGCCAGCCTCGGGCTGGTCGATCCAGGATTGGGTGAGGCGAGGTGTTGGCCGGCAGTGGGGGATTTGCAGCCGTCGTGCGTCTTGAAAAGGGTCTGCCTGCCACGACGCGTTGGCCATCCAGCCTTTCGTAGCAGCGTGTCCCATCAGGTCGAGGTCCAGCATGTCGTGCCGCCGTCCCATGTCTCTCACCGCCATCGCCTGCCTGCTGATTGCCTCGTGCGTGCTTTCGCTGCTGATGTCCGCGCTCGACGACAGCGATGTGGCCGCAGCAGCGGCGATGCGGCATGACCCGGTTCCCTTGTCGATCCAGTACGCCCTCGGCTACCACGGCGCCGTGGTGCAGCTCGCATGCGCTGCCGGCATCTTCGGCGGCTTCGGATGCGCACGCGCGCGCTATGTCGTCTGGGGCTTGGTCGGTACGACGGTCGGCGTGGCCGCCTCGCCGATGACGTTGGCATTGATTCCAGGAATGGCGCTGTTCGCGGTCGTCGTCTTCCTGTTGTTTCGCCCAGCAGCCAATGCATTCTTCGCCAGCCGTGGAGCAACCGAGTACCACAGTGCAGTCTGACACGCATCGCCCCTGCGCCACGGGGGCAGTCGGAGCGTTGGGCGGTGCGCGATAGGGCGCATGCCGACCGTTGCCGGATTCCCTCCACGTTCGTCATGTCATCGAGAAGAAAGCCCATGCGCCTGGCCACTATCACCTTCGTCCCGCCCACGATTGGCGCGCTGCTGTGGTTGCTGGTGCCGTCCACCTTCGTCGGCCTGTCTCTGTATGGCCTTGGCGCGCAGATCGACAGTGGAGAGATAGACAATGATCCGGAACTGCTCAGGCATCTGATGTTCTGGCCGTTTTCATTGGGGTTGGCGTTCCGCTTCGCGCGCGAATTCGGCTTGTCCGCAAACAGAGTCCCGCAGAAGCTGGTGATGGTGCTGGTGTTCTTCGTTCCGATCGCGCTCGTGCTTGCCTTCGTCGTCGGCCTGCTCGGGCGGTGATCTGGCGAACCGGTGCGCATCGGCTGGGTTTTGTGAGCGTGGTTGATGCATCGGTACATGCTGCCGACATAAACACCTCGACGCTTGCGGTGACACGGCAGCATTTCGTGCAGCGCGGTATCCGCCAGCAGCATCATGCTGGGCACGCCGGTCAGCGCGGCAATTGCCCGGTCCGGGCAACGTCGCCATGAGCGTATGCCAGAAGGTAGGCATTGGCCTGATCTTGCTGATGGTCGGCGGCTGGCTGTGGATCGGCTTCGACAAGATCGTGGGTGATCATGAGGTCGGGGTGCTGTGGGAGCCTTTCATCAAGTCCGAGCCGACGTGGACGCTGCGCTTCGACAACCCGGCCAGGCATGGACTGGACATCGATGCGTACGTCACGTTGGACGCCCAGCGCAGGCAGGCTTTCGTCAGGTACTGCCGGGTGCGCCATGGCACCAGCGACGTGTTCCTGTGCGAGAAGATCATCGCCGAGCGCCTGCACTGACGTTCCGCTACCGCACGTGAGGGAATGCGACCGTTCCGCTGTCGATCCAGCACGTCATCGGCTATGTCGGCCTCTCGGTGCAGGGCGCATGCGCGATCGCCATCCTCGACGGGCTCGTCTGGGGACGTTCGCTCTACCTCGCCTGGAGCCTGATCGGCGTGGTGATCGCCTGGCCACCTCGCCGATGACGCTGGCCATGATCCCGGGCGTGCCGCCGTTCGCCGTGGCCGTGTTCTTGCTGTTCCGCCCGGCGGCAAATGCGTTCTTCGCCCGCAATGGCGCGGCCGTGCCCGCCAGTGGCGCCTGAGCCGTATCGCCCACTGCACGATCGCGGGCAGTGGGGTCGTCGCGCTGCAGGGCTGCTGCGGTAAGACGACGCCGAGGCGGCCAGCGGTAACCGAGCGCGCTTAGAGCGGCTAACAAAACCACTGCGCAGCCACCAGGCGGGCGCGGACGGTGCTCGGAATCCTCATGTACCACTTGTACATTGCGGTTCCTCCGCGCCGTCCGCACCCACCTGGCGACTGCTCGCGACGTTTCGTTAGCCACTCTTAGTGCAGCAGCGTATCCGCCAGCAGCTTCAGATTGAGCACCACGATCAGCGCTGCGATCGCCCAGCCCAGCCAGGCCAGCCAGCGGCGTACCACCAGCGACCCCATCCGGCGCTTGTCGGTGACGAAGCGGACCAGCGGGATCACCGCGAACGGCAGCTGCATCGAAAGCACCACCTGGCTCAGCACCAGTAGCTTTGCGGTGCCCTGTTCGCCGTACAGCGAGGTCACCGCGACCACCGGCACGATCGCCAGGCCGCGGGTCAGCAGGCGCCGCGCCCAGGGCGGCAGGCGCAGGTGCAGGAAACCTTCCATCACGATCTGCCCGGCCAGGGTGGCAGTGACGGTGGAATTGATACCGGAGGCCAGCAGCGCCACCGCGAACAGGGTCGAGGCCAGGCCGACGCCGAGCATCGGCGCCAGCAGTTCGTGGGCCTGTTCGATCTCCTGGACGTCGGTGCGGCCGTGCGCATGGAACACCGCGGCGGCGAGGATCAGGATCGCGGCGTTGACGAACAGCGCCAGGCTCAGCGCGATGGTGCTGTCGGCCAGCGCCCAGCGCAGCGCGGAGCGGCGGCCCTGATCGCTGCGCTCATAGGCGCGGGTCTGCACGATCGAGGAGTGCAGGTACAGGTTGTGCGGCATCACCGTCGCGCCGATGATGCCGATCGCCAGGTACAGCGCCGCCGGGTCGGTCACCACCTGCGCGCGTGGGATGAAGCCCGACAGCACCTCGCGCAGCGGCGGCGCCGCCAGCACGATCGGCACCAGGAAGCAGGCGAAGATCACCATCAGCAAGGCGATCACGAACGCTTCCAGCGCGCGGAAGCCGCGGCGCATCAGGAACAGCACCAGCAGCGCGTCGATCGAGGTGATGATCGCGCCGGCGGTGAGCGGAATGCCGAACAGCAGCTTCAGCGCGATCGCTGTACCGATCACTTCGGCCAGGTCGCAGGCGACGATGGCCGCCTCGCAGGCCAGCCACAGCAGGAAGTTCACCGGCTTGGAATAGTGCGCGCGGCAGGCCTGGGCCAGATCCAGGCCGGTGGCGATGCCCAGGCGCGCAGCCAGGCCCTGCAGCACGATCGCCATCAGGTTGGAGAGCAGGATCACCGACAGCAGCAGGTAGCCGAAGTGCGAGCCGCCGGCGATGTCGGTCGCCCAGTTGCCCGGATCCATGTAGCCGACCGAGACCATGTAGCCGGGGCCGAGGAAGGCCAGGAAGCGCCGCCAGCCCAGGCCGCTTCGCGGCACGGCCACGCTGGCATGCATCGCGCCCAGGCTGGGACGCGCCTCGTCACGGCTGGCGCGCGCGGCAGCGGAATGGGGCCTGTCTCTTATACACCACTCCGACCCC
>NZ_LFME01000008.1 GCF_001043115.1 Xanthomonas sp. NCPPB 1128 | reverse complement strand
CACCACCCCATCGCCCCCACCCCCCGTCTGCCGCAGCTGCCCTTCCGCCTCCAGCACCTCCAGCGACACATCGGCGCCGAGGTCGCTAGCCCCACCTTCCAGCGTCAGCCCCACCCACCGATCGCGACCGGCGCGCTTGGCGCGATACAGGGCGGCATCGGCGATGCGCAGGCTCAGCGGCCAGTCGCCGCCAGGATGGGCGGGGAACAGGCTGACGCCCATCGACACGGTGAGGGCAATGCGTCCGGTCGGGCGCACCAGCGGGTCGGCCTGCAGGCGCTCGCGCAGGCGGCGGAACAGGCGCGGGGCGTCGGCCAGGGTGCCGCCGGGGCAGATCCACAGGAATTCTTCGCCGCCCCAGCGGGCGATGACGTCGGAACTGCGCGCGCACTCGCGCAGCAGGTCGCCCAGGTGCATCAGCGCGTGGTCGCCGCCTTCGTGGCCGTGCAGGTCGTTGACGCGCTTGAAGTGGTCGATGTCCAGCAAGGCGATCAGCAGCGGTTCCTGCGTGCGCTCGGGCGTCGCGGCGGCCTCGCGCGCCTGCAGCCAGGCGGTGACGTAGCGGCGGTTGCGCAGGCCGGTGAGGGCGTCCTCTTCGCTCTGGCGGCGAATGGTGGCGGTGAGTTGTTCCAGTTCGCGGTGCTGGGTCTGGATCTCGTCGTTCTTGCGCGCCAGTTCGGCGTTGACGCGCCGGCGTATGCGGCCTTCGCGCACCTTCAGCAGGAAGAAGCCGGCCAGCGCCAGCAGCGCGGCCAGCAAGCCGTAGAGCACGCTGCGCTGGCGCTGTTCGCGCGCCTGCAGTTGCGCGTAGGCGGCCTGTTCGGCGGCGCGGGTGCGGCCAAGCGCCGCCAGTTCGCTCTTCTTGCGCGCCAGGTCCACCGCCGATTCCAGCTCGGCGATGCGGGTCTTGGATTCGACGTTCACCGCATCGTCGTTGACCGCTTTGTACTCGCGCATCAGCGCCAGCGCCTCGCGGTCGCGGCCGAGTGCGTCGAGGTTGTCGATCATGCGCGGGTACAGCTCCAGCCGCCGTGGCACGTTGTCCGACTGCGCGAACAGTTGCCGCGAGCGCTCGAACGCGGTGGCCGCCGCCTCGCGCTGGCCGAGGTCGGCGAGGGTGACGCCGAGGTTGGAATAGACGATGGCCGCCTCGCCGTTGTCACCATGATCGCCGCCACGCGCGACGTTCTCCAGGGCGGCGGCGGCTTCGCGCAGCAGCGGCAACGCCTCCTGCGGGCGATGCTGGCGACGCAGCACGTTGGCGAGGTTGTTCAGGGGACCGATCACCGACGCCTTGTCGTCGGCGCGCGCCGCCGCCAGCGCTTGCCGGTAGATGGCCTCGGCGCGCGGCAGTTCGTTGGCGCCTTCGTAGGCCGAGCCGAGGTTGTTGAGCACGTCGGCACGCGCAAGCCCCTTGCGCGGCTTGAGGTCGTAGGCGGCCAGGGCGCGCTGGCCATATTCGATCGCCTTTTCCCATTCGTGCGCATACACGAACACGCCGGTGGCGTTGTGCAACATGGCGGCGTCGTCCGGCTTGCCCAGCGCCTTGCCCACCCGCTCCACTTCGAGCAAGGCGGCGATGGCATCGGGCATGCGCCCCTGCTGCGAGGACACGATGAAGATGATCTGGTTGGCGTTGTACTCCACCAGGTCGGGATGTTTGCGCACCTTCGACAGGGCGATGCGCGCGACCCGCAATGCATCGTCCTGCGCGCCCATCAGGTAGTAGGAAGCGGCCAGCTGCCGCCACAGTTCGGCGATATGCGGGTCGTCCGGCAGGTCCTTCTCCAGCCGTCGCATGTCGGCTTCGAGTTCGGCGATGCGGGCGGCGTCGCGCGGCTGCCAGATGGCGCCGTTGAGTTGCTTGAACAGGCGCAGGCGCTGCGGCGGCGACAGCGGCTGGGTGAGCAGGGCCGAGCCGAGGGCGACCACGGTCTCCGGCTTGCCGGCGGCAGAGGCCGCGTCCACCAGTTCCAGGCCGAGGGGAATCAGGCCCTGCTTGTCGGTGGCGGCGTCCCAGGCCGGCATGCCCATGCGCAGCGCAGCCGCCGGGTCGTCGGCACGCACGGCCGCCACGCAGGCCGGCAACGCCTGTGCCGGCGCACACGCGGGCGTTATCACCGTCTGTGCCGCCACGCCCGGCACGAGCACACCCCACCACAGCAGCGCCCCGAGCGACTGCCAAACCAAGCGACTGCGCACTGCCGTTCTCCCCCAAGATGCCACGGCGCACGACGGAGCCCTGGGCGCGGCGGCTGCCGTCGCAAGCGGGTCCCCGCGTGTCGCTGCCGATGTGCAGCGACGCCGATCCGTGCGCTGCTATCGGCCGCAGAGGCGATTTCTTGAGTTTTATCCCATGCGGAAAGCTACGTAATGCACGCTAAGCCTGCACGCGCCTGCGCCAGGGTGTACCGCAATCAGCCCATCTCCAACCGGGAGAGCGGCTGGGGTGAGGTCGGTAGCAAGCAGAACACCCACGCAGCCCCAGTCGTGATCCCCGCCCATTACAGCGGCGTAAGCTGCTTGAGCTGCGCGTCATCGGGAAACGCTTGCACGCGGTAACGCGACGGATACAGCGGCGGCTGTGGCTCCATCAGGTCGCCGAACGCCGCAACAGCTTCGCCCCAGGACACCAGGACGACCTCTTCCTCCTCGGCGTCGTCGCGCGGAACGACCAAGGCGATCCGGTCGGCCCTGGGCAGCAAGGTATCGACGCCCTTGGTCCAGGTGCAGAGCGAAAACTGCCGCCCACCGTCGTCGCGCTCCTGGTAGACACTGAACGACGCGACGAAGATGTCCTGGTCGGTCGCGTCGTGGAGCTTGTCCAGCGCTGCCTTCTGATCGGCATAGGCAGGCGCGTCCAGCAACCGGCGCAGGTCGGCCTGGCGCTGGCGATGCTCGGGCAACGCCAGCGCGAACGGCACCATGCGGCGTGCCTCGTCGTAAGTGAACACCAATGCGGAAACGTTGCGACCTTGCGCGGCTGCTTCCACGCTCAGCTCCAGCATCGCGCCGATGGCGGCGGCGTCACGGTCGCCCACCACCAGCAGGCAGTCGCGCGCCGGCAGCATAAACAGCGGATTGCCCGCCACCGGTACGCGGTACAGCACGTCGGGCAGCAAGGCGCGGCTGGTGTCGTAGGCATCCTGCCATGCGCCGCGGAACACGCCCGGCGCGACTTCGACGAAATGGTCGACCGTTGCATCGCGCAGATTGTCGCGGGCGATGGCCAGGCCTTCGTCCAGAGTGATCCCCCATGCCGCACGCGGGCCCTGGAACAGCGTGGAGATCGTGTCCGGCAGGTCCAGCGCCAGCAGCTCGACGCAATCCTCGGCAATGTCGCGCCATGCGTACGGTAATGGCGCATCGAGGCCTTTCTCCAGCAAGTGCTCCAGCCGCATCTCCTCGAACATGCCGCGATTGCGAATCACCGGCATCAGCGTCGCGCGCACTTCGTCGAATGTCTTTTCCCTGCCACTCTCTTCCTGCGCGTTGAGCGAGGACGTCACATAGGCGCGCAATGCCTCGGCGCGGCCTTTGCGCGTCGCGGTCCTGTAGGCCTGATAGGCGTTGTGCAGGTAGATGGTGTAGCCATTGCCGCCGACCAGCCGGAACGCGTCAGACTGATAGACCAGCTCCTCGCGATAGCCCCGCGCGCGCAGGGCGTCGGTGTACAACCTGGCGAAGGCATCGGGGCTGGGCGTGCGGTTGAACAGCGTGTCGAACAGTGCAGCGAACATCGGCGGTCGTCCTTGTCGAGTGGCGGCATGCGTGCGCCGCGCGGAATGCTAGCGCAGCTTTGCGGCAGCCGCAGATGGACGCGGACCGCAGTGTAGGCAATGGCACTCCGGCAACTCCGATTGCGTCGAGCAGCCAGAAAGCGTGCGCACGCTGCTCGGCCAGCTGTCCTCCCACGTGCATGCACGGCGCACTGCATTACGCGTGTCAGTGTGCGGTGTGAAATAAAAAGCCCCGCTGTCGCGGGGCTCTCTGGAGACTCGGTACTTCCTTCTCCCGCATGCGGGAGAAGGAGCCACGTGCTGCCCGCCTCAGGCGAACGGATCCTGCAGCACCATCGTGTGCTCGCGGTCCGGGCCGGTGGAGACGATCGAGATCGGGCAGCCGGCCAGTTCCTCCAGTGCGCGCAGGTAGGCGCGGGCGGCGGGCGGCAGTTCGTCCCACACGGTGATGCCGTGGGTGTTCTCGCTCCAGCCCGGGAACTCCAGGTACACCGGGGTGCACTCTTCCCAGCCCTGCGCGTCCAGCGGCGCGTACTCGGTGCGCTTGCCGCGGTATTCGTAGGCGATGCACACCTTCAGCTTCTCCATGCCGTCGAGTACGTCGAGCTTGGTGATGCACAGGCCGGAGATGCCGTTGATGGCCACCGCCCGCTTCAGCGCGACGATGTCCATCCAGCCGCAGCGGCGCGGGCGGCCGGTGGAGGCGCCGTACTCGGCACCGCGGTCGCGGATGCCCTGGCCGATTTCGTCGTCCAGTTCGGTCGGGAATGGACCGCCGCCGACGCGGGTGGCATAGGCCTTGGCGATGCCCAGCACGTAGTCGATGTCCTGTGCGCCCACGCCGGTGCCGGCCAGCGCGCCACCGACGGTGGTGTTGGAGCTGGTGACGTAGGGATAGGTACCGTGGTCGATGTCCAGCAGCGCACCCTGCGCGCCTTCGAACAGCACGCGCTTGCCCTGCTTGCGCAGGTCGTGAAGGATGCCGGCCACGTCGGACTTCATCGGCTGCACGTACTCGCCGAAGGCCAGCGCTTCGTCGAAGGTCTTCTGGAAGTCGACCGCTTCCACGCCCAGGTACTTGGTCAGCACGAAGTTGTGGTAGTCCAGCGCGGTGCGCAGTAGCTCTTCCAACTGCGGCGGGTAATGCAGGTCGGCGACGCGGATGCCGCGGCGCGCCACCTTGTCTTCGTAGGCCGGGCCGATGCCGCGGCCGGTGGTGCCGATGGCCTTGCCGCCGGCGGCCTTCTCGCGGGCCTGATCCAGGGCGATGTGGTACGGCATGATCAGCGGCGCGGCCGGCGAGATCTTCAGGCGCGAACGCACTTCCACGCCGGAGGTCTCCAGCTCCTCGATCTCCTTGCGCAGCGCGGCCGGGGAGATCACCACGCCGTTGCCGATCAGGCACAGCGCGTCGGCGCGCAGGATGCCGGACGGGATCAGGTGCAGGACGGTCTTCTTGCCGTTGATAACGAGGGTGTGGCCGGCATTGTGGCCGCCCTGGAAACGCACGACGGCACCGATTTCCTCGGTGAGCAGATCGACGATCTTGCCTTTGCCTTCATCGCCCCACTGGGCGCCGAGCACGACAACTGACTGACCCATGGCTGGGTAACTCCTGGTTTGCTGCGCGACCGTCGGGGCCACGCGGATGTGGTGGCCGTGCGGGGATCGACCGACACCAGCGCGGTTGCTCCATCGGGGAGCGTCCAGGCGGCGGCAGGGCCCATACACGGAAAAAGCCGGTCGAGACGCTCGCGTGGAGCGGGCCCGGCCGGCTTTTGTGCATTATCCGGGTTTTGGGTGGCGGTCACCACCCCTTCCCCTGCCGCGTTCAGCGACCTGCCCGACGGCAGCAATCGGGATGCGGGGTCAGGCGCGAACCCACAGCAAGGCGAGCAATCCCACCGCCAGGGCCACCCCACCGGCGATCCGCAATTGCGTGGCCGGCATGGCCAGCATCTGCTGCACCATCCGCTTCCAGGCTTCCGGCGCCACCAGCAGGATCAGGCCTTCGAAGACGACGACCAGGCACACCGCGGCGATCAGATCGTGCATGGGGGTCTCGGCAAGCGGGAATGGGCGGAGCGCGCGGCGCTCAAGCGTGTTGACCTTGTAGGAGCGACTTCAGTCGCGACAGGCTTTACCAGGAAGGCTCGTCGCGACTGAAGTCGCTCCTACAAAGGCTTCCAGCGCCGGGCGCCAGCCGCATGCAGCCGGCCCCCCTGTACATCGTCAGAGACCGGGGACCCGCTCTTGCGAATCCCCACTCTCGACTCCCCAATCCCCGCCCTCAGCGCTCGCTCTTGAGGTACTGCAGGAACGGATCGTTCTTGTCGAGCACGATCACGCCGTTGCCGTCGGCCATGGCGCCGCGGTAGGCCTCCAGGCTGCGGTAGAACGCGTAGAACGACGGGTCGGCGGAGCCGGCCTTGCCGTACACGCTGGCGGCCTCGGCATCGCCTTCGCCGCGCAGCTTCTGCGCGTCGCGTTCGGCCTCGGCGACCAGCACCGTGCTTTCGCGGTCGGCCTGGGCGCGGATGGTCAGCGCCTGCTCCTCGCCCTCGGCGCGCAGCTTGGCCGCTTCCTGCTTGCGCTGCGCGCGCATGCGCTCGTACACGTCGGTGATCACCTGGCTGTCGGTCGGCAGGTCGATCTGCTTGATGCGCAGGTCGACGATCTGCATGCCCAGGGTCTTGCTGGCCGCGTTGATCGCCACCAGCTGCTTGGCGATCAGCTCGCTGCGGTCGCCGGACACCAGCTGCTGCAGGGTGCGCGAGTTGATCTGGTTGCGCAGTGAGTCGGTGATGATCGGCGCCAGCAGGCTGTTGGCCACCTTCTCGTCGCCGCCTTGGGTGGCGCGGTAGAAGGCGCGCACGTCGGAGATGTAGCCGATGGCGAAGAAGCTGACGCTGACGTCCTTCTGCTCGGCGGTGAAGTAGCGCGCCGGGTTGGTGTCGATCACCTGGAAGCGGCGGTCGAACATGCGCACCGACTCGACCAGCGGCACCTTGAAGTGCAGGCCCGGCTTGAGGTCGGCACGCACCACGCGGCCCAGGTTCAGCACCATCGCCGCCTTGTCCTCGGGCACCACGAACACCGAACTGAGCAGCGCGAACAGCGCGACGACGGCAATGCCCGCCCACAATGACAGTTTCATCGCTGGATCTCCTCACGGCCGGTCGGGCGCGGCGTGCGCTCCGGGTTGCGGACACTTTCGGCCGAACTGCTGTTCAACGCCGGCATCAACACCTCCTGCGGCACCGTCGGCAGCGACGTGGTCGGCGTCGGCGGCGTCGAAGCAGCCGGCGCCTTGTTGTCGGCCGGCATCGGCACGTAGATCAGTTGGCGGCCATCGCCGCCGATGACCTTGCGGTTCTCCGCCAGCACCTGCTGGATCGTCTCCAGCCACAGCCGCTTGCGGGTGACCTCCGGCGCGTTCTGGTACTGCTGCTGCAGCAGGGTGAAGCGCTCGGCGTCGCCCTGCGCGCGGGCGATCGCCGCTTCCTTGTAGCCTTCGGCGACGGTGCGGGTGCGTGCCGCCTGGCCGCGCGCCTCCGGCACCACCTTGGCGGCGTAGGCCTGGGCCTCGTTGATCAGCCGCTCCTTGACCTGCTGGGCGCCGTTGACCTCGTCGAAGGCCGACTTCACTTCTTCCGGCGGACGTGCGTCGGGCAGGGTCAGACCGGTCACGATCAGGCCGGTGTGATAGGCCTTCAGCGCGGCCTGCAGGCGCTCGCGCGCGGCCACCGCCATCGGCCCGCGGTTGTTGAGCACAGTGTTGAGATCCGAACGACCGATCTGCTCGCGCACCGCGCTCTGCGCGGCCTGCTCCAGCACCAGGTCGGCGTTGCGCGCGCCGAACACGTAGGTGCGCGGGTCCTCGACCCGGTACTGCACGTTGAGCGAGACGTTGACGATGTTCTCGTCGCCGGTCAGCACCGGCAACTGGCTGTCGAAGGTCTTGATGCGGGTGGCATCGACCTTGCGCACGGTCTCGATTGGCCACGGCAGCTTGAAGTTCGGGCCCGGCTGCAGGATCCGCGAGAACTGGCCGAAACGCAGGACCACGCCGCGCTGCTGCTCGCCGATCAACTGGAAGCTGCTGAACAGCAACACCAGCACCACCGCACCCAGGATCCAGCGGCCGATGCCGCCGCCGTCGCCGAACAGGTCCTTCAACGGACCGGGCAAGCCGCCCCACTTTCCTCCCCCATTGCCGCCACGCGGCGGCCAGGGACCGCGCCCGTGATTGTCGGGGCCGTCTCCGCCCTTGCCGCCAGGTGTGTTCCAGGCCATGCATGCTCCAAGAAGGAAGGTGGCGACGCGTCGGTCACGCGCCGGTCACCGGATAATGAGTCGCCGATTCTACAAGATGGGGCAGACCCGCCGTTTCGAAAGGGTATCTTGGTGCATTCCTGCGTGCCGACCAAGGTGTTCCATGTCCGTTCCCGCCCAGTTCTCCGCCTTCCGCATCCACCAGGACGCCAGCGGCTACCACGCCGGCCTCGTGCCGCTGTCGCTGGACCAGCTCAGCGACGGGGAGGTGGTGATCCGCGCCGCCTGGTCGTCGGTGAACTTCAAGGACGCGCTGGCCGGCACCGGCCAGGGCAAGATCCTGCGCCGCTTCCCGCTGGTCGGCGGCATCGACGTGGCCGGGCACGTGGTCGCCTCCAGCGACCCGGCGTTCAAGGAAGGCGACGCGGTGCTGGTCACCGGCTGCGGCCTCAGCGAGACCCGCGACGGCGGCTACAGCGCATACGTGCGCCTGGAATCCAGGTGGGTGGTGCCGCTGCCGGCCGGGCTGAGCCTGCGCGAGAGCATGGTGCTGGGCACCGCCGGCTTCACCGCGGCGCTGGCGCTGCTGCGCCTGCTCGACAACCGCCAGACCCCGGCGCACGGCCCGCTGTGCGTGACCGGCGCCACCGGCGGGGTCGGCTCGCTGGCGATCGACATCTTCAGCCGCGCCGGCTTCGAGGTGCATGCGGTCAGCGGCAAGGCCGAGCGCGCAGAGCAGCTCAAGGCCTGGGGCGCCACCCAGGTGCTGGGGCGCGAGGCCCTGCAGACCAGCCGGCCGCTGGAATCGGTGCGTTTCGGCGGCGGCCTGGACAACGTGGGCGGGGCGATGCTGACCAGCCTGCTGGCGCAGACGGCACCGTACGGCAACGTCGCCAGTGCCGGGCTGGCCGCGACCGCGGAGCTGGACATGACGGTGATGCCCTTCATCCTGCGCGGGGTGTCGCTGCTGGGCATCGGCTCGGCCGGCACCGCGCGCGACCTGCGCGACCGCATCTGGCAGCACCTGGGCAGCGACTGGAAGCCGCGCCACCTGGAGACCATCTGCACCCGCGAAGTGGACCTGGCCGGCCTGCCGGAGGTGTTCGCCACGATGCTGGCCGGGCAGTCGTTCGGGCGCACCGTGGTGCGGCTGGATCCAGGCGCGTAGCCACGCCGGCGCTTTGTGACACGCAACGCTTTCCGCCCTCGCGCCGCTGCCACTACACTCCAAGCTTCCTAGGGGGAACCACATGGCACGCATTCTGATCGTCGACGATTCGCCGTCGCAGTTGCTGGGCATCCAGCGCATTGTCGAAAAACTGGGGCACGAAACGATCACCGCCACCGACGGCGCCGCCGGCGTGGAAGCGGCCAAGGCGTCCTTGCCGGACCTGGTGCTGATGGACGTGGTGATGCCCAACCTCAACGGCTTCCAGGCCACCCGCACCCTGCGCCGCGAGCCGACCACGCAGAACATCCCGGTGATCCTGGTGACCACCAAGGACCAGGACACCGACCGCATGTGGGGCATGCGCCAGGGCGCCCGCGCCTACATCACCAAGCCGTTCTCCGAGGACGAGCTGTACGAGGTGATCGAGCGTGTGTTCAGCGGCGAGGATGCGCCGTAGAAGCCGGGAATCGGGATTGGGGATTGGGGATTCGTAAGGGCGGGTTTCCGGGCGGTGTTTGAGCGCGCGGCGTAAGGCTGCATTGCAATCGGCGCCCCTTGTAGGAGCGGCTTCAGCCGCGACGGGCGTTACCGGTAATGCCTGTCGCGGCTGAAGCCGCTCCTACGACAAGCCGGGCAATGCATGGAACCATAACGAAGAGCCGGTGGCGTCTCTTGTGGGAGGGGCTTCAGCCCCGACGCTTCAAAGGTTGAGGCGTCGGGGCTGAAGCCCCTCCCACAGAAAAGCAGCACAGCTGCAGACTTGCGAAGCGCGTATGCGGATCGGCGACGCCGCTGCGGCCGTGCGTCGCAGCGGCTCCAGCGCAGTCACGCCTGCAGGCGCAGGCCGGGCCGGGCCGCACAAGCGGGTACGGCCGCTTTATCGGGCCGGCATTGCGGCTGATGCCGCCCCCACAACGCCACAGCGCGAAGGGACGCCGCTCTTGCGAATCCCCAATCCCGACTCCCCAATCCCCGCAATCAAACGGCCTCGCCAAACGCCTTGGCCAGCCCGCGATACGCCTTGCGCTGCGCTTCGGTTTCCGGTGCCGGCGCCAGCACTTCCAGTTCGACGATCTGGTCGCCCGGCGGGGTGCCGGGCAGGCCGCGGCCGCGCAGGCGCAGCTTGCGGCCGGCATCGGACTCGGGCGGGATCTTCAGTTCCACCGCCCCGCCCAGGGTCGGCACGCTGATGCTGGTGCCCAGCGCGGCCTGCCAGGGCGTCACCTGCAGGGTGTAGAGGATGTTGCGGCCGTCCACCTCGAACTGCGGATGCGCGGCGTACTCGATCTCCAGCAGCAGGTTGCTGCCGCCGTTGCCCTGCCCGCTCAGCCGGATCACCTGGCCGGGGCGCACGCCCTTGGGCACGCGCACGTCCAGCTGCTTGCCGTTGATGGTGATGCGCACGCTGTCGCCGGCATACACCGCCTCCAGCGGCACCGCCAGCTTGGCGCGGGTATCGCCGCGCGGTGCACCCGGCCCCGGACCGGGGCCGGCGCCGCCCTGGCGGGCGCGCTGCTGGCGGGCGAACAGGCTCTCGAAGAAATCGCTGAAGCCGCCGCCGGCGCCGCCGTTGCCGAACACTTCCTCGAAGTCGAAGCCCTGCGCACCACCGTAGTTCGGCGGCGCGTGGAACTCCTCGCCCGGGCGGTAGCCCTGCGCGCGCAACTGGTCGTAGGCGGCGCGCTTGGGCGGGTCGCGCAAGGCCTCGTAGGCCTCGTTGATCGCCTTGAACTTCTCTTCGGCCCCAGGCTCCTTGCTGACGTCGGGATGGTACTTGCGCGCCAGCCGCCGGTACGCGGTCTTGATCTCGGCATCGCCGGCGCTGGGTTCCACGCCCAGGGTCGCGTAGTAATCCTTGAATTCCATCCATCACCTCAAAAAAGAGTCGGCCCGCCGCCTTGCGGCAACGGGCCGGTTGCATGCATTGCACCATCGCCCGGCCATTCTACGGCCGGCCGCGAGGGCGCGGCGTCGCGGTGGCGACGCCGCTGCGAGCGGGCGCTTACTGCACGATCGTGGCCCCGGTATCGACCTGGATGCGGCGCGGCGTGCTCGCCGGACGCTTGGGGATGCGCACTTCCAGCACGCCATGGTAGCCGGTGGCGGAAATGCCGTCCGCATCGGCGCTGTCGGGCAGCGCGAAGCGGCGGTGGAAGCTGCCGTAGCGGCGCTCGATGCGCGAGAAACGCTCGGTGTCGGCGGCCGATTCGCTCTTGCGTTCGCCCTTGATCGAAAGAATGCCCTTGTCCATCGACACCTCAATCTCCGACGGGTCGATGCCCGGCAGGTCGGCGTACAGCACGAAGCGCTCCGGCTCCTCCTTGATGTCCACGCGCGGCACCCACTGCGCAGTGACGACGGCCGATTCGTCGGTGCCGCCGTTGGGATCGAAGAAGCGGTCGAACACCTGCTTGATCTCGTTCTGGAATGCGGCCTGGGCCGGCCACTGGCGATAACGGACGATGCTCATCGTGGTCTCCTGAAACGTGAATGAGGTACACCCCGAAGGGGACGGTTCGCGGCGGCGGGACCGGCCCGCCGTCCATGCCCGTCAGATAGGCCTGCCACGGCGCTTTTCAAGGCGTTGACGCCACCTTCCCATTTCCGTTTCTAGACTCGGTTCATCCAAGGAGCCCGACATGCCCATCCAGATCGGCGAACGCATTCCCGAAGTGGTGCTGCAGCACATCCGCGACGGCGTGGAAGCCGTGGATACGCGCACCCTGTTCGACGGCCGCCGCGTGATGTTGTTCGCGGTGCCCGGCGCCTTCACCCCGACCTGTTCGGAGAAGCACCTGCCCGGCTATGTCGAGCACTTCGAGGAGTTCCGCAAGCGCGGCATCGAGGTGTACTGCATGGCGGTGAACGACCCGTTCGTGATGCAGGCCTGGGGCAAGAGCCAGCTGGTGCCCGACGGCCTGCAGATGCTGTCCGACGGCAACGGCGACTTCGCCAAGGCGCTAGGCCTGGAGCTGGACGCCAGCAGCTACGGCATGGGCGTGCGGGCGCGTCGCTTCGCGCTGTACGCCGACGACGGCGTGGTGAAGGCGCTGTTCGTCGAGGCGCCGGGCGAGTTCAAGGTCTCCTCAGCCGACTACGTGCTGCAGCATCTTCCCGACTGATCCCCTTACCCACCACAGGAAACGGCCAGCCATGTCCAACAAGCCAGCCTCCCCGAACACCGACGCCAAGCCGCTGCAGCACACCGCCGGCCTCACCGACACCGCCACGCTGCGCGCCAACGCCCGCCAGAGCATCGAGGACGGCGCGATCACCAAGAGCTACAGCGCCGACCGCGAGGCGGTGATCAAGATGCTCAACGACGCGTTGGCCACCGAGTACGTGTGCGTGCTGCGCTACTACCGCCACTACTTCATGGCCGCCGGCATGCTCGCCGACGCGGTCAAGTCCGAGTTCCTGGAGCACGCGCAGCAGGAGCAGGCGCATGCGCACAAGCTGGCCGAGCGCATCGTGCAGCTGGGCGGCGAGCCGGATCTCAATCCGGATACGCTGACCGCGCGCTCGCACGCCGAGTACAAGGAAGGCGAGGACCTGCGCGACATGGTCAAGGAGAACCTGATCGCCGAGCGCATCGCCATCGACAGCTACCGCGAGATGATCAACTTCGTCGGCGACAAGGACACCACCACCAAGCGCATCCTGGAAGAGATCCTGGCCCAGGAAGAAGAGCACGCCGACGAGTTCTCGGACATGCTGGAAGGCTGGATCGGCAAGTAAGCCGGCTCAGGCTTTATGCTCTCTCGTAGGAGCGGCTTCAGCCGCGACAGGCCGTCTCGATGGTGCCTGCCGCGGCTGAAGCTGCTCCTATGGTGCTTCTTTTCGCACTACAGGCAAATCTCAAGCCACGGCAAAGGCTTTCGCCCTTACGGGCGAGTTACTTTTCTTTGCTCGCGCAAAGAAAAGGTAACCAAAAGAAAGCGCGCCCTGCCTACGCGCCCTCCGCGCTGCGCGCTCCGGGTCCGCGAACCAGACGGGATCCGCGGAAGGGGCATCCTGCCCCTGCCGCGGACGGCGCACGTCCCTGTGCGCCGCCCTTCGGGTGTTTCCCGCCTGGTTCGCCGCTTCGGAAGGGAACCCGGCAAGTCAAAAGCAAAAGCAAGAGCTAGAGCAACAGCCAAAGCCAAAGCCAAAGCAAAAGCCAAGCGACCGCGACTCCCATAGGGATTCGCGGTTATCGGTGTCCGGGAGCGATGTGGGAGGGACTTCAGTCCCGACTGCTTCCGAGGTCGGATCGCCCGCCTACGCTGATCGTCGTGGCTGCATGACAGTTGGCTTCTACGAGCGCGCGCCACCGCTGCTCAACGCAACACCCGGAACCGCACCTGGGTCCAGGCGCCGTTGCTGGCCAGGGCGGTCAGGGTGTGGTCGCCGGCGTCGGCGAAGTCGCGCTGGAAGGTACGGGCGCCCTCGGTGCGGGCGATCCAGCGGCCGTCCAGCAGCCAGTCCACCGGCGCGCTCGTGCCCAGCGCGCGCACCTGCAGGCGCACGCTGGTGCTGCCTGGCGCGCGCGCCAACGTGGCGCGATCGTTGAGGCCTTCGATGCGCAGGACGTCGCTGCGGCCGCGGCCGTCGTCGCGGCAATCCGGCGCCAGCGCCGGCAGTTGCCCGGCCTGGCGCTCGCTGGCGTGCAGCCACGGCGTCAGCAGCGCCGGCCAGCGCGCCAGGTCGCGGGTGACCGCCTCGTGCGGTTGCGCGCAGTCCGGCGACAGGCGCAGGCCGCTGTGCGCGTCCACCTGCACGGTCTCGCGGCCGGCGCTCCACAGCCGCGCGTCGCGCTCGGCGAAGGTCGGCGGCACCGCGCCGTCCAGCGCATAGGCGGAGAAACGGCGCTGACACAACGACGGCGGGGTCTGCTCGGCGGCGATGCCCAGTGGCCAGCACACGTCCACCTGCTGCACGTTGGCGGGCATCGGCCGCGGTGCGTTGTCGCCGCGCAGGCGCGGCAGGCTGTCGATGGTCTCGAACATCAGCGGCAACGCGGTCACCGCGCCGTACTGGCCGGGCAGCGGCGTACCGTCGGGGCGGCCCACCCACACGCCGACGGTGTAGCGGCGGGTGCTGCCGATCGCCCACGCATCGCGGTAACCGTAGCTGGTGCCGGTCTTCCACGCCACGCGCGGGCGCGTGCCGACGTCGAAGGTGCCGACGCCGTAGCCCGGACGCGGATTGGCCTCGAGCATCTCGCGCACGATCCAGGCCGCACCGGGCGACATCAGCCGCCGTTCGATGCGCTTGTCGGACGCGCTGTAGCGCACGTGGCCGGCGATGCCGTCGCGGTTGAGCGCGGCGAAGGCGCCCACCAGTTCCTCGAGTTTGGCGCCGGTGCCGCCGAGGATCAGCGCCAGGTTGGGCGTGCTGCCGCGCGGGAACTTCAGGCCGATGCCGGCGTTGCTCAGGCGCGCGGCGAAGCGCGCCGGCCCGACCCGGTCGAGCAGGTCCACCGCCGGCACGTTGAGCGACAGGCGCAACGCGCTGGCGGCGCCGATCGGGCCGTTGAAGGCTTCGTCGAAATTGCCCGGGCGGTAGTCGCCGAAACTCTGCGGCGCGTCGACCAGCAGGCTTTCGGAGTGGATCAGGCCGTCGTCCAGGGCCATGCCGTACAGGAACGGCTTGAGCGTGGAGCCGGGCGAGCGCCAGGCCTGCACCATGTCCACGTCGCCGAGCCGACGGCGGTCGCCGAACTGCACCGAGCCGATGTAGGCGCGCGCCTGCAGGTCGCGGTTGTCCACCACCAGCAAGGCGGCGGAGGTGCGCTCGGGCAGTTGCGAGAAGTAGGCGCTGACCCGGTCCTCGAGGGTGCGCTGCAGGTCGGCGTCGAGGGTGGAAACGATGTGCGCGGCGTGCGGGCGCTGCCGGCGCAGGCGCTCGGCCAGCAGTGCGGCATGCAGCGGCGTCTGCAGCGAGCGCGCCACCACCGGCTCGATGCGCGCGTCGTCGACCTGCGCGCGCGGCCACACGCGCAGCGCGACCATGCGTTCGAGCACCTTGTCGCGCGCCGCGCGCGCCGCCTCCGGATGCCGGTCCGGGCGCAACCGGCTCGGCGCCTGCGGCAGTACCGCCAGCAGCGCCGCCTCGGCCTGCGACAGGCGTGCGGCCGGCTTGCCCAGGTAGGCCCAGCTCGCCGCTTCCACGCCCTCGATGGTGCCGCCGTAGGGCGCGCGTTCCAGGTACAGCTGCAGGATCTGCCGCTTGCTCAGGTGCGCTTCCAGTTGCAGCGCACGCAGCGCCTGCTGCGCCTTGCCCCACGGCGTGCGCGTGCTGACCTCGGGCGGCATCAGGATGCGCGCCACCTGCATGGTCAGGGTGGAACCGCCGGAGACGATGTGGCGCGAGAACAGCCACTGCTTGGCCGCGCGCAGCAGCGCCCAGGGATTGACCCCGGGGTGCTGACAGAACCAGCGGTCCTCGTAGTTCAGCAGCGCCTGCAGGTACAGCGGCGAGACGCTGTCCGGCGTGGCCGGATAGCGCCAGACGCCGTTGCCGTCGGCGAAGGCGCGCAGCGGGCCGCCGTCGGCGGCGACCACCAGGGTCGAGGTGTCGCGCGACTTCGGCAGCGGCAGCGGGAACGCCAGGTCCAGCAGCAGCAAGGTCGACAGCAGCGCCACCGTGCCCCAGCGCAGCCACGGCAGCAGGCGCGTCCAGCGCCGGGGGCGCCGCGCGACGTGCGAGGCGGCGGTGTCGTCCAGTGGCATGCGTGCTCCCGATCGAAGCGGCCATTTTGCCTGTTGCGGCGGCGACGCGGCGAGCGGGATCGCCCCGGTGCGTACGGCGTCATCGGCGATACGCGGGCTGGCGTCGGGACACCGCCAACCGTTCGCGGTTGCCACGACGCGATTGAAGCGCTTGCGTTCTGTAGGAGCGGCTTCTGCCGCGACGGGGTTATCGGGACCGCCCGTCGCGGCTGAAGCCGCTCCTACGACGGCAAGGAACCTCCCGAAGACGCGCAATGCCAGCATGTGGCGCAAGGGTGGATCCCGCCGAAGCTCCCCACCCCACCCTACGCCAGCGGCAGGCGCAGCGTCGCCACGCTGCCGGGCGCATCGGTGCGGGCTTCCAGGTACAGGCTGCCGCCCTGCGCTTCCAGGATCTGCCGCGACAGGACCAGGCCGATGCCCGAGCCGCCGGGCTTGGTGGTGAAGAACGGCACGAACAGGTTGTCGCTGGGCGGCAAGCCGGCACCGCCGTCGCGCACTTCGATCAGCACAGCTGCGCCGTCGTCGCACGCGCGCAGCGTCACCGGCGCGGTGCCGCCGGCTTCCAGCGCGTTGCGCAGCAGATTGATCAGCACCTGCTCGAGCTGATCGGCGTCGGCGCACGCGTGCAGCGCCGGTGCGATCTCCAGCTGTATCCGGGCATCATCCAGCAGCCGCTGCACGCGCGCGCACAACGGCGCCAACGCCACCGGCGCCGGCACCGGCGCGGGCAGCCTGGCCAGCCGCGCGTAGCCGCCCAGGAAGCGCTGCAGCGCGGCGCTGCGCTGTTCGATCACACCCAGTCCGTTGTGCAGATCGACCTGCAAGTCGGCGTCGAGTGCCTGCGGCGCGGCCGCCAGCAGCCGCGCGAGGGTGTCGGCGATCGAGGCGATCGGCGTCAGCGAGTTGTTGATCTCGTGGCTGAGCACGCGCAGCAGGCGTCGGAAGGCCTGCGCCTCCTCCTCGCGCAGCGCGCGCTCCATCGGCTGCACCAGCAGCAGCCGCCCGGCCTGGCTGCGGCTGCGCAAAGCGGCGTGGCCGATCTGCCAGCGCCCCTGCTGCCCGGCGAACGCGTGCGCCTGGATGCTGCCCGAGGGCACATCGAACAGGCCGGCGAGTCCCAACGCCTGCGCGGATTGCCCGATCGCCTGCTGCGCGGCGACGCCGAGCAGGCGCTCGCCGGCCGGATTGACCAGGCGCAGGCGCTGGTCCTGTTCGAAGGCGAACACCGCCCCGTCCAGTGCCGCCAGGGTCTTGCTCAACAGTTGCAGGCTTTCGTGCGAATCGCGCTGTTCGTCCTGCAGGCGTTGCGCCAAGGCATTGAACCGCGCCAGCAGGCCGTCGGCATCGCGCGCGTCCTGCGCCGCGCGCACGCTGTAGTCGCCCTCGCGCAGCGCGTCGAGCAGGCCGCCGAGGGTGCGCAGGCGCTGTCCGGCGTCGCGCTGCTGCCGGCGCCACAGCGCCGCGGTCAGCAGCAGCACGCACACCAGCAGCACCGCCGCTTCGGGCAGCCGCGGCGCGCCGGCGACGAGCACCAGCAGCAAGGCCAGCAAGGCCGGCGCCGCCAGCCACAACGGCCGCCGGCGCTGCCGCTCAGCCGCCGTCATCGCTGCGCAGCCCATGCTTGCCCAGGCGCCGATACAGGCTCTGCCGGGTGATGCCGAGCTGGTCGGCGGTGCGCTGCAGGTTGCCCTGCTGCTGTGCCAACGCCTGCTTCAGCAGCAGCGCTTCGGCCTCTTCCAGCGTCAGTTGCGTCGACAGTGTCGGCGCAGCGTTGGTCGCCGGCTGCAGCCGCAGATCGTCGCTGCCCAGGGTGCTGCCGTCGGCGAGCAGCGCCGCGCGCTCCATGGCGTGCGCAAGTTCGCGCACGTTGCCGGGCCAGGCGTAGCCCAGCAGGGCGCGCTCGGCGTCGCGCGCCAGCGTCGGCAGCGGCCGCCGATAGCGGGTGCAGGCGGCGGCCAGGTAGTGCCGCGCCAGCGGCAGGATGTCGGCACCGCGCTCGCGCAGCGGTGGCACCCGCACCTGGAACGTGTTGAGCCGGTACAGCAGATCCTGGCGGAAGCGGCCGGCCGCCACCTCCGCCTCCAGGTCGGCATTGGTCGCCGCAACGATGCGCACGTCCACCCGCTGCGTGCGAGAAGAACCGAGCCGCTCGAACTCGCCGTCCTCGATCGCGCGCAGCAGCTTGGGCTGCTGCTGCAGCGGCAGGCTGCCGATCTCGTCCAGGAACAGGGTGCCGCCATCGGCCAGTTCGAAACGGCCGGCACGGTCCTGGCGCGCGTCGGTGTAGGCGCCGCGCACGTGGCCGAACAGTTCGGCCTCGAACAGGGTCGGCGCCAGCCCGCCGATGTTGACCTTGACGAAGGCCTGCGCGCGCCGCGGCGACCACTGGTGCAGCAACTGCGCCAGCAGGCTCTTGCCGGTGCCGTTCTCGCCCAGCAGCAGCACGTTGGCGCCGCTGCCGGCGATGCGCAGCAGGTCCTCGACCAGGCGCTGCATCGGTGCCGATTCGGCGACGAAGCCGGCCGCGCCGTCCTGCAGCAGCCGCGCCTGCGCCTCGCCCAGCCGCTGCGCGCTGCGCCGGCTGCGCTCCAGCGCGATGCGGCTGTCCAGCACCGCCAGCACCCGCGCGTTCTGCCAGGGCTTCTCGATGAAATCCACCGCGCCCTCGCGCATCGCCGCCACCGCCAGCTCGATGCTGGCCCAGGCGGTCATCGCGATCACCGGCAGCCCCGGCCATTGCGCGGCAATCTCCGCGATCAAGGCCAGGCCTTCGGCGCCGGAGGTGGTGTCGCGGGCGTAGTTCATGTCGACCAGCACCGCGGCGAACGCGTCGCCGCGCAGGCAGGCCAGCGCCAGCTCCGGCGATTCGGCACCGACCATGCCGTAGCCGGCGCTCTTGAGCAGCATGCGCAGGGCCTCGCGCACGTCGGCCTGGTCGTCGACGACGAGAATGCGCGGCAAGGGCGGGAGACGAGGCTCATTCATGGCGCAGAGTCTAGGGCGTACGCCGCAGGTTGCGGCCAGACGCGGCCCGCGCCCGGCATCGGCGGGTGCCACGCGCGTGTCGCGCGGCACCCACGATGCGGCAGGCCACCGGCAGGCGCCACGGCCGCTGCCGCGGCGCCCGCGCCTCGGTTGCCGGCGCCCATCATTCGGCGCGCAAGGCCTGCATCGGCGGCACCCGCGCCGCGCGCCGCGCCGGCGCCAGCGCGGCGAGCACGCCGGCCGCGGCCAGCACCAGCAGCACCGCGCCGATCGCCAGCGGGTCGGCCACACGCACCTCGAACAGGAACCGCTGCAGCAGCCGCGACACCGCCATCGCCACGCCCAGGCCCAGCAGCAGGCCCACGCCGATCTGTACGCCGGCCTCGCCCAGCACCTGCCGGCGCAGCCGTGCCGGCGGCGCGCCGAGCGCGGCGCGCACGCCGAACTCGTGCTGGCGCGCGGCCACCGCCACCGCCATCACCGCGTACAGGCCGACCGCCGCCAGCAGCAAGGCCAGTCCCGCGAACAGGCCCACCAGCAGCAGGTTGAGCTTCTGTTCGCCGGTGGTGGTGGCGACCAGCGCCTGCATCGGCTGCAGGCCGGCGATCGGCTGCTGCGGCGCCACCTCGTCGATCGCCGCACGCAACGCGTGCTCGTCGGCGCCCAGTGCGCCGGCCCGCAGATGGATGGCATAGGTCAATGCGCCGAAACCGCGGATGATCTGCCACATCGGCTCGCTCATCTGCGCCAGCGGCTGGTACACCGTCGGCTCCGGCGGCTCGGCCGGGCTGGTGTGGCGCACGTCGCCGACCACGCCGACCACGCGCATCGTCAGGCGCTGATCGCCGCCGTCGTCGGGCACGGTGACGAGTTTGCCGAGCGCCTGCCCGTGCAGGTAGCGCGCAGCGAAGCTGGCGCTGACCACGCAGACGCGCTCGGCACCTGCCACATCGCTGTCGGCGATCCCGCGCCCGGCCAGCAAGGGGATGCGGAACACCTCCAGGAACTGCGGCGTGGCCAGCCGGTACTGGCTGTCGACGGACGGCGCGCCATCGATCTCCACGCTCCAGCTCAACCGCGTCGCCGTCGGCGGATTGGTCGACACCCCCACCTGGTCGATGCCCGGCACCTGCTGCAGTCGCGCAACGATGCGCCGTGTCTGCTCCACCGCATCGGCCGCGGTGGCGTAGCGCTCCTTCACCGGCGCCAGGGTGAATACCACCGCCGAGCGGCTCTCGAAACCCATCGGCACCTCTGCCAGCTTCTGCAGGGTGCGGGTGAACAGGGCCGCGGCGATCAGCAGCACCACGGCGATGGCCACCTGCGCGATCACCAGGACGCGGCCGAGGCGGCCGGCCTGCAGGCTCCAGCCCCCGCGCCCACCGCCGGCCAGTTCAGTGACCAGATTGCGACGGCGGCCGCGCACGACGCCCAGCGCCGCCGCAAGCAACGCGGTGGCGCCACCGGCGAGCAGCGCGAACAGCACGCTAGCGCCGCTCAGATGCGGCGCCTCGCCGCGCATCCACAGCAGCGGCACCCAGCCGCCGAGCAGGCGCAGCCCGAGCCAGGCCAGCGCCAAGCCGGCCAAGCTGCCGAGGGCGCCGATCAGCACGCCTTCGGCCAGCGCCGGCAGGCTCAGCCGCAGCCACGATGCGCCGAGCGCGGCGCGCACCGCGCTGTCGTGGCTGCGCCCGAGCGCACGCAACAACATCAGGCTGGTCAGGTTGATCGCGGCGATCAACAGCACGCAGGCGGCCGCGGCGAAGAATAGCCACAGCGTGTTGCCGCTGTTGGCGGCGTACAGGCTGTCCTGCAGCGGCAGCGCATTGGGCGGCCGTCGCTGCAAGGACGCCCACCACGACGCGTCCATGTGCGGGCTGTTGCGCAAGAGGGCCTGGAGCGTCGTCGCGGTCTGCGCAGAAGCGGCGGCCACGCTGACGCCGGGCCGCAACCTTGCCACCACGATCTCGTTGGTGGACAGGTTGGTCGCGGCCAGGTCCGGCTGCATGTTGCGGATCAGGTCGAACGGTTCGGCCCAGGGAAACTCCGCCGGCAACACGCCGACGATCTGCACCGGCTTGCCTTCCACCTGCAGGGTGCGCCCCACCGCCGCCGGATCGCCACCGAAATAGCGCTGCCAGAAGCGATGGCCGAGGATCACCGCCTGCGGCCCGCCGGGCCGGCTTTCCTCGTCGTTGAAGTTGCGCCCGGCCGCCATCGGCAGGCCGAGCGTGCGCAGGAAGCCGGCATCGGCGCTGATCGCGCTGACCACCTCGCTGGCAGCGCCGCGGGCGACGTTGGCCGGCACCGGGAACCCGCGCGCAATGCCGATCGACTGCAGGCTCGACATGCGCCGCAACACCGGGTAGTAGCCGGGCGCGGCGACATTGCGACCAGGGTCGCTGGACAGGCCAAGGGTGACCAGCCGCTCCGGCTGCGGGAACGGCAATGGCTTGAGCAAGGCCTGGTCGAGCAGCGCGAACACCGCGGTGGTGGTGGCCACGCCGAGCGCCAGGGTCAGCACCGCCAGCAGCAGATAGCCCGGCTTGCGCGCCAGCGCGCGCCAGGATTGGCGCATCTCGGCCCAATGCAGGGCGGCGCTCATCGTGCCTGCCCCGCGGCGCGCGCCGGCAACGCCACGTCCTGCTCGTGGCGTAGCCGCTCGAAGGTGTCCTCGTCGACGATGCGGCCGTCGAGCATGTGCACGATGCGCTGCGCGCGCCGCGCGAACGCCGGATCGTGGGTGACCATGCACAAGGTGGTGCCGTTGTCGTGCAGTTGTTCGAGCAACTGCATCACCGCCTCGCCGTTGCGGCTGTCCAGGTTGCCGGTGGGCTCGTCGGCCAGCAGGATCGACGGATTGCCGGCCAACGCGCGCGCCACCGCCACGCGCTGCTGCTGGCCGCCGGACAACTGCCCCGGATAGTGCTTGTGGCGATGCTGCATGCCGACCAGTTCCAGCACCTCGCGCACGCGCTGGCGGATCTGGCTGCGCTGGGCACCGGCGCGGTAGGTCAACGGCAGCGCCACGTTCTCTTCCACGGTGAGGTCGGCGATCAGGTTGAAGGCCTGGAAGATGAAGCCGATCTCGGCGTTGCGGATGCGCGCGCGGCCGACCGTGTCCAGCTCGGCGACGCTGCGGCCGTTGAGCCGGTAGGTGCCGCCGCTGGGCGCATCGAGCAGGCCCAGGATCGACAGCAGGGTCGACTTGCCGCAGCCGGATGGGCCGGTGATGGCGACGAAATCGCCCGGCGCCACGTCCAGTGCGATCTCGGCCAGGGCGTGGGTTTCCACTTCCTCGGTGTGGAAGACCTTGCTGAGCCCGTGCAGGTGGATCAGCGGCGCGGCGGATGGTGCGGGAACTGCGGTCATGCGGGATCTCTCCTGGTGAGGCTAGCGTAAGCGCAAGGTGGCGTCGGCATTCCACTGGCTGGTGTCGGACAGCACGACGCGGTCGCCGGCGCGCAGGCCTGTGCGGACTTCGATGCGGTCGCTGGAGGCGGCGCCGAAGCGCACGCGGATGCGCTGTGCGGTGTCGCCGCCGTCGCGCAGCACGAACAGGCTGCCGGCGGTGTTGGGCACGGCCAGCGCCGGGCGCGGGATGCTGACCACGTCGCGCAGCGTGCCGAGCACGATGCGTCCGTCCACCGACAGGTCCGGGCGCACGCCGGGCGGCAGCGGCAGCGTCAGCCGCACGTCGACCGCCACGCTGCCGCTGCGCACCGCCGGATCGATCCGCGCCACCTGCCCGCGAACCACGCCGTTGTGCGTGTCCACCGCCACCGGCAGGCCTTCGATCACGTCCTTGGCCAGGACTTCGGGCACCTGCAGGCGTGCCAGCAGCTCGTCCGGGCGCGCGACCCGCGCCAGCTTGGCGCCGGCCTCGACGCGCTGGCCAGGCTCCACGTCCACCTGCTGCAGGATGCCGTCGCTGCCGGCGCGCACCTGCAGCGAGGCGGCCTGTTGCATGGCGATGGCCAGCGCACTGGCGGCCTGCTCGCGCCGTGCCTGTGCCGCACGCAATTGCGCCGCCATGTTCTGCCGGAATGCGGCGACGCGCTTGCGTTCGATGTCGGCGCGGCCGCGCTGCTGCGCCTCGACGATCTGGCTCTGGGTCAGGTCGATGGCCGAGATCGCACCGCCCGCGTGGCCGCGCTGGTAGGCCTTGGCCTTGATCTGCGCGATCTGCAACTCGGACTCGGCCTGCGCCTGCAGCGCCTGCTGGTCGAGCAATTGCGAGGCCAGCGCCGCGTGCAGTGCGGCCAGGTCGGCATCGGCACCGGCCAGCGCGGCGCGGGCGCGGTCCAGGCCGGCGTCCAGTTCGGGATTGGCCAGTTGCAGCAGCGGCGTGTCGGCCTGCACGCGCGCGCCGGCCTCGACCAGTTGCTGTTGCACGGTGGCCGGCGCGCCGGCGGTGATCCAGCGGATCTGTCGCGGCACCAGCACGCCGTTGGCGCGGACCTCGCGACGCATCTCGCCGCGCGTGGCCGCATCGATCCACACTTCGCTGCGCGCCACCCGCGGTGCGGCGCGGCCGCTGCCGAGCAGCGCCACGCCCAGCAGCACCACGCCGATGGCGGCCGCCACCAGCCAGCGGCGGCGCTGGCGCCAGAACGAACGGTTCGGGGATTTCGCGATATCCATGGCAACAGATGAAGCAGATGGCGTGCCACGCCACACCTTCCGCAAACCATTGAATCCACATCATTTCCGGGAGAACCGCTGTACCCCAGACGTCCGTCTACGGACGATTGCCGACCGATTCCGGACATTTCGCACAGCGTTGCCTGCAACCCGGGATGCCGGCTCTGCAGCACACTGCGATGCCGAGTCTACGGAACGACGTGACGCTCGAGAATGACATACGAGCTGAGATAGAGTGAGCCGCGCAGATGCGCGCCCTCAGCGGAGACACTTCGACGCCATTGAGCAAACGGAAATTGCTGTGTGACGGACGATGACCTCGCGCAAGTCAACAACAGCACCGGAACAAGAACAATGCAGCATCGAAAATTTGGGTTCGACCCGGCTATCATCACGCGGGCCATTTGCACCGAGATTCCTTTACGCCAGATGGCAACTGCCGCACGGAGGCTCAGCATCCTGCTTGCCATGCTCGTCTGGTACAGCCCTATGGCGGCAGCGACTCAGCGGTTCCCCGCGCCAGCAGCCGAAGTCTCCATCAACAACAGCTACAAACATGCATTCGTTGCCAGCAATGGCGTTTCTTATGATTTGACCGTGTTCCTGCCCAAGGGATACGACCCCGAAAAGAACAATCGTTATCCCGTCTTCTATTTCATCCCGGGAGATGGATTCGAGATCTTTTTCAGCCAGGTCATCTCGTTCCTCTCGGCAGGCGATATCCCAAAAATGATCCTGGTAAGCGTGGACCTGTCCGACGACGATTACTTCAAGGACCTGCCCAGCGCGGGGCATGACACACATTTCGATGTCCCCAACGAACGGGGCGCCGGGAACTTCCTCAAAATACTCACCACCGAGATCAAACCCTGGGTGGATACGCAGTTCCCGACCAATCCACACGACACCGGGATCGGCGGCCATTCGCTCGGCGGCTTCTTCGCGCTATACGCCTTCCTGCACCAGCCGGAGACGTTCCGCCATGTCTACGCGTCCAGTCCGTCGCTGGTGTGGCAGGATTTCATCCTGCTGCGTTACGAGGCCGACCTTGCCGCGCGCGTCAAGGATGTCAATGCCAGCGTGGTGGTCGACCAAGGCGGACTGGAGGGCGACGACGGGCGCCTTGAACAGCTTTCCCACGCGATCACGGGCCGAGGCTATCCGTCGCTGCGCTGGACGGCGGAGCGTATTCCAGGACAGACGCACCAGACGATCGCGCTGGCCAACGGACTGAATGCGCTGTACGCCATCTATGGGCCGACGCTGCGCACGGCGCCGACCGACGAACTGAACACGCTCGCTGGCACCTACCTCGCCTCCGATGGATCGAAGTTCGCCATCAAGGTGGAATCGGGAAGGCCCTATCTTGTGGGATTCAGCCACAGCGACGGAGGGCGGCTCGAGTTGCAATCCTCCGAACCCAACCGTTGGTTCGTTCGATATCTGGAATGGCGCTTCGACGTCGTTCCTGCCGATCGGGGCCCAACCAAACTGACGATCCAGTTGGAGAGCACTCCAGGTCCGAACGGAGCACCGACGACCCCCAAACTCAGCGCCACCCGATTGGAGCGTTGAGCGTCGCCGCACGGACGTAGTGAACGTCTGACGCAACACGCGGTGGCGGCGGGCTGCTTGCGCTGGATGCCGCCGATCCTGCACCCACTGCAGCGCAGGATCGGCAATCACGTGGCAGCGGCGCGTCTCTTGTGGCGCGCAGCGTCAGCGCGCCTCCAGCGATGCGCGATAGCGCAGCAGCGCTTCCGGCTCGTCGGTCTGGAAGGCGCCGATGCCGGCGCGGTACAGCCGCCCCCACACCGCTTCCGGATCGCGCACCGCATCGGCATCGCCACCGACGTCGGCGACGAAGCCCTCCCACAGCGTATTGACCAACAGCCGCAGGTGCCGCTGCCTGGCCAGCGCCGCCACCCCCGGCAACTGGGCCAGGCGCATCCGCGGCAGTTCGATCGCCACCGGCCGCACCTTGCCGCCGGTCTGTGTGCGCACGGTCTGCACGAGGTCGTCGGTGCCGGGCGGGTTGAGCAGCACCGGGGTGAAGTTGATACGGTCGAACGGCGGCATCGACGCCAGATCCTGGCTGGCGACGCCGACCTCGGTCTTGACCACCACCTGCCGCTCCATGCCGGCGCGGCGCACCGCGTCGACTACCTCGGCGTAGATCGGCGCCTTGACGTCGAGGTTGAGCATGATCCGGCCCTTGGCCGCGGCCAGCATCTGCTGCAGGGTCAGCGGATGCTGGTCGGTGAGCGGCGCGTCGGCCCCGCCCTCGTCGTCGCGCAGGCGCAGCCGCGCCAGTTGCGGCCAGGTCAGTTCGGCGACCTTGCCGGTGCCGTCGGTGGTGCGGTCGACGGTGGCGTCATGGAACATCACCAGGGTGCCGTCGCCGGCGCGGCGGATGTCGGTTTCCAGCATGTCCACGCCCAGCGCCACGCAGCGCTCCAGGCCCAGCAGCGAGTTCTCCGGTGCGTGTCCAGGAAAGCCGTGCGCGGGCGCGGGGTTGTGGCAGCCGCGGTGGGCGACGACGAAGATGCCGCCGTCGGGATTGGCCAGGCGCGCCTGGATCGGGGCAATCGCGGCGACGGCCGGGGCCGTCGCGGTCAGCAGCGCGGCAATGACGGCACCGCGCGAGAAAAGCAGATTCATGGAAGGTCTCCGGCAACGGTCACAGCGACGGGGTGAAGCGCAGGCCGAGCCAGTAGGTGGTCGGCATCGAATAACTGTCCTTCAGCAGGTTCTCGCCGGGGCCGGTGAAGCTGGTGAGGCGGCTGTGGGTGACATTGCTGATCTGGCCGACCACGCTGAGTTGCTTGCTCAGCGCCCAGGTCGCCGACAGGTCCAGCTGCGAGCGCGGCGCCCAGTACAGATCCTGCCAGGCGATGTTGCTGACGATGGCGCGCAGCGCCTTGCCCTGGCGGTTGTAGGCCGCACGCAGTTCCACGCCGCCGACGGTGTAGAACAGCGAGGCGTTGGCGGTGTAGTCCGGCTGCCCGACCAGGCGATCGACGGTGCGCTGACTCTGCACCAGGTTGGGCGCGCTGCCGCTGGTGAAAGGCACGTCCATGCCGCCATCGAGCAGGGCCAGGTTGGCGCTGGCGCCCAGGCCGGACAGCGCCGGCACGCCCGGGAACAGGGTGTTGAACACCGCGCTCAGCTCCAGGCCGCGCACATGCGCCTTGGCGGCGTTGGCTGGGGTGCTGATCAGCACGTTGGAATAGGTGGTGCCGTTGAAGCTGAACTGGTCGGTGCGCGAGAGGGTGAAGATCTCGTCCTGGATGCGCTTGTCGAACAGCGCCGCGGCCAGCATGCCGTCGAAGTCGTCGGGCAGGCGCCATTCCAGCGACAGGTCCAGGTTGGTGGACACGCGCGGCTTGATGTCGGGGTTGCCGATGGTGACGGTCACGCCCTGCGCGTTGGGATTGCCCATGTCGCTGCTGTTGACGAAGCCGATCGAAGTGCGCGCGGCATAGGCGTCGTAGGGCGGGCGGCCGAGCGTGCGGCTGGCGCCGGCGCGCAGGTCGAGGCGGTCGTTGACGTGATAGGTCATCACCGCCGAGGGCAGCACCTTGGCGTAGCGCGACTCGGTCGGCGCGTCGACGTAGACGTAGCTGCCGCTGGCCGCATCCAGTTGCCGCTGGCGGCCGACGGTGGACTGGTCGGTGTGGTCGTAGTGCAGGCCGGCTTCCACGTCGAATGCGTCGGTGCGGTAGCCGAGCAGGCCGTAGGCGCCGAAGATCTCCTCGCGATGGCTGAAGTTGTCCTGGTTGCTGAAGGCGCTCTGATCGGTGCGGTTGAACGCGCTCAGCGGGGTGGCGCTCAGCACTTGGTTGGCCTTGTCCGGATCGATCGCGATCAGGTTCAGGCCCAGGTAGCGCATCGGCGCGTTGGACGGCGCAAGCACGTCGGCGATCTTCAGCGGCGGCACGCTGCGGTTGGGCTGGTATTCCACGCGGTAGATATCGAAGCCGGGTTCGTCGCGGGTATAGCTCAGGCCGCTGCCGAAGCCGAAGCCGCGGTCCATCTCGCCGCGGTTGAAGGCGTAGTCCAGGCGCCCGGTGAGCACCTTGTCGCGCGCATTGCGCTGGTAGTCCGGTCGCCAGTACAGCAGGCTGTAGTTGTCGTAGTTGTAGTACGACTGCGCCGACATCGGGAAGCGCTGGTTCAGCGCGGAGGTGTCGTAGTTGAAGCCATAGGCCGCCGTCGGCACCACGGTGACGCCGGGGCCGGTCTGCCCGGTGGGCACCGCCGCCGGGCGCTGCGCGCCGGTGACGTACTTGATCATCTTGATCGGTTCGGCATAGGTGGCATCGGACCAGGAGCCGCGCGCCGACAACGCCTGCCGGTCGTCCGGGCGCCATTCGAAACCGGTCTGGGCGAGCTTGGTGCGGGTGGTGGTGATCTGGTGGGAGTAGCCCACCTCCACATCGCCGACCGGGTACGTGCCGCTGGTGGCGGTCTGGTTGTAGACGCGGTTGCGATTGCGCGGATCGAGGATGATCTCGTTGCGCTCCATGTTGTCGCGGAAGTAGTAGTAGCCGGCCGTGGCGTAGGCCTGCAAGGATTCGCTCAGCCGCGCCTCGAACTTGCCGGTGAGACCGTAGCGGTCGCGCTTGTCCATCACGTACCAGTACTTGTCCTGCTGCGGCACGGCCCAGCCGTTGCCCAGGTTGGTGCCGTTCTGCAGTACGCCGCTATTGTCGTAGAACCCGTAGTGCACCGTGTCGGTGGTCATGTGGGTTTCGGTGTAGCTGCTCAGCGTCTGGTAGTTGCCGGACAGGGTCAGGCCGTACTGGCCTTCACTGCCGAAGGTGCGGCTGCCGGTGGCCAGCAGGCGGTAGCCCGGGTCGTCCTGGTCGCGCGGCTTGCCGACGTCGTTGGCATGGCCCAGCGAGGCCTCGGCGGTGAAGAACGGCTTGCCGCCGTTCTCGAACGCGCTGCGGGTCTTGAGGTTGATCGCACCGCCGGTGGCGTTCGGGTCCAGGTCGGGGGTGAAGGTCTTGATGACCTGCAGTTCGCTGACCATCGAGGCCGGCAGGATGTCCAGGCGCACGCCGCGGGTGATCGAGCCGAGCGTGCCGTTGGGCGTGCCCGGCGAGGCCACGGTCAGGCCATCAATGGTGACGTTGTTGTACGACGGGCCGAGGCCGCGCAGCACCGGCGTGGCGGCTTCGTCGCGCGGATGCTCGTTGTCGGTGGCCGGCAGCACCGACAGGCCCGGGATGCGGCGCAGCGCCTCGACGATGGTGGTGTCCGGCAGCGCGCGCACGTCGGTGGAGCTGACCACGTCGGTGATGTTGGTGGCCGCGCGCTTGCTCTCGATCGCCG
Organism: Xanthomonas sp. NCPPB 1128; assembly: GCF_001043115.1. Lineage (GTDB taxonomy): Bacteria > Pseudomonadota > Gammaproteobacteria > Xanthomonadales > Xanthomonadaceae > Xanthomonas_A. The sequence continues at coordinate 116,441 of NZ_LFME01000008.1, read as the reverse complement.
CGGCATTGGCCTTGCGCACGCCGGTGACCTGCACGCCGGACAGCGTGGTGGTGCCGTCGCCGCTGGCGCCGTCGTTGGGCGTGGTGTCGGGCGTGGTGTCGCCGGCGGCCGGCGCAGTGGCGGCCGCGACGGCGCTGGCGTCGGCGGCGACCGTCGCGGTGGTGGAAGCGGCGTCCTGCGCCAGCGCGGCCTGGCAGCTGGCGGCGAGCGCGCAGACGATCAGCGCGCGGCGCCGATGGGTGAGTGGTTGCATGGCGATGTCCCCTGGGTGACTGAATTAAGTAACTTAAAGTTCGTTATTTAATCCCAGGGATATGACGCTGCGATGGCGGCCTCCGGAAAGTGCGAAGACACGGCGGCCCTGCCGATCTTGCTCACGCTCAGGCGAGCAGCTCGCAGCAGGCAGACGCGACGCAATGGCGTGGACCTGCGGGCGGATGGAATCCGTGCCGCGTCCGCCGTCGCTGGTGGATGCAGCGGCCGCTTGGCGGCGACGCCTTAGTCCTTGGCCGCCGGCGCGGCGCGGTGCACCTGCACCGCCTGGGCGGCGAACGCGGCGAGCACGCCGGCCGGGGCGTCGTGCTCCACCACCAGCCGGTCGATCGCCTCCACGCCGACCACGCGATGCGCGGCCAGGGTGCCGAGCTTGTCGCTGGTCACCACCGCCGCGGTCTCGGCGCTGGCCTCGACCATCGCCCGCTTGAACAGGCTTTCCTCGTCGTCCACGCCCCACAGGCCGCGCTCGGGGTCGATCGCGCAGGCGCCGGGGAAGCACAGGTCGGCGCGCAGCTGCCGCAGCTGCTGCAGCGCCTGGGCGCCCACCGCCGCGCCGCTGCGCGGATCCAGCCGGCCGCCGATCAGCAGGATCGCGATGCCCTCGCGGCGCAGCAGGATCTGCGCGATGTCCGGTGCATTGGTCACCACGCTCAGCCCAAGGCCCGCCGGCAGTGCTGCGGCGATGGCGCTGTTGGTGGAGCCGGCATCGATCAGCAGCCGCTGCCCAGGCTGGACCAGCGCCACCGCGGCCAGCGCCAGTGCGCGCTTGCGCTCGGCATGCTCGGCCTGGCGCTGCGGCAGCGGCGCGAAGGTCGGCGTGGGCAGCAGCGCGCCGCCATAGACGCGCCGGCACAGGCCCTGCGCGGCGAGTTCGCGCAGGTCGCGGCGGACCGAATCCTCGGACACGGCGAAGCGCTCTGCCAGTTCCGCCGCCACCACCCGGCCGTGCTCGCGCAAGCGCTGCAGGATCGCCTGCTGCCGCTCCTGCGGCAGCGTGTCGCGCTCGCCGCTCATGGCGCCGCGGCGTCGGTGCGCGGCAGCAGCAGGCCCAGTGCGACCAAGTCCTCGCGCAGCGTGGCGGCGTCGCGGAACTGCAGCGCGTGCATGCCAGTGGCGGCCGCGGCGTGCACGTTGCGCGGCGCGTCGTCAATGAACACCGCACGTACCGCGTCGATCGCATAGCGTTCGCACAGCAGCGCGAAGATCGCCGGATCCGGCTTGACCAGGCGTTCTTCGCCCGATACCAGCACGCCCTCGAACCACCGCAGGAACGGATAACGTTCGCGTGCGATCGGGAAGGTTTCGTGCGACCAGTTGGTCAACGCGTACAACCGCAGCCCCTGCCCGCGCAGTTCGTCCAGCACCGCCACGGTGGCCTCCAGCGCGCCGCCCAGCATCTCCGGCCAGCGCGCATGGTAGGCAGCGATCATTGGCGCATGCGCCGGATGCAGCGCACTCAGTTCGGCCACCGCCTCCTGCCACGGCCGCCCGGCGTCCTGGCGCTCGTTCCACTGCGGGCTGCACACCTCGCGCAGGAAGGTTTCCATCGTGGTTTCGTCGTCGAACAGGCGGCGATACAGATGGCGTGGATTCCAGTCGATCAGGACGCCGCCGAGATCGAACACCACGGTGTCCAGGGAGGGTGCGGCGGGAGGATCGGACGACGGCATGACAGGCTCCAGCAGACGAAAGTGAGGATCAACGACGCACCAAGCGCGCAGCGGCGGCGACCAGCAACAGCAGCGCCGCCACCGCCGCCAGCGCCAGCGGCAGGCCGATGGCGTGGGCCAGGAACCCGATCAGCGCCGGCCCGGCGAGCAGGCCGGTATACCCGAGCGTGGTCAAGGTCGCCAGCGCCAGGGCGGGCGAAGTGCCGGGCATGCGCCCGGCGGCGCCGAACATCACCGGCACTAGATTGGAGGCGCCCAGGCCGACCAGCACGCAGCCGAGCAGGCCGCTGCCCGCCGCCGTGCCGGTGCTGGCCAGGAACAGGCCTGCGGCGGCCAGCACCGCGCCGAAGGCGACGGTGCGCACCGGCCCCAGCCACGCCACCAGACGGTCGCCGCCGAGCCGGCCCAGCGCCATCGCCACCGAGAACGCGGCATAGCCCAGGCCCGCCACGCTCGGCGCCAGGCCGTGATGCTCGCGCAGCAATACCGCGCTCCAGTCGAGCATGGCGCCCTCGGCCAGCAGGCAGACGAAGCACAGCGCGCCCAGCAGCAGCACCGGGCCGCGCGGCAGCCGCATCGGCACTGCTTCGCTGGTCGACGTCGCGTGGCGCAGCAAGCCGCCGCGCTGCCACAGCAGCACGCCCAGCAGCAGCACGGCGACCAGGACGGCGCCGGCCAGCAGCGGCAGCCCGGCGCCGAGCAAGGCGCTCATGCCGGCCGCACCGATCAGCCCGCCGACGCTGAACACGCCGTGGAAGCCGGACATCGCCGCCTTCTGCAGGCGCCGCTCCACTTCCACTGCATGCGCATTCATCGACACGTCGAGTGCGCCCAGCGCCGCACTGAAGTACAGCAGCGCCGCCACCAGCAGCGGCACGCTGGGGGCAAGCGCCAATGCCGGCAGCGCCAGGCACAGCGCAAGGGCGCTGATCACGATGACCTTGCGGGCGCCCAGGCGGTGGCTGAGCAACCCGCCCAGCGGCATCGCCAGCACCGAGCCGGCGCCGAAAGCCAGCAACACCATGCCCAGCCGCGCGTCGTCCAGGGCGAAGCGCGCCTTGACATAGGGAACCATCGGCGCCCAGGCGGCCATGGCCATGCCCGACAGCAGGAACATGCCGCAGGTGGCGGCGACGGCGCGGGAGACGGTGGGCGTTGGGGCTGGCGCGGAAGCTGGAGGCGAGGCGGACGGCATGCGGGGACCCTGGTGATCGAATGCCGGGGCAGCTTAGACGAACATGCATAATCATGCAAAAACGTGCATTAATAGACAGCGGAAGATTGCGATGGTAAGTCGGCCTCCCATCAGCGGCGGCCGCAATCCCATTCGAGAGCCAACGCAGCGGCGACTTTGCGCTGGCCCAAACGACGACAAGACCCTGCGGGTCCTGTCTTGGGTGCTGCGGAGCATGGGAAACGTGTGCGGCGCGATGGGTACGGCGGTCTCTGGTCGCCTTACCCGGGGGAGAGGGGAGTTTGGTGCAGCGGTCTTTGGCGCATCTCTGGCGGCCGTACCCTCACCCCCGACCCCTCTTCCGTGGGGAGAGGGAAGTTTCGATCAGGGCTGCACGACGTTGATCGTGCCGGGGTTGCTGCGGCCCACCCCGCGCAGGTCGGGACGGTACATGTCCTCGACCAGCGACGGCGGCACCGTATAGGTGCCCGGGGTCACCGCGCGCACCAGGTAGAACACTTGCGCCTTGCTGCCCGCCGACAGGCTCAGCGCGGCCACGTAGCGGTCGTCGCGGAACTCCTCGTGCTTGACGTCGGCGGCGTTGGAGCGGTCGCTGATCTCGATGCCGTCCACCACCACGTCGGCCCACTGCTTGGCGTCGCCCAGGTTGAAGTTCTCGATCTCCAGGCCGGCCGGCAGCAGGTCGGTCAGCAGCGCGTCGGGCATGCTGGTGTCGGAGGTGATGGTCACGCGCACGATCAGCGCCTCGCCCTCCTTCAGCGGCTGCGGCGTCCACGGCTTGCCGTCGGTGCCGTAGAAGCTGCGCTCCACCTTCAGCGTGCTGTCGTCGGCCACCGGCGGGGTGCGCGGCACGCCGGCGATTTCCAGGCTGGCGTACAGCGGCGGCTGGCCCTGTGGCACGAAGTGCACGCCGCGCGCCAGCTCGGCCTCGTCGAACTGGCGACCAAAAGCCTTGGCCGGGGCGATCGTTTCGCTGCTGTCGCCGATGCTCAACTGCCCGGATACCTGCGCGGTCTGGCTGTTGAGCAGCGCCTTGCCCATGCGCGCCAGCGCCACCTGCTCCTGCGTGCTCAACCACAGCCAGCCACCACGGCGGCGCGCATCCAGTTCGCGGCCCAGCGCCACCACCCGTGCGTCGTACTCGGGCTTGGCGAGGCCGCGCTCGTGCAGCAGCGCGACCATCAGCGCGTCGTCGCGGACCACGCTGCCGTAGTCGCCGAAGTAGCGCGGCCGGTCGGCGCTGTCCTTGGCGAAACCGGCGGCGATCGCCGCCTCGCCGCGCTTCTTGTCGCCCTGCAGCGACAGCGCCACGCCCAGGTGCACCAGCGACAGGCCGGTCAGCGCCTTGCCGCGGTCGTTGTCGTACAGCGCACGCAGCGTGCCCAGCGGCGCACGGTTGACCCGCGCCAGCACGTAGCCGGACCAGGCCTGGTTGGCGAACTTCAGGTTCTCGCGGCGGTCCTGGCCGTAGAAGTTGTTGCCGCCGGACAGCAGGTCCTCGCTGAGCCGGTTCAACGCCTTCTGCAGCACGTTGTCGGGGACTGCGAAACCGGCGTCCTTGGCATCGAGCAGGAACTCGGCGATGTACGGGGTCAGCCCCGGATTGACGTAGCCGTCGTCGCCCCACATCGAGAAGTGGCCGCTGGACACCTGCATCGAGGCCAGGCGCCCGAACGCGCCTTCCATGCGCGCGCGGCGCGTGGCCGCATCCAGGCCCTTGACCCCGAGCAGGCGCGCGGTGGCGTCGTCGAGCAGCAGCGCGGCGTAGCCCTTGCTGGTGGTCTGCTCGGCGCAGCCGTAGGGGTACTGCAGCGCGCCCTGCAGGGCACTGGCGAACGGGATCGGCGGCAAGGCGCTGACCAGCATGCGCGCGTTGACCGAGCCGGCCATCAGGCCCTCGGCATCGCTGGCGCCTAGCGTCACCGGTGCCAGTTGGTCGAGCACGCGGGTCTGCGTGCGCAGCACCGACGGCCACGCCGCGCGCACCGGCAGGTCGTAGCGGCGGTCGGCGGCATAGCCATTGCCTTCCACGCGCACCCGCACCTTGGCCACGGCGTAGCCCTCCTGCGCCACCAGCGGGAAGCTCAGCGTGGCCTTGCCGTCCTTGCCCAGCTTGGCGCTGCGCGCGTTGTCGGCGATCGCCAGCGGGCCTTCGCCCTCCACGCGCACCTTGAACTCGCCCGGCTGGCCGGTGAAGTTCTGCACGTCCAGGGTCACGGTGCTGCGGTCGCCCGGCGCCATCACCCGCGGCATGCTGGCCTCGGCCACGATCGGCGCGCGCACCAGCGTCTCCACGTCGCGGTTGCCGTAACGCTCGTCCGAATAGACCAGCGCCGACACACGCAGGGTGCCGTTGAAGTCCGGCACCGGCAGTTGCACGCGGGCGTTGCCCTTGGCGTCGAGCTGCACCGGGCCGGAGAACAGGTCCACGGTCTGCACGCGCGCGGTCGGGCGCTTGGCCTGCGGCAACGCCGCCAGCGCCATGTCGCCACCGAAGCGCAGCTTGCCGGTGCCGCCCTCGAAGCTCTCGATGACCCGGCCGTAGATGTCGTAGGCGTCCACGCCCAGGCGCCGCTGCGCGAAGAACTGCGCGTTGGCGTCCGGCACCGGGAAGCGGGTGATGTTGAGGATGCCCACGTCCACCGCGGAGATGGTCACGTGCGCCTGCTTGCCGGCCAGTTCCGGCACGCTCACCGTCACCGGCAGCGGCTGCTCCGGGCGCATCTGCTTGGGCGCGACCAGGCCCACCGCCACGCGCCGGGCCTTGCGGTCCATCGGCACGTAGGCCACGCCGACCGCGCGCGCCGGGGTGATCTTGCTCGGCGCCGAACCGCCGCGGAACACCAGCGCGGTGACGTAGACGTCGTGGCGCTCCCAGTCCTTGGTCACCGGGATCTCGAAGCTGCTGCCCGGCTTCACGTCGATGTCCTGCACGTACAGCATGCGGTCGCTCTCGACCATCAGCAGGCCGGGGCCGGCATGCGGCGGGGTCAGGGTGACCTTGAGCGTGTCGCCGGCCTTGTAGCCGGTCTTGTCCAGCGCCAGCTTGACCTTGTCCGGGCGCGCATCGAGGCCGCGGTTCTCGTCGTTCCAGCTCCAGCCGGCATGGAACGGATAGCGCGTGGTCAGGCCGGTCGCCGGGTCGAACACGTCCACCCGGTACTCGCCCCACTCCACCGGGAAATCGAACTTGGCGGCGCTGGCGCCGGCATCGACGGTGAGCGTCTGCTTGTTCTCGAAGCGGCGGGTGAAGTCGTAGTCCCAGCGGTTGTCGGTGAATGCCCAGTGGTAGTCGCGCAGCTCGCGCACCAGGGTCACCTTCAGGCCCTTGGCCGGCTGCGGCTTGCCCTGCGCGTCCACCCGCATCAGTTCGAAGCGCGCGTTGGCGTTGGCGTCGGCACCGTCCTTGTCGTCGAACAGCGGGCGCACGCCGACCAGCGCCGGCGCCGGCCACAGCACGCGCTTGAGCGTGCGGGTGACGGTGCGGCCGCCGGTCTCGTACACGCTGGCCGAGACCAGCGCGGCGATGGTGCTGGTCGGCTTGGCCTCGTCGGGCAGCGCCAGGTCTTCGCTGAGCTTGCCGTCGGCGCCGAACTCGGTATCGACCACGTCCTTGGCTTCGCGTGGCAACTGCAGGGTCGGGTCGCCGAAGAAGTAGCCCGGCAGCGCCTCCACCGGGTGCTGCTCGACCGCCACCGCCAGCTTGGCGGTGAAGCGGTTGCCCGCGGCCGGCGCGCCGTACAGGTAGGCGGCGGTGGCCTGCAGCTTGAACGGCTCGCCCGGCTTGAGCGTCTTCTGCGCGCTGTCCAGGTCCAGCTTCATCCGCTCGGGCAGGAATTCCTCGATGCGCAGGGTCATGCCCTGCACCGCTTCCTTGCTGGTCGGGTCGGTGCGGAACTCCACCTGCCAGCGTCCGGTCGGGGCATCGGCGGGGATCAGCTGCTCGAAGCTGAAATAGCCCTGGTCGCCCGGCTGCAGCCGGGTCTCGCGGAAGATCTTGCCGTCGGGCTGCTTGAGCCGCAGGAACACCGGCTGCGCGCCCTTGCCGGTGGTCGGCACGGGCTTGCCGTCGTTGTCGCGCAGCAGCGCCGACACCCGCACGGTCTCGCCGGGGCGGTACAGGTCGCGACCAGACCAGGCGAACACGTCGAACCAGGCGTTCTCGCGCCCGGCCACGGCGAACTCGCTCAGGTCCAGCGCCGGCTGGTTGAACGGCAGCATCGACAGGTCGGTGCCGCTGCGCGCCACCAGCACCTGGCCGGCGTCGAGCGTGTAGTTCAGCAGCGCGTTGCCGTTGTCGTCCGTCTGTCCCTTCAGGAACAGCTCGCCGTCGGCGCTGAGCACGCGCAATTCCACCTTCTTCAGCGGCTCGCCGCTCTGCAGCGAGGCGGTGTGGACGAACAGCTTGTCCTTATAGGCGCGCGCGTGCAGGCCGATGTCGCTGACGGTGAAGAAGGCGGTGTCGTACTCGTTGTCGAACTTGCCGGGGCGGCGCAGCACCGCGAAGTACAGGCCCGGCGCCTGCAGCTCCTTGATCTCCTGGATCGGCAGGTAGGTCAGCGCGCGCTCGTTCTTGTCGCCGCCGAGCACGAAGCGGTTGGTGTAGACCGAATCGGCCATCTGCGAGATCGGGGTGTGGTCGCCGTAGTCGCTGTCCAGCTCCCAGGTGCCGCGTCGGCCGCCGCGCTGGTACTGGGCAAAGAACGTCGGCAGCGCGCCGTCCTTGACCCGCATGAACTCCACGTCCACTTCCGGCACGTTGAGCGAGACCACCGGCAGGCCACGGCTCTCGCGCGCCGGCAGCACGCTGACCTGCGAGGCGAAGCCGACCGCCGGGGTCAGTTCGCCGGTGTAGACCTTCTGCTTGAGCGGCTTGCCCAGGCGGCTGCCGTCGGCGGCCAGCAGGTCGGCCGAGATCACCACGGTGTAGTCCTTGGCCGCCTCCACGTAGGGATAGCGCAGGGTCTTGCCGTCGTCGGACAGCGACCAGGCGCTCTCGTCGGTGCCGACCTTCTCCTCGAAGCGCAGCAGCTTGTCGAAATCCTGCGTGCCGACCAGCGGCCGCGAGAACTCCAGCGCCAGCGACAGCCCGTCGCCCTTCTGGTCGGGATAGGCGCGGACCAGGCCGAAGCCCTTCATCGCTTCCTTCTGCCCCTTCACCGGCTCGCCGCTGGCCTCGGGCAACTGCCCGGATTCATTGCGCTTGCAGCCGCCCAGCGCCAACGCCAGGCCCAGCAGCAGAAACGTCCCCATCAACCCCGCGCGCAGGCCCGCCCAGCGCCGCTTCGAATCCGTGTGCATGCGTTCGCTCCATGAATGTGGCGCGAGTATAAAGCGCCAGCGCGATGGCTGGAGGGGCGAAGGTGCGCCATCCGTCGGCGTTTTCCGCGGACGTCGCCGTCGGCGCGGAAGTCCCACCCGCAACGGCACCAGCGACCGCCGCGTGGATCTCGTAGGAGCGGCTTCAGCCGCGACAGGCATTCACGGGAAAGCCCGTCGCGGCTGAAGCCGCTCCTACCCCCTGAATGAGTACCCGTGCGCCCTCGCCTCGAGATCATGTGGGAGGGACGTCGGTCCCGACGCGACGGCAATGGATGCGCCGATAGCTTCACGCGTCGGGACTGAAGTCCCTCCCACAAGAAAGCCAATCCGATGGCCCTGCCGACAGCACTCACGGCGCAAGGCTCATGTGGGAGGGACTTCAGTCCCAACTGCAGCGTGACGGATCACGCTTGTCGCGACTAACACGTCGCCCAGGGGCGCTGCGATGGCCTCATGGCGAGCCGCCCCTGCACCGCCACGTGTGCGCGCACCGGCCTCAGCGCAGCAGCCGCTGCATGTACAGCGCGATCAGCCGCGGCCGGTCCAGCGCCAGGCACACCTGGGCGTTGGCCGCAGCGCCCGGCGCGTCCGCCGCCGGCGCCTCACGGGTATAGCCCTTGTCGTCGACCACGATGCGCAGCGGCACGGTGGGGCACAGGCCCGGATCGAGCAACTGCGCTACCGGCACCACATCGAACAGGGTCGGGGTGGCGCTGGCCCAGGGCTGGTCGGTGTCGCGCCACTGGTAGTAGAGCTGCGCCAGCGCGTCGGTCAGCGGCTCGCCATGGGCGAACAGCGCCACCCGCTCCGGCTCCTCCAGGGTCACCTGGGTGGCATCCAGCGGCAGCATCACGATCGGCACGCCGGCGGCGAACACGCGCTGCGCGGCAGGGATGTCGGCGGCGATGTTGTACTCGGCCGCCGGCGGATTCGGCGGGCGGTAGCGCGACTTGCCGTAGCCCACGCGCACCGAACCGCCCATCAGCACCACCTGCTTGAGCTGGGCGAAGCCGGCCGGATCGCGCTGCTGCGCGCGCGCTGCGTCGGTCAGCGGGCCGAGCACCAGCAGGGTGACTTCGCCGGGATGGCGCCGCGCCTGCGCCAGGATGAAATCGGCCGCGTCCGGCGCCGCCGCAGGCAGGCGGCCCTTCGCCGCCCAGCGTGCCTGGCTGAAGGGAATCGCGCTGTCGGTGCGCTGCCCGATCGCCAGCGGGATGTCACTCCGGCCGGCCTGCTGCAACAGTCGCTGCAGCAGTTGCGCGCGCAGGCCGGTGTCGCCCCAGGCCGAGGCGATGCCCAGCACCTGCAGCTCCGGGCTGCGCAGCAGCAGCCCCAGCGCAAACGCGTCGTCGATGTCGTCGCCGATGTCGGTGGACACCACCACCTTCTGCATCGGCGCGGTCGCTGCAAGCGCCGGAGCCGCCGCCGCATCGGCGACCCACACGGCCGCGATCAGCAGTGCCGACGCCGCCCATTGCTTCAGAACGCGCATGTGCGTCTCCCAAAAAAGAACCGCCGGCATGATAGCCGGCGGTCGGTCGTGCAACGGCGAGGCCGCGGATCAGAAGTTGGCGCGGAACTGCGCGCCGACGATGCGCGGATCGTTGATGAAGCCGGTGAGGTTGTTGAAGTCGATCGCACCGGTGGCGCGGATCTGGTTGGTGCAGTTGCGGCAGAACACCGAGACCTCGTACGCGCCGGCGCCCCAGTTGTAGCCGATCTTGGCACCGCCCTCGAGCAGCGGCTGGCCGACGAACTCGCGCGAGTCATACAGGAAGAAGTTGATCTCGCTGCGGTAGGACCAGTCGGTGAAGAAGAAGAACTCGGCGTCGTCGCCGACCGGGATGCCGTAACGCAGGGTCGCGTTGCCCATCCACTTGGCCGCCTGCGGCAGCACGTTGCCGTCGATCAGCGCGCGACCGGAGGCATTGACCGGATCGGTCACGGTGCAGGTGCGGCACACGCCCACCGACAGGGTCGAGTCCTCGATGCGGGTCCAGTTGTAGGCGCCACCCAGGGTCATGCGCAGGTTCTGGGTCAACAGCGCTTCGAAATCGAACTCGGCACCGCGCGCCTTGGAGGCCTTGGCGTTGAGCAGGCGCACGTCGTTGGAGGCACCGCCGACCGCGGTCAGCTGTTGGTTCTTCACCTTGAAGTCGTAGACGTCGAAGCTCAGGCGCGCGCGCTTGTCGAACAGGTCGGACTTGATGCCGACCTCGAACGAATCCACGGTCTCCGGCGCGGCCACGGTCAGCGGCGCGGTGGCCGACGGCACGCCGAAGCTGGCGCCGCGGAAGCCGCGGGCGGCACGCCCGTAAACGTTGACGTTGTCGTTGATCGTGTAGGTGGCGCTGAGGTCGCCGGTGACCTTGGAGTTGTCGGTGCTGCCGCTGGAGGGCTGCTGCAGGGTCACGCGGTCCAGTTGGAGGACGTCGAAGATCTTCTTGTCGTAGGTGTAGCGGATGCCGGCGCGCAGGTTCAGGCGCTCGGTGGCCGCGTAGTTGAGCGAGCCGAACGCCGCCCACGAGGTGTTGCGCTGACGGGTCAGCTGGTAGCTGGACAGGGTGCCGCCGGCCAGGGTGTTGTAGGTGTAGTTCTCGCCTTCCACCGAATCGTGGAAGTAGTACAGGCCGGCCTGCCAGTTCAGCGGACCGGCGTACTGCGACTCGGCGCGCAGCTCCTGCGAGTACTGGTCCAGATTCTTGATGCCGCCGGCGGTCTCCACCGGGAACGGGATCACCCCGGGGCCCGACGGCGGCGCGAACACCGCGCCGTAGCCGCCGTCGATGTCGCCGCGGCTGTAGTACTTGCCGATGCCCTCGTAGCCGGTGATCGAGTGCAGCACGATGTCGCCCAGGTCCCAGGTCAGGTTGGCGCTGCCGCCGTAGGTCTGCAGTTCCTGGGTGTTCTTGCCGTCGATGGAGACCTTGTCCGGATCGAAGCCGGCGACCAACTGGTTGGTGCCCGGCTGGAAGATGTTGGCGCGGAACAGCCGCGCGGTGCCGTCGAGGTGGCGCGCGTGCGCGTTGAACAGCGCGCTGAAGTCCTCGCCCGGCTGGAACAGCACCTGCAGGCGCACCGCCGAGTCCATGTAGCCTTCGAAGGAGCGGTTGTCGACGGTGTTGTCGACCCAGTCGCCGCGGCGCTGGCCCAGCGCCGAAAGGCGCGCGGCCCACTTGTCGCCCATGGCCACGCTCAGGCCGGTTTCCATGGTCATGGTGCCGTAGGTGCCGTAGGACAGACTGGCGTAGCCGTCGTTGGCGCCGATGGTCGGCTTGACCGAGTTGAACTTGACCACGCCGGCGGGGGTGTTGCGGCCGAACAGCGTGCCCTGGGGACCGCGCAGCACTTCCAGGCTCTGCAGATCGAAGATCGGGAAGCCCTTCAGGAACGCGTTCTCGGCGACCACGTCGTCATAGATCAGCGACACCGGCTGCGAGGCGTAGGTGTTGAAGTCGGTGTTGCCGTAGCCGCGGATGTAGAAGCGCGGGAACACGCGGCCGTTGGACGACTCGACATTGAGGCTGGGCGCCTTGCCGGCCAGCACACGCACGTCCGAGCCGCTGGTGGCGATGGCGTCCAGGTACTCCGGGCGCAGCACGCTGGCCGACACCGGCACGTCCTTGGAGTCCTCGGCGCGGCGCTCGGCGGTGACTTTGATCGTATCCAGACGGGCGACCCCGTCGGTGCTGTCCGCCTGCTGGGCGGCGGCGGGGAACGAAAGCGCGGAAACGACGGCAACGGCAAGCGCACTGGCGCGCAGCGACCAACTGGCAGACATGGGAACTCCGGGATGGGTGGGCGTAATCGGGAGCGCGCCGAGTCCTTGCCGCGCCGCAGCATAATTAACACAAAATATACATCCTGCGGCGGCCGGCGTCACCTGGGGAGGCCGGGATTTGGGATTGGGGAGTCGGGATTTGTCACAGCAGGCTGTCGCTAGGCCACACCTGACAGCCCGGCCGACTTCCCTCCCTCGCATCGCGGCACCCGTCTGTCATCGCGTCGGGACTGAAGCCCCTCCCACAGGGCTTGCCTCCCCTGCGCATGACGCATCAGGCTGGCGAAGTGCCCCCACCTGTATCCATCTGTAGGAGCGGCTTCAGCCGCGACGAGCGAAGCGGCACCACCTCCGTCCTCTGGACGCTTGGGGCCGCACTCGCTGCCGCCCGGCCCAGCCGGCCGGCGGCTCAACCCGCCGGCGTCTCCGGCACGCGCACCCAGCCTTCCATCAGCACCCGCGCGCTGCGGCTCATCAAGGCCTTGGTGACGGTCCACTGGCCGTCCACCTGGCGCGCCTCGGCGCCGACCCGCAAGGTGCCCGAGGGGTGGCCGAAGCGCACCGCGGTGCGTCCGCCGCCGCCGGCGGCGCGGTTGACCAGGGTGCCGGGAATCGCCGCGGCGGTGCCGATCGCCACCGCCGCGGTGCCCATCATCGCGTGGTGCAGCTTGCCCATCGACATCGCCCGCACCAGCAGGTCGATGTCGGCGGCCGCCACCGGCTTGCCGCTGGAGGCGGTGTAGTCGGCCGGCGGCGCGACGAAGGCGACCTTGGGCGTGTGCTGGCGCGTCGCAGCATCGTCCAGCGTGGCGATCAGGCCCATCCGCAGTGCGCCGTACGCGCGGATCGTCTCGAAGCGCTGCAGCGCCTGCGCATCGCCGTTGATCGCGTCCTGCAACTCGGTGCCGCGATAGCCCAGCGCCTGGGCCTCGAGGAAGATGGTAGGGATGCCGGCGTTGATCAGGGTCGCCTGGAAGCTGCCGACACCCGGCACCTCCAGCGTGTCGACCAGGTTGCCGGTGGGGAACATGGTGCCGCCGGCGCCGTCCTCGTCGGCGGCCGGGTCGAGGAATTCCAGCGCGATCTCCGCCGCCGGGAAGGTCACCCCGTCCAGCTCGAAATCGCCGGTCTCCTGCACCGCGCCGTCGCTCATCGGCACCTGCGCGACGATGGTCTTGCCGATGTTGGCCTGCCAGATACGCACCGTAGCAAGGCCGTCGCGCGGAATCCGCGCCGGATCCACCAGCCCGGCGGCGATCGCGAACGGCCCCACCGCGGCCGACAGGTTGCCGCAGTTGCCGCTCCAGTCCACGAACGCGCGCTCGATCGCCACCTGGCCGAACAGATAGTCCACGTCGTGGTCGGGGCGCGTACTCGGCGCCACGATCACGGTCTTGCTGGTGCTGGACGTGGCCCCGCCCATGCCGTCGATCTGCTTGGCGTAGGGATCGGGGCTGCCGATCACCCGCTGCAGCAGCGCATCGCGCGCCGGGCCCGGCGTCTGCGCCGCCGCAGGCAGGTCCTGCAGGCGGAAGAACACGCCCTTGGAGGTGCCGCCGCGCATGTAGGTGGCGGGGATGCGGAGTTGCGGAGCGTGGGCCATGGCGGTTCCAGGTGCGTAAGAAAAAAGAGACGACGGATCAGGGCGAATCGGGGATCTCGGGCTCGACCAGTTGCGTCAGCAAGGTCAGCGACTCCTGCCAGCCGAGATGGCAGAACTCCACCGGGATCTGCGGCGGGATGCCCTCCTGCACGATCTCCAGCGCGGTGCCGCAGGCCACCGGCCGCAGCCTCACGGTCACGATCATCTCGCCGGGCAGGTCCGGGTTGTCGAAGCGGTCGGTGTGGCGGATCAGCTGGCCGGGCACCAGTTCCAGGTAGGTACCGCCGAAGGCACTGCTGGTGCCGGTGCCGAGGTTGGTGAAACTCATCCGGAAGCTGCCGCCCACCCGCGCGTCCAGCGCATGCACGGTGGCGACGAAGCCGTGCGGCGGCAGCCATTTGGCCAGCGCCGCCGGTTCCAGGAAGGCGCGGTAGACGCGCTCGGCCGGCGCGCGCAGCACGCGGTGCAACTGGACGGTCCCGGTGGTGGTGGCGGATGTGCTCATGGCGGTTTCCGCGGCGGTGGCGGGCGCGGCCAGCATGGCACGTGCCCGATGACAGCGGCAGCCGGCTCAGGCGCTGCGGGCGTCCTCGAGGAAGTCCTGGGCGAAGCGCTGCAACACGCCGCCGGCTTCGTAGATGGACACTTCCTCGTTGCTGTCCAGCCGGCACAGCACCGGCACCTCCACCGCAGCGCCGTCCTTGCGCACGATGCGCAGCGTCAGCGTGGCACCCGGGGTGCGCGCGCCGACCACGTCGAAGGTCTCGCTGCCGTCGATGCCCAGGGTCGTGCGCGTGGTGCCCGGCAGGAACTGCAGCGGCAGCACGCCCATGCCGATCAGGTTGGTGCGGTGGATGCGCTCGAAGCCCTCGGCGACGATCGCCTCGACCCCGGCCAGGCGCACGCCCTTGGCCGCCCAGTCGCGCGAGGAACCCTGGCCGTAGTCGGCACCGGCGATCACGATCAGCGGCTGCTTGCGCGCCATGTAGGTCTCGATCGCCTCCCACATGCGCAGCACCTGCCCGTCCGGTTCCAGCCGGGTCAGCGAGCCCTGCTGCACCTTGCCGTCGAGCACCGCCATTTCGTTGATGAGCTTGGGGTTGGCGAAGGTGGCGCGCTGCGCGGTCAGGTGGTCGCCGCGATGGGTGGCGTAGGAATTGAAGTCCTCTTCCGGAACGCCCATGTGCGCCAGGTATTCGCCGGCGGCGCTGTCGGCCAGGATCGCGTTGGAGGGCGACAGGTGGTCGGTGGTGATGTTGTCGCCGAGCACCGCCAGCGCGCGCATGCCGCGCAGCGTGCGTTCGCCGGCCAACGCGCCTTCCCAGTACGGCGGGCGGCGGATGTAGGTGCTACGCGGGCGCCAGGCGTACAGCGGCGTCACCGGCGTCCCCTGCTCCACGCGCACGTTGAACATCGGCGCGTAGACCTGGCGGAACTGCTCCGGCTTCACCGCGGCGCGCACCGCCGCATCGATCTCGGCGTCGCTGGGCCAGATGTCCTTCAGCCGCACCTCGCGCCCGTCGGCATCGGTGCCCAGCACGTCCTTCTCGATGTCGAAGCGCACCGTGCCGGCGATGGCATAGGCGATCACCAGCGGCGGCGAGGCCAGGAACGCCTGCTTGGCGTAGGGATGGATGCGCCCGTCAAAATTGCGGTTGCCCGACAGCACCGCGGTGGCGTACAGGTCGCGCCCCACGATCTCCTGCTGGATGCGCGGATCCAGTGCGCCGCTCATACCGTTGCAGGTGGTGCAGGCGAAGGCGACGATGCCGAAGCCCAGCGCCTCCAGGTCCGGCAGCAGGCCCGCCTCTTCCAGGTACAGCTGCACCGCCTTGGATCCCGGCGCCAGCGAGGTCTTCACCCACGGCTTGCGGACCAGGCCGCGCGCGCGCGCATTGCGCGCCAGCAGGCCGGCGGCGATGACGTTGCGCGGGTTGGAGGTGTTGGTACAGCTGGTGATGGCGGCGATGATCACCGCACCGTCGGGCATGCGCCCCTGCGCCTGCTCGGCTTGGCCGGCGGCCAGCTTGCTGGCGTCGGCGATGCCGCGCGCGGCCAGCTCGGTGGTCGCCACGCGCTTGTGCGGATTGCTGGGGCCGGCCATGTTCCGCACCACCTGCGACAGGTCGAAGCGCAGCACGCGCTCGTACTGCGCGGTGGCCAGCGCATCGGCCCACAGCCCGGTGGTGCGCGCGTACTGTTCCACCAGCGCCACCTGCGCTTCCTCGCGCCCGGTCAGGCGCAGGTAGTCGAGAGTCTGCTGGTCGATGTAGAACATCGCGGCGGTGGCGCCGTATTCCGGGCACATGTTGGAGATGGTGGCGCGGTCGCCGATGGTCAGCGCTGCGGCGCCTTCGCCGAAGAATTCCAGGTACGCGCCGACCACGCGCTCCTGGCGCAGGAATTCGGTCAGCGCCAGCACCACATCGGTGGCGGTGATGCCGGGCTGCGGCCGGCCGCTCAGTTCGACGCCGACGATGTCCGGCAGGCGCATCCACGAGGCACGGCCGAGCATCACGCTCTCCGCCTCCAGCCCGCCGACGCCGATCGCGATCACCCCCAGCGCGTCCACGTGCGGGGTGTGGCTGTCGGTGCCCACGCAGGTATCGGGGAAGGCGACGCCGTCGTGCACGTAGATCACCGGCGACATCTTCTCCAGATTGATCTGATGCATGATGCCGTTGCCTGGCGGGATCACGTCCACGTTGCGGAACGCGCGCTTGCTCCAGTCGATGAAGTGGAAGCGGTCCTCGTTGCGGCGATCCTCGATCGCGCGGTTCTTGGCGAAGGCCTGCGGATCGTCGCCGCCGCATTCCACCGCCAGCGAGTGGTCGACGATCAACTGCACCGGCACCACCGGATTGACCTTGGCCGGGTCGCCGCCCTGCTCGGCGATGGCATCGCGCAGCCCGGCCAGGTCCACCAGCGCGGTCTGGCCGAGGATGTCGTGGCACACCACCCGCGCCGGAAACCACGGGAAATCCAGGTCGCGGCGGCGCTCGATCAACTGCAGCAAGGCCTCGTGCAGCAGGTCCGGATCGCAGCGACGCACCAGGTTCTCGGCGAACACCCGCGAGACATAGGGCAAGCCGGCATAGGCGCCCGGGCTGATCGCATCGACTGCGGCCTGCGCGTCGAAGTAGTCCAGCGCGGTGCCGGGCAAGGGAAGGCGGTAGTGGCTGTTCATGGCTGGCTACAGTAGAAAAAAAGCGAAGACAGGATCCCCTTCTCCCACCGGGAGAAGGTGCCCCGAAGGGGCGGATGAGGGTACGGGCGAAGCCTCGTGCAACCAGATTCCTCATGAGGGCGGATGAGGGTACGGGCGCTAGGAAGTTGTCTGGAAGAAAGCACTTCCATCGCAGACGTCCCTGGCGCCCGTACCCTCACCCCCGACCCATCTCCCGGCGGGAGAGGGGAGTGTCACTCGGGGTAGACGATTTTTTGGCTGCATCACTTGCGCTGATCGATCGGCACGAACGCCTGATCCTCCGGACCCGTGTAATTCGCGCTGGGGCGGATGATCTTGCCGTCGACGCGCTGCTCGATGATGTGCGCGCTCCAGCCGGCGGTGCGGGCGATGACGAACAGCGGGGTGAACATCGCCGTCGGCACGCCCATCATGTGGTAGCTGACCGCGCTGAACCAGTCCAGGTTGGGGAACATCTTCTTGATGTCCCACATCACCGTCTCCAGGCGCTCGGCGATGTCGTACATCTTGCGGCTGCCCTGCGCCTCGGACAGTTCGCGCGCCACGTCCTTGATGACCTGGTTGCGCGGGTCCGACACCGTATACACCGGGTGGCCGAAGCCGATGATGACTTCCTTGCGCTCGACCCGCGCGCGGATGTCGGCCTCGGCCTCGTCCGGCGTGTCGTAGCGCTTCTGCACCTCGAAGGCGACCTCGTTGGCGCCGCCGTGCTTGGGCCCGCGCAGCGCGCCGATGCCGCCGGCGATGGCGCTGTACATGTCGCTGCCGGTGCCGGCGATCACCCGGCAGGCGAAGGTGGAGGCGTTGAACTCGTGCTCGGCGTACAGGATCAGGCTGGTGTGCATCGCCTGCACCCATTCCTCGTGCGGCTTGAAGCCGTGCAGCAGGCGCAGGAAGTGCCCGCCGATCGAATCGTCGTCGGTCTCCACCTCGATGCGCCGGCCGTTGTGGCTGTAGTGGTACCAGTACAGCAGCATCGAGCCGAGGCTGGCCATCAGCTTGTCGGCGATGTCGCGCGCGCCGGGATGGTTGTGATCGTCCTTCTCCGGCTGCACGCAGCCCAGCACCGACACGCCGGTGCGCATCACGTCCATCGGATGCGCCGACGGCGGCAACTGCTCCAGCGCGGCCTTGACCGCGGCCGGGATGCCGCGCAGCGAGCGCAGCTTGGCCTTGTAGCCACGCAGCTCGCTGTTGCTGGGCAGCTTGCCGTGCACCAGCAGGTAAGCGATCTCCTCGAACTGGCTGCTGCGCGCCAGGTCCAGGATGTCGTAGCCGCGGTAGTGCAGGTCGTTGCCGCTGCGGCCCACCGTGCACAGCGCGGTGTTGCCGGCGGCGGTGCCGGACAGGGCCACCGATTTCTTCGGCTTGAAGCCGGGGGCGGTCTGCGGAGCGGTGCTGTCGTTCATGGCGAATCTCCCGGTGTTGCGGTCGGATGAGTGCAGTGGATCAGGGGGCCTGCGGTTGCGGCGGCGGCGAGACCCCGGCGCGCTCGAGCAGTTGCTGCAGCATGAGGATCTGGCGGTTCTGCAGTTCCACCAGCGTCGCCCAGTCCTGCTCGCGCAGTTGGTTGAGCTTCTCGTGCACCTGCAGGATCTCCAGCTCGGCCTTGATGTTCACTTCGTAGTCGTTCTGCGCGTGCAGGCGGTCCACCGCCGCCTGGCGGTTCTGGCTCATCATGATCACCGGCGCCTGGATCGCCGCCAGGCACGACAGGCACAGGTTGAGCAGGATGTAGGGATACGGATCGAAGGCGTGCGCCAGCAGCAGGCTGTTGAGCACGATCCAGCCCAGCAGCACCACGCAGAAGCCGATGATGAACGTCCAGCTGCCACCGATCGCAGCGACGCGATCGGCCACGCGCTCGCCCAGCGAGCGATCGCGGTCGGCCTGCGTGACGATGTCGCGGGCCACGTGGCGCTTGGCGATGAAGCGTTCCACCACCTCGCGTTCGGCCTCGGACAGCTTGTCCAGTTCGGTCTGCAACAGATGCCGCGCGGTCTGGCGGCGATCGATGCGGCTGCGCAGGAACGCCGCAGCGCTGGCGTGGGTATTCATGGGCAGGCTCGGGCAGGAAGATCGCCGCCGATCATGCGCCCTTGCCGGCGAACAACGCATCCAGGCGCTGCTCGAAGGCGTGGTAGCCGATGCGCTCGTACAGCTCCTCGCGGGTCTGCATGCGCTCCAGCACCGCCTGCTGGTGACCGTCGCGGCGGATCGCGGTGTACACGTCCTCGGCGGCCTTGTTGGCGGCGCGGAACGCGGACAGCGGGAACAACTGGATCGCCACGCCGGCCGCGGCCAGTTCGTCGCGGGTGAACAGCGGCGTCTTGCCGAACTCGGTGATGTTGGCCAGCACCGGCGCCTTCACTGCGTCGACGAAACGGCGGTAGGTGTCCAGGTCGTAGGCGGCCTCGGCGAAGATGCCGTCGGCGCCGGCCTCCACGCAGGCGATGGCGCGTTCGATCGCCGCGTCCACGCCATCCACCTGGATCGCGTCGGTGCGCGCGATCAGGAAGAAGTCCGGATCGGTCCTGGCATCGGCCGCGGCCTTGACCCGGTCGACCATCTCGCCCTGGCTGACGATCTCCTTGCCCGGGCGGTGGCCGCAGCGCTTGGCGCCGACCTGGTCCTCGATGTGGCAGGCGGCCGCGCCGGCCTTGATCAGCGCCTTGATGGTGCGCTCGATGTTGAACGCGCTCGGCCCGAAGCCGGTGTCGATGTCCACCAGCAGCGGCAGCTGGCACACGTCGGTGATGCGGCGCACGTCGATCAGCACGTCGTCCAGGGTGTTGATGCCCAGGTCCGGCAGGCCCAGCGAGCCGGCGGCGACGCCGCCGCCGGACAGGTAGATGGCCTTGTAACCGGCACGCTGCGCCAGCAGGGCATGGTTGGCGTTGATCGCACCGATCACCTGCAACGGCGCTTCGGCGACCAGGGCGGCGCGGAAACCGGCGCCGGGGGAAACGAGGGACATGGGCGGCTCCTGACGAAGAGGCGGCGCGCCCCGCCGGGCGTTCCGCGATGGGCGCCAATCTGGCACTCTCGCTGGCACGGATCAATCTTGATTCAATGAATCAACCTATCGTCCCTTCATGTCCGACGCCACCGACCACAACCTGATCTCCGCCGCACAGGCCTGCGCCCTGCTCGGCATCAGCAGCGCCACCCTGTACGCCTACGTCAGCCGCGGCCTGCTGAGTTCGCGCGCCGGTCCCGACCACCGCAGCCGCGCCTACCTGCGCGCCGAAGTGGAGCGGCTGGCGCAGCGCAAGCGCGCCGGTCGCGGCGCCGCACGTGGCGCCGCGCAGAGCCTGGACCGCGGCCTGCCGGTGCTGGAGACGCGGATCTCGCTGATCCGCCCCGACGGCCCCTACTACCGCGGACGCTCGGCGGTGGCCATGGTGCGCGCCGGCGCCAGCCTGGAGGACGTCGCGCGACTGTTGTGGGACTGCCCCGACGGCGAAGACCCGTTCGCCAGCGCGCCGGTCGCGCCGTGGCCGGCGGTGCTGGCGCCATTGGCCAGGCATGCGGCGCTGCCGCCGCTGGAACGCGCCATGGCCTGCATCCCGCTGCTGGCCCTGGACCTGCGCCAGTCGCTCAACGCCGCCCCCGGCGTGCGCCGCGAAATCGCCGCCACCCTGCTGCGGCAGAACGCCGCGCTGCTGGTCGGCAGCGCGCCGGACGCGCGTCCGCTGCATCGCCTGATCGCCGACCACTGGCGTCCCGGCGACGCCGACTTCGCCGAACTGGTGCGCGCCGTGCTGCTGCTGTGCGCCGACCACGAACTCAACGTCTCCGCCTTCGCCGCCCGCGTGGTCGCCTCCACCGGCGCGCCGCTGCACGCCACCGTCAGCGCCGGCCTGGCCGCGCTGTCCGGCCCGCGCCACGGCGGCGCCACCGCCCGCGCCCACGCCCTGCTGCGCGACGCCCAGGACGCGCCCAGCGCCGCCGCCCTGATCGCCGAACGCTGGCAGCGCGGCGACGACCTGCCCGGCTTCCACCACGCCCTGTATCCCGACGGCGATCCGCGCGCGGCCGAAGTGCTGCGCCTGCTGCGCGAACGCAGCGGCGGCAGCGCGCGCATGCAGCACGTGGACGCGGTGATCGCCGCCGCCCAGGACTGCAGCGGCCAGCGCCCGAACATCGACTGCCTGCTGGCCGCGCTCTGCTTCGTCCACGACCTGCCGGCCGCGCACGCCCTGGTGCTGTTCGCCGCCGCCCGCCAGGCCGGCTGGCTGGCCCACGCTCTGGAACAGCAGGCCCTGGGCAAGCTGATCCGGCCACGGGCGCGCTATACCGGCGCGATGCCGGAGGATGGCGCCGGGCGGGGCTGACGACGCCGGGACACGCCGAACGCATTCAGCGCCCCATCTCGCCAAGGGCGCGCCCTCGGTGTACAAATGTACACCATGACCACCCTATCCCCGCAGCGGGCCGCCATCCTCGCCTACGTCCACGCCTGCATCGAGCAGGAGGGGCGGCCGCCGAGCCTGGCCGAGATCGCCGAACGTTTCGGCTTCGCCTCGCGCAATGCCGCGCGCAAGCACGTGCAGGCACTGGTCGAGGCCGGGCTGCTGGCGCAGGTGCCGCAGCAGGCGCGCAGCCTGCGCCCGGCGCAGGCCGGCCACCGCAGCGAACTGCTGCAGTTGCCGGTGCTGGGTCGGGTCGCCGCCGGCGCGCCGATCGGCGCCGACATCGGCCTGGACCAGCAGTTGCGCCTGGACCGCGCGGTGTTCGCGCTGCGTCCGGACTACCTGCTGCGGGTGCAGGGCGACTCGATGATTGACGACGGCATCCTCGACGGCGACCTGGTCGGTGTGCGCCGCGCCGCCGACGCGCGCAACGGCCAGATCGTGGTGGCGCGGCTGGACGGCGAACTCACCATCAAGCGCTACCGCGCCGATGGCGACAGCATCGCGCTGCTGCCGCGCAATCCCGCCTATGCGCCGATCGTGGTCGGCCCTGGGCAGGACTTCGCCATCGAAGGGCATTACTGCGGCCTGATCCGGCCCGGCTGATGGCCGCCGTCGTCGCCCTCGACCGCCTGCTGGCCGAGCGCCGGGTCTGGCGCGGCCAGCCGACGGCGCTGCCGCCCAGCGCACAGCCCACCGGGCACGCCGCGCTGGACGCGGTGCTGCCCGCGCGCGGCTGGCCGGAGATGGCGCTGACCGAGCTGCTGCACGCCGCCGACGGCATCGGCGAGTTGCAGGTGCTGTGGCCGACGCTGGCGCGGCTGTCGCAGGGCGGCGGCCGCATCGTGCTGGTCGATCCGCCGTACCTGCCCTACCCCGCCGCCTGGGCGCAGGCCGGGGTGGCGCTGGCGCAGTTGCAGATCGTCCGCGCCGGTGCCGACGCAGCCTGGGCCGCCGAACAATGCCTGCGCTCGGGCAGTTGCGCGGCAGTGCTGTGCTGGCCCGGGCTGGCCGGCGACAAGACCCTGCGCCGGCTGCAGGTGGCGGCCGAGAGCGGGCGCACCCTGGGCTTCGCCTACCGGCCGCTGAAAGCCGCCGCCAATCCGTCGCCGGCTGCGCTGCGCATCGCCATCGACGCCGCGCCGGCGCAACTGCGCGTGCTCAAGTGCCGCGGCGGGCTGCCGCCAGCGCAGCCGCTCGCCCTGTCCGCTCTGGCGAGCGGGTGAGGCCGCGGGCATGCGCTGGGCCTGCATCCTGTTGCCGCAACTGGCGCTGGACACCGTCCTGCGCCGCTGGCCGTCGCCGGACGAACCGCTGGCGCTGCTCGACGGCCCGCCGCAGCGGCGCACGCTGAAGGCGGTCAACGCCGCCGCGCGCGCCCGCGGCCTGCGCCCCGGGCAATCGCTGGTCACCGCGCAGGCGCTGTGCGACCGCTTCGCCACCGCCTTGCACGATGCCGAAGAAAGCCGCCGCAGCCAGCAGTTCCTGGCCGCCTGGGCGTACCGCTTCAGTTCGCTGGTCAGCACCGACTACCCGGGCGCGCTGCTGCTGGAGATCGAGGCCAGCCTCGGCCTGTTCGGTCCCTGGCCGCGCTTCGAGGCGCGGCTGCGCGAGGAACTGACCGCGCTGGGCTTCCGCCACCGCATCGCGGTCGCGCCACACCCGCTGGCCGCGCGGGCGCTGGTCAATGCGCACGACGGCATCGCCCTGCTCGACAACGCCGCGCTGCAGCGCGCGTTGGGGCAGTTGCCGATCGCCCGCGCCGGGCTGTCGCCGGCCCTGGCCGACGGCTTCGCGCGGATGGGCCTGCGCCGCCTGCAGCAGCTGTTCGCACTGCCGCGCACCGCGCTGGCGCGGCGCTATCCGCCGGCCCTGCTGCAGCACCTGGATGCGTTGCGCGGGCAGGCGCCGCTGCCGTTGCAGTACTACCTGCCGCCGGACCGTTTCGATGCGCGCGTGGAACTGGGCTATATCACCGAATCCAACCAGGCGCTGCTGTTCCCGCTGCGCCGCCTGACCCAGGACCTGGCCGCGTTCCTGGCCGGGCGCGATGGCGGCGTGCAACGCTTCCGCCTGCTGCTGGAACACGAGGACCTGGAGCCCAGCGTGGTGCCGGTGGGCCTGCTTGCCGCCGAGCGCGATGCGGCGATGCTGTTCGAACTGGCGCGCGGGCGCCTGCAGCAGGCCAGCGTGCCGGCGCCGGTGCAGGCGCTGCGCCTGTGCGCCGACGAACTGCCGCCATTCGTGCCGGCTGCGCGCGAACTGTTCGACGAGCGCGCGCAACAGGCGCTGCCGTGGGAGCAACTGCGCGAACGCCTGCGCGCGCGCCTGGGCGACGACGCCGTGCACGGCCTGCGCGCGCACGCCGACCATCGCCCGGAACTGGCCTGGCGCGCCGAATCCGCCACCGCGCACAGCGCGCCCGCCGCTGCTGCACCGCCACGGCCTGGCTGGCTGCTGCAGCAGCCAATTCCGCTACGCGAACGCGCGCCCGAACGCCTGGCCGGGCCGGAACGCATCGAGAGCGGCTGGTGGGACGATGGCGACGTGCGCCGCGACTACTACGTCGTGCGTACCCGCCAGGGCCAGCGCGCCTGGGCCTTCGCCCCGGCCGACGCGCCTGATGCGCTGATGCTGCACGGCTGGTTCGCATGAGCCACACCCCGCCGCATCCGCGCATGCCGCCGCGCCTGCGGCTGCTGCCGACGCCTGCGCCTGCGCAAGCCAGCGCACCCGCCGCCAGCGCGCCATGCGCGCCAGCGGACCCCACGCTGCCCGACTACGCAGAACTGCATTGCCTGTCCAACTTCAGTTTCCAGCGTGGCGCCTCGCACCCCTGGGAACTGTGCGAACGCGCGCTGCGCCACGGCTACCGCGCGCTGGCGATCACCGACGAATGCAGCCTGGCCGGCATCGTGCGTGCATGGCAGGCGGCCCGGGACATGGCCTTGCACCTCATCGTCGGCAGCGAGATCCAGTTCGAGCACGGCCCCAAGCTGGTACTGCTGGCCGAGACCCTGCACGGCTACCAGCGGCTGTGCCGGCTGATCACCCTGGCCCGGCGCCGCGCCGACAAGGGCAGCTACCGTGCGCTGCGCGAGGATCTGGCCAACACGGACGACGGCGCCGGCCTGCTGTGTCTGTGGCTGCCGCGCGGCGATGGTGACGACGCGGCGGACGGCGCCTGGCTGCAGGCACGCTTCCCGCGGCGGCTGTGGCTGGCCGTGGAACTGCTGCGCGGCCCCGACGATGCCGCGCTGCTGCAGGCGCGCCTGCAATTGGCGCATGCGCTGCAGTTACCGGCCGTGGCCAGCGGCGACGTGCACATGCACGCACGCGGCCGCCGCGCCCTGCAGGACACCCTGACCGCGATCCGCCAGCGCCTGCCGTTGCACGAAGCCGGCGCCCACCTGTATCCCAACGGCGAACGCCACCTGCGCCCGCGCGCCACGCTGGCCGCGCTGTATCCACCGGCGCTGCTGGCCGAGACGGCACGCATCGCGCAACGCTGCAGCTTCAATCTCGAGCAACTGCAGTATGAGTACCCGCACGAACTGGTGCCGCCCGGGCACACGCCCACGCAATGGCTGCGCATTCTCACCGAACGCGGCGCAGCCGAGCGCTGGCCGCACGGCGTGCCGGACAAGGCGCGGCGCCTGATCGAACACGAACTCGGCGTGATCGAGCGGCTGAAGTACGAGTCCTATTTCCTCACCGTCTACGACCTGGTGCGCTTCGCGCGCTCCAAGGACATCCTGTGCCAGGGCCGCGGCTCGGCGGCGAACTCGGCGGTGTGCTACGCGCTAGGCATCACCGCCATCGATCCGGATCGCATCGGCATGCTGTTCGAGCGCTTCATCTCCGAGGAGCGCAAGGAGCGGCCGGACATCGACATCGATTTCGAGCACGACCGCCGCGAGGAAGTGATCCAGTACATCTTCAGTCACTACGGCCGCGAGCGCGCCGCACTGGCGGCGGTGGCGATCAGCTACCACACGCGCAGCGCGGTACGCGACGTGGCGCGCGCGCTGGGTCTGCCCAGCGACACCGTGGATGCCCTGTCTTCCGCGCTGGGCCAGCGCGATCCGGTGGAGTCGGCGCAGGAGCTGCTGCGCGAGCGCGGTTTCGAGCCGGACACGCCGGTGATGCGCCGGCTGCTGGTACTCGCCAGCCAACTCATCGGCTTCCCGCGGCACCTGTCGCAGCACCCCGGCGGCTTCGTCATCTCCGAGCATGCGCTGCACACCTTGGTGCCGGTGGAGAACGCGACCATGGCCGAGCGCACGGTGATCCAGTGGGACAAGGACGACCTGGAGCTGGTCGGACTGATGAAGGTCGACGTGCTCGCGCTGGGCATGCTCAGCGCGCTGCGGCGCACCCTGGACCTGCTGCGCGCGCACCGCGGCCGCGACTACACGCTTGCCACTATCCCTGCCGAAGACACGCAGACCTACGCGATGATCCAACGCGCCGACACCATCGGCGTGTTCCAGATCGAATCGCGCGCGCAGATGGCGATGCTGCCGCGGCTGCAGCCTAAAGAGTTCTACGACCTGGTCATCCAGGTGGCGATCGTGCGCCCCGGGCCGATCCAGGGCGGCATGGTGCATCCGTACCTGCGCCGGCGCAGCGGCGAGGAGGCCACCGATGATCTGCCCGACGAATTGCGCGAGGTGTTCAAGCGCACGCTCGGCGTGCCCCTGTTCCAGGAACAGGTGATGCAACTCGCGGTAGTCGCCGCCGGCTACACGCCGGGCCAGGCCGACCAGCTGCGCCGTTCGATGGCGGCCTGGAAACGCCACGGCGGCTTGGAACCGCATCGCGACAAGCTGTTGGAAGGCATGCTGAAGAAGAACTACAGCGCCGAATTCGCCGGACGCATCTTCGAGCAGATCAAGGGTTTCGGCAGCTACGGTTTTCCCGAAAGCCACGCCGCCAGCTTCGCCCTGCTCACCTACGCCAGTTGCTGGCTCAAGTGCCACGAACCGGCGGCCTTCACCTGCGCCCTGATCAACAGCTGGCCGATGGGCTTCTACAGCCCCGACCAGTTGCTGCAGGACGCACGTCGCCACGGCCTGCAGGTGCGGCCGGTGGACGTGCGCTACAGCGGTTGGGACTGCAGCCTGGAAGCGTACAGCCCCGACCCGCAGGTGCAGCCGGCGATCCGCCTGGGCCTGTGTCTGGTCCGCGGCATAGCCGAGGAAGACGCGCTGCGCCTGCAGCAGGCGCGCGCGCAGGCCCCGTTCCACGACCTCGCCGACCTGTGCCACCGCGCCGCGCTCGACGACAAGGCCCGCGCCGCGCTCGCCGACGCCGGCGCGCTGAAAGCGCTGGCCGGCCATCGCCACCGCGCACGCTGGGCCGTGGCCGGCGTCGAAGCGCAGCGCCCCCTGTTCGAAGCGCTCGCCGCCACGCCCGAGCAGCAGGTCGCACTGCCACTGCCCAGCCTGGGCGAAGACATTCGCGCCGACTACGCGACGATCGGCACCACCCTGGGCAAGCACCCGCTGACCCTGCTGCGCGCGCAGCTACGCGCGCGCCGCTATCGCCATTCCGGCGAACTACGCGCGTTGCCGCATGCCAGCGCCGTCGCCATCGCCGGCCTGGTGACCATGCGCCAACGCCCGCAGACCGCCAGCGGCGTCACCTTCGTCACCCTCGAAGACGAACACGGCCTGGTCAACGTGGTGGTGTGGCGACGCCTGGCCGAACGCCAGCGCCAGGCCCTGCTCGAAGCGCGGCTGCTGCTGGTGCGCGGCCGCGTCGAGACCGAAGGCAAGGTCCGCCACCTGATCGCCGCCCATCTGGAAGACCTGACCCCCATGCTGCTCGGCCTGGATATCCGCAGCCGGGATTTTCATTGAGGCGGCAAGCGTCACCGCCACAGTAGCGCCGGGATCAACGTTGTGACAGCTGAGGGTGCAACCTATGCCTTGTTTCTTCAGGCACCAGCGTTCTCCAACCTACTGATGCAAGTAGGACTACTTGAACATTTCAGTCTGCACCTCCGACAACGCATACCGCCGCTGGCAATGTTCGCAGAAGAACGCGCGCCGCTGCGCCTTGCCGAGCTGCTTGCGATAGGTGAGCAGATGGCCGTCGCGTGGACACACCGTCTTGGTGTGCACCTGATAGTGCTTCTTCAGTTCGTAGGCTTTCTTCCAACGATAGAAATCGAAGCTGTACTCGCGCGCCTGCGTCACCAGTTCGCCCAGCTTGCGCGGCGGCAATGCACCGATTTCGCTCTCCGGATGCACGCGGATGCGGTGCAGCACCTCGTTCTTGATGATGTTGCCGACCCCGGCGAACACGTCCTGATCCAGCAAGGCATCGGCGGCGAGCGTATGCGGCCGCAGCCGCAACTTGCGCCGCGCCTGCGCCGCATCCCAGTCGGGATTCATCACGTCCGCCGTCCAGTCGTAGGCCGCATCCAGCGGGCCGTCGATGAACTTGATCGAACATGCGTAGAAGTTCAGCTCCTCGCCCTTGGCGAAGCCCAGACTCAAGCGCGCCGACGCGTCCTTGCGCGCATTGATCCGATAGCTGCCGAACAACAAAAAGTGGATGCGCACACTGAACGCATCGAACTCGATCAGGAAATGCTTGCCCCAACTGCGCAGCGACAGGATCTTGCGGTTGCGCATCCGCTCCAGGTCCAGCTTGCTGTTGCCGGAGACCCGCAACACCTTGCGCCCGGCAAACGCGGCAGCTTCTTCCTTGAGGATGACGATCGAGGGGCCTTCGGGCATGACCTCAGTATCGAGGGCCGGCGTGAGCGGGCCGTGAGTCGTATGCGCTCAATGATACAGAACTGACTCGACCTGGAACGCGGTGATCCTATCGCTGCAGGGCTACAAAGAGATGAAATAAATCACCTAGCTACTGCGCACGCAAAGAACACGCAACGCCTGTGAAATTCACCACTCAATGGAACGGCCGTAGCAGGCGGCAGGACCCTACGCGTTACGCCATACTTGGGTAGCAGCCAGGAAATTCACACCTCAAGAATTGTTGCTGCAGTTGAGACAACTGCAGCAACATCCCTACATCTTAGCTACCGCCGAATTAGGCACTTCATCAAACACATGGGAGCTAAAAAATTCAAAACCTTCCGGCCATGGCGCCGTAACTTTGCAAAGAACCCTGTACGCAGCGGGAGCCCCGATGTTCACTCGTTCAACCGTGACACAAAAGTCGCCTGCGTGACATTCGCCAGCCAACCGCGAAAGATCATGACTGTAGTAACGAGGAGCATAGCCGACCAACGACACAGGATCGTCAGTGCGCAGGAGTAGGGCTGCAGGATCTCTCTCGTTTTGAAAGTCCTTCATCACGAAAAGCCGATCACCAGCTTTGATGTCCACACCCATAGCACTTGGGATATGGCTGATTCCGCGTACAAAAAAATAGGCTTCAAAGGTTCCATCAGGCCTTTTTTCAGGCGAAGGAATGAGTTCAATTTGATCAGTTGCCCGAAGACCGCCAGACCGCGCTAATTCGTCTAGTTCATCGTGTTCTTTAACAGACAAACCAAGCCATGAGATGTAGCTCTCATACTCTGGCCGGGACCTAGGCAAAGTTCGGTTCTTTAAGATCGGAAAGATCTCAGTAGAGCGGTACTCTTGGCCCAGCACCTGCATGCGAGCAAATCCGCCAAAGCCAGGAACATCCCAGGCACCTTTGGTGTACACAAACCGATACACACCATCTGCCTTGGTGACCTTGGCAACAGGAGACCAGCGACGACTCTCAATTTCCTGGATGGCGAGATAAAGAGATTTCATGATTCTTCCAAAAGCCGGTTTCTGTTGACCTTGAGTAGCTCGACAGCAAAACGCCGTGCAGGCTCCGTGATCCAGCCTGAGGGCACACTATCAAGTAGGGCATTGAATCTATTTGGATCTATTTCACTCAATCGCTCTAGCCAGTGGGATCCTGAGTTGGGGCAAATACGTGCCAAAGCAACAAAAGCCTCACTCGGCCGCAGCGGGTCTGTCCCATCATAGATGGGCGCTCTCGCTCTCCTTGCATAACCGTAGACGCCATGATCTGGATTATTAGCTTTCAGCTTCTGCTCCCGTCGATCATCCGTCTCGTTTCGCCCCAGGCTCGACGCATGATCGAACGTAGGCGCAAGATAGATCGCACCTCGTGAATTGATAAAACCCCAGTTCTCTTCATGGCGATCTTGGTTTCCAATCAAGGCGTCGAGCAATAGATAGCCTGACATCACATCTGCAGCGTTGAAGGATGGGATGGGGGCAGGCCAGTCAAGTGGCAACGCGATCATAGGTGAGTTCAGAAGGGCACCGAGACGACGAATCGTGTGAGCTTGACGCCTAATATGCCGATCGACTGTCTCACCACCTGCGAACATGATCAACTCGTTCCCAAGCACGAGGCGGGCACCCAAAGGAACGAAAGAGTCTGTAACAACCCCTCTCCGGTCCTCGTACTCTGCCAAACTGTAACGAGCATGAGGCAAGCCTAGCAGGGCAGCGATCTCGGCGGCGACTACCTCGGCCCAGTTCTCACCCGTGCCTGGGCGCCCCTCCTTAAATAAACGCCGACTGTCATCAAACCAAAATTTGGCCTTTGTCCCCATCTGCTCTGGCAGATCAGCGGCGCCACTAGGAATTCGCAAGATCTCCATCACCGGCTGATCCTCCTGACCTTGCCGAAATTCGCACTGTGCGCTTACCGCGCCCTATGAAAAAACCGGCTCAAGGCCGGTTTTGTTAATTACGCTAATTGTATGGTGGGCGGTGCAGGGTTCGAACCTGCGACCCTTGCCGTGTGAAGGCAATGCTCTACCGCTGAGCTAACCGCCCGTGTCGCGAGCCGCACATTATAGGGCTGTGGCGCGCGGCGTCAATGGGTCCTTGCGAAGTGCGTGGCCCGGCGTCGCCGCGCGGCCGCTACATGGTCTGGGTGGGCTTGTCGGCGTTGAGGATGCCGGCCAGTTGGGTCTCGATCTTGGTGCGGATGGTCTCGCCTTCGCTGTTGTCCGGCAGTTGCACGCCGATGCCGGCGGCGCGGTTGCCCTGGGCGCCGACCGGGGTCACCCAGATCACCTTGCCGGCGACCGGCAGGCGCTCGCTGGAATCGGGCAGGGTCAACAGCAGGAACACTTCGTCGCCGAGGAAATAGCGCTTGGGGGTGGGCACGAAGATGCCGCCGTTCTTCACGAACGGCATGTAGGCGTTGTACAGCGCCGCCTTGTCCTTCACCGCCAGCGACAGGATGCCCTGGCGTCCGCTCATCGCGCTCATCGTTGTGCCCCTCTCCGGGCCGGGCGATCGCCATCGCGCCAGGCCAGCAACAGTTCCGCGATCGCCAGGTCGGCGCGCACGGTGGTGCGCAGCAGATCGCGGGTGCGATTGGCGGCGTCGAACCACGCGGCCAGCTTGTGCAATCGCGCCGGGTCGGTCAAGCCGGCCTGCGACGCCTGCGCCAACGCCAGGTCGGCGGCATGGCCCAGGCGCTGTTCGGCCAGCGCGTCGCCGCTCCAGCGCTGCGCAGCGTCCAGCGTGCCGAGCTTGCCGGCGGCGACCTGCTCCAGGTCCGCAGCCACCTGCCGGCGCAATTTCAATCCGTCCTCGCGCAGCCACTGCGCGGCCAGCCCGTGATGGCCGCGCGCGGCGTCCAGCGCTTCGCGTGCGGTCTTCTCCGGGAAGTCTTGCGCCAGCAGCCAGGCGATCGCTTCGTCGGCCGGCGGCAGCTTGAACTCCAGGCGCTGGCAACGGCTGCGGATGGTCGCCGGCAGCCGCGCCGGCTGCGCGCTGATCAGCCACAGGTAGCGGCCGGGCTGCGGTTCTTCCAACGTCTTCAGCAAGGCATTGCAGGCGGCGCGGTTGATCGCGTCGGCCGGATCCACCACTACCACCTGCGCCACGCCGTACTGCGGGGTCAGCGCCAGCTTCTGCGAGATCTCGCGCACCTGCTCGATGACGATCTCGGTGCGCAGCTTGTCGCCGGTGCGGTTGGGGATGAACGAGATGAGGTGCAAGTCCGGATGGGTGCCGGCGGCGATCAGCTGCGCGCTGCGCAGGGCCGCGGCCGGTTCGCCCTGGCCCAGCACGTGCGCGGCCAGCTTCAGCGCCACCGCGCGCTTGCCCAGGCCTTCCGGCCCGCAGATCAGCAGGCCATGGCCGAGGCGGCCGGCATCGAGCGCGGCCACGGTCTGGTCGTAGGCGCGCTGCTGCCAGGGCGAAAACGGCAGATCGCTCATGGCGTCGGCTCCTGTTGCTGCTGCATCCACGCCGCCAGCGCGGCGGCGACCGCCTGGGCGACCGCCTGTGGCGGCTGGCTGGCGTCGATGACGCGGAAGCGTTGCGGATCCTGCGCGGCGCGCTGGCGGAAGCCGGCACGCACGCGCTGGAAGAAATCGTCCTGCTCGCTCTCGATCCGGTCCGGCCACAGGTCGCGACCGCTGGTGCGGGCGCGGCCGATCTGCACGTCCAGGTCCAGCAGCAGGGTCAGGCCGGGCTGCAGGCCGACCGCACGGCGTTCCAGGTCGGCGATCCAGGCGCGGTCCAGGCCGCGGCCCTCGCCCTGGTAGGCGTAGCTGGAATCGGTGAAGCGGTCGCTGACCACGTAGGCGCCGCGCTGCAGCGCCGGGCGGATCACCTCGCGCACGTGCTGCGCGCGCGCGGCGAACACCAGCAGCAGTTCGGTCTCGGCGGCCAGCGGCTCGGCGACTTCGCCGGGCGTCTTGTCCAGCAGCAGCGCGCGGATGCGTTCGGCCAGCGGCGTGCCGCCCGGCTCGCGGGTCAGTACCACCTCGTGGGCCTGCGCCTGCAGCCCGTCGCGGATCGCGTTGATCGCAGTGGTCTTGCCTGCGCCCTCGCCGCCTTCCAGGCTGACGAAGCGATGGTGGCTCAGCACGGCCTCGCTCATGGCGTCACCGCCGCGCCGCTGCGCGCCTGGCGCAGGCGCTGCAGGTAGCGTGCCACCGCGGCGTTGTGCTCGGCATAGCTGGAGGAGAACGCATGCGCGCCGCTGCCGTCGCCGATGGCCACGAAGTACAGGCTGTCGCCCGCCGCCGGGTTGGTGGCGGCACGCAGCGCCTCACGCCCGGGCATGGCGATCGGGGTCGGGGTCAGGCCGGTGCGGGTGTAGGTGTTGTACGGCGTATCGGTCTCCAGGTCGCGCTTGCGGATGTTGCCGTCGTAGGCGCTGCCGATGCCGTAGATCACGGTCGGGTCGGTCTGCAGTTTCATGCCCAGTTGCAGGCGGCGCACGAACACGCCGGCGATCTGCGGGCGCTCGGCGGCCAGGCCGGTTTCCTTCTCCACGATCGAGGCCAGGATCAGCGCCTGCTCCGGCGACTGCAGCGGCAGGTCCTTGGCGCGCGCGTCCCAGGCCTCGGCCAGCGCCTTGTCCATGGCCGCATGCGCGCGGCGCAGCAGCTGCAGGTCGGTGTCGCCGCGCTGGTAGAGGTAGGTCTCGGGCAGGAAACGGCCTTCCGGGTGCTGGCCGGGCTGGCCGAGCTTGGCCATCAGTTCGCTGTCGCTGAGATCGGTGGTGGTGTGCACCAGCGGCGTGGCCGCGTTCAAGGCGCTGCGCAACTGGCGCACGTTCCAGCCTTCGACGATGGTGAAGCGGTACTGGATCACCTGGCCCTTGCGCATGCGCAGCAACAACTCGCGCGGGCTCAGCGCCGGCTGCAGCGCATACTCGCCGAACTTGAGCTTGCCGGCCACGCCCAGTTCGCGTGCCAGCACCTGCCATTGCAGGTCGCTGCCCTGGGTCACGCCGGCGGCGCGCAGCTTGCGCAGCACGCCGTTGAGCGAGGCGCCGCGCGCCACCTCCACGCTGGGCTGGGTGGCCTGCAGCGGCTGCTCGGCGAAGGCGCGATAGCCGTGCCACCACCACGCGCCGGCCGCGGCGAGCAGCAGCGCCAGCACCAGCAATGCCGCCAGCAGGGTCAGACACCCGCGTTTAGCCCAAGCCACGACCACCTCGGAGCGAATTCAATGGCGTGCAGGATACCGCGCGGCCGGCACCGCCCGGTATCACTCGGCCCTGCTCATGGCTCCAGTGCACGCAGCAGGCCGCGCGCCTTGGCCCGGGTCTCGTCGAGCTCGCGCTCCGGGTCGGAGTCGAACACGATGCCGGCGCCGGTGCGGAACTGCACCTGCGCGCCGTCCACCTCGGCGGTGCGGATGAGGATGTTCAGGTCCATGTCGCCGTCGCGGTTGAGCCAGCCGAACGCGCCGGTGTAGGCGCCGCGCGGGGTCTGCTCCAGCTCGGCGATGATCTGCATGCAGCGCACCTTGGGGCAGCCGGTGATGGTGCCGCCGGGGAAGGTGGCGCGGATCGTCTCGCCCGGAGTCGTTCCCGCACGCAGCCGGCCGCGCACGTTGCTGACGATGTGGTGCACGTGGGCGTAGCTCTCCACGGTCATCAACTCGTCGACCTCGACGCTGCCCGGCGCGCAGATCCGCCCCAGGTCGTTGCGCTCCAGGTCGATCAGCATCACGTGCTCGGCACGCTCCTTGGGATGCCCGACCAGTTCGCGGATGCGCGCGGCCTCGTCGTCGCCCGGCGCGCGCGCGCGGGTGCCGGCGATCGGCCGGGTCTCGACCACGTCGCCGCGCACCGACACCAGCCGTTCCGGCGAGGAACTGACCACGGCGCGGCCGTGGCCGACGAACAGGCCGGCGAACGGCGCCGGGTTGGCGCGACGCAGCTGCGCGTACAGCGCCGCCGGCGCCAGCGGCGCAGCGCAGCGCGCCGACCAGCGTCGCGACAGGTTGACCTGGAACACGTCGCCGGCGCGCAGGTAGTCGAGGATGCGGCGCACGCCGTCGACGAAACGCTGCGGCGGGTCTTCCTCGATCGCCAGCGGCGCCTGCCACGCCGGCGCAGGGGCCGCCGCGGGCAGCGCCTGCAGATCGGCGAGTACGGCGTCCAGCAACGCCGCATGCGCGGGCTCGGCCAGCGCCACGCAGTCGCCGGTGACGTGATCGCGCAGCAGCGCCGCGGGGCAGCGCAGGGCCAGCGCCGCGGGCGTGGTCGCAGCGGACGGCGGCAGTTGCAGCACCGGCTCCACCTGCGCGGCCAGTTCGTAATCCAGCAGCAGCGCCCAACCGCCACGAAACGGCCAGCGCGGCTCGTCGCGTTCGCAGCGTTCGGCCTGCCAGTGCGCATCCAGTGCGCTCAGGAAATCCCCGGCGACCGCGGCGCCATCGAGCGTCCGGGTGACCCCATCGCGATCCAGCCGCAGGCCCTGCCCGTCGTCGGCGACCAGCAGCAGATCCCACCGGCCCTGCGCCGTGCCCGACGCCGCGGATTCCAGCAACACCGGATACCGCTGCGGCGCCAGGCGATGCAGCGCCAGCAGATCGACGTCGGCCGGCAAGGGAACGGTACGCAGCATCGAAGATCCGCTGGAAGAATGAAAACGTGGGGCGGCGCAGGCGCTGCCGGGCAATGCGGCGCCGGAGAATCGCAGCGCGGACCTGCCGCGCATCCGTGTCAGGGAGAAAAGCGCGACATCAATCAGGCGCCGGCTTTACCCAATCCCGAATCCCCACTCCCGAATCCCGAGGGGCTACGCCCCTCAGACCCGCTTGAACACCAACGTGCCATTGGTCCCGCCGAAGCCGAACCCATTGGACATCGCCACATCGATCTTCTTCTCGCGCGCCACGTTCGGCACGTAGTCCAGATCGCAGCCTTCGCCCGGCTCGTGCAGGTTGATGGTCGGCGGGATGATGCCGGCATGGATCGCCATCACCGAGAAGATCGCCTCGGCACCGCCGGCAGCGCCGAGCAGGTGGCCGGTCATCGACTTGGTGGAGCTGACCATGGTCTTGTAGGCGTGATCGCCGAGCGCACGCTTCATCGCCAGGGTCTCGGCCAGGTCGCCCAGCGGCGTGGAGGTGCCGTGCGCGTTGAGGTAGTCGATCTGGTCGGGATTGAGCTTGGCGTCCTTCATCGCCGCCACCATGCTGCGCGCGGCGCCCTCGCCGTCCTCGCTCGGGGCGGTCATGTGGAAGGCGTCGGAGCTGGCACCGAAACCGACCAGCTCGGCATAGATGCGCGCGCCGCGCGCCTTGGCGTGTTCGTACTCTTCCAGCACCAGCACACCGGCGCCGTCGCCGAGCACGAAGCCGTCGCGCTCCTTGTCCCACGGCCGCGAGGCCGCAGCGGGATCGTCGTTGCGGGTGGACATCGCCTTCATCGAGCAGAAGCCGCCCACCGAGGTCGGCGAGGAGCCGCGCTCGGCGCCGCCGGCCAGCATCACGTCGGCGTCGCCGTGCTGGATCATGCGCATCGCGGTGCCGATGGAATGGTTGGAGGTGGCACAGGCCGAGACCGCGGAGAAGGTCGGCCCCTTCAGCCCTTTGATCAGGCTCACCTGGCCCGGCAGCATGTTGATGATGGTGCTGGGCACGTAGAACGGCGAGATCTTGCGCGCGCCGCCCTCGTGGAATTTGATGGTCTGCTCCTCGATGCCGAGCAGGCCGCCGATGCCGGAGCCGAGGATCGCGCCGATGCGCTCGGCATTGGCCTCGGTGATCTCCAGGCCGGAATCGTCCAGCGCCATGAACGAGGCGCCGACGCCGTAATGGATGAACGAATCCATCTTGCGCGCGTCCTTGGACGAGATGAACTTGGTCGGATCGAAATCCTTGATCTCGCCGGCGATCTTGGTGGTGAACTGAGACGCATCGATCTGGGTGATCGGGCCGATGCCGGAGCGTCCGTTGACGATCCCTTCCCAACTGCTGGCCAGGTCATTGCCCAACGGCGACACCAGGCCCATGCCGGTTACGACGACACGACGGCTCATTGCGAAATCTCCTCACCGCGATACGCGCGGCCTTGACGCTGTAAAAACACAGGGCCGCATGCGCGGCCCCATGGGATTGTCACGCGCATCGGGCCCACGCAGGCGCCGATGGCGATCGCGAACGCAGCCTCAGCTCTTGACGTGCGCCTTGACGTAGTCGATGGCCTGCTGCACCGAGGTGATCTTCTCGGCTTCTTCGTCCGGGATTTCGCACTCGAACTCTTCTTCCAGGGCCATCACCAGCTCGACGGTGTCCAGCGAGTCGGCACCCAGGTCATCGACGAACGATGCGTTGTTGGTGACTTCTTCTTCCTTGACGCCGAGCTGTTCGACGACGATTTTCTTGACGCGTTCTTCGATGGTGCTCATTGGGATATCGCTCCAGATGGAGTAGTGGTGGTTCGAGTTGAGGATCCCGCACATCGTGCGGTACTCCTGAGGGACTCACAAAACGCCATCGGGCTGCGATGGCCGCGTTGGATAGTGTAGTGGAAACCGACTGGCCCTTGCAGCGCTGCACAATTGCCGGCCGATCAGCCACTTAGGCGCGTCCGCTGCGCCGCAGGCTCACGGCATGTACATCCCGCCGTTCACGTGCAGGGTTTCGCCGGTGATGTAGCCGGCGCCAGGACCGGCCAGGAACGCCACCGCATTGGCGATGTCCGATGGCTGGCCGAGCTGGCCGAGCGCGATCTGCTCCAGCAGCGCGTTGCGCTGCGCCTCCGGCAGCGCCTTGGTCATGTCGGTATCGATGAAGCCCGGCGCGACCACGTTGACGGTGATGCCGCGCGAGCCGATCTCCTTGGCCATCGATTTGGAGAAGGCGATGATGCCGGCCTTGGCCGCGGCATAGTTGGCCTGGCCGGGGTTGCCGGTCACGCCGACCACCGAGGCGATGTTGACGATGCGGCCCTTGCGCGCCTTCATCATGCCGCGCAGCACCGCCTTGGAGGTGCGGAACACGCTGGTCAGGTTGGTGTCGATGATCGCCTGCCAGTCGTCGTCCTTCATCCGCATCAGCAGGTTGTCGCGGGTGATGCCGGCGTTGTTGACCAGGATCGAGACCGGGCCGAATTCCTTGGCGATCGTCTCGATCAGCGCATCGACCGCGGCGGCGTCGGTGACGTCCAGCGCGCGACCGTGGCCGCCATGGGCGGCCAGGCGCGTGCCGATCGCCTGCGCGCCGGCGTCGGAGGTGGCGGTGCCGATGACGGTGGCGCCCTGCGCGGCCAGTTCGTCGGCGATGGCGGCACCGATGCCGCGGCTGGCGCCGGTGACCAGCGCGATCTCGCCCTGCAATGGCTTGCTCATCTGCGTTTCCTTGGAGACGGACGGCGCATGGCGCCGGTGGAAAGGGGGGAAACCGGCGCGGGCGACAGACGCACCGCGCGGCGGCCGGCGATCAGGAGGCCCAGGCCTCGCGTGCGCCGGCGAACTCGGCAGGCGTGCCCAGGGCGCGACCGTCGAGCGACTTGTCGATGCGCTTGACCAACCCGGTCAGCACCTTGCCCGGGCCGCACTCGGCCAGGCGGGTGGCGCCACCGGCGGCCAGCGCCTGCACGCAGCCGGTCCAGCGCACCGGCAGGTACAACTGCTCGACCAGCGCCTGGCGGATCGCCTCGACGCCGTCGTGCACCTGCGCATCGGCGTTCTGCACCACCGGCAACTGCGGCGCCTGCCAGGCCAGCCCGCGCATCGCCTCGGCTAGGCGATTGGCCGCCTCGCGCATCAGCGGGGTGTGCGAGGGCACGCTGACCGCCAGCTTCACCGCCTTGCGCACGCCGCGCTCGGCCAGCAGCGCCAGCGCACGATCGACCGCCGCGGCATCGCCGCCGATCACCACCTGCCCCGGCGAGTTGTAGTTGGCCGGCACCACCACCTGGCTGCCGGCGGCCTGTGCGCAGACCTCTTCGACCAGCGCGTCCTCGGCGCCGAGCACGGCGGCCATCGCGCCCACGCCGGCTGGCGCAGCGTCCTGCATCAGTTGCCCGCGCAGCCGCACCAGGTGCGCGCCGTCGTGCAGCGACAGCGCGCCGGCGGCGACCAGCGCGCTGTACTCGCCCAGGCTGTGCCCGGCCAGCTGCGCCGGACGCGCCCCGCCCTCGGCCAGCCACAGCCGCCACAGCGCCACGCTCGCCGCCAGCAGCGCCGGCTGGGTGTACTCGGTGCGGTTGAGCATCTCTTCCGGGCCGCCCTGGCTCAGCGCCCACAGGTCCACGCCGGCGCCATCGGAGGCTTCGGCGAAGCTGTCGCGCAGCTGCGGATGCAATTCGGCCAGTTCGGCCAGCATGCCCAGCGATTGCGAACCCTGGCCGGGGAAGACGAAGGCGAGTGTGGAATCGGTCACGCGGTTGGCCCTGCGAAAATCGAGCGGCGATGATACGGGCGAAACCGGCCGGGCGTCTGTACCCGGGCGTATGTGAAATGGCGGCCAACCCACCGCGCGGCGCCAGCGGCGCTCCGCTCCGCCGTGCCGGGCGCCATGCCGACAGCGCGCGTGGCGGGCGCGACGCATGCGCCCGGAAAGCGCTGCGACCGGGTGCGTCAGGCAAGGCGACGGCAGCGCATGCCGACAGCGAAACGGCGCGATGGGCATGGGTCGAACGGGCATGGGCTCGACGACCAAGATGGCGCGATCGACGCGCACGCCCTGGCGGCCGCTCGGGTCGAACAGCATCTCGACCGACCGGGCTCAGGGCACCGCAACAACCCGCTCTGCCGCCGCGCAACGGGGTCACCTCGTTGCCCCCGTAGGAGCGGCTTCAGCCGCGACAAGCGTTCCCGGGAAAGCCCGTCGCGGCTGAAGCCGCTCCCACAGGGGCCTGGCTAAGGCGCCGACGGGATGCAGCGACGGACACAGCGCACGCAGGCACCCTCCGCACGTCAGGACGCCGCGACTGCGCACAATCGAGGGTGCGCGGGCTTGACGCGCACTGGCATCGATAAAGACGGGGTCGGCCAGCGCATCGCCGTGCGTCGTGGAGACGACGCGCAGCATCCGGCATTGCCGCTGCGTACCGCGGCGCCGATGGCGCCGGGCACGGGACAGGCTCAATAGCGCAGCAGCGCCGAGCCCCAGGTGAAACCGCCGCCGAAGGCTTCCAGCAGCAGCAGTTGGCCGCGCTGCACGCGACCCGAACGCACCGCCACGTCCAGCGCCATCGGCACCGAGGCGGACGAGGTGTTGCCATGGATGTCCACCGTCACCACCACCTGCTCCATCGGCAGGTCCAGGCGCTTGGCGGTGGCCTCGATGATGCGCAGGTTGGCCTGGTGCGGGATCAGCCAGTCCAGGTCGTGCTTGTCCAGGCCGTTGGCTTCGAGGGTCTCGTCGACCACCGCGTCCAGCGCCTTGACCGCGTACTTGAACACCTCGCTGCCCTTCATCTGGATGCCGCCGGCGGCCGGGTCACCGGTGCCGTCGCCCAGCCCGGTGGCGATACCGACCGGGTTCCACAGCAACTCCTTCTTGCTGCCGTCGGCATGCAGATGGGTGCTGAGGATGCCCGTGTCGTCGTCGGCGCGCAGGACCACTGCGCCGGCGCCGTCGCCGAACAACACGCAGGTGGTGCGCTCGGTCCAGTCGACGATGCGGCTGAGGGTTTCGGTGCCGATGACCAGCACGGTCTTGGCGTCGCCGCTGCGGATGAACTTGTCTGCGACGCTGAGCGCGTAGACGAAGCCGGAACAGGCGGCGTTGACGTCCAGCGCCGGGCAGCCGACCACGCCGAGGCGGGCCTGGATCAGGCAGGCGGTGGACGGGAAGATCAGGTCCGGCGTGGTGGTGCCGACCACGATCATGTCGAGTTCGGCGGCATCGATGCCGGCGGCTTCGATGGCCTTCAGCGCGGCCTCGTAGCCCAGGTCGCCGGCGGTCTCGCCGGCGGCGGCGATGTGCCGCTCGCGGATGCCGGTGCGGCTGCGGATCCATTCGTCGCTGGTGTCGACCATCTGCGACAGATCGTCGTTGGTCAACACTTTTTCAGGCAAATAGCTGCCGGTGCCCGCGATCCTGGAATAGATCCGCTTGCTCATGCTGGTTCCTGTTGCCTGTTACGCAGGCCGCTCCGGTGCGGCGCGGCCTGTGAAGATGGGTGACTCCGTCCGCCGCAGCGCGGTGGACGGGCACGAATCAATCTTCTTCGACCTGCGCGGTCTTGGTGGCGATCACCTTCTTGCCACGGTAGTAACCGTCGGCGGTGACGTGGTGGCGCAGGTGGATCTCGCCGCTGGTCGGATCGGTCGACAGCTGCTTGGCGCTGAGGGCGTCGTGCGAACGGCGCTGGCCGCGGCGGGACGGGGTGACACGGGATTTCTGCACAGCCATGGGATTGCTCCAAACTCGGTTCGTTTACATCTGTCGTCATTACGTCGCGCAGGACGCGCGCGTCCGGCAACAACCTCAGGCAGCGGCAGGCGGACCGACCGCTACTGTTTCTTCAGCGCCGCCAACGCCGCGAACGGGTTGACCTTGCTCGTTTCTTCCTCGGTCGCCGGCCAGTCGCGATCGACCGCCTCGCTTCCGGGCGCCACCGGCACCAACGGGACCGCCAGCACCAACTCGTCCTCGACCAGATCGGCCGGCCGCAGCATGCCGTCTTCCGGCACCAGCAAGGCCTCGTGATCCGGCGGCAGCGCGGCTTCTTCTTCCTCGCTGCGGATCAGCCCCAGCCGCTGCACGCTCGACACCGGCAGCAGCCAGCGCTGCAGGCTGCGCTGACAGATCAGCGGCAGCTCGGTTTCGATCTTCAGTTCGACATAGGACACTTGCAGTACAGCGTCGCGGCCGAATTCCAGCGTGTAGCGGCATTCGCCTTCGGTGTCGGCCAGGCTGCCTTGCAGACGGGTCATCGCCGAGAGCGGCAGGCGGTCTTCGAAGACCCTGCGCGCTGCGACCATCCGCCAGGCATCCAACAGTTCGGGCACGTTCGCGGACATAAGCCGCAGAATGTTAAGGACTGCCAGCGTCGCTGTCAAACCGCCCCCCAGCCCGGCCATCGGTCGGCTTGCCGGTCCGCGCCGGCCGCCGCAGACTGCCGGCCCCGG
Source organism: Xanthomonas sp. NCPPB 1128 (assembly GCF_001043115.1). Lineage (GTDB taxonomy): Bacteria > Pseudomonadota > Gammaproteobacteria > Xanthomonadales > Xanthomonadaceae > Xanthomonas_A. The sequence goes on along the minus strand of NZ_LFME01000008.1, from coordinate 75,122 downwards.
CCCGCCCGCAGCTGCCCTGCCCCACCGCCGATGCCGCCGCTGATCCTGGCTTCCACCTCCGCCTACCGCCGCGAACTGCTGGAGCGGCTGCGCCTGCCCTTCGACTGCGCGCGCCCGCAGGTCGACGAGACCCCATTGCCCGGCGAAGCCCCGCTGGCGCTGGCGCAGCGGCTGGCCGCGGCCAAGGCGGCGGCGGTCGCGGCCACTGCCGGGGAGGCCTGGGTGATCGGCTCGGACCAGGTCGCCGACCTGGACGGCCAACCGCTGGGCAAGCCCGGCGACGTGGCCGCGGCGCACGCGCAGCTGGCGGCCATGTCCGGGCGCAGCGTGCGTTTCCATACCGCGGTCTGCCTGCAACGCGGCGCGCGCACGCTGCATGCCTGCGACCTCACCGAGGTCCAGTTTCGCGACCTGCAGGCCGACGCCATCGCCCGCTACGTCGCCGCCGAACAGCCATTGGACTGCGCCGGCAGCTTCAAGTGCGAAGGCCTGGGCATCAGCCTGTTCCGCGCGATCCGCACCCAGGATCCGACCGCGCTGATCGGCCTGCCGCTGATCGCGCTGGCCGAGTTGCTGCGCGAGGCCGGCTATACCCTGCCCTAGGGCGTGCCATCCCTCCCCGAGCGCACCGCGCCGCGGTTGCGCGTGCCTGCGGCAAGGAAGCGCGAGGACGTGGACGTGGGTCCACGCCGGAGCGATGACACGGCCACGGGCGCGCGCAACCGTGGCCCTTCGGGTTGGGCCTGGCAGGCACGCTGCCGGCGCCGCGCGGCTTGACCTGACGGCCAGTCAGGCGCTGCGCCACGCAACGCCGGCAGCGCGCCTACCAGACCCAACGCGACGCGCTCGGGAAGGGATGACACGCCCTAGCTCACTGCAGCCGGCACCACTGGTACGGGAAACGCGCCTGGCCGACCCAGGACGCATAGAGCTGGCAGGACCCCGGCTGCAGGGCCAGACCGTAGCGGGCCAGTTGCTGCGCGGCCAGCGCCTGGGTCTGGCGGTCCGCGGCGGCGACATCCACGGCCCGTTCCGGCAGCAGCACCCAGCGGCAGCGGCCGGCGCCCACCTCCACGCCCGCGCGCACCGGGCGGTGCGCCAGGCGCCGCATCAGTGCGCAATCAGGGCCGCGATCCAGGCCCAGGCGCGCGGCCACGGCATTGAGCCGCTGCAGGCGCTCGACATTGCGATCCACTTCCGCCGGCAGCATCGCATAGCCCTGCCCGCGCGCTGCCAGCATCGCGCGCACCCGCGCGGCATAGGCCGGCGTTTCCGGGAAATTGGAGGCAACCGAGGCGTACGCCGCCCGCTCGGGCAGGAACGGGATGCGCCAGGACTCCGGCGCATCGCCGACCAGCAGCACCAGACTGCGCTCCGGCTGCGGCATCGGCGGCGCCTGCACCCGGAACGCCTGCCGCGCCCAGCGCTCATGCCCCCATTCGCCCCAGCCGTACAGCGCAAAGGCCGCGCAGGCGATCAGGATCCAACGTGCCGCCGGGGCGGCGATGCGCGCCGGCAACAGGCGCCGCAGCCCGACCCACAGCAGCAGCGGCGCCAGCAGCTCCGGCACCACCAGATAGCGCTGGATGCTGAAGGTTGCCTGCCAGGCAACGAAGGCCACCAGCACGAACACCAGCACCGCACGCCACGCCGGCGCGACCACCTCCGCCGCCGCGGAGGCGCGCGGACGCCGCAGCACCCAGCGCAGCAGCGCGACCAGTCCCAACAGATACAGCAGCGGCCACACCAGTTGCCGCAGGCGCACCTCGCTGACCCGGTTCGGCGCCAGCGAGAACTGCAGCGGCCAGGTCAGCCATTCCCACAAGGTCTTCGGCAACCAACGCGTGTCGCTGACCGCCACCGGCTGCGCCAGGGGCGCCAGGAAATGGCTGTTGAACTGGGGGAACAGCGGATTGCCGAAGGTCTGCCAGACCCGCAGCAACCACGGCCCGGCCAGCAGCGCGAAACTGAGCAGCGCCACCGCAGTCAGCACCGCGGCACCGCCGATGCGCTGCCGCGGGCGCCCGCCGGCGACCAGCGCGGCCACGCCCAGGGCCAGCGCGAACAAGGCATTGGTCAACTTGCAGGCCATCGCCAACCCGAGCAGGGCGCCGGCCAGCGTCCACCAGCCCAGCGCCACGCCCTGCCCCGCGGCCTGCTGGCGACGTTGCGCATGCAGTGCGGCGAGCAGCGCGCCCAGCACCGGCAGCGCGCTGGTGTTGTCGGCCATGGTGCCGGCGAACTCGGACAGGAACGCGGCGCTGCACAGCCCCGCCAGCGCCAGCCACGGCACCAGCCGCGCGCGATCCAGCCGCGGGTCCAGCACCTGCCAGACGATGCCGGCCAGCAGCAGGAACGCCAGCGCGTGCAGCACGCCCATCACGAACCCGGCCAGCGGGGCAGGCAAGCCGACGAACAACGCGTAATGCAGCACGTCCAGCAGCGGATTGAAGTAACTCTGCATCTGCGCCGGCGCCAGGTCGATGCCGAGGCGGCCGTGCAATGCGGCGTAGCCGTTGTACAGGTGGTAATTGCGCAGGTCCCAGTTGGCGTCCTGGCCCAGCCACAGCGACAGCAGCCCGCCCAGCAGCGCCACCACGATGCCGGCGGCGATGACGTTGCCGCGGCTGTGGAAGGCGAAGCGGCGATCCAGCGCGGCCAGCAGGCGCTGGCGGCGCGTCGGGCGCGGCAGCGCAGCAGCAACGATCGTGCTCATGCGGCATCACTCCGCTGCGCACCCTGGGCATCCACAGGCCAGGCCGGGATCGCCAGGTAGGCCAAGCGCTTGGCCTCGATGCGGCCGCGTGTGACCGTGTCCAGGATCAGCCCGCAGGCCAGCAGCAGCACGCCCAGCAACACCAGCGCCGAGCACAGGATGGCGGTGGGGAAGCGCGGCACCAGGCCGGTCTGCAGATAGGTCTGCAGCAAGGGCACCGCCAGCCCCAGCGCCAGCAGCACGCAGGCGCCGAAACCCAGCGAGAAGAACAGCAAGGGCCGCTCGGCCTTGAACAGGCGCAGGATGGTCAACAGGATGCGGGTGCCGTCGTGCCAGGTGCGCAACTTGCTCTGCGATCCTTCCGGACGCGCGCCATAGGCGGTGTCCACCTCCGCCACCGGCATGCGCAGTTGCAGCGCGTGCACCGCCAGTTCGGTCTCGGTCTCGAAGCCGGCGGCATGCGCGGGAAACGACTTCACGTAGCGCCGCGAGAACACCCGGTAGCCGGACAGCATGTCGTCGAAGCTGCGCCCGAACAGGAAGCCCACGCAGCGGGTCAGCAGCACGTTGCCGGTGCGATGGCCGGCGCGATAGGCCGCCGCCGCGTCGCTGCGACGCGCACCGACCACCATGTCCAGGCCGTCGCGCAGCAGGCGCTCGACCAGCGCCGGCGCCATCGCCGCATCGTAGGTCGCATCGCCGTCGACCAGCACGTAGACGTCGGCCTCGATGTCGGCGAACAGGCGCCGCACCACGTTGCCCTTGCCCTGCAGCGCGACCTCGCGCACCGCCGCGCCGGCCGCACGCGCCCGGGCGATGGTGGCGTCGCTGGAATTGTTGTCGAACACGTGGATGCGCGCGCCAGGCAGATGCGCGGCGAAATCGGCCACGACCTGGCCGATGGTGGCCGCCTCGTTGTGGCACGGCACCAGCACCGCGATCCGCGGCGCGGCCGCGGGACGGTCGGAGGGGAAACTGGACATGGGCGGCGTGCGGTCCTGCGCGACGGCGTGGAAAGGCGCGCCATCCTAGCTCAGTGCGGGCGCAGCATGATCGGTTGTTCCCACCAGTCCTCGACGCTGCCGTCGCGGCCGTGCAGGCGCAGGCCCAGCCAGTGCGTGCCCGGCGCCAGGCCGCCTGCATCGACGGTGGCGCTGAAGCCGATGTTCGGATGGCCGGGATCGGTGGAGATCTTCCAGAACTTGGTGACGTCGTAGAACTCTCCGTAGTGCGCCTGCGCCGCGACCTTGCCGTCGAGCAGCACCTCGACCCGGTCGATCCCTACTCCGTCCTTGAACGCCCAGCCGGAGACGTCGACGCGGCGGCCGACGGTGGCGCCCACGTCCGGCGTGTTGAACCAGGCCATCGCCGGCGTGGTGCAGGGGCCGGCCGCGCGCTGCGCCGGCAGCGCGAACAGCAGGAAGCGCTGGCTGCCGTGGTCGCTGGACACCACCCGCGGCGGCGGCAGCGGACCGACCAGGTCGCAGACCGCGTGGTAGCGCTGCAGCAGCAGCCGGTACTTCATGTCGCTGGGCGAGAGCACCAGCAACCGCGGACCGTCGCGGTGACCGTCGCTGAGCAGTCCCCACTGCTGCAGCTGCGCGCTGCGCCCGTGCTTGTCGTTCAACGGATGCGGCAGCACCTGGATGTTCGGGTCGCGCAGTTCGAAGCCGAGTTCGGCGCCGACCTTGAAGTTGTCCGCCAGCACCTTGGTGCCTGCCGGCATCGCCGCCAGTTCGCGGCGCACCGCGCTGGCCAGCGGCCGCCAGCCGGCGAAGTTGCGCGGGTAGTACTTGTCGCCGGCGGCGTGCTCGCGCACCGCCGGCACCGACACCGCCAGGTAGTAGCCGAACGCGCCGACCAAGCCGAGCCCGGCCAGCAGCCAGGTGGCGCGGCGCAGCGGCTTGCTCCAGCCGTTGAGGATCACCGGCGTGGCGATCAGCAGCGCCAGATAGCCCGGCAGCGGCCAGTGGAAGCTGACCCGCTCGGCGTCGGTGAAGAACCCGAGCAGGAAGATGCCCAGCGTGGACACCCCGCCGAGCAAGCCGAAATAACGCCACTGCACCCGCGTGCCACTGCTGCCGCCGCGCGTGGCCATCAGCGCCACCTTGGTCATCGCCACCGCCAGCAGCGGCGTGACCAGCAGCAACTGGATCAGCACGAAGGCGATGCCGGCGGGCTGGAAGCTCCAGGGATGGCGATCGACCAACTGGAACTTGAGCCCGGCCTCGCCGTTGTCCACGTTCCAGGCCAGCAGCGGCAACCAGGCGACCATGCCCAGCGCCAACGCCACCCACACCTGCGGATCGCGCAGCATGCGCCGGCCCTGCGGAATCAGCAGCAGCGCGATCGCGCCGACGCCGATCACGCCGACGAAGCGGTAATGGCTCAGCGCGCCGATGACCAGGCCCAGCGCCAGCTCCACCGCGCTCATCGCATCGGTCTGGCGCAGCAGCCGCGCGGTGGCATCGATGCACAGGATCGTCGCCAGCGCCATCGGCACGTCCGGCAGCGCCAGGATGCCCAGGGTGCCGGACAACGGCATCAGCAAGGCCAGGCTGCCGGCACGCCAGCCCGCCACCGCACCGAACCAGCGCGTGGCGATGCGCGCGATCAGCCACGGCATGGCCGCGCCCAGCAGCAGGAACGGCGCGCGCAGCGCCAGCAGGTGATCGCCGCCGAGCGCCACGCCCAGCCGCGCCAACCACGCGGTCAGCCCGGGCAGATCCGAATAGGCCAGCGCCAGATGCTGTCCTTCCTGCCAATAGAACGCCTCGTCGACGAACAATGGCAGGCGCGCGGCGACCAGCAGTTTGGCGGCGGTGACGAGCGTCCACAGCACGATGAAGACACTGCGTGCACGTTGTTCCCCTTGCATTGCCCGTACACTCCCTGAAACCGTTGCGAGACTGCGATGCCTACTCCGCTCCGCTTGCCGGAAATGCTAACCGATACCTTGCGCGAGGCGCTCACGCGCGCCCAGCAGCAGGTCAATTCGCTTGTCCTGGGCAAGCCGCAACAGGTACGCATGGCGTTTGTCGCCCTGCTGTCCGGCGGACATCTGCTGATCGAGGACCTGCCCGGCCTGGGCAAGACCACGCTGGCGCATGCGCTGGCGGCGAGCCTGGGGCTGGGCTTCCAGCGCGTACAGTTCACCTCGGATCTGTTGCCGGCCGATGTGCTGGGCGTGTCGGTCTACGACGCGCAATCGCGCCAGTTCCAGTTCCACCCGGGGCCGGTGTTCACCCACGTGCTGCTCGCCGACGAGATCAACCGTGCGCCGCCGCGCACGCAAAGCGCGCTGCTGGAAGCGATGGCCGAACAGCAGGTCACCCTCGACGGCACCACGCACCCGCTGCCGTCGCCGTTCTTCGTCATTGCCACGCAGAACCCGGTGGACCTGTCGGGTACCTTCCCGCTGCCCGACTCGCAACTGGACCGCTTCCTGCTGCGCCTGGCGCTGGGCTATCCGAACGCCGAGGCCGAACGCGCGCTGCTCAGCGGCAGCGACCGCCGCGACCTCATCGCACAGGCACAGCCGCTGCTCGGCGAGGCCGACATGGCCACGCTGCGGCAGGGCGTGGAGCAGATCCACGCCAGCGAGGCGCTGGTCGGCTACGTGCAGGCACTGCTGGCGCGCAGCCGCCAGCACCCGGGCGTGCGCGTCGGCCTGTCGCCGCGCGCCGGCATCGCCCTGCTGCGCGCGGCCAAGGCGCATGCGCTGCTGCTCGGGCGCGGGCACGTGCTGCCCGACGACGTGCAGGCGCTGTTCGTGGCCGTCGCCGAACACCGCCTGGTGGCCGAACAGGAATCGGCCTCCGGCCAGGCCCTGGCCAAGGCGATCCTGCACAGCGTCGCGGTGGACTGACGCCGATGCCGGGCGGGCGGCGCGACTGGCGGCAGCGACTGGCGCAGTTGGCCGCGCCGCGCGCGCCGGAAGCGTTGCCCGTCCATCTGGACCGGCGCCGCATCTATATCCTGCCCACGCCGTTCGGCGGCTTCCTGGCATTGCTGCTGGCGGCGATGCTGCTCGGCGCGTTGAACTACAACAACAACCCGGCGCTGCTGCTGGCGATGCTGCTCGGCGCGGCAGCGATGGCCAGCGCCATCGTCGCCCACCTGCAGTTGTCCGGGCTGCGACTGGAGGCGCTGTCGGCCGAGCCGGTCGCCGCCGGCCAGCCGCTGCGCCTGCGACTGGCGCTGGCCACCGCCGACGGCCGCCGACGGCGCGGCCTGCGCGTGCGCCACGGCGCCGCGCACACCTATCTGGATCTGCTCGGCGACGACCACAACGCCGCCGACCTCGAGGTGCCCACCGAGCGCCGCGGCTGGCTCGACCTGCAGCGCATCCAGATCTCCACCACCCAACCGCTGGGCCTGCTGCGCGCCTGGGCCTGGTTCTGGCCGGACACCCCGCTCCTGGTCTACCCGCAACCGGAGGCCGACGGTCCACCGCTGCCGGCCGGCGCGGGTACCCCGACCCAGACCCGCCTGCACGCGCTCGGCGAGGAACTGCACCAACTGCGTCCCTACCGTGCTGGCGACGCACCGCGGGCGATCGCCTGGAAGCACTCGGCGCGCCGCGACACCCTGCTGGTGCGCGAGTACGAACGCCCGATCGGCGTGGACGTGGTGCTGGACTGGCGCACGCTGCCGGCCTTGCCGCACGAACGCCGCATCGCGCGGCTGGCGCGCTGGGTCGAGGACGCCGAACGCGACGGCCGCCGCTATCGTTTGCTGCTGCCGGGGCAGCCGGCGCTGGGCCCGGGCCGCGGCCCACAGCACCGGCATCTGTGTCTGCGCGCGCTGGCGCTGCTGCCGCATGGCTGAGCCGCGTTCGCCCGCGCTGCATGCCGCCAGCCGTGCCTGGGCGCTCGGCGCGGCGCTGCTGGCCTTGCTGCCGCTGCTGCTGCAGTTGCCTGCGACACTGGCCTGGCTGATCGCACTATCTGCGCTGCTGATCGGCGCCAGTTCGGCGTGGCGGCCGCTGCCGGCGCTGCTGCGCCTGGCCCTGGTCGCGGTGATGCTCGCGGCGCTGTACTGGCAGGTCGGCCTGCGCTTCGGCCGCGACACCGGCTGCGCGTTGCTGGCGGCGATGCTGGCGATCAAGCCCTCGGAACTGAAGAGCCTGCGCGATGCGCGCAGCTTGCTCGGCTTCGCCCTGTTCGCGCCGTTCGCCGCCTTCCTGCTCGACCAGGGACCGGTGACGATGGCGCTGGCGCTGGCCGCAGTGATCGCGGCGCTGCTGTGCATGCAGCGCCTGGCCGACCAGGAAGGGCACAGCGCGCGCCGCCCGCTGCGCGGGCAACTGCGCGGCGTCGGCCGCCTGCTGGCGCTGGGCCTGCCGCTGGCGCTGGCCGCGTTCTGGCTGTTCCCGCGGCTGGGCTCGCCGCTGTGGGGCGTACCGGAACGTGCGCTGGGCCGTCCCGGCCTGTCGGACACGATGAGCCCGGGGCAGTGGCTGGACCTGTTGGCCGACGACACGCCGGCATTGCGTGTGCAGTTCTTCGGCCCGGTCCCAACACCGGCGCAGCGCTACTGGCGCGGGCCGGTGCTGTGGGATTTCGACGGCCGCACCTGGCGTGCGCAGCGCGACAACGCCTGGGCACCGGCACCGCCGATCCAGCTCGCACCCGGCGGCTGGGACTACCAACTCGAGGTGGAACCGACCGACCGCCGGCAATTGGTCGCCCTGGACCTGCCGCGGCAGGCGCCGGCCGGCACCCGGCTGACGGCCGACGCCGTACTGCAGACCGAGCGCCCGCTCAGCGCACTGACCCGCTGGCGGCTGCGGTCGGCGCTGCCGCAGCGGGTGGAGCCCGATCTCGCGCCGGCGCAACGGCAGCGCGCGCTGGCGCTGCCGCCGGGCTACAACCCGCGCACCCTGGCGCTGGCCCGGCAATGGCGGCAGCAGGCCGGTGCCGACGATGCGGCGATCGTCGCCCGCGCCCTGCAATGGATCCGCCGCGACTTCGCCTACACCCTGGAGACGCCCTTGCCCGGCCGCGACGGCGTGGACGAGTTCCTGTTCCAGCAGAAGGCCGGGTTCTGCCAGCACTTCAGTTCGGCGTTCGTGGTGCTGATGCGCGGCGCCGGCATTCCCGCGCGCGTGGTCACCGGCTATGCCGGCGGCACCCGCAACCCGTTCGGCGACTACTGGGTGGTGCGGCGCATGGACGCGCACGCCTGGGCCGAGGTGTGGCTGCCGCAACGCGGCTGGGTGCGGGTGGACCCGACCGCGGCGGTGGCGCCGGAAGGCATCTACGACACCCTGGAGGACCGCCTGGGCAGCGGCGGCGGTACGCAAGGCGATGGCGCCGACTGGCGCTGGCGCGATCTCGCCGACTGGGCGCGGCGCGGCTGGAACGACCTGGTGCTGTCGTTCGATGCCAACCGCCAGCAGCGCCTGCTCAGCCAGTTCGGCGTGGCGAAGTTGGAGCCCGGCCAACTGGTGGCGCTGTTCGCCGGATTCGCCGCCTTGCTGCTGGGTGCGATGGCCTGGTGGCTGGCCCGCGGTGAGCGCGAACGCGATCCCTTGCTGCGGGCCTGGCGGGGACTGGGCCGGCGCTACGCCAAGCGCGGCCAGGGCCGTGAACCGCACGAGCCGGCGCTGGCGTGGGCGGCGCGGGTGCAGCAGGAAACCGGCGATGCAACCCTGATTCCACTCAGCCAGCGTTTCGCCGATGCGCGCTACGCTGGCGCTGATTCGGACAGCGCTTCATTGTTGCGCGACCTGCGCAGGCACCGTCCGCCAACTGGAGCATCCCGATGAAGATTCGCCTGCTGTTCCCCGTGATCGCTGCGTTGGCGCTCGGCGCCTGCGCCACTGCTCCCAAGCCGCTGCAGGGCCAGTTCGCGCCCGTCAGCCCGCGCGATTCGGTCGCCGGCCAGCAGGCCGGCGCGCCGGTGCGCTGGGGCGGCAAGATCATCAAGACCACGCCCGGCCAGGGCCAGACCTGCTTCCAGATGCTGTCGCGCCCGCTCAATGCCAGCGGCCGTCCGGACAGCAGTTCAGCCGACGCCAGCGATGGCCGCTTCATCGCCTGCCGCGCCGGCTTCTACGACCCGGCGGTGTTCGAGCCCGGCCGCGAGGTGACCTTCATCGGCCACGTCTCCGGCTACGACAACACCCGCATCGGCGAGTACGACTACCGCCTGCCGAAGATGGATGCAGACGTGGTGTACCTGTGGCCGGTGGTGCGTCAGGTCGAAGTGGTGCCCGCCTACCCGTACGGCCCCTGGGGCGGCCCGTGGGGTCCGTGGGGTCCGCGCTGGGGCTGGTGGTAAGCCTGCCGCGTTCGCCGTAACGAAAAACGCCGCTGACCCAGCGGCGTTTTTTTATGCCTGCACGTTTGTGCCCGCCGTGGCTCAGGGCGTACCGAAGCGCCCCAGCGGCGCGCCGGCGAGCAGATGCAGGTGCAGATGGAACACGGTCTGTCCAGCGTGCTCGCGGCAGTTGATCACCACCCGATAGCCGTCCTGCGCCAGACCCTGCTCGCGCGCGTAGCTGGCCGCGGCCAGCACCAGCCGGCCGACCAGGGTCGCCTGCTCCGGCGCCAGCTCGTCCAGGGTCGGAATCTCCACCTGCTTTGGGATGAAGAGCACATGCACCGGCGCCTGCGGCGCGATGTCCTTGAAGCCGAGCACGGCGTCGTCCTCGTAGACGATGCTGGCCGGGATTTCGCGACGGATGATCTTGCCGAAGATGGTGTCCATGAAACGCGCCCGGAACGAAAGAAGGGGCCGCCGTTATAGCCCAATTCGGCGTCGCGCCGCAGCCGCGTGCAGCGCTTACTCGCTGGCGCCGGCGCGCGGCACTTCGCTGCGGCTGCCAAAGGCATGCGACAGCGTGCCGCGATCCACGTACTCCAGCTCACCACCCAGCGGCAGGCCCTGCGCCAGCCGGCTCGGCCGCACGCCGTGCTGACGCGCCAGTTGCGCCAGGTAATGCGCGGTGGCCTCGCCTTCGACCGTGGAGTTGGTGGCGATGATCAGCTCGGCGACCTCGCCCTGCGCCAGCCGCGCCGCCAGCCGATCCAGGCCCAGCTCGCGCGGGCCGATGCCGTCCAGTGGCGACAGCCGGCCCTGCAGGATGAAGTACAGCCCGCGGTACCCGGTGGCGTGCTCGATCGCCAGCCGGTCGGCCGGCGATTCCACCGCGCACAGTTGCTGGCGGTCGCGCGCGGGACTGGCGCAGATCGCGCAGACCTCGGTTTCGCTGAAATCGCGGCATTGCGCGCAATGGCCGATGCGCTCGATCGCCTCCTGCAACCGCTCGGCCAGGCGCTGCCCGCCCTCGCGCTCGCGCTCGAGCACGTGGTAGGCCATGCGCTGCGCGGTCTTCTGGCCGACGCCAGGCAGCACGCGGAACGCATCGATCAGTTGTTCGAGCAGCGGCGAGCTCATTGCGGTTGGGGATTGGGGATTGGGGATTGGGGATTCGCAGGGAAAACATCGCTGTCACGCGATGTTCTTGTAGGAGCGGCTTCAGCCGCGATGGGCATTACCGGTAACGCCCGTCGCGGCTGAAGCCGCTCCTACGAAGGCAATTCACCGAAGGAGGAGGGGCAGCGCACTCGCGGGAAACCACGAATCCCGAATCCCCACTCCCAAATCCCGGCCTCAGAACGGCAGCTTCATGCCCGGCGGGATCGGCATGCCGGCGGTGGCCGCGCCCATGCGCGCCTTGGACTCGGCATCGATCTTGTTGGAGGCGTCGTTGAAGGCGGCGGCGATCAGATCCTCGGCCATTTCCTGGTCGGCCAGGATGCTCGGATCGATCCGCACCTTGCGGCACTCCTTGGCGCCGGTCAGGGTCACGTTGACCATGCCGCCGCCGGCGCTGCCGGTGACTTCCAGCTGGGCCAGCTCTTCCTGGGCGCGCTGCAGGTTTTCCTGCATCTTCTGCGCCTGTTGCATCAGTTGGGCGATATTGCCGCGCATCGTGGCTCACTCATCGTAGGGACGGATGGAATCGGGGACGACCCGCGCGCCTTGCTGCTGGATCAGCGCCTGCACCGCCGGGTCGTTCAGGAACGCGGTCTCGGCCGCGTTCTGGCGCTCGCCGCGTTGCCGATGCGAGCGCTCATGCAGGGTTTCGGCATCGACCGCGATGCCGCTTTCGATGACGATCTTCGGGCGCTGGCCCAACGCATCGGCCAGCGCCGCGGCCAGTTCGCCGAGCGAGCGTTCCGACTGCAGATATTCAAAGCCCGCCGACAGCGACAGCCGCAGCACGCCCTCGGCATGGCTGACGAAGGCGGCATTGGCGGCGAGCTGCCGCGATGGGCCGGTCAGGCTGCAATCGGCGACCAGTTCGAGCCAGTCCTCGGCACTGTGCAGCGCGCGCGGCAGGTCGGACACGGCGGCGTGGGTGCGCGGGGTCTGTGCCAGCGGCGGCACCATCGCCATTTCCGGCTCGGCGGCCGTGGCTGAGGCCGGGACGACTGCTGGCGCCGGAGTCGCGATGGGCGCGGGCGGCGCAGGGCGCGCTGCCGGCGGATCCCATGGCGGATCCAGCGGGGCCGCGGCGACGCTGGGCGCAGCCGTTACAGGCGCAGCGGGGACCGGCACCGGCGTGGCAACGACAGGCGCCGCCGGGGTAGCGGCAGCCACCGTGGCTGGTGCCGCCATCGCCGCAGCAGGCGCACTGGCCGCAGCGGCCGACGCATTGCCGTGTCCTTGCGTGGTCGCACCGGTCGCGGTGCCAGCCGGCAGCGCCGCCGCGCCCATCGGACGGAACGCCAGCATGCGCAGCAGCGCCATCTCGAAGCCGGCGCGCGGGCTCGGCGCCAGGTACAGGTCGCGGCGCCCGTTCAGCGCCATCTGGTACCACAGCTGCACGATCTCCGGGCGCAGGCGCTCGGCCAGCGGCGCCGGGTCCAGACCGTCCAGCGCGGGCATGGCGGCGCCGGGCACCAGTTGCCGCACCTGGATGCGATGCAGCGCCTCGGCCAGCGCCTCCAGCACCCCGCCCCAGTCTGGCGAGAACTCGGCCAGGCCAGCCACCACCTGCAGCAGCCGCTGCCCATCGGCCTCGGCCAGCGCGTCCAGCATCGCGCCCACCTGGGTGCGGTCGACCGTGCCCAGCATCGTCCGCACGACGTCGTCGCGCAACGCACCGCCGGCATAGGCGATGGCCTGGTCGAGCAGCGACAGGCCGTCGCGCAGGCTGCCGTCGGCGGCCTTGGCCAACTGCACGATCGCCGAGGCATCCACCTCGATCTGCTCGGCGGCCAGGATCTTGGTCATCTGCCCCTGGATCTGTTCTTCGTCCAGGCGCTTGAGGTTGAACTGCAGACAGCGCGACAGCACCGTCACCGGCAGCTTCTGCGGGTCGGTGGTGGCGAGCAGGAACTTCACGTGCTCCGGCGGCTCTTCCAGGGTCTTCAGCAGCGCGTTGAACGCCGCCTTGGAGAGCATGTGCACTTCGTCGATCAGGTAGACCTTGAACTTGCCGCGCGAGGGCATGTACTGCGCGTTCTCGATCACCTCGCGCACGTCGTCCACGCCGGTGTTGGACGCGGCGTCGATCTCCAGCAGGTCGATGTAGCGGCCGGCATCGATGTCCAGGCAGGCCGCGCACTGGCCGCACGGATCGGCGCTGGTGCCCTGCTCGCAGTTCAGCGACTTGGCGAAGATGCGCGCGATGGTGGTCTTGCCGACGCCGCGGGTGCCGGTGAACAGGAACGCGTGGTGCACCCGGCCGCTGTCCAGCGCGTTGGTGAGCGCGCGGACCACATGCTCCTGCCCCACCAGCTCGGCGAAACGCTTGGGGCGCCACTTGCGGGCGAGAACGAGATAGGACATCAGGCGACCGTCTTCATCTGAACCGCCATTGTGCCACGGCGGGCCACCATGATCGTTCAGCCGCCCGGTCAGCCACCGTCACGCGCGCGCCGCCTCCGGCGCAGGGCGGACTGCGACGATGAATAGAGCGCAGATCAGCGCAGTTCACGCAACCGCGGTGGTTCGCCTTGTGAATGGCCGCCATGACGGCTAGAATTCCCGCCCTTGCCCGGACCGCATGGCCCGCGCCAGACCCGGAGAGGTGTCCGAGTGGTTGAAGGAGCACGCCTGGAAAGTGTGTAAGCGTCTAAACCGCGCTTCGGGGGTTCGAATCCCCCTCTCTCCGCCAGATTGAAAGTGTTGAGATGGCCCAGTCGCGTGAGTTTCGCCGGCGCCTGGGAGGGGGTGAGAACCCTCGGGTTCGACAGGTGGCGTAGCCACCTGCACGGCGAAGCCGCCCGTAGGGCGAGGCATCGAAGATGCCGAGTGAATCCCCCTCTCTCCGCCAGATTCGAATGCGTTTTTCCCGCGCAGACTTCCTTCGCCGCAGGCGGAAAAGTCTAAAGAGGAAGACCGCGCCACTGGCGCGGTTTCGTCTCTATGGTGGCCCCGTCGGCCCCTCGCGACGCTAGGTCGAAAACCCCGCCAGGGCCGGAAGGCAGCAACGGTATCGATCGACGCGGGCGCCGAGGTCAGCCGGCGGGGTTACCACCCTTCTACGACGACGAACGATTAGCCTCGATCGCAAGCAACTGCTGCGCCTGCAGAAAGCAACAGCCATCCCAGCGTGTCATTCGTTCCGGCCGTGGCGACGGCACAGAAATCCGCACAGCGGCAGGCTATGCCGGGCGCGGTCAGCCGGCGGGGTTACCACCCTCCTCTACGAAGACACGATCAACCCCTGATCGCGCGCCGCTATTCGCGTTGCGACGCCTGCACCTCCGGATGCAGCCAGCCCGCGTCGCCGTCGCGATAGCGTTCGCGCTTCCAGATCGGCACCCGTGCCTTGACCTCGTCGATGACGTAGCGGCAGGTGTCGAACGCGGCCCCACGGTGCGCAGCGGCCACGCCAACCCAGACCGCCAGATCGCCGATCGCCAGTTCGCCGACGCGGTGCACGCAACGCAAATCGAGGACGGCGAAGCGGGCCAGGGCCTCGTCGACGATGCGCTGCCCCTCGGCTTCGGCCAGCGCGGCATAGGCCTCGTAATGCAGGCCGTCGACCGCGCGGCCGTCGTTGTGGTCGCGCACCCAGCCTTCGAAGCTGGCGTAGGCACCGGCCTGGGCGTGCGCCAGCGGGGCGCGCAGCGTGGCGATGTCGAGCGGTTGGTCGGCCAGCCGGAAACGCGGTTCGGTGGACATGGCTCAGCCTCCCGAGACCGGCGGAATGAACACCACTTCGCTGCCGTCGCGCACCGCCTCGTCCCAGCCGACGAAGGCGCCGTCCACCGCCACCCGCAACCGATCCAGCGGCCAGCGCAGGCCATGGCGAGCATCGAGTTCCGCATACAGCGCGCGCAGGTCGGGCGCATCGGTGCGCACCTGTTCGCGCTCCAGGCCGGCGGCTTCGCGCAAGCTGGCGAAGTACAGCACGGTCACCTCGGCGCTCATGCCACGCTCCCGACGTCGCGCTTGCCGCCGCGCTTGCCGACCAGCCGCACCGGGCCGATGGTCATTGCATGGGTCAGCGCCTTGCACATGTCGTAGACGGTCAGCGCGGCGACGCTCGCGCCGGTCAGCGCCTCCATCTCCACGCCGGTGCGGTGTACGGTGCGCACCGTGCACTCGATACCCAGCACCTGCGGCGAGCGCCAGTCGCTGGCGAAGCGGCAGCCGTCGATCGGCAGCGGATGGCAGAACGGAATCAGTTCGTGGGTGCGCTTGACCGCCATGGTGCCGGCGATCACCGCGGTGTCGACGATGCCGCCCTTGGCGCTGCGCAGCGCATCGGCGCGCAATTGCGCGGCCACGGCGGCGGGAAAGCGCACCTGCGCCTGCGCCACCGCCACGCGCGCGGTGGCGGCCTTGGCGGAGACGTCGACCATCGTCGGCAGCCCCTGCGGGTCCAGGTGGGTCAGCGCCGGCGCGGTCGCGCGCGCGGACGTGGCGGAGGTCTTCTTGGTCATGGACTGCGCTGCCGCTCCTACGGCGCGATCTTCAGGCGCCGCCGGGAATCGGCGTGCCCTGGTGGAACAGCATGCGCCATCGGCCGTCGCGATACTGCCAAAGCGAACTGCGCAGCGCCTGCCGCGGCGGCTCGCCACCGCCGCTGCGCTCGCTGCGATAGCGCACTTGCGCCAGCTCCGGCGCCAGCGACTGCACCTGGATGTCGAAGGCGCGATAGCGAAAGGCACCCGACTCGGCCGGCAGCGTGTGCAGCACCGCCGGCTTGTCGAAGCAACGGCCGGAGGCGCCGAACTCGACGAAGGCGTCGTCGAGCAATTCGGCCACGCGCGCCGCCGAGGCCCGCACTGCCGGCTCCAGCAATTCCAGCTCCAGCGCGACCAGCGCGCGTTGCACTGCGGTGTCCATCGCTCAACCGCCGATCAGGAACATTTCGACGTGCTTGCCGCGCGTGGCCGTCGCCGCGCCACGCAATTCGCTGTAGCGATCGTCGCGGCGCTCCCAAAGCGCGCGCACCCGCTCGGCCAGCGCGTCCTCGCCGCCGGCCAGTGCCGGCCGCAGGTCGGTGCCCTCGCCCGCAAACAGGCAGGTGTAGAGATGGCCATCGGCAGACACGCGGGCACGGTGGCAGTCGCCGCAGAATGGCGTGCTGACCGAGGTCACGAAGCCGAGCTCGCCACCACCGTCGGCGAAGGCGTAGCGCGCAGCGACCTCGCCGGGATAATGCGGCGCCAGCGCCTGCAGCGGCCAGCGCGCGGCGATGCGGTCGCGCAGCTCGGCGGCCGGCACCACCCGTTCGCGGCGCCAGGCGTTGCAGGTCCCCACGTCCATGTACTCGATGAAGCGCAGCACGTGGCCGCTGCCGCGGAAATGCGCCAGCAACGGCAGCACCTGGTCGTCGTTGATGCCGCGCTGGACCACGCAGTTGAGCTTGACCGGCCCGAACCCGGCTGCGACCGCCGCGTCGATGCCTTCCAGCACCTGGGCGATCTCGCCGCGGCCGCCGGACAGTTGCCGGAACACCGCCGGCGCGATCGCATCCAGGCTGACCGTGACCCGGCGCAGGCCCGCCTCGCGCAAGGCCTGCGCGTGCCGCGCCAGCAGCGCGCCGTTGGTGGTGATGGCCAGATCTTCCACGCCGGGGATGCGCGCCAGCCGCCGTACCAGTTCGGGCAGATCGCGGCGCAGCAGCGGCTCGCCGCCGGTCAGGCGCAGCTTGTTGACGCCGTTGCGCACGAAGGCGCGGGCCACCGTTTCGAGTTGCGCGAACGACAGCCGCGATGCGGCATCGAAGCCGTAGTCGTCCGGCACCTTGTCGGCAGGCATGCAGTAACCGCAGCGAAAGTTGCAGGCCTCGATCACCGACAGGCGCATGTCGCGCAACGGCCGCCCGCGCCGGTCCGCCGGCGTCGTCGACGCAAGCGGTGGGCGCGGCAGCGCGTTCATCCTGCCGGCACCTGCGGCGCGCGCGGCGCGGCCAGCGCCACCCGCTCGCCCGGCTGCGCCACGCGGTGGCCGCGCGCACGCAGGGCCTCGGCATCCTCGGCGCTGGCGTAGTGATAAAGCATGGTTCGTTGCAGCAGCTCGGCGGGATACTCCCGCTCCAGGTCGTCCACGCCAGTATGCGACGGGTTGCCGTGAAGACCGCAGTCGTGGGCCACCAGCTCGCCGTCGTCGGCATACCGGTTCAGCATTTCCGGGATCGGCCGGGTGTCCCCGCTCCACACCAGCGCGCCCTGCAGGCGCAGGCCGTAGGCGGTCTCCGGCCAGTGGTGGCGCGCCGGGAACACCTCCAGGCGCACGCCTTCATGCCAGAACGCATCGCCCACCGCGATCAACTGGAACGCGTCCCAGAAGTTGGCGCCGCCCTCGGCCAGCACGTTCGGATAGTCGGCCACCCGGCGGTGCAGCAGCGGCAGCACCGTGGCCGGCACGTATAGCCGCACCTTGCCGCGGCGCTCGGAGAAATAGCTGTCCACGAACAGCCGCTCGAAGCCGGCAACGTGATCCAGATGCACATGGGTGACGAACAGCGCCTGCGGCATCGCGCCGTAGTGCGCCTGATAGGCGGTCAGCCCCTCGCCGCCGCAGTCGATGGTCAGCCACGGCCGGCCATCGCGCTCGATGGTGGCCATCGGCGAGCCCAGCGTCACCGCCGAGGCATTGCCCACGCCCTGAAAGCGCAGCGCCCAGTCCGTCATCAGCAACCACGCTCCCAGGCCAGGTCGTAGGCGCGGCGCAGGCGGGCATAGTCCTTCTCCACCGCATCGACGCTGCGCTCGCCGCGCAGCTTCATCAGCGAACGGCGCAGCCGCTTGAGGTTGCGCTCGCGCCAGCGGGTGGCGGGAATGCGCAGTACGCCGCGGTCGAAATCGATCAGCCAGCCGCGGCCGTTGCCGTCGAACAGGATGTTCTGCGCATTGAGGTCGGCGTGGTCGAGGCCGGCGCGATGAAAGCGCGCAATCAGCCGCCCCGCTTCCTCCCACGGGGCGCCGCGGCCGGCCACATGCGCGCGCTCGGCCAGCGAGCGCACGCCCTCCAACCGCTCCATCAGGATCGCCGCGCGGTAGCGCAGCCCCTGGCGTAGGTAGCAGGCCGCCAGCGGCCGCGGCACCGGCAGCTTGCGCGCGATCAGCGCACGCATCAGCCGGAACTCGGCGAAGCTGCGGGTGCGGTCGGCGCCGGTCCACAGGTAGCGATCGCGCACCAGCTTGGCAACCAGCCCGCCGCGGCGGTACTGGCGCAACACGCAACTGCCGAACGGGGCATCGACGAACCAGGCGCCGCCGCGGCCGCCGGCATCCACCGGGCGCGCGCGCTCGCCCCAGGCGACGGCGGAGAACAGCGCCGGTTCGGCTTGCCGCAGTCGTTCGCGGTCGAACAGAATGGCGCCGTAGCCGCGGCCCTCGCGGTACGGCGTCAGCGCTTCGGTGGCGTCGAATGCAACCATCCAGCGAGTCTAACAACACCATGCCGGCAACGCTCCCTTCGTTGTGCCTGTTGCGCCTGTCGGCGCTGGGGGACGTGACCCACGTGGTGCCACTGGTGCGAACCCTACAGCGCGCCTGGCCGCAGGCGCCGGCCCTGCACTGGATCATCGACAAGGCCGGGCACAAGCTGCTGGAAGGCCTGCCGGGCGTGGTGTTCCACCCCTACGACAAGCGCAGCGGCGTGGCCGGCATGCGCGCATTGCGCCGTGACCTGCCGGCACAAGGTTTCGACGCGCTGCTGCAGATGCAGGTGGCGCTGCGCGCCAACGTGCTGTCGGCGTTCGTGCCGGCGCGCCGCCGCATCGGCTACGACCGCAGCCGCTCCAAGGACCTGCACGGGCTGTTCGTCAACGAACGCATCCCCGACCGCCCCGGCATCCACGTGCTGGACGCGATCGGCAGCTTCTGCGAGCCGCTGGGTCTGCGCCAGACCGAGGTGCACTGGGACCTGCCGGTACCCGAGGACGCCCATGCCTGGGCGCGCGCGCAATGGCCCGAGGATGGCCGCCCGGCGCTGCTGATCTCGCCCTGCTCCAGCCACCAGCGCCGCAACTGGTATGCCGATCGCTACGCCGCGGTGGCCGACCATGCGGCCGCGCAGGGCTGGCGGGTGGTGCTGTGCGGTGGGCGCAGCGATCTGGAGCGCAGTACCGCCGACGCCATCGTCGCGGCGGCACGCACGCCGGTGCTCGACCTGGTCGGCCGCGACACGCTCAAGCAACTGCCGGCGCTGCTGCAGCGGGCGGCACTGGTGCTGACTCCGGACTCTGGCCCCATGCACATCGCCAACGCGATGGGCACCAAGGTGCTGGGTCTGCACGCGGCCAGCAACCCGCGCCGCAGCGGCCCGTATTCGGACATCCGCTACTGCGTGGACAAGTACGACGCCGCCGCGCGTAAGTATCTCGGCAAGCCGGCCGCGCAGGTGAAGTGGGGCAGCAAGATCGAGTTCGACGGCGTGATGGACCTGATCGGCGTGGACGACGCGATCGCCGCGTTCGAACGTTACCGCGCCGACCACGGCCACTGAGCCCGGTTGCGGCGCGCCCGGCGCCGCTCTACCATCCGCCGCGCGTCCTGCCGCCGACCTGGCCTGCAGGAGCCGCCGTAAGCGTTTACGTCAATCAACGCGCCAACTGCGCCGGATCCGTCCGGGGCTGTTTCCCGCCCGGGCCTGGCAGGCCGCTGGTGGGTGGCGCCTTCGATCGACCGGCTTACGGAGAGTCCGCAATGTCACGTTCCCCGCTGTTTTCCCGCAAGCTGTCCGCGCGCCATGTCGCCTGGGTGACCCCGTTGCTGCTGTCGGTGCTGATGACCTGCATCGTCTCGATGATCAGCACCCTGCGCAGCGTCGGGCTGGCGCCCGGCGTTGGCACGCTCTGGCTCGGTGCCTGGGCGCTGTCCTGGCTGGTCGCCTTCCCTACCCTGCTGCTGGTCCTGCCACTGGTACGGCGCCTCACCGGCCTGCTGGTCGCGCGCGACTGAGGTGTGCGCGGCGTTCCGGGAGACGGCAACGTCTCCCGGTCAACGCGCTCACGCCGAGGCGTTGCGGTAGTCCTGGTAGGACTTCTCTTCCACGTAGCTGGAGCCCAGGGCCAGGTTGATGTCCTTCTTGAGCCGTGCGCGTTCGTCGTTTTCGTAGTACACGCTGCGCGCCAGCTTGATGAACTCCTCGTCGAAGGCCTGCGCCTTCTCCTTGATCCGGATCTCGTCTTCGATCACCCACAGGCGCTCGTTGACCGCCTTCAGCTCCGCACGCAGGCGCGCTACGTCGCCGCCGGCGGCCGGATGCGCCATCCAGGTCTTTTCCAGCGCCGACAATTCCGCGCGCACGTTGGCGAGCTTGCCCGGATCCTCGATACGCTCGGACTTGATCTGCAGGATGGCGATCTTGTCGAGCAATTCGCCGAAGGACACGGGCACCAGGATTTCGGACATGGCAGACACCACAAACAGGAGAAGGGGAAGTGTAACGGCCGCGTCTTAAAGCGGTGTCGGCACGCTGTCGCGATCGCCGAAAAACAAAAGGCCCCTGACGGGGCCTGATGCGAAACTGGCGGGAAGGGGGGGATTCGAACCCCCGAGGCGCTATAAACGCCTGCCTGATTTCGAGTCAGGTACATTCAACCACTCTGCCACCTTCCCGGGTGGTCCCCGGCGGACCGGGGGCGTGCATCATACGGTCCCCGCCGCGCGCGGACAAGCGGCACGGCGCAGAGGCCGTGCACGTGCCCGGCGGCGTAGGGCGATGAACCCCGCCTGCTGCGCGCCGCGCGCGGCGATTGCCTGATCTGCGCGCGACCGCGATGATGCCCGTCGACCCCAGAAAATACCGGCCGGCCGCAGGCGCGCAATGATCGAATTCGGACACCTCACCCACGTCGGCCTGCGCCGCGACCTCAACGAGGACACCTACTACGGCGACCACGAACTGGGGCTGTGGCTGGTGGCCGACGGCATGGGCGGCCACGCCTGTGGCGAGGTCGCCAGCGCCCTGGCGCGCGAGGCCATCGTGCGCGAAGTGCGCGGCGGCACCGCGCTGGCGCAGGCCATCCGCATCGCCGACGAGGAGATCATCCGCGCCTCGCAACGCCGCAACGACACCCTGCCGATGGGCACCACGGTGGTAGCCGCACGGGTACAGGGCAACCGCTTCGAGGTCGCCTGGGTCGGCGACAGTCGCGCTTACCTGTGGCGCGACGGCAAGCTGGCCCAGCTCAGCCAGGACCACAGCTACGTGCAGGAACTGATCGCGCAGGGCGCGCTCACCGCCGAGCAGGCGCGCGCGCATCCGCACCGCAACGTGGTCACCCAGGCGCTGGGCGTGACCGATCCACAGCACTTGAACGTGGCCACGATGACCGGCGAGCTGCGCCCGGGCATGCGCCTGCTGCTGTGCAGCGACGGGCTGACCGAGGAAGTGGACGATGCCGGTCTGGCCAGCGCGCTGGGCCACGACGACTGCAGCGCGCAGGAATGCGTGGACATGCTGGTCGCTGCCGCGCTCGACGAAGGCGGCTCTGACAACATCACCGCGATCCTGGTGCGCTGCCACTGAGGACGGTGCCGCTCCCGTGCGCGCAAACAGCTTCAGGGCACCGCTGGGCACTTGCATTCTTCACGCTCAAGCCAGCCGGGCTGCCCTGTAGGAGCGGCTTCAGCCGCGATGGGGCTTTACCGGGAACGCCCCATCGCGGCTGAAGCCGCTCCTACGACATAGGTCCCGTCGTCTTTCGAGACGCCCTTCAGCCGGCCACCGCTTCCGCCGCGACCGGTTCGGCGTCGTCCCACAGCGCGCGGCCGGCCTTCTTGCGCAGCTTCTCCAGCCGCGCCTGGTGCGCCTCCAGCTCCGACGCCGTCGGCAACACCCGCGGCCGTGGCAGCAGCATCGACATGTCAAACGCCGGCCCCTGCGCCGCCGCACGTGCGGCGCCGTTATCGGCCAGGGCGAAGCCGATCTCCTCCTGGCCGGAGGTCAGCGCGATGTACACGTCGCTGAGGATCTGCGCATCGAGCAGCGCGCCGTGCAGTTGCCGGTGCGAGTTGTCCACGCCCAGCCGCTTGCACAGCGCGTCCAGCGAATTGCGCTGGCCGGGGAAGCGCTCGCGCGCCAGCAGCAGGGTGTCGATCACCGTGGCGCGGTCGAGAATGCGGCCGTAGGACGCGCCCAGCCGCGACAGTTCGTAGTCGAGGAAGCCCAGGTCGAACGAGGCGTTGTGGATGATCAGCTCGGCGCCGTCGATGAACTCCAGGAATTCGTCGACCACCTCGTGGAACTCCGGCTTGTCGGCGAGGAAGTCCAGGGTCAGGCCGGTGACTTCCTGCGCGCCGGGTTCGAAATCGCAGTCCGGGCGCAGGTAGCGATGGAAATTGCGCCCGCTGGGGCGGCGCTCGAGCAGTTCCACCGCGCCGATTTCGACGACGCGGTTGCCCTTCTTCCATTCCAGGCCGGTGGTTTCGGTATCGAGGATGATCTGACGCATGGGACTCGCAGCGGAAAAGGAAGACAAGATCAGGTCGCGACCGCGGCGCCGCCGGCGCGCACGTGCAAGGCCTGGTTGCGCGCCAGCTGGTCGACCCGCTCGTTGTCCGGATCGCCGTTGTGGCCCTTGACCCAGCGCCAGTCGATCGTATGCCGCTGTGCCGCGGCGTGCAGCCGTTCCCACAGGTCGCGGTTCTTGACCGGATCGCCGCCGGCGGTCTTCCACTGCCGGCGCACCCAGCCCGGCATCCATTCGGTGATGCCCTGGCGCACGTACTGCGAGTCGGTGTGCAGCACGATCTGGCACGGCTCGTTGAGCGTTTCCAGCGCCATGATCGCGGCCATCAACTCCATGCGGTTGTTGGTGGTGTGCGCCTCGGCGCCGGCCACCTCGCGCTCCAGTCCCTTGTAGCGCAGCAGCGCGGCCCAGCCGCCGGGGCCGGGGTTGCCGAGGCAGGCGCCATCGGTATGGATGTCGACAGTTTTCATGAAACTCCGCGAATCAAATGGAAGCGACCGAGCCGCGCCAGCGGACCGGCGCGCGCAACGGAACGGGGCCGATGCCGGCGGCGGTGCGTTTCTCCGCCTGCAGCAGGCAGACCGCACGCAGCGGTGCGGTGGACGTGGCCGGGCCGACGCCGCCGCGGGTCGGCCATACCGGCCCGAGATAGCGCAGTTGCTCCACGCACGGCAGGCCGACCTGCTCCAGCAGGCCGCGCCAGCTGCCCGGCGGGCGCGCCACCAGACCCTGGCGTCGCCAGCGCAGCCGGTACGGGCTCATCGCGTTGAGCGCGAACAGCCACAGCCTCCCGCCCGGCATCAGGATGCGCTCGCATTCCTCCAGCAGTGCCGCTGCATCGGCGGCGAGCACGTGCTGCAGGACGATCGCGTTGACACTCTCCGACGGCAGCGGCAGCGGCAGCGTGCACACCAGGTCACCGGCATAGCCGCAGGCGCTGCGGTGCAGGCGCACGCCCCGCCCGGGCAGCTCGCGTCCCGGGGGCGGCAGCGGGACCGGCGCCAGCCATAGCCAGGGCTGCGCAGGACGCTTGAGCAAGGCATCGAGGATCAGAGGCTGCTCGGCCTGCAGCAGGGCCTGCGCCCCGGCCGTATCAAACCAGGATGAGACGTTGGCTTGACGAGGGAGCGACACGGCAGGCATGGTGCCAATTCTATGCGACTGATCGCCCTGCCCGCATTCCAGGATAACTACATCTGGGCGATCGCCACGGACGACGGGCGTGCGTTGCTGGTCGACCCGGGCCAGGCCGAACCGGTGCTGGAGGCCGCCGCGCAGGGCCTGCAGCCCGCCGCCATCCTGCTGACCCATCACCACGACGACCATATCGGCGGCGTCGCCGCGTTGTGCGAGCGCTGGCCGGGCATCCCGGTGTATGCGCCGGACGATCCGCGGATCGCTGGATTTTCGTGCGAGCGGGTCGGCGACGGCGATGTCGTGAAGGTGCTGGACTGGCAGTTCGATATCCTGGCCGTCCCTGGCCACACCCGCTCCCACCTGGCCTACGTCGGCCACGGCCACCTGTTCAGCGGCGATACGCTGTTCAGCCTGGGCTGTGGGCGCATGTTCGAAGGTACGCCCTCCCAGATGTTGGGTTCGCTGCAGCGCCTGTCCGCCCTCCCGGGGCAGACGCTGGTCTGCTGCGGACACGAATACACCTTGGCCAATGCGGCATTCGCCGTCACGGTCGATCCCACCAACGCTGCCCTGCGGCAGCGCCATCAGGAAGCCCAGGCCATGCGTCACGCTGCCCGCCCCACCGTTCCCGTCACTCTCGCCAGCGAACTGGCGACCAATCCGTTCCTGCGCACCGCTTCGGCGGCGATCCAGCAGGCGATCGGCGCCCGGCTCGGCCGGGGGGTGTCCGACGAGGTGGAAGTCTTCGCCGAATTGAGGCGCTGGAAAGACGATTTCCGCGCATGAGGGCGCTGGCGTTGACGGCGGCGCTGACGCTGGCGATGGCGTCGGCGGCGCCCCCCGCGGCGGCTTCTACCCCGCTCGCGGCGGCCCTCGAGCAGACCGTGGCCGGCCTGAACGGACTGCCGACGGACGCGGCGGCACTGCCGCCGCCGACCACCCGTAACGGACACGACATCCTCGCCCGCTTCCGGGATGGCCTGGCCGACGCGCGCTGCGACGCCGGCGCCACCGATGCGCGCTGGCAGCAGCAGTTCTCGCGCGCGCCTTCGCGCCTGGCCGACGAGGACGAGGACGTGCTGCCGCTGTTCGGTTACGTGGTCGACGAACTGCGCGCGGCCAACCTGCCGACCGAGTTCGCGCTGATCCCGTTCGTGGAAAGCGGCTACCGCCCGGCCGCGCGCAACAGCAGCGGCCCTGCCGGCCTGTGGCAGTTCATCCCCGGCACCGCACGCAACCACGATGTCCCGCTGGAGAACGGCTACGACGGCCGCCTGTCCGCGGTGGACTCCACCCGCGCCGCGGTGCGCTACCTGAAGACCTTGCACGGCATGTTCGGCGGCGACTGGCGCCTGGCGATCATGGCCTACAACGCCGGCGAGTACCGCGTGCTGCAGTCGATGCGCCGCGCCGGCATGAACGCGCAGAACGCGCAGCCGGACAAGCTGCCCGGGCTGTCCTCGGTCACCTACGCCTATGTCGAGAAACTGCACGCGCTGGCCTGCGTGCTGGAGCAGGCGCAGACCCGCGACGAATGGATGGCCTCGCTGGACCGCGACGTGCCGATCCTGCAGGCGCAGACCCTGCCGGCCGGCATGGCGCTGGACGAATGGGCCCGGCGCCAGGCGCTGCAGGGCAACCAGCTCGCACGGCTGAATCCGGCCCTGGGCAGCGGGCGCAGCACCAAGCGTGCGCTGCCGGTGCTGGCGCCGCGCAGCCTCGGCGGCCCCGTGCTGGCCCAAGACACGGCGTTGTCGGCGCAGGACGACACCCCGGTCGTCGCGACCGTGGCCAGCGCCGACGACGCTCCCGCACCGAACCGCGCCAAGCGTGCCGGCGTACGCTCCCGCCACACCCACACCGTGCGCGACGGCGACACCGCCTGGAACATCGCCAAGCGCTACGGCATCACCGTACAGGCGCTGCTGGTGAAGAACGGCCTGTCCGCGCGCAGCGTGCTGCGTCCCGGCATGGTGCTGAGCTACGAGGACTGATCGCGCTCCCGCTGCGGCGGGACAAAGGTCCGGCCCATGCTGCAACGTCCGCGGATGTGCAGCCACGCCGCGGGATGACCATCGTCTCCTCGGCCCGAATGGGCACCTACGATCAGCATGAGCGCCTGGAAGGCAGGCGTATCGCCACGTCCAGCACCTAGCGCAACTGCGCGCACGCGCCACTGGCAACAGGCTCTGTTTCGATGGCCGCCAGCACGCACAGCGCATCGCGCCGGCCAAGGTAGCGACGTAACTCGCTTGCCGCCCATTCGCGCCACCGGCCACCGGCAGGCGCGCGTGTGCACTTGCGCCACCATTGCGCGCCTCTCCCATTACGAATCGCGCACACCGATAAGACACGCACGTCGGGACCCTGAAACGCAACAGGCCCGGCGATGCCGGGCCTGTTGCGTGCCGCTTTGCGCTGACGACGCAGCCGTTACAGCTGCGATTCCTGCACGCTGATCTTGAAGTGCTTGCGCATCGCATCGACGTAGGCCTTGGCATCGGCCTCGCCCTCGATCCGCGCCAGCTGCTGCTGGAACATCGTCTGCTGTTCGGCGGGCACCTTGCTCAGGTCGCCCGGCGTCACCTTGGTGACCGCGAACAGCGCATAGCGCTTGCCCACCGTGCCCGGCGCTGCAGGCAGTTCGACCTTGCCCACAGACGGCTTGCCGTCGGCCGGCTGCGGCGCGCTGAAGATCGCCTGGCTGGCCTGCGCGCTCGGCATCGGCACGTTGCGCGGCAGACCCGGCATCGGGTTGATCTGCAGCTTTTCCGGACCTGCCAGGGCCTGCAGGGTCTCGCCCTTGCGCAAGCGCGCCAGCAGCGCGTCGGCCTTGGCGGCGGCGGCCTTGGCGGTGCGGTCGGCATGCACCGCGGCCACCACCTGCTCGTGCACCTTGGCCAGCGGCTGGATCTGCTCCGGCTGGTGCTGGGTCACGCGGATCAGCACGCTGTGATTCGGCCCCAGGTTGATCGGGTCGCTGACCGTGCCGTCCTGCACCAGGGTGTCGGAGAACGCGGCACGCAGCACCGCCGGCTGTGCGGCGATGCCGCTGGCGGTGGCGCGCGAGAACGGCCCCAGCGTCTGCACCGGCAGGCCCACTTCCTTCGCCGCCGAAGCCAGCGCGGTCGGGTTCTTGTAGACCAGGTCCACCAGCTTGCCGCTCAGCTCGCTGAAGGCCTTCTCGCTGTCGGCCTTCAGTTGCTCGCTGGCGAGCTGGTCGCGCACCTGCTCGAACGACTTGCCTTCGCCGCCCTTGACCTGGCGCAGTTGGATCACGTGATAGCCGAATTCGCTCTTGATCGGGCCAACGATCTCGCCGGGCTTCATCGCGAACAGTGCGTCCTCGAACGGCTTCACCATCACGCCCTTCTCCACCCAGCCCAGGTCGCCGCCGGCGTTCTTGGAGCCGGGGTCGTCGGAGTTGGCGCGGGCCAGCGCGGCGAAGTCGGCGCCTGGCTGCTTGGCTTCGGCCGCCAGCTTGGCCGCCTTGGCCTCGGCCGCCTTCTGCGAGGCCGCATCCTTGCCGGCGCTGATCAGGATGTGCGAAGCCAGCCGCTGGTCGGGCTCGACGAAGCGTGCCTTCTCGTCGTCGTAGCGCTTGCGCAGCGTCGCCTCGTCGGCCGGCTTGACCGGCGGCAGGTTGGCCGCATTGAGGTCGACATACTCGATCGTCACGGTTTCCGGCTGCTTGAAGTCGGACTTGTGCGCGTCGTACCACTGCTGCACCTGTGCGTCGCTGACCGGCGCGGTGTCGGCCGGCGTCTCCGGCAACAGGGCCATCTCCACGTCGCGGGTCTCGCCCAGCATCTTCAGCAGGCGCTCGGTCTCCTGCTTGGTGGCGAACGCCGATTCTGCGATGCCGGACGGAATCACCGACTGCTGCAGCGCGTCGCGCACCAGCTGCTGGAACATGGTCGGCGTACGCGGCGGCGTGCCCGAGGCCAGGGCCAGGCGGTAGCGCTCCGGGTCGAACTTGCCGTCGTTCTGGAACGCGGGCATGGAACTGATGTAGTCGCGCACCGCGGCGTCGCCGATGACCACGCCGGCGCGCTCGGCCGACAGCTTCGCCACCTGCTCGTCGATCAGCTGATCGAGCAGCTTGCGCTTGTTGTCGATGCTTTCGAACGCGCGCGGATCGAAATCCTCGCCCTGCTGCTCGCGCGCCTGGATGCGCGCCTGCTCGAAGCGGGTACGGAACTGCTCCGTGCTCACTTCGTGGTGCTGCCACAGCAGCGACACCGGCCACCACGACGGCGCCGACGACCACCACGACGGCGGCGCCTGCACCTTGGCGACGTTGTTGGCACCGACGCCACCGAGGTAGCTGTTGTCGATGACGAACAGGAACGGAATCATCAACAGACCGATGATCGCGGTGGCGATCCAGCCCGAGGTCTTTTCGCGAAGTTTCTGCAGCATTGGGAACCGACGGCCTATTGGCGAGCCGCGCAGTTTAACCCGCTTCACGCCTTGCGGCAGAACCGGCGGCCCGGCCGCCCGCGCCGCTCATGCGCCGCGGCGGCGAATCGGGGGACAAACCATCGCACTGCGGAAAAAAAGAAACCCCCGATCGCTCGGGGGTTTCGCGTACAAATGGCGGAGTGGACGGGACTCGAACCCGCGACCTCCGGCGTGACAGGCCAGCATTCTAACCGACTGAACTACCACTCCGCGTTTGAACGGAGGCGGGCGCGAGGCCCGCTTTCCCGAAGCGGCCGGGCCGACGCTGGCGCGTGGCGGCGACTGCGAGAAACGAAACCCCCGATCGCTCGGGGGCTTCGGTACAACTGGCGGAGTGGACGGGACTCGAACCCGCGACCTCCGGCGTGACAGGCCAGCATTCTAACCGACTGAACTACCACTCCGCTTTTGAAACTTGTCGCTTGGTGCTCTGGTGGGTGCTGAGGGTTTCGAACCCCCGACCCTCTCCGTGTAAAGGAGACGCTCTACCGCTGAGCTAAGCACCCTAGCGAGTCGATTAGTTTACGGCATCCTTCAGCGCTTTACCAGCCTTGAACGTCGGATTCTTCGACGCCGCGATCTTGATGGAGTCGCCGGTCTTCGGGTTGCGGCCGGTGCGCTCGGCACGGTCGCGCACCTGGAAGGTGCCGAAGCCCACGAGCGTGACGCTGTCGCCCTTCTTCAGGGCCTTGGTCACTTCCGACACGAAGGCGTCGATGGCACGACCGGCTTCGGCCTTGGAGATATCGGCGGCAGCGGCGATCGCGTCGTTCAGTTCGGCTTTATTCATTTCTTGATGACTCCATGTGCGGCAGAAGACCGCGGAATTGAGGATCGGGTGTCGGCGTGGCCTGTCCCGCGTTGGCGAGACCCCGATGGATGATTTGCACTACCAAGCACGCCCGTTCGCGGTGCTCGCAAGCGCTGCATTTATACCAGCGGGCCCATACCCGCGCAAGCCGAAAAGCCAGCAACGGCGCGGGTTTGAGCCGTTTGCGCGGGGACGGTTCAGCGCGCGTCAGTGCTTGACGCGCGGGTTCGAGGATGCTTTCTGCTTGCGCCGCGACGGTGCCTGTTCGGCCTCGGCGGCGGGCTTGGGCGTGAGCGGGCGCTCCAGGGCCAGATCCAGCACTTCGTCGATCCACTTCACCGGCACGATCTTCAGATCGCGGGTGACGTTCTCCGGGATGTCGGCCAGATCCTTGCGGTTTTCCTCGGGGATCAGCACGGTGCGGATGCCGCCGCGCAGCGCGGCCAGCAGCTTCTCCTTGAGTCCGCCGATCGCCGAGACACGGCCGCGCAGGGTGATCTCGCCGGTCATCGCCACCTCCGACCTGACCGGCACCTTGGTCAGCATCGACACCAGCGAAGTCACCATCGCGATGCCGGCGCTGGGGCCGTCCTTCGGCGTCGCGCCATCGGGCACGTGCAGGTGCACGTCGTGCTTCTGCAGGAAGTCCGCCTCGATGCCGAGCCGCTCGGCGCGCGAGCGCACCACCGACAACGCGGCCGACGCCGATTCCTTCATCACGTCGCCGAGCTGGCCGGTCAGGATCACCGCGCCCTTGCCCGGGACCAGAGTGGATTCGATCTGCAGCAGATCGCCGCCGACCTCGGTCCAGGCCAGGCCGGTCACCAGGCCGATCTCGTTCTGCTCCTCGGCGCGACCGAAGTCGTAGCGGCGCACGCCCAGGTACTTGTCCAGGTTCTTCGAGCCGACGCTGACGCGCGCCTTGTCCTTGCGCGCGGCGCCCTTCTTCGCTGCGGCCTTCTTCGCAGGCGCTGCCGGCTGCGGACCGGCCAGGGCGATCTCCTTGACCACCTTGCGGCAGATCTTGGCGACTTCGCGCTCGAGGTTGCGCACGCCGGATTCGCGCGTGTAGTAGCGCACGATGTCGCGGATCGCGTCGGCGCCGATCTCCAGTTCGTCCTGCTTCAGGCCATTGGCCTTGAGCTGCTTGGGCACCAGGTAGCGCGCGGCGATATTGAGCTTCTCGTCCTCGGTGTAGCCGGGGATGCGGATCACTTCCATGCGGTCCAGCAGCGGGCCGGGGATGTTCAGCGAATTGGAGGTCGCCACGAACATCACTTCGGACAGGTCCAGGTCCACTTCCAGGTAGTGGTCGTTGAAGGCGTTGTTCTGCTCGGGGTCGAGCACTTCCAGCAGCGCCGAGGACGGATCGCCGCGGAAATCCATCGACATCTTGTCGATCTCGTCGAGCACGAACAGCGGGTTCTTGCTGCCGACCTTATTGAGGTTCTGCACGATGCGGCCCGGCATCGAGCCGACGTAGGTACGGCGATGCCCGCGGATCTCCGCCTCGTCGCGCACGCCGCCCAGCGACATGCGCACGAACTTGCGGTTGGTGGCCTTGGCGATGGACTGGCCCAGCGAGGTCTTGCCCACGCCCGGCGGCCCCACCAGGCACAGGATCGGCCCCTTCATCTGCTTCACCCGCGACTGCACCGCGAGGTACTCGAGGATACGGTCCTTGACCTTCTCCAGGCCGTAGTGATCGGCATCGAGGGTTTCCTGCGCGACCTTCAGGTCCTTGCGCACCTTACTGCGCTTCTTCCACGGCACGCCCAGCAGCCAGTCGAGGTAGTTGCGCACCACCGCGGCCTCGGCCGACATCGGCGACATCTGCTTGAGCTTGTTGAGTTCGGCCTTGGCCTTGGTCTCCACCGGCTTGGGCATGCCGGCCTCGGCGATCTTGCGCGCCAGTTCCTCCAGCTCACCCGGTGCATCGTCGAGGTCGCCCAGTTCCTTCTGGATCGCCTTCATCTGCTCGTTGAGGTAGTACTCGCGCTGGCTCTTCTCCATCTGCGACTTGACCCGGCCGCGGATGCGCTTCTCCAGCTGCTGCACGTCGATCTCGCCGTCGACCAGGCCGACCAGCATCTCCAGGCGCTCGCCCACTTCCAGCGTTTCCAGCAGGCGCTGCTTGTCGGCCAGGCGCACGCCGATGTGCGCAGCGATGGTGTCGGCCAGGCGGCCGGGCTCGTCGATGCCGGACAGGGTCTGCAGCAACTCCGGCGGCAGCTTGCGATTGGTCTTGACGTACTGCTCGAACAGCGACATCAGCGAGCGCGCGATCGCCTCCACCTCGCGCTCCTCGCGCGATTCGGCGGCGTCGATCTCGCGGCCTTCGCCCTGCAGCGCGCCGTCGCGCTCGGCGACCTTGTCGACGCTGACCCGCGACAGACCTTCGACCAGCACCTTGATGGTGCCGTCGGGCAGCTTCAGCAGTTGCAGCACCTGCGCCAGGGTGCCGACGTTGTACAGGTCGGCCGCCGCCGGGTCGTCAGTCTCGGCAGACTTCTGCGCGACCAGCAGGATGCGCTTGTCGGCCTCCATCGCGTGCTCGAGCGCGCGCATGGACTTGTCGCGACCGACGAACAGCGGGATGACCATGTGCGGGAAGACCACGACGTCGCGCAACGGCAGGACCGGCAGGTCGAGGACTTCGGATTGGGACTGGGCCATGAGGATTCCGATTTGGGAGGCGGGAACGCGATGCGGGCGGCCATAAAAACGCCGATGGCCCCGTTATGGGGCCATCGGCTGGACGATGCAAGGGGAGCGCAGAACCCCTTTATGTTTCAGCGACTTACCGGCAAGCACGGGGCGCGCGACGGGGTCGCCGCGCACCGCCTGCCCAGGGTCACTCCGCGGAGGCGACCTTGGGCGCCGCCGGCGGGGTCTGGTAGATCAGGTACGGCTCGGACTTGTGCTCGATCACCGACTCGTCCACCACCACCTTACTGACGTTTTCCTGCGACGGCAGTTCGTACATCGTGTCCAGCAGCACCGACTCGACGATGGTGCGCAGGCCGCGCGCGCCGGTCTTGCGCTTGAGCGCCTTCTTGGCGATGGCCAGCAGCGCGTCCTGGCGGAACTCCAGCTCCACGCCTTCCATCTCGAACAGCTTCTTGAACTGCTTGGTGATGGCGTTCTTCGGCTCGGTGAGGATCTTGATCAGCGCCGGCTCGTCCAGTTCCTCGAGCGTGGCGACCACCGGCAGGCGGCCGACGAACTCGGGGATCAGGCCGAACTTGATCAGGTCTTCCGGCTCGACGTCGGCGAGGATCTTGCCGACCTCGCGCTTGCGCTCCGAGCTCTTGACCTTGGCGCCGAAGCCGATGCCGCCGGCGTCGTTGGAACGCTGCTGGATGACCTTGTCCAGGCCGGCGAACGCGCCGCCGCAGATGAACAGGATGTTCTTGGTGTCCACCTGCAGGAATTCCTGCTGCGGATGCTTGCGACCGCCCTGCGGCGGCACCGAGGCGACCGTGCCTTCGATCAGCTTCAGCAACGCCTGCTGCACGCCTTCGCCGGACACGTCGCGGGTGATCGACGGGTTCTCGCTCTTGCGCGAGATCTTGTCGATCTCGTCGATGTAGACGATGCCCTGCTGCGCCTTGTCGACGTCGTAGTCGCACTTCTGCAGCAGCTTCTGGATGATGTTCTCCACGTCTTCGCCGACGTAGCCGGCTTCGGTCAGTGTGGTCGCATCGGCGATGGTGAACGGCACGTTGAGCAGGCGCGCCAGCGTCTCCGCCAGCAGCGTCTTGCCCGAACCGGTCGGACCGACCAGCAGGATGTTGGACTTGGCCAGTTCGACCTCGTCGTTCTTCTGCCGGCTCTCGATGCGCTTGTAGTGGTTGTACACGGCCACGGCGAGCGTGCGCTTGGCGCGCTGCTGGCCGATCACGTACTGGTCGAGCACTTCCAGGATCTCGCGCGGCTTGGGCAGGCTGCTGCGTGCCGACTGCGCCTTCTCCTCGAGCTCCTCGCGGATGATGTCGTTGCACAACTCGACGCATTCGTCGCAGATGAACACGCTGGGCCCGGCGATCAGCTTACGGACCTCGTGTTGACTCTTGCCGCAGAACGAGCAGTACAGGATCTTGTTGCTGTCGCCGGAACGGCCTTGCCGGTCTTCGCTCATTGCTTCGCTTACCCAGTTACCCCACCCGATGAACGGGGGTTCGATTTCGAGAATAGCACAGGGCCGGGAGGACGCTAGCCCGACCCCGGCCCTGCGGAATACGCTGCGTTTTGCAGTACATGCAAGCCTTATGCCGGCTGGATGGACTCATCCGGACGACGCTCCAGCACTTGGTCGACGAGGCCGTAGGCCTGCGCGTCGATGGCGCTCTTGAAGTTGTCGCGCTCGGTGTCGCGGGCGATGGTTTCCAGCGACTGGCCGGTGTGCTTGGCCAGGATTTCGTTCAGCCGCGCACGCAGGGTCAGGATCTCGCGCGCGTGGATGTCGATGTCGGTGGCCTGGCCCTGGAAGCCGCCCAGCGGCTGGTGGATCATCACCCGCGAGTTCGGCAGCGCATAGCGCTTGCCGGCCGCACCCGACGCCAGCAGCAGCGCGCCCATCGAGGCGGCCTGGCCGACGCAGATGGTGCTCACATCCGGCTTGATGTACTGCATGGTGTCGTAGATCGCCATGCCGGCGGTGACCACGCCACCCGGCGAGTTGATGTAGATGCTGATGTCCTTCTCCGGATTGTCCGCTTCCAGGAACAACAGCTGGGCCACGATCACATTGGCCATGTGGTCGTCGATCGGGCCGACCAGGAAGATCAGGCGCTCCTTCAACAAGCGCGAATAGCTGTCGTAGGCGCGCTCGCCGCGGCTGGTCTGCTCGACCACCATCGGAACCAGATTCAAGGCCTTGGTCACATTGTCCACGCGGTGATCTCCTGCTGCTCGGGGTCCGTCCCTGCACGGGGGTGTACAGGGCTTCGCATCGTGTTGCGCCCCGCCGCCGCGGGGAGTGGAACGGGATCCGTCTCGCGCACGCCGGGATGCGCGAGACGATGACGCGCCGTCTTATTGACGGATCGCGTCCTGGAACGACATCGCCTGCTCGGTGTGCTGGGCGCGCTCGGCGATCCAGTCGATCACCTGCTCTTCCATCACGCGGCTCTGCAGTCCCCCCATCAATTGGGGATCGTTGCGGTACATCTCAATGACCTGCTCCGGCTCTTCGTAGGTCGAGGCGATCAGGCGCAGCGTCTCCGAGACCCGCTTCGGGTCCAGGCGCAGTTCGTTGCGGCGGGCCACCTCGCCGACCAGCAGGCCGACCAGCACGCGCTTGCGCGCGGCGTCCATGAAGCCCTGGTGGGCGTCGTCCGGCACCTGGCCCGGGTCGCGGCCGGAACGGCGCAGCTGCTCGACCTGCTGCGCCAGCATGGCGCGCGCTTCGTTCTCGACCAGGCGCGGCGGCATTTCCACCGAGGCGTAGGCGGCAATCAGCTGCTCGCCGACTTCGCGACGCAGGCGGTTCATCAGCGCGCCCTTCAGCTCGCGCTCCAGGTTGATGCGGATGTCCTTGCGGAACTGCTCGGCATCGCCGCTCTTCACGCCAAAGCTCTTGATGAACTCCTTGTCCACCTCCGGCAGCACCGGCGCGGCCACGTCGACCGCCTTCACGTGCACCTGGACCTGCTTGCCGGCGAACTGCGGCACGCGCCAGTCGGCCGGGAAGTCGACCGTCAGGGTCTTCTCTTCGTCCTTGGACAGGCCGACCAGGCCCTGCTCGATCGCCGGGAACATGACGCCCGAGCCGATCACGCTGCTGCCCTTCTCCACGCCCTCGGCCGGCAGACGCTCGTCGCCAACCTGCGACCAGGTCTCCAGGGTCACCAGGTCGCCGTCCTGCGCCGGACGCGCGGCCGGCTGCCAGGTGCGGCGCTGCAGGCGCAGGTTCTCGATCATCTGCTCGATGTCGGCGTCGGTGACCTCGGCGGTGTGGCGGATCACCTGCAGCGTCGAGACGTCGATGTCGCCGAAGTCCGGCACCACTTCGAAGGTGGCCACGAACTGCAGTTCGTTGTCGCCGGCGCGGTCGATGCGCGGATTGCCGGCCAGGCGCAGTTCGTGCTCGCGCACGGCCGAGTCGAAGGTCTCGCGCAGCAGGCCATCCAGCGCCTCGGCGCGGATCTGCGGTCCGAAGCGCTGCTCGATCACCTTGGCCGGAATCTTGCCCGGACGGAAGCCCTTGATCCGCGCGGTGCGCGCGACTTCGCGCAGGCGGCCGCCGACATGGCTTTCCAGGCGATCCTCCGGCAGGGTGAAGGTCAGACGCCGTTCCAGGGTACCGGTAGTTTCGATCGAAGCTTGCATGTGGACTCCTGCCACCGGGAGCCCACGGCTCTCGGCACGATGTAGAAAAGTACGGGTTGGCGCGGGCACGGGACAGCCGCCGCAGCCGGATAGTTTCGCCTATTCCCGCGGCGCCTGCCAGCGCAGGGCCGGGAGGCCGCCGTGGCGACGCCGAACCCGCCATCGCCACGAGGGGCCACCGGGGGCTGGATGGTGCGAAAGAGGGGACTCGAACCCCTACGCCTTGCGGCACTGGTACCTAAAACCAGGGCGTCTACCAATTCCGCCACTTTCGCGCTGCGGCGCCGGAAGGCGCCTGCCGGCACATTGTTGCAGGCCGGACGGCAAAGAAAAAGGCACCTGCCGGAGCAGGTGCCTTTTCGTTTTGGTGGGCCGTCAAGTGCGGGGCGCCTCGCAAGGGGCCGCTAGGCGGGCCACAAAAAAGCCGCCCCGTAGGGCGGCTTAGAGAGGATTACAGCTGGCGGCGAGATCTAGGCGCCGCTGCTACCACACGACTTCGTGCGGGTGGCGTGGTAATCGGTGACAACCCAAGTCCCACCGCTGCTGTTGGGCACCCACATGTAGGACCACGATTGGCTGACGCCACCACCGCAGCTACTTACGGAGAAGGTTCCGCCTGGAGCGCCGGAAGCAGGCAGCGGCACTGGCGGCGGCGGCGCGGACACCGCATCTGCGGCCGAGGCCTTGGAAGAGATAACCTCGGTGTACTTCACGCTGACCGTGCCGAGGTGATAGGGATCGCCGGACATTCTCCCCGTCGGATCGGAGTGCAGCAGCAACCACTGCTGGATCTGCTTGACCTCCTTCGAACCCGGGAGGTAGGTGGCCTCGACAACTCGGGTCGTCGTAGTCGTAGCGTCGTCAGCGTGCGCAGTCGAAGCCACGCCCCCAGCAGCCAAGGCCAGTACGAAAGCGACACCCGTGAAGAAGCGTGGAAATTCCATTTCGATCCTCTAGAGTTAGGTTGGGACACCGATCTCGATGCGCATACTAGGCCTGCGGGGGGGACGCCCGGCGGAGCACCACGTAGACAACTTGGCGCCATTGCCGAAAGTCCGGCCGGTAATCGCCCGCAGAAGCCATTGACCGGTTCAGTCAGGGCGGGAGGCGGGCCTCACGCTACGCGACAGCTGCCGATAGCATGTTCGGATGGCTCTACCAGACGGCTTCTGCTGGGAAACTGACCGATGGGAAAAGACTGGCTGCGCTCTGCAGCAGACAGATCGTGGCCAGCGTCAGCATGACCGCTATCCCGGGGAAATGGCTCGCGAACGTCAATCGGCACGACGAGCGCACAACGGGGCACCCGCACGCCTATTTTCGATCGCGAGGTGCCGCCGCCCAAGCGTAAGCAGTGCATTCCCGGGTTATTTTTCCCGGGAGTTTCCCCGGCACATAGAAAAACAGCCACTTGGCTTGCGCTAAGTGGCTGTTTTATTTGGTGGGCCGTCAAGGATTCGAACCTTGGACCTATTGATTAAGAGTCAACTGCTCTACCAACTGAGCTAACGGCCCTGAAACTGAGTCGCACATTCTATGTGCTTTTTTGCTTCGTTGCAACACCCCGCGAAGCATCGGGTCACGCGATCAATGGGGTGGCTGAGGGGACTCGAACCCCCGACATCTGGAATCACAATCCAGTACTCTAACCAACTGAGCTACAGCCACCATTGAAACCTTGCATCTCCTGCCTGGCGCCATGTGGCGCGCCCGACAGGAATCGAACCTGTAACCGCCGGCTTAGAAGGCCGGTGCTCTATCCAGTTGAGCTACGGGCGCCCTGGCTGGATTGTCGCATTCCTTTCCGCCGTTGGACATCGGATTGGTCGGGGTAGAGGGATTCGAACCCCCGACATCCTGCTCCCAAAGCAGGCGCGCTACCAGACTGCGCTATACCCCGGCGGAACATCCCTCGCGGCCAAGGCCGGAAAGGTCGGCTATTGTGGGAAGCTTGCGGCCCGCTGTCAACGTCGCATGCACGCAACATCGCCTGCGCTATGCTCGAACCTTGCCATCGGCATCGGCCGAGCGCCATTTTGAAGGAGAAAACAGCATGCTTCGCAGCGGCAACCCCGCCCTGAAGGAATCCACCTTCCTCGACCTGCACAGCGGCAACGTGGTCTCGCCCGGCAGCAGCACGGTCGTCGCGCGCGACAGCGGCGCGATGACCCTCAACGGTACCGCCAACAAGACCGGCGTGCTGTTGATGCTGACCGTGCTCACCGCCGTGTTCGCCTGGAGCCAGTCGCTCTCGGTCGACGCGGCGGGCAACGAGATGGTCGCACCCGGCGTCGTCGGCTACGCACTGGGCGGCGCCATCGGCGGCCTCATCCTCGCCCTGATCACGATCTTCAAGAAGGAGTGGTCGCCGATCACCGCGCCGCTGTACGCACTGGTGGAAGGTTTCTTCCTCGGCTCGATCTCGGCTGTGTATGAGCACCGCTTCAACGGCATCGTGCTGCAGGCGGTGCTGCTGACCTTCGGCACCCTGTTCGCGATGCTGTTCGCCTATCGCAGCGGCATGATCAAAGCCACCGAGAACTTCAAGCTGGGTGTGGTGGCAGCCACCGGCGGCATCTTCCTGGTGTACCTGGCGACCTTCGTGCTGGGCCTGTTCAACATCCAGATTCCGTACATCCACGCCTCCGGCACGGTCGGCATCCTGTTCAGCCTGTTCGTGGTGGTGGTGGCCGCGCTGAACCTGGTGCTGGACTTCGACTTCATCGAGAGCGGCGTCGAACAGGGCGCGCCCAAG
Source organism: Xanthomonas sp. NCPPB 1128 (assembly GCF_001043115.1). Lineage (GTDB taxonomy): Bacteria > Pseudomonadota > Gammaproteobacteria > Xanthomonadales > Xanthomonadaceae > Xanthomonas_A. The sequence continues at coordinate 37,003 of NZ_LFME01000008.1, read as the reverse complement.
TACATGGAGTGGTACGGCGCGTTCGGCCTGATGGTCACGCTGGTGTGGCTGTATGTGGAGTTCCTGCGCCTGCTGTCGAAGCTGCAGTCGCGGAATTGAAGCCGGGAGTCGGGAATCGGGATTGGGGAATCGTAAGAGCGACTCCCCTTGACCGATCTGCGGATGTGGCTTCGGACAACTTCCTAGCAAAAGAAAGGGCGCCCTGGGGCGCCCTTTCTTTTTGTGCGATCGTCCGGCGCGCTCAGAGCCGGCTGGCGATGGCCTTGGCGAAGCCCATGGTGTTGCCGCTGCCGCCCAGGTCCGGGGTCAGCCCGTCCTTGGCTTCCAGGGTGGCGACGATGGCGTTGCGCAGGCGCTCGGCGTTCTGCGGCTGGCCGATATGGTCCAGCAGCTGCGCCGCGCCCAGCAGCAGCGCGCACGGGTTGGCCTTGCCCTGCCCGGCGATGTCCGGGGCCGAGCCGTGCACGGCCTCGAAGATCGCCGCGTCCACGCCGATGTTGGCGCCCGGGGCCAGACCCAGGCCACCGACCAGGCCGGCGCACAGGTCCGACAGGATGTCGCCGAACAGGTTGGTGGTGACGATGATGTCGAACTGCTCCGGGCGCATCACCAGCTGCATGCACGCGTTGTCGACGATCATTTCCTGGAACTCGATCTCCGGGTACTGCGCCGCCACGTCGCGCGCCACCTTCAGGAACAGGCCGGAGGTGGACTTGATGATGTTGGCCTTGTGCACCGCGGTGACCTTCTTGCGGCCGGTCGCACGGGCCAGGTCGAAGGCGTAGCGGACGATGCGCTCGGAGCCCTTGCGGGTCACCTTGGCCATCGACAGCGCGGTCTCGCCGTCGGCGGACACTTCCTGGCCTTCGCTCAGGTAGGCACCTTCGGTGTTCTCGCGCACGGTGATCAGGTCCACGCCGGCGCCGAAGCGCGACTTGGTGTTCGGGAACGACTTGGCCGGACGCACGTTGGCGTACAGGTCGAACTGGCGGCGCATGGCCACGTTGATCGAGCTGAAGCCCTCGCCCACCGGCGTGGTCAGCGGGCTCTTCAGCGCCACCTTGTTCTTGCGGATCGACTCCAGCGTGGCGGCCGGCAGCAGGTCGCCGTGCTTCTCCAGCGCCACCAGGCCCGCGTCGGCGTATTCGTAGGTGAGGCCGGCGTTCAGCGCGTCGAGCACGAACAGCGTGGCGTCCATGATCTCCGGGCCGATGCCATCGCCACGGATGACCGTGATTGTCTGCGTCATAGGGTTGCGGTTTCCGTACAAGAGGGGGGAGCGCCGCCCGGGAACCGGGGCTGCAGGCGCAAGGAGGTTTCAGCCGTAATTATGCCCGAAGCCGGTGAAGACGCCCAAAACCGGGGGCTTCCGGCGCAGGGCGCCGGCAGCCATCGGGGCAGCAGCCCGAGACGGCTCAGTCGTGCGCGTGCTGCGCCGGGGCGGCGGCGTCGCCGGCCTCCAGCGTGTCGAGGAAGTCCACGGCGCGGCGCAGGTGCGGGATCACGATCGAGCCGCCGACCACCAGGCCGACCGAGAAGGTCTCGAAGAACTCCTCGCGGCTGACCCCGGCCTCCTTGCACTGGGCCACGTGGTAGCTGATGCAGTCGTCGCAGCGCAGCACCAGCGAGGCGACCAGGCCGAGCAGTTCCTTGGTCTTCACGTCCAGCGCGCCCGCCTGGTAGGTCTGGGTGTCCAGCGCGAAGAAGCGCCGCACCACCTGGTTCGGCTCGGCCAGGATGCGCTGGTTCATGCGCTGGCGGAACTCGGTGAATTCACGCACCCGATCTTCCCCGGCCGCGCCGCCCTCGCCCGTCGCGGCGCCGCTCATGCCTGCGCCTCGGGCGCGCTGCCGTCGAGCAGCGGCTCCAGCTTGCCGGCGCGGTGCAGCGCCATCATGTCGTCGTAGCCGCCGACGTGGACATCGCCGACGAAGATCTGCGGCACGCTGGTGCGCCGCGCCAGCGCGACCATCTTCTCGCGCTCGACCGGGTCCAGGTCGATGCGCACTTCGTTCCAGGTACGGCCCTTGCTCTTGAGGAAGTTCTTGGCCGCCACGCAGTACGGGCAGATCGCGGTGGAATAGAGGGTGATCGGCGGGCCGCCGGCGTGGCCGGTGTCGGCAGTTGGGTTGTCCACGGGAAACTCCGGGCGGTGTAGAAGGTCCAAGCCACTATGGTAGCGGCCGGGTGGATTTTCGAGGCCGCTGCCGCAACACTGCGAATCATCCCGGATTCACCGTCGTCCCGGACGCTCCCCGGCGTCCGCCAGCCCCTTGGAGCCCGTCTTGCGCCTGCTGCCGCTCGCCTTCGCGATCACCCTGGCCACCGCCTGCGCCGTGGCGCCAGCCCAGGAGAACAAGCTGCCGGACATCGGCTCCTCGGCCGGCGAGTTGCTGACCCCGGCGCGCCAGGCGGAGTACGGCAAGATGATGCTGGCCGAACTGCGCAGCTACGGTTACGTGCTCGAGGACCCGCTGATCGACGACTGGCTGCAGACCATGGGCACCCGGCTCGGCGCCAACAGCGACCAACCGCAGCAGAAGTTCACCTTCTTCATGCTGCGCGACCGCCAGATCAACGCCTTCGCCACCCTCGGCGGCTACGTCGCGGTCAATGCCGGCCTGGTGTTGACCGCCGAGCGCGAGGACGAGGTGGCCGCGGTGCTGTCGCACGAAATCGCCCACGTCACCCAGCAGCACGTGTTGCGCGGGGTGGAGCGGGCGCAGCGCGACCAGATCCCGATCCTGCTCGGCATGCTCGCCGCGGTGGTCGCGGCGCAGCAGGCCGGCGGGCGCTCCAGCGGCGACGCCACCCAGGCAGCGATCGCCAGCGGCCTGGGACTGATGCAGCAGCGGCAGATCGACTACACCCGCTCCAACGAATCGGAAGCCGACCGCCTGGGCATCCGCACCCTGGCCCGCAGCGGCTACGACGTCGATGCGATGGCCGGTTTCTTCGAGCGCATGTCGCTGGCGATGCGCGGCAACCAGGGCGGCTACAGCACCCCCGACTTCCTGATGACCCACCCGGTCACCACCACCCGCATCAGCGAGGCCCGTGAGCGCGCCGAGCAGATGAAGAAGAACACCCTGACCCTGACCACCAGCGTGCCCGGCGGCACCCTGCAGGAGCGGGTCGATCCGAACGACGTGTCGCTGAGCCAGCCGCTGGGTGCGCCCAGCAACCCGCTGCTGCCTGGCGGCCTGCAGCTGCCGTTCGCCAACTACGCGCGCGGCCCCAGCGGCCAGTTCGAGTGGGCCCGCGAGCGGCTGCGGGTGTTCAGCGCCAACACCCCGGCCGATGCGATCCGCGAGTACGAAGGGCTGCGCCAGGGCAGCAAGCAGGGCCTGAGCGATGCCCAGCGCTATGGCCTGGCGCTGGCCCGGCTGCGCGGCGGCGGCAGCGCGCAAGACGTCGCGCAGACGCTGGAGGGCCTGCTGCAGGCGCACCCGGACAACTGGTGGCTGACCGTGGCGGTAGCCGAGGCCGAAGCCAAGGCCGGTCGCAACCAGGCCGCCGACCAGCGCTTCGAGGCGCTGGTCAAGCGCATGCCCAGCAATCGGGCGGTGGCGCTGAGTTACGCGACCGCCCTCAACGAACAGGGCGGCCGCCAGGCCGGCCAGCGCGCCCAGGCGGTGCTGCGGCCGCTGCTCGGGGCGGCGTCGGAAGATCCGGTGTTCCAGCGCACCTTCGCCCGCGCCTGCGAACTGGCCGGCGACGACACCCGCGCCGGCGAGGCCTACGCCGAGGCGGCCTACCTGAACGGGCACCCGGAGCAGGCCCTGATCCAGCTCAGCAACCTGAAGAAGCGCAGCGACCTGGACTACGTGGCGCGCGCGCGCATCGACGCGCGCATCGCCGCGATCACCCCGACCGTGCTGGAACTGCGCCGCCAGGGCGTGCAGGACCCGGACATGCAACGGCGCTGAAACGCGCCCGTGTCAGGCGTCACTCAAACGTAATAAAACCGTAGTCTACTGGCGACCTTCCTCCCCAGTTCCACGGTGCCGTTGTGCAGAAACGCATCCTGATCGTCGACGACGAACCGGCCATCCGCGACATGGTCGCGTTCGCCCTGCGCAAGGGCGACTTCGAGCCGGTGCATGCCGGCGATGCCCGCGAAGCGCAGACCTCGATCGCCGACCGGGTCCCGGACCTGATCCTGCTGGACTGGATGCTGCCCGGGACCAGCGGCCTGGAACTGGCCCGGCGCTGGCGCAAGGATGCGATGACCCGCGAAGTGCCGATCATCATGCTCACCGCCCGCGGCGAGGAGAACGACCGCGTCGGCGGCCTCGAGGCCGGCGTCGACGACTACGTGGTCAAGCCGTTCTCCGCGCGCGAGCTGCTGGCGCGGATCCGCGCAGTGATGCGTCGCACCCGCGAGGACGACGAGGACGGCAGCGTCTCGGTCGGCAGCCTGCGCATCGACGGCGCCGCGCACCGCGTGTTCGCCGGCGAGGCGGCGGTGCCGATCGGTCCGACCGAGTACCGCCTGCTGCACTTCTTCATGACCCATCCCGAGCGCGTGTACAGCCGCGCGCAACTGCTCGACCACGTCTGGGGCGGCAGCGTCTACGTGGAGGAGCGCACCATCGACGTGCACATCCGCCGCCTGCGCAAGACGCTGGAGCCGTTCGCGGTGGAAAACATGGTGCAGACCGTCCGCGGTTCCGGCTATCGCTTCTCTGCGTCCATCTGACCGCCGGCTACGCCTGCTATAACGGCGGACGGATCACGATCCTTTGCGACAGAGTGCGTTCCCGATGCCCCGCCACATCCGCTCCGCCTGGTTGAAGACCCTCGGCACGCTCGCCGGCCTGCTGTTGCTGGCGTTGCTGGTCGGCTGGATCGGCGGCCACGTGTGGATGGCGCTGACCCTGATGTCGCTGGGGGTAATGGGCTGGCACTACTGGCGGCTGCGGCGCGTGCTGCGGCGGCTGACCGCGCGCCAGCGCTGGGAGCCGCCGGCCGGCACCGGGGTGTGGAACGAGCTGGACCGGCTGCTGTACCGCAGCCAGGCGGAAATGCGCGTGCGCAAGCGGCGCCTGCTGGACATGCTGCGCGCCTACCGCGCCGCCGCCGCGGCGCTGCCGGACGCGGTGGTGGTGGTGGACCGCAACAGCCAGCGCATCCAGTGGTTCAACGAAGCGGCCGGCACCCTGCTCGGCCTGCGCCACCCCGGCGACCTCGGCGCGCCGGTGGTGGAGCGGCTGCAGCCGATGCCGCTGGCGCACTGGCTCAGCGGCGGCCGCAACGCCGAGCCGATGCTGGACATGCCCTCGCCGGTCGACGACCGCCTGCGCCTGAACCTGCGCCTGATCCCGTATTCCGACGACCACTGGCTGCTGGTCGCGCGCGACGTCAGCAAGCTGCTGCAGCTGGAGCAGGTGCGCCGCGATTTCGTCGCCAACGTCTCGCACGAGCTGCGCACGCCATTGACCGTGGTCCACGGCTACCTGGACATGCTCGACCCGGAGGACTTCCCGGATTCGGGGCCGATGATCGCCGAGATGCGCAAGCAGTCGCAGCGCATGACCCAACTGGTCGAAGACCTGCTGACCCTGTCCCGGCTGGAATCGCAGGAGCACGCCAACGAGGAGTCGATCGCGATGGCGCCGATGCTGGCCACGCTGCGCCGCGAGGCCGAGGCGCACAGCCAGGGCCGGCACCGCATCGAGGTGCACGACGACGCCGATTGCGACCTGGTCGGCTCCAACAAGGAACTGCACAGCGCCTTCTCCAACCTGGTCACCAACGCGGTGCGCTATACCGCGGCCGGCGGCACCATCCGCATCACCTTTGCCCGCGAGGGCGATGGCGCGGTGCTGGCGGTGCGCGACAGCGGCTACGGCATTCCCGCGCATCACCTGCCGCGGATCACCGAGCGCTTCTACCGCGTCTCCAGCAGCCGCTCGCGCGAAAGCGGCGGCACCGGCCTGGGCCTGTCGATCGTCAAGCACGTGCTCGGCCTGCACCAGGCGCGGCTGGAGATCGAGAGCGAAGTCGGCAAGGGCAGCACCTTTTCCTGTCACTTCGGCGCCGGGCGCGTGCATCCGCGGCACGACCATGCCACCCTGACCTCCGCCTAACGAGTAACGCCATGCCCCGCCGCGCCCCTGCCCTGCCGCCCACGCCGCCCCCGGACATTCCCAGCGACCCGCTGCGCGACCCCGCGCTGTACATCAACCGCGAGTTGTCGCAACTGGACTTCAATTTCCGGGTCCTGGCGCAGGCGCAGGACCCGCAGGTGCCGTTGCTGGAGCGCTTGCGCTTCCTGTGCATCTCCTGCACCAACCTCGACGAATTCTTCGAGATCCGCGCCGCCACCGTGCGCCACGCGCAGGAATTCGGGCTGCCGCCAGCGCCGGACGGGATGAGCCCCAGCGCCATCCTCACCTCCATCCACGACCGCGCCGCGCAACTGGTCGACCAGCAGTACCGCTGCTGGAACGAAGTGCTGCGCCCGGCGCTGAAGGACGCCGGCATCGGCGTGCTCGGCCGCCACTCCTGGAACGCGCGGCAGAAGCGCTGGCTACGCGCCTACTTCCGCAACGAGATCATGCCGGTGCTGTCGCCGCTGGGCCTGGACCCGGCGCATCCGTTCCCGAAGATCCTCAACAAGTCGCTGAACATCGTGGTGGTGCTCAAGGGCACCGACGCGTTCGGCCGTGTCGGCCACCTGGCGATCGTGCGCGCGCCGCGCTCGCTGCCGCGCATCATCCAGTTGCCGGAAAGCCTGGCCGAGGGCGGCCAGAGCTTCGTGTTCCTGTCCTCGGTGCTGTCCACCTTCGTCGACGAGCTGTTCCCGGGCATGGAGGTGATGGGCTCCTACCAGTTCCGCGTCACCCGCAACTCGGAACTGGTGGTGGACGAGGAGGAAGTGGAGAACCTGGCGCTGGCGCTGCGCGACGAACTGGTCAACCGCGGCTACCGGCCGGCGGTGCGGCTGGAGATCGCCGAGGACTGTCCGAAGTCGATCGTGCGCACCCTGCTGCAGAACTTCGAACTGCCGGAAAATGCGGTCTACCGCATCAACGGTCCAGTCAACCTCAGCCGCGTCAATCAGGTCTACGACCTGGTGCAGCGCCCGGACCTGAAGTATCCGGCGATGAATCCGCGCACCCTGCGCGACAGCGAAGGCATCTTCGAGATCGCCGCCGCTGGCGACGTGCTGCTGCACCACCCATTCGACGCCTTCACCGCGGTGCTCGACCTGATCAAGCAGGCCGCGACCGACCCGAACGTGCTGGCGATCAAGCAGACCCTGTACCGCACCGGCAAGGACTCGGCGATCGTCGATGCGCTGGTGCTGGCCGCGCGCAACGGCAAGGACGTCACCGTGGTGGTGGAACTGCGCGCGCGCTTCGACGAAGAGGCCAACCTGGGCCTGGCCGACCGCCTGCAGGAAGCCGGTGTGCAGGTGGTGTACGGCGTGGTCGGCTACAAGACCCACGCCAAGATGCTGCTGATCGTGCGCCGCGAAGGCCGCAAGCTGCGCCGCTACGTGCACCTGGGCACCGGCAATTACCACAGCGGCACCGCGCGGGCCTATACCGACCTGAGCCTGATCACCGCCGACGTGGACATCGGCAACGACGTGCACCTGCTGTTCCAGCAGTTGTCCGGGCTGGCGCCGAAGATCCGCCTCAAACGCCTGCTGCAATCGCCCTTCACCCTGCACCCGGGCGTGCTGCACCGGATCGAACGCGAGACCAAGCTGGCCACGGCCGGCCGCCCGGGCCGGATCATCGCCAAGATGAACGCGCTCAACGAGCCGCAGGTGATCCGCGCGCTGTACGCCGCCTCGCAGGCTGGCGTGAAGATCGACTTGATCGTGCGCGGCGCCTGCACCCTGCGCCCCGGCGTGCCGGGCGTGTCCGACAACATCCGGGTGCGCTCGATCGTCGGCCGTTTCCTCGAGCACAGCCGGGTCTACTGGTTCGGCAACGACGGTGCGCCGGAACTGTTCTGCGCCAGCGCCGACTGGCTGGAACGCAACCTGCTGCGGCGCGTGGAGACCGGCTTCCCGATCCTGGATCCGGACCTAGTCAAGCGCATCCACCGCGAGGTGCTGCAGAACTACCTGGCCGACAATCTCAACGCCTGGGAACTGGACGCCGACGGCAACTACCGCAAGCTGGCCCCCGGCCAGGACCAGCCGCCGCATTCGGCGCAGCTGGCCCTGCTCGACGGGCTCTGAGCACACCGCGGCGCCGTCTCCACGGCGCGCGCCGCGCATCGGCTACCATTCCGCCATGCCTGCCACCTCCCCCACTCATCCGCCGCTGCGCGACGGCGACCTGCTGGCCGCCATCGACCTGGGTTCCAACAGTTTCCACATGGTCATCGCCCGCTATCAGCTGGGGCAACTGCGGGTGGTGGACCGCCTGCGCGAGACCGTGCGCATGGCCGACGGCCTGGACAACAAGGGCGGGCTGTCCGCGGAGGCACGGCAGCGCGCGCTGGAATGCCTGGCGCGCTTCGGCCAGCGCATCCGCGACCTGCCTTCGCTGCGGGTGCGCGCGTTGGCCACCAACACCGTGCGCCAGTTGCGCTCGCCGCAGACCTTCCTGATTCCCGGCGAGACCGCGCTCGGCCATCCGATCGAAGTGGTCAGCGGCCGCGAGGAAGCGCGCCTGATCTACCTGGGCGTGGCCCACGCGCAGCCACCCAAGCCGAACGAGCGCCGCCTGGTGATCGACATCGGCGGCGGCTCCACCGAGTTCATCATCGGCAGCGGCTTCCAGACCCTGGAACGCGAGAGCCTGCAGGCCGGCTGCATCGCCAGCACCCGGCGCTTCTTCCCCGGCGGCAAGCTGTCCAGGAAGAAGTGGAAGGACGCGCTGACCGAGATCGGCGCCGAGTTCCAGCAGTTCGCCGGGCAGTACCGTGCGCTGGGCTGGCACGAGGCGTTGGGTTCGTCCGGCACGCACAAGGCCATCGGCGAGATCTGCGCGGCGATGAAGCTGACCAAGGGCGCGATCACCGCCGAAGCGCTGCCGCAATTGCGCGATCGCCTGCTGCTGGCCAAGCGCATCGAGGACATCGACCTGCCGGGCCTGTCCGCCGACCGCCGGCCGATCATCGCCGGCGGCGTGCTGGTGCTGGAGGCGGCGTTCCAGGCGCTGGGCCTGCAACGGCTGATGGTGAGCAAGGCGGCCATGCGCGAAGGCATCCTCTACGACATGCTCGGCCGCGGCGGCGAGAACGATCCGCGCGAAACCGCGATCGCCGCGCTGACCCAGCGCTACGGCATCGACGAGGCGCAGGCCGCGCGCGTGGAGCAGACCGCGATGGCGCTGTTCGAGCAGGTCGCCGCCGACTGGACGCTGGATGCCGACGACGCGCGCATGCTCGGCTGGGCCGCGCGCCTGCACGAACTCGGCCAGGCCATCGCGCACAGCCAGTACCACGTGCACGGCGCCTACGTGCTGGAGCACTCGGACATCGCCGGCTTCTCGCGGCAGGAGCAGCAGGTGCTGGCCACGCTGGTGCGCACGCACCGCCGCAACGTCTCCAAGACCGCGTTCGACGCGCTGCCCGACCGCCTGCTGCTCAGCGCCAAGCGCAAGGCCGCGCTGCTGCGCCTGGCGGTGCTGCTGCACCGCGCGCACGAGGCCGACCCGATCCCGGCGCTGGAACTGAAGGCCGACGGCGCCAACCTGCACCTGATCCTGTCGCAACCGTGGATCGAGTCGCGGCCGCTGCAGCGCGCCGACCTGATCGGCGAGGTCGAGGGCATGGCGGGGTTGGGGATCAATTTCCGCCCATTTGTGGCTTGAGGGCCGGGATTCGGGATTCGGGATTCGGGATTCGGGATTCGGGATTCGGGATTCGGGATTCGGGATTCGGGATGGCAACATGCTGTCCGGAGTGAAATCGCCGTCAAGCGATTTGATGAAAAAGTAGCAACTTTTTAAAGAAAACAGGTCTTTCCGAAGCCGCGATCCATCCGCTTTTTGTGGGAGGGACTTCAGTCCCGACGGGCTTTACCGGTAGAGCCCGTCGGGACTGAAGTCCCTCCCACAGTGCAATCGCAACCGCCGTGCACTCGCGAAAAATCCCGAATCCCGGCTTTCAACAGCCGCAGGCTGGTCATCCCGAATCCCGGCTTTTGGCGTCATCGTTCCTACATACGCTGGACATGTTCGCTTCACTGCATTGCGCGAGGCTTTGTCAAACCGGAGCCCCCGCATGCGCTACGCGATCGTCACCGAGACGTATCCCCCTGAGGTCAACGGCGTCGCGCTGACCGTGCAGGGGCTGGAACTGGGGCTGCGCGCGCGCGGCCATACCGTCGACGTGGTGCGCCCGCGCCAGGCCGGCGACGCCGACCAGGAGGATCTGCGGCTGGTGCGCGGTGCGGCGCTGCCGCGCTACCCCGGGCTGAAGTTCGGCCTGCCCGCGCCGCGGCGCCTGACCCGACTGTGGCAGGCCGCGCCGCCGGATGCGGTCTACATCGCCACCGAAGGCCCGCTGGGCTGGTCGGCGCTGCGCAGCGCGCGGCGCCTGGGCATTCCGATCGCCACCGGCTTCCACACCCGCTTCGACGAATACCTGCCGCAGTACGGCGCGGCCTGGCTGCAGTCGACCGCGCTGCGCTGGATGCGGCGCTTCCACAACCAGGCGCAAGCGACCCTGGTGCCGACCCGCGAGCTGCGCGACTTCCTCGCCACCCAGGGCTTCGAGCGGGTGCGCCTGCTGGCGCGCGCGGTGGACAGCAAGCAGTTCGAGCCGCAGCGCCGCGATCCGCAGCTGCGCCAGCAATAGGGCCTGCAGGACGACGATTGCGCGGTGCTGTACGTGGGCCGCATCGCCTCGGAGAAGAACCTGCCGCTGGCGGTGCGCGCGTTCCGCCAGTTGCAGCAGCAGCGTCCGCGGGCGCGCTTCGTCTGGGTCGGCGATGGCCCGCTGCGCGAGCGCCTGGCGCAGGAGAATCCCGACTTCATTTTCTGCGGCATCCAGCGCGGCGACGCGCTGGCGCGGCATTTCGCCAGCGGCGACCTGTTCCTGTTCCCCAGCCGCAGCGAGACCTTCGGCAACGTGACCCTGGAGGCGATGGCCAGCGGCGTGGTCACCGTCGCCTTCGACTACGGCGCGGCGCGCGAGTACCTGCGCGACGGCCGCAATGGCGCAGCCGTGGCCGACGACGAGGCCTTCATCGCCGCCGCGCTGCGCCTGGGCAGCGACGACGCGCTGCGCCAGCGCCTCGGCGAGGCCGCCTGCGCGTCGATGCAGCAGCTGCGCCCGGAGCGCGTGGTGGCCGATTTCGATGCCCTGCTCAACCAACTGGCGGACACCCGGAGGACGCATGTCGACGCGGCTTGAGATCCTGCGCGGGCACGAGACCCGCTGGTGCCGGCGCGCCAACCACTGGTGCCGGCGGCGCTCGGTGCGACGCTTCTTCGCGCTAATCAGCCGCCTCGGCGACGGCGTGTTCTGGTACGCGCTGATGACCCTGCTGGTGCTGTGCGACGGCATGGACGGCGTGTTCGCCTCCGCGCACATGGCCGCCACCGGTGTGGTCGCGCTTAGCCTGTACAAGGGCCTGAAGCGCTGGACCCGACGCCCGCGCCCGTACGCCGCCGACCTGCGCATCCGTGCGTGGGTGGCGCCGCTGGACGAATTCAGTTTCCCCTCCGGCCACACCCTGCACGCGGTGTCCTTCGGCATCGTCGCCCTCGCCTACTACCCCTGGCTGGCCCCGCTGCTGGTGCCCTTCATCGCCTGCGTGGCGCTGTCGCGCGTGGTGCTGGGCCTGCACTACCCCAGCGACGTGCTCGCCGCCACTGGCATCGGCGCGCTGCTGGCGGGCGTGTCGTTGTGGTTGATTTGATGAGGAGCCGGAATTCGGGAGTGGAGATTCGGGATGGTGTCCGGCCATCCCAGCGGTCAGCGTAGGAGCGGCTTCAGCCGCGACGCATGCGAGGCCAACGGGTCGCGGCTGAAGCCGCTCCTACGAAAAGCACGGCGACGCCTGCGCTCGCGGCTACCATCCAATCCCAAATCCCGAATCCCCAATCCCGGCCGTACAATGGCCAAATGACCACGCTGTTCATCTCCGACCTGCATCTGGATCCGGCACGGCCGGCGATCACCGCGCTGTTTCTCGACTTCCTGCGCGGCGAGGCGCGGCGGGCCGAGGCGTTGTACATCCTCGGCGACCTGTTCGAGGCCTGGATCGGCGACGATACGCCGTCCGAGGCGGCCGATGCGGTGGCGCTTGAGCTGCACGCGCTGCATGAGGCCGGGGTGCCGGTGTTCTTCATGCACGGCAACCGCGACTTCCTGCTCGGCGCCGACTACGCGCAGCGCGCCGGCCTGCGCCTGCTGCCCGATCCCTGCGTGATCGATCTGTACGGCGAGCCGACCCTGCTGCTGCACGGCGACCTGCTGTGCACCGACGACACCGCCTACCAGGCGTTCCGCGCGCAGACCCGCGATCCGGCCTTCCAGCAGCAGTTCCTGGCGCAGCCGCTGGCCGCGGGCATCGCCTACGCGCAGCAGGCGCGCGCCGCCAGCCAGGCGCGCCAGGCCGACCTGAAACAGGGCGACCGCGCGCAGTTCGAGACCGTTACCGACGTGGCTCCGGGCGAAGTCGTCGCCACCTTCGCCCGCTACGGCGTGGCGCGGATGATCCATGGCCACACCCATCGGCCGGCGGTGCATGCGCTGGACGTGGAAGGCCGCGCCTGCACCCGCATCGTGCTCGGCGACTGGTACGAACAGGGTTCGGTGCTGCGCGTGGACGCGCAGGGCTGCGCGCTGCAACAGCTCTAGCGCCAATGTCCGGCGCGGCCGCACGCAGTCCGGCAACGCGTACTCGGCATTCGCGGCACGGCATTCCCCTGCGGTAACGGCACGGCTGCAGGACGGCACCGAGCTGCGCTCCGGCCCCGGGATTGCGCAGGGCCGCTGATCGCGGCAGTTAGACGCACCGGGCCGTCACTGCCGGCTTCAGAACGTCGCAATCAACTGTATCCGGGCACGTAGCGGACCTCGCCCACGTTCGGGCCGTCTCCGCCTTCCCCCCGCATGTGCTTGCCGCACACCGTGACAACCACGCATGCGGCACTGCGCGATGACCCACCTCTCAAGGCAGACCGCCGCCGGCGTGCTGCTGCCGCCACTGCGCGTACTCGACGAAGTCACCGTCGACCACGTCGTACCACTGGATCGCGCCGGAGCGCTCGACGCGGAAGCGGTCGCGGACCGGCTCGGTCTGCGGGTCGCCCGGGCAGCCGTCGCCGTGCTTCTCGCGTACGGCGATCTCGATCGCCGCTGGCGCGGCGGCCTTGGGTGCGGCCGCTGCAGGCGCTGTCGCGGCGGCGGCGGCGTCCTCGCCGTCCTCGACGGCGTAGCCCAGGCACTGCAGGTCGGGATAGGCATGATCGGCGGACAGGCGCGCCTGCAACATGTCCATCGCGCGGTTCTCGTCGAAGCTGTCGGCCGCTGCGGACGGCGGGGTCGCCCTCGGCGCGTCCGTCTTGGCGGTCGGCGACGGGCCATCGGTCTGCCGATCGGGAGCGGGGCCGCAGCCCGCGCTCAGCATCGCCAGCAGCAGCGCGGCCGGCAGTCGCATGCGCTTGAACATCGTCGATCCCAGGAAGTCGGTCGGCACCGGCCGTGCCGGCACCGTTTCCCAGCATAGCCGAAGCGAACGCCGCCGCGCCCGCCCCGGCCGTCTTCGCCGCGCGTGGCGCAGGCAGGCGGCCTGCACCACGTGCGGGCCGGCTCAACGGAACCCGGCCACCGTCGCCTTGGTGTTGACCAGCACGCGCTGGTTGTCGGCGGTGCTGGCATTGCCCATCGGCACGCCGTTGTAGGACACGTTGGGGTTGGACCAGTAGTTCAGCCGCGGGCAACTGCTGGTGCAGTTGTAGGCCATGATCGTGCGCCAGCTGTTGCCGTAGCGATAGCCGTGGCCATAGGCGTACGGCGAGGTGCTGGAGTCGGTGGCCACGTCATGGCGCGCGCTCTGCAGGTGGCCGATCTCGTGGGCGAAGCTGTAGTAGCCGGTGGCGCAGTCCCAGTACACCGCCGCGAACGCGGTGGCGGCGGTGGAACCGATGCCCGAGGCGAGGCCGCAATAGGCGGAGTTGTCGATGATCAGCACGCCGACGTCGGCCGCGGTGCTGTTGCGCGAGGTATGGATGCTGTCCATGTAGCCGTCGCTGGTGCCGCGGAAACGGGTCAGGTCGGTATTGAAGTCGCCGGATTCGGTGTAGTTGGTGGTCTCGTAGCCGGCCAGCTGCATGGTGATGCCGACATTGCTGTTGGTGTAGCCCTGGTTGGACTCGGCCACCGCCAGTTGCACCAGCGACTGCATGTTGCCGCCGTAGCTGGTCACCGCCTTGTTGGTCGCCACCACCAGCACGCGGATGGTCGCGGGCGAGCCGGACGAGGCACCGGCAGCGGTCATGCGCTCGTCGATCACCGACTGCGGCATCTGCACGGTCGGCAGCAAGGCGTAGTCGGACGGATGCTCGGCCGGCATGCGCCGCTCGTCGACCTCCACCAGCACATGGCCGCCGCCGGCGACCGGACGCAGATGGAACAGCGTGCCGTTGCTGCGGATGCTGCCGGTGATGGTGTCACCGCTACGCACCAGAATCGCCGAGTTCAGCGGATCCAGGCCGGAGGGCGCACGGGTGCGGGCCACCGCGGCATTACCGAGATTGCCGTACCAGATGCTGTTGCCGCCTTCCAACTGCTCGGTCTTCAGCTGCGTGGCGGTGATGCGCTTGCCCAGCAGGTCCAGCTCGAGTTGCTTCTGTCCGGCGGTGACGGCGGCGGCATTCACGCCGACCCGCTGCACCGCGGCGGTGGCGGGATTGGTCAGCAGGCGGTTCAACGCGGGCTCGCCGGCAATGGACTTGGATACGTACTGGCTGCTCTGGAACAGGGGCGTTCCGGCCGCGGAGGCGGAACCGGCGACGCACAGGGCAAGCATCGCGGTCAGGCTGCACATCGACTTCATGTCGGACTCCTGGGTGGTGAGTAGGGACGAACGTCGCCCCGCGCGTGGCCGAAAACGGGGGAGGCCACGCGGGGGAGTTCGATTAGCCGCTCAGCCACCGTTCAGCGCAAGCAACAAATGCAGTCGCCGCATCACTCGGAGATAGGCATCACAAAACCTGCGCAACGCGGTGCGCATGCCGCCCACGCAAGACGCCTCGTTGCAGCACACGTCCCGCCCTGTCGGCGACGGCGCCTCAGCCGGCCTGCTGCTGCAGGGCCAGCAGTTCGTCCTCGTCGAACCCGGCGAGCAGGCGCGCCTGCAGATTGAACGGCCCGTGCAGGTAGCCGCCGGCGTACTCGCGCAGCAGGGCGGCGAAGCGGGCGCGCGGCTCGATCCCGGCCTGCGCGCAATACCAGCGGTACCAGCGCGAGCCGGCGGCCACGTGCGCCACTTCCTCGCGCAGGATGATCTCCAGGATGTCGGCGGTGGCGTCGTCGCCGAGCGCGCGCAGCTTGGCGATCATGCCCGGGGTCACGTCCAGGCCGCGCGCCTCCAGCACCCGCGGCACCAACGCCATTCGCGCCAGGCCGTCGTGCGCGGTCTTCTCGCACATTTCCCACAGGCCATTGTGCGCGGCGAAATCGCCGTAGGCGTGGCCCAGCGTGCGCAGACGGTCGCGCAGCAGCACGAAATGGCGCGACTCGTCGTCCGCCACCGCCACCCAATCGGCATAGAACGCCGTCGGCAGGCCGCGGAAGCGGTAGACCGCGTCCCAGGCCAGGTCGATGGCGTTGAGTTCGATGTGGGCGATGGCGTGGATGAACGCCGCACGGCCCTCGGCACTGCCCAGGCCGCGCCGCGGCAGTTCGCGCGGATGCACCAGCAACGGCCGCGGCGGCCGTCCCGGCATGCGGATCGGCGCGGGCGCTGGCGCCGTGGCCGGCACCGCCAGGGCGCCATCGCGCCAGGCGGCGGCATGGCGCTGGGTCAGCGCGACCTTTTCGTCGGGGTCGGCAGCGTCCAGGCAGGCACGCGCGGCCCGGTACAGGTCGCCGCTCACGGCGCCGCCGCCGGCGACTCGGCCGCCTGGCGCCGCTCCAGCCAGGTCCGCTCGGCCTGCTCGCAGCGGTTGCCGGGCACCTTGAACACACAGTCCACGCGATGCGCGCAGGCCAGGGCGAAGGCACTGCGGCGGTCGGCCTCAGGCGGTTCGGGAATGTTGGCCAGCGGCGCGGTCGACGGCCAGCCGGCGTCGACGCCGATGCCGGCGGCGAGCAGGCGCGCCGCACCGTCGCGGCAATCGACCGCATAGCCCCACTGCGGGGCATCGGCGCGCACGTCGGCGGAGGAACGCTGCGCGCGCAGGCGCAGGATCAGCAGGTCCTCGCCGATGCGCTGCGCGCCGGCGATCGCCAGCGGCGCGCGATAGCCCGGCTGCAGCACCGCCAACTGCTCCGGATCCATGTACAGCTGCAACATGGTCAGCTGCGCGCCCGGCACGCTGCCGTCGCGCAGGCGCGGATCGTCCAGCGAGTGCACCGGCCGCGTGGCGTCGTCAGCAGTGCAGCCGCCGCAGAGCGCGGCCAGGCCCGCCAGCGCGCGCAGGCGCCACGCCCGCGCGCGGCCGCCGCGCGGCTCAGGCACGGCGCTTGCGCTTGGCCTCGTCCGAGCGCAGCTGCATGATCCGCTCGAAATAGCCGGGTTCGATGCCGGTGGTGTACTGGCCGTTGAAGCACGAGGAGTCGAACGCCTTCAGTTCCGGGTTGCCCTCGCGCACCGCGGTCTCCAGGTCTTCCAGATCCTGGTAGATCAGCCAGTCACAACCGAGGAATTCCTGGATCTCCTGCTCGCTGCGGCCGTGCGCGACCAGTTCGTCGGCGGCCGGCATGTCGATGCCGTAGATGTTGGGATAGCGCACCGGCGGCGCCGCGCTGGCCAGGTACACCTTGCGCGCGCCGGCGTCGCGCGCCATCTGCACGATCTGCCGGCTGGTGGTGCCGCGCACGATCGAATCGTCGACCAGCAGCACCACGCGGTTGCGGAATTCCAGGTGGATCGGGTTGAGCTTGCGGCGCACCGACTTCACCCGCTCGCCCTGCCCCGGCATGATGAAGGTGCGGCCGATGTAGCGGTTCTTGACGAAGCCCTCGCGGTACTTCACCCCGAGCACGTTGGAGATCTCCAGCGCGGCATCGCGCGAGGTGTCCGGGATCGGGATGATGGTGTCGATGTCGTGGTCCGGGCGCAGGCGCAGGATCTTCTCGCCCAGCTTCATGCCCATGCGCATGCGCGCCTTGTGCACCGAGACGTTGTCGATCATCGAGTCCGGACGCGCGAAGTACACGTACTCGAAGATGCACGGAGTGTGGTCGGTGGGCGAGGCGCAGACCTCGGAGAACAGCTCGCCGCGGCCGGTGATCACCAGCGCTTCGCCGGGGCGCACGTCGCGCACGCGGGTGAAGCCGAGGATGTCCAGCGCCGAGGACTCGGAGGCGACGATGTACTCGTCGCCCTCCACGCTCTCGCGCTTGCCCAGCACCAGCGGGCGGATGCCGTGCGGATCGCGGAACGCGACCAGGCCCAGCCCCAGCACCACGCTGACCACCGCGTAGCCGCCCTTGCAGCGGCGGTGGACGCCGGCCACCGCGCGGATCGCCGCCTCCGGGGTCAGCATGCGCTGCGCGTCCAGCTCGTAGGCGAACACGTTCAGCAGCACTTCGCTGTCAGAATCGGTGTTGATGTTGCGGCGGTCGGCCTCGAACACCTGCTGGCGCAAGGCCTCGGTATTGACCAGGTTGCCGTTGTGGGCCAGCGCGATGCCGTACGGCGAATTCACGTAGAACGGCTGCGCCTCGTCCATGCCTTCCGAGCCGGCGGTCGGATAGCGGCAATGGGCGATGCCGACGCGGCCTTCCAGCACCGCCATGCGCTTCTCGTCGAAGACGTCGCGGACCAGGCCGTTGGCCTTCTGCACGCGCAGGCGGGTGCCGTCGGCGGTGGCGATGCCCGCCGCGTCCTGGCCACGGTGCTGCAGTACGGCCAGGCCGTCATAGAGTTGCCCGGCCACGTTCTGGTTGCCGACGATTCCGACGATGCCACACATGTCAACGCTCTCCGCGGCGGGGACGCCGCTATTGGGAAGGTGGCCGTGCCTGGCCGTTGGATTCGACCCGTGCTGGGTCGGATTGCGCCGGACGCGCCTGCGCCGGATCGATGTTCGCCGGCATCAGTTGCGACGGATCGCTCCCGGGCTGCGCGGACCGCACCCCGGGACGTCCCAGGGCCTTGGACATCATCTCCTGCAGCCCGCTGGCCTGCAGGGCGTTGCCCAGCGCGGCATTATCGCCTGCCGCGGGCAAGTTGCCCAAATCCATCTGCGACACGTTCAGTTGCGGCATCTGCGACAGGTTCAACTGCGGCATCTGCGGCATGCGCCAGTCCGGCATCTGCGCGCGCATCCAGCCCACGCCGGGGCTGAGCACCGGCAGCACCATCGAATGGCGCCAGTCCGGCTCGCGGGTCAGCGGCGTGAAACTCATCAGGAACGCCAGCACTGCGGCGAAGAAGCCGCCGCGCGCCGCGCCCAGGCCGAAGCCGAGCGCGCGGTCGGTGCCCGACAGCGCGGTCGAGCGCACCGCGGTGCGGATCACCATGCCGACGATGGCGACCACCGCCATCACCGTCACGAAGGTCAGCGCGTAGCCGCCCAGGTAGTAGCTCATGCTCGGCCGCGCCCCGTCCGCGAGCCAGCGCCCGGCATTGCCGCCGAACTGGAACGTGGCCCAGCCGGCCAGGAACCAGGACAGCGTGCCGACCACGATGCCGACGAACCCGCGCAGCGCCCCGAGCAGGGCCGAGACCAGGATCACCGTCAACAGCACCATGTCGATCATGCGCGCCTCCCGCGGCCGAGCCGCTGCATCGCGCCGATCGCGCGTCGCGCCTGCCTTCCCTGGACCATCGTGCTACTCCATGGGCCGAGGCCCGATCAAGGATGTGGACGTACCATACCGCTGATGCCGACCTTGGCCGCCACCTGGGCGCGCAACTGCTCGGCATCGGCGCGGTTGGCGACCGGGCCGACCCGCACCCGGTTCAGCGCGCCCTTGTCGGTGCGGACCTGCTCGACGAAGGCGCTGAAGCCGGCCGCGCGCACCTTGTCGCGCAGGGCATTGGCGTCCTCGGCCTTGCCGAAGGCGCCCAGTTGCACGGCAAAGCCGGTGCCGGAGGCCGCCGGCGCCGCCGGCACGCTTGGCGCCGGCTTGGCCGCTGCCGTGGTGGCCGCAGTGGCCGCCGGCTTGGTGGGTTCGGGCTTGGCCGGCTCCGGCTTGGGCGCCGGTGGCGTCGCCGGCTTGGTGGTGGCGACCGGCTTGGCCGGCTCCGGCGGCAGCGCCTCGGTCCTGGCCGGGGCGGCGGGCGCGGCAGCGGCGACATGGCTGGCGGCGGCCGGCGCGGTGCTGGCCGGGGTGGCGTTGCTCGGCGCCGCATCCAGGGTCACCACCTGGGCATTGACGTCGTTGCGGACCTTGACCGCCTGCAGACGCACGGATTCGGCCTGGGCGCGATCGGCATACGGCCCGATCCGCACCCGCCAGGCCTGCCGCCCACCGATCGTGGCCTGCTCGCGGAAGCCCGGCAGCTGCGCCTGCTTGAGCCGCGCGATCACCGCATCGGCATCGGCGGCGGTGGCATAGGCGCCGAAATTCACCGCGTAGTTGCCGGCGGCCGTGCTCGGCGGCAGCGGCTGCGCGGCGCTGCCGGCGGCCGGGTCGGCCAGGTCTGCGGCATCGGGATTGTTCTGGACCGGCGCCGGCGCGGCGGCCGGCGCGGATGCGGCACCCGGCGCCTTGGCCATGCCGACCGCCCCACCGCTGGGTGCGTCGCCCGGGGTCACCAGCGGCAGCTCGCGGGTCTCGAACTGGCCGTCGGCCGGTGCCTCGGGCGCCTTCAGCGGCACATTGGCCACGCCGCTGTCGGGCGCAGGCCCCTTCACCAGCATCGGCAGGAAGATCACGGCGAGCGCTACCAGGACGAGGGCGCCAATCAATCGCTGTTTCAGGACGGTATCCACGGAAAGGCTGAGGGGGCGGCGTGGCGGAGTGCCGTGCCGATTATAAGGTCGGCCCGCGCGGAGGCGGGATCAGCCGGCTGAATGCAGCCAGTGCAGCGCCTCGGCGACGGTATGGAACGAACCGAATACCAGTACCCGGTCGCCCGGCTGCGCCTGCGCCAGTGCCGATTGCAGCGCCTGCACCACGCTCTCGGCGATGTCGGCCGCGGCAGCGACCGTGTCCGCCAGCCGCGCGCGCAGCTGCGCGCCGCTCTGGCCGCGGTTGCCGCCCAAGCCGGCCAGGTGCCAGGCATCGACCTGCGCGGACAGTGCCTCCACCACCCCGGCGGCGTCCTTGTCGGCCAGCGCCGCGAACACCGCGCGGGTACGGCCGGCGACCGGCTGCGCCTGCAGCGCGGCGGCCAACTCGCGGGCGGCCTGCGGGTTGTGGCCGACGTCGACCAGCACCTCCACGCCGTCGCGCACACACGCCTGCAGCCGTCCGCGCAGGCGCGCGGCGGCGATGCCGTCGGCGTAGGCGTTGCGCGGCAGCGACCGGCGCAGCGCGCGCAGCGCGGCGATGGCGGTGGCGGCGTTGGCGCGCTGCACCGGCGCGCGCAGCTGCGGCAAAGGCAACTGCAGTTCGGTGCCGACGTCACGCCAGCGCCAGCGATCGGCGTCGATCGGCTCGTGGAAGAAGTCGCTGCCGGCGCGCAGCGCATTGGCGCCGATCGCGTAGGCGCGGCGCAGCACGCTGGACGGCGGATCGATCTCGCCCAGCACCAGCGGCTTCCACGGCCGCGCGATGCCGGCCTTCTCCGCGCCGATCGCCTCGCGGTCGTTGCCGAGCCAGTCGGTATGGTCGATGTCCACGGTGGTGATCACCGCGACATCGGCATCGACCAGGTTGACCGCATCGAGCCGGCCGCCGAGGCCGACTTCCAGCACCGCCAGGTCCAACTTGACCTGCTGGAACAGCCACAGCGCCGCCAGCGCCCCGTACTCGAAGTAGGTCAGCGCGGTGTCGCCGCGCGCGGCCTCCACTGCCGCGAAGGCGGTCACCAGGTCGGCATCGCTGGCCTCTTCGCCGTCGATGCGCACGCGCTCGTTGTAGCGCAGCAGGTGCGGCGAGGTGTAACTGCCCACGCGCCAGCCGGCGGCACGCGCGATCGCCTCGATGAAGGCGACGGTCGAGCCCTTGCCGTTGGTGCCGCCGACGGTGATGACGTGCTTGGCCGGCCGGGTCAGGCGCATGCGCGCGGCGACCGCACGCACCCGCTCCAGGCCCATGGCGATGTCCTGGGGGTGTTGGCGCTCGATGTAGGCGAGCCATTCGGAGAGGGTGTTCATTTGTGTATTTTCAGCCTTTCGATGACGTGCGTCTCGATCGCGTCACATCGAAGAAGCACAAGCTTTCGCGCTGACGCGCGAGTCACTTTTCTTTGCTTGTGCAAAGAAAAGTAACCAAAAGAAAGCACACCCGGGCGCCGCGCCCTCCGCGCTACGCGCTCCGGGTTCGCACTTGCCCTGGGCATTTTTCGACGGCACATCCATGTGCCGGCGAAAAACGGCGCGCTTCCTGCGCGCCGCCCCTTCGGGGTTTTTGCCCAGGCCAAGTGCCGCGGCTCACGGGATCCCGAAAAGCAGAGCAACGGCAACGGCACGGCAAAGGCAAAGGTAACGGCAACGGCAACGGCAATGGCCAAGCGGCACGCATCGGATGCGAAACGGAACAGGCAGCCGATCGGACGGCGCACGTTACACGCGCATCATGTTCTTCCTACAGCGCCCGATGCTTCGCCTCGCCGAAGAACGGCGTGTGGTGCGCGCAATCGTTCAAGCGCACCACCTCCAGATGCTCCACGTCCGGCCCTTCCAGCAGGTTCAGCGTGGTCGGCGCCTGGCGGAAGCTCCACAGCCGCGCGATCGGCAGGCCCAGCACCCGGCACAGGATCACCCGGTTGACCGCATCGTGGGCGACCACCAGCAGCGTGTCGTGCTCGCCCAGGCCCTCGGCGGCGCGGGTCAGGCCGCGCCAGGAACGCTCCAGCACCTGCCGCAGCGACTCGCCGCCCGGCATCAGCACCGTGTCCGGCTCTTCGCGCCAGGCACGCAGGCGCGCCGGATCCTTCTCGTGGATCTCGCTGGCCAGCAGGCCTTCCCACTCGCCATGGGCGATTTCCTGCAGGTCCGGATCGGTCTGCAGCAACGCCTCGCGCTCAGCGCCCAGGGCGAAGCGTGCGGTGCGTTGCGCACGGGCCAGCGGCGAGGCCACGGCGCGGGTCAGCGGCACCTCGCGCAGGCGTGCGCCCAGCGCCTGCGCCTGAACGTCGCCGACCGGCGACAGCGGGATGTCGATCTGGCCCTGGTAGCGGCCTTCGGCGTTCCACGGGGTTTCGCCATGGCGGGCGAGCAGAATGCGCATGCGCTGGATTCCTTGGGGGGAAGGGCCCGTCTCGCAAACGAAAACGGAGCGGCATGATACCCGCTCCGTCGCCGGAAACCCTGCGCTGCATCCCCGTGCCTCGCCGCGGCGCACCGGGGCGGACACGCGGACGGCGGCCGCAGCCGCCGCCCGCCGGGCCTGGCTCACTTGGCCAGGTTCAACTCCTTCAACAGCCGCGGCGCCGGCATCACTTCCTGCATGATCCAGTGCAGGTAGCGCGAATCGACCGCGATCATGCGGGTCATCGCCGGATCGAACACCCAGTTCGAACTCACCGACTCCCAGTTGCCGTCGAAGGCCAGGCCGACCAGCTTGCCGTGCGCGTCCATCACCGGCGAGCCGGAATTGCCGCCGGTGATGTCCAGGTCGGACAGGAAGTTGACCGGCACCGTGCCCAGCCGCTTGTCCTCCAGCCCACCGTAGCGCTTGGCCTTGGCCGCCTCCAGCAGCGCCTTGGGCGAGTTGAACGGCTCCACCCCGGTGTCCTTGGCGACCACCCCTTCCAGCGTGGTGAACGGGGTGTATTCCACGCCGTCCTTGGGCGCATAGCCCTTGACATTGCCGAAGGTGATGCGCAGCGAGGAGTTGGCGTCCGGATACACGAACTCGCCCTGGCTCTTCTTGTAGTCGGCCACGGCCTGCAGGTAGCGCGGACGCGCCAGCAGTTCCTCACCCTCACGGCGCTTCTGATCCTGCTCGATCTGCAGCAGGGTCGGCATCAGCGCCACCGCATAGCGCAGCGCCGGGTCGTCGCTGGCCTCGAACGCGGCGCGGTCGGCATGCAGCCACTTCAGGCGCGCGTCGGTGTTGCCCAACTGGGTACCGGCCAGGCGCGCGGCGGCGGCTTGCGCGTCGGCGCCGGCCAGCCACTGGTCCAGCGCCGGCAGGCGCTGCGCCTTCGGCAGCTTCAGGTACTGGTCGAACCAGTAGCGCTGCAGCTGGCTGTCCATGGCCGCGACGTAGCGGTGCTCCATCTGCTTCATCGCGCCCTCGATCTCGGGCAGGTCGCGGTCCTGGTAGCCCGGCTCGCGCGCGGCGTCCGGCTTGGCGCGTTCGATCGACAGGCGATACAGGGTTACCGCGCTGCCGAGCACGCCGGTGCGCTGCATCTGCCGCAGCACCAGGTCGCGATCGCGGGTGGCCTTGGCC
Organism: Xanthomonas sp. NCPPB 1128; assembly: GCF_001043115.1. Classification (GTDB taxonomy): domain Bacteria; phylum Pseudomonadota; class Gammaproteobacteria; order Xanthomonadales; family Xanthomonadaceae; genus Xanthomonas_A. The sequence continues at coordinate 13,393 of NZ_LFME01000008.1, read as the reverse complement.
TGCTCGCCCAGCGCCAGCAGTTGCGCATGCGCCTGCAGCGCCGCCTTGCCCTCGCCGCCCTGGCGCTTGAGCCAGGCCAGCACCGCGTCTTCCTCGGCGTGCTTCTTGGCCGCCGCGTCGATGCGCTTGAAGCCTTCCAACTGGCCCTCGTAGTTCTTGGCGACGTTGTTCCAGCTGGCCATGGTCGCCGCGTACTTCACCTGGATGTCCGGGTTCTGCTTGCCGGCCTGCTCGACCAGCGCGATCAGGTCGCGGTACTGGCGCGCGGCGGTGGGATAGCCCCAGCTCGCGGTGGCGTCGAATTCGGAGGCCAGCGCATAGCGATTGGTGCGGCCCGGGTAGCCGGCGACCATGACGAAATCGCCGGCGCCCAGCGGCTGGTCGGCGAACTTCAGGAAGTGCTTGGGCTGGTACGGCACATTGTCCTTGGCGTAGGCGGCCGGCTTGCCGTCCTTGCCGACGTAGGCGCGGTAGAACGAGAAGTCGCCGGTGTGGCGCGGCCACATCCAGTTATCGACGTCGCCGCCGAACTTGCCGATGCCCGAGGGCGGCGCATAGGCCAGGCGCACGTCGCGGATTTCCAGGGTGCGGAACAGGCGGTAGGTGTTGCCGCCGGAGAAGCTGTACAGCTCGCAGCGGTAGCCGGCGTCGGCTTCGCACGCGGCGACCTGGGCCTTGTCGAAGTCCTCCAGCGCCTGCGTGCGCTTGAGCGCGTCGTTGCCGGCAGCGGCCATCGCCGCCTTGGCCTGCGCGGTGACGTCGGTGATGCGGTCGAGCACATAGATGCGTGCGTTCGGGCCGGCGCTCAGTTCGGCGCCCTGGCTGGCGGCGCTGAAACCGTCGCGGATCAGGTTCTTCTGCGGGGTCGAGTTGAGCTGGATCGCGCCGTAGGCGCAGTGGTGGTTGGTCACCACCAGGCCCTGCGGCGAAACGAAGCTGGCGGTGCAGCCGCCCAGCGAGACCACCGCGCCCATCGGGTCGCCGGTGAGATCGGACAATTGCTGCGGCGACAGCTTCAGGCCGGCCTGCTGGAGCGGCCCGGCGATATCCGGCAACTGCTGCGGCACCCACATGCCCTCGCCGGCATGGGCGGCGGAGGCGCCGGACAGGGCGGCCACGGCGGCGATGGCGACAGCCAACGAATTCGAACGCATCGAATAGCTTCCTTGATGACAGACGTTAGAGTGTAACGGCTGTCACCAAGCGCCCGGACCGTGACCAATGGCACACTGACCGCGCCGCAACATGGGCGCGTGGGCCGGGCGCTTATACTGCGCGCCCTCTTCCCATCGAATCTGCACCGACATGGCGCAAACAATGAAGGCGCTGGTCAAGCGCGAGGCCGCCAAGGGCATCTGGCTGGAACAGGTGCCGGTGCCGGTCCCCGGTCCCAACGAGGTGCTGATCAAGCTGGAAAAGACCGCGATCTGCGGCACCGACCTGCACATCTACCTGTGGGACGAGTGGAGCCAGCGCACCATCAAGCCCGGCCTGACCATCGGCCACGAATTCGTCGGCCGCATCGCCCAGCTCGGCTCGGCGGTCACCGGCTACGAGGTCGGCCAACGCGTCTCGGCCGAAGGCCACATCGTCTGCGGCCACTGCCGCAACTGCCGCGGCGGGCGTCCACACCTGTGCCCGAACACGGTCGGCATCGGCGTCAACGTCAACGGCGCCTTCGCCGAGTACATGGTGATGCCGGCCTCGAACCTATGGCCGATCCCCGACCAGATCCCCTCCGAACTGGCCGCGTTCTTCGACCCTTACGGCAACGCCGCGCACTGCGCGCTGGAGTTCGACGTGATCGGCGAGGACGTGCTGATCACCGGCGCCGGCCCGATCGGCATCATCGCCGCGGGCATCTGCAAGCACATCGGCGCGCGCAACGTGGTGGTCACCGACGTCAACGACTTCCGCCTGAAGCTGGCCGCGGACATGGGCGCGACCCGCGTGGTCAACGTCGCCAACACCTCGCTCAAGGACGTGATGGCCGACCTGCACATGGAAGGCTTCGACGTGGGCCTGGAGATGAGCGGCAACCCGCGCGCCTTCAACGACATGCTCGACTGCATGTACCACGGCGGCAAGATCGCCATGCTCGGCATCATGCCGCGCGGCGCCGGCGCCGACTGGGACAAGATCATCTTCAAGGGCTTGACCGTGCAGGGCATCTACGGCCGCAAGATGTACGAGACCTGGTACAAGATGACCCAGTTGGTACTGTCCGGCTTCCCGCTGGGCAAGGTGCTGACCCATCAGCTGACCATCGACGAATTCCAGAAGGGCTTCGACCTGATGGAAGAAGGCAAGGCCGGCAAGGTCGTGCTGAGCTGGTAAGGCGCGCCGCGGCAACGCGGCGGTGCCGGAAAACACGAAGGGCGCCTCGCGGCGCCCTTCGTCGTTTAACGAGACGATGCGATCAGAACGCGATCGTGCCCGAGACCACCACGCGGTGACCGGCCAGGCGCTCGGTGAAGTTCGCCGGGCCCTTGTTGTCGGTGTCGTAGTAACCCACGCTCAACGCCAGCGGACCGACCATCTTGCCCACGCTGACGTTGTAGTCGGTGTAGTCCTGGTACGCGGTCAGCGCGCTTTCGTAGGTGGTGCGGCCGACGTGCGCGCCGACGCTGAAGCCCTGCGGCAGCGACCAGTTCCCGTCCAGCGCGTAGTAGAAGCTGTCCCGGTCCAGGTTGTACACGTCGTCGGTGTAGGCGACGGTCAGGGTGTAGGTCTTGAGGAACTTGGTCTTGGTGATCAGTTCGTTGTAGTTCGACTTGCCGGCGCCCGGATAACCGTAGCGGTTGACCATCACGTCGAAGTTCCAGTCCGGGGAGAAATCGACGTTGTAGCCGACGAAGCCGTCCACTTCCCAATCCGGATCGCCTGCGCCGAAGTCGACGTTGGAGCCCCAGGTGCCCACGTACAGGCCGAACGGCGAGGTGTAGGTGAGGCCGGCCTGGAACGCCGGGCCCTTGTTGGTCTGGGAGACGCCACGGAACACGTAGTCGCTGACCACGCCGTAGGAGCCGGTGACCGGAGAAGCGGGCTCGTCCTGAGCCAGGACGGTGAGCGGCGAAGCGGCCAGTGCGACGGCCAGGGCGAGAGTGGTCTTGTTCACCGGTCATTCTCCTAGGGTTGACGAGGGATGGGGTACAGCAACGAGGCGGGCGCCTTTACGGTTTTTTAACTGCTTTGATCGTGCAGTGCAACAACTTTTCACCTGCCGCATGCCAGGTCCAGACACAAAAACCGAGGATTCGCGCCAAGGGCGGACATAGCGGGCCGCCCTCGGTGGCTGCCGGCCCGTCAAAACGGTCTCCGGCTCGCGGCCCTGGCGGTCAGACCGCGACCGACCGGACAGCCGGCGACGGCACCGACGCGCGAGCGCGGCAGTGGGCGAGCGGCATGACACGATGGACCTCAGTCGGGCCGGGCGAAGATCCCGAAGCGGCGTGCGTGCAGGTGCAGCGGCTGGCCCGGCACGTAGTCGGGTACCCCCTCGCCCGCCGGAAGTTCCACTTCCACCTCATCGTGGCCGTGCGCCAATTGCGCGCGCAGGCGCAGGCGCGGGCCGCTGCGCTGGATCGACAGCACCGTCGCCGCCCAGCCGTCACTGCCGGGCGCTAGGTCTTCCGGCCGCACATACAGCTCGACCGGACCACTGGACAGCGGCGTCGACGGCGCCGGCAACGCCAGCCCGCCGACCTGGACCGCACCGTCGTGCAGACGCGCCGGCAGTCGGTTCACTGCGCCGACGAAGGCGTACACGAAGGGCGAAGCAGGCTGCTCGTAGACCTGCGCCGGGCTGCCGATCTGTTCGATCCGACCGCGGTTGAGGATCGCCACGCGGTCGGCCAGTTCCAGCGCCTCTTCCTGGTCGTGGGTGACGAACACCGTGGTCAGGCCGGTGCGTTCGTGCAGCTCGCGCAGCCAGCGCCGCAGGTCGCGGCGGACCTGCGCGTCGAGCGCGCCGAACGGTTCGTCGAGCAACAGCACGCGCGGCTCGATCGCCAGCGCGCGGGCCAGCGCCACGCGCTGGCGCTGGCCGCCGGACAGTTGCGCCGGGTAGCGCCGCTCCAGGTCGTGCAACTGCACCAGCGCCAGCAATTCCTGCACCCGCGCGCGGATGCGCGACTCGCTCCAGCGCCCTTCACGACCCACGCGCAGGCCGAAGGCGATGTTCTCGTACACGCTCATATGCTTGAACAAGGCGTAGTGCTGGAACACGAAGCCGACCCGGCGCGCCTGCACCGACAGTGCGGTGGCATCCTCGCCGTGGATCAGCACGCGTCCGCGATCGGCATGTTCCAGTCCCGCGATCACCCGCAGCAGTGTGGTCTTGCCGGAGCCGGACGGCCCCAGCAACGCCAGCAGTTCGCCCTGACGGATGTCCAGGCCGATGTCGTCGAGTGCGGCGAAATCGCCGAAACGCTTGCCCAGGTGCTGTACGCGGATGCTCATGGCAACCTCAGTGTCGGTGAATGGCGGCCAGCGCCGCGCCATGGCGCCAGTGCAGCCAGGACTTCACGGCGAGGGTCAGCAGCGCGGTCAGCGCCAGCAGGCTGGCGCAGGCGAAGGCGGCGCTGTAGGCGTATTCGTTGTAGAGGATCTCCACATGCAGCGGCAGCGTGTTGGTGCGCCCGCGGATGTGCCCGGACACCACCGACACCGCACCGAACTCGCCCATCGCCCGCGCACTGCACAACAGCACGCCATACAGCAGGCCCCAGCGGATGTTCGGCAGGGTGACCCGGCAGAAGGTCTGCCAGCCACTGGCGCCCAGGCTCAGCGCCGCCAGTTCCTCGTCGTCGCCCTGCTGCTCCATCAGCGGCATCAGTTCGCGAGCGATGAAGGGAAAGGTGACGAAGGTGGTCGCCAGCACGATGCCCGGCAGCGCGAACACGATGCGCGGCAGGCGCAGCAACACCTCGCCGAGCAGCGGCAACTGCAACCGCACGCCCTCGTCGATCAGCGGCCAGGCCCAGCCGTTGCGGCCGAAGATCAGGATGAACAACAACCCGGCGACCACCGGCGACACCGAGAACGGCAGATCGATCAGGCTCACCAGCAAGCGCTTGCCAGGGAAGCGGTGCTTGCTGACCGCCCAGGCCGCGGCCACGCCGAACACCAGGTTCAACGGCACCACGATCGCCGCGACCAGCAAGGTCAGGCGGATCGCCGCCAGCGCGTCCGGATCGGAGATCGCGCGCCAGAACACGTCGGCACCGCCGCGCAGTGCCTCGGTGAATACCAGCAGCAAGGGCAGCAGCAGGAACGCCAGCAGGAAGCCGAGCGCGCCGCCGATCAGCAACCGCCGCACCCAACGTGGCTCGTCGACCACCGAGGCCTGCGCATGCGCAGGCACGGCCGCATCGTCGGCTCGCCCGGGGACGCGCGCGGCCAGCGCGGACACGACCGACGCCATCACGCCACCGCCCTGCCGCGCCGCGCGAACCAGGCCTGCGCCGCGTTGACCAGCAGCAACGACAGCAGCGACAACAGCAGCATCGCCGCGGCGATCGCGCTGGCGCCGCCGTAATCGAATTCCTCCAGGCGAATGGTGATCAGCAGCGGCGCAATCTCGGTGGCGTTGGGCAGGTTGCCGGCGATGAAGATCACCGAGCCGTACTCGCCGACGCCGCGCGCGAAGGCCAGCGCGAATCCGGTTAGCACCGCCGGCCACAGCGTCGGCAGCAGCACCCGGCGCACGGTCTGCCAGCGCCCGGCGCCGAGCGTGGCCGCCGCCTCTTCCAGCTCGCGTTCGGCCTCGGCCAGCACCGGCTGCACGATCCGCACCACGAACGGCAGCCCCACGAACACCAGCGCCACCACGATGCCCAGCGGCGTGTAGGCAACCTTGACCCCGCCCGCGCCGCTGCTCTGCATCAGCCCGGCATAGCCGATCAGCAGGCCACCGACGCCCAGCGCGGCCAGGCTGAGCATGCCGAGCGTGCCGAGCAGGCGCTGCAGCGCGCGCAGCGGTGCCGGCAACACGGCCTGGCTACGCCGCAACAGCGTGTGGCCGATGGCCGACAGCGCCAGCAGCAGCGCCAGCCGCGGCCACCACCAGGCCAGTGCCGGCAGGCTGGCCGCCAGCGCCTGCGCCGGCTGCTCCAGCCAGCGTCCGATCCAGCCATTGCTGCCGTACAGCGCGGTCAGGGCGATGCCCGCCACCGCGGTCGGCAATGCGAACGGCAGGTCGATCATCGCGTCGAACAGGCGCTTGCCGGGGAAGCGATAGCGCACGAACACCCACGCCACCCAGGTACCCATCACCGCATTGAATGCGGCCGCGGCCAGCGCGGTGCCGAAACTCAAGCGCAACGCCGCCAGCACCCGCGGCTCGCTCCACACCCGCCACACGCCGTCCCAGCCCAGTCCGCTGGTCTTGAGCAGCACCGCGAGCAAGGGGATCAGCACCACCAGCCCCAGCCAGGCCAGGGTGATGCCCAGGCTCAGCCCCAGGCCCGGCATCACCCGGCGCTGGCGCGGTGCGCGGGCAACGGCGGCGGCGGTCACGGCCATCGCGTCACTTGCTCGCCTGGATCTGGTCGAACAGGCCGCCGTCGTCGAAGTGCGTGGCCTGCGCCTTGGCCCAGGACCCGAACGCCTGCTCGATGGTGACCAGGCGCACCTTCGGCAGCCGCGCCAGATCGGCGCGGTCGGCGTACTCGGGATGACGCGGCCGGTAGTAATGCCTGGCCGCGATCTTCTGCCCTTCCGGCGAATACAGATACTTCAGGTATTCCTCGGCCACCGCGCGGGTGCCGTGCTTGTCCACATTCTTGTCGACCAGCGCCACCGACGGCTCGGCCAGGATCGACAGCTTCGGCACCACGATCTCGAATTTGTCTTGGCCCAGTTCCTGCTGCGCCAGGAAGGCCTCGTTCTCCCAGGCCAGCAGCACGTCGCCGATGCCGCGCTGGACGAAGGTGGTGGTGGCGCCGCGCGCGCCGGTGTCCAGCACCGGCACGTTGCGGAACAGCGCGCGCATGTAGGCGAGGATGCGCTCGCGGTCGCCCTTGAAGATGTGGTCGGCGTAGGCCCAGGCGGCCAGGTAGTTCCAGCGCGCGCCGCCGGAGGTCTTGGGATTGGGCGTGATCACCGACACGCCGCTTCGCAGCAGGTCGGGCCAGTCCTTGATCCCCTTCGGATTGCCCTTGCGCACCAGGAACACGATGGTCGAGGTGTACGGCGCGCTGTTGTCCGGCAGGCGCGTGGCCCAGTTCGCATCGATCAGCTTGCTCTTGGCCGCGATCGCATCGACGTCGTAGGCCAGCGCCAGCGTCACCACATCGGCCTCGACCCCGTCGATCACCGCACGCGCCTGCTTGCCGGAGCCGCCGTGCGAGGTCTCCACCGCGACCTGCGCGCCGGGATGCAACTGCGCCCAGTGTTTGGCGAAGGCGGCGTTGTAGTCCCGATACAGTTCGCGGGTGGGATCGTAGGAGACGTTGAGCAGTTGCGTCTCGGCGGCGGCCGCGGCCCCGGCGAACACGCACAGCGCGAGCGCGAGCAGCGGGCGCCAGCGGCGCGGCGGAAGGCTGGACATGGACGGTTCTCCGAAAGACACACAGACCGACGCCGCAGCCGATGCCCGCCGCGGACCATGACGCATGCTGCGCAGCGGCAGGCGGCGGGTGAAATGACTTCCCGGCAGCGGCTCATGCCATTTGCGCATGACGACCCCGGCGTTCGCGGACGCCGCGGTAAAATCGCCGCTTCTTTCCGCCGCGCGTGCCCGTCATGACCGACTCCCGCCTCACCCAGCACTACGCCGAGGAACTGGACGCGATACGCGCCCAGGGCCTGTTCAAGTCCGAGCGCATCATCGTCGGCCCGCAGGCAGCGGAGATCGTCCTCGCCGACGGCCGCCGCGTGCTCAACTTCTGCGCCAACAACTACCTGGGCCTGGCCGATCACCCGGCGCTGATCCAGGCCGCCAAGGACGCGCTGGACACGCACGGCTTCGGCATGGCCTCGGTGCGCTTCATCTGCGGCACCCAGGACCTGCACAAGCAGTTGGAAGCACAGATCGCCGCGTTCTTCGGCACCGAGGACACCATCCTCTACGCCGCCTGCTTCGACGCCAACGGCGGCCTGTTCGAGCCACTGCTGGGCGAGCACGACGCGATCATCTCCGACGCGCTCAACCACGCCTCGATCATCGACGGCGTGCGCCTGTGCAAGGCCAAGCGCTTCCGCTACGCCAACTGCGACATGGCCGACCTGGAAGCGCAGCTGCAGGCGGCCGATGCCGCCGGCTGCAAGACCAAGCTGATCACCAGCGACGGCGTGTTCTCGATGGACGGCTTCATCGCCCCGCTGGACGAGATCACCGCGCTGGCGAAGAAATACAACGCGCTGGTACACATCGACGAATGCCATGCCACCGGCTTCCTCGGCGCCAGCGGCCGCGGCTCGGCCGAGGTCAAGGGCGTGCTGGACAAGATCGACATCGTCACCGGCACCCTGGGTAAGGCCATGGGCGGCGCGCTGGGCGGCTTCACCACCGGCCGCCGCGAGGTGATCGAACTGCTGCGCCAGCGCTCGCGGCCCTACCTGTTCTCCAACTCGCTGCCGCCGCACGTGGTCGCCGCCGGGATCAAGGCCTTCGCGATGCTCGATGCCGCCGACGACCTGCGCGCGCGCCTGGTCGAGAACACCGCCTACTTCCGCGAGCGCATGGCCGCCGCCGGGTTCGACATCAAGCCCGGCACCCATCCCATCTGCCCGGTGATGCTGTACGACGCGCCGCTGGCGCAGCGCTTCGCCGAACGGCTGCTGGAGGAAGGCATCTACGCCATCGGCTTCTTCTTCCCGGTGGTGCCCAAGGGCCAGGCGCGGATCCGCACCCAGATCAGCGCCGCACACACCCGCGAGCACCTGGATCGGGCGATCGATGCGTTCACCCGCATCGGCCGCGAACTGGGCGTCATCACCGCCTGAGATGCGCGCCGCGCTGCGCCAACGGCTGTTGCTGGCGGCGCAGACCGACGCCCAGGCGCAGCCGGCGGCTGGCGGTTGGCACAGCCGCTGCCTGCATTGCCGGCGACGTCTTGACTTGCGCAGCGATGGCGAGCCGCTGGGCCATTGTTCGCTCGAACACGTGGTGCCGCAGGCCTGGTTCGGACGCCGGGCCGCGGCGGCGCTGTGCGCCCAGGTCGGCGACGATCCCAACGATGCGCGCAACCTGGCGCTGGCCTGCGCCGGCTGCAATCACGCCAAGGGTCGCCACCACGATGCGCACGGACCACAAAACGCGCGCGCCCGCGAAGTGGTCGCCGCGTTGCTCAGCGCACGGCTGGCGCGCTGGCGTCCGCCGCCGGCGCCAACGCCGTGACTTCGGCGGCGCTGAGTGCGCGCCACGCGCCCTTGCCCAACTCGCCCAGCACCAGCTCGCCGATCGCCACCCGCACCAGCCGCAGCACGTCCAGGCCGAGCGCGGCGAGCAGCCGCCGGATCTGCCGGTTGCGGCCTTCGTCCAGCACCACTTCCAGCCAGGCATGGCGCTCGCCCTGGCGCAGCAGGCGCACCTGCTTGGCCCGCAGCGGCTCGCCATCGTCGACCACGCCGGCACACATCCGTGCCAGCAGCGCCGCGTCGGGCACCGCATCCACCTGCACGTGATAGGTCTTGTCCGGACCGCTGCCCGGATCGGTGACCCGCGCCGCCCACTGCGGGTCGTTGCTGAACAGCAACAGGCCCTCGCTGGCCTTGTCCAGGCGCCCGACCGGTGCCAGCCACGGCAGGCCGGCACCGTCGAAACAGCGATACACGGTGTCGCGGCCGCGTTCGTCCTGCGCACTGGTGACCAGCCCACGCGGCTTGTTGAGCATCAGGTACAGACGCGCGGTGTCGGCCAGCGGCGCGCCATCCACGGCCAACCGGTGGCGGCCCTGCAGGATCGGGAATTCGGGATCGGTGACGATGCGCCCGTCGACCGCGACGCGACCGGCAGCGATCCAGCGCGCGGCCTCGGTGCGCGAGCACAGGCCCAGCTTGGACAGGGTGCGGGCCAGGCCGTGGCGCGGGGCGGCCGGCGTGGCGCCGCGCGCAGGCGAGCGCGGACGCACGGGCGCCGCCGGGGACGACGCCGGACGGCGGGAACGCGGCGGCTTGGCCCCTCGCACGGCGTGAACGGACGCGGCCGCAGGCGGCCGCGCGCCGGACTTACTGCTTGTTGGCGTCGGCCGGCGCCGGCGCCTCGGCGGCGGCAGCGGGTGCAGCGGCCGGCGCCGGACGCGCCTTGACCACGCGGACGCCGCGCGCCTTCATCCAGGCGTCGAACTCCTCGGCGGTCATGCGCTTGCCGTTCTGGCTCATGTCGAACCGCCAAGGCGTGTTGTCGAACGCGGTGGCCGGCTTGTAGGCGGCCGGATCGTTCGGCTTCACCGCACCCGGGGTCGCGTTGGCCAGGCTCTGGCAGCCTTCGGCGCGCAGCCGCAGCAGCACGCGGTCCAGCGACTGGTCGCTGCTGTAGGACTGGGTCAGCACGCCGCTGGGCATGCCCAGCTGCACGTTGCGGCTGAACAGTTCGGACGCGACCGGCGCGGCGACCGTCGCCGGCAGCGCCAGCGGCTTGGGCAGCAGATCGCCGGAGCAATCCGGTGCGGCGTGGGCCGCAGGAACCAGGGCGAGCGCAAGCAGGCTGGCCGTCACGATACGCAACATCGGTTTTTTTCCATTCAGGCGAGTCGACGAGCGAGTGTAGGCAGGCCCCGGCGTGCTTTCAACTGTTACCGGCACTACATGCGCTAAATAATTGGGATTGCTGAAAAAGTTCAGCTTGGAGCGGGTGTGGACATCGTCAGCGTCCGGTGTCCCGCGTAGGAGCGGCTTCAGCCGCGACAGGCTCTCACAGGAAAGCTCATCGCGGCTGAAGCCGCTCCTACGGCAATACCGAATCCATTCGCCGTCCCACAAAAACAAAGCCCGGCGCGAGGCCGGGCTTTGCTTGAGACTGGAAGCGTCCGATTAGTTCTGGACGTTCAGCTCGGTACGACGGTTCTTCGCGCGGCCTTCCGGATTGTCCGAACCATCCGGGTTGGTGTTCGGGGCAATCGGACGGCTCTCGCCGTAGCCGATCGGACCGACCAGACGCGACGCGTCCACACCGTTCTTCACCAGGTAGTCGTACACGACGCGGGCGCGGCGCTCGGACAGCTTCTGGTTGTAGGCTTCGGTACCCTTCGAGTCGGTGTGACCGGCAACCTCGACGCGCAGGTCGGGGTAGCGCTTCAGGATCTCGGTGGCCTCGCCCAGGATCGCCACGGCGTCCGGACGCAGGTTCGCCTTGTTGAAGTCGAAGTTGACGCCCTTCAGGTCGATCGACACCGGCACCGGGCAGCCGTCCGGACCGATGGTCTGGCCAGGCTGGGAGTTCGGGCACTTGTCGTCGCAGTTGTTGACGCCGTCACCATCGTCGTCCAGGTCGGCGCAGCTCGGCGCAGCGGCCGGCGGCGGCGGCGGGGCGACCGGGGCAGCCGGCGGCGGGCCAAGCGGGATCACGACGCCGACCGAAGCCAGCACGTCGCCGAACCAGTTCTGCGACGGAGCGGCAACGCTCTGGTCGTCGAAGTCAGCGCGGTAGGCCACTTCGGCACGCACGGCAACGCGCTTGTCGAAGGTGGTCTGCAGACCGACGCCGGCCTTGGCGGCAAAGTTGCCGTCCTTGCGCTGGCCCGGGGAGACCGGACCGCCGGTGTCGAACTCTTCTTCCGAGCGCTGGTAGCCCAGGCCGAACAGCAGGTACGGGTTCCAGCCGCGGCCTTCCTGGATGAAGTGGCGACGCAGGTCGAACGAGATGCCGTACTGGCTCCAGTTCAGGTCCTGGTTCTTGTCGAAGTTCGGGTTCTGATAGTTCAGCTCACCGTCCAGCGACCAGTTCGGGTTGATGAACTTGCCCAGGCCCAGGGTGACGAACGGCGCATCGTTGGTGGTGCGGTCCTTGTCCTGGAAGTTGAAACCAGCCGAACCGGTCAGGTACCAGCGGTCGTCGAATTCGTGCGCGGACGCTGCCTGGGCGACGGCCAGACCGCCCAGCAACGCGGCGGTGAGAATTTTCTTGTTCATTAATACAACTCCTTGTTTCGGGGAGATAGAAACCGGTAGAGGCATGGTTCAGTACAGATGTCTCGTCACATCCAGACGGCCGTTTCCGCATGCCATCGCCGCGCACATTATGCGCGACATAGTGAAGATGGCGTTAACGAGCACGTAACATGTGAAAGTCAACGCCAGGCGCTTCTAGGCCGTGGATACACCCTATACAGCTTGATGAAATCACGCAATGCGGCAGGCACGTGACCGTTTGCGGTCGTAGACAAGGACCCGCAGGACGACCCAGGTCTCACTGCGGCCGTGCCCATGGCGGCGGGTCGGCCAACGCGTCCTGCATGAACTCGACGAAGGCCCGCACCCGCGGCGGCACCAGCCGGCGCTGCGGCATCACCGCGTAGATGCCGGTCTCGGTCAGCGGATAGTCGGCCAGCACCTGGCACAGCCGCCCCTGCCGCAGGTCCTCGGCCACGTGCCACTCCGAATGCAGGGCGATGCCCTGGCCGTTGACCGCGGCATCGCGCAGCACTTCGCCGAAGTTGGTCTCCAGCGGCCCGGCCACGCGGACGGCGATCTCGCCGTCGGGTCCCTGCAGCCGCCAGGTGTCCTGCCGACCGTCGCTGCCGGTCAGCAGCAGGCAGGCGTGCGCGGCCAGGTCGGCCGGCGTGGCCGGGGTGCCGTGGCGGCGCAGGTAGTCGGGCGAGGCGCAGAGCATGCGCCGGTTGCCGGCCAGGCGCCGTGCGACCAGGCTGGAGTCGCGCAGGGTGCCGATGCGGATCGCCAGGTCGAAGCCATCGCTGACCAGGTCCACGACGTTGTCGCTCAGGTGCACGCTCAGCCGCACCTGCGGGTGCAGCGCCATGAACCGCGGCAGCAGCGGTGAGACGTAGAGGCGCCCGAACGCCGCCGACATGGTCACCCGCAAGGTGCCGGCGGCAGCGACGCCGGCCTGGCGCAGGCCACCGGCCAGCGATTCCAGGTCCTCGACCAGCGGCCGCCCCTGCTCGGCCAGTTGCAGGCCCTCCGGCGTCGGGTGCAGGCGCCGCGTGGTCCGGTGCAGCAGGCGCACGCCGAGCGCGCGTTCCAGCCGCTGCAGCCGCTGGCTGGCCACCGCCACCGAGATGTCCAGGCTGCGCGCGGCGGCGCTGATCGAGCCGAGATCGAGCACGCGCAGGAACAGGGCGATGTCCCCGATCCGGTCCATTGTGTGGATTCCATTGAAAGTCGTTAAATATTTTTACTGTTTTTGCTGAGAACCTGCAGGCCTAGGCTGCCGTCCTCCTGCCACTTCCGGAGCCGCCGCATGGCCGCCTCGCTCGCCCCGCCTCCCCAC
>NZ_LFME01000007.1 GCF_001043115.1 Xanthomonas sp. NCPPB 1128 | reverse complement strand
CCACCCACCCGCTGCCGGGCGCACGCCGCTCGCATTGTTCGCGCTGACCGCCGGCGCCTTCGGCATCGGCACCACCGAGTTCGTGATCATGGGCCTGCTGCTGCAGGTCGCCGCCGACCTGCGGGTCAGCGTCCCCGCCGCGGGGCTGCTGATCTCCGGCTATGCGCTGGGCGTGTTCCTCGGCGCGCCGCTGCTGACCGTGGCCAGCCGGCGCTGGCCGCGCAAGCGCGTGCTGCTGGCGCTGATGCTGGTGTTCACCGCCGGCAACCTGGCCTGCGCGCTGGCGCCGACCTACGCGGCGCTGATGGCGGCGCGGGTGGTCACCTCGCTGGCGCACGGCACTTTCTTCGGCGTCGGCGCGGTGGTCGCCACCACCCTGGTGCCGCCGCAGCGCCAGGCCTCGGCGATCTCGACCATGTTCACCGGCCTCACCGTCGCCACCCTGCTCGGGGTGCCGGCCGGCGCCTGGCTGGGCCTGCAGTACGGCTGGCGCGCCACGTTCTGGGCGGTGGCGGCGATCGGCGCCCTGGCCACCGTGGTGATCGCCGCGCTGGTGCCGGCCGACCGCGACGCCCCGCCGGCGCCGCCGCTGCGCGAGGAACTGCGCGCGGTCGGTCGCGCCCCGGTGCTGCTGGGTCTGGCGACAACGGTGCTGGGCTATGCGGGCGTGTTCGCCGTGTACACCTACGTGCAGCCGCTGCTGACCCGGGTCACCGGGGTGACCGATAGCGCGGTGTCGCCGCTGCTGCCGGTGTTCGGCGTGGGCATGATCGTCGGCAATGTGCTCGGCGGACGCCTGGCCGACCGCCGCCCGCGGCAGGCGCTGCCGCTGAGCCTGGGCGCACTGGCCGTGGTGCTGGCGGCGCTGACCCTCGCCTTGCCGTCGGCGCCGGCGATGGCGCTGGGCATCGGCCTGCTGGGCGTGGCCGCCTTCGCCACGGTGGCGCCGCTGCAGGTGTGGGTGCTGGGCAAGGCCGGCGAGGCCGGCCGGCATCTGGCCTCGAGCCTGAACATCGGCGCGTTCAACCTGGGCAACGCGCTGGGCGCCTGGCTCGGCGGCCTGGTGCTCGGCCATGGCGGCAGCCTGTCGCAACTGCCGTGGGTGGCGGCGCTGCTGACCCTGGCCGGACTGGCGGTGGCGCTGGGCGCGCTGCGGCTGTCGCCGGCCACCACCCCATCCGCGGCCAGCACCGGCGCGGGCTGCGCCGCCGGCGGTGCGGCATGAGCCGGGCGATGGCAACGGCGGCGCTGGCGACGGCGCTGCTGGGCACCCTCGCGCTGCCGGCCGAGGCGGCGCCGCGCGACTGGGTCGCGACCTGGCAGGCCAGCCCGCAACCGCTGTGGGCCGCTGACTTCCCGTTCCCCACACAGACGCCGTTCCACCTGTGGCGGCAGACCGTGCGCCAGGTGGCGCGGGTCAGCCTGGGCGGCAGCGAGGTGCGGGTGGAGCTTAGCAACGCCTATGGCGACACGCCGCTGCACATCGGCGCCGCGTCGCTGGCACTGGCCGGCGACGGCGCCGCGACCCTGCCCGGCTCGCAACGGCCACTGCGCTTCGGCGGCAAGACCGAGGTGACGGTGCCGCCGGGCGCGCCGGTGCTCAGCGACCCGGTGGCGCTGCCCGTGCCGGACCTGGCCCGGCTCAGCATCAGCCTGTACCTGCCGCAGCCGACCGCGCCGTCCACCTTCCACTGGGAAGGCCTGCAGAGCGCGTGGCTGGCCGAGGGCGAACGCACCGCCGACGCCACGCTGGCCGACGCGACCGCGCTACCGGTGCGGCTGTTCGTCAGCGGCGTCCAGGTGCGCCGCGCCGACGCCGCCGGTGCGGTGGTGGCGCTGGGCGACTCGATCACCGACGGCGCCGCCTCCACGCCGGGGCAGGACCGGCGCTGGCCGGACCAGTTGGCCACGCGGCTGGCGGCGCAGCGGGTGGCGGTGCTCAACGCCGGCATCTCCGGCGGCCGCGTGCTGCGCGACCGCATGGGCCAGAACGCGCTGGCGCGGCTGGACCGCGACGTGCTGGCGCAACCCGGCGTGCACACCCTGATCCTGCTGATGGGCATCAACGACATCAGTTGGTACGCCACGCCGTTCGCGCCGGACGATGCGCCAGTGTCGGCCGAGGAACTGATCGCCGGCTATCGGCAGGTGCTGCAGCGCGCGCAGGCGCGCGGCCTGCGGGTGATCGGCGCCACCCTCACCCCGTTCGAGGGCGCGTTGCCGAACTCGCCGATCCCCGGCTACTACAGCCCGCAGAAAGAGGCCGTGCGCCAGCAGGTCAATGCCTGGCTGCGCGCGGGCAACGGCTTCGACGCGATCCTGGATTTCGACGCGCTGCTGCGCGACCCCGCGCACCCCACGCGGATGCGCGCGGATTTCGACTCGGGCGATCACCTGCATCCCGGCGACGCCGGTTACGCGGCCATGGCCGAGGCCGCCGCGCAGTTGCTCGGTACCGCCGCACCCGCCTCCACCTCCGCTGCGCCCGACGCCGTCGACACCGACGCCGCGGGGCGCTGACGGCTTTCCTCACATCCCTCCCCCTTCCCTCATCAGGAGTTCTCCATGGAATACCGTCATCTCGGCGCGTCCGGCTTCAAGGTCCCCGTACTCAGCTTCGGCACCGGCACCTTCGCCGGTACCGATCCCTTCTTCGCCACCTGGGGCAACTCGGACGTGGACCAGGCGCGGCGCCTGATCGACATCTGCCTGGAGGCCGGCGTCACCCTGTTCGACAGCGCCGACGTCTACTCCGGTGGCGCCGCCGAATCGGTGCTGGGCGCGGCGATCAAGGGCCGCCGCGACCAGGTGCTGCTGTCGACCAAGGCCGGCTTCCGCTTCGACCGCGCCGCAGCCAACAGCGTCGGTTCCTCGCGCTTCCACCTGGTGCGCGCGGTGGAAGCGGCACTGACCCGCCTGGGCACCGACTACCTCGACCTGTTCCAGTTGCACGGCTTCGATGCGCATACGCCGGTGGAGGAAACCCTGTCCACGCTCGACGACCTGGTGCGTGCCGGCAAGATCCGCTACCTGGGCGTGTCCAACTTCTCCGGCTGGCAGTTGATGAAGTCGCTGGCGGTGGCCGACCGTTACGGCTGGTCGCGCTATGTCGCGCACCAGGCCTATTACTCGCTGATCGGGCGCGACTACGAAGAGGAACTGATGCCGCTGGGCCTGGACCAAGGCGTGGGCGCGCTGGTGTGGAGCCCGCTGGGCTGGGGCCGGCTGACCGGCAAGCTGCGCCGCGGCCAGCCGCTGCCGGACAGCAGCCGCCTGCACGACAAGGCGGTCACCGAGGCCGGTCCGCCGGTGCAGGAAGAGCGCCTGTACCGGGTGATCGACGCGCTGGAGGCCATCGCCGTCGAGACCGGCCGCAGCGTGCCGCAGATCGCACTGAACTGGCTGTTGCAGCGACCGACGGTCAGCAGCGTGATCATTGGCGCACGGACCGAAGACCAGTTGCGGCAGAATCTGGGGGCGGTCGGCTGGACCCTCGATGCCGCCCACGTGCAACAGCTGGATGCGGCCAGCGCCGCGGTACCGGCGTATCCGTACTGGCACCAGCGCGGCTTCGCCGAGCGCAACCCGCGGCCGGTCTGAGCCGCGGCCGTGCCCTCCTTTCCTTCACGCCCAGGAGCCTCCATGAAAGCGGTCGCCACCCTCCAACCCCTGCCGATCGACGATCCGCAGTCGCTGCACGACCTCGACCTGCCGACGCCGCCCGCGCCCGCCGGCCACGACCTGCTGGTGCGGGTGGAGGCGGTGTCGGTCAATCCGGTGGACACCAAGGTCCGCGGCAACGCGTCGCGCGACGCCCAGCCCAAGGTGCTGGGCTACGACGCCGCCGGCGTGGTCGAGGCGGTCGGGCCCGAAGTCGACGGCTTCGAACCGGGCGACGAGGTCTACTACGCCGGCGACATCACCCGCGCCGGCAGCAACGCCCAGTACCAGTTGGTGGACGCGCGCATCGTCGCGCGCAAGCCGGCCACGCTGGACTTCGCCCAGGCCGCGGCGCTGCCGCTGACCACCCTGACCGCCTGGGAGCTGCTGTTCCAGCGCATGCCGTTCGACTTCGACGACGCGCGCAACCGCGGCCGCCGCCTGCTGGTGATCGGCGGCGCCGGCGGGGTCGGCTCGATCGCGATCCAGTTGGCGCGGCATGCCGGCTTCGAGGTGATCGCCACCGCCTCACGGCCGCAGACCCGCGACTGGTGCCTGCAGCTCGGCGCGCACCACGTGATCGACCATCGCCAGCCGCTGGCGCCGCAATTGCAGGCGCTGGGCATCGACCAGGTGGAGGCGGCACTGAACCTCGCCGACACCGACCGCTACTGGCAGGCGCTGGGCGAACTGCTGGCACCGCAGGGCCACGTCGGGCTGATCGTCGAGCCGAGCGGCCCGCTGCATATCGGCGACCCGTACAAGGCCAAGTGCATCGGCATCCACTGGGAAATGATGTTCGCACGCGCCCGGTTCCGCACCGAGGACATAATCGAACAGCACCGCATCCTGGCGCGAACCGCCAGCCTGGTGGACGCGGGGGAACTGCGCACCACCCTGACCGAGACGCTGCACCCGATCAACGCCGCCACCCTGCGCGAGGCACACCGGCGCCTGGAGTCGGGCAGCACCATCGGCAAACTGGCCCTGGTCGGCTGGGGCTGAGCGGGGGGCCAGCGTTCGGGACATTGGCGCGATCGCCCCGCTTTGCGTATGGCGGTCGTCGGCTGTGACCGACCCGTGACCGGTAGTTCTGCTGTTGCTGTTGCATCGGCCTTTGCTGTGCTTTTGATCTACCGGGCCCCCTCGGCGCGGCAGACACGGCGGGGAAAAACCCGAAGGGCGGCGCACATGGATGTGCGCCGTTCGCGGCAGGGGCAGGATGCCCCTTCCGCGAATCCCCGTCGTGGCTGCGAACCCGGAGCGCGATAGCGCGGAGGGCGCGCTGCGGGGTGTGCTTTCTTTTGGTTACTTTTCTTTGCACAAGCAAAGAAAAGTAACCCGCGCCAGCGGAAGCTGTTGCCGTTGCTCTGCTTCGAAAGCTCCAAGCTCCAAAAATGCCAGTACCAGAACCAGGGCAAACGTCCCCGTCGACGTAAAAGCAACGCCCCTCTTGCCGCCAGCCAGGTTTCACGGCACCCTGCGCCCTTCCGTACGCCTGCGTATCCACGCCATGTCGCCCGCCCCCGGCCAGCCCGATTCCGCCTCCACCGCCTACCCGCACCTGTTCGCCCCACTGGATCTGGGCTTCACCCAGTTGCGCAACCGCATCCTGATGGGCTCCATGCACACCGGCCTGGAGGACCGCGCCCGCGACTTCCCCAAGCTGGCCGCGTACTTCGCCGAGCGCGCTGCTGGCGGCGTCGGACTGATCGTCACCGGCGGCTTCGCGCCGAACGTGGTCGGCTGGCTGAAGCCGTTCGGCGGCAAGCTATCCTGGCCGTGGGAGGTGCGCCCGCACCGGCAGGTCACCACCGCGGTGCACGCGCACGGCGCCAAGATCTGCCTGCAACTGCTGCACGCCGGGCGCTACGCCTATCACCCCCTGTCGGTGGCGCCATCGAAACTGAAGGCGCCGATCAACCCGTTCACCCCGCGCGCACTGTCGGCGCGCGGCGTCGAACGCCAGATCGATGCCTATGCGCACGCCGCGAAGCTGGCGCGCGAGGCCGGCTACGACGGCGTCGAGGTGATGGGCTCGGAAGGCTATCTGATCAACGAGTTCATCGCCCCGCGCAGCAACCGCCGCAGCGATGCCTGGGGCGGCGATGCCGCCAAGCGCATGCGCTTCGCGGTGGAGATCGTGCGCCGCATCCGCGCCGCCTGCGGGCCGGACTTCATCATCGTCTACCGGCTGTCGCTGGTGGATCTGGTCGAGGACGGCAGCGACTGGCAGGAGATCGTGATGCAGGCGCAGGCGATCGAGGCGGCCGGCGCGACCCTCATCAATTCCGGCATCGGCTGGCACGAAGCACGCGTGCCGACCATCGCCACCTCGGTGCCGCGCGCCGCCTTCGCCGCGGTCACCGCCAAGCTCAAGCCGCACGTGCGGCTGCCGCTGATCGCCACCAACCGCATCAACATGCCCGACGTGGCCGAGCGCATCCTCGCCGGCGGCGGCGCCGACATGGTGTCGCTGGCGCGGCCGTTGCTGGCCGACCCGGAATGGGCGAACAAGGCGCAGCGCGGCCAGGCGCAGGCGATCAACACCTGCATCGCCTGCAACCAGGCCTGCCTGGATCACGTGTTCGAGAACAAGACCGCCAGTTGCCTGGTCAATCCGCGCGCGGCCGCCGAGACCGAACTGAACTACCTGCCGACCCGCGCGCCCAAGCGCATCGCCGTGGTCGGTGCCGGCCCGGCCGGCCTAGCCTGCGCCACCGTGGCCGCGTTGCGCGGCCACCGCGTCACCCTGTTCGACAGCGCCAGCGAGATCGGCGGCCAGTTCAACGTGGCCAAGCGCATTCCCGGCAAGGAGGAATTCCACGAGACGCTGCGCTACTTCCGCCACCAACTCGAGGCCACCGGCGTGGAGCTGCGCCTGCAGACCACCGCCGATGCGGCGCTGCTGGCCGACTTCGACGAGGTGGTGCTGGCCACCGGCATCGTGCCGCGCACGGTGGACTTCCCCGGCGCCGACCATCCCAGCGTGGTCAGCTATCTGGACGTGCTGCAGGGCCGGGTGCAGGCGGCGGACAAGGTCGCGATCATCGGCGCCGGCGGCATCGGTTTCGATGTCGGCGAGTTCTTGGTGCACGCAGGTGAGTCGACCGCGCTGGACCCGGCGCGGTGGATGGCCGAATGGGGCGTGGACCCGCAGTTCGAAGGCCGCGGCGCGCTGTGCAAGCCGCGCCCGGAGCCGTCGGCGCGCAGCGTGTGGCTGCTGCAGCGCAGCCCTGGCCGGCCCGGCGCGCGGCTGGGCAAGACCACCGGCTGGATCCATCGCGCCACGCTCAAGGCCAAGGGCGTGACCATGCTCGGCGGCGTCGAATACCTGGGCGTGGACGACAGCGGCCTGCGCATCCGCGTGGATGGCACCGAGCAACTGTTGCCGGTCGGCACCGTGGTGGTCTGTGCCGGCCAGGAACCGCGCCGCGACCTGCAGGCGGCGCTGCAGGCCGCCGGCCGCAGCGCGCACCTGATCGGCGGCGCAGACGTCGCCGCCGAACTGGACGCCAAGCGCGCCATCGCCCAGGGCAGCAAGCTGGCGGCGCAACTCTAGAGCATGCACTGACCGAGTCGGCATCGGCGACTACCGCGGGCAACGCCGCGTCACGCATGCGGCGTTCTGTCCGGCGCAGTCGGCAATGTCCTCGACCCCAGCATGTGCAAGCAGCCGTCAGGTCCGGCGACGCCAGCGACGCGCCTGCAACGCTCAACGTGCCGCGCAGGGGAACGCCGCGTGCAGCGCCTGCCCCACCGGAATCGCCGCGCGCTGCCGCAACTGCGCCGGCGGCAGCGCGGCCAGCGCGGTGAATACACGATCGACCAGTTCGTGCGCCAGCACGCCCTGGGCGCCGGCGCACCACTGCGTGCCTTCGCTGGCATCGGCGACGCCGGCGATGTACTGCCGCGCCATCGCGCTGGCCTGCGCGCGGCGTTGCTCGGCGCTGCCCGCGAGCGGCGTCGCCGCGGCCTGCGCATCGCCGCGCAGCAGCCGCAGCAGATCGGCGGCGGACAGCTGATACACCGCCTCCGGGCGCGCGGCCACAGACGCGGCGGCAGGCGCGCTGCAGGCGGCCAGACACAGGCACAGCAGCCGGGGCAATGACGATGACAGCGACATCGGCGGACTCCTTGAACGACTGGGACCAGCGCCCTCGATCCTAGCAAGCCGGCGCGGCGGACTTGGTGCTGTCGCATCGTGCGGCTATAAGCCTGGGCATGCCGCGCCCCTCGCCCCTGCCCGCCCTGTCCCGCCTGCCGCAAGCGGCCCTGGCAGCGTATGCCGGCGCGCATTTCGGCAAGAGCCTGCTGTGGTACGCCGGCGAACTGCTGCTGATCTACTCGCTGACCGAACACGCCGGCCTGCACGCGATCACGGCCGGGCTGGTGCTGGCGCTGGGCCTGCTGCTCAGCGCCGCGATCGGCCTCGGCGCCGGCTGGGGCCTGCGCCGGCGCCTGCGCGACGTACGCAGCGCAGGGCGCCTGCAATGGCACGGCCTGGCCGCCGCGGCGCTGGCGCTGCTGCTGGTGTTCGCCACGCCGTTGCTGCCGCCGCCGTGGCGGCTGGGCTACGTGCTGGCGGTGAGCCTGCTGTTCCGGCTGGCCTATGCCGCCTGCGATGTGGCCCAGAACACCTTGCTGAGCCTGGCGCAGTGGCCGTGGCGCGGCCACGACGGCGCCAGCGCGCTGCGCCTGGCCGGCAGTGGCGTCGCGGCGCTGCTGATCAGCAGCGTGGTCGGCGCGGTACTGGCGCGCGGCGCCGATGGCGGCGGCCTGGCGCTGCAGGCCAGCGCGGTGCTGGCGGCGGTGGCGATGCTGTGCGCCTGGCAGTTGCAGCAGGTGCTGCGCCGCCATGCCGCTGCGCACCCGACACCCGTCGGCACCACGGTCGTGGCCGCGACCGACACGGCGCCCTCCTGGCGCGCGATCCCCTGGCAGCCGCTGGCGCTGATCGCAGCGGTCTCGCTGACCCTGCCCGCGTTCACCAAACTCGCCCCATACGTGGCCGCCTACGGCCTGCTCTCGCCCGGCTGGGGCAGTGCGGTCCTGATCGCCTATGCGCTCGGCACAGTGCTGGTGCAGCCGCTGGCCGCGGGCTGGGGCCGGCAGCGCACGCCGACACAACGGCTGGCCTGGCTCGGCAGCGCCCTGCTGTTGTGCGCGCCGCTGTTCGCGCTGGCGCTACCGGGGCAGCCACTGCTGAGCCTGGCGGCGGCGGCCTGCATCGGCGCCCTCGGCGGCAGCGCCGGACAATTGGTGTGGGCCTGGCATGCGCAGTGCACCGCCACCCGCGCCGTCGCCGAGCACGCGCTGAGCTTCGCCGCGCTGACCGCCGCCGCGCAGGTCGCGCTGGCTGCCGGGGTGGTGCTGATCGGCCTTTTGCTGGATGCGCTGGACTACCGCGACGGGCACTGCCTGCTGCTGTGCTGGGCGATGGCAGCCGGCCCGCTGCTGTGCGGTGCGCTGTGCCTGCTGCTGGCGCTGTTCACGGGACGCCGCCGATCGCTCCCGCTCGGTGCCGACCTGGCGACGAGCGCCAGCAGCGGCTGAGGCGTCGGACACGGGGCGCTCACCCAGCCGACGCCACTGCGCCGCAACGCCGGAAGAGGCTGGACAGGATCGCGCGCAGCGCGCGCCATGCCGTTGGCTTGAATGCGGCCCGGCGCACAGCGCAAGGCGGCGCATGCCTCAGGCGAAGAACGCCCGCTGCAGCGGCATCAACGCCGCACCCAGGGTCACCGCGTCGCCGACGGTGCGGGCGATGCACAGTTGCGGCAGCGGCGGCGCCAGGCCGTGCCGGTTGGGCGCGCGCGGGATACGGATGCGTTCGATCAGGCGCGCGCCGATCGCGGCCGGCAGGCGCCCGCCGATCACGATCGCCTGCGGATCCAGCGCATAGGCCAGGTAGGCGCACAGCTGCGCGAACGGCGCCTCGGCCATGTCCAGCCAGGCGTCCACGCCCGGCGTGTGCGCGTCGATCGCGCCGAGCATCTGCTCGACCCCGGCATAGTCCTGGCCGGCGGCACGCACCAGGGACAGCAGCGCGTCCAGATTCGGATAGGCCATGCCGCCGACGGTCCAGATGCCACCGAACTCGCCGGCATTGCCGCGGTGGCCGCGGAACAGCCGGCCATCGGCGATGATGCCGCCGCCGAAACCGTTGGTCAGATGCAGGTAGACGAAGTCGCGGCAGTCGCGGCCGACGCCGTACAGGCTCTCGGCCACCGCCGCCGCCGCGCCATCGTTCTCGACGGTGACCGCGCAGCCCAGCGCCTCTTCCAGGATCGGCACCAGGTCGACCTGGGTCCAGTCCTCCAGCGCCGGCGGCCCGGCCATCTGCCGGCCCTGCCCGGTGAAGAACGCCGAGATCGCCATGCCGATGCCGACCACCCGCGCCGGATCCACGCCGCTTTCGGCCAGCAACTCGGCACGGAACCGCTGCAGTTGCGCCAGCACCGGCGCACGGCGCATGTCGGCCAGGCCGATGCGGCGCTGGCCGCGCACGTTGCCGGCGAAATCCACCAGCGCCAGCGCCACCACGTCGCCCATCAGGCCGATGCCGAAGGCGTAGGCGTAATCCGGCGCCAGCCGCACGTCGACGCTGGGATTGCCGCGGCCCTCGGCGGCGCGGGCGCCGAGCTGGACCATGCGGTCCTGCACGAAACCCTGCAGCAGGCGCGCCACGGTGGGCTGCGACAGGTCCAGGTCACGGCTCAGCGCCGCCTGGGTCTGCACCCCGGTCTTGAACACACGGTCGAGCAATTGGCGGCCGCCGGCGCTGACGCGCGGCGGGAAATCGGGATGCGGCATAGGCGGGCGCAAAGCGTGATGAATGCACGAACGGCTACAACCTAGCATGTGGACACACAAGTTTCATACATGGTAAATAGTATTACCCCCACATTCTTTTACTGGGGGTCTCATGCGTAACGTTCATCCACACCCGAGCCTGCTGGCACTGGCGCTCGCGTCCATCCTCGGCGCCGCCACCGCCGTCCACGCCGAGGACGCGCCGGCGCCGCCGGCCGACGCCACCACCACGCTGGACCAGATCGTGGTCACCGGCACCCCGCAGGGCCAGTCGCAGAAGGACGCCCCGTTCGCGATCAGCGTGGTGTCCAAGGAACGCCTGGAGCGCAGCACCCCGAGCAGCAACGTGGACATGCTGCGCGCGGTCCCAGGTTTCTCCGCCGAACCCTCCGGCGGCCAGGGCGGCGGCCAGAACCTCTACGTGCGCGGCCTGCCGGCAGGCGGCTGGTATTACGTGCAGTACCAGGAAGACGGCCTGACCCTGTTCGACGAGCCGCAGGAAAGCTTCTTCAACGTCGACACCCTGTTCGCGCTGGACATGATGACCGAGCGCCTGGAAGTGGTGCGCGGCGGCACCTCGCCGCTGTTCGCGACCAACGCGCCGGGCGGCACGGTCAACGCCATCACCCGCCACGGCACCGCCACGCCCGAAGGCGCGGTGCGCATGACCGTCGGCAGCGACGGCCTGCGCCGCGAGGACGCCTACAGCGCCGGCCCGCTCAGCGAGAACGTGCTGTACAGCATCGGCGGCTACCACCGCAGCGACGACGGCCTGCGTCGCACCGGCTACACCGCCGACCAGGGCGGCCAATTGCGCGGCAACCTGACCTTCCTGATGGGCGATGCGGTGCTCGACGTCGACGCCAAGTACCTCAACGACCGCACCGCCTTCTACAACCCGATCCCGCTCGCCGACCCGCGCAATCCGTCCCAATCGCTGTCGTCGCTGATCGACCCGCTGGACGGCACGCTGCTGTCCGACGACCTGCGCCACACCACCGCGCTCACCTTCGACGGCAACGGACCGCTGGCGCGCAACCTGGACCTGGCCGACGGCATCCACAACAAGGTCAAGCAACTCGGCACGCACCTGGAATGGGATCTGGGCGACGGCCTGAGCCTCAACAACCGCATGCGCTTCGTCGATGCCGAAGTGGACTACACCGCGCTGTTCTCCGGCGCCGCGCCCTACGACGCCGGCGCCTACCTCAACACGCAGCTCGGCCGCGCGCGCAGCGGCTTCGGCGCGCGCGTGGCGCGGGTCGGCTACGTCACCACCCGCAACGGCGCCGCCTACGATCCGGCCGCGGCCGACGGCCTGGTGCTGGAGAGCGGCCTGTGGAATGCGCGCACCCATCTGCGCACGCTGTCCGACGACCTGCGCCTGAGCAAGGCGTTCGACGACACGGCGCTGGGCAAGCACACGCTCACCGCCGGCCTCAACGTGCAGCACGTCGAATTCCGCCAGGACCGGCTGCAGAACACCGTGCTGACCACGCTGCAGAACAACGCGCAGCGCCTGGACGTGCTGGCCTACGACGCCGCCGGCAACGTGGTCGGTTCGGTCACCCAGAACGGCTTCGTGCGCTACGGCAACGGCGTCACCAGCGGCTTCGCCAACGCCACCTACCTGTCGCCCTACCTGTGGGATTCGGTGCGCTTCGGCCGCCTCGGCCTGGATGCCGGCGTGCGCTACACCCGCTACAACGCCAACGGCGGTGTGTACGCCAACACCACGCGCAATCTGGGCGATCCGACCACGCTGGCCGACGACAACGTCGGCGGCCTCAGCGGCGCGTTCAGTCCGCGCACCGATCACCGCCGCGCCACGCAGTGGACGCTGGGCGCGGAGTTCGCCCTGACCCCGCAGTTGCAGACCTTCGCCCGCTACACCCAATCGCAGCGCCTGCCGCGGCTGCAGAATGTCTACCAGACCCAGAACGCGGACGTCACCGACATCGACCAGGCCGAGGCCGGCCTGCGCGGCAGCTTCGGCGACACCTTCTCGTTCTCCACGGTCGGCTTCTGGAGCCGCTTCAACGACCTGTCGATCAGCGCCATCGTGCTCGACGGCAGCGGCGCGGTGCAGAGCCTGGCGCTGGTCGGCAAGACCCGCACCCTGGGCCTGGAATCGGAATTCACCTGGCGGCCGTCGCCGCTGTTCGGCATTACCGGCTCGGCCACGCTGCAGGACCCGCAGACGCGCGGCCTGAGCAACGCGACCACCGGCCTCAGCTACGGCGGCCTGGACGGCAAGCAGATCTCGCGCATCCCCAAGTTCATGGCGTCGATCAGCCCGACCCTGTACTTCGACATCGACGGCCGGCCGCTGGAACTGTCGGCCACCGCCTATCGCATGGGCCAGCGCTACGTCGACTACACCAACGCCACCGCCCTGCCCGCCTACACCACCTACGACCTGGGCCTGTTCGCGCGGCTGAGCACGCACCTGGAGTTGCAACTGCACGCGGCCAATGTCAGCAACGCGCTCGGCCTGACCGAAGGCAATGCACGCGTGGACACGCTGTCCGGCCAGGGCACCGCCGACGCGATCTACGCGCGGCCGATCTTCGGCCGCAACTACAACGCATCGCTGACCTGGAGGTGGTGAGCATGCGCTGCCGGAGATTGCTGATGAGCGCAGTGCTGTCGCTGCCGATCCTGGCCCTGGCGGCGACGCCGAGCCTGCCCGAGCGCCTGCGCGACCCGCATGGGCCGGCGCTGGTGGTGTCGCACCGCGCCTGCTGGAAGTTCGCCTCGGAGAACACCCTGGACGGCATCGCCGCGTGCATCGCGCGCGGCGTGGACATGGTCGAGATCGACGTGCGTACCACCCGCGACGGTGCATTGGTGCTGATGCACGACGAAACCGTGGACCGCACCACCGACGGCCACGGCGCGGTGGCCGATCTGACGGCCGCACAGATCGCCGCCTTGCGCGTGCGCAGCCAGGGCGGCGGACGCAGCAGCACGCTCACCGCGCGGCATCCGCCGACGCTGGCGCAGGCGCTTGCGCTGGCGCGCGGCAAGGTGCTGGTGAACCTGGACGTCAAGGCGGCGTCGCTGGACCAGGTGATGGATGTGGTCGAGGCTGCCGGCGCGCAACGCGACGTGCTGCTCAACGTACCGCTGGACGTGCCCGTAGCGGTGCTGCAGCGCGCACGCAAGGCAGATATCGCGGTGCAGGCGCTGTACCTGCAGCGCGAGTCGGCGCTGCCGCCCGAGCAGGCCTTGCGCCGCGCCGCGGACTTGCAGCCAGCGGTGGTGCAACTGATGTTCGACGACCCGGCGGTGCTGGACATCGCGCAACGCGAACTGGCGCCGCGCGCGCGCCTGTTCGTCAACACCATGACCAACGACATCGCCAGCGGCAGGCCGATGCGACTGTCGGCCAACTACACCGACCAGCGCGCGCTGCGCGATCCGGCCGCGGTCTGGGGCGGGCTGCGCCAACACGGCGTGAGCATGATCCAAACCGACGAACCGTTGGCATTGCAACGCTACCTGCACGGCACGGACACGCCACGGTAGCCGATCTCGGTCCCAATCCTGGCGACGCCGCGCGATGGCCACGTGCGGCGCCGCCAGGAGTCCGGTTTCAGACGGGCGGCACGCAGCACCAGGACGATGCCCGTCGCTTCGAGCACTGCGCGGCAAACGACAACGCCCATGCGCACGTCGGTTGCGGTGCGCTGCGTTTGCTTCACTTCATTCCATCAACCCCGAACGGAAGAGAGCACATGAAACTGCCCAAGAAACCCACCAAGGTCCTCGCCCTGGCGCTCGCCTGCGCGTCGCTGGCCTCGCTGTCCGGCATGGCGTCGGCCGCCAACAACTGGAACCCGCAGCACATCCTCAACGCGATGAAGAGTCCTTACGAGGGTAACCGTGCCGACGTGGCGGTGATCGCGCATCGCGGCGTGGTCGGCAACGGCTGCCCGGAGAACTCCACCTGCTCGATCCTCAACACCTACAACAACAACATCGAAGCGATCGAACTGGACGTCAAGCAGGACGCCGACGGCCTGTTGTGGCTCTTCCACGACCAGAACGCCGGCCGTGTGGTCGACCACGATCCGGGCTTCTACATTTTCCAGAACGCGACCAATCCCTCCGGCTGGAATCCGGACATCCGCACCCTGACCGGCCATGAGCTGATCAATTCGTTCCTGCGCGACAAGAACTTCGCCAAGACCAACTACCGTCCGACTTCACTGGCCTCGGCATTGAACACCGTGGTCACCAATGCCAATCACATGGTGGTGGTGTTGGACCTGAAGACCCTGGACGCGGTCTCGCGCGCGGCCGATCAGGTGCATGCCTTCCGCATGCAGAACCAGGTGGTGCTGAAGTTCAGCGCGTCGCTGCTGCCCAAGACCCCCAGTGACATCACCCGCTTCACCAAGGGCGTGCCGTTCGCGCCGACCGTCTACGCCGGCGACATGGACAACCTCGCCGACGGCGGCTACGTGGGCCTGTGCGGCTCGATCAGTCCCAACACGCCGTTCTGCCGGGTCAACGCCTGGATCAGCGAAGTGCGCGGCCAGAGCGGCTTCGCCTGGCTGGAAATCGGCAACAAGCAGCCGCGCCGCAGCGACCCGACCGCTGAGTTGCTCGCCGACAACCAGGCGCAGAAGCGCGCGATCGGCGCATTCTCGCCGGTGCCGGAGTACCGCCTGAGCAGCCACGACGGCCAGCACTACGTGCGCAGCAACGGCACCTGCTGCGCGTCGCTGGACAACTACCTGACGCGCACCAAGTACTTCGGTAACGAGACTGCCGACGACCGTCCGGATTTCCGTGGGCAGGTGACCGCCGGCTTCACCAGCATCATCACCGACGATCCGCTCAGCGTGATCCGCGCGAACGTGCCGCGCGACACCACGCGCTACAACTGACCCTCGCAGGTCGCGCCGGGGAGCGCGCTCCCCGGCACTGCACGGCGCCCGCGCGCCGTGCAGCATGCCCTCCTCCTTCAGGAGTTTTCCATGCGTTCCGCTCCCCGTCCTCGACACCTGCTTCTCGCCCTGTTGGTCGCCGGCGCATGCCTGCCGTTGCTGCAACACGCAGCGACCGCACATGGCGCAAAAGCGGCGGCGCCCGCTTCCCCCGCCACGCGTCCGCATGCTGGCAACGCCAGCGCGCAGACAACGCTGCCGATAGGCGCCGCGCCGGCCACCGGCACCGCCATGCCCGGACCGCCCGCAAGTGCGGTACTGACCGCGGCGCAGGCGCTACCGGCAGATTTCCAGGCCGATGTGCTGCTGCGTCTGGCCACGTCCACGGATTTACCGACCAATGGCGACGGCGATCGCGCTGCCGCCGCGCAACGCCTGACCCGGCAAGCCGCCGCACTGGCCGAACACGCGCAACGGCGCATGCCCGGCCTGGCTCGCGTCGGCAACGTCGACGAAGAGCGCGACGACGAATTGCGCGCCCCGCGCACCGCCGGCCTGGACCGGCTGACGCTGCAGACACGCGCCGCGCAGCACGCAACGCCTGCACGGGCGCAGGCGTTGCTCGCGACGCTGCCGACACCGCAAGCGGGCAGTTGCGATGCGGACTATCTCGACGATCCCAGCCCGGCTTATGCGTTGGCCAGCGCATTGCAGCCGGCGCAACCGGCAGCGCGCGCCAATACGTTCGCCGCACGCGTGGACGCGGCGCGACACGAAACCGACACCGCGCCGGCATTGAAGATGGCGCTCGCCGCTGCGCCGCTGGACAGCGCAGGACAGGTACAGCTCGCCGACAGCCTGGCGCGCATGTTCGAACGCATCCGCGGCGACGATGCCGGCTTCACCGCCACCGAGCTGAGCGTGGCCGGCGACATGCCGCTGGTGCTGCAGCAACTGTCCGAGAGCGCGCTGCGCGAACAGCTGCACGCAGCCTATCGCGGCTACGTCGCCGCACACCTGGCGCAGACGCGCTGTCCGTCGAGCTTGCTCGGCAATCACTGGCTGCTGGAGCAGCGCTTCGTCGCCGAAGCGCCGGCCGACCGCATCGTGCCGGCGCCGCCGGTGCCCGCGATGACGGTCGATGCGGATGCGATCTCGCTGATCCGCCAGGCCGGCTACAACATCCGCACGCAGTTGCTGCATCCCTCCGCCAGTGCGGGCGATCCCGCCACGGAAAAAGCGTCGATGGAATTCCTCGACCAGCTCGACCACGGCGTGCTGCAGCAAACGGCGGCCAGCGACGACAGCGGCCGCGTGCAGCGCGCGCGCCTACGCGAGCTGCTGCGCTATCTCGAGTATGCGCCGGCGGGCGCAGCACGCGACCGCGGCATGGGCCTGCTCGCCACGCTGTTGAGCGGCCCGTACTACGCGCGCGATCACGACACCTGGTTCGGCGATCTGCGCGTGCTCGCCGAGCAGGCGCAACGCTGGCCCGATCGAGAACAGCGCCTGGCGCAACTGAGCGGACATGCCGATCCGGTGGTCAAGGTGTACGCGATGCTGATGCAGCGCAAGCAGTTTCCCTGAGCCTGATGCGCCGCAGTGCGGCGCTGCACCATGGCTGTCGTGCGCAAGGCACGACGGCATTCGCGAAATGGCGAGTTGTGAACCCTGTCAAGACTCGGGGTTCAGTTGCGATTCGGGAAGCGGCGCCTATTGTGCGCCCCTCTTCCGATCCGCCCATCTTGGCGGGTCCCGCCGGACTTCAGATTGCCGGCACCCGGGCGGCCCGTGACAGGCCGCCTCCCCATGACGCCAAGCCGCATCGCTTGCCGCGCCACTCCGGCGCAGCGCCTCGACGACGGCCCATACGGAGCAAGGAGTACGATGAAACTGGCCTGGATCCTCTGGCTATCGCAGTTGTTGCCGCAACCCGCCGCCGATTCGCTTTGCCTCAGCACCACCGTGTATCTGGAAGCGCGCGACCAGACGCTGCGCGGGCAGCAGGCTGTCGCCGAAGTCGCATTGCGGCGCCTGGACAGCGGCCTGTGGGGCGATTCCATGTGCCAGGTGGTCACCGCGCGCAAGCAGTTCGCGCCGGGCCTGGTGAAGCCGGGTACCGAGTTGAAGAACGACGACGCCTGGGCCGACGCAGTCAAGGTCGCCTTCGCCGCCGAACGCAACTGGGCGTTGCCGCAGGGCCAGCGCAAGGAGATCGTGCCCGGCGCCAGTCACTTCGCCGCGCATGCCATCGCCAGCCCGAGTTGGCGCAATGCCTATCAGGTCGCGACCATCGGCGACCACACGTTCTATCGCGTGCAGAAGCTGCGTCCGCGCAACGCGTCCTGATCGTTCGCCGCGCAGGTACGTCCTGACGCAGGCTCCCGCGCGCCGCGCACGGCGCGTCCGATCGCCAAGCGCACCGTGCAGCAGGTACGCTCTGCCGTCCTGACTGATGCGGAGCCGCCTGCCATGAAACTCTATTCCAAGCCCGGCGCCTGTTCGCTGGCCGATCACATCGCGCTGCGCTGGGCGGGATTGCCGTTCGAACTGAAGCTGCTCGATGCGGCCGCGATGAAGGCGCCCGCGTATCTGGCGATCAATCCGGCCGGCGCAGTGCCCGCGCTGCAGATGGACGACTGGGTGCTCACCCAGAACTCGGCGATCCTCAACTACATCGCCGATCTCGCGCCCGACGCGCACCTGGCTGGCGACGGCAGCCCACGCGGCCGCGCCGAGGTGCAGCGTTGGCTGGCCTTCCTCAACGCCGACCTGCATCCAGCCTTCCATCCGCTGTTCGGCAGCACGCGTTATCTCGATGACGCCGCGGTGATCGCGCGCACCCAGGAGCACGCACGCGAGCGCGTGCGCACGCTGTACGCGCGCGTGGAAGCTGCGCTGGAACAGCAGACCTGGCTGGGCGGCGCGCGCCGTTCCATCGCCGATGCCTACCTGTTCGTCACCCTGCGCTGGGCGCGCGCGCAGCAGATCGCGCTCGGCCCCAATCTGCAGCTACATTTCGAACGCATGTCCGCCGATCCGCAGGTGCAGGCGGCGCTGCAGGCCGAAGGCCTCGGCTGAAATACGTGCGAGCGCCGGCGTATTAGCGCCGGCGTCGTCCATGTCGCATCAGCCGCGCAGCGCGCGGCGGATCTCCTCCAGCGCGGCGGGATCGTCCAGCGTCGACAGATCGCCGGGATCGCGCTGTTCGGCCAGCGCCTGCAACGAGCGCCGCAGCAATTTGCCCGACCGCGTCTTCGGCAGTGCCTGCACCAGATACACCTGCGCCGGCCGCGCCACCGCGCCAAGACGCTCCACCACGCACTGACGCAGTTCCTCGACCACCGCCGCCGCATCCGGCGCGGCCTGCTTCAGCGTCGCGAACACCACCGGCACCTGGCCCTTGAGTTCGTCGTGCATGCCGATCACCGCGACTTCGGCCACATCGGCATGGCCGGCGATGGCCTCCTCGATCTCGCGCGTGCCCAGGCGATGCCCGGCGACGTTGATCACGTCGTCGGTGCGGCCGAGGATGAAGGTGTAGCCGTCCTCGTCGCGGATCGCCCAGTCCAGTGAGCTGTACAGCAACGTGTCGAAATGGCTGAAGTAGCTGCGCAGGAAGCGCGCATCGTCGTTCCAGACCGTGGTCATGCAGCCCGGCGGCAACGGCGGCTCGATCACCAGCACGCCCTTGCGCCCGGCTGGCACCTCCACACCATGCTCGTCGACGATGCGCGTGCGGTACCCAAGATTGGGAAGGCCCGGCGACCCCGGCTTGACCGGCCGCAGTTCGACACCCGGCAACAGGGTCAGCACCGGCCAGCCGGTTTCGGTCTGCCAGTAGTTGTCGATCACCGGCTTGCCCAGCGCTTCGCCGATCCACAGCGCGGTCGGCTCGTCCAGCGGTTCGCCGGCCAGGAACAGATAGCGCAGCGCGCTCAGGTCGCGCTCGCGCAGGTAGCGCGCCGGATGCTTCTTCAGCACGCGGATCGCCGTCGGCGAGGAGAACATCGTGCGCACCCGGTACTTCTCGCACAGCGCCCACCACACGCCCGGATCCGGCTGCACCGGCAGGCCTTCGTACAACAGCGAGGTCGCACCGACGATCAGCGGGCCATACACGTTGTACGAATGCCCCACCGCCCAGCCCACGTCGGAGGTGGAGAACATGGTCTGCCCCGGGCCGCAGTCGAACACCGTGCGCATCGACAGCGCCAGCGCCACCGCATGCCCGCCGACATCGCGCTGCACACCCTTGGGCTTGCCGGTGGTGCCGGAGGTGTACAGCAGGTAGCTCGGCTCGTTGGATTCCAGCCATACCACCGGCACCTGCGCATCGCCGACCTCGGCGCGCAGCGCGGCGTAGTCGACGTCGCGCCCGGGCACGCGCAGCTGCGCCGGATCCAGCCCACGCGAGACGATCAGCACCGTCGGCGGCGGCGCGCTGGCCTCCGCGCAGGCGGCATCGACCAGTGGCTTATAGGGGATGCGCTTGCCGCCGCGGCTGCCGGCATCGGCGGCGATCAGCAGCTTGGGCCGCGCATCGTCGATGCGCAGCGCCAGGTTGTGCGCGGCGAAGCCGCCGAATACCACCGAGTGCACCGCGCCGATGCGCGCACAGGCCAGCATCGCGTACACCGCTTCGGCCATGTTCGGCATGTAGATGACCACGCGGTCGCCGCGCTGCACGTCCAGCCGCTGCAGCACCGCCGCGAAGGCGTTGACCTCGCGGTGCAGCTGCGCATAGGTGACCTCTTGGGTCCGCCCGGTTTCGCTGGACACCGCGACCAGCGCCAGCTGCGCGGCGCGTGCCGGCAGGTGCCGGTCGACCGCGTTGTGGCACAGGTTGGTCAGCCCGCCGACGAACCAGCGCCGGAACGGCGGCGTGTCGTATTCCAGGATCGCCTGCGGCGGGCGCTCCCAGTGGATCGCCTGGGCCTGCTCGGCCCAGAATTCCTCGGGCCGCTCGATCGAACGTCGGTACAGCGTCGCGTAGTCCATGCCGCCCCTCCCAAGGCCGGTGCACCGGCTCCGAGCATAGTCCCTTGGCGGGGAGGGCGTCGTTCAGACCTTGGTCGAAGGGGGATGAGTCAGCAGCCGCATCAAGAACCGCTGCC
Source organism: Xanthomonas sp. NCPPB 1128 (assembly GCF_001043115.1). Classification (GTDB taxonomy): domain Bacteria; phylum Pseudomonadota; class Gammaproteobacteria; order Xanthomonadales; family Xanthomonadaceae; genus Xanthomonas_A. The sequence continues at coordinate 136,550 of NZ_LFME01000007.1, read as the reverse complement.
AAAGAGAGCCTTAGCTGACTAATTTTTAGCCGTCACTTCAGACCGTAGTACTTCAGAAGCGCTTCTTTAATTAAGTCAGTACCTACTGCCAATCCGACCTTCCACGCCCCTGACGCAGCTTTCTTTAAATTCCTCCCAAGCCATTCACGCACCTTTGGCCCCATCGGTTCGGCAACACTTTCTGGCTCCTCCGAGGCAGCCAACCGAGCAAGCTCCTCCGCATCGGCCTTTGAAATTCCAGCATGAGTCAGGAATGCCGCGAGAGTTGACAGATCTCCTTCGACGACATTTACCACTACATTTGAACCCGTACCAGCTGAAACAGTCGTAACGTTGCCATAAATGATCTGTTGCGCGATTTGGGTGGTGACGTGCGCAGAGTTGACCGGCAATTCAGAAGCCTTCCCAACCAGTACATCAGATGCTTCCGGAACTGAACGCTCAAGTTCTAATGTCAGCTCCAATATGCGACTAAGTACCGCGTGACGAATGGCAGCAACTGACCCACGAGCAATCGCGCCATTCACCGCGTTACATGCGTACTCTGGGTACACCTTACCTTGAAGCATTAGCATGAGATTGGACGCCTCGATGGTAAAGACGCCCGCATCATTTGAGCCCGACAGGAGGTCATCCACGGCTGCAATGCTTGAGCGCATTTCGTAGTGTGTCCATCTCTTGCTTGCGAACTTTTCGATCAAAAAAGGCGCAATGGGAGCGTTGCTAATACCAGAGCCAAGTGGGCCAAAGAACGTTCCTGTATAGCTAACCGGCAGAACCCGATAGCTTGGCACTTCTACTTCCGCGGGATACCCCTCCGACTCATGCCTAACCCAATCAGCTAATGGCTGACTGCCAAGGCGAGCAGCAAGTAGACGCAACTTCAGAAGGATCGGACCGATCTCGGAAGACGAATCGAGAACAGCGGACTGAATTTCTGACAGGATCCCCATATTCGCTCTCCATGATCCTAGCTACCATCTCTGCACACCCGCCTTAATCGCGCCGGCTTCATACTTTACTGCCCCGGCACCGTAAACATCACCACCACATTCCCCGGCGCCTGCTCGAAGCGCGTCGCCACCGAATCCTTGCTGAGCTGCACGATCTGCTCCAGCGGCTTGTGCGGCACGCCCTGGAAATTGACCGTGACCTGGACCAGCGAACCATTGGCCCAGTTGAAGCCGACCATCGGCTTGCTGCCGACGGATTTCTCCAGGTCGGCCGCTACCTCCTGCGAATGCGCGTACGCATTCTTCATCGTGTCGACCGCACCGCATGCGGTGAGCGCCAGCAGCACTGGCGCGCAAAGAAAACGCCATTTCATCGTGCGCTCCCAGGTCGGCCGATTATTGCGTCTTCGCCTTGTCCGCCGACGCCGCACGCGGCGGCGCCTGCTTCACGTAGCGGTCGAACCACTCCAGCATTTCCGCCACCACGTCCTCGTTGGATTCGCGCGCGGTGTACCAGTGCGGTTCGAACGGCAGCAGCACCAGCCGCGCGGTGCCGCCGAGGCCGCGGATGGCCTGGAACATGCGCGGAGCCTGGGTGGTCTCGGTGCCGGGGTTGGCGTCGTCCATGCCGTGCACCAGCAGCAGCGGCTCGTTGATCTTGTCGGCGTGGAAGAACGCCGAGGCCTGCGCATACACCTCCGGCGCGGCCCAGAACGAGCGCCGCTCGTTCTGGAAGCCGAACGGGGTCAGGGTCTTGTTGTAGCTGCCGCTGGTGGCCACGCCGGCGCGGAACAGGTCGGTGTGCGCCAGCAGGTTGGCCGCCATCAGCGCGCCGTGGCTGTGGCCGGTGACGCCGATGCGGTCGCGGTCGACCACACCCAGCGCCACCGCCTTGTCCACCGCCGCCTGGGCGTTGTCGACCAGCTGTTGCAGGTAGGTGTCGTAGGCGGTCTTGGGATCGCCGACGATCGGGAACGCGGCATCGTCGATGATCGCGTAGCCGGCCAGCAGCAGCAGTTGGTAGGAATGCAGGCGGGTGAAGTCGCGGTCGTTGGCGCCGCTGACCTGGCCGGCCTTGGAGGCATCGGCGTAGTCCAGCGGATAGGCATAGAGGATCGCCGGCACCCGCGTGCCTTCCTTGTAGCCGGGCGGCGTGTACAGGGTGAAGGACAGCTCCACGCCATCCTTGCGCTTGTAGGTCACCAGGCGCTTCTTGATCTGCCGCACCACCGGGGTCGGATCGGGGAAGCGGGTCACCGGCGCCAGGGTGGAGGCGAGCACCGCCTCGCCGGCCGCCGCCGCCGGTTGCGGCTGGCCCAGGGTGCGCAGGTACACGTTCGGCGGGTCGCTCGGCGACTGCCGCCAGGTCAGCAGGCGGGTGGTGTCGTCGCCGGCGAACCCGGCGAAGGCCTCGTCGACGTCGGCGCCGCTGCGGAACAGGCGCTGGGTCTTGCCGCTGTCCAGTTCGTAGCGGTCCAGGAACGGCCGATCGCCGGCCGGGGTGGCGCCCTGCCCGCTCAGGAACAGTGCGCCGTTGTCCTCGCGCAGCACGTATTCGCCGTTGGCCAGGCGACGCAGCTCGGGCGTGCCGGGATCGGCGTAGAGGTCGTCGGTGGACAGGTCGAAGAGCACCCGCCCGGCGCTGCCGGGGCGGTCCGCGTCCAGCAGCGTGGTGCGGCGCCAGTGGCGGTTCTCGTCGTACTCGTCCAGCAGCGCCTGCCCGCCCTGCGCGAACCAGCTCAGGCCGGCGTAGCGCTGGGTCACCTTGGCCAGTTCGCGCGGCTTGCCGGTGAAGGGTGCCGACAGGGTCAGCAGCTTGTCGCGGGCAGGAACGCTCGTCTTCCAGTCGCCGCCGTCCAGCGCCTCGGCCCAGACCAGGGTGGCCGGCTGGTTGGCGCGCCAGCCGTAGGCGCGTGGCCCGGTGGGCACGCCATGCACCGGCACCCGGTCGGCCACCGGCAGGTTCGCCAGCACACGCTCGCTGCCGTCGGCCAGTTCCAGCACCGCCACGTCGTGGGCGAAGCGGCCGTAGGTGGTGACGTAGGAGTACGGACGCTGCAGGCGCTCCACCCGCACGTGGCGGCCGTCCGGCGCACCGTCGACCACCGAGTACACCGCCGGCTTGCCGATGGTGCGCAGTTTGCCGCTGGCGGCATCCACGGTGACCAGCTGCGCCGTGGCGTAGTAGGTGAACTGGGCCTCGTCCTCGGGGCTGGACAGGGTGTCGCGGGCCTCGTAGGTGCTGCTCTCGCCCTTGCCGCGGATCGCTTCCTTGACCTCCGGCCCCGGCGGCACCGCCGCCTTCACCGGCGCCGGGCCCAGATCCTGCGGCACCGTGCGCACCAGCAGCGTGTCGCTGCCGCCCAGCCACTGGATCTCGCCGCCCAGCACCGGGTTGAGCTGCACGCCGTCGATGCGGCGCACCGCGCCGGTGGCGACGTCGCCCAGCCACAGCTCGACGCGGTCGGCTGCGGTGTTGTTGAAGGCGAAGCGGCGCCCGTCCGGCGACCACACCGGCTGCGCCGGGCAGGCGCCGGCCGGCAGGGTCACCGGGGTCTGCTTGCCGCTGGCCACGTCGACCAGGCTGAAGCCGTCCAGGCAGGCGCGGATGCCGTAGCCGTTGGACATGTCGTGGCGGGCATGGGTGCGCGGCTCCACCCGCACCCCGGCCAGCTTCAGGTAAGGCTCGGCGACGCGCGCGATCGGCGGGTAGGCCTGGCGCTCCACCAGCAGCAGGGTGCGCCCGGTCGGGTCCAGCCGCGGCGACGGATTGAGCGGGGCGCGCATCACCCCGAGCAGCGGCTCGGGCGGTTGCCGATACCCGCTGTCGGCGGCGGCGGCGTGGGCGGCGACGGGCAACGCACTGGCGAGCGCCAGCGCGCCGATCCAGCGGAACGGCATGAGCATGGTCGAAATCCCCTTTCGAATGGCCCCGGCAACCTAGCACGGCCGCCGCACCGCGGCCGAGCGCCGAAGGTCATGCCTGTCACGCGTGCGCCGCGCTCAGGCCAGGTGCAGTCCCTGCTCGGCGGCCAGCGCCGCCACTACGCTGGGACGCTGCGCGATGCGCGCCGTGTAGGCGGCCAACGCCGGATGCGCGGCCAGCGACAGGCCGAACCGCGGCAGCCAGCCGAGCACGGTGAACAGGTAGGCATCGGCCACGCCGAAGCGCTCGCCGAACAGGTACGGCCGCGCGCTTAGCGCGGTCTCGGCATGGCCATAGCGCTGCAGCAGGCGGGCGGCGACCGCGGCGCGCCGCTCCGGCGCCAGCCCGGCATCGAACAGCGGCACACTGCCGGCATGCAGTTCGCTGTTGATGAAGGCCAGCCACTCGTACAGGCGATAGCGCGGCAAGGCATCCGCATCCGCGTCCGCGGGCGGCGCCAGTGCCGCCCGCGGGCAGCGATCGGCCAGGTACAGCAGGATCGCCGGGCCCTCGGTCAGTACCTGGCCGTCGTCCAGTTGCAGCGCGGCCACGTAACCCTTGGGATTGATCGCGCGGAAATCCTCGCCATCGGCGGTGCGCTTGCTGCGGTTGTCCACGTGCACCAGCCGGAACGGCAGCTGCAGTTCGCGCAGCACGATGTGCGGCGCCAGGGAACAGGCGCCAGGAGCGGCATAGAGGTGCATCGGAATGGTCTCGCAGGGGGCGCCGGAGAGTCGGCGCGCGCAGTGTGCGTGGCACGGGGGCCTGGCGAGAAACAAGAATGTCAGCGCGCGCCAGTAGCGCCGCTAATGGCCTCGTCCAGGAACCTGCGCAGTTGCCGCGCGGCCGGCGCCGGATGCTCGGCGGCGACGAGCGCGAAGCGGCGCTGCAGCCGCGGCTGCAACGGCAGCACCTGCACGCCGTCGCGCTCGGCCGGCAACACCGACGCCGGCAGCAGGCTGGCGCCCGCGCCGTCGCGCACCAGCGCCCAGGCGCTGGACCAGTCGCGCACCTGCAGCCGCAGGTCGGCGATCGCCAGCCCCGCACGCTCGGCCAGGCGCTGCGCATGCAGCCAGCAACCGCCGGTGGCGAGCACGAACGGCAGCGCCAGCAACTCCGCCAGGGCGATGTCGCGCGCCTGCGGACGCGCCAGCGCCGGCGGCAGTACCGCCAGCCATTCGTCCTCGCCGAACACTGTGGCATCGAGCTCCGGCGCCGGATCCAGCACCACGCCCAGGTCCACCGTGCCCGCCGCCAGCCAGGCCTCGACCTCCTCGTCGCCGCCTTCCAGCCACACCACCCCCGTGTCCGGATGCGCCCGCTCGAACGCGCGCAGGCGTGGCGCCAGCCATGGCCGCGACGAGGCGAACCCGGCCACCCGCAGCGACGGCGCGGCGGGCGCACGCTGCGCCCTGGCCAGCGCCTGCAGCTGCCCCAGCTCGGCCAGCATCGCCCGCGCATGCTCCAGCGCCCGCGCGCCGAACGGCGTCGGACTAATCCGCCCGCGCTCACGCAGCAGCAGCGCCGCGCCCAGCACGTGCTCCATCTGCGCGATGGCCTGGCTGGCGCCGGACTGGGTGATGCCGCAGCGCGCGGCGCCCGCGCTGATGCTGCCGCACTCGACGATGGCGACGTACAGCCGCCAGTGGATCAGATTCATCATGTCGGGTTCCCCAGAACGCGAAACGCCGGGCGAGGCCCGGCGTTCCGTGACGACGCGATCGCGTTGGCGATCAGCCCAGCAGGTGGGCCACGCCGCTGCGCTCTTCTTCCAGCTCGGCCAGGGTCTTGTCGACGTACTTCTTGCTGAAGTCGTCGATCGGCAGGTCCTTGACGATGGTGTAGGTGCCGTTCTCGGTGGTGACCGGGAAACCGAAGATCACGCCTTCCGGGATACCGTAGGAACCGTCGGACGGCACGCCCATCGTCACCCACTTGCCGTTGCTGCCCAGCACCCAGTCGCGCACGTGGTCGATGGCGGCGTTGGCGGCAGAGGCGGCCGAGGACAGGCCGCGCGCTTCGATGATCGCCGCGCCGCGCTTGCCCACGGTCGGGATGAAGGTGCCGGCATTCCATTCCTGGTCGTTGATCGCGTCGGCGATGGAGGCGCCATCGGCGGTGGCGAAGCGGTAGTCCGGGTACATGGTCGGGCTGTGGTTGCCCCACACCACCAGCTTCTCGATGCCGCCGACCGGCTTGCCGAGCTTGAGCGACAGCTGGCTCAGCGCGCGGTTGTGGTCCAGGCGCAGCATGGCGGTGAAGTTCTTCGGGTTCAGGTCAGGCGCCGACTTCATGGCGATGTAGGCGTTGGTGTTGGCCGGGTTGCCCACCACCAGCACCTTGACGTCGCGCTTGGCCACCTTGTTCAGCGCCGCGCCCTGCGCGGTGAAGATCTTGGCGTTCTCCAGCAGCAGGTCCTTGCGCTCCATGCCCGGGCCGCGCGGACGCGCGCCGACCAGCAGGGCGATGTCGGCGTCCTTGAACGCCACTTCGGCGTCGTCGGTGCCGACCATGCCGGCCAGCAGCGGGAACGCGCAGTCTTCCAGCTCCATCATCACGCCCTTCAGCGCGGCCTGGGCCTTCTCCATCGGCAGTTCCAGCAACTGCAGGATCACCGGCTGGTCCTTGCCGAGCATTTCGCCGGAGGCGATGCGGAACAGCAGGGCATAACCGATCTGGCCGGCGGCGCCGGTCACGGCAACACGAACAGGTGCTTTCATGGGGGATTCCTCTGCTAAGAAAGTGGGTGGGGTGGATCAGTAGACGCGGTAGCCCAGCGGCTGCAGGTGCAGGTCCAGGGCGGCGGTGTCGTAGCCTTCGACCACGTGCTGGCCGATCACGGTGATCGGCACGCCTTCCAGGCCGAGCGCGGCGGCGGCCTGGCGGCCGGCCTCCTGCTCCACGTCCAGGACCGTGTAGCGGACCTGGGCGCGGGCGAAATCGGCCTGTTGCCGGCGGCAGTAGCCGCACCAGTCGGCGGCGAGCATGACGATGCCGTCGTCGCCGGTCAGCAGGCGCGGGTCGCCGGCGGCCAGTGCGGCCGACGGTGCCGAGTCCGCACTGCGCCACCAGGCATGCACGCCGCCGCCGATGGCGAGCAGCAGCAGGCACAACACAAGGGGGCGCATCGTCATCGGCGGTCGGGTGCGGCAATCAACCAGGAAAATGGTAGCACGCAGGCTCCGCGCGCCCGGCCGCAGGGCCGGGTGCACGGACAGCGCCGGATCAGGCGTCGAGGGTGCGGTTCCACTCGGCGACGCGGTCGGCCTTGGCCGCCAGCACCGCGTCGGCGTCGCCTTCGATGGTGATCTTGTTGATCACGTCGCCCTGGGCGACGCTGTCGACCACGTCCAGGCCCTCGAGCACCTTGCCGAACACGGTGTGCTTGCCGTCCAGCCACGGGGTGGCGGTGTGGGTGATGAAGAACTGGCTGCCGTTGGTGCTGGGGCCGGCATTGGCCATGGACAGCACGCCACGGTCGTGGCGCACGCCGTTGTTGGTCTCGTCCTCGAAGCGGTAGCCCGGGCCGCCGCGGCCGGAGCCTTCCGGGCAACCGCCCTGGATCATGAAGTCGGCAATCACGCGGTGGAAGTTCAGCCCGTCGTAGAAGCCGCGCTTGGCCAGGTTCACGAAGTTGGCCACGGTCAGCGGGGCCTTGTCGGGATACAGCTCGATCTTGATCGGGCCGCGGGCGGTGTCGAAATGGGCGATCAGGGACATGGGATTCCTTGGAAACGGGGGCGTCATGAGGGGCGCATAGGATACACGGCGCCTCGTTCAGGCTTCGCCCGCGCCCGCCGCCGGCGCCTGAACGGGCCTGCCCAGCCCACCGCCGCCGGGCGCCGGCAGGCGTCACGGGATCCGGGTATACTAGGTGGCTTCCTTTCCTTCCTTCTGGCGCCGGCTGGCCCCCTTTCGCATGTCCATCGAAAATCTTCGCAATATCGCCATCGTCGCCCACGTCGACCACGGTAAGACCACCCTCGTCGACTGCCTGCTGAAGCAGTCCGGCACCCTGTCCGAGCGTACGGTGCTGGCCGAGCGCGTGATGGACAGCAACGACCAGGAAAAGGAACGCGGCATCACCATCCTGGCCAAGAACACCGCCATCACCTGGCAGGGCAACCGCATCAACATCGTCGACACCCCCGGACACGCCGACTTCGGCGGCGAGGTGGAGCGCGTGCTGTCGATGGTGGACACCGTGCTGATCCTGGTCGACGCGATGGACGGCCCGATGCCGCAGACCCGCTTCGTGACCCAGAAGGCGTTCGCGATGGGCTTCAAGCCGATCGTGGTGGTCAACAAGATCGACCGCCCCGGCGCGCGCCCGGACTGGGTGATCGACCAGGTGTTCGACCTGTTCGACAAGCTCGGCGCCACCAACGAGCAGCTCGACTTCCCGATCGTCTACACCTCGGCGCTGAACGGCTACGCCTCGCTGGACGACAGCGTGCGCGACGGCGACATGACCCCGCTGTACGAAGCGATCATGCAGCACGCGCCGAAGCCGGACGTGGACCCGGACGGCCCGTTCCAGATGCGCATCAGCCAGCTGGACTACAACAACTTCGTCGGCGTGATCGGCATCGGCCGCATCCAGCGCGGCGTGCTGAAGAAGAACATGCCGGTGGCGGTGATCGACCGCGAAGGCAAGAAGCGCCAGGGCAAGGTGCTGCAGGTGCTGGGCTTCCTGGGCCTGGAGCGGATCGAGCAGGACAGCGCGCAGGCCGGCGACATCGTCGCCATCTCCGGCATCCAGGAGCTGACCATCTCCGACACCGTGTGCGCGCTGGAAACCCCCGAAGCGCTGCCGCCGCTGACCGTGGATGAGCCGACCATCTCGATGACCTTCCAGGTCAACAACTCGCCGTTCGCCGGCAACAAGGACCTGTCCGGCGGCAAGTTCCTGACCAGCCGCCAGCTCAAGGACCGGCTGGAGCGCGAGACCGTGCACAACGTGGCGCTGAAGGTGCAGCAGCTGGAAGACGCCGACAAGTTCCTGGTCTCCGGCCGCGGCGAACTGCACCTGTCGGTGTTGATCGAGAACATGCGCCGTGAGGGCTTCGAGCTGGCGGTGTCGCGTCCGGAAGTCATCATCAAGGAGATCGACGGCAAGTTGATGGAGCCGGTCGAGCAGCTGGTGGTGGACATCGAGGAGCAGCACCAGGGCGGCGTCATGGAGAAGCTGGGCACCCGCAAGGGCCAGCTGAAGAACATGGAGCCGGACGGCAAGGGCCGCGTGCGCCTGGACTACATGATCCCGGCGCGTGGCCTGATCGGCTTCCAGAACGAGTTCCGCACCCTGACCCAGGGTTCGGGCCTGCTGTTCCACGTGTTCGACCACTACGGTCCGAAGGAACAGGGCGCCATCGCCAAGCGCCAGAACGGCGTGATGATCGCCAACGCGCCGGGCGCCACCCCCGCCTACGCGCTGGGCCCGCTGGAAGAGCGCGGCCGCCTGTTTGCCGCCGAAGGCGACAACGTGTATGAAGGGCAGCTGGTCGGCATCCACTCCAAGGACAACGACCTGACCGTCAACGCGATCAAGACCAAGCCGCTGACCAACATGCGTGCCTCGGGCAAGGACGATGCGATCAAGCTGACCCCGGCGATCAAGTACACGCTGGAGCAGGCGCTGGACTTCATCGAGGACGACGAACTGGTCGAAGTCACCCCGAAGGAGATCCGCTTGCGCAAGAAGCACCTGACCGAAAACGAGCGCAAGCGCGCTGGCCGCGCGGGCTAAGGGATAGCGCACGCCCATGGCCGCCGACAAGGCGTACAACCCGGATCCGCACGCGCATCCGGGCCTGCACCTGATCGCACTGCTGGAGGCCGGCAAGGGCCTGCTCGCGGTGCTGGCGGCCACGGGGCTGGAACTGATGGGTCCGGCCCCGCTGCGCGCGGGGGTGGACAAATTGATCGTGCGTTTCAGCCTGGACCCGGACCATGGTGCCCTGCCCTCGCTGCTGACCATGATCAGCCCCGGCGCGGTGCACCTGGCCGCCGCCGGCATGCTCGCCTACGGCGTGCTGCACATCATCGAGGCCTGGGGTCTGTGGCGCGCCAAGGCCTGGGCCTCGCTGCTGGGCTGCATCTCCGCGGCGATCTACCTGCCGTTCGACGTCTACGCCATCGTGCGCCATCCCGGCTGGGCTTCCTGGGCGGTGCTGGCGATCAACCTCGCGGTGGTCGGCATTCTCGCCCGCGACCTGGTGCGGCGCCGGCGGCATCGCCCGGCCTGAGCTGCGCCGCATCCCTGTCACGGCGGCCATCACCGTGACGCCCCACTGTACATCCTCCTGATGACCGGCCTCGCCACACCACGGGTTGGCGGACATGCCGTTTCGTAACGCTCTCATCCTGCTGGGCAGAACGCGTTAGCCGATATGCCGCCGGATGGATTTGTGATGTCATCCACGGGACTTCTGGGCACAATCCCCGCAACGCGATCATTCCGCAAAAATGTCTACAGAATTGTCCAGACCGGTCGATCCTGACCCTTGACAAGTTCCGGGGCATCCGGAAACCGCGCCATCTTCAATAGTCCGATGGCGAAGATCACCACAGGGGAATCGACGATGCGAATCGCGAAAGCGATGGGTTGGAGTGTGGCGGCGTTACTTTGCACTGGCCTGAGCGCCTGCGGCGGCGCCATCGATCACAAACACAGCGCAACCTCGGACGACAAGCACGCGTCCGCTGCGGCCACCACCGCGCTGCCCATGGCAGCCGCACAGCGCGCATCCCTGTTCGACGCGAAGGACAGCGGCGCACTGATCCGCTACACCAGCCGCACCCCGACCGGACACGACGGCGCGTTCGCCCTGTACCCGATCACCATCAGCGAGGCGCATGCGATCAAGGCCAGCGTCGACGGCACGATGACGGTGCCGACGCCGGACGGGAAGAACCTGCAAATCACCTATCAGAGCCGGCGCGATGCCAGGCGCGGCGTCTGGACGTGGGTCGGCCGTGTGGATGGCCAACCGATGGGCAACGAGACGGTCATCAGTTTCGGCAAGGACGCGGTGTTCGGATCACTGGGCACCATCGATGGCATGACCTACCAGCTCACCACCATCGAAGGGAAGCCCTACATCATGGCTGCCGCCAGCGCTGACCTGCATTCCGCTGGAAGCCACGCGGATGGGCGGCGACTGGCCGATTCTGTCATCCAACTCCGCGCGGGTGATACCGCCCAAGGCTATATCGCCGGGTACAGCAGCCTGGCGCAGGTCAACGCGCAGGCGGGCAGCACCTCGACCAACACGATCGACGTACTGCTCGGCTATACGCCCGGTTATCGGGACTATCGCGGCGGCATCACGGCAATCGACACCGTACTCACCAACATGGTGGAAACGGCGAACCAATCCTTCGCCAACGCCAACATCAATGTGCGCTATCGCCTGGTCGGGACCGTGCAGGTCAGCTACCCGGACAACACCTTGAACGACAATACCCTCGACGAACTCACCGGTGTCGGCCAGGCCACCGCCGCGGCGCTGGTGCCGCTGCATGATGCCCGCGACCGCCTCGGTGCCGACATGGTAGGTCTGGTCAGGCGCTTCAACAACGGCCAGCAGAGCTGCGGCGTCGCCTGGCAATCGGGCGGCACCGATTCGCGCTGGGGATACGCGGTGATCTCCGACGGCGTGGACGGCGGCTACTACTGCACCCGCGGCACCCTCGCCCACGAATTCGGCCATCTCCTCGGCTCCGGCCACCAGCACGAGACCGGCCAGGAGCCGGGCTTCAATTTCGGCCATCGCAGCGACACCGGCAGCTTCCACACCACGATGGCGTACGCGGTCAATGGACAGAGCGAGATCCTGGTGTATTCGTCGCCGGCGATCAGCAGTTGCAACGGGCAAGCCTGCGGCGTGCCGGACCAAGCGGACAATGCCCGCGCCTTCCTCACCACGGTGCCCAATGTCGTCCAGTACCGGCAGACCGTGGTGCCGCTGGACGATTCCAGTTCGCCCGGACAGGTCATGGGGCCCTCCGGGAAATGCCTCGACGTCGCCGGCGGAGCGACCAGCAACGCCGCCGCCGTCCAGGTCTGGAACTGCAATGGTTTCCGCCAACAGAAGTGGTCGTTCCAGCGCGGCAGTCGCAGCCTGCGCGGCGAAGGCACCGACAAGGTCCTCGACATCAGCGGCGTGAGCCGCGCCAATGGTGCACCGATCCAGCTCTATCAATCGCTGAACACGGAGAACCAGGGCTGGCGCTTCACCAATGCCTCGCTCATCGCCACCGGCGGCAAGGTGTTGGACGTCGTGTCTGCCGGATCCGGCAACGGCGCACGGCTGCAGCTCTGGGACAATCTCGGCGGCGCCAATCAGCGCTGGTCGTACATTCCCGCAACGGGTGAAATCCGCGTCTCGACCGGGCGCTGCCTGGACGTGGCGGAATTCGGCGTAGCCACCGGGACACCGGTGCAGATCTGGGACTGCACCGGCACCAAGAATCAGGCTTGGCAACTTGGTAAGAACGGTGCGATCGTCGGCTATGGCGGCAACTGCCTGGAAGCAGTGAACACGGCCCAGAACGGCACCGTCGTTCGGATGGCCGCCTGCACCGGCACGAGCGCGCAAGCATGGCGGATCCGCGGCGAGATCCGCAGCGACTTGAACGGCAAATGCCTGGACGACTCGGCCGGCGGCACCCGCAACGGCGCCATCGCGCAGATGTGGGAATGCCTGGGCAACGTCAATCAGCTCTGGGAAGTGCAACCGAACTGACGCGCCTGCCAGCCTGGCAATACCGTCGCCGGCACCGCATCGCGTGCCGGCGACGTGCGTTTCGGCGGACCTGCGTCGCGGCGCCTCTTACGCAGTGCCGCGCTGCGCGGGAGCAGGTGCGGCCGTTACGCCATCCTCAGCACCAGGCGAACGCATCGCCTCCGAGTCGCTGGCACGCACTGGCGGGTGCGACAGCCTCACCGGTTCTGGCGCCACTTCCGCACGCAGCAACGGCAAGGCGTACGGGTGCTCGCGTACCAGGAAATCCAGCATGCGTTCGCGCACGATGCAGCGCAGGTCGAAGGCATCGCCGGAGTTGCGCGCGCTGACCAGCAGGCGCACCTGGATCGTGCGCTCGCTGGTATCGGTCACCTGGGTCACGCAGACCCGCCCGTCCCACAGCGGCTCGCTCTTGCAGATGCGCTCCAGCTCGGCGCGCACCTGCGCGATCGGCGTGCGGTAGTCCAGCCACAGGAACGCGGTGCCGAGCAGGTCGGCGCTGCTGCGCGTCCAGTTCTGGAACGGGTTCTCGATGAACCAGGTCAACGGCACCACCATGCGCCGCTCGTCCCAGATCCGCACCACCACGTAGGAACTGCCGATCTCCTCGATGCGGCCCCACTCGCCTTCGACGATGACCACGTCGTCGAGCCGGATCGGCTGGGTCAGCGCGATCTGCAGGCCGGCGATCAGGTTGCCGAACACCGGCTTGGCGGCGATACCGGCGACCAGGCCGATGATGCCGGCCGAGGCCAGCAAGGTGGTGCCGATCTGCCGCACCGCTGGGAAGGTCAGCAGCACGATCGAGGTCCCGAACAGGATGATCGTGCCCATCGCCACCCGCGCCAGCACCCGGGTCTGGGTCTGCACGCGGCGCGCGGTGAGGTTGTCCGCCACCTCGATCGGGTGGCTGCGCAGGATCGCCGTTTCCAGCGCCGCCACGCCACGCACCAGCAGCCAGGTGACGCAACCGATCATGCCGATGTGCAGCAGATGCTGCAGGTCGGTCAGCGCCGCCTCGTCCAGCGGCGTGGATTCGAGCGCGAAGCTGAGCATCAGCATCGGCAGCAGGAAGGCGACCGGCACGCTGACCACGCGTACGATGCGCGCGCGCCGGTAGTCGCGGCCGCGCATGCGCTGGGCGATGCGCAACAGCAGCCACCAGGCCAGGAAACCGAGAATCAGTGCAGCGCCGAGCGGCACCGTGTAGGCACGCCAGGGCACCCAGTGGAGATCGAGGGTCAAGTTGCGCTCCTTTGTTGGGGGGAGGAGTCGCGACAGTGTGGCAGCGCGCGGATTAGCGCGATGTCGAGCACGCACGGTGCGGCGCCAAGCGACGGTAGCCGTAACGTGCGTCGGCGCGTGTGCACGCGCTGCTGCAAAAGCAATTGAAGCGGCAGCGATGCCAGCTCGCCGTATGGCGACACGTGCAGAGGCAACGGCACCGCACAGGCCACTGCACAGCGCCAGCGCCGACGCGCACGCTGCACGCCGGCACATGACACCAACCAGTTACGCGAGCGGCGTGGCGACGTTACGCCCGTTCTGCTTGCGCACGATCGCCATCGCGATCTCCAGCGACTGCTCGTAGTTCAGGCGCGGGTCGACGCTGGAGCGGTAGGCGCGCTCCAGATCGCGCTCGGTCAGTTCGCGCGCGCCGCCGGTGCACTCGGTGACGTCCTCGCCGGTCAGTTCCAGATGCACGCCGCCCAGGCGGGTCCCGGCCGCGGCATGGATGTCGAACGACTGCTCCACTTCGCCGAGGACGTTCTGGTAGCGCCGGGTCTTGTAGCCGTTGCTGGTGCTCTCGGTGTTGCCGTGCATCGCATCGCACACCCACAGCACGCGGCGGCCGTCGCGCTTCACCGCGTCCAGCAGCGGCGGCAGCTTCTCGGCGATCTGTGCCGCGCCCATGCGGTGGATGAAGGTCAGCCGGCCCGGCTCGTCCTCCGGATTGAGCACGTCGATCAGGCGCAACAACTGGTCCGGCTGCGCCGACGGCCCGACCTTGATCGCGATCGGATTGCGGATGCCGCGGAAATACTCCACGTGCGCGCCGTCCAGCGCAGCGGTGCGCATGCCGATCCACGGATAGTGCGTACTGAGGTTGAACCAGCCCCATTGCCGCGGCACCTCGCGGGTCAGCGCCTCTTCGTAGGGCAGCAGCAAGGCCTCGTGCGAGGTGTAGAAATCGACGCGGTTGAGGTTGTACAGCTGCGCGCCGGAGAGGGTCTCCATGAAGCGCACCGCATCGCCGATCGAGGACACCATCTTCTGGTAGTCGTCGGCCAGCGGCGAATAGCCGACCCAGCTCAGGTTCCAGTATTCGGGATGGTGCAGGTCGGCGAAGCCGCCGTCGATCAGCGCGCGCACGAAGTTCATGGTCATCGCCGAACGCGAGTGCGCGGTGATCATGCGCCGAGGGTCCGGCACCCGCGCCTGCGCGGTGAACTCCGGGCCGTTGACCACGTCGCCGCGGTAGCTGGGCAGGGTCACACCGTCACGGGTCTCGGTATCGGCCGAGCGCGGCTTGGCGTACTGCCCGGCGTAGCGACCGACCCGCACCACCGGCAGGCGCAGCCCGTGCACCAGCACCAGGCTCATCTGCAACAGCACCTTGAGCCGGTTGGAGATGGTGCCGGATTCGCAATCGCTGAAGTTCTCCGCGCAATCGCCGCCCTGCAGCAGGAAGCGCTTGCCTTCCTGCGCTTCGGCCAGCTGCTTCTTCAGCGCGAAGATCTCCCAGGAGGTCACCAGCGGCGGCAACTGCCGCAGTTCGGTCAACGCGGCTTCCAGCGCCTGCGGGTCCGGATACACCGGCATCTGCAGCGCCGGCCGCTCACGCCAACTGGCAGGTGACCAGGGCGACGAGGCGGAAGCGGACACGGCGGCGGCGGACAGATTCATGAAAGGACTCCTTGGCAGTGTGCGATGTTCGCAGAGCCGGGGCGCGCCGCATAGCGCCGCACGCCGGTCACGCTGGCAGCGCCAGGACATGAACGGCAAGCAACACCGCGATGCCACCATGACTTCCGGCCTACGCCGGCGTTTTTGCGAAAGCACACTGTTATTAAGTAACAATTCCTTTCCATTCGGTCCGCCTCGCCATGACACGTCGCCCCCTCTCCTCCGCCATCGCCCTGATCCTCCTGGTCGCCCCCGGCCTTGCCCTCGCCGCAGACGCCGTCGCGGACAGCACCGCCGCCGCCGAACCGACCGTCGATCTGGATCCGGTCACCGTCACCGCCAAGCTGGAAGCCGCGCGCAACGCGCTGTCGCCGGACATCGGCAGCAGCCAGTACGCCATCACTGCCGAGGACATCGCGCGCCTGCCGCTGGGCGCCTCCACCCCGCTCAACCAGGTGCTGCTGCAGGCGCCGGGCGTGGTCCAGGATTCCTACGGCGGCATCCATGTGCGTGGCGACCATGCCAATCTGCAGTACCGCATCAACGGCGTGATGATCCCCGAGTCCATCTCCGGCTTCGGCCAGACCCTGGATCCGCGCACGATCAAGAACATCCGCCTGCTCGACGGCGCGCTGCCGGCGCAGTTCGGCGACCGCACCGCGGCCGTGGTCGACATCACCACCAAGAACGGCGTGGAACTGGGCAACGGCGGCAGCGTCGGCATCACCGGCGGCTCCTACGGCACGCTCAATCCCAATGCGTCGTGGTGGGGCAGCGACGGCCGTTTCAGCTGGTTCGCCAGCGGCAACTACCTGCAGAACCGCATCGGCATGGAGAACCCGACCGACAGCGACAACCCGATCCACGACAAGACCCACCAGGGCAAGGGCTTCGCCGACCTCAGCTACCTGCTGAACGAGAACACCCGGCTCAGCCTGCTGGTCGGCTACGCCAACAACCGCTTCCAGATCCCCAACAACCCGGGGCAGACGCCGGCGTTCACCTACCTGGGCAACAACAGCTTCGATTCGGCGCAGCTCGACGAGAACCAGCGCGAGAACACCCGCTTCGGCACCCTGGTGCTGCAGGGCGCGCTCGGCGACACCAGCTACCAGTTGTCGGCCGGCCAGCGCTACAGCAGCTTCGCGTTCTCCCCGGACATCGCCGGCGACCTGATCTTCAACGGCATCGCCTCGCAGGTGCAGCGCGCCAACCGCGCCAGCACCCTGCAGGCCGACTTCTCCACGCCGTGGGGCAGCACGCACACCTTGCGCTATGGCGTGTACGGCAACTTCGAACACGCCAACGCCAGCAACAATGCCTACGTGTTCCCGGCCAACGACGACGGCAGCCAGAGCAGCGACGTGCCGCTGTTCATCCCCGACGGCAGCCGCTTCCACGCCAGCACCTATGCGGTGTACCTGCAGGACGAATGGCAGCCGAGCGACGCCTGGACCATCAACTACGGTGTGCGTGGCGATCGCTACAAGGCCTTCGGCACCACCGAGGGCCAGCTCAGCCCGCGCCTGGGCGTGGTCTGGCACGCCAGCGACAGCACCACCCTGCACGCCGGCTATGCCCGCTACTTCACCCCGCCGGCCACCGAGCTGATCTCCACCAGCGACATCGCCCTGTACGACGGCACCACCAACCAGCAGTCGGCGGCGGGCGGCCCGACCAAGCCGCTGAGCGAGCGCAGCGACTACTACGACCTGGGCATCTCGCAAATGGTCGGCGACCACCTGACCCTGGGCCTGGACACCTACTACCGCAAGGCCGACCGCCTGCAGGACGAAGGCCAGTTCGGCGCCGCCTACGTCTATTCCACCTTCAACTACCGCTACGGCCGCATCCGCGGCGCCGAGTTCAGCGCCGACTACAGCAACGGCCCGATCAACGCCTACTTCAACGCGGCCTACAGCAAGGCCATGGGCAAGCGGGTGATGACCAGCCTGTACAACTTCGACCCGGATGCGCTGGCCTACGCCTACGACCATTGGATTCACCTGGACCACGACCAGAAGCTGACCTCCTCCGGCGGCATCAACTACGCCCTGGCCGACGACAGCCGCGTCGGCGCCGACTACCTGTTCGGCAGCGGCCTGCGCACCGACGCCAACGGCGTGCCCAATGGCGGCGAACTGCCGGCGTACTTCCAGCTCAACCTCAGCGCCGGCCACGACTTCGCCCTGGCCAGCAACCACCCGCTGCACGCGCAGTTGGCGGTGCTCAACGTGCTCGACCGCCACTACCAGTTGCGCGACGGCGGCGGCATCGGCGTGTTCGCGCCGCAGTGGGCGCCGCGCCGCGGCGTCTACCTGAGCCTGCAGCAGGACTTCTGAGCAAGCTTGCGGACACGGCTGGTGGTGCGCCGACCGGGCGCATCGCCAGCCGCACAGCGAACCATGGCGGGCAAGGCAGGTTCGCGCCTGCGCACTGCCCAGGCAGGAGCGAATTCAGGGCGCCTGGCTTTTGCCACGACACACCGATGTTCGTTGCAGGAGCGGCTTCAGCCGCGACGGGCGTTCCCAGTCTGGTCGCGGCTGAAGCCGCTCCTACAGCGGACATGGCGCTGATTGCAGCGATCAGAGGTTTCTTTCAGACGCGATAGGGGTCCGTGGGGAACTCTTTACGGTGGAAGCCAGGCCGGCAACACAACCAAGCGACGCGCCGCGTCGTGGCCGTAGCTTCGGTCCGCAGCGGGAGACGCACTGCCGCCCCCCGATCGCGCATTGGAACGCTACGACGCGTGCACGCATCCCGTCCAGGCCAGGCCCTTCCCATGCGCAAACAGCTCCTCGCCGCAACGCTCACGGCTACGTTCCTCACCTTCGCCGCGCCGGCGTTCGCGCAACCTCCGACCGTCGCGGATTTCCGCATGCCGGTGGTCGTGCAAGGCGTCGATTACGCTCTCGCCGCACGTGTGTATCGCCCCACCGGCCCCGGCCCGTTCCCGCTGATCGTCATCCATCACGGCACCCCGGCGGACAAGCACAAACTCGCCGACACTCGCCTCGGCTTCGCCCGCGCCGCGCGCTGGTTCGTCGCCCGCGGCTACATGGTGGTGCTGGCACTGCGGCCCGGCTACGGCAGCTCCAGCGGCAGCTATCTGGAAGGCGCAGGCAATTGCCACGACGTCGATTTCGTCGTCGCCGGGCGCAAGATCGCCGCGGCCGAGACGGCGATCGTCGACGCCGCCGCTCGTCTTCCCGGCGTGGATCCGCAGCGCATCGTCGTGGTCGGCCAGTCCGCCGGCGGCCTCGGCGCGGTGGCGCTGGCCGATGCGCCGCCGCCGGGCGTGCGTGGCGTCATCAGCTTCGCCGGCGGGCGCGGCAGCAACGGCAAGGAGGTCATCTGCGCCGGCGAGGACCGCCTGGTCGATGCGGAGAAGACTTTGGGTGCAGCCAACACGCTGCCGCAGCTGTGGCTGTACGCCGAGAACGATCACTTCTTCCGGCGCGCGCTGGCGCACCGCATGTATGCGGCCTACCGCGCCGGCTCGACGCCGCCGGTGGCTTTCGTCGACCTGCCGCCGTTCGGCGACGACGGCCACAAGACCTTCGCCCAGGCCGATCCGTCGGTGTGGGCGAGACCGGTGG
The DNA here is from genome assembly GCF_001043115.1 of Xanthomonas sp. NCPPB 1128. Taxonomy (GTDB): domain Bacteria; phylum Pseudomonadota; class Gammaproteobacteria; order Xanthomonadales; family Xanthomonadaceae; genus Xanthomonas_A. Next base: position 117,415 of record NZ_LFME01000007.1, on the reverse strand, counting down.
CCGCGTTCCTCGCCCAGGTCGTCCGGCAGGCTGTCAGCACGCAGGTGCCGCCACAGGCCAGCACGGCGCAGTGAGGCAGACAGACGCAGGTGGGATTTCGTATCGCCAGCGGGGAACTGCAGACAAGGCGCTGGCCAAAGCGGATGGACAGCGTCGGGGCGCGGCGGCGTGCGCCCGCGCTGCCCGCATCGGCCCTACCAGCATCCAGCGGCGCTGCCGCCAGCCATCAGGCAGGGCAATCGGCGCGCAGCAAGAGCACCATCAGATCAGCGTGCGCCGCCGGCTCTTGAAGCCCGCATACAGCGCGAATACGGCCAGCAGCACGAAGCAGATCAGGCACCACATCGGCATCGACAGGCCGAGGAAGCGCCAGTCGATGTTGCCGCAGTCGCCGGTGCCGGTCAGCACCCGGCGCAGCACCTCGAACGGCCCCATGGTCTCGCGCAGGAAGCTCAGCGGCGGGCCGCAGGAGGCCATCGGGTCCGGGAACAGCTGCACCGAAACGTGCTTGGTGGAGATGCCGGCGCCCACCAGCGCGGCCAGGAACGCCAGGACGCCGTAGAGCTTGCGCCCACCGGCGCTGCGCGGTCCGTGCAGGGCGCCGAGCAGGAACAGCACGCCCAGCGCGGCGAACGCGATGCGTTGGAAGATGCACAGCGGGCAGGGCTCGATGCCCAGCTGCAGCTGCACGAAGATCGCATAGCCCAGCAAGCCGGCGCAGATCAGAAAGCCGAGCAGGAACTGCGCGCGGAAACCCCAGCGGAACGGATTCATCGGACTCGGACTCGCAACGACGATCCGCGCATTATCCGCGATCGTGCGCTCCATCACCATGCGCCATGCCGCTGTTGGCCGCCCCTCGCCAACTCGGCGACAGCCGCTCTACCAATCCCGAATCCCCACTTGCGAATCCCCGCCCCACAAACAAAAAAGCCCGGACAGGCCGGGCTTCTTGCTGCTGCAGGTGCGGACCCGATTACTCGGCCACTTCCTCGGCCACGGCCGGGCGGTCGACCAGCTCGACGTAGGCCATCGGCGCGTTGTCGCCGGCGCGGAAGCCGCACTTGAGGATGCGCAGGTAGCCACCCGGGCGCGCTTGGTAGCGCGGGCCCAGCGTGGTGAACAGGGTGCCCACGGCTTCCTTGTCGCGCAGGCGCGCGAACGCCAGGCGGCGGTTGGCGACGTTGTCGACCTTGGCCAGGGTGATCAGCGGCTCGGCGACGCGGCGCAGTTCCTTGGCCTTCGGCAGGGTGGTCTTGATCAGTTCGTGCTTGATCAGCGAGGCCGCCATGTTCTTGAACATCGCTTCGCGGTGGGCGCTGGTGCGGCTGAACTTGCGGCCGGATTTCTGGTGACGCATGGGTTGGGATTCCTATGGAAGAGTGTGACTGTTGGAGATCGCTGTCGCCGTCCTGGCGTTGAAAGTGGACTGCGGATGGTCCGTGCCGGCCATCCCTGACCGGGCGACGCCGCGGGCTTGGCGACCCGTCGACGTGGTGGTGCGGATGAAGCGGACAACGCACGGCCGGTGCCTTGCGGCACCGGCCGGATATGCAGGACTCAGCCGAGCATGCCGTGCTGGGCGACACCGGCCGGCGGCCAGTTCTCCAGCTTCATGCCGAGCGACAGGCCACGCTGGGCCAGCACTTCCTTGATCTCGGTGAGCGACTTCTTGCCCAGGTTCGGGGTCTTGAGCAGCTCGACTTCGGTCTTCTGGATCAGATCGCCGATGTAGTAGATGCTCTCGGCCTTCAGGCAGTTGGCCGAACGCACAGTCAGTTCCAGATCGTCGATCGGACGCAGCAGCACCGGATCCACGCCGTTGCTGGCCGGCTTGGCCGCGCCACGGTCGCGATGGGTGAAGTCGCCGAACACCGACAGCTGGTCGCTGAGGATGTCGGCGGCGGTGCGCACGGCTTCCTCGGCATCGATCGTGCCGTTGGTCTCGATGTCCAGGACCAGCTTGTCCAGGTCGGTACGCTGCTCGACGCGGGCCGACTCGACCGCGTAGGCGACGCGGCGCACCGGCGAGAACGAGGCGTCCAGGACCAGGCGACCGATGGTGCGGGTCTCTTCGTCCGGACGGCGACGCGCGGCGGCCGGCTGGTAGCCGAAGCCACGCTCGATCTTCAGACGCATGTTGATCGCCGTGTCCTTGGTCAGGTGGCAGATCACGTGGTCGTTGTTGAGGATCTCGACGTTGTGGTCGGTCTTGATATCGGCGGCAGTGACCGTGCCCGGACCCTGCTTGGACAGCGACAGCGTGGCGCTGTCACCGGTATGCATGCGGATGGCCACGTCCTTGAGGTTCAGCAGGACTTCCAGCACGTCCTCCTGCAGCCCTTCGACCGTGGTGTACTCGTGCAGCACGCCGTCGATCTCGACTTCGGTGATCGCGAAGCCGGGAATCGAGGACAGCAGCACGCGACGCAGGGCGTTGCCCAGCGTATGCCCATACCCGCGCTCCAAGGGCTCGATCACGACCTTGGCGCGGTTGTCGGTAAGGCGTTCGATCTGCGGCCCACGCGGGCGCAGAACCTGGTTGGCGGTAACCGTCATGTTGCGGGTTCTCCTGACGAGCCTCCGTGGACCGGAGGCTCTCCGATGTGATTACTTCGAATACAACTCGACGATCAGCGCTTCGTTGATGTCGGCAGGCAGGTCCGCACGGTCCGGCACGGCCTTGAAGATGCCGCTGAACTTCTTCGAATCGACCTCGACCCACGACGGGTTCAGGTCATGCGTTTCGGCAACGGTCAGCGCTTCCTGCACGCGAAGCTGCTTCTGCGCCTTTTCCGACAGGGCGATCGCGTCGCCGGCCTTGACCTGGTACGAGGCCAGGTTCACCGACTTGCCGTTGACCAGCACGCCACGGTGCGACACCAGCTGGCGCGCGGCCGGACGGGTGACGGCGAAGCCCATGCGGTAGACGACGTTGTCCAGGCGGGTTTCCAGCAGCTGCAGCAGGTTCTCGCCGGTGTTGCCCTTCTTGGTCGAGGCCTTCTTATAGTAGTTGCGGAACTGACGCTCCAGCAGACCGTAGATACGCTTGACCTTCTGCTTCTCGCGCAGCTGGGTGGCGTAGTCGGACAGCTTGCCCTTGCGGGCGGTCGCGCCGTGCTGGCCGGGCTTCTGCTCCAGCTTGCACTTGGAGTCCAGCGCACGCGCCGGGCTCTTGAGGGAAAGATCGGCGCCTTCGCGGCGCGCGAGCTTACAGGTAGGACCGATATAACGAGCCATTTCTTATCGCTCCTTTAGACGCGACGCTTCTTCGGCGGACGGCACCCGTTGTGCGGGATCGGCGTCACGTCGATGATGTTGGTGATCTTGTATCCGACGTTGTTCAACGAACGGACGGCGGACTCGCGACCCGGACCCGGGCCCTTGATGCGCACTTCCAGCGACTTCACGCCGTAGTCGAGCGCAGCGCGCCCGGCCTTCTCGGCGGCCACCTGCGCCGCGAACGGCGTGGACTTGCGCGAACCGCGGAAACCGGCGCCACCGGAGGTCGCCCAGGACAATGCATTGCCCTGACGGTCGGTGATGGTCACGATGGTGTTGTTGAAGGAAGCGTGGACGTGGGCGACACCGTCGGTGACGACGCGCTTGATCTTCTTCTTGGTCTTTGCTGCTGCGGGCTTAGCCATGTCGGTCCCTTACTTCTTGATCGCCTTGCGCGGACCCTTGCGGGTGCGGGCGTTGGTACGGGTGCGCTGACCGCGCAGGGGCAGGCCACGACGGTGACGCAGGCCGCGGTAGCAGCCCAGGTCCATCAGTCGCTTGATGGCGATGCCGATTTCGCGACGCAGGTCGCCTTCGACGATGTACTTGCCGACTTCGAGACGCAGGCGCTCGATTTCCGGCTCGGACAGGTCGCGGATCTTGGTGGTCGAGGTCACGCCTGCGGCTTCGCAGACCTTCTTCGAACGGGTACGGCCGATGCCGTAGATGCTTTGCAACCCGACCCAGACGTGCTTCTGGGCTGGCAGGTTGACGCCTGCAATACGCGCCATGACGCGGTTCTCCAACTGAGTGATGGCCCGACGGCGCACCACGGCGCCATCCGGCAGGATGGATCAAAAAGTGAACTTGTAAGTCTAGCAAGGTCTCGGGTTACATGGAAGCCCGCGGAACCGCAAGGTTCCGCAAGCCCGGCATGGGGAGTGTGCCCATGCTCCGGCGCCGGACATCGTTGGCAGGGAGAAACCTCCGCCCTGCCGCCCGCGCTACTCCAGCGCAGGACCACCACGTCTCACCCGCGCACGAGACCGCTGCACGGGCCGCCCTTCAAGTCGGAAGACTGCGCCCGGGAACCGGGGGCGTCTTCGCGGAAGGATTCAAACAGTATAGCAATCAACCGCGGGCAAAACCGCCGCCGCGCGAGCCGCCCTTGAGGTTGGCCTTCTTCAACAGGCTTTCGTACTGGTGCGACATCAGGTGCGCCTGGATCTGCGCGATGAAGTCCATCACCACCACGACCGCGATCAGCAGCGAGGTGCCGCCGAAGTGGAACGAGGTGCCGAGCTGGGCACGCATCACTTCCGGCAGCAGACACACGATCACCAGGTACACCGAGCCGGCCGCGGTCAGGCGGGTCAGCACGCCGTCGACGTAGTCGGCGGTGGCCTTGCCCGGACGGATGCCCGGGATCAGCGCGCCGGACTTCTTCAGGTTGTCCGCGGTTTCCTGCGAGTTGAACACCAGCGCCGTGTAGAAGAACGCGAAGCCGATGATCAACGCGGCGAACACGATCATGTGCACCGGCTCGCCGGGGCCGAGCGCATTGGCGATGCGCTGCAGCACGCTGCCGAAGGTGCTGTTGGAGGCGGCCTGACCCGACCACATCGACAGCGTCGCCGGGAAGGCGAGGATGCTCGAGGCGAAGATCGGCGGAATCACGCCAGCCATGTTGAGCTTCAGCGGCAGGAACGAGGTCTGGTTCATGTACGCATTGCGGCCACCCTGGCGGCGCGCGTAGTTCACCGTGATCCGTCGTTGTCCGCGCTCGACGAACACCACGAACAGGGTGAAGGCGAGGATGGTCAGAACGATCAACAGCAGCGCGATGAAGCTCATGTTGCCGTCGCGGAAGGCCTCCACGGTCTGGATCGCCGCCGCCGGCAGGCCGGCGACGATGCCGGCGAAGATGATCAGCGAGACGCCGTTGCCGATGCCACGCTCGGTGACCTGCTCGCCGACCCACATCAGGAAGATGGTGCCCGCGGTCAACGCGATCACCGCGGTGAGCACGAAGCCCATGCCGGGGGCGTACACCACCGGCGCGCCGCCCGGTGCGGTCTGGTTCTGCAGCGCCAGGGCGATACTGCCGCCCTGCACCACCGCCAGCAGCACCGCGCCGATGCGCGAATACTGGGTGATCTTGCGCCGGCCCGACTCGCCTTCCTTCTGCATCGCCTTCAGCGACGGAAAGATGTGCGTGGCCAGCTGGATCACGATCGATGCCGAGATGTACGGCATCACGTTCAGCGCGAAGATGCTGAAACGGTGCAGGGCGCCGCCCGAGAACATGTTGAACATGTCCACGATGCCGCCGCCCTGCGCCTGCATCAGCGCAAGCATGGCTTCGGGATTGACGCCCGGCACCGGCACATAGCAGCCGATGCGATAGACGATCAATGCACCGAGAACGAACAACAGGCGCTGGCGAAGTTCCGTGAACTTGCCGAGCCCGCCGCCGAGGTTACCCATGCCAGCCTGCGCCATCTGCGTGTTACTCCTGCACGCTGCCGCCGGCAGCTTCGATTGCCGCCTTGGCACCGGCGGTCGCGGCGACGCCCTTCAGCACGAACTTCTTGGTCAGTTCGCCCTTCAGGACCACCTTGGCCTTCTTCGCGGTGCTCGGGACCAGCTTCGCGGCGCGCAGCGCGGCGAAATCGATCTCGCCCGCCGGCAGGTTGTCGAGCTGGTAGGACAGCACTTCGGCAGTGTCCTTGGCCATCTTCGAACGGAAGCCGATCTTCGGCAGACGACGCTGCATGGGGGTCTGGCCGCCTTCGAAGCCGGCCTTGATCTTGCCGCCGCCCTTGCGCGCGAACGAACCCTTGTGGCCGCGGCCAGCGGTCTTGGCCCGGCCGGAGCCGATGCCGCGACCGACGCGGGTGCGCTCGGTGCGCGCGCCCGGCGCGGGCTTCAGATCATTCAGATGCAAAGTCATGGTCGATTACTCCTCAACCTGGACGAGGTACTGAACCTTGTTGATCAGGCCGCGCACTTGCGGGCTGTCCTTCAGTTCGCGCACATCGTTGAGCTTGTTCAGGCCCAGAGCACGCACCGACAGGCGGTGACGCGACTGGGTGCCACGCAGGCCGCGCACCAGGCGCACCTTGACGGTCTTGGTGGATTCATTAGCCATGGGTCAGATCCTCCACCTTCTTGCCGCGCTTGGCCGCGATGCGGGCCGGCGACTGCATGTCTTCCAGGCCGCGCAGGGTGGCGCGCACCAGGTTGATCGGGTTGCGCGAACCGACGGCCTTGGCCAGCACGTTCTTCACGCCCACCGCTTCCAGCACGGCGCGCATCGCGCCGCCGGCGATCACGCCGGTACCTTCCGACGCCGGCATCATGAACACGCGCGCCGCGCCGTGGCCGGACTTCACCGGGTGCCACAGGGTGCCGTTGTTCAGATCGATGTTGAGCATGCCCTTGCGCGCATACTCCATCGACTTCTGGATCGCGACCGGCACTTCGCGCGCCTTGCCGTAACCGAAGCCGATCTTGCCGTTGCCGTCGCCGACCACGGTCAGCGCGGTGAAGGTGAACTGGCGACCGCCCTTGACCGTCTTGCTGACGCGGTTGACCGCGACCAGCTTCTCGATCATGCCGTCGTCGACTTTCTCTTCGCGGTTGCGGTCGCGATCACGACCCCGCGGTGCACGCTGTTCTTCAGCCATTGTGATGCCCTTGATAGAGGAAAAGATTTACGGCTTTGTTGCCGCTTGTGGTTGTGGTCTGAAGCCGTGTTCCCCGGACGCGCGCAGAAGGCGCGCCAAGGTCCGATGCAACCCGCATCGGCGGGACGGGCGCGGCATCGCCGCGCCCGCAAGGATCAGAACTGCAGGCCGCCTTCGCGCGCGGCGTCGGCCAGCGCCTTGATGCGGCCGTGGTAGCGGTAGCCCGAGCGGTCGAACGCGACCTTCTCGACGCCCGCAGCCTTGGCGCGCTCGGCGATCAGCTTGCCGACCTTGGCGGCGGCGTCGCTGTTCTTGCCGTTCTTCAGGCCATCCTTGACGTCGGCCTGCAGGGTGTTCGCCGCAGCGAGGACCTTGGAGCCGTCGGCGGTGAAGACCTGCGCGTACAGGTGCTGGCCGGTGCGCAGCACCGACAGGCGGGCGACGCCGAGCTCACGGATGTGGGCGCGGGTCGACTTGGCGCGACGCAGGCGGGCGATGTTCTTGTTGATGCTCATGGTATGTGTCCTAGGGAAGCTGAAGGAGAACAGGCTTTTGCATTGAAGAGTCCGGCCATGGATGGCCGGGCTCCTCGCAGAAGGACCTGCATTACGCCTTCTTGGCTTCCTTGCGAATGATGGCTTCACCGGCGTACTTCACACCCTTGCCCTTGTAGGGCTCCGGCGGACGGAAACCGCGGATCTTGGCGGCGACTTCGCCGACGCGCTGCTTGTCGGCGCCCTGCACCAGGATCTCGGTCTGCGTCGGCGCGGTCAGGGTGATGCCCTCCGGCGCGACGAACACGATCGGGTGCGAGAAACCGAGCGCCAGGCTCAGGTCCTTGCCCTGCATCGTGGCGCGGTAGCCGACGCCCACCAGCTCGAGCTTGCGCTCGAAGCCCGCGGACACGCCCTGCACCATGTTCGCCAGGATGGCGCGGACGGTGCCGGTGATGGCGATGTGCGACGGATCGTTCGCCGACAGCGTGGCGACTCCGTTTTCCTGCTTGATTTCGACGCCGGCCGGCTTCGGCAGCGACAGGGTGCCCTTCGGGCCCTTGACGCTGACCTGATCGGCCTGGACGGTGAGTTCGACGCCCTTCGGGAGGGAGATCGGCTTCTTGGCTACGCGGGACATGTGAGTGCTCCTTCCCTTAGGCCACGAAGCACAGGACTTCGCCACCGACGCCGGCCTGACGGGCCTGCGCATCGGTCATGATGCCCTTGGACGTGGAAATGATGGCAACGCCCAGACCGCCGAGAACCTTCGGCAGCTCGGTCTTGCCGCGATACTGACGCAGGCCCGAACGCGACACGCGCTTGAGCGTATCGATGACCGGACGGCCCTCGAAATACTTCAGCACGATTTCCAGTTCGGACTTGTTGTTCTCGATCGCGTTGACGCGCAGATCGCTGATGTAGCCTTCGGCCTTCAGCACTTCCGCGATCGCAACCTTGATCTTGGAGGACGGCATCTTCACCGTCGGCTTGCCAACCGCGGCCGCATTCTTGATGCGGACCAGCAGGTCGGCGATGGGATCAGTCATGCTCATGGTGTCTACCTTTGAGTGCACCGATATCCGCTTTCGCGAAAATCTTGTGTGGTGGAACGGTGGAATGACGCAAGGGGTGAAGCGCGCAGCCGCCGGAGGAACCCGCGGCGGCTGCCATACCCGTCCCTGCCGCGAGGCAAGGAGCGGGAGTATACGACAAAAAGTCCGACTTGCGTCGGACTCGTTGTCTGAACGACACGTGGGCGGCTAAGCCACCCTGCCCGGCCCCGCGAACGGGACCGGCGCCGCTGGAATTACCAGCTAGCCTTGCGCAGGCCCGGAACGTCGCCGTTCATGGTCGCCTTGCGCAGCATGTTGCGGCCCAGGCCGAACTTGCCGTACACGCCACGCGGGCGGCCGGACAGTTCGCAACGGGTGCGCTGGCGGCTCGGCGACGAATCGCGCGGCAGCTTCTGCAGCTTGGTCACGGCCTCGGCCTTCTCGTCGTACGAGGCGGTGCCGGAGGCGATGATCTTCTTCAGCGCATCACGCTTGTCGGCGAACTTCTTCGCCAGCTTCTTGCGCTTGATGTCGCGGTTGACCATGGAGGTCTTTGCCATCTGTAAATCCTCGGGATTCGAGATTGGGGATTTGAGATCTGCGGAACCCGGGGTGGCGGGCATGACGCCCATCCATCCCGAATCCCGAATCCCGAATCCCGGCGTCAATCAGTTACGGAACGGGAACTTGAACGCTTCGAGCAGCGCCTTGGCTTCGGCGTCGGTCTTGGCGGTGGTGGTGATGGCGATATCCATACCGCGGATCGCGTCGACAGCGTCGAAGTCGATTTCCGGGAAGATGATCTGCTCCTTCACGCCCATGTTGAAGTTGCCGCGGCCGTCGAACGAACGCCCCGAGACACCACGGAAGTCGCGCACGCGCGGCAGCGAGATGTTGATCAGGCGATCCAGGAACTCGTACATCTTGGCGCGACGCAGCGTGGTCTTGCAGCCGATCGGCCAGCCATCGCGGATCTTGAACGAAGCCACCGAGATGCGCGACTTGGTCACCACCGGCTTCTGGCCGGAGACCTTGGCCATGTCGGCGACGGCGTTTTCCAGGATCTTCTTGTTCGTCGCGGCCTCGCCCACGCCCATGTTCAGCGTGACCTTGACCAGCTTCGGCACTTCCATCGGATTGGTGTAACCGAACTTCTTCATCAGAGCCGGTACCACTTCTTCCTTGTAGATCTTTTCGAGACGGGAAGTCATTGTGTCATTCCTCAGGCGTCGAGCGCCTCACCGCTGGAGCGGAACACACGCAGTTTGCGTCCATCCTCCAGCACCTTGAAGCCAACGCGGTCGCCCTTGCCCGTCGCCGGGTTGAGGATCGCCACGTTGGAAATATGGATCGACGCTTCGCGCTCGACCACGCCGCCGGCGACGCCCGCCTGCGGGTTCGGCTTGGTGTGGCGCTTGACGATGTTCGCGTTGGAGACGACCACGCGGTCGCCGTCGACGCGGACGACTTCGCCCTGCTTGCCCTTGTCCTTGCCGGTGGTGACGACGACCTGGTCGCCCTTCTTGATACGGTTAGCCATGTGTATGTCCTCCGCTCACAGCACTTCGGGAGCGAGCGAGACGATCTTCATGAACTTCTCGGAACGCAGCTCGCGGGTCACAGGCCCGAAGATGCGCGTACCGATCGGCTCCTGCTTGTTGTTGAGCAACACCGCGGCGTTGCCATCGAAGCGGATCAACGAACCGTCCGGACGACGCACACCCTTGCGGGTACGCACGACGACGGCGTCGTAGACTTCGCCCTTCTTGACCTTGCCGCGCGGGATAGCGTCCTTGACGGTGACCTTGATGATGTCGCCAATGTGCGCGTAGCGGCGCTTGGAGCCGCCGAGCACCTTGATGCACATCACTTCCTTGGCACCGGAATTGTCGGCGACGTCGAGGTAGCTCTGCATCTGGATCATGATTCAGATCTCCCTTATTCGGCCGCGCGGGTGACGATTTCCACCACCCGCCAGTTCTTGGTCTTGGACATCGGCGCAATCTCGGTCACGCGCACGACATCGCCTTCGTTGCAGGCGTTGTCGGCGTCGTGGGCGTGGAGCTTGGTCGAGCGCTTGATGTACTTGCCGTACAGCGCATGCTTGACCTGACGCTCCACCAGCACGGTGACGGTCTTGTCCATCTTGTTGCTGACCACACGGCCTTCGACCGTGCGCAGCGTCTTGCTTTCGTTATTGTCGCTCATCGCGGCCATCCTTACTTCGTGCTGCCGAGCAGGTGCTTGACGCGAGCGATCTCGCGGCGCACCCGGCGGGTTTCGTGAGTCTTCGGCAGCTGCCCGGTGACCTGCTGCATGCGCAGGGCGAACTGCTCCTTGCGCAGATCGGTCAGGTGGGCCTTCAGATCGTCGGCCGACTTCTCGCGGAGTTGTTTGATGTCCATCAGCGTACCGTCCGGGTCACGAAGGTGGTGGTCACCGAAAGCTTGGCAGCGGCCAGGCGGAACGCCTCGCGCGCGACATCTTCGCCGACGCCTTCGATTTCATAGATCATGCGACCGGGCTGGATCTGCGCGACCCAGTACTCGACGTTACCCTTACCGGAGCCCATTCGCACTTCGATCGGCTTCTTGGTGATCGGCTTGTCCGGGAACACGCGGATCCACATCTTGCCGCCGCGCTTGACGTAGCGGCTGATCGAGCGGCGCGCCGCTTCGATCTGGCGCGCGGTCAGCTGACCGTGCGCCGTGGCCTTCAGCCCGTACTCGCCGAAGCTGACGGCGTTTCCGCTCCACGCCAGGCCGTCGTTACGACCCTTGTGCATCTTGCGGTATTTGGTTCGCTTGGGTTGCAACATTGCCGTTACCTCGCTTCACGGGCCGGACGCGACGGACGGTCGCCACGGTCGCCGCGATCGTTACGATCGTTGCGCGGGGAATCGTCCTGCTTTTCCTGGCCAACCTGGGAGAAATCGAAGATCTCGCCCTTGTAGATCCAGACCTTGATGCCGATGATGCCGTAGGTCGTCTTGGCTTCAGCGAAGCCATAGTCGATGTCGGCACGCAGCGTGTGCAGCGGCACGCGGCCCTCGCGGTACCACTCGGAACGGGCGATTTCCGCACCGTTCAGACGGCCGGCGACGTTGACCTTGATGCCCAGGGCACCCAGGCGCATCGCGTTGCCGACCGAGCGCTTCATCGCGCGGCGGAACATGATGCGACGCTCCAGCTGCTGCGCGATCGACTCGGCAACCAGCTGCGCGTCCAGCTCCGGCTTGCGCACTTCGGTGACGTTGATGTGGGCGGGGACACCCATCATCTCGCTCACTTCCTTGCGCAGCTTCTCGATGTCCTCACCGCGCTTGCCGATCACCACGCCCGGACGGGCGGTGTGGATCGTCACGCGCGCGGTCTTGGCCGGACGCTCGATCAGGATCTTGCTGATGCCCGCCTGCGCCAGCTTCTTGCGCAGCATTTCGCGGACCTTGAGGTCGGCTGCCAGGTAACCGGCGAACTCGGCCTTGTTGGCGTACCACTTGGAATTCCAGTCCTTGGCGATACCCAGGCGGATTCCGATCGGATGAACTTTATGACCCATCGTCTTTTCCTTTCCGCTTACTTGGCGGCGCCCACAACCACAGTGATGTGGCTGGTGCGCTTGAGGATGCGGGTACCGCGGCCTTTCGCCCGCGCCATGAAACGCTTCAGGGTCGGACCTTCATCAACCATGATGGTCTTGACCTTCAGCTCGTCGACATCCGCGCCTTGATTGTTCTCGGCATTGGCGATCGCCGACTCCACCACCTTCTTGATCAGGTGGGCAGCCTTCTTGTCCGAGAACTTCAGCAGGTTGACCGCCCGCTCGGCGGAAAGACCGCGCACCTGGTCAGCGACCAGGCGGGCCTTCTGCGGGGAGATGCGCGCGGTGCGCAGGATTGCTTTCGCTTCCATCGTCATCTCTCCTTACCGGCTCGACTTCTTGTCGCCACCGTGACCCTTGAAGGTCCGGGTGACGGCAAATTCGCCGAGCTTGTGGCCGACCATGTTCTCGTTGACCAGCACCGGAACGTGGTTCTTGCCGTTATGCACGGCGATGGTGAAACCCACCATCTCCGGCAGGATCATCGAACGTCGCGACCAGGTCTTGATCGGACGCTTGCTGCCGGCCGCGGCCTCCACCTTCTTGACGAGGTGGTGATCGACGAACGGGCCCTTCTTGAGTGAACGTGCCATGGTCGATTAGCCCCTACGATCGCGGACGATGAATTGTTCGGTGCGCTTGTTATGGCGCGTCTTGTAACCCTTGGTCGGGACACCCCACGGGGTGACCGGATGCGGATTACCCTGACCGGCCTTCGCCTCGCCACCACCGTGCGGGTGGTCGACCGGGTTCATGGCCGCACCGCGAACGGTCGGACGCACGCCGCGCCAGCGCTTCGCGCCCGCCTTGCCCAGCTTCTCGAGGTTGTGCTCGTCGTTACCGACTTCGCCGATGGTGGCGCGGCACTCGGACGGCACCTTGCGCATTTCGCCGGAGCGCAGACGCAGGGTGGCGTAGATGCCTTCACGCGCGACCAGCTGCACTGCGGCGCCGGCGGCACGCGCGATCTGCGCGCCCTTGCCCGGCTTCAGCTCGATCCCGTGGACGGTGGTACCGACCGGGATGTTGCGCAGCGGCAGGGTGTTGCCGGTCTTGATCGGCGCATCCGAACCCGCGATCACCTGGTCGCCGGCCTTCAGGCCCTTCGGCGCGATGATGTAGCGGCGCTCGCCGTCGGCGTAGCACAGCAGGGCGATATGGGCGGTGCGGTTGGGATCGTATTCGATCCGCTCCACGCGCGCCGGGATACCTTCCTTGTTGCGCTTGAAGTCGATGACGCGGTAGTGCTGCTTGTGGCCACCGCCGACGTGGCGGGTGGTGATGCGGCCGTGGTGGTTACGACCACCGGACTTGCTCTGCTTTTCCACCAGTGCAGCGTGCGGGGCGCCCTTGTGCAGATCGGGCGTGACCACGCGCACGGCCGAACGACGGCCTGCGGAGGTGGGCTTGAATTTCATCAATGGCATGGGATGTACCTCAGGCCTTGGCCGTTACGTCGATGGACTGGCCTTCGGCCAGACGCACGTACGCCTTGCGCCAATCGCCGCGACGACCGCTGCGCGAACGGAAGGACTTGTTCTTGCCCTTGACGTTCAACACGTTGACCGACTCGACCTTGACGTCGAACAGCTGCTCGACCGCGGCCTTGACATCGGCCTTGGTGGCTTCGTTCGAAATCTCGAAGACGTACTGATTGGAGAGTTCCTGCAGGCGCGCGGTCTTTTCGGAGACACGCGGAGCGCGCAGCACGCTGAAGATTTTTTCGTTGCTGCTCATGCCAGCCACTCCTCGACCTTCTTGACCGCATCGGCGGTGATCACGACCGTGTCGGCCCCGACCAGCGACACCGGATCCAGGCCCTGCACGTCGCGCACTTCCACGTAGGGAAGGTTGCGGGCGGACAGGTACAGATGCTCGGACGCTTCTTCGGTCACGATCAGCGGGCGCTTGCCCACTTCCAGACCCTTCAGCTTCTCGATCAGGCCCTTGGTCTTGCTGGCCTCGACGTCGAACGCGTCGACGACCATCAGGCGGCCCTGGCGGTTCAGTTCCGAGAGGATCGCGCAGATGGCCGCGCGGTACATCTTGCGGTTGACCTTCTGCTCGAAGCTGCGCGGCTTGGCCGCGAAGGTCACGCCACCGCCGACGAAGATCGGAGCGGTCAGCGCGCCGTGGCGAGCGCCACCGCCCTTCTGCTTCTTCGACTTCTTGGTGGTGCCGTTGACTTCCGAACGCGTCTTCTGCGCCTTGGTGCCGGCGCGGCCGGCGTTGCGATAGGCGACGACGACCTGGTGGACCAGATCCTCGCTGAAATCGCGGCCGAACACGGCGTCGGAGACCGAGACCTTGTTGTTGCTACCCGTGATAACGAGTTCCATCGTCATCTCTCCTTATGCCTTGCTAGCCGGACGCACGATCACGTCGCCACCGGCAGCGCCAGGCACAGCGCCGCGAATGGCGATCAGGCCACGCTCGACGTCGACCTTGACCACTTCCAGATTCTGCGTGCTCTGCTGCACCGCGCCCATGTGGCCGGACATCTTCTTGCCCGGGAAAACGCGACCCGGGGTCTGGCGCTGACCCAGCGAACCCGGCGCGCGATGCGACAGCGAGTTACCGTGGGTGGCGTCGCCCATGCGGAAGTTGTGCCGCTTGATGGTGCCCTGGAAGCCCTTACCCTTGGTGACGCCCTGCACATCGACCTTCTGGCCGACGGCGAAGATGTCCGCCTTGATTTCGCCGCCGACGGCGAACTCGCTCAGCTGCGCGTCCTCGACGCGGAACTCCCACAGGCCGCGACCCGCTTCGACCTTCGCCTTGGCGAAATGGCCGGACGCCGGCTTGTTGACCAGCGCGGCGCGACGGGCGCCCACGGTGATCTGCACGGCGCTGTAGCCGTCGGCTTCGACGGTCTTGAGCTGGGTGATGCGGTTCGGGGTCGCTTCGATCAGGGTGACCGGGATGGAGCGGCCGTCTTCGGTGAAGACGCGGCTCATGCCGGCCTTGCGGCCCACGAAGCCCAACGAATACTTCTTCGTCATGGTCGTAGTCCTCAGGTCAACTTGATCTGGACATCGACGCCAGCCGCGAGCTCGAGCTTCATCAGCGCGTCCACGGTCTTGTCGTTGGGGTCGACGATGTCGAGCACGCGCTTGTGCGTGCGGGTCTCGTACTGGTCGCGCGCGTCCTTGTCGACGTGCGGGGAAACGAGGATGGTGTAGCGTTCGATCTTGGTCGGCAGCGGGATCGGGCCACGCACTTGCGCGCCGGTCCGCTTGGCCGTCTCGACGATCTCGCTGGCCGAACGGTCGATCAAACGATGATCGAACGCCTTCAGCCGAATCCGGATCTTTTGGTCCGCCATGACGGTGGGTTCCTTCGTTAAAAGAGCGACGGGCAAGGCCTCTGGGATACCTGCCCCGGTTGTTTCCTGATGTCGTACCGCAGAGCATCCGGCTCGGCGGGGGCATTCCTTCCGCCCCAAAAACTGGGGCAGACCAGTCGACCCGGCCTGCCCAGACGGAAAAGTATAATGCGCAGCTAGAGCAGCGTCAACAACCCGAGGCTGTTGAGTGCTCCATGCGACGCGACCTTCCCGGTCCTGCGAACACGAGCGGCGTCCTGCCTCTCTTTTCGCTGTCTTGCCGGCGCCCTACCCAGGAACGCCGAGCCGCGCATTATAGCGGCGACTTCACGCCTCCGCAACACCTCGCAACAATAAATCGCAAGAACGCTTGCCATGCCCGGAAACGGCGAAGGGCCGGCTTGCGCCGACCCTTCGCGATGCCGGCGACCGACGTCGCTGGCGATTCCAGCTGGCGGCCTTGGCCGCCGGAGGGCATTACTTGATGATCTTGGCCACCACGCCGGCGCCGACGGTACGGCCGCCTTCGCGAATCGCGAAGCGCAGGCCTTCGTCCATCGCCACCGGGTTGATCAGCGTCACCACCATCTTGACGTTGTCGCCCGGCATCACCATTTCCACGCCTTCCGGCAGCTGCACCGCACCGGTGATGTCGGTGGTGCGGAAGTAGAACTGCGGACGGTAGCCCTTGAAGAACGGGGTGTGACGGCCGCCCTCGTCCTTCGACAGCACGTACACTTCGGCTTCGAAGTCGGTGTGCGGCTTGATCGAACCCGGCTTGCACAGCACCTGGCCGCGCTCCACGTCGTCACGCTTGGTGCCGCGCAGCAGCAGGCCCGCGTTGTCGCCCGCCTGGCCCTGGTCCAGCAGCTTGCGGAACATTTCCACGCCGGTCACGGTGGTCTTCTGCGTCGCACGGATGCCGACGATTTCGATTTCGTCGCCCACCTTGATGATGCCGCGCTCGATACGACCGGTCACCACGGTGCCGCGGCCGGAGATCGAGAACACGTCTTCCACCGGCATCAGGAACGGCTTGTCCACGTCGCGCTGCGGCTCCGGGATGAACGAGTCCAGCGCGTCCACCAGCTTCAGGATCGCCGGCACGCCGATCTCGCTCTGGTCGCCTTCCAGCGCCAGACGGGCCGAACCATGGATGATCGGGGTGTCGTCGCCCGGGAAGTCGTACTTGCTCAGCAGCTCGCGCACTTCCATCTCGACCAGCTCGAGCAGCTCGGCGTCGTCGACCATGTCGGCCTTGTTCAGGAACACCACGATGTGCGGCACGCCGACCTGGCGCGACAGCAGGATGTGCTCGCGGGTCTGCGGCATCGGGCCGTCAGCGGCCGAGCACACCAGGATCGCGCCGTCCATCTGCGCCGCACCGGTGATCATGTTCTTGACGTAGTCCGCGTGACCCGGGCAATCCACGTGCGCGTAGTGGCGCGTCGGGGATTCGTATTCCACGTGGGCGGTCGAGATCGTGATGCCGCGCGCCTTCTCTTCCGGCGCCGCGTCGATCGCGTCGTACGCCTTGAACTCGCCGCCGAAGCGCTCTGCGCCGATCTTGGTCAGCGCCGCGGTCAGCGTGGTCTTGCCGTGGTCGACGTGACCGATGGTGCCGACGTTGACGTGCGGCTTGGTGCGCTCGAACTTACCCTTTGCCATGTCTTCTCTACCTCGTGATTCGTATTGGGGGAACAGAGAGCGGGATGCGGCGCGGACCGGGTCCGCCGCACGCATCCCGTCGCTCTAGTCTCAGCTCTTCTTGATGACCGCTTCGGCGATGTTGGCCGGCGCTTCCGCGTAGTGGTCGAACTCCATCGAGAAGGTGGCGCGACCCTGCGACATCGAGCGCAGCGTGGTGGCGTAGCCGAACATTTCGCCCAGCGGCACCATCGCGTTGATCACCTTGCCCGACGGGCTGTCGTCCTGGCCCTGCAGGATGCCGCGACGACGGCTGACGTCGCCCATCACATCGCCCAGGTAGTCTTCCGGCGTCACCACCTCGACCTTCATGATCGGCTCCAGCAGCACCGGGTTGGCCTTGTTGAAGCCTTCCTTGAAGCCCATCGAGCCGGCGATCTTGAACGCCATTTCCGAGGAGTCGACGTCATGGTACGAACCGTCGATCAGGCGCACCTTGACGTCCACGATTGGGTAGCCGGCCATCACGCCGTTGGCCACCGCTTCCTGGATGCCCTTGTCCACCGCCGGGATGTATTCCTTCGGCACCACGCCGCCGACGATCGCGTTCTCGAAGGTGTAGCCCTGGCCACGTTCCTGCGGCTCGATCTCAAGCACGACATGACCGTACTGGCCCTTACCGCCGGACTGACGCACGAACTTGCCTTCCTGCTTGACCGCCTTGCGGATGGTCTCGCGGTAGGCCACCTGCGGCTTGCCGACGTTGGCTTCGACGTTGAACTCGCGCTTCATGCGGTCGACCATGATTTCCAGGTGCAACTCGCCCATGCCGCGGATGATGGTCTGGCCGGACTCTTCGTCGGTGTTGACGCGGAACGAGGGATCTTCCTGCGCCAGACGGCTCAGCGCGATACCCATCTTTTCCTGGTC
The DNA here is from genome assembly GCF_001043115.1 of Xanthomonas sp. NCPPB 1128. Classification (GTDB taxonomy): domain Bacteria; phylum Pseudomonadota; class Gammaproteobacteria; order Xanthomonadales; family Xanthomonadaceae; genus Xanthomonas_A. The sequence continues at coordinate 99,453 of NZ_LFME01000007.1, read as the reverse complement.
CGACTTGGTCTTCGGCTCGACCGCCATCGAGATCACCGGCTCCGGGAACACCATGCGCTCCAGGATGATGATGTTGTCCTGCGCGCACAGCGTGTCGCCGGTGGTGACGTCCTTCAGGCCCACCGCCGCGGCGATGTCGCCCGCGCGCACTTCCTTGATCTCTTCGCGGTTGTTGGAGTGCATCTGCAGGATGCGACCCACGCGTTCCTTCTTCGACTTGACCGGGTTGTACACCTGGTCGCCGGAGTTCAGCGTGCCCGAGTAGACGCGGAAGAAGGTCAGCGAGCCGACGAACGGATCGGTCATGATCTTGAACGCCAGCGCGGAGAACGGCGCGGTGTCGGTAGCCGGACGGCTGTCTTCCTGGTCGTCCTCGTCGATGCCCTTGACCGGCGGACGGTCGCTGGGCGACGGCAGCATCTGGATCACGCCGTCGAGCATGGCCTGCACACCCTTGTTCTTGAACGCGGTGCCGCAGTACACCGGCACCACTTCCACCTTCAGGGTGCGCTCGCGCAGACCGCCCAGGATCTCAGCCTCGGACAGGTCGCCCTCGTTGAGGTACTTGTCCATCAGCTCTTCGTTGGCTTCGGCCGCGGCCTCGACCATGAACGCACGCGCCTCGGTGGCCTTGTCGACCAAGTGCGCAGGAATGTCGCGGTACTCGAACACGGTGCCCTGCGAGGCGGTATCCCAATGGATCGCCTTCATCTTGACCAGGTCGACCACGCCCTCGAAGCCGTCTTCGGCGCCGATCGGCACCTGCATCGGCACCGGGTACGCACCCAGACGCGACTTCAGCTGCTCGACCACCTTGTCGAAGTTGGCGCCGGTGCGGTCCATCTTGTTGACGAAGGCAAGGCGCGGCACCGCGTACTTGTTGGCCTGGCGCCACACGGTCTCGGACTGCGGCTGCACGCCGCCGACCGCGCACAGCACGAACACCGCGCCGTCGAGCACGCGCAGCGAACGCTCGACTTCGATGGTGAAGTCGACGTGCCCAGGGGTATCGATGATGTTGAAGCGGTGCTGCGGCAGCGACTTGTCCATACCGGTCCAGAACGCGGTGGTCGCGGCGGAGGTGATGGTGATGCCGCGCTCCTGCTCCTGCTCCATCCAGTCCATCGTCGCGGCACCGTCATGCACCTCGCCGATCTTGTGGCTGACGCCGGTGTAGAACAGGATGCGTTCGGAGGTGGTGGTCTTGCCGGCATCGATGTGGGCCATGATGCCGAAGTTGCGGTAACGCTCGATGGGAGTGGTACGGGCCACAGGGAGCCTCTCAAATTTCTTGGATTTCGGATGGCCGAACGCCGCCTTGCGGCGGCCTTCGGATTTGTGCCGCGCGCGACGGCGCAGCTAGCAGCACTTCTAGATAGTGCTGACGGGCCCCGTTTCCAAGGCCCGGAAGGTCACCAGCGGTAGTGCGCGAACGCCTTGTTCGCTTCCGCCATGCGGTGAGTCTCTTCGCGCTTCTTGATGGCGCCGCCACGGTTTTCCGAGGCATCGACCAGCTCGGCCGCGAGCTTGCGCGGCATCGAGTTCTCGCCGCGCTTGCGCGCCGAGTCGATCAGCCAACGCATCGCCAGCGCCATGCGACGGGAGGAACGCACCTCGACCGGCACCTGGTAGGTGGCACCGCCGACGCGGCGCGACTTGACCTCGACCGCCGGAGCGACGTTGTCCAGCGCCTTCTGCACCAGCTCGACGGCGTTGGGGTTCTTCTCACCGATGACGTCCATCGCGCCGTAGACGATCTTTTCGGCGACCGACTTCTTGCCGCTCAGCATCACCATGTTGATGAAGCGGGCAATGGTTTCGCTCCCGTGCTTGGGATCCGGGAGGACGGCGCGCTGCGGCGTATTACCTTTACGAGACATGTGGACTTCCCCTTACTTCTTCGGGCGCTTGGCGCCGTACTTGGAACGACCCTGGCGACGCTTGGCGACGCCGGCGGCATCGAGCGAACCGCGCACGGTGTGGTAGCGCACGCCCGGCAGGTCCTTGACGCGACCGCCGCGGATCAGGACCACGGAGTGCTCCTGCAGGTTGTGGCCTTCGCCGCCGATGTAGCTGATGACCTCTTCCTGATTGGTCAGGCGCACCTTGGCGACCTTACGCAGGGCCGAGTTCGGCTTCTTCGGGGTGGTGGTGTACACGCGCGTGCAGACGCCACGGCGCTGCGGGCACTTGTCCAGCGCCGGAGAGGCGCTCTTGTAGGTGGTCGCCTGCCGCGGCTTGCGGACCAGCTGGTTGATCGTCGCCATCAGTGGATTCTTCTGATTGAGGCCGTCGGGCCTGGATGCGTGAAAACGAAGGCAGGCCGAAGGACGGCCTGCCGAGACAGGAAAGTATAGCGGGCAAGTCAAAGCGCCGTCAACACAACGGACTTCACTTGCTGGCCCATCCGGGGCCGGAATACGGGGCGCTTCCGCTGCGCCCCCTTTCGCTTGGTAGACCGGCCCCGCGAGCGCGGGACCGGTCCGGCTTGCTGCTTACTCTTCGCTGCCGGCAGCCGTCGGCGCGGGAGCTTCGACCGCCTGCTCGGCGCTGCCGCCGGACAGGGTCTGCATTTCCGACTCGGTCAGGCCGCTGGCATTGCGGCGGCGCGTGTTGTGGTACGCCAGACCGGTACCGGCCGGGATCAGGCGACCCACGATCACGTTTTCCTTCAGGCCGCGCAGCGTATCGCTGGTGCCACGAACCGCCGCCTCGGTGAGGACGCGGGTGGTCTCCTGGAACGATGCGGCCGAGATGAACGACTCGGTGGCCAGCGAGGCCTTGGTGATGCCCAGCAGCACCGGGTCGTACTTGGCCGGCAGTTCGTTGCGGGTCGCCAGGCGGGCGTTCTCCTCGATGACGCGCTGGCGCTCGGCCTGCTCGCCGTTGAGGAACTTGCTGTTGCCCTGGTCGGTGATCTCGACCTTGCGCAGCATCTGCCGGGTGATGACCTCGATGTGCTTGTCGTTGATCTTCACGCCCTGCAGGCGGTACACGTCCTGGATTTCCTTGACCAGGTACGCGGCCAGCGGCTCGACGCCCAGCAGGCGCAGGATGTCCTGCGGGCTCGGCTCGCCGTCCACCACGGTTTCGCCCTTGGCCACGTGCTCGCCTTCGAACACGATGATCTGGCGGTACTTCGGGATCAGCTCTTCGTGCTCCGACCCGTCGGTGTCCTTGATGATCAGGCGCTGCTTGCCCTTGGTGTCCTTGCCGAAGCTGATGATGCCCGAACGCTCGGCCAGGATCGCCGGATCCTTCGGCTTGCGCGCTTCGAACAGGTCGGCCACGCGCGGCAGACCACCGGTGATGTCGCGGGTCTTGGACGCTTCCTGCGGGATCTTGGCGACCACGTCGCCCACGCCGACCGGCGCGCCGTCCTGCAGGTTGACGATCGAGCGCGGCGGCAGCAGGTACTGCGCCGGCAGATCGGTGCCCGGGATGGTCAGGTCGTTGCCCTTGCCGTCGACGATGCGCACGATCGGGCGCAGGTCCTTGGCCTGGGTGCCGCGACGCTTCGGATCGGTGATCTCGCGCGAGGCCAGGCCGGTCAGTTCGTCGGTCTTCTCGATGACGGTGACGCCGTCGATGAAGTCGATGAAGCGGATGAAACCGGCCACTTCCGACACGATCGGGTGATTGTGCGGATCCCAGTTCGCCACCGACTGGCCGGCCTTGACGGCATCGCCGTCCTTGGCGGTGATGGTGGCACCGTACGGCAGCTTGTAGCGCTCGCGCTCGCGGCCGTGGCCGTCGAGCACCGACAGTTCGCCCGAGCGCGACACCGCCACCAGCGAACCGTTGGCGTGCTCGACCGACTTCAAGTTGTTGAACTTGATCGAACCGGTGGTCTTGACCGTGATGTTGTCCACCGCCGCCGCACGCGAGGCCGCGCCGCCGATGTGGAAGGTACGCATGGTCAGCTGGGTACCCGGCTCGCCGATCGACTGCGCGGCGATGACGCCGACCGCTTCGCCGATGTTGACCAGGTGGCCACGGGCCAGGTCGCGGCCGTAGCAGCGCGCGCACACGCCGAACGCCGATTCGCAGGTGATGGTCGAGCGGACCTTGACCGACTGCACGCCGGCCTCTTCCAGCTTGGCCACCCACTGCTCGTCGAGCAGGGTGTTGCGGGTGACGATCGGATCCTCGTCGTTGCCCGGCAGGAACACGTCCTCGGCCACCACGCGGCCAAGCACGCGGTCGCGCAGCGGCTCGACCACGTCGCCGCCTTCCACGATCGGGGTCATGGTCAGGCCGTCGGTGGTGCCGCAATCGGGCTCGGTGATCACCACGTCCTGCGCCACGTCGACCAGGCGACGGGTCAGGTAACCGGAGTTGGCGGTCTTCAGCGCGGTATCGGCCAGACCCTTACGGGCACCGTGGGTGGAGTTGAAGTACTCCTGCACGTTCAGGCCTTCGCGGAAGTTCGCCTTGATCGGCGTCTCGATGATCGAGCCGTCCGGGCGGGCCATCAGGCCGCGCATGCCGGCCAGCTGACGGATCTGCGCCTGGCTACCACGCGCACCGGAGTCGGCCATGATGTACAGCGAGTTCATCGACTTCTGGTCGATGGTCTCGCCCTTGGCGTTGACCACCTTCTCGGTGCCGATGGTGTCCATCATCGCCTTGGCGATGCGCTCGTTGGTACGCGACCAGATGTCCACGACCTTGTTGTAGCGCTCGCCGGCGGTGACCAGACCAGACTGGTACTGCTCCTGGATTTCCAGCACTTCCTGCTCGGCTTCGCCGAGGATGCCCTTCTTCTCCGACGGGATCAGCATGTCGTCGATGCCGATCGACACGCCGGCGCGGGTCGCGTAGGCGAAGCCGGTGTACATCAGCTTGTCGGCGAACACCACGCTGTCCTTCAGGCCCAGCTGGCGGTAGCTGGAGTTGATCAGGCGGCTGATGTTCTTCTTGGTCAGCTCGGTGTTGGCCAGCGCGAACGGCAGGCCTTCCGGCAGGATCTCGGCCAGCAGCGCGCGCCCGATCGTGGTGTCCACGATCGAGGTCTTCTTGCTACGGTTGCCCTCTTCGTCGATCACCGTCTCGGTGATGCGGACCTTGACCTTGGCGTGCAGTTCGACCGCACGGTTGTCGTAGGCGCGCTTCACTTCGGCGATGTTGGCGAACACCATGCCCTCGCCCTTCTTGTTCTCCAGGGCGCGACTCATGTAGTACAGGCCCAGCACCACGTCCTGCGACGGCACGATGATCGGCTCGCCGTTGGCCGGCGACAGGATGTTGTTGGTGGACATCATCAGCGCGCGCGCTTCCAGCTGCGCTTCCAGCGACAGCGGCACGTGCACGGCCATCTGGTCGCCGTCGAAGTCGGCGTTGAACGCGGTGCAGACCAGCGGGTGCAGCTGGATCGCCTTGCCTTCGATCAGCACCGGCTCGAACGCCTGGATGCCCAGGCGGTGCAGGGTCGGCGCGCGGTTCAGCAGCACCGGGTGCTCGCGGATCACCTCTTCCAGGATGTCCCAGACTTCGGCTTCTTCGCGCTCGACCAGCTTCTTGGCGGCCTTGATGGTGGTGGCCAGGCCGCGGCGCTGCAGCTTGGCGAACACGAACGGCTTGAACAGCTCCAGCGCCATCTTCTTCGGCAGGCCGCACTCGTGCAGACGCAGGGTCGGGCCGACCACGATCACCGAACGACCGGAGTAGTCCACGCGCTTGCCGAGCAGGTTCTGACGGAACCGGCCCTGCTTGCCCTTGATCATGTCGGCCAGCGACTTCAGCGGGCGCTTGTTGGTGCCGGTGATGGCACGGCCGCGACGGCCGTTGTCCAGCAGCGCATCGACCGACTCCTGCAGCATGCGCTTTTCGTTGCGCACGATGATGTCCGGCGCGTTCAGCTCGAGCAGGCGGCGCAGGCGGTTGTTGCGGTTGATGACGCGGCGGTACAGGTCGTTCAGATCGGAGGTCGCGAAGCGGCCGCCGTCCAGCGGCACCACCGGGCGCAGATCCGGCGGCAGCACCGGCAGCACGGTCATCACCATCCACTCCGGACGGTTGCCGGACTCGATGAAGGCCTCGATCAGCTTGATGCGCTTGGTCAGGCGCTTGAGCTTGGTTTCCGAACCGGTGCTGGCGATCTCTTCGCGCAGGCGGGTCATTTCCGACTGCAGGTCGATGGTGCGCAGCAGTTCGTACACCGCTTCGGCGCCCATGGCGGCGTCGAAGTCGTCGCCGTGCTCCTGGCGCGCGGTCAGGTACTGCTCTTCGGTCAGCAGCTGGCGGCGCTCAAGCGCGGTCAGGCCCGGCTCGGTCACCACGTAGGCTTCGAAGTACAGCACGCGCTCGATGTCGCGCAAGGTCATGTCCAGCATCAGGCCGATGCGCGACGGCAGCGACTTCAGGAACCAGATGTGCGCGACCGGCGAGGCCAGGTCGATGTGGCCCATGCGCTCGCGACGCACCTTGGCCAGGGTCACTTCGGTGCCGCACTTCTCGCAGACCACGCCGCGGTGCTTCATGCGCTTGTACTTGCCGCACAGGCACTCGTAGTCCTTGATCGGGCCGAAGATGGCGGCGCAGAACAGGCCGTCGCGCTCGGGCTTGAAGGTCCGGTAGTTGATGGTTTCCGGCTTCTTCACTTCGCCGAAGGACCACGAACGGATCAGGTCCGGCGAGGCCAACGCGATCTTGATCGCGTCGAAGTCCAGCGTCTGGCGCTGCTGGTTGAAGAGGTTGAGCAGGTCTTTCATTGGGTATCTCCGGGTCGGAGGAATTTCGTATCGAGGACGGGGGCGGAAAGGGTTCTATCGGGACGCGGGACCCGGGACCGGGACCCGGAAAAGCAGAGCGGCTGCGCTCCTGGCTTTTCCGAGTCCCGGGTCCCGGACCCCGGGTCCCGGCCCCTCAGTCTTCCAGTTCCATGTTGATCGCCAGCGAGCGGATTTCCTTCACCAGCACGTTGAAGGACTCCGGCATGCCGGCGACCATCTCGTGCTCGCCGTCGACGATGTTCTTGTACATCTGGTTGCGGCCCTGCACGTCGTCGGACTTCACCGTCAGCATTTCCTGCAGGGTGTAGGCCGCGCCGTAGGCTTCCAGCGCCCAGACTTCCATTTCGCCGAAGCGCTGGCCGCCGAACTGCGCCTTGCCGCCCAGCGGCTGCTGGGTGACCAGCGAGTACGGGCCGGTGGAGCGCGCGTGCATCTTGTCGTCGACCAGGTGGTTCAGCTTCAGCATGTGCATGTAGCCGACCGTGGTGTGGCGATCGAACGCCTCGCCGGTGCGGCCGTCGTACAGCTGGGTCTGGCCGCTGATCGGCAGGTCGGCGAGTTCGAGCATGTGCTTGATCTCGGCCTCGGTGGCACCGTCGAACACCGGGGTGGCCATCGGCACGCCGTCGGTCAGGTTCTTCGACAACGCCAGCAGCTCCGCGTCGCTGAACTGGTCCAGATCCACGCGGTCCTCGCCCAGCTTCTGGTCGTGGTTGTAGATCTGCGCCAGGAACTTGCGCAGGTCGGCGACCTTGGCCTGGGCCTCGAGCATATTCTGGATCTTGCGACCCAGGCCCTTGGCGGCCCAGCCCAGGTGCACTTCCAGCACCTGGCCGATGTTCATACGCGACGGCACGCCCAGCGGGTTCAGCACGATGTCCACGGTCTCGCCGTTGGCCATGTACGGCATGTCCTCGATCGGCTGGATCATCGACACGACACCCTTGTTGCCGTGGCGACCGGCCATCTTGTCGCCGGGCTGGATGCGGCGCTTCACCGCCAGGAACACCTTGACCATCTTCAGCACGCCCGGAGCGAGGTCGTCGCCGGCGGTGATCTTGCCGCGCTTGTCGGCGAAGCGACGCTCGAACTCCTTCTCGTGCGCCTGGATCTGCTTCTGCGCGCGCTCGATCGCCTCGGAGGCGTCCTCGTCCTTCATGCGCAGCGCGAACCAGTCGGACTTCTTCAGGCCGTCCAGGTAGGCGTCGCTGACGGTGTCGCCCTTCTTCAGGTTCGGACCGCCGTTGGCGACCTTGCCGATCAGCTGGCCACGCAGACGCGCATAGATCGCGCTTTCCAGGATGCGGAACTGGTCGTCGAAGTCCTTCTTGACCCGCTTGATCTCGTTTTCCTCGATCTGGCGGGCGCGCTTGTCCTTCTCGATGCCGTCGCGGGTGAACACCTGCACGTCGATGACGGTGCCGTCCATGCCCGGCGGCACGCGCAGCGAGCTGTCCTTCACGTCCGAGGCCTTCTCGCCGAAGATCGCGCGCAGCAGCTTCTCTTCCGGGGTCAGCTGGCTCTCGCCCTTCGGCGTGACCTTGCCGACCATGATGTCGCCGGCGCGCACTTCCGCACCGATGTACACCACGCCGCTCTCGTCCAGGCGGTTCAGCGCCTGCTCGGACACGTTGGGGATGTCGGCGGAGATCTCCTCCGGCCCCAGCTTGGTGTCGCGCGCCACGCAGGTCAGTTCTTCGATGTGGATCGTGGTGTAGCGATCCTCTTCCACCACGCGCTCGGAGAGCAGGATGGAGTCTTCGAAGTTGTAGCCGTTCCACGGCATGAACGCGATCAGCATGTTCTGGCCCAGGGCCAGTTCGCCGATGTCGGTCGAGGGACCGTCGGCCAGCACGTCGCCGCGCGCGATCACGTCGCCCACGTTCACCAGCGGACGCTGGTTGATGCAGGTGTTCTGGTTGGAACGCGTGTACTTGATCAGGTTGTAGATGTCGACGCCGGCGTCGGTGCCGCCGCCGATCTCGGCCTCGTTGACCTTGACCACGATGCGGCCGGCGTCGATCTGCTCGATCACGCCGCCACGGCGCGCGTTCACGGTCACGCCCGAGTCGCGCGCCACCGCGCGCTCGATGCCGGTACCGACCAGCGGCTTCTGCGCACGCAGCGTCGGCACGGCCTGGCGCTGCATGTTCGCGCCCATCAGTGCGCGGTTGGCGTCGTCGTGCTCCAGGAACGGCACCAGCGCGGCCGCGATCGACACGGTCTGCATCGGCGACACGTCCATGAAGTGCACTTCCGCCGGCGGCTTCAGCAGCGACTCGCCCTGGTAGCGGCACGGCACGAACTGCTCGGTCAGGCGGCTCTTGGCATCGTGCAGCGCGTTGGCCTGCGCGATGACGTACTCGTTCTCTTCGATCGCCGACAGGTACTCGACCTCGTCGGTGATCTGGCCGTCCACGACCTTACGGTACGGCGTCTCCAGGAAGCCGTACTGGTTGGTGCGGGCATACACCGCCAGCGAGTTGATCAGGCCGATGTTCGGACCTTCCGGGGTTTCGATGGTGCAGACGCGGCCGTAGTGGGTCGGATGCACGTCGCGCACTTCGAAGCCGGCGCGCTCGCGGGTCAGGCCGCCCGGGCCCAGCGCGGAAACGCGACGCTTGTGCGTCACTTCCGACAGCGGGTTGTTCTGGTCCATGAACTGCGACAGCTGCGAGGAGCCGAAGAACTCCTTGATCGCGGCGGCCACCGGCTTGGCGTTGATCAGTTCCTGCGGGGTCAGGCCTTCGGACTCGGCCATGGACAAGCGCTCCTTGACCGCGCGCTCGACGCGGACCAGGCCCACGCGGAACACGTTCTCGGCCATTTCGCCGACCGAACGCACGCGACGGTTGCCCAGGTGGTCGATGTCGTCGACCACGCCGCGGCCGTTGCGGATCTCGGTCAGGACCTTGATCACGTCCAGGATGTCGGAGCTGTCGGCGTGCTCTGCGACCAGGCGCTTGGACTCTTCGTCGTTGCGCTCGCCGAAGTACTTCTTGTCGTACAGCACCGACTCGCCGGTGACTTCCTTGCGGCCGACACGACGGTTGAACTTCATGCGGCCGACCGTGGACAGGTCGTAGCGCTCGAAGGTGAAGAACAGGTTGTGGAACAGGTTCTGCGCGGCGTCCTTGGTCGGCGGCTCGCCCGGACGCATCATGCGGTAGATCTCGACCAGCGCCTCGAGCTGGGTCTTGGTCGGATCGATGCGCAGGGTGTTGGACAGGTACGGACCGCGATCCAGGTCGTTGACCCACAGCGTGCCCACGGCGTCGACGCCGGCCTTGCGGAAGGCATTGAGCTGGTCTTCGCTGATTTCGTCGTTGGCGCTGGCCAGCAGTTCGCCGGTCGAAGCATCGACCACGTCGTGCGACAGGATGCGACCGACCAGGTAGTCATCGGGCACGGCCAGTGCGGCGACGCCGGCGGCCTCGAGCTGCTTGACGTGGCGCGCGGTGATGCGCTTGCCGGCTTCGACGATGACCTTGTCGCCGTCGGCCAGGTCGAAGTTCAGGGTCTCGCCGCGCAGGCGCTCGGGCACCAGCTCCAGCTGCACGCCTTCCTTCGGGTCGATGTGGAAGGTGTTGATCTCGAAGAACTCGGACAACATCTCCTCGTTCGAGTAGCCGAGCGCGCGCAGCAGGATCGACACCGGCAGCTTGCGGCGGCGGTCGATACGGGTGAACAGCGCGTCCTTCGGGTCGAACTCGAAGTCCAGCCAGGAACCGCGGTACGGAATGATGCGGGCGCTGTACAGCAGCTTGCCCGAGCTGTGGGTCTTGCCGCGGTCGTGGTCGAAGAACACGCCCGGCGAGCGGTGCAGCTGCGAGACGATGACGCGCTCGGTGCCGTTGACGATGAAGGTGCCGTTGTCGGTCATCAGCGGGATTTCGCCGAGGTAGACCTCCTGCTCCTTGACGTACTTGATCGCCTTGGTCGAGGACTCGCGGTCGTAGATCACCAGGCGCACGGTCACGCGCAGCGGCGCGCCGTAGCTCATGCCGCGCTGACGGCATTCACGCTCGTCGAACACAGGTTCGCCGAGCTTGTAGCCGACGTACTCCAGCGCCGCGTTGCCGCTGTAGCTGGAGATCGGGAACACCGATTTCAGGGCCGCGTGCAGGCCGTGGTCCGAACGCTTGTTCGGGTCGGTGTTCTCCTGCAGGAACTCGCGGTAGGAATCCACCTGGATGGCGAGCAGGAACGGCACTTCGAGGATCGAGCGCTGCTTGCCGAAGTCCTTGCGGATACGCTTCTTTTCGGTGAACGAATAAGACGTCATGAGGTATCACCTTGGCTGATGCGGGCCACGCGTCCGCGGCCCTGAGTGAACATAAATTGTCAGTTGGAAGTCGCTGGTATTGCCGGCACCAGCACGCCTTCTCCCGCTACTTCCAACTACCAACTCGGTGAAGCCGAGATTGGGGATGACGGGATTCGGGATGGGTCGACGACCGCCCCTCGAATCTCCAATGCCGAATATCCAATCCCGGCGTTACAACAACGGCCAAAGGCCGGGGGCTTTCGCCCCCAGCCTTCAGTGCATCGCCTCGAACGGCTGGCGATGCAAGGGACTGCTTACTTGACTTCGACCTTCGCGCCAGCGGCTTCCAGGTCCTTCTTGAACTTGTCGGCGTCTTCCTTCGACACGGCTTCCTTCAGGACGCCGCCGGCCTCGGTGAGGTCCTTGGCTTCCTTCAGGCCCAGGCCGGTGATGGCGCGGACGGCCTTGATGACGTCGACCTTCTTGGCGCCGGCGTCGATCAGGATGACGTTGAACTCGGTCTGCTCTTCGACCGGCGCGGCGGCCACGGCCGGACCGGCAGCGGCGACCGGGGCGGCGGCGGAAACGCCGAACTTGTCTTCGATGGCCTTGACCAGCTCCATCACTTCCATGAGGGTCTTTTCGGCGATTGCGTCGACGATCTGCTCGTTAGACAGGGACATTGTGATTACCTTTGGAATTTTTTCTGGATGAGGTTCTAGTGAACCGTTTCAGGTGTCGCGAACTTAAGCCGTTTCAGCCGGGGCTTCCGCTTCGGCGTCGGCGGGAGCGGCGTCGCCGCCACCCTGCTTGTCGCCCACGGCCTTGACCGCACGGGCGAACATGCTCGCCGGCTCGGCCAGGACGCGTGCCAGCATGGCCAGCGCCTGCTCGCGGGTCGGCAGCGACGCCAACACCTCGAGATGAGCGGCCGGATACAGCTGACCACCCAGCGACACGACCTTGGCCTGCAGCTTGTCGTTACCCTTGGCGAATTCCTTGATCAGACGACCGGCAGCGCCGGGTTCTTCCGTCGAGAACGCATACAGCAGCGGACCGACCAGCGCGTCCTTGACGCACTCGTATTCGGTACCGGCAACGGCACGCGCGGCCAGGGTGTTCTTGACAACACGCAAGTACACACCGGTTTCGCGCGCCTTCTTGCGCATCGCGGTCATTTGCGAGACCGTGATGCCGGCGTACTCGGCAGCAACCAAGGAGTGGGCCTTCGCGGCGACGTCGGCCAGTTCGGCGACGACTTCTTGCTTCTGGGACAGATTGAGAGCCATTGCACTCCTCCGTTAAAGCCGGGAGTTGAAATGCGCGACCTGGGATGCGTCAGGAGCGATACCGCCGCTCTTGCCAATCCCCAATCGCGAATCCCGAATCCCTGCTTCAAACTTACTCCGCTCGCGGCTCCTGCCGCTTGCGGTCCTGGGCGGCCTCCGTCCTGGATGCCGGGGATGCCGCATGGCATCCCAGTTGGTGGCCGTTCCAGACCTGGAGTGAGCGCGCCCGGGACACCGGGCTGGCCTGCACCAGAAAAACTCCAGAAAGGCGGCACCATCTACGCCGGCGCGTCCCCGAGGGGACTGGATTAAGCGATCCCGCTGTACCGACGGCGACTCCTTGCCATTTCGAGCTTCCGTGCCCGTCGTCGGTGTGCGCAGACCGCGCCTGCGGTCTTTGACGGCTTCGCGTCGGGTTGCCCCGGGCGACGCCTTCAAAAGGGTGACACCGGCGCCGCACCTCGCGGGCGGCGCCGTGTTGCGATTACTTCAGGGACAGCGAAGCCTGATCGATGGTGACGCCCGGACCCATGGTCGAGCTCACCGAGATCTTCTGCAGGTAGGTGCCCTTCGAGGTCGCCGGCTTGGCCTTGACCAGGTCCAGCAGCAGCGCCTGCAGGTTGCTCTTCAGCGCGTCGTCTTCGAAGCTGGCCTTGCCGATGGTGCAGTGGATGATGCCGGCCTTGTCGGTGCGGTAGCGCACCTGGCCCGACTTGGCATTCTTTACCGCTTCGGCCGGGTTGGCGGACACGGTGCCGACCTTGGGGTTCGGCATCAGGCCGCGCGGGCCCAGCAGGGTGCCCAGCTTGCCGACGACGCGCATCGCGTCCGGGGTGGCGATGACCACGTCGTAGTTCAGGTCGCCGCCCTGCATCTTCTCGGCCAGGTCGTCCATGCCGACGGCTTCGGCACCAGCGGCCAGCGCCTCATCGGCCTTGGCGCCGGCGGGGGCGAACACCGCCACGCGCACGCTCTTGCCGGTGCCGGCCGGCAGCACGGTGGAACCGCGCACCTGCTGGTCGGACTTCTTCGCGTCCACGCCCAGGCGCACGGCCACGTCGACGGCTTCGACGAACTTGGCCTTGCTGGTGGTCTTGACGATCTTCAGCGCTTCGTCGATCGAATACGCCTTGCCCGGCTGCACGGCAGCACGGATCGCTTTCTGTCGCTTGGTCTGTGCCATTGCTTAACCCTCCACCGTCAGGCCCATGCTGCGGGCGGAACCCGCAATCGTGCGTACCGCCGCTTCCAGCTCCGCCGCCGTCAGGTCGGCTTCCTTCGCCTTGGCGATCTCTTCGAGCTGCTTGCGGGTCACCTTGCCCACCTTCTCGGTGTTCGGGCGCTTGGAGCCGGAGCTGACGCCCGCGGCCTTCTTCAGCAGCACGCTGGCCGGGGTGCTCTTGGTGACGAAGGTGAAGGTACGGTCCGAATAGGCCGTGATGATGACCGGAGTCGGCAGGCCCGGCTCCAGCTTCTGCGTGGCGGCATTGAACGCCTTGCAGAATTCCATGATGTTCAGACCACGCTGACCCAGCGCAGGACCGACCGGCGGCGAGGGGTTGGCCTGACCGGCCTTCACCTGCAGCTTGATGTAACCGACGACTTTCTTTGCCATTTTAGTGTCTCCGGGTGCTAGCGCCTGAACCGCAGGCTCCCCATCGCGACGGGAAAATCACGTGTCCCGCCATCACGTTTTTGAAGTGCGCAGAAAGCCGCCTTGCGGCGGCTTCCGTTCTGCCCGGCGGCTTGCCTGGACAGGGAGCCGCGCAGTATAGCAGAGATTTTGGCACCCGGCGCAGCCGCGCCGGGGCAGGCTCAGGCCTTCTCGACCTGGCCGAATTCCAGCTCCACCGGGGTGGAACGACCGAAGATCAGCACCGCCACGCGCAGGCGGCTCTTCTCGTAGTTGACTTCCTCGACCACGCCGTTGAAGTCGTTGAACGGACCATCGGTGACCCGGACCATCTGGCCCGGCTCGAACAGCACCTTCGGACGCGGCTTCTCCACGCCATCCTGGACGCGCTGCAGGATCGCATCGGCCTCTTCGTCGCGGATCGGCAGCGGACGGTCGGCGGTGCCGCCGATGAAGCCCATCACCTTCGGCGTTTCCTTGACCAAGTGCCAGCTTTCGTTGTCGATGCGCGGAATACCGCCCTCATCGTGGGTCTCGATCTGCACCAGCACATAGCCCGGGAAGAACTTGCGCTCGGAACGGCGCTTCTGGCCGGAGCGCATTTCGATCACTTCCTCGGTGGGGACCAGCACGTCGCCGAAGCGCTCCTGCATCTCGTCACGCACAATACGGTCGCGCAGCGCTTGTGCCACGGACTTCTCGAAGCCTGAATAGGCGTGAACGACATACCAACGCTTCACTGCTGCACTCTCCTCAACGGCTCACGAACCACTGCATCAGCTTCTGGATCAGGAAATCGAACCCGCCCAGCAACAGACTCAGAATGATCACCACCACGATCACCACCCAGGTGGTGCGGATGGCTTCCTGACGGGTCGGCCACACCACCTTGCGCAGTTCGAAGCGGGATTCGGACAGGAACTCGCGGCCTTCGCGCCCCTTGGCGGTCAGCAGGAACACCGCCGCGCCGGCAGCCAGGCCAGCGATCACCGCCAGTGCGCGCAGCGGACCGGACCAGCTTCCCAGCTGCGTCGCGCGGCTCGGCTCGCCGAACCAGAACCAGACGACCAGGCCCGCGATCACCAGCAGCGCTGCGATGACGTACTTGACGATATCGCCACCAGAAGACGCGGCGGGGCCTTTGGAATGCTCGATCTTGCTGTTCATCCGACTCTTGCTGCTATGCGACCGAGGTCACTGGATAGGGAGCGGCAGATTGGCACGCCAGGAGGGACTCGAACCCCCAACCTGCGGTTTTGGAGACCGCTGCTCTGCCAATTGAGCTACTGGCGTGTAGTAAGAACGACTGCACTTCCCTGAGACGGCGAAGGCGGACCGAAGGTTCCGGCCCGCCCTTCGCTGAACCCGGCGGCCGGAGCCGCCTGCACCTCGTCGGATTCCGGCGACCAAAGCCGCCGTCCTGCCGTCGAGCCCGGCGGCCTTGGCCGCCGGAGGGCATTACTTGATGATCTTGGCCACCACGCCGGCGCCGACGGTACGGCCGCCTTCGCGGATCGCGAAGCGCAGGCCTTCGTCCATCGCCACCGGGTTGATCAGCGTCACCACCATCTTGACGTTGTCGCCCGGCATCACCATTTCCACGCCTTCCGGCAGCTGCACCGCACCGGTGATGTCGGTGGTGCGGAAGTAGAACTGCGGACGGTAGCCCTTGAAGAACGGGGTGTGACGGCCGCCCTCGTCCTTCGACAGCACGTACACTTCGGCTTCGAAGTCGGTGTGCGGCTTGATCGAACCCGGCTTGCACAGCACCTGGCCGCGCTCCACGTCGTCACGCTTGGTGCCGCGCAGCAGCAGGCCCGCGTTGTCGCCCGCCTGGCCCTGGTCCAGCAGCTTGCGGAACATTTCCACGCCGGTCACGGTGGTCTTCTGCGTCGCACGGATGCCGACGATTTCGATTTCGTCGCCCACCTTGATGATGCCGCGCTCGATACGACCGGTCACCACGGTGCCGCGGCCGGAGATCGAGAACACGTCTTCCACCGGCATCAGGAACGGCTTGTCCACGTCGCGCTGCGGCTCCGGGATGAACGAGTCCAGCGCGTCCACCAGCTTCAGGATCGCCGGCACGCCGATCTCGCTCTGGTCGCCTTCCAGCGCCAGACGGGCCGAACCATGGATGATCGGGGTGTCGTCGCCCGGGAAGTCGTACTTGCTCAGCAGCTCGCGCACTTCCATCTCGACCAGCTCGAGCAGCTCGGCGTCGTCGACCATGTCGGCCTTGTTCAGGAACACCACGATGTGCGGCACGCCGACCTGGCGCGACAGCAGGATGTGCTCGCGGGTCTGCGGCATCGGGCCGTCAGCGGCCGAGCACACCAGGATCGCGCCGTCCATCTGCGCCGCACCGGTGATCATGTTCTTGACGTAGTCCGCGTGACCCGGGCAATCCACGTGCGCGTAGTGGCGCGTCGGGGATTCGTATTCCACGTGGGCGGTCGAGATCGTGATGCCGCGCGCCTTCTCTTCCGGCGCCGCGTCGATCGCGTCGTACGCCTTGAACTCGCCGCCGAAGCGCTCTGCGCCGATCTTGGTCAGCGCCGCGGTCAGCGTGGTCTTGCCGTGGTCGACGTGACCGATGGTGCCGACGTTGACGTGCGGCTTGGTGCGCTCGAACTTACCCTTGGCCATGGCTGCTTCTTCTCGGTGATCGTAGAAAGATTTGACGACTGAATATGGTGCTCACGAAAGGAATCGAACCTTCGACCTCCTCCTTACCAAGGAGGTGCTCTACCGACTGAGCTACGTGAGCGTTGTTCTATTGTGACACAAGCGCGTTCAATGGAGCGGGAGACGGGAATCGAACCCGCACCATCAGCTTGGAAGGCTGAGGTTCTACCGTTGAACTACTCCCGCTACGGGATGCCGCACTGCCACAACAAAATAACTGGTGGAGGGAGGTGGATTCGAACCACCGAAGGCGTAAGCCAGCAGATTTACAGTCTGCCCCCGTTGGCCGCTTGGGTATCCCTCCAACTTACCCGCTCGAACCCGGCTGCGAGGCCGAAATCAGAGAGGGGTGAAACAGCCCGCTATTCTTCCCTGACATCCCCGCCTTGTCAACAGTATTTTGACGCGATGTCGCAGGAAATCGTCGTGACCCGCATGCGCCCGGCCGGGGCGCACGCACGCATCAGACGTTGAAGCGGAAATGCAGGATATCGCCTTCCTGCACGCGGTATTCCTTGCCTTCCAGACGCAGGCGCCCGGCTTCCTTGGCCCCGGCCTCGCCCTTGTACTTGATGAAGTCGTCGTAGGCGATGGTTTCGGCGCGGATGAAGCCCTTCTCGAAGTCGGTGTGGATCACCGCTGCGGCCTGCGGCGCGGTCGACCCGGCCTTGACCGTCCAGGCGCGCACTTCCTTCACCCCGGCGGTGAAGTAGGTCTGCAGCCCCAGCAGGGTGTAGCCGGCGCGGATCACCCGGTTCAGGCCGGGCTCGTTGAGACCCAGATCGGCCAGGAACGCGTCGCGGTCGGCGTCGTCCAGCTGCGACAGCTCTTCCTCGATCGCCGCCGACACCGGCACCACCTCGGCACCTTCGGCGGCGGCATGCGCGCGCACCGCATTCAGGTGCGGATTGTTCTCGAACCCGTCTTCCAGCACGTTGGCGATGTACATCACCGGCTTGAGGGTGAGCAGGAACAGGTCGCGCACCAGCGCCTTCTCTTCCTCGTCCAGCCCGGCGTTGCGGCCGGCCTTGCCCTCGGCCAGCGCGGCCTGCAGCTTGGCCAGCACCGGCTTGCGCGCCGCCGCGTCCTTGTCGCCGCCCTTGGCCGAGCGCTCGGCACGGTTGAGCGCCTTCTCCACGCTGTCCAGGTCGGCCAGGGCCAGTTCGGTATCGATGGTCTCGATGTCGGAAACCGGGTCGACCTTGTTGTTCACGTGGATGATGTCGCCATGCTCGAAGCAGCGCACCACGTGGGTGATCGCATCAACCTCGCGGATGTGCGCCAGGAACTTGTTGCCCAGGCCCTCACCACTGGCCGCACCGGCGACCAGACCGGCGATGTCGACGAACTCGACCGCGGTCGGCACGACCTTCTGCGGATTGATGATCGCCGCCAGCGCGTTCAGGCGCGGATCCGGCACCGGCACCACGCCCACGTTCGGCTCGATGGTGCAGAACGGGAAATTGGCCGCAGCGATGCCCGCCTTGGTCAGCGCATTGAACAGGGTCGACTTGCCGACGTTGGGCAGGCCGACGATGCCGCATTTGATGCCCATGTTTCAGATTCCGGGATTTGGGATTCGGGATTGGAGATTCGCCCAGCCGCGCGGCCGCGAATCCCCAATCCCCAATCACGCGCCCCTGCCCGTATGCAACCGCTTCATCGCCTCGTTGAAGTCGCCCTGCACGGCCAGCGGCAGCACCTCGATGGCGTCGTCGATGGCACGGTCGATGAGCACCTGGTCGTCCTTGCCGGCGCGTCCCAGTACCCACGGCACCACCTTGTCCTTGTGGCCGGGATGGCCGATGCCGATGCGCAGGCGGTGGAAGCCGGCATGCCCGAGCAAGCGGATGGTATCGCGCAGTCCGTTCTGGCCGCCGTGGCCGCCGTCGAACTTGAGCCGCGCCGTGCCCGGCGCCAGGTCCAGCTCGTCGTGCGCCAGCAGCGCCTGCGCCGGTTCGATCTTCCAGAAGCGCAAGGCGGCCGTGACCGACTTGCCACTGAGATTCATGAAGGTGGCTGGCTTCAGCAGCCACACCGACTGCCCTGCGACCTCGACCTTGGCGGTCTCGCCGAACAGCTTGGCGTCCACGCTCCAGCGTGCGCCAGCCCGCTCCGCCAACGCGTCGACAAAACGAAACCCGGCGTTGTGCCGGGTATTCGCGTGTTCGGCGCCGGGATTGCCCAGGCCGACGATCAGACGCAGACCAGTCATGCGCAATGCATCGCCGCAGCGTCCGGACCGACGGCCCGGACGCTGCGCAGGCGATTACTTGCCGTCCTTCTTGGCCGGCTCGGCGGCAGCCGCCGCGTCGGTGGCTTCCGGCTCTTCCTCGACACGGCCGTGCTTGGCGATGACCACCGCCACGTCGTGCTCCTTGCCAAGCTTCAGTTCCGGCAGCTCGACGCCGGCCGGCAGCTTCAGGTCGGACAGGTGGATCACGTCGCCGACCGACAGCGCGGCCAGGTCGACTTCGACGAACTCCGGCAGGTCCTTCGGCAGGCACACGACCTGGATTTCGTTCAGCTCGTGGGTCACGACCACTTCGGCCGACTTGCCGGCCGGGGACACGTCCTCGTTGATGAAGTGCAGCGGCACCGAGGCGTGCAGGGCTTCGTTGTCGTTCACGCGCTGGAAGTCGATGTGCATGATCAGCTGCTTGAACGGGTGACGCTGCATATCGCGCAGCAGCACCTTCTGCACATCGCCATTCAGGCTCAGGCTGAGGATGGACGAATAGAACCAGTCGTTCTGGCTGGCCAGCCAGACTTCGTTGTGGTCGAGCTGGATGTTGACCGGCTTCAGATCGCCACCGTAGACGATCGCCGGGATCAGGCCGTCGCGACGGAGGCGGCGGCTCGCACCCTTGCCCTCGACTTCGCGGCGCTGAACCTTGATTTCATGCGTGGTTGCCATTTGCGTTTACTACCTTGGTTGAATGAACCGCCTCGCGGCGGTTTGAAGGACTCTTCCGCGACCAGAAGAGTCTGTGGGGCCGGGAGTGGGGAATCGGGAATGGAGAATCGGTCAAAGCGCGACACTGCGCCGTTGCGATTCCCTATTCCCGATTCCCCATTCCCAGCCTTTAATCGACGTACAACGAACTCACCGACTCGCCGAAGGCGATGCGGCGGATGGTTTCGGCCAGCAGTTCGGCGACGCTGAGCTGGCGGATCTTGCCGCAGGCGCGGGCGGCCTCCGACAGCGGAATGGTGTCGGTGACCACCAGTTCGTCCAGCTGCGAATTGCTGATGTTGCTCACCGCCGGGCCGGACAGCACCGCGTGCGTGCAATAGGCGGCGACCTTCAGCGCGCCGCGCTCCTTCAGCGCGGCCGCGGCGGCGCACAGGGTGCCGGCGGTGTCGACGATGTCGTCGACCAGCACGCAGGTCTTGCCCTCGACGTCGCCGATGATGTTCATCACCGTGGACACGTTGGCGCGCGGGCGGCGCTTGTCGATGATCGCCAGGTCGGCATCGTCCAGGCGCTTGGCCACGGCGCGGGCGCGCACCACGCCGCCCACGTCCGGCGACACCACGATCAGGTTGTCGGTGCCGTAGGCGCGCCAGATGTCGGCCAGCAGCAGCGGCGAGGCGTAGACGTTGTCGACCGGGATGTCGAAGAAACCCTGGATCTGGTCGGCGTGCAGGTCCACGGTCAGCACGCGGTCGGCGTTGACCGCGCTGAACATCTTCGCCGCGACCTTGGCGGTGATCGGCACGCGCGAGGAGCGCATGCGCCGGTCCTGCCGCGAGTAGCCGAAGTACGGCACCACCGCGGTGACGCTGGCGGCGCTGGCGCGCTTGAGCGCGTCGATGATCACCAGCAGCTCCATCAGGTTCTCTGCGCTGGGCGCGCAGGTCGGCTGGATCACGAACACTTCCTGCCGGCGCACGTTCTCCTCGATCTCCACCTGCACTTCGCCGTCGGAGAAGCTGGAGACCATCGCCTTGCCGGGGCGCACGCCAAGCTCGCGGCAGATGCTTTTGGCCAGGGGCTTGTTGGCGTTGCCGGAGAACACCAGCAGGTTGCGTTGGTCTTGCATGAGGAGTCTCTCGGGTGGCTGCAAAGAGCGTGTGGCGACGGAACGACGTGAATCGGAAAGCGGAAGAGGAGCGAGGCTTCTGGCTTCTACCTGTTGAACCCCCGCACATGGATGTGCGGGCTTTTGCAGAGGGATCTGCATACATTGGCAGGGGCGGTAGGATTCGAACCTACGAATGCCAGGATCAAAACCTGGTGCCTTGGGCCTCTTGGCGACGCCCCTGCGTAAACCTGTGTCAAGCCTCCAGCGCGTCGAGCAGCGCCGAACGCGGGACACCACCTGCCACCCAGGCGCGCATCCCATCCGGCAAGTCCGCCAGCGCGCGCACGGCGGCAGCGCGATCGGCGAACTCGACGAAACAACCGCTCCCCGATCCGGTCAGGCGTGGCGTGCCGATCCGAGCCAGCGCCTGGAACGTGGCCTGGACGGCCGGTTCGCGGCGAAGCAGGACCGGCTCGAACGCGTTACCGAGCAGGAAACCTGAAACGAAGTCCGCTATTTTCGCGGGCGCAGCATCCCGCGTCAAATCCGGGGACTGGAACAGCGCTGCGGTGGGCACGTGCACGCCCGGATCGGCCAGCACATACCAGGCCGGCGGCAGGGCGAGCGGGGTCAATTGCTCGCCCACGCCCTCGGCCCAGGCGTCGCGCCCGCGCACGAACACGGGCACATCCGCGCCCAGCGACAGACCGAGGCCGGCCAGGGCGTCCTCGTCCAGCCCGGCGCCCCATAGCGCATTCAGCGCCACCAGCGCGGTTGCCGCATCGGACGAGCCACCACCGAAGCCACCGCCGGCCGGAATGCGCTTTTCGACGCGGATATCCACACCTTGCGCGACGTTGGCAGCTTTTTGCAACAACCGCGCGGCACGCACCAGCAGATCGTCAGCCTCGGCGACACCGGCCACGGACGGGCCGAGCCGTGCGACCACCCCGTCCGCACGCGGCCGCAGGTGCACCGTATCGCCCCAGTCCAGCAGGCGGAACACGGTCTGCAACTGGTGGTAGCCGTCCGGCCGGCGGCCGGTGATCTGCAGGAACAGGTTCAGCTTCGCCGGGGCCGGCCAGGACGACCAGCCCCCCTCCATCGTCCGGCTCATTGCGCCGGAATGTCCCAGTGATCCACCAGCAAGCGCACCTTGGCGCCGCCGTTGCGCGCCTCGATGCGCCGCGGCAACGCCGGCTGGCCGTCGCTGGGCGGATACCACTCCTGGAAGTCGATGTCCCAGCCCATCTGCCGCAAGGTGCGCGGCCGCCCCTGGGCATCGTAGTCCACGTGCTCGGGCGCCTCGGTATCCGATGCCACCTGCCCGCGCACCCACTGCGGTAGCAGATTGACCGGAATTTCCCAGCCGGTCGCCTCCAGCAGCAGTTGCTCGGCGTTCTCGCCTTCGCGCGGCCCGCCCTCCATGCCTTCCAGGCGCCCGGCCTCGGAATGGCTGTCGCCGGTCAGGCGCCAGCTCTGCCGGGTCACCGGCGCGCTGAGCTGCACCTCGTACTGGCGATGCTGCTGCTTCCAGTCGATGCGGCCGCTGCCGCCGTTGCGGCCGTTGCTGATCGCCACACGCCCCTGGAACGCCCAGTCCGGATGCGCCTGCAGCCACTGCACACGCGCCGCCTCGACCTGCTGCGCGGCGGCATCGGGCGTGGCGGCGGCAACCGGCGCCGGAGTGCGTGTCGGCAGCGCGCTGCAGCCGGCCAGCAGCAGCCCGGCGGCCAGCGCCCACGCGGCGCGCAGGTTCTGACTCACGGCGTCACCTGTTCCAGGGCGCGGCGCAGCGCGCGATTGTCCGGATCGAGCTTGCGCGCCTCGTCGAAGTACTTGTTGGCCTCTTCGTGCTTGCCCTGCTCCCACAGCACCTGGCCGATGTGCGCGGCGATCTCCGGATCCTTCACCAGGCTCCAGGCACGACGCAGTTGCACCAGCGCCTCCTGGGTCTTGCCGAGCCGGTACAGCACCCAGCCGTAGCTGTCGATGATCGCCGCGTTGTCAGGATCGGCGGTGCGTGCGCGGTCGATCAGCTGCAGCGCTTCGCGATAGCGCTTGGTGCGGTCGGCCAGGGTGTAGCCGAGCGCGTTCAGCGCTGCCACGTTCTCCGGGTCGGTGACCAGGATCTTGCGCAGGTCGGCCTCGGCGCGGTCGATGCGATCGCGGCGCTCCCAGGACAGCCCGCGGGCGTACAGCAGCGCGTTGTCGTCCGGATACGCGGCCAGGCCGCGCTCGAACACCTGCAGCTCGCCGGCGTCGTCGCCGCTGCGCTGGCGCAGTTCCGCCTCCAGCACATAGGCGTCGCGGCGCGCGGCATCGTCGGCTTCGGCATCGTCCTGCAGCACGCGCGCCTCGGCGAAGGCGGCGTCCTTCTGACCGAGCGCGTACAGCGCACCGGCGGCGCGCAACCGCGCCTCACTACGTAGCGGGCCGCCCGGCACGCCGCGGTACCAGTCCACCGCCTCCTGATTGCGCTTGAGGAACTCGGCGATCTTGCCGAGCAGCAGGCGCCGCTCCGGATCGGGACGGTCGGCACCCTTGCGCAACTCGTCGTACAGCGCGGTCAAGGCCGCGTTGTCCTGCAGCTTGGCCAGCATCGAGGCGCGCAGGCCGTAGTTCTGTGTGGTCTGCGGCCCCAGCGCCAGCACCCGCGCGGCGGCGGCGGTGTCGCCGATGGCGTCGTAGGCATAGGCCAGCGCGGTGCGGAGTTCCGGGTCGCCCGACACCTTGGGTTCCACGCCCTGCAGCAGCACGCGCGCCTGCTCGGTCTTGCCCGCCTGCTGCAACTGGGTGGCATGCAGCAGCGCCACGCGCGGCTCCTGCGGGAAGCGCTTGACCAACTGGTCGACGATGCGCTCGGCCAGCTTGGGCTGATCCAGGCGCAGCGCCAGGCGCCCGAACTCCTGCCAGGCCTCGAGCTGGTTGGGAATGGCATTGGCATCGAGCAACTGGTCCAGGGCCTTGGCCGCCACTTCCGGATCGCGGTTGCCGCTGACCAGGGCGATCAGGGCGAAGCGCCAGCCGCGCGGATCCTTGTCGCGCAGCAAGGCCACCAGCAGGCTGCGCGCCTGCCGCAGGTTGCCGTTGCGCAGGGCCAGCGAGGCCTCGGCGCTGCGCATGGCCAGCGACTCGGGGGCGCGCTGCCGCCACAGCGCCAGGGCCTGGGCGGCGGCGGTGCTGTCGTTGGCCAGCATCGCGATACGGGTGGCGCGTTCCGCCAGGCCGGCGTCGCCGGGGCTGTCGTTGGCGGCCTGCAGGTACCAGCGCGAGGCGTCGGCCAGTTGTCCGGCCTGCAGGGCGAACTCGCCGGCCAGGACCGGGGTCATCACGTCCTGGGCGGGGCTCGGCGCTTTGGCCGCGGCCGGTGCGGCCACGGCGGCGATTGCGGACAGCAGCAGAATGGTACGGATGCGAATCAATGCGGGCATCGGAAGCGGCCGGGCCGTAAAATGGGGCCCTGAATGGCCAGCAGCTTATCGCAAGCAACTGAACAGATGACGTTGTGGGTGCTCGGATTGAACCACCAGACCGCGCCGGTCGACCTGCGCGAACGGGTGGCATTCGCCGGCGACGCATTGCCGCGCGCGCTGCAATCGCTGCGCGCGCTGCCCGACGTCGCCGAGGCGGCGCTGTTGTCCACCTGCAACCGCACCGAGCTGTACGCCATCGCCGGCGATGCGCAGCACCTGGCCGACTGGCTGGATTCGCACGCCGCCGGCCTGCACGCCTATCTGTACCAGCACCAGGATGCGGATGCGGTGCGGCACCTGTTCCGGGTCGCCACCGGGCTGGACTCGATGGTGCTGGGCGAGCCGCAGATCCTCGGCCAGGTGAAGGACGCCTGGTCGCTGGCGCGCGAGCACGGGGCGATGGGCGGCCGCCTGGACCGCCTGTTCCAGCAGACCTTCTCGGTGGCCAAGCGCGCGCGCACCGACACCCGGGTCGGCGCCAATCCGGTCTCGGTCGCCTCCACCGCGGTGCGCCTGGCGCAGAGTTCCTTCGCCCGGCTCAGCGAATCGACCGTGCTGCTGGTCGGCGCCGGCGAGACCATCGAGCTGGCCGCCAAGCATCTCAGCGAGGGCCGCGTGCGGCGCCTGCTGATCGCCAACCGCACCCTCGCCCACGCGCAGGAGCTGGCCAGCCGCCACGGCGGCGTGGCGCTGCCGCTGAGCGAGCTGGAGCGCCACCTGCACGAGGCCGACGTGGTGTTCTCGGCCACCGCCGCGCGCGAGCCGGTGGTGACCCGGGCGCAGGTCGAGCAGGCGCTGCGCGCGCGCAAGCACAAGCCGATGCTGCTGTTCGACCTGGCGGTGCCGCGCGACATCGAGGCCGGCGTGGCCGACCTGGCCGACGCCTACCTGTACACCGTCGACGACCTGGAGCGCGCGGTCGAGGACAACCGCCGCGGCCGCCGCGAGGCCGCCGAAGCGGCCGAGGCGATCATCGACCTGCAGGTCGTGCGCTACATGGAGGCGCTGCAGGCCAGCACCCGCCAGGCGCCGCTCAAGCGCCTGCGCGCGCATGGCGACAGCACCCGCGACGACGTGCTGGCCAAGGCGCGGCAGCAGCTGGCGCACGGCAAGCCCGCCGACGAGGTGCTGGAGTTCCTCGCCAACACCCTGACCAACCGCCTGCTGCATCCGCCCACCGCGGCGCTGCGCGAAGCGGCGCTGCGCGGCGACGCCGAGCTGGCCCGCGCCGCCGAGCGCCTGTTCCCGGAGAAGCCGGGCTATTTCCACCCCATCCTGAAGACCGATGACACCGACCCTGCGCCGTAAGCTGGAGGCGCTGGCCGAGCGTCGCGAAGAACTCGAACGCCTGCTGTCCGACCCCGAGGTGGTGAGCGACAACACCCGCTTCCGCGACTACTCGCGGGAGTTCGCGCAACTGGAGCCGGTCGCCGCCGCGCTGGCCGCCGAGGCCGCGGCCAAGGCCGACCTGGCCTCGGCCGAGGCGATGCGCGCCGATCCGGAACTGCGCGAACTGGCCGAGGAGGAAATCGCCGCCGCGCAGGCGCGCCTGGCCGAACTGGACGCGGAACTGGCGCTGCTGCTGGTGCCGCGCGATCCGCGCGACGACGGCAACCTGTTCCTGGAAGTGCGCGCCGGCACCGGCGGCGACGAGGCGGCGATCTTCGCCGGCGACCTGTTCCGCATGTACGCGCGCTACGCCGAGCGCCAGGGCTGGAAGGTGGAAGTGGAATCGGACAGCCCCGGCGAGCACGGCGGCTACAAGGAGGTCGTGGCGCGCATCGTCGGCCGCGGCGCCTACTCCAAACTCAAGTTCGAATCCGGCACGCACCGCGTGCAGCGCGTGCCGGCGACCGAGTCGCAGGGCCGCATCCACACCTCCGCGGCGACGGTGGCGATCATTCCCGAGGCCGACGACGTGGAGGAGATCGCGATCAACCCGGCCGACCTGAAGATCGACACCTTCCGCTCTTCCGGCGCCGGCGGCCAGCACGTCAACAAGACCGAGTCGGCGATCCGCATCACCCACGTGCCCAGCGGCGTGGTGGTGGAGTGCCAGACCGAGCGCAGCCAGCATGCCAACCGCGACAAGGCGCTGAAGCGACTCAAGGCGCAGCTGCTGGAGGCCGAGCGCAGCAAGCAGGCCGCGGCCGAGGCGCAGGACCGCAAGCTGCAGGTCGGCAGCGGCGACCGCAGCCAGCGCATCCGCACCTACAACTTCCCGCAGGGCCGCATCACCGACCACCGCGTCGAGGGCCTGACACTGTACGACCTGCCGAACGTGATCGAGGGCGACCTCGATGCGCTGATCGGACGCCTGAGCCACGAGCACCAGGTCGACGAACTGGCGCGCCTGAGCGACAGCCCATGAGCGTGCGCGTGCGCCAAGCCGATGCGCAGGACCTGCAGGCGCTGGCAGCGCTGTTCGACGCCTACCGACAGTTCTACGGGCAGGCGCCGGATGCGGCGACCGCGCACGCCTTCCTGGCCGCGCGCCT
Source organism: Xanthomonas sp. NCPPB 1128 (assembly GCF_001043115.1). GTDB lineage: Bacteria > Pseudomonadota > Gammaproteobacteria > Xanthomonadales > Xanthomonadaceae > Xanthomonas_A. The sequence goes on along the minus strand of NZ_LFME01000007.1, from coordinate 72,840 downwards.
GGCCAACGCCGAATCGGTCGTGCTGCTGGCCGAGCGCGAGGCGCAGGCGGCCGGCTTCGCGCAGTTGTATCCGTCCTTCTCCTCGGTGCGGGCGGCGCGCGTGTGGATCCTCAACGATCTGTACGTGGCGCCTGCGCACCGCCGCCATGGCGTGGCGCAAGCGCTGCTGCATTCCGCCGAACGCCACGCCGCGGCCGATGGCGCGGTGCGCATCGTGCTGGAGACGGCGCAGGACAATCTCGTCGCGCAGGCCCTGTACCGCGCCTGCGGCTGGCAACAGGACCTGAGTGCGCAGCATTACGTCAAGGCGCTGGTGCCGTGAGTACGCGCCGCACGCGGTCGGTCGCGGCCATCACGGCCGCATGAACGACGGCGGCGCCGACGAACGCCTGCGATTGCAGGCCGCGGTACGGCGCGATCCGCAGGATTTCCTGGCCTGGGTGATGCTCGCCGACGCCGAACTCGGCGCCGGCGCCGTGGCGGCCGGCGAACAGGCGGCCCTGCGCGCGCTGCAGTTGCGCCCGGGCCATCCAGAAGCGCTGGCGCGCCTGGGACGGGTGCGCTGGACCCAGGGCCGCCATGCCGAGGCCGCGCAGGCGTTGCGCGGGGCGCTGCAGCAGGCGCCGCAGCACCCAGGCATCGCGGTGTGGCTGGGCCACGCGCTGGAAGACAACGGCGAGGCCGAAGCCGCGGCGCAGGCCTACGCGCATGCGCACGCCCTGCTACCGCAGGAACCGTCGATCGCCGCCTACCTGCTGAACTGGCGCCGCAAACTGTGCGACTGGCGCGGACTGGACGCGCTGTCGCAGCAGGTCCGCAGCGCGGTGCGGCAGGGACACCCGGCGATCGAACCGTTCGCCTTTCTCAACGAGGACGCGGGCGCGGACGAGCAACTGCGCTGCGCGCGCAACCGCGCCCAGGCGCTGGCGCGCACCCTGACGCCACTGCCGGCCACGCAGGTGCGCCGCGATGGCGGGCTACGCGTCGGCTTCCTGTCCAACGGCTTCGGCGCGCACCCCACTGGCCTGCTGACCGTCGCTCTGTTCGAGCACCTGCGCGCGCATGGCGACCTGCAGGTGCACCTGTTCGCGCTCAACGGCGACGACCGCAGCGCGCTCCGCGTACGCCTGCAGGCCGCCGCACACGCGTGGCACGACGTGGCCGGACTGCCGCATCGGCAGCTCGCCCAGTGCATCCGCGACGCCGGTATCGACCTGCTGTTCGATCTGCGCGGCTGGGGCGGCGGCGGCACGCCGGAAGTCCTGGCGCTGCGCCCGGCATCGGTGCAACTGAACTGGCTGGCCTACCCCGGCACCTCCGGCGCGCCGTGGATCGACTACGTGGTCGGCGACGCCTATGCGTTGCCGCCGGCACTGGCCGCGCACTACAGCGAGCGGGTGCTGCGGCTGCCACGCGCCTTCCAGCCGTCCGACGCCACCCGCCACGTCGGCGATCCACCTTCGCGCAGCGACTGCGGCCTGCCCGAGCACGGCACCGTGTTCTGCTGCTTCAACAACAGCTACAAGCTCGGCCCGCGCAGCATGGCGCGGATGCTGGAGGTGCTGCGGCAGGTGCCCGACAGCGTGCTGTGGCTGCTGTCCGGCCCGGGCCAAGCCGATGACCGACTGCGCGCGGCCGCCTCTGCGGCCGGCGTGGAGCCGACGCGCCTGCGCTTCATGCCCAAGCTGGCACACCCGGACTATCTGGCGCGCTACCGGCACGCCGACCTGTTCCTGGACACGCATCCGTACAACGCCCACACCACCGCCTCCGACGCCTTGTGGGCCGGCTGCCCGGTGTTGACCTGCCCCGGCAGCACCTTCGCCGCGCGCGTGGCCGGCAGCCTCAACCATCATCTCGGCCTGGACGAGATGAATGCCGCCGACGATGCGGCGTTCGTCGCCGCCGCGGTGCGCCTGGGTCGCGATTCCCCAGCGCTGCAGGCGCTGCGCGAGCGGCTGCACGCGCGGCGCGCGGACAGCGGCCTGTTCGACATGCAAGGATTCGCCGACGACTTCGCAACGCTGCTGCGCGACACCGCTTCGCGCCACGGTTGGCAAAGCGCAGCTTCGGCCTGATCGATCGTTTGCGGATGCGCCACAGGGCCGCGGCGGTGCATCAAACAACGCACTGCATGGCGACGTCGCCATCGGCATCGCCGCGGGTACATGCGCATCGCCGCCTCTCATCGCCCAGCGCACGCAAGGTCATGGCGCACCCATGGGATGAACGGCCCACCGCTGCAGGTCGCAGCGACGCGGCCAACGCAGTCTGTGAGGCGCATGTGCACGTTGTTCATCTCGCACGTCGAGCCACCGTAGCGCTTGACCTCAAGTCAACTTGAGGTCCGACACTGCGCGCATGCTCCCGTGCAGACCCCGCGATGTCGCTGCCGTTCCCGATCCCAACGCCCGTTTCTTCCGCACCCGCGCGCAGCATGCTGCTTGCCGAGGCGCCTCTTCCCGACCGCATCGCATTGCTCGATCGCGTGCGCGGCCTGTGCGACCACCGCCTGCATGCCCTGACCTGGATGGAGTCCCTGGGCGACACGCCCGACCTGCTGTATGCACGCTGCTGCTGCGACGCGGCGCCCGAACTGCATGAACTGCTGCGCACACGTCTGCCTGGGCTGCGTAGGACACTGCGCCGTTATCGGCGCATTCGCAGCGGCGTGTCCGATCCGCACCGTGCGCCATCCTGTGTGGTGGTGACACGCATCGCGACACGCGATGCAGCGCAGGCACAGGGTCGTGCCGATACCGCCTTCGCCGCTCTGCAGGATGGCGCGCATGCGCTGCGCGGGTTGATCGCCGCGCATCTGTATCTGTCCGACGACGGCCGCACCCTGCTCGAATGCACCGAGTGGCTCAGCGCCGACGCGCAGCGACGCGCCCTGCAGCGCGAGCCAGAGCGCCTGCCGCTGGCCGCCGATCGTGCCGCCAGCGTACGCCGCTTCCGGCCACGCACGCTGGCCCTGACATGAAAGATGGCAACCACGTCGCACGCAGGTCTGGATCGGCCGACACGCGCGACCATCCCGCTCCACCGCATCCGGGGCGATCGACTAGCGAAGCGGCCAACCGCTCCGGATGAACATTTCGATGCGCGACCATGCCGCAATCAGACGTTCGCCCCTCGGCAATCAGGCTTGCGCCGAGCGCCCCCTCCTCCCGCGCCAACGATAGTGGCCCTGTCGCGCTGCAACGCGCGGCGACCGGCGTGCCCTGCCGGGCCCCGCCCATACCCGTGCTGATCAATGAGGAGACTTGCCATGGCTTTCGAAGTGCTGATCGGCGTCGCGCGCAATGCCGACACCGCCGCAATCACCAACAACACCGCCGTCCGCATGACCGGCGCGGCGAACGGCAACGGCACCGTGTTCCTGCGCGCGGATCCCGATGGTTTCGCCGAAAAGGACACCACCTTCCTGCATATCCGCAGCCAGGACGCCTGGATTCACGTGGAGGGCGCAACCATCCTGCAATTCACCATCGGCAATCGCCTGATCAATACGCCGATCCTCAGCATGAAGCGGCTCGATCGCGATTAGGCGCCGGCATCGGCCTCACGCGGGGCCGACACGCCACGCGGCCTGCCTCTGCCGGGTGCGGGCCGGTCTCATCCGGCAGGCGATGGCCGCGGCGCCACCGCAGCTGAAGCGGCGGCGCAGGCAGGCTGTACGCCGGCCGGGCGAGCCGCTAGGCTGCCGCCATGAGCGCCAACGCCGACTTCATCGCCTTGAACCTGTGCGTGCTGACCGTCTCGGACACGCGCACCCTCGAACAGGACAGCTCCGGCGACTACCTGATCACCGCCCTCGGCGGCGCCGGCCATCGCCTGCACGCACGGGAGTTGCTGCCGGACGACCGCTACCGGATGCGCGCCACGGTCTCGGCCTGGATCGCCGCCCCCGAGGTGGACGGCATCCTGGTCACCGGCGGCACTGGCTTCACCGGCCGCGATTCCACGCCCGAGGCCCTGCTGCCGCTGCTGGACAAGCAGATGCCGGGGTTCGGCGAACTGTTCCGTGCGATCAGCGTCGAGGAGATCGGCACCTCCTCGCTGCAGTCACGCGCCTTCGCCGGCCTGGCCAACGCCACCTTCCTGTTCTGCCTGCCCGGCTCCACCTCGGCCTGCCGCACGGCCTGGGAGCGGATCATCGCTGCGCAACTGGATGCCCGCACCCGCCCCTGCAATCTGGCCACGCTGCGCCCGCGCCTGAAGGAATGACCTGGACTCCCGCATGCCCCTGGACACCACGTTGCGCCTGCTGGCCAAGGCCAGCGGCATGAGCGCCGCGGACATCGCCGCGGCCATTCCCCGCGCCGGCGCGGCCACGGTCAAGGCCTGGATGGCCGGCGAGAAACTGCCCGGACGCGCCCAGCTCACCGCGCTGGCGCGCACCTTCGGCGTCCCCGCCGGCGCCCTGCTCGGCGAACTGGCCAGCCAGTTGGACCCGGCGCGCACCCGCGGCGAACACGACCTGCTGCAGGCCTACCGCGCCCTCGACGCCCGCCAGCAGGGCGCGCTGCTGGAAGTGGCGCGCAGCATGGCCGGCACCGGCACCCGCAAGCGGAGCAGCAAATGAGCCATCTCAAGCGCAAGCAGTACAAGGCCCTGATGCAGCCGCTGCAGCTGGAACTGATGGCGATGGCGCAGGCGGTGCAGCACAGCGGCGAGCGCGTGCTGGTGCTGTTCGAAGGCCGCGACACCGCCGGCAAGGGCGGCGCGATCCAGGCCATCGCCGAACACCTGAATCCGCGCCAGTGCCGGGTGGTGGCCCTGCCCAAGCCGACCGACCGCGAAGCCACGCAGTGGTATTTCCAGCGCCACGTCGCGCACCTGCCGGCCGCCGGCGAGATCGTGCTGATGGACCGCAGCTGGTACAACCGCGCCGGCGTGGAACGGGTTATGGGCTACTGCAGCGATGCCGAGTACCACGCCTTCCTGCGCCAGACCCCATTGTTCGAGCGGCTGCTGGTGGACGATGGCATCCGCCTGTTCAAGTACTGGCTGTGCGTGGACCAGGCGCAGCAGGAAAAGCGCTTCGCCGAGCGCCTGCACGATCCGCTGAAGGGCTGGAAGCTGTCGCCGGTGGACCTGAAGTCGCGCAGCCAGTACGCCGACTACACCCGCGCGCGCGAAGCGATGCTGGAAGCCACCCACCGCGACTACGCGCCGTGGACCCTGGTGGATTTCAACGACCAGAAGCGCGGCCGCCTGACCCTGATCCGGCACCTGCTCGACCAGTTGCCGGAAACCCGCCTGCACGAACCGGACCTGGAACTGCCGCCGCTGAAGCACAAGCTGCACAAGGAAAAGTTCGGACTGCTGCAGCCGATTCCGTCGTATGAGATCGGGAGTGGGGACTAGGGATTGGGTGCGGCGTGCAGCCATCGTCCGACCGCACGCTGTTGGGCACCCGCGGTTCGCCGCTTCGGGGAAACCGGTCGCGGCTGAAGCCGCTCCTACGCTGGATCTCGGCTACCGAAGTGCAAGGCAGGCGCCTGCCTCCTGTAGGAGCGGCTTCAGCCGCGACGAGCGAAGCCATCCCATCGTCCCGTCGCGCAAGGCGTCGGGACTGAAGTCCCTCCCACAAAGACTGCCCTCGGTTTCCGACGCATCGAATGGAGGTCGGGTTTAGCCGCGGCGCCACCATCGGTCAGCCTTCCGGGTCGCGGCTGAAGCCGCTCCTACGGCGATTCGATAGCGATTCGACGGCGACCTGATGGCGACCTGATGGCGCTTCCGCATGCACGGAAGCGCGCATTCCAATCCCCAATCCCGAATGCCCAATCCCGGGCGGCAGCGGCCACGCCACCTAGCCAGACACCCTCACCCCGCCGCCTTCGCCCTCCCCTTGCCCTGCCCGGGCGCCGGGCCACCGGCGGCGGCAATCGCGGTTTCGATGTCGTGGGCGGTGACTGGCCCCAGGAACTGCTTGGCGACCTTGCCGTCGGGCGCGATCAGGTAGGTCATCGGCAGGCCGCGCGGGGTGGCGAAGTCGGCCGGCGGCGCATAGGTGTCGACGATGACGATCGGGTAGGCGACCGGATGCTGCTTCAGGAACGCCTGCATCTCCGCCGGCTCGATGTCCTCGTAGGCCAGGCCCACCACCTCGATGTTGTCGCGCATCACGTGCAGGGCCGACAACTCCGGCATCTCCTTCAGGCACGGCGCGCACCAGGTGGCCCAGAAATTCACCACCACCCATTGCCCGCGGTGCGCGGCCAGGTCGTACTCGCGCCCATCCACCGCCTTCATCTTCAGGGTCGGCTCGGGGCGGGTCTCCTGCACCACGGACGGTCCTGCCGCCGGAGCGGCCGGGGCCTCCGGCGCTGGCGGGGCGGTCGGCGCCTTGGGCGCGGATGGCGCTGCGGACGTGGCAGTGCCGTCGGCCGGCTTGGGCGTGGGCTGGCGGTCGCACCCGGCGAGCAGGGCGGCGGCGGCGAACAGCGGGAACAACAGGCGCATGGCGGTCATGCAAGGTCTCCGATCTCGGTGTAGAGGTCGCCGACGCGACGCTTGAGCACGTCGCGCAACGGCAGGCGCAGTTCGTCCAGCGCGCGGCACGCCGCCTGTCCCAGGGCGTCGTCGCGGCACGGCAGATAGGTCTCGACGACAGGGATGCGCAGTTGGCAGTTCTCGTACAGCTCGGCCACCGGCAGGTCGCTCAGGTCGCGGGCCAGCAGCCAGTCGCCCTGCTCGGTGCGGCGGAGCAGGCGGATGCGTTCCAGTTCGCACAGCAGCTGCTGCATCAGCGAATCGGTCAGCATCGGCTCCAACTGCAGGATCTGGTCCTCCTGCAGTCCGCTGCCCTGCTTGCGCGCCTGCGCGAAGCGCCCGAGCAGGCGCAGCAGGCCATAGATCTCGTAGCCGGCCGGCAGGCGCATCGAGGCCGGTTGATAGCGGAACGCGGCGATCGAGGACGACACCGAGGCGCCGAGCAGGATGGCGATCCAGCTCAGGTAGATCCACAATAGGAAGATCGGCACGAACGCCACCGTGCCGTAAATGCGCTGGTAGGACTGGAAGCTGCCCAAGTACAGGCTCAACCCCCACTTCACCAGTTCCAGCAGCAGCACTGCCAGCAGCGCGCCTGGCACCGCGTGGCGCAGCTTGACCGTATGGTGCGGCACCACCCGGTACACCAGGGTGATGCAGACGAACTCGATCAGCACCGGCGCCACGCTCAGCACCACCTGCGCCAGCAGCCGGCCCTCGCTGGTCTTGAACAGCGGCAGCGCGAAGAACCGCGCCGACACCGCCAGCGACGCCGCGGCCAGCAGCGCGCCGAGGGTCAACACCGTCCAGTACACCAGGAAGCGGGTCAGCTGCGGCCGCGCCGAGACCACCCGCCAGATCTGGTTGAAGGTCTGCTCGACGCTGTTGAGGGTGATCAGCAACGAGACCACCAGCGCGATCACACCGGCGGTGGTCAGTTGCCCGGCACTGGCCGAGAACTGCCGCAGGTAGGACTCCACCGAGCGCGCCGCGGCGGGCACGAAGTTGGAGAAGATGTAGTCGCTGAGCTGGTCGCTCCACTTGTCGAACACCGGGAACGCCGACAGCACCCCGAACACCACCACCGCCAGCGGCACCAGCGCGAAGATGGTGGTGTAGGCCAGCGAGGCCGCGGCCTGGAACAGCCGGTCGTCGATGAAGCGCCGCCACAGGAAGCCGGCGAAGCTGCGCATGCGCGCGCGGTCGCGCAGGCGATCGGCCCAGAGATTGACGGTGTCCAGCGGCTGCATCGGGCAAGGGTACCCGATGCGCATGGACGCCGGCATCGTCGATACTGACCGCCGTTTCGATCCACGAGAGGGCCGCATGGCCGAGATTCTGGTCCTGTACTACAGCCGCGGCGGCTCGGTGGCGCGCCTGGCGCGGCAGATCGCCCGCGGCGTCGGCGAGGTGCCGGGCATGGCCGCGCGCCTGCGCACCGTGCCACCGGTGGCCGCGGTCACCCAGACCAGCGCACCGCCGGTACCCGACAGCGGCGCGCCGTACGTGGACGCCAGCGACCTGCACGAGTGCGTGGGCCTGGCGTTGGGCAGCCCGACCCGCTTCGGCAACATGGCCGCACCGGTCAAGCACTTCATCGACGGGCTCGGCGCCGACTGGGCCAGCGCCACCCTCGCCGGCAAGCCCGCGGCGGTATTCACCTCGACCGCGTCGCTGCACGGCGGCCAGGAAGCCACCCTGCTGTCGATGCACCTGCCGCTGCTGCACCACGGCTGCCTGATCGTCGGCATTCCCTACACCGAACCGCTGCTCAGCAGCACCCGCAGCGGCGGCACGCCGTACGGGGCCAGCCATGTCGCCGGTGCCGACGACGATCCGCAGCCCAGCGAGGAAGAAGCGCAACTGGCACGCGCGCTCGGCCGGCGCCTGGCCGACATCGCACAACGACTGGCGGCGCCATGAGCGGCGCGCGCCTGCGGGTGGCGCTGGGGGCGACGCTGCTGGCGCTGGCGGCGCTGTTCGCAGCCTGGTTCCACGACGACCGCCACCGTCTCGCCGCCCTGCTGGTGTTCGCGCTGCCGCCGTTGCTGCTCGCCGTGGGCGTGCTGCGCGGCTCGGCGCTGGCGCGGTTCTGGAGCGGCGTCGGCGCGCTGCTGTGGTTCAGCCACGGGGTGATGACCGCCTGGAGCCACCCGCCGCAGCGCGGCTATGGCTGGGCCGAGCTGCTGCTGGCGCTGCTGGTGGTGGGTCTGTCCAGCGCGCCGGGCATCCGCGCGCGCTTCGCCCGCCGTCGCGGCACGGCCGGGCGCGACTGAGCGGCCGCCCCGCCGCGCCCGGTATCATGGACGGCCTGCGCGGCCACGGCCGCGTCCCGACATGCTTCTAGGAACGGCAATGGAAGAACTCCTGATCGTCACCACCGGCGGCACGATCGACAAGATCTACTTCGACGACAAGTCCGACTACCAGATCGGCGACCCGCAGATCGGCCAGATCCTCAAGGAACTGGGCGTGACCTTCCGCTTCACCGTGATCCCGATCATCCGCAAGGATTCGCTGCACATCACCGACGAAGACCGCGAACTGATCCGCGCCACCATCGCTGCGCAGTCGGCGCGGCACGTGCTGATCACCCACGGCACCGACTCGATGGTGCAGACCGGCAAGGTGCTGCAGGCGATCGAGGGCAAGACCATCGTGATGACCGGCGCGCTGAACCCGGCGCGCTTCCGCGGCTCGGACGCCGAGTTCAACATCGGCTGCGCGGTCGGTGCGGTGCAGTCGCTGCCGGCCGGCGTCTACATCGCCATGAACGGGCGCATCTGGGATCCGCAGAAGGTGCGCAAGAACGTGGCGGCGAACCGCTTCGAAGCCGCCTGAGCGACCGCGATGTCCAAGGCCACGCGCGCGACCAAGGCATTGGACGCAGCCGGCGTCGTCTATCGGCTGCATCCCTACGACTACGCCGCCGAAGCCGGCGCCAAGGGCCTGCAGGCCGCGCAAGCGCTGGGCCTGCCGCCGGAGCGGGTGCTGAAGAGTCTGATGGCCTGGGTCGACACGCGCGCGGTCTGCGTGGTGGTGCCGTCCGACCGCCGCGTGCAGTTGAAGAAGCTGGCCGCCGCGGCGGGCGGCAAGGCGGCACGGATGATGGAGGCCGCAGAGGCCGAGCGCCGCACCGGCTACAAGGTCGGCGGCATCAGCCCACTGGGCCAGCAACGGCCGGCGCCGGTGCTGGTGGAGCAATCGGCGCTGGGCGCGGGCAGCGTGTGGTTCAACGCCGGACAACGCGGCCTGCTGCTGGAGATGGACGCCGCGCAGGTCCTCGACGCTCTGCAGGCGCGCGCCTGCGATCTGTGCGAGTGATGGCGACGCCGGAGCGGGTGGCGTAGATCGCGATCCTTCCGATCGCCGCGCCGGCCAGCGGCCTGCGCCGTCGCAGCGGCGGGCAGCAAGCTCCACGCGGTCGTGCCATCGACCGGATCCGCGCGACAACTACCGCGATGGCCGGCAGGGCGTAGCGCCATGGCGCGCCCCGCGACAGCGCATGCACTGCCCGCATAAAAAAGCCCCGCGCCGAAGCGCGGGGCGACCGAGAGTGGCAGCATCGGCATCGTCCTGGCCGACCGCTGCGATCCGGCACCGGGAGGTGCGCGGCGGCCATCACGCGGCCGCCGCGACGGAGTGCCTCAGTAGTCGGCCTTCAGGCTGAGCCCGGAGAACGTGCTGTACGCCTTCACCCGCACGTAGTAGGTGCCGGCCTGCGGGGAGTTGAAGGTGCAGCTCTCGTTGTTGCCGTTCTTGTACGGACGGCAGTCGTAGGCCGAATCGGTCGGCGCGCTGCCGAAACGCACGTACAGGTCGGCATCGCCGCTGCCGCCGGAGGTGGTGACCACCAGGCTGCTGGCACCGGACGGCACCTTGACCGTGTAGTTCAGCGAGGAGCCGCTGTTGGCGCTGAGGTTGGTGACCGCCACGCCGTCCTGCAGCTCGTTGCTGCTGCCACCACCGCCGCCGCCGCCACCGCTGCTGCCGCTCTGCGCCGCAGTGACCGCTGCGTTGGCATCGAGCAGGCCGGCGCCGCAGCCCTGCGAGCAGGAGAAGCTGGCGGCGGTGTTCTTGATGGTGCTTTCCACCTGCGCCGGGGTCAGCGCGGTCGGCGCCACCGACTGCATCAGCGCGACCACGCCGGCCACGTGCGGGGTCGCCATCGAGGTGCCGTTGTACGAGGCATAGCTCGGGTTGCCCGGGGTGGTGGTGCCGTCGTTGAGCGTGGACAGGATGTTCGAGCCCGGCGCGGAGATGTCGATGCCCGCGCCGTAGTTCGAGTAGCTGGCCTTGGCCCGCGAGGACGTGGTAGCCGCCACCGCGATCACGTTGTTGCAGTTGGCCGGCACCGAGCTGGACACGTTGGTCGAGCTGTTGCCCGCCGCGACCACCACCGTGGTGCCACGGCTGACCGCACCGTTGATGGCGTTCTGGTAGGTGCTCGAGCAGGTGCCGCTGCCGCCCAGCGACATGTTGATCACTTCGGCCGGGTTCTGGTTGGCCGGCACGCCACTGACGGTGCCGCCGGAGGCCCAGGTGATCGCATCGGCGATGTCGGAGGTGTAGCCGCCGCACTTGCCGAGCACGCGCACCGGCAGGATCTTGGCCTTGAACGCGGTGCCGGCGACGCCGGTGCCGTTGTTGGTGACCGCGGCGATGGTGCCGGCCACATGGGTGCCGTGCCAGCTGGAATTCGAGGCAGGCGAGCCGGAGTAGCACTCGCCGGCGGCGGCCCAGTCGCCTTCGTCGGCCGGGTTGCTGTCGCGGCCGTTGCCGTCGCGCGCGGAATCCGCATCGCTGATGAAGTCGTAGCCTTGCAGGACGTTGGCGTTGAGATCGGGATGGCTGGTGATGCCGGTGTCGATCACGGCCACGACCACGCCGTCGCCGGTGGCCTTGTCCCAGGCCGAACGCACGTTGATGCCGGCGTTGGTGGTGCCGAACGCCCACTGGTCGCCCAGGCGCGGATCGTTCGGGGTCAGCGCGATGGTCATGCGCTGGTCGACCTCGACGTATTCGACGTTCGGGTCGGCGGCGATCTGCCGCATCAGCGTCTCGGCCTCGGCGCGGTCCAGCGGACGGCTGGCCTTGACCACTTCCGGCCCCACCGCCAGGCGGCGCAGGCTGGTCAGGCCGAGCGCGCGGCCGTTCTTGGCCGGCATGGCGGCGGCGGCCGATTGCAGCGTCGCGCGCAGTGCCGCCGAGGGCGCCGCAGCGGCGGCGGAAGCGCTGGAGATGCTGACCGGCGCGGCGTCACGGGTCTTGACGATGAAGCGCTGCACGGTCGGTTCGGAAGACAGGCCTGAGAGGTTCACGTCACCGGCGAAGGCTGGGGTGGCCAACAGCAGCGAGGTGAGAGCGGAGGCGCCCAGCACCACCAGCCACGGACGCTGGCGCGAACCACGATGCGACATTTCGGACATTCGGACTTCCTTTCGGTTGAGTAGCCGCCTGGATGGCGGTGTTCCGCGCCGCACCGATTCGGCCTCAACCTGAATCCGGCGTGCATTGCGAGCCCGGTCGACCCACGCGTTGCCGACCATTCATCGAACCTAGCTCAGTACAACCGCGTATGGAGCAAGCCGTGACGGAAATCCGTTGTACAAAACGATGAAATGCTATGAATGTCGATGTCACAAAGAGATGTACACCTCGTTTTTGCTGCATTGCAACATAGCAAAACGCCAAATTTGGCAAACAAGGGGCAGCTTTTTGGCTCCCGCGCGACACACGGGACAAGAAAAGGAGACATCGGATACAGACGACAGAGATGGTCTGCAGGACAGCGCCACATCGGGATGGACACGGAATGTCCAGGGAGCGGACTCCCGGAGAGGCGGGGAAGGCGCGGCACGGAGGCGGCGGCGACGCATCACACGCCGCGGCGCACCAGCGCGGACGCCGAATGCGATGGCTGACGCCATCATCGGACCATGCGCCCCGGGGCATGAGGTCCATTCGCCAGGGCGGCCGACAGCCGCCCCGGCGTTGGGCGTTGGGCTCAGCCCAGCCGCACCAGCCAGCCGTGGCGGTCGGCCACGCGACCGTACTGGATGTCGGTCAGTTCCTGGCGCAGCGACAGCGTCACCGGGCCAGCCGGGGCGGTCAGATCGCCGACGGCGAAGTCCTTGCCCTTGAGCTGGCCGATCGGGGTCACCACCGCGGCGGTGCCGCAGGCGAACACCTCGGCGATCTCGCCCGAAGCCACGCCGTCGCGCCACTCGTCGATGCTGACCTGCCGCTCCACCACCTGCATGCCGCGGTCGCGGGCCAGTTGCAGGATGCTGTCGCGGGTGATGCCTTCCAGGATGCTGCCCGACAGCGCCGGGGTGACCAGGCTGCCGTCGCGCATCACCAGGAACACGTTCATGCCGCCCAGTTCCTCGATGTACTTGCCTTCGACCGGGTCGAGGAACAGCACCTGCGAGCAGCCCTGCGCCTGCGCCTGCTGCTGCGGCAGCAGCGAGGCGGCGTAGTTGCCGCCGCACTTGGCCGCACCAGTGCCACCCTTGGCGGCGCGCGCGTAGTCGGTGGACAGCCAGATCGCCACCGGCGCCACGCCCTTGGCGAAATAGGCACCGGCCGGGCTGGCGATGACGTAGTAGCCGGCCTTCTGCGCGGCGCGCACGCCCAGGAACGCCTCGTTGGCGATCATGAACGGGCGGAAATACAGGCTGGTCTCCGGCGCCGACGGCACCCAGGCCGCATCCACCGCGATCAGTTGCCGCAGCGATTCCACGAACAGCTCCACCGGCAGCTCCGGCAGCGCCAGGCGCTGCGCCGAGCGTTGCAGGCGCTTGCCGTTGGCCTCCGGGCGGAAGGTCCAGATCGAGCCGTCGGCATGGCGGTAGGCCTTGATGCCTTCGAAGATCTCTTGGCCGTAGTGCAGCACCGAGGCGGCCGGATCCAGCGCCAGCGGACCGTAGGCGCGCACTTGCGCGTCGTGCCAGCCCTGCTCGCGGCTCCATTCGATGGCGACCATGTGGTCGGTGAAGTAGTTGCCGAAGCCCGGCGCGGCAAGGATCTGCGCGCGCGCCTCGGCGCTGCGCGCGGTGGTGGACGGGGTCAGGCGGAACTGCGTGGACGGCTCGGTAGCGGACACCGGGAATTCCTGTGGTAGTCGAGGGATGGCCAGGGCCGCGGCGTCGTGGCGACGGCAGCGGCGACGACGCCCGATCGGGCTCCGGCACGACGCGCGAGGCGTCGCGCGCGGGTTCAGAGCATGCCGGTTTCCAGGCGCGCGGCCTCGGACATCATATGCCGGCCCCACGGCGGATCGAACACCAGCTCGACGTCGGCCTCGGCGATGGTCGGGATCATTTCCAGCTTGCTGCGCACGTCGTCGACCAGGATCTCGCCCATGCCGCAGCCCGGCGCGGTCAGGGTCATCTTGACCTCGACGGTACGCTGGCCATCCTCGCGCGCGTGCATGGTCACGTCGTAGATCAGGCCGAGATCGACGATGTTGAACGGGATCTCGGGGTCGAAGCAGGTGCGCAACTGCTGCCAGATCAGGGCTTCGACCTGCTCGTCGCCGGCGTCCTCGGGCAGTTCCAGCCCGGGTGGCGGCTCCTTGCCGATGGCGTCGCCGTCCTTGCCGGCGATGCGGAACAGGTTGCCCTCCACGAATACCGTGTAGCTGCCGCCCAGCGCCTGGGTGATGTAGCCGTAGCTGCCGGCGGGCAGGGTCACCGCGTCGCCCTGCGGCACCATCACCGCGGCGCAATCGCGTTCGAATTGGACAGGTTCGCTGCTGCGTGAGTACATGGGGGCGATATGGGGACAGGCCCCGCCGGTGCAAGTCGTGCAGTTTATCCGAGTGCGCGGGGCGCGCGCCGGAAGTATCCTGTACGCCTTCTCCGGGAACATCGAATGCCGCCTTCCTCCACGCCGGCCAGGCCCTCGCACTGGCTGTGGCCCCTGCTGCTCGCCATGGGCTGTTTCACCGCACTGATCGCCTGGTTGCTGGTGGCGCTGTCGCTGGGTCGCCAGGCCGGCTGGATGGCCGTGGTGGTGGCGCTGGAGATCGCCTGGATGCTGCGCCTGGGCAACCTGCCGCGCGGCCCACTGCGCATCGCGGTGGCGATGATCGCCACGGTGCTGGTGATCGTCGCCGCCAACTGGGGCATCGCCGCCGCGCAGATGGGTGCTGGGCTGGGCCTGAACGTGTGGGATTCATCGCTGAAGATGGGCGCCTACTACGCCTGGACCCTGACCCTGCTGGCCAACAGCCCCGGCGATCTGCTGTGGCTGGGCATCGGCGTGGCCGCGGCGTATTTCAGCGCGCGCTGAGGCGGCCGTGGCCGTGGCAGACGCCACGCCTGCCGGGAGACGGGAACAAGCCAGCTGCGCGCGCGGCGTCAGGTCACCTCTCACCCCCTGCTTTCGCCGCATGACATTGCTTTCGTAGAAGCGGCTTTAGCTGCGAGAGCATTACCGGTAACGCCCCTCGCGGCTGAAGCCGCTCCTACGACTCCTGCTGTCGCTGCGTCACCCTGTCCCGCCATCCCGCCGCAACGGCTCAATGCCCGCCACCGTCCAGCGCCTTCAGCTCGCTGACCAGGGCGCCGGCCGCCTCGGCGCCGTCGCCGTAGAGCATGCGGGTGTTGTCCGCGTAGAACAGCGCGTTCTCGATGCCGGCGAAGCCGGTGCCCTTGCCGCGCTTGATGACGATGACGTTCCTGGAATTGACCACGTCCAGGATCGGCATGCCGTAGATCGGGCTGGCCGGGTCGGTCTTGGCCACCGGGTTGACCACGTCGTTGGCGCCGATCACAAGCGACACGTCGGTGCTGGCGAACTCGGGGTTGATGTCGTCCATGTCGGCGATCAGGTCGTAGGGCACGCCGGCTTCGGCCAGCAGCACGTTCATGTGCCCGGGCATGCGTCCGGCCACCGGGTGGATCGCGAACTTGACCTTGACCCCGCGTTCGATCAGCCGCTGCGCCAGCTCCCAGATCTTGTGCTCCGCCTGCGCCACCGCCATGCCGTAGCCCGGCACGATCACCACGCGCTCGGCGTAGGCCATCATCGCCGCCACGTCGCCGGCCTCGATCGGTTTCTGGCTGCCGGCGATCGCCTGCGCCTGACCGCCGCCGCCGAAGTTGGAGAACAGCACGCCGCGGATCGGCCGGTTCATCGCCTTGGCCATCAACCGGGTCAGCAGGATGCCGGCCGCGCCGACCATCATGCCGGCGATGATCAGCGCCTCGTTGCCGAGCACGTAGCCCTCGAAGGCCACCGCCAGGCCGGTGAACGCGTTGTAAAGCGAGATCACCACCGGCATGTCGGCGCCGCCGATCGGCAGCGTCATCAGCACGCCCAGGGCCAGCGCCAGCACGAAGAACAGCACGATCGCCAGCGGACTCAGGCTGATCGCGGCCCAGGCGCCCACGCCCAGCATCGCCACGCACACCAGCAGGTTGAACGCCTGCTGCGCGGGGAACGTGACGCGCTTGTCCAGGCGCCCGTCGAGCTTGGCCCAGGCGATGATCGAACCGGACAGCGACACCGCACCGATCGCCGAGCCGATCACCGCCAGCGCCAGCGTGGTCGCCTCCGGCTGGCGCGCGGCCAGCGCGGCGATCGCAGCCTCGCTCCAGTGCGTGGTGTCGCGACGCATCAGGAACGAGAAGCGCAGCAGTTCCACCGCGCCGATCGCCGCCGCCGAGCCGCCGCCCATGCCGTTGTACAGCGCGACCATCTGCGGCATGTCGGTGATCGCCACCTTCTTGGCCGAGATCCACGCCGCGGCGGTGCCGAGCGCGATCGCCAGCACGATCAGCGGCAGGTTGTGCAGGCCCGGCAGCAGGAAGGTGGCGGCGGTCGCCAAGAGCATGCCGAAACCGGCCCAGCGGATGCCGCTGCGCGCGGTCCTGGGCGAGGCCATGCGCTGCAGGCCGAGCAGGAACAGGGTGGCGGCGACCAGGTAGCTGCTCTTGATCAGGATCGGCAACAGTTCCATCAGCAGGCGTGCTCCGAAAAAGGACATCTGCCCGAGCGGCAGCAAGTGGGAGAGAACGCCCGGCGCGATGCCGAGCAGCAGCGCGAGCGGGACGGCGGCGGCCAGCGCCGCGACGATGCGCGGGTACCGCGCATTCAATCCTTCGCCTTGGTCTTGGCGGCGTCCGGCTTGCTGGACTTGAACATGTCCAGCATGCGCTCGGTCACCACGTAGCCGCCGGCGGCATTGCCGGCGCCGAGCAGCACCGCGACGAAGCCGATGGCTTTTTCCAGGGTGGTGTCGGCATGGCCCAGTACCACCATCGCGCCGATCAGGACGATGCCGTGGATGAAGTTGGAACCGGACATCAGCGGGGTGTGCAGGATCACCGGCACCCGCGAGATGATCACATGCCCGGCAATGGCCGCCAGCATGAAGATGTACAAGGCCACGAACCCGTCGCTCATCGCACCGTTCTCCCGGGCGCCGCGCCCGTCCGTTGCATCATAACCGCCTGCTGAACCACTGTGCGATGCCGCCGTGCCATTCCACCAGGCCCGCCGAGTCCGGTCGGTCAACCGCGGCCGCCGCGGCGCGTTAACCACGGCATTCCCCCGCCAGGAAGCTAAGCTGTGCTGGTGAGCACGCCCGCCCTCGCACCACCGTCCACCGATGCCGACACCGCGCAGCGCCCGCTACCGGCGTCGCTGGACGCGTTCCTGGCCGAGATCGGACCGCGCGCGTTCCGCTTCGCCGAAGCCGGCCTGCGCCAGCGCGAGGACGCGTTGGACGCGGTGCAGGACGCCATGATCAAGCTGCTGGCCTACCGCGAGCGCCCGGCGCAGGAATGGACGCCGCTGTTCTGGAGCATCCTGCGCCGGCGCATCATCGACCTGCAGCGCCGCCGCAACTTCCGCCTGCGTTTCTGGGCGCCGACCAGCGAACGCGAAGCGGACAGCCCGCCGGACTGGGCCGACGACGGCCCCAATCCGTCCGAGCAGCACGAACGCCGGCAGACCCATGCGCGGCTGGTGACGGCGCTGCGCGCGCTGCCCGCCCGGCAGCGCGAGGCCTTCACCCTGCGCGTGCTGGAAGAGCTGGACGTGGCCACCACCGCACGCGCGATGGGCTGCTCGGAAGGCTCGGTGAAAACCCATCTGTCGCGCGCCCGTGAGGCGCTGCAGAAACATCTGGAGGACGTCCGATGACATCCGATTCCACCCGCTCCGCGAACTTCGACGCGCGCCTGCGTGCCGTCCACCAGACCGGTTTACAGGCCCTGCCCGCGCCGACCCTGGCGCGGCTGCGCGCCGCGCGCCAGCAGGCCAGCCGGACGCACACGGCGCCGGGCCGCCGCTGGGGCTGGCTGCTGGCGGCGGTGCCGGCGTTGCTCGGTGCAGCGTTGGGCGTGCATCTGCTGCTGCGCCCGGCACCCTCGGTGCCGACCAGCACCGCCAGCGTTGCCGCCGGCACGACTGCGGCCACAACCACGTCGGCGCGCGCCGGCGCGGGTGCCGACACCGACCAGGCCGCAACCGCGATGCTGGACGAAAATCCCGACCTGTACCTGTGGCTGGGCTCCGATACCTCGCTGGCAATGGAATGAACCCGATGACTCGCCTGATCCGTCTCTCCCTGGCCCTGGCACTGCTGGCCGGCAGCGCCGTCCCGGCCGTGTTCGCCGCGCCGCCGCCCGGGCCGCCGCCGCCGAATGCAGCCGACCGCGACGACGATGCCGGCCCACCGCTGCCCGACTGGGAGCATCTGAGCCCGCAACAGCGCGAGTTGCTGATCGCGCCCCTGCGCCAGCGCTGGAACGATGCCCCGCAACAACGCCGGCGCATGTTCGAGCATGCGCAGCGTTGGCAATCGATGACCCCCGAGCAGCGCGACCGCGCGCGCAAGGGCGCTCGCCGCTACGAAGACATGACTCCGCAGCAGCGCGAGGAGGCGCGCGTGCTATTCGACCGCATGCGCGCGCTGCCGCCGGACCAGCGCAAGGCGCTGCGCGACCGCTGGGAAGCGATGACGCCGGCGCAACGCGCCGCCTGGATCCGCGCCAATGCCGGCCCGGACGACCGGCCACCGCCGGAGTCTTCCAGGTAAGCGGACGGCGGCACCGGTCGAAGCGTGATGCGCATGGCGCACGGCGCTCGCCGTGTGCCACGCAATGGCGTCCAGCGGCCGCAGCGACACCCTGTAGGAGCGGCTTCAGCCGCGACGGGCTTTACCGGGAACGCCCGTCGCGGCTGAAGCCACTCCTACATGAGCAAGCAGATCGCGAGGCGCTGGGCGACGCGCTCACTGGCCCAGGCCTACATCGCCTTGAACAGGTTGACTTAGGCCCGCTCACCGGCAGCGCGCCGCTGTACCTGCGCATGCGCAGGAACCGGCGGCAGGCCTCGTTGCGACGCGTGCCATCCAGCCAGGCGATATTGATCCGCGTGGAACGGTGCACCTGCCAGAAGTGCGCGGGGTCGAGCTGCGCGCGCAACTCCGCAATCGGCGTCCGGGTGAGGAACTCGCCCTGACCGCTGACCACCACAATGTACTTTCCTCGGCGCGGAAGAAACGCATATCGGCCACGTCGACATGGTGCGTACGGTTCCCGTGCGCCGCATCACTACCAAGCTCGAGGCGCGGGATCGCGGCGAGACAAGATCCGCGCCGGGACAGCTAACGCCCGACCGTCGCGTCCACGCTTATCCCGTCCAGCGTGTCTTCGCCAGCAACTCGTCGTTCCAGTCGTAGGCGATCGCACCGTCCTTCAGGAACAGGGCGACGAAGTTGTAGACGTTGCGCGCGTACATCTCGCTCGCATGCACCGCGCCCATGCTGGCCAGGTCCAGCGGCCCGGCGATGGTCACGCCGGCGTGTTCGATGGTCTCGCCCGGCCGGGTCAGTTCGCAGTTGCCGCCGGTCTCGGCGGCCAGGTCGACCACCACGCTGCCCGGTTTCATGCCGGCGACCATCGCCGCGCTGAGGATCTTCGGTGCCGGCCGCCCCGGCACCGCGGCGGTGCACACCACCACGTCGATGCCCTTCAGGTGTTCGGCCAGCCGACGCTGCTGCTCCGCACGTTCGTCGTCGGTGAGTTGCCGCGCATAGCCGCCCTCGCCCGCCGCGCTGACTCCGAGGTCGAGGAACTTGCCGCCCAGCGATTCGATCTGCTCGCGGGTTTCCGGGCGCACGTCGAAGCCTTCCACCTGCGCACCCAGGCGCTTGGCGGTGGCGATGGCCTGCAGCCCGGCCACGCCGGCACCGACGATCAGCACCTTGGAGGGGCGGATGGTGCCGGCCGCGGTGGTCAGCATCGGGAAGAAGCGCGGCGCCAGCTGCGCGGCGATCAGGGTCGCCTTGTAGCCGGCCATGCCGGCCTGCGAGCTGAGCACGTCCATTGCCTGCGCACGGGTGGTGCGCGGCAACCGTTCCAGCGGGAAGGCGACCAGTTGCCGCGCCTGCAGCGCCGCCGCGCGCGCCGGATCGGCCTGCGGCTGCAGGATGCCGACCACGCCGGCGCCCTCCTTGAGCTGCTCCAGCGCCACCTCCGGCAGCGGCTGCACGCACAGCACCAGATCCGCCTGCGCCGGGCTCTGCGCATCGGCCAGCTGTGCGCCTGCGGCCAGATAGGCGTCATCGACGAACCCGGCCGAGACCCCGGCCTGCGGCTCGACCTGCACCTGCGCGCCCAGGGCGACCAGTTTCCTGACCGTCTCCGGCGTGGCCGCCACGCGGCGTTCGCCCTGCGCCGATTCCTTCACCACCAGCACCTGCACTGCCATGCGATTCCCCGTGCCTTGCCCGTCGTCCGCGCCGATCCTACAGGGTCTGCACGCCAGGTGGAGGCGGACCCGGCGTCGTTGGCCAGGCGCGAGGGCGACGCGAACGCGAGGGCGCCCGCCGCGCGCCGCGTCGGCGAAGGAGTGTTCTGGGCCGATGCGGCCAGGCGCATGGCCGAGTCGGGAAGGACGCTGCTCGCAAGGAAAACGCGCAACACCGAGTGCAAATTGCCGACGCGGGTCGAGTGTAGGAGCGGCTTCAGCCGCGAACGGCAGCGCGAGGAAACCCAGTTGCGGTTGATGCCTCCCATCGCTAGGCAAGGCGCACGGATAGGAGCGGTTCCATTCGAAGAGGTTATCGGGAACGCCCGTCACGGCTGAAGCCGCTCCTACGGTCGCGATGGCATATCGACCAACGGCCGCCAGAACGTGTCGTCAGTGATGCGCTGACGGCGCCGATACGGGCAGCCGAACAACACGTGACACGTGCAACGCCACGGCAGCGATCGCCCGCGCCGCGGCAGTGCCCTCAGTGCAAGGTCGCGCTATGCGGATCCAGGCGGTCGATGACGCCCTGCATGGCGCTGTCGAAGGCGCCGTCGTCGACGTGCGCGCGCAGCCGGCCCAGCCGCACCATCACCGCCAGTTCTTCCGGCGAGGCCACGCAGAAGCGCACGCCGCGCCGGTTGACGAACAACAGCCGCGAGGAGATCGGGCTCACCCACGACAGCTTGCCGGCCTGCATCTTGCCGTCGCGGTCGACGAAATCCAGCCAGGTGCCGATGGGCATCGCGCGAAAGCGGTCGGCATCGGCGTTGTCGAAATCGTCCATGGTCTGCGGCGGCGCCACCTCCACCGGTTGCGCCTCCTGCACCGGCGGCTGCGGCAGCGCCACCTGCGGCAATTCCGGCAGCGGCCGCTCCAGTTCCGGGCGCAGTTCGGCCACCGCCTGCTGCGTGTCGTGCAGCGCATCGATCGCCGCCGTGGCCGCCTCGGCATGCAGACCGACGCCGGCGAAGACCCGCTGCAGCGCCCCCTGCCAGGCCTGCAGCCAGGGCTTGCCGACGATGTGCCGCTGCGCCTCGGCGGCTTCCTCGAGCAGGCCGTCGGCCAGCGCCAGCGCATCGCGCACGCCGGGGCCGCCCTCGCCTTCGCGCAGCATCGCCATGGTCAGGTGGTGCTGCCACGGCTGGCGCAGGAAGTCCTGCAGCGCCTGCGGCAATTGCCGGCCCTGCAGGCGCAGCTGCAATTCGGCCTCGGCGCGCTGCCGCGCTAGTTCCAGCTTCTCCTGGCCGCGCTGGGTTTCGGCGGCGCGGCGCTCGGCGATCTCGATGCGGCGGCGGTGCTGCGCCAGGAAATCGCGGAATTCCTCTTCCAGGGTCAGGAAGATCGCCAGGTTCTCGTTGAAGTCGGCGACCAACCGGTCGATGATCTCCTCGACCTTGCCCATCAGCACGCGCTCGGCCTGGCTTTCGCCGGTATTGCCCTCGCAGGCCTCGGCCAGGGAATTGAGCAGGCGCCGCGCCGGATGGGTCTTCTGCACGAACATGCGCCGGTCCAGCAGCGCGACCTTGACGAACGGCACCACCAGCCGGCCGATCAGTTCGCGCGAACGGCCCTCCAGGTCGCGCTCGTCGAGCATCACGTCGAACAGCATGCCGACCAGGTCGATCGCGTCCTCGTCGACCGGATCCAGCCGCGCATGCGCCGGGTCCACGCCGAACTGGGTGGCGTTGGACAGCACCTCGCTCTTGAGCCGCTGCGCCAGCGACTCGCTGTCGTCGCCGATCGCCGCGCGCAGCGTGGCGCTGGGCGTGGCCTGCAGCAGCGACAGCACCGACATCATCTCGCGCTGGCTCAGCGGCCGTTGCTGGCCGACCGCCGCGGTCGCCGCGGAGGTGGCGCTTTCGCGCGCGTTGCGGGTCTGCTGCAGCAATTCGTGCAGCGCCTCCAGCAACACGCCCTGGCTGCCGCCGGGCAGGCGCGCCTCGGCATCGTCGTAGCGCTCGCCGGCCTGCAGGCTGCCGCGGCGCTCGGCCCAGCGGTTGACGAAGCGGTTGGCCCAGGCCGGCGCGTAATGTTCTTCGTCCTCGCCGAGCTCGGCACCGATGCCGGCATCGACTGCAGAGCCGGCCTCGCGCGGCGCGCGCGGCTCCGGTGGCGGCGGCGCGCGGCGCGGCGGCGGCGTGCGTGGCCGCGAGATCTCCGGCATCACCCCGGCCTGGGCGAGGCTGTCGTCGAGGTCCTGATAGAGCTTGCCGACCCCGGCAGTGAAATCGCGCTCGCACAGCTTGATCAGCACCAGCCGCACTTCCGGGGCCAGGTCGCTGGTGGAGAACGCGGCATGCACGGCCACGCCGATGTGTTCGGGGCCGACGGGGTTGGTGTCCGCGTCCAGTTCCAGGCCGCCGGCGATCCAGCCCAGGCGGCGGTCGATGCGGGTCAGCACCGGCTTCCACTCGCGCAACAGCACGCTGGCCAGGTTGCGCACCGCCAGCCGCGATTCCAGCTCGTGTTCGGAGATCAAGCTCAGGCCTTGCCCGTAGCCGGCCAGGGCGACCTCGGCCGACAGCGGCGCACCGGCCTCCAGCGCCTCCCAGGCGGTGTGCAGCTGTGCACGGAAGCGCGCGGCGATCTCGTCGCGGCGGCGCCGCAGTTCGCGCATGCCGTCCAGGAACAACAACTGCGACGCGCCGGCGCTCTCGGCACGGTCGAACAGCACGTCGTCGAAATGCGCCAGCGCCGCGGCGAAGGCCTGGCCCAGCACCGGCAGCATGCCCTCGCGCGCCTGCGTCAACAGGCGCGGGTCACGCGCCGGGTGTGCGTGCGGGCTGGGGCTGAAACTCATGCGCGACGGCTCCGCGCCATGGACGGCGCCAGATAAGAGAATGGTGGAGAACGAACAGACGCGGCCCCTGTTTCCGCTCCTGCATGGTAGGCAAGGTAGCTGAATATGGACCGTGATGGGCTACGCATTTCTCGCTCCAGAACGTGACCTCGAGCAGAATCGTCGTGCGTGACGGCGTAATCCCACGTGCAGCGCGGCCTGAATACGCACACGCTCAGGCCGCGACCGCCACCCGTTCCAGGCGATCGACCACGCCCTGCATGGCGCTGTAGAAGGCATCGTCGTCGCGGTGCAGGCGCAGCCGGTCCAGCCGCGCCATCACCGCCAGCGCCTCGGCCGAGGCGACGCACAGCCGCCCGCCGCGACGGTTGACGAACAGCAGCCGCGCCGAGATCGGACTGACCCAGGTGAGCTTGCCGGGCTGCACGCGACCTTCGCGATCGACGAAGTCCAGCCAGGTACCCAGCGGCAGGGTGCGGAAATAATCGGCGGTGATGTGGTCGAAATCGGTGGGCTGGGCCGGCTCCGGCAGCGCCGGCACCGTCTCGCCGGCAGGCGGCTCCGGCGTTTCGACGCTGGCCACGGGCGCCGCGGCCTGCAGCGGCCGCGCATGCGCCAGATCGTCCAGCGCCGTATGCAGGGACTGCCAGGCAGCCTCGGCCGCCGCCGCGTCCAGGCCGACACTGGTCCACAGCCGGGTCAGCTCGGCGTGTTGCGGCTGCAACCAGCCTTCTGCCGGCGCCGCGCCGGTCTGGGCCTGGCGGCACTGCGCCAGCACCGCGTCGCCCAGCGCCAGTGCCGCGGCGAGCGCACTGCCCTGGCCGTCGTCACGCAGGGCCGACTGCTGCACGTACTGGCACCAGGACTGGCGCAGGAAGGCCTCGATCGGCGGCGGCAGGGTCAGGTCGTCGCCGGCCTGCTGCAGCAGTTCGTGCACGGCCTGCGCGGCGCGCTGGCGGGCGACCTCGCGGCGCTCTTCGGCCCGCTGCAGTTCGGCCGCGCGGCGTTCGGCGATCTCCACCCGGCGTCGGTACTGCTCGTAGGCGCTGCCGAATTCGGCCTCCAGCGCCAGGAACACGGCCAGGTGCTCGTCGAAATCGCGCACCACCCGCTCCACCACCGCCTGTGCCTGCGCCAGCAGCGCCTGCTCCGGGCCGGTGCTGCCGGCATTGCCGTCGCAGGCGTCGGCCAGCAGGTTGAGCAGGCGCCGCGCCGGATGTCCGTCGCGCACGAACAGGCGCCCGTCGATCAGGGCCACCTTGGCCATCGGCACCAGCATCTGGCCCAGCAGTTCGCGCTGCGCCGGCTGCAGCACGCACTCCTCGAGCATCACATCGAACAGCAGGCCGACCAGGTCCAGCGTGTCCGCGTCGGCCGGGTCCAGGCAGGTGCTCGCCGGGTCCAGACCGAGCGAGGCGCCGACGCCGGCGATCTGTCGGCGCAGCCCCTGCGCCAGCGGGCCTCCGTGCTCGCAGACGGCGGCGAATCCGGCCAGCGGCATCGTCTGCAGGAGCGACAGCACCGACAGCAGCTCGCGTGGCGACAGGCAGCGCCGGCCATCGCCAGGGCCCGGGTCCGGCTGCGCCTCGTGCAGCAGCGCGCGCAACGCCGGCGGCAGCACCTCCTGCTCGTTGCGCGCATGCGCGTCCAGGGCGCGCGCGGCACGGCGTTGTGCCGCCGACAGCGGCGCGGCAGTTTCCCAGTTCTCGAAGAAGCGGCTGATCCAGTCCGGCGCCGCCTCGTCCTCGCTCGCGCCCAGGCGCGGGATGGCACGACGGCGAGCGCGCCCGCTCGGCAGCGCGCGCGCGCGCGCGACCTCGTTCAAGCGCTGCTCCAGTTGCGCATACAGTTCGCCGACGCGCTCCTGCAGTTCCTGCTCGCAGATCTTGACGATCGCCAGTTGCACCTGCGGCGCCAGCACCAGCCCGTGCAGCGCCGCGTACACCGCCGCACCCACGTGCTCGGGGCCGAACGGATTGTTGTCGGCATCGATGCGCTGGCCACCGGCGATGAAGCCGAGGAACCGGTTCAGCCGCATCAGCTCGGGCCGCCAGCGGTGCTGGATCGCCCCGGCCAGGTTGCGCACCGCCAGGCGCACGTCCAGTTCCTGTTCCGAGACCAGGCTGAGGTCGCCGCGCTCGCGCGCCAGGCTGCGCTCCACCGACAGCGGGCGGCCGGCCTCCAGCGCCTGCCAGGCCTGGGCCAGGTGCGCGCGGAAACGCGCGGCGATCGGTTCGCGCTGCTGGCGCAGCAGCTGGATCGCCTCGAAATAGTCGTTCTGGGTCGGGCCGGCACGCTCGGCCATGCGGAACAGCGCCTCGGCGAGCACGTCCAGCACCTCGCCGAAAGCACCGGCGAGCGGAACCGACACCACATCCCGGACCTGCTCGAGCAGATCCGCGTTGCGGCTGGGCGACAACTCTTCAGCGTATTCAGCAAGGGTCATGGCAGTGTGATACGCAGGCAGCAGTGAGACCGACGTCAATTCGGAAGCTAGCGGCAGATCAGCAACGCAAGGCGATTGTCCGTGTAACCGCGGCATCCGCTGCCGCCTGCGAGCGCCCGACTATAATTTCGCGCCCGTCCCACGGAATCGAGACTATGCGCACAATTCATTCGCTGCAAGCGCTGGATGCGCGCCGTTCAGTGCCATCCAAGCAACTCGGCGAGCCCGGGCCGGACGCGGACACGCTATTGGCCATGCTGCAGTCGGCCGTGCGTGTCCCCGATCACGGAAAGCTGGTGCCGTTCCGCTTCCTGCGTATCGCCGGCCCGGCGCGCCTGGCGCTGGGCGACATCCTCGCCGCGCGCACCCTGCAGCGCGACCCCGGCGCCGCGCCGGCGGCGGTGGAGAAGGACCGCGAACGCTTCGCGCATGCGCCGGTGGTGATCGCGGTCATCGCCTGCCTGCAGCGCGGGCACAAGGTGCCGGAAATCGAGCAATGGCTGACCGCCGGTTCGGTGTGCTTCGCGCTGCTGCAGGCGGCGCAGGCCTACGGCTTCGGCGCGCAGTGGCTGACCGGCTGGATGGCGTATGACGAAACGGTGACCGCACGGCTAGGCCTGGCCGAGCACGAGCACGTCGCCGGCTTCATCCACATCGGCACCGCCCGCCTCGACGCGCCGGAGCGCGAGCGGCCCGATCCACGCGCACTGCTCAGCGACTGGACGCCGTGAACGCAGGGCTGCCCCTGTCGCGGCCGCTGTACCTGGTCGACGCCAGCCTGTACGTGTTCCGCGCCTGGCATTCGATCCCGGACGAGTTCCAGGACGCGCAGGGCTGGCCGACCAATGCGGTACACGGTTTCGCCCGTTTCCTGCTCGACCTGCTCGAGCGCGAACGCCCGCAGCACATCGTGATCGCCTTCGACGAAGCGCTGGACAGCTGCTTCCGGCATCGCCTGTACGCCGCCTACAAGGCCAACCGCGCTCCGGCGCCGGATGCGCTGCGCCGCCAGTTCGCGCACTGCAAGGCGCTGTGCGCAGCCCTGGGCCTGGGCGTGCTGGCGCACCACGACTACGAGGCCGACGACCTGATCGGCAGCGCCCTGCACCGTGCGCGCGGCGACGGCTTCCACGGCGTGATCGTCTCCGCCGACAAGGACCTGTCGCAGTTGCTGCTGGAGTTCGACGAACAGTGGGACTACGGCCGCGGCCAGCGGTGGGGTGCAGCCGGGGTCAAGGCGCGCCACGGCGTGCATGCGCACCAGATCGCCGACTACCTGGCGCTGACCGGCGATGCGATCGACAACATTCCCGGCGTCACCGGCATCGGCGCCAAGTCGGCGGCGATCCTGCTGGCGCATTTCGGCGACCTGGACACGCTGCTGGCGCGGGTCGACGAAGTGGCGTTCCTGCGCCTGCGCGGCGCCGCGCAGATGGCCGTGCGCCTGCGCGAGCAGCGCGAGCACGCGCTGCTGTGGCGACAGTTGACCACCATCGCCCTGGACGCGCCGCTGCACACCGCTGCGCCCGGGTTCGCCCGCGGCGTGGCCGATGCCGACATGCTGCAGGGCCTGTGCGAGGCGCTGCGCTTCGGGCCGCTGACCCGGCGCCGGCTGCTGCAGGCCGCCGGCCTGGAGTTGGCGGCCGGCTGAGCGCCGCCGTCGCCGCTGCGAGCCGGCAGCGCTGCCGGTCGCAACGGGTGCGCTCGTCGAGGCGAGATGCGTCGGCTATGCACGACCTGCCGTGGCCGACGCCAGCGCAAACCGCGCGACGGCGCCCAGGCGTGGCGCCCACCCAAACCGCGGGCCGCCTGGCGCACATCAAAAGTACATCGCACGCTCTACACTGCACCGCATCGCCCAACCGCGCCGCGCGCGACCGCGCCTTCTTCCTCCGTTACCTGCGAGCTACCCATGCCCCGCCATGATTCCCCGCCCCGCGTCGTCTACGAAGGCAAGTACCAGCGCATGGTCGTGCGCGGCACCTGGGAGTATTCCGAACGCGTGCATGCCGGCGGCCTGGCCGCGATCATCGTGGCGGTCACGCCGGACGACGAGGTGCTGTTCGTCGAACAGTTCCGCGTGCCGCTGCAGGCGCGCACCATCGAGATGCCGGCCGGGCTGGTCGGCGACATCGATGCCGGCGAATCGATCGAAGTGTCGGCGGTGCGCGAACTGGAAGAGGAAACCGGCTGGACCGCCGACCACGCCGAAGTGCTGCTGATCGGCCCGACCTCGGCCGGCGCCAGCAACGAGAAGATCGCCTTCGTCCGCGCCAGCGGGCTTCGCAAGGTCGGCAATGGCGGTGGCGACGCCAGCGAGGACATCACCGTGCATTCGGTGCCGCGCACGCGCGCCGCCGCATGGCTGGTGCAGAAGATGGGCGAAGGCTACGCACTGGACGCAAAGCTGTGGGCGGGCCTGTGGATGATCGAACACCACTTGGACGGCACGCCACGTGTCTGAGCCGCACGCGTCCGACCTGCCGCCGCTGCTGGGAGCGGACGATCCTGCGGTCTTCACTGTCCACAACGCGGATGGCACCTCGCCGTTCGTGCTGCTGGCCGACCACGCCGGGCAGGCGGTGCCACGCGCGCTGCACGGCCTGGGCCTGGCGCAGGCGGAACTGGACCGGCACATCGGCTGGGACATCGGTATCGCCGGCACCACCCGCGCGCTGTCCGCGCTGCTCGACGCCTGGGCGATCGAACAGACCTATTCGCGGCTGCTGATCGACTGCAACCGACCGCTGGCCTCGCCAACGCTGATCCCGTCCGTTAGCGACCGCACCGTGGTACCGGGCAACGCCGCTCTCACGGCGGCGCAGCGGCAGCAGCGCATCGATGCCGTGCATGCGCCCTACCACGCACGCATCGCCGCCGAACTGGACGCGCGCCACGCCGCCGCCCGGCCCACCGTGCTGGTGATGATGCACAGCTTCACCCCGGTGCTGGACGGCGTGCCGCGGCCCTGGCATGCCGGCGTGCTGTATCACCGCGACACCCGCTTCGCCCACGCGCTGCTGCAGGCGCTGCGCGCGGAAGACGACCTGCTGGTCGGCGACAACGCGCCGTACGCGGTCAGCGACAGCAGCGACTACGCGGTGCCCGTACATGGCGAAGGCCGCGGCCTGGCGCATGTGGAACTGGAGATCCGCCAGGACCTGATCGCCGATGCCACCGGCCAGCAGGCCTGGGCGCAGCGGCTGGCGCGGATCTTCACCGCACTGCAGCCGCAGTTGCTGGCGCTGGGCTGAGTGCCAGGCGCAAGCGAGAAAGCCGGCGTGCGCCGCCAGCAGCGATGCCGGCGCAGTCCAGCGCCAATCTGGGCCGCCGCGCTGGAACGGCCCACGTCACCAAGGCATGCGGCTCTGTAGGAGCGGCTTCAGCCGCGACCGGGTCTTATCGGGAAAGCTGTCGCGGCCGAAGCCGCTTCTACCGATCTACGCAATGTGCCTCGCTGGGTCGTGAAAGACGAATAAGGGTGCGTCAGCGTTTTCGCAACAATCCGCGCGATGCGTTGCGGCCACTGCGGCCCAGGGCCTACCGCTCTTGCACTGCGGTCCACATCGGCCGTCGTCACTACGGCCATCCGGCATGCACCGGCCGTCGCGCCACTCAGCATGCTGAATCGGCTGCCGCCTGCCTTCACGCCAAGCTGAGCGCGGCCTGCGCAGGCTCGGGCTGGACCGGTCCGCGCCGGAAACCCTCCCCGCACCGGACACCCCATGCTCATCCGCCTCGGCTACGAGATCCGCTACCGCTTCGCGCAGGCGACACCGATGCTGGCGATGCTGGACATCCACGACAGCCGCCGCGACGACATCGTCGCCGCCACCGCCCTGCACAGCGTGCCAGCGACGCCGTTGCACACCTATCGCGATGGCTTCGGCAACCGCTGCACACGCCTGCACGCGCCCGCCGGCGGCCTGACCCTGCACGCCGATGCGGTGGTGCGCGACAGCGGCCTGCCGGACGTGTGGCACCCCGGCGCTGCGCAGTTGCCGGTGGAGCAGTTGCCCGACGCTGCCCTGGTGTACCTGCTCGGCAGCCGCTACTGCGAGACCGACCTGCTCAGTGGCATGGCCTGGGAACTGTTCGGCGGCACGCCGCCCGGCTGGGCACGGGTGCAGGCGATCTGCGACTACGTGCATACGCGCATCGCCTTCGGCTATGCCCATGCCTGCGCCACCAAGAGCGCCGCGCAGGCGCTGCAGGAAGGGCGCGGGGTATGCCGCGACTTTGCCCATGCGGCCATCGCGCTGTGCCGCTGCATGAACATCCCGGCGCGCTACTGCACCGGCTATCTGGGCGACATCGGCGTCCCGGTCTCGGACGCACCGATGGATTTTTCCGGCTGGTTCGAGGCCTTCCTCGAGGGGCGCTGGTACACCTTCGATGCACGCCACAACATGCCGCGCATCGGCCGAGTGCTGATCGCGCGCGGCCGCGACGCCGCCGACGTGGCGATCAGCACCACCTTCGGCGACAACGTGCTCGAATCGTTCGTGGTGTGGACCGACGAGACCACGCAGGCACAGCTCGACACGCGCCCCTCCGCGGCGGCCGCTGCCATCACCGCCGCCGGATGGGAACCGGGCGACGCGCTGGCCTGCTGAATCATTGCAGTGGACGGTGCCGCCATGCGCGGCACCGTCGTTCCGTGAACCCGCTACACAGCCCTGCGCGGACTCAGGCGAAGCCGTCGGTCGCGCACACCAGCGCGTCGACGTTCTCCGGCTCGAACGCGGAGTGGCCGGAAGCCGGCGTGATCTGCAGCGTCGCCTTCGGCCAGGCCTTTGCGAGGTCCCAGGCGTTGGCCAGCGGGCAGACCACGTCGTAGCGGCCGTGCACGATCACGCCCGGGATGTCGGCGATGCGGTGCGCGTCGCGCAGCAACTGGTCCTCGACCTCGAAGAAACCGCCGTTGACGAAGTAGTGGTTCTCGATGCGCGCGAAGGCCAGCGCGAAGTGCGGGTCCTCGTGACTGTCGACGAAATCGGCATCCACGTGCAGGAAGCTGGTCGCGCCTTCCCACACGCTCCAGGCCTTGGCCGCGGCCAGGCGGGTGGCCTCGTCGTCGCTGGTCAGGCGCCGGTGGAAAGCCGAGATCAGGTCGGCGCGCTCCACCGGCGGAATCGCCGCGACGTAGTGCTCCCACGCGTCCGGGAACAGGCGGCTGGCGCCTTCCTGGTAGAACCACTCCAGTTCCCAGCGACGCAGCATGAAGATGCCGCGCAGCACCAGCTCGGTGACGCGCTCCGGATGCGTCTGCGCGTAGGCCAGCGCCAGGGTCGAGCCCCAGCTGCCGCCGAACACCTGCCAGCGGTCGATGCCCAGGTGCGTGCGCAGCCGCTCGATGTCGGCGACCAGGTCCCAGGTGGTGTTGTCGACGAGATCGGCATGCGGCGTGGAGCGGCCGGAGCCGCGCTGGTCGAACAGCACGATGCGGTACTTGGCCGGGTCGTGGAAGCGGCGCATCTTGGCGTTGCAGCCGCCGCCCGGACCGCCATGCAGCAGCACCACCGGCTTGCCGTGCGGATTGCCGCACTGCTCGTAGGACAGGGTATGCCGTGCGTCCACCGGCAACATGCCGCTGTCGAACGGCTCGATCTCGGGATACAGCGTGCGCATGGCGACTCCTGCAGGAAAACCGCGATTCTACCCATCGACCGCTTGGCGGCGGGATCGCACGCTCCCCAGGGCTGCTACGCCGCCGCCAGTCGGGTTCGGCCCGCGGCGGCAAGCGGGGCCGGCCACGGAGGCTCAGCCGCGCGGAATGCAGCCCAGCGTGACCCGGTCGCGCGCCTCCAGGTCCTGATAGGTCGCCACCTCCGCGAAGCCGGCCGCCTCCAGCAGCGCGCGCACCGCCGCGCCCTGGTCCCAGCCATGTTCCAGCAGCAGCCAGCCGCCGGGCAGCAGGTGCGCCGGCGCATCGGCGACGATCCGGCGCAGATCGTCCAGGCCGTCCGGGCCGGACGCCAGCGCGCTGGCCGGTTCGTAGCGCAGGTCGCCCTGCTGCAGGTGCGGGTCGCCGGCGGCGATGTACGGCGGGTTGCTGGCGATCAGATCGAAGCGTTGGCCGGCCAGCGGCGCCAGCCACGGCCCATGCGCGAAGGCGACGTTGCCCAGGCCATGTGCGAGCGCATTGGCCTGCGCCACTGCCAGGGCGGCCGCACTGAGGTCGGTGGCCGTCACCTGCGCCCGCGGGCGCTCGCTGGCCAGGGCCAGGGCGATCGCGCCGCTGCCGGTGCCGAGGTCGGCGACGCGCCGGCCCGGCGCCGTGTCCAGCCGCTCCAGCGCCAGTTCCACCAGCCGCTCGGTGTCCGCGCGCGGGATCAGCGTGGCCGGCCCGACCGCCAGGTCCAGGGTCCAGAAGCCGCGCCGGCCGGTCAGGTAGGCCACCGGCTCGCCCTGTGCACGCCGCGCCAGCAGCGCCTGGAACCCAGCGACCACGCCGTCCGGCAGCGACTCGCGTGCATGCGCGAACAGCCACGCGCGGTCGCGTTGCAGGGCGTGCAGCAGCAAGGCTTCGGCATCGCCGCGCTCGACCTGGGTGCAGGCGTCGCGCAGCAGGGATTCGGGAGTAGGCGCATTCATCGCTGTCACGATGACGCAGCGAGTCTGGAAAAGCCAACGTGGTAGAACGGACCGACGCCCATGCGCCATGGGCGGCTGCCGCGCCATTCGCGCGGCAGTGCAGCAAAGAGCCAGGCTTGGGAATCGATAGAGGAAATCTATCTATTCAATTCCATCAATCGATTTGAGGGATCTATCGGCGCCCCCTATCATGAGCCTCGTTCCATCCCCCGACCCCTATTGCAACCACGAGGAAACTCCATGTCGTCTTTGATCAACACCCAGGTCCAGCCGTTCAAGGCCAACGCCTACCGCAATGGCGAATTCATCGAAGTCACCGACGCGGACCTGAAGGGCAAGTGGTCGGTGCTGATCTTCATGCCGGCTGCCTTCACCTTCAACTGCCCGACCGAAGTGGAAGACGCCGCCGAGCATTACGCCGAGTTCCAGAAGATCGGCGCCGAGGTCTACATCGTCACCACCGACACCCATTTCTCGCACAAGGTGTGGCACGAGACCTCCCCGGCGGTGGGCAAGGCCCAGTTCCCGCTGATCGGCGACCCGACCCACCAGCTGACCCGCGCCTTCGGCGTGCACATCGAGGAAGAAGGCCTGGCCCTGCGCGGCACCTTCGTGATCAACCCGGAAGGCGTGATCAAGACCCTCGAGATCCACGACAACGCGATCGCCCGCGACGTCACCGAGACCCTGCGCAAGCTCAAGGCCGCGCAGTTCGTCGCCTCCCACCCGGGCGAGGTGTGCCCGGCCAAGTGGAAGGAAGGCGAGAAGACCCTGAAGCCGTCGCTGGACCTGGTCGGCAAGATCTAAGCCGCCCTCGCTCCCATCTCCGCCTCGCGGCGGGGGTGGGGGTGAACCGCAGCCGGCATCCTCCGCCGGCGCCGGCTGCGGTTCATCCCTCCTCCCATTCGCGGCGTGCTGCTCCGGCAGCGTGCCTCCCCCTCGCTTTGCCCAACGTCAGGAGTCCGCCATGTTGGATGCCGATCTGAAAACCCAGTTGAAGGCCTACCTGGAGCGGGTCGTCCGGCCCATCCACATCACCGCGTCGGTGGACGATGGCGCCAAGTCGCGCGAGATGCTCGACCTGCTCGAGGACCTGGTGCTGCTGTCGGACAAGATCACGTTGGACGTGCACCGCGACAGCGGCGAGCGCGCGCCCTCGTTCGCGCTGAACAGCCCCGGCCAGGACATCCACCTGCGCTTCGCCGGCCTGCCGATGGGCCACGAGTTCACCTCGCTGGTGCTGGCGCTGCTGCAGGTCGGCGGCCACCCGTCCAAGGCCACCGCCGAGCTGATCGAGCAGGTGCGCAACCTGCCCGGCGAGTACCGCTTCGAAACCTATTTCTCACTGTCCTGCCAGAACTGCCCGGACGTGGTGCAGGCGCTGAACCTGGCCGCGGTGCTGAACCCGAACATCCAGCACGTGGCGATCGACGGCGCGCTGTTCCAGGACGAGGTCGAGGCGCGGCAGATCATGTCGGTGCCCACCGTCTACCTCAACGGCGAAGTGTTCGACCAGGGCCGCATGACCCTGGAGCAGATCGTGGCCAAGCTCGACACCGGCGCGGCCAAGCGCGATGCGGCGGCGATCGCGGCTAAGGCGCCGTTCGACGTGCTGGTGGTCGGCGGCGGCCCGGCCGGCGCGGCGGCGGCGATCTACGCCGCGCGCAAGGGCATCCGCACCGGCGTGGCGGCCGAGCGCTTCGGCGGCCAGGTGCTGGACACCATGGCGATCGAGAACTTCATCTCCGTGCAGGAGACCGAAGGCCCGAAGATGGCCGCGGCACTGGAGCAGCACGTGCGCCAGTACGACGTGGACATCATGAACCTGCAGCGCGCCGAACAGCTGGTGCCGGCCGGCGCCGACGGCCTGGTCGAGGTCAGGCTGGCCAACGGCGCCTCGCTGAAGAGCCGCACGGTGATCCTGTCCACCGGCGCGCGCTGGCGGCAGATGAACGTGCCCGGCGAAGATCAGTACCGCAACAAGGGCGTGGCCTACTGCCCGCACTGCGACGGCCCGCTGTTCAAGGGCAAGCGCGTGGCGGTGATCGGCGGCGGCAACTCCGGCGTGGAAGCGGCGATCGACCTGGCCGGCATCGTCAGCCACGTCACCCTGGTCGAGTTCGACAGCAAGCTGCGCGCCGACGAAGTGCTGCAGCGCAAGCTGCGCAGCCTGGGCAACGTCGACATCCTGGTCAACGCGCAGAGCACCGAGGTGCTGGGCGACGGTCAGAAGGTCACCGGCCTGGTGTACAAGGACCGCGTCGGCGGCGATGTGCATCGCCTGGCCTTGGAAGGCATCTTCGTGCAGATCGGGCTGTTGCCGAACACCGAATGGCTACAGGGCATGGTGGCGCTGTCGCCGCGCGGCGAGATCGTGGTCGACGACCGCGGCCAGACCTCGCTGCCGGGCGTGTTCGCCGCCGGCGACGTGACCACGGTGCCGTACAAGCAGATCATCATCGCCATGGGCGAAGGCTCCAAGGCAGCGCTGAGCGCGTTCGACCACCTGATCCGCCACAGCGCACCGGTCGCCAGCGGCAGCGTGGCCGAAGCGGCCTGAGCTGCCCCCGCCCCGCGCCGCGCTGCCGGCGCGGGACCAGGGCGTGCGGCCCGCACCGCGCACGCCCCATCTGTCTCGCCGTCATGTGCGTCACACGCTCTATGCTGTGACTCCGCGTCACCTCCCCGCCACTGCGTCTCAAGGAATCCGCCGATGAACCTGCGTGATCTGAAGTACCTGGTGGCGCTGGCCGATCACAAGCATTTCGGGCGCGCCGCCGCGGCGTGCTTCGTCAGCCAGCCGACGCTGTCCACGCAGATCAAGAAACTCGAGGACGAACTGGGCGTGCCGCTGGTCGAACGCGCCCCGCGCAAGGTCATGCTGACCCCGGCCGGGCGCGAGGCGGCCAGCCGCGCGCGCGGCATCGTCGCCGAGATCGAGCAGATGAAGGAGGCGGCGCGGCGCAGCCAGGATCCGGAAGCCGGCACCGTGCGCCTGGGCATCTTTCCCACGCTCGGCCCGTACCTGCTGCCGCACGTGATCCCGCGCATCCGCGCGCGCTTCCCGCAGCTGGAACTGCTGCTGATCGAAGAGAAGAGCGACGTGCTGCTGACTCGCCTGCGCGAGGGCCGGCTGGACGCGGCGCTGCTGGCGCTGCCGCTGCACGACGAGCAATTGCACGCCGAATTCCTGTTCGAGGAACCGTTCGTGCTGGCGGTGCCCGAGCAGCATCCGCTGGCGCGGCGGCCGACGCCGCTGACCATGGACGAACTGCACGCGCAGCGCCTGCTGCTGCTCGAGGACGGGCACTGCCTGCGCGACCAGGCACTGGACGTGTGCCATCTGTCCGGCGCGCTGGAGAAGGCCGAGTTCCAGGCCACCAGCCTGGAAACGCTGCGGCAGATGGTCGCCGCCAACGTCGGCGTGACCCTGTTGCCGCTGCTGGCGGTGCAGCCGCCGGTGGCCAATCCGCCGAACCTGCGCCTGCTGCCGTTCGCGCCCGACGGCGGGCCGAGCCGGCGCATCGCCATGCTGTGGCGGCGCAGTTCGGCGATGGGTGCGTTCCTGCAGCAACTGGCGCACCTGTTCGGTGCGCTGCCCGAGGAACTGTTCACGCTGCCGGACCAGGCGCCGCGCCAGGTGGCCTGAACAGGCCAACCGGCCGCGGCGTCGCATCGGCGCCGGCTTGCTTGCACAATGGGAACGGGGGCGGCGCGGTGCCGCCCCCGTTCGTTGTGCCATCCAACCGGAGCCTGTCCATGACCTCGCAACACCACAGCGGCCTGCCGCCATCGTTGATCGTCTCCAGCCGCGACCTCGCGCGCCTGGAAGCCCTGCTCGATTCCCCTGCCTTGCACCAGCACCCGGCCGCGCAAGCGCTGGGCGCAGAACTCGATCGCGCCACCGTGATGGCGCCCGACCAGATTCCCCCCGGCATCGTCACCATGCATTCCCGCGTGGAGTGCGAAGACGAACTGCACGGCGAACGCCATCAGCTGACCCTGGTCTATCCGCACGAAGCCGATGCCGCGCATGCGCGCATCTCGGTGCTGGCCCCGGTCGGCAGCGCCCTGCTCGGCCTGGCCGTGGGCCAGTCCATCGACTGGCAGGCGCCCGGCGGACGCCCGCTGCGCCTGCGCGTGACCGCGGTGCAGCGCACCGACGACGACAACGCGCCCGCAGCGCGTTAACGTGCGCGGCCCTATCCTTGTCCCCACTCGTTTCCGAGAGATACCGATGACCTCTTCCGCCCCCTCCAAGCTCGCCCAGTTGCGCGAGTTGTCCGTGGTCGTGGCCGATACCGGCGACTATGACGCGATCAAGCGGCTCAAGCCGGTGGACTGCACCACCAATCCGACCCTGGTGAAGAAGGCGCTGGACCTGCCGGTCTACGCCGACCTGATCGACGAGGCGCTGGCCTGGGCGCGCGGCCAGGACGGCGACCATGCCGCCCTGGTCGACGAGATCGCCGACCGCCTGACCATCGGCGTCGGCGCCAAGCTCAGCGCGCTGGTGCCAGGCCGCGTGTCCACCGAGGTGGATGCCGACCTGGCCCACGACACCGCCGCCACCATCGCCAAGGCGCACAAGTTCATCGCCATGTACGCCGAGCGCGGCATCCCCAAGGACCGCATCCTGATCAAGGTCGCCGCGACCTGGGAAGGCATCGAGGCGGCGCGGCAGCTGCAGCGCGACGGCATCGACTGCAACCTGACCCTGATCTTCAACCGCACCCAGGCGCTGGCCTGTGCCGAGGCCGGGGTATTCCTGATCTCGCCGTTCGTCGGCCGCATCCTCGACTGGTACGTGGCCAAGGGCCAGACCCCGGCGACCATCGACGAAGATCCGGGCGTGCAGTTCGTGCGCGGCGTGTACGACGAGTTCAAGCGCCGCGGTTCGCAGACCGTGGTCATGGGCGCCTCGTTCCGTTCCACCGCGCAGATCGAAGCACTGGCCGGCTGCGACCGCCTGACCATCTCGCCGGACCTGCTGGAGAAGCTCGACGCCGACCACGGCCCGCTGCCGCGCAAGCTCTCCCCCAGCCAGGCCGACGGCGCCAAGATCGAGCCGATCGACGCCAAGCGCTTCGCCGCCGACCTGGCCGCCGACCCGATGGCCACCGAGAAGCTGGCCGGCGGCATCGACACCTTCGCCAAGGACCTGCAGGCCCTGCGCGACACGATCCGGCACAAGCTGATCGGCTGAGTGGTGCAGCCCCAAGCGCGGCGATGCCGCGCTTGGGGTGGGGGAATCGAGAAACGGGAATGGGGAATCGGTAAAGCGGATCC
Source organism: Xanthomonas sp. NCPPB 1128 (assembly GCF_001043115.1). GTDB lineage: Bacteria > Pseudomonadota > Gammaproteobacteria > Xanthomonadales > Xanthomonadaceae > Xanthomonas_A. The sequence goes on along the minus strand of NZ_LFME01000007.1, from coordinate 35,428 downwards.
CTGGCTCGCTGCGATCTTCCCGCTTGATCGGATACCATCGGGGCGGGCTGTCGCACCGCGCGAGCAAGACTGCGCACTGCACACGGAACCCTGAGAACAAGCGCAGGTGCAGCGCATCTCACCCACGATGCTTTCGACGCCACGTTGGCGCGGCCACAACTTTTCCCGGGCTATGCTGCGCGCCCGAGTGCAGAGGCAAGGCAATGGCAACGATCGCAGTGGTGATGGTGGACGGCGTGGCGGACTGGGAGATCGGCACCATCCTGCCGGCGGCGCGGGCCTGGTTCGGCGACACGATCCAGATCGCCAGCATCGACGGCAAGCCCATCACCTCGATCGGCGGCCTGGAGCTGCACCCCACCTATGCGCTGTCGGACCTGGCGCCGTTGGACGCCGACCTGTGGCTGCTGCCCGGCAGCGATCGCTGGCAGGCCGGCGAGATCCCAGGACTGAGCGCATTGCTGCAGCAGCGCCTGGAGGCGGGCCGCGGCGTGGCGGCGATCTGCGGTGCAACCCTGGCGCTGGCCTACGCCGGCCTGCTCGATACCCGTCCGCACACCAGCAATTCCGAAGCCTTCCTGCGCGAGCACGCCGGCGTCTATGCCGGCAGCGCGCATTACCAGGAACGCCGCGTGGTCAGCGCTAGCGGTCTGATCACCGCTCCCGGCACCAGCCCGGTCAGCTTCGCCGAGGAATGCCTGCGGCTGCTGCACCCCGAACGCGAGGAGCAGATCGCGCAGATGCGGCAGATGTTCGCGGCCGAGTTCGTCTAGCGCGACCAGTGCCACCTGTCATGCAGACGGCGGCGGCGCCGCATGCCTACACTTGTCGTCACACCCTGCAACCCGCCATCGGCGGCTGCCCGCGGCGTCGCGGTCGATCCGCGGCGGGCGTGACGTAACGGCGGTCACGCACGCCAGCGCGCCGGCAGGGTGCTTCCACGGCCTGGACAGGAGAGAGTGCATGCGCGGATGGGTGGCGCGTTGGTTGTTTTCGCTGACGCTGGCTGCCGCCAGCGCCACCGGCATGGCCGCCACGCCGGCACCGACCCGGGTCGCGATCCTGGGCGTGGAGCACGCGGCGCAATTGGTCTCCGAACGCGACCAGCCGGGCGTGCTCGCGGCGTTCCTGGAGCAACTCGCGCCGGACGCGATCTGTATCGAACGCCCGCCGGAGCAGGCGGCGCGCGGCGATTACTACGAATACACCTACGAGGTGCAGGGCGTGATCCTGCCGTACGCTGCGACGCATCCAGTCGCTCTCTGTCCGATCGACTGGATGCCGCCGGTGGAGGACGCCAGACTCGGCTTCGGCATGGATCTGGACACGCCGCTGGAACTGCGCCGCGCGCAGGGGTTCCAGGGCTTCCTGTCGTTCCCCGACAAGGCCGCCCTGCAGCGCGATTTCTTCGCGGCGGATGTGGCCGAGAACGTGGCCGCGGTGCGGAAGTGGGCGCAAACCCCGGCACCGCGCGCCGACCAGGACCTGCCGCGGCGCCTGTACCTGTACCGCACCTTCCTGCAGGCCCAGCGCATCCGCGCCGCGGCGCTGGCGCACCCGGGCAAGACCGTGCTGGTGGTGGTCGGCTACTTCCACAAACCGGACCTGGAGGCGATCCTCGCGCACGACCCGGCGATCGCGCTCGTACAGCCGTCGACGCTGGGGCGCCCCACTGCGGACGCGGTCGAGCGCGCCACCACCGCGACGCAGCGCGCTGCGATCCTCGCCTTCAACCTGCTCGGCACCCAGGCCGACACCGGCAACGTCGATTGGGCGTGGATGGGCCGCGTCCTGGAGACGTACGCGACCGAGGCGCCGGCCGCCGAAACGGCGCTGTTGCGAACCCGCCTGGCCCTGCTGAGCGGCCAGATCGCGCAGGCCGAAGCGCGGCGCCGCTACGCGCAGCTCGCCGAGGAAACCCCGGCCGAGCTGGCATTCGGCTGGACCGGCGTGCAGGACCGCACACGCGTGGATTCGTTCTTCGATCCCTTCGGCAACCTGACGGTCCGCCAGCGCGCGACGCTGGAACTGGCACGGACCGACTATGCGCTCGGCCGCAGCCGCGACGGCGATGCGGCGATCGCACGGCTCAAGGCCGGCCTGTCGCCACGCAAGGCGCTGCAGTTGTCCGGCTATGCGGCACGGCTGCGGCCCGCCGCCGACAAACCCGACACGGACATCGCCAAGTAGGCAGGCGGCGTCGGCCGATGGGCGCTGCTGCGTCCCGGCGCGCTTCAGTCTCGTTTCTTGAGAGCGTGCCGTGGCTTCATGCGGCCGAGTTCAGTCCAGAGGCGCGTCATGTCACTCGTCGAATTCGCAAGCCGCTACAGCAACCTCGCCGGCGTCATCGCAGCAGCCGGAGCCCTTCCCATGTTTTTTCTGAAATGGAGGACCGGCTTTCTCAGTCTCTCCGTGAAACGCACGCAACGCCTTTACGCGCTTTCCCTGGATGGTGGCTGGCGAACCGCGGATGCGGCTGCGTTGCAAATCGCGGTCGGCAATGCCATCGGCGGCAATCTCGACGGCGACGAAATCAGGATCGCGTTGGAACGCAGCAATGCGGCGAAGGTGCTGACTTACTGCAAGATGGCCAAAGGCATGATCGGGGTGTCGGACGACAAGTCGCACTTCGTGCCCAAAGGGATCTGGAAATCAGCCAGGAGCTATCGAAAAGGAGCCATTGCGCTATACGCGGCCGCATTCGTCCCCTGGTTGCTTGCACCGGCCGCCTTCAATCTCTTTGCGCCATCCAACCAGAGTGCTGGTGGGATTGCGCTGGCGATGTTGCTATCGACCCTCGTCCTGGCATGGCTCTCCGCGTGTGCGGAAGCCGCTTACCGTCTCACGAGCGACTTTGATCGGAGATACCCCAGGCTCCAGCCGCTCCCAGCCAGCAAAGGACGGACGAGGGCAGCGCGCAAGAAGCGTGCAGGCGCGCCGCAGCCGAGCGCGGGTCGGCCGCGGCGCAATCTCCGCGTTGAGACTCAGGCCTCCAGCCCGATCGGACAACTCACTCCGGTCCCGCCCAGCCCGCAGTAGCCACCCGGGTTCTTGGCGAGGTATTGCTGGTGCTCGTCCTCGGCATAGTAGAACGGCGGCGCCGGGAAGCGGATCTCGGTGGTGATGGGGCCGTAGCCGGCAGCGTCCAGGCGCTGCTGATAAGCGTCGCGGCTGGCCAGCGCGGCGTCGTACTGCGCCTGGGTGGTGCAGTAGATCGCCGAGCGGTACTGGGTGCCGGTGTCGTTGCCCTGGCGCATGCCCTGGGTCGGGTCGTGGCTTTCCCAGAAGGTCTGCAGCAACTGCTCGAAGCGCACGGCCTGCGGGTCGAACGCCACCAGCACCGCCTCGGTGTGGCCGGTCTGGCCCGAGCAGACCTCGCGATAGGTGGCATTGGGCGTCTCGCCACCGGCATAGCCGACCGCGGTGCTGAACACGCCGGGCAGCGACCAGAACTTGCGTTCGGCGCCCCAGAAACAGCCCAGGCCGAACTGCACCTGCTCCAGGCCGGCGAAGGCATCGCGCAAGGGATGGCCGTTGACGAAGTGGCGGTTGTGCAGCGGCAGCGGCTGCGCGCGTCCCGGCAGGCTCTCGCCCGGGCGCGGCAGGCGCTGCTTGAAGGCACCGATTCCCAACATGGCATGGACTCCTGGCAGCGACGGCGATGCCTTGTGGATGGCGCTGCCGGAGTCCGCTTTCAAGTGCGCCCGGCCACCGCGGCGGCGGTGACGGACGCGACGCTCACTTCGCTGCGGTGCTGGCCGTGGCCGCGGCGACCGGCTCCGGCATCGCCGAGCTGTGGTGGTTGATGATCAGCCAGCGCCCGTCGCGCTTTTCGTAGACGAAGGTGTAGCGCGCCTGCACCTGGCGGGTGCTGCCGTCGGGATTGTTCAGGGTGAAGGTGTAGACGCCGGCGTCGACCGCGCTGTCGTCGTCGAGCAGCCGCACCTGGCGGTAGTTGATGGCGCCGCGCGGCTTGGCGGCGAGGAAGTGGCTGAAGTAGTCCTCGATCTCGGCGCGGCTGGCGCGGACCTGGTTGGACACCGTGGGCAGCAGCACGCCGTCGCGGGCGTACAGGTCGGCCACGCGCTGCGGATTGCCGGTGGCCAGCGCCGCGTTCCAGCGGTCGAACAGGCCGGCGATCTCACGCTCGGCGCTGCTGGCCGGTGTCGCCGGCTGGCCGTCGTAGTGCATCGCCGGCGCGGCCAGCGCGGTGGAGGTGGTGGTCAGGCCCAGTGCCAGGGCGAACAGGATGCGACGCATGGGAAGTCTCCGCTTGCTGAGGGAATGCCGTCTCGAGGCGAAGCGAGTATCGGCAGCGGCGGCTTGCGCAAAATCCGCTGGGCGGCATATCCTCGAATATGCCGTTCGGCATACGGAGACGCGCCCGTGCACAGTCCTTCCAATGCAGGCCAGTGGCGTGAGGCACTGCGCCGCGACGCCGCCGACGCCGCGCGCTGGCAGGCCGTGGCCGCCGCCGCCACGGCGCTGCGCGAAGCCGGCGATGCCGCGCAGGCCGCTGCGCACGTCCTGGTACCCGCCAGCGCCCTGGTCGCGGCACCGCACGCCGCGGTGCTGGCGGTGCGCGGCGAGCGCTGCCTGGTGCTGGCCAGCCAGGGCGATGCCTTGCCGCCCGGTGCCAGCGTCGCCATCGAGGCGCCCGCCCATGCCTGGCGCCTGCGCGGCAATCCCGCCACCGAAGCCGGCGAACTGTGCCTGCCGATCGCCACGCTGGGCGTGCCGCTGGGCCCGCTGTGCCTGGGCTGGGACGCGCGCACCGTGCCGGCGCCGGAGGACGTGCAGGCGCTGTCCGCGATCGCCGGGTTGCTGGCGCCGCTGGCCGCCGAACCACCGCGTGCGCCGCGGCGGCGCAAACCGGCGCAGGCCGACCGCCTGGCCGTGCTCAGCGCGCGCGAGCGGCAGGTGCTGGCGCTGCTGTCGCGCGGGCTGACCAATGCCGCACTCGGCGCCGAACTGGGCATCAGCGCCGGCACCGCCAAGGTCCACGTCGAGCGCATCCTGCACAAGCTGCAGGTGGCCGACCGCACCCAGGCCGCGGTGGTCGCGGTGCAGGCGGGGGTAGCGATGTGAGGGCGCTGGCGCGGCGCTGGAACGACTGGCCGCTGACCCGCAAGAGTCTGGCGCTGGTGGCGCTGCCGCTGTTGCTGCTGGTGGCGGCGCTGGTGGCGATCTACAGCGTCGAGCGGCAGAACATCGCCGCCGAGAACGACGTGCGCCGCACCCTGCAGTTGCTCAGCGATCTGCACGAGGCGCATGCGTTGCTGGCAGAGACCGCCGCCGGCGTGCGCGGCTACCGGCTGGTGCGCCAGGACGCGTTCCTGACCCCGTACCGCGACGCCGAGCCGCGGCTGAAGACCGTGGTGCAGCGCCTGTCGCAACGCATCACCGACCCGCGCCAGGCGCAGCGCTTCGCCCGCATCCAGCCGCTGTTCGAGGAGAAGATGCAGGGCTGGCGGCGGCTGCTGGCGCCGGACCTGAGCCGCGAAGAAGAGATCCGCCAGTTGCGCGAGGGCAAGGTCACCCTCGACATCCTGCGCGCGGAGCTGCGCGAACTGCGCAACTACGAGACCGCGCAGTTGCAGGTGCGCACCGCCACGGCGCAGGCGCTGCGCCAGCGCAACCTGCTGATCACCCTGTGCGCGGCGATGCTGGGCGGACTCGGTGCGGTGCTCGCGGTGGCCTGGTTCGCCTCGTCGCTGTCGCGACGCCTGCGCCAGCTCTCGGCCAATGCCGACCGCCTCGGCGACGGCCGGCCGCTGGCGCCACAGCCGCCGGCCGGCGACGAACTAGGCCAGGTCGCGCAACGCCTGCAGCAGGCCAGCACCCTGCTCGCCGCGCGCGCCGAGGAAGCGCAGTCGGCGCGCCGCGAGGCCGAGAGCGCCAACCGCGCCAAGACCGAATTCCTCTCGCGCAGCAGCCACGAACTGCGTACGCCGCTCAACGCCATCCTCGGCTACGCGCAGGTGCTGGAGATGGACCTGCCGGGCGCGGCGCAGCGCGACCACCTGCAGCACATCCTCGGCGCCGGCCGGCACCTGCTGGGACTGATCACCGAACTGCTGGACATCGCCCGCATCGAGGCCGACCAGCTCGACCTGAGCCCGCGGCCGGTGCCGGTACATGCCGCACTGGAAGAGGCGCTGGGCCTGGTCGCACCGGAGGCGCAGGCGCGCGGCATCGTGCTGCGGCCGCCGCAGTTGCCGCCGGAGTGGACCGTGCGCGCCGATCCGCAGCGGCTGCGCCAGGTGCTGATCAACCTGCTGTCCAACGCGATCAAGTTCAATCGCCCGGGTGGCGCGGTGTGGGTGAGCGCGGTGCCCGAAGGCCAGTCCCTGGCGCTGAGCGTGCACGACCAGGGCCACGGTCTGACGCCGGCGCAGGTGGAACGATTGTTCACGCCGTTCGAGCGGCTCGGCGCCGAGCGCTCGGCGATCGAGGGCACCGGTCTGGGTCTGGCGCTGAGCAAGCGCCTGACCGAGGCGATGGGCGGGCGCATCGCCGTGGACAGCGGCCCGGACGGATCGCGCTTCACCATCGCACTGCCGCTGGACCGCCCACAGGCAGCGGCACTGCCGGACCCCGCCGTGATGGCGACGACGGCGAGCGGGATCCAGCGCCAGTTGCTGAGCGTGGAGGACAACCCGTCCAACCAGGCGCTGATCCGTACCCTGGTCGAACGCCGCCCGCACTGGCGCCTGCACGAGGCCGCCAGCCTGGCGCAGGCGCGCGCGCATCTGCAGCAGGCCACGCCCGACCTGATCCTGCTCGACCTGCACCTGAGCGACGGCAACGGCGAGGAACTGCTGCAGGCGCTGCGCGCGCAGCCGCACACCGCGGCGATCCCGGTGGTGGTGATCAGCGCCGATGCCACCGCGACCACGCTGGCGCGCGTGCAAGGCGAGCCGGTGCGCGCCTACCTGACCAAGCCGCTGGACGTGGCCGACTTCTTCTCCGTTCTGGACCAACACCTCGCATGACCCGCAACGATGTCCTCGCCGCGCGCATCCTGATCGTCGACGACGAACCGGCCAACGTCCGCCTGCTGGAAGAACTGCTGCAGCGCGAAGGCTTCCGCCAGGTGGTGGCGACCACCGACCCGCAGCGGGTGCTGGGCCTGGTCGCCGCGTTCGCGCCGGACCTGATCCTGCTCGACCTGATGATGCCGGAGGTGGACGGCTACGCGATCCTGGAGCAACTGGCGCGGCTGGCCGGCCCGTCCAGCTTCCTGCCGGTGATCGTGCTCACCGCCGACCCCAGCCGCAGCGCCCGCCACCGCGCCCTCGGCCTGGGCGCCAAGGATTTCCTGACCAAGCCGCTGGACACCTTCGAGGTGGCCCTGCGGGTCTGGAACGTGGCCGAGACCGTGGTGCTGTTCAAGCGCCTGCGTGCGCTGGCCGTGGCCGATGCCGCGCCGCCGGGATGGCTGACAGCCGGGATTGGGGATTAGGGATTGGGGATTCGCAACGGCAGCCCCCCGCTTTTGCCAATCCCCAATCCCGACTCCCCAATCCCAGCCCCCAAACTACATCGCCCTCGTCACTTGCCCGCCCAGGCCCAGCGTCATCAGCACTTCCTGGGCTTTTTCCAGCAGTTCGTCTGCCACGCAGACCTGGACCACGCCGAACGGCAGTTCGCCGGCGCCGCCAAGCAGGGCCTCGCCGAACACGAAGGCGGTAATGCCGGCGTCCTCCAGCGCGTGCTTGGCCAGGTGCGCGTCGATCAGGTGCTGGGCGCGGTAGGCGATCTGCATGGTCGGTCTCTCAACCGTGAGCCGCGGCCCCAGGCATGACCTGGAGCGAAGACAAGCAAAACAGGCCCATATACGGGTACGCCGACCGAGAAGGACGCATGACGCCAAGGGCAAGACGGAACGCCGGCATGCGGGCTTCTCTTGGGTGAATTGTTCCGCAGCCTACGCGCCAGGACGGCCGCCGACCAGCCCGGCCAAGCTAAAGCAGCGCTTTACTTACTATAAACTTGCGCTTTACTTAGTCTCCGACGCGCGCATGTCCGACACCCCCGCCACCGACGCCTCCGCCGCGGCCGAGAAGAAAGACTTCATCCGCCAGATCGTCCGCGAGGACCTGGCCAGCGGCAAGCACACGGCCATCCGCACCCGCTTCCCGCCCGAGCCCAACGGCTACCTGCATATCGGCCACGCCAAGGCGATCTGCCTGGACTTCGGCATCGCCGCCGAGTTCGCCGGGCGCTGCAACCTGCGCTTCGACGACACCAACCCGGCCAAGGAAGACCCCGAATTCGTCGCCGCGATCCAGGACGACGTGCGCTGGCTGGGCTTCGACTGGGCCGAGTTGCGCCACGCCTCGGACTATTTCGAGGTGTACTACCTGGCCGCCGAGAAGCTGATCCGCGACGGCCACGCCTTCGTCTGCGACCTCTCCGCCGAGCAGGTGCGCGAGTACCGCGGCACCCTCACCGAGCCGGGCCGCGACTCGCCGTACCGCACCCGCAGCGTCGAGGAGAACCTGGACCTGTTCCGGCGCATGCGCGCCGGCGAGTTCCCGGACGGTGCGCGTACCCTGCGCGCCAAGATCGACATGAGCAGCGGCAACATCAACCTGCGCGACCCGGCGCTGTACCGGATCAAGCACGTCGAACACCAGAACACTGGCAATGCCTGGCCGATCTACCCGATGTACGACTTCGCGCACTCGCTGGGCGATGCGGTGGAAGGCATCACCCACTCGCTGTGCACGCTGGAGTTCGAAGACCACCGCCCGCTGTACGACTGGTGCGTGGACAAGGTCGACCTGGCTGGCCACCCGGAGCTGCTGCAGCCACTGCTGGACAAGGGCCTGCCGCGCGAGGCGGCCAAGCCGCGGCAGATCGAGTTCTCGCGGCTCAACATCAACTACACGGTGATGAGCAAGCGCAAGCTGACCCAACTGGTGACCGAAGGCCTGGTCGACGGCTGGGACGACCCGCGCATGTACACCCTGCAGGGCCTGCGCCGCCGCGGCTACACGCCGGCCGCGCTGCGCCTGCTGGTGGATCGCGTGGGCATCAGCAAGCAGAACTCGGTGATCGATTTCTCGGTGCTGGAAGGCTGCCTGCGCGAAGACCTGGACGCGCACGCCGCGCGGCGCATGGCGGTGATCGAGCCGCTGAAGCTGGTGCTGAGCAACCTGCCGGAAGGCCACAGCGAGACGCTGACCTTCTCCAACCATCCCAAGGACGAGGGCTTCGGCACGCGCGAAGTGCCGTTCTCGCGCGAGCTGTGGATCGAGCGCGAGGACTTCGCCGAAGTCCCGCCCAAGGGCTGGAAGCGGCTGGTGCCGGGTGGCGAAGTGCGCCTGCGCGGGGCCGGCATCGCTCGCGTCGACGAGGTGATCAAGAACGACGCCGGGCAGATCGTGGAACTACGCGGCTGGCTCGACCCGGAATCGCGTCCGGGCATGGAAGGCGCCAACCGCAAGGTCAAGGGCACCATCCACTGGGTCAGCGCCGCGCACGCGGTGGAGGCCGAGATCCGCCTGTACGACCGCCTGTTCTCGTTGGAAAAGCCCGACGACGAGTCCGACGGCAAGACCTACCGCGACCACCTCAACCCCGACTCCAAGCGCAGCGTGCGCGGCTACGTCGAACCCGCCGCCGCACAGGCCGCGCCGGAGCAGGCGTTCCAGTTCGAGCGCACCGGCTACTTCGTCGCCGACCGCTACGACCACCGCGCCGACGCGCCGGTGTTCAACCGCAGCGTGACCCTGCGCGATACCTGGAGCGGCGGCCAGGTCGGCGCCTGACGCAGTGCGCGTGCGGTCCTTGCGGCCGCACGCGCCAGCACCACATGCGGGGTCGGCGCTGGCCGATAGAACAGCAGGTCCCCGCACCACATCGCCGGCACCCGCCGCGGTGAAACGCTTGAAGCGTCTGTAGGAGCGGCTTCAGCCGCGAGGGGCCTTACCGGGGACCCAGGGTCGCGGCTGAAGCCGCTCCTACGACGACAGCGCCCCATCCGGCTGTTGCGAATCTCGAATTCCGAATCCCCAATCCCGGCCCTTCCCCCGCCACCACCCGCGCGCTAGCGTAACGGGCATGTCCCCCGCCCCGTCCTTCAGCCTGCGCAGCTACGGCCGCGATGGCGCCGCCCATCAGCATGGCCACGTGCAACTGGTGCTGCCGCTGCACGGCACGCTGGAACTGGAAGTGGACGGCCGCGGCGGCTATCTGGACCGTTTCCGCGCCGCGGTGGTCGCGCCGCAGACGCGGCATGCGCAGTCCGCGCTGGACGCCAACCGCTTCCTGGTCGTCGATTGCGCCGCCGATGCCTTCGGCGACGACGCGCTGGAGCGCCTGCGGCGGCGGCCCTTCCTCGACCTGCCCCCATCCTTGCAGGAGCTGCTCGCCGCGCAGGCGCCGCATCCCAACCTCGCAATGGCCCATGCCCAGGCCGGCGCCGCCGTGTTGGCCTGGCTGCAGGCAGACACCGCGCCGCGCGGCTGGCATCGACTGCAGGCGCTGTGCCGATGCATCGAAGCCGCGCCCGGCCAGGACTGGCCGGTGCGGCGCATGGCGCAGCTGGCGCACCTGAGCCCGAGCCGCCTGCATGCGCTGTTTCGCGCTGCGTTCGGGCGCACGCCGCAGGACTGGGTGGCGGCACGGCGGCTGGACTGGGTGCGCCGACAGCTGGCGCATGGCAACCGGCCGATCGCCGACCTGGCCCAGGACAGCGGCTATGCCGACCAGAGCGCGCTGACCCGCGCGCTGAAGCGCAGCACCGGGCAGACTCCGGCGGCCTACCGCCGCCGCCATCGCCCGGCGCCAGGACAGGAGTCTGGGACAAGCCGGCGCCCGCCGCCGGCGCCATGCTGAGCGCAACGGCTGGAACGGAACCGGAACGCATGCGCGAACGTCTATGGGCAGGAGTCGGCAGCGGCATGGCCGCGGGCGCGCTGTGGGGCCTGGTGTTCCTGGCGCCGCAATTGCTGAGCGCCTTCTCGCCACTGCAACTGGCGGTCTCGCGCTACCTGGCCTATGGCGCCATCGCCGCCGTGGTGCTGCTGCCGCGCTGGCGCGCCGCGACCGCGCCGTTGGGCGCCGCCGAATGGTGGGCGCTGGTACGCCTGAGCCTGCTCGGCAACATCGTCTACTACGTGCTGCTGGGCAGCGCCGTGCAGTGGGCCGGCGGCGCCGCCACCGCGCTGATCATCGGCCTGTTGCCGGCGGCGGTCACGGTGATCGGCTCGCGCGCGGCCGGCGCGGTGCGGTTGCGCCGGCTGGCCGCGCCCTGCGCGCTGTGCGTGCTCGGGGTGGCGCTGGTCGCGGTGCAGACCCTGGCCGTGGCGCGGCCGCACATTCCGGCCAGCCTCGGCCTGCGCGCCGCCGGCCTGGCCTGTGCGGTCGGCGCGCTGGCGTGCTGGACCGCCTATTCGATCAAGAACGCGCGCTGGCTGCGGCGGCGCCCGGACCTGTCCGGCCGCGACTGGTCGCTGCTGACCGGCGTGGTCACCGGCGCGCTGGCCCTGACCCTGGCGCTGCCGGCCTTCGCCCTGGCCGGCACGGTTCATGCCGGCGCCGACTGGATGCGCTTCTGGGGCATGGCGCTGGTGCTGGCGCTGTTCGCCTCGGTGATCGGCAACGCCTGTTGGAACCACGCCAGCCGGTTGCTGCCGCTGACCCTGGTCGGGCAGATGATCGTGTTCGAGACCGTGTTCGCGCTGCTGTACGGCTTCCTCTGGGAGCAGCGCTGGCCGACCGCGCTGGAACTGCTGGCGATCGCCTGCCTGCTCGGCGGCGTCCTATGGTGCACCCTGGTGCACGCGCGGCCGCAACCGGCTGCGCATGAAGCCAAGCCCGGTTAAGCCGCGCTGCCTAGACTGGCGCAGATCCTCCCCACGGGAATCGCGCCATGCATACCGTCCTGCGCCGTTGCAGTCCCGCCCTCGTCCTGGCCATCGCACTGGCCGGCTGCAGCAGCGCCTCCACCGCACCTCCCGGCGCGGCGCCGGAGTCGGCCAACAGCGCCAGCGCGCCCGCGGCGACCGGCAAGTGCGACGCCGTCCCCGACCATGCCTACGACCTGCCGGCCGGGCGCTTCGATGAGGTCTCGCAGCAACTGGCCCACGCCACCGGCTGCGTGGTCGTGTACCGCGATCCCGGCCTCGCCTCGCTGCCGGTCAACGCGGTGAAGGGACAGATCAGCATCCGCCAGGCACTGCACCAGGCGCTGGACGGCACGGCGCTGCGGATCGCGCAGGACGACGCCAACGCGATGACCGTCGTGCGCCGCTGACCCGGCGGCGGCGCGGTGGGTTGCTACCATGGCCGCACTCCACCGCACGGAAGATCGCCATGCCCCGCCATTTCGCGTCGTTGCTGTGCTCCCTGTGCCTGCTCGCCGGCATGCTGCTGTCCAGCGCCTGCGCGCGCAGCGAAACCGCCAAGCCGTCGGAGCCGACACCGGCGCCGGCACCCGCGGCATCCGCGCCCGGCCTGCCGGTGAAGGTCGACAGCAGTTGCCGCACCGATGCCGACTGCACGGTCAAGAACGTCGGCAACTGCTGCGGGGCGATGCCGGCCTGCGTCAACCGCGACAGCCCCACCGATCCGCAGGGAGTGATGGCGCAATGCCAGGCCAGCGGGCGCATGAGCGTGTGCGGCTCGCGCGCGATCGCCGGCTGCTCCTGCGTGGCCGGACAATGCAGCGCGCGCCCCGCGCAAGCCGATACACTGCGCGCCCCCCAGCCTGCCGAACCCGTCCGCTGATGCTCTACGCGCAAGTCCATCTCACCCTGCCCGCCTGGATCCACGACGCGGTCGATCCGCAGGCCGTCTACGCCAGCGACGCCGACAAGGTCGCGCTGGCGGTGGAACTGTCGCGGCTGAACGTGGATGCCGGCAGCGGCGGCCCGTTCGGCGCGGCGGTGTTCGGCCCGGACCACCGCATCATCGCCGTCGGCGTGAATCGCGTGGTGCCGCAGACCACCTCGCTGGCGCACGCCGAGAACATGGCCTACATGCTGGCCCAGCAGCGCCTGCAGACCCCGCGGCTGAACGCGGTGCTGTCGCCGGTGACCCTGGCCACCTCCTCGCAGCCATGCTGCCAGTGCTACGGCGCGACCATCTGGGCCGGGATCGACCGCCTGCTGATCGGCGCCAGCGCCGAGGACGTGATGGCGCTGACCCCGTTCGACGAAGGCCCGCTGCCGGCGGACTGGGTGGGCGAACTGCAGCGCCGCGGCATCGAGGTGGTCCGCGGCCTGCATCGCGACGCCGCCTGCGCGGTGCTGCGCCGCTACGGCGAACTCGACAGCCCCCGCTACTGACCCCGCCGGAAGGCTTGCCCATGTCCTTCGAGAACGGCCCGCTGGTCCATGGCCTGCTGTGCTACTGCCGGCCCGGCTTCGAACCGGAGCTGGCGGCCGAACTCAACGCGCGCGCCGGCGAGGCCGGGCTGGCCGCCTACGCGCGCACCGAGCGCAACAGCGGCTACGCGCTGCTGCTCAGCGACACGGCGGTGCCGGCGCAGGCGCTGCCCTGGCGCGGGCTGATCTTCGCCCGGCAGAAGCTGCAGTTGCTGGCCGAACTGCGCGAGTTGCCGGCCAGCGACCGCATCGCGCCGATCCTGCAGGCGCTTGCCGGACAGCCGCGCTTCGGCGACCTGTGGGTCGAACATCCGGACTCGGATGCCGGCAAGCCGCTGTCTGGCCTGGCGCGCAGCTTCGGCAACGCGCTGCGCCCGGCGCTGCGCAAGGCCGGCCTGCTCAGCGACAAGCCGCAACCGCGGCTGCCGCGCCTGCACGTGTGCTTCGTGACCGGCACCCACGCCCTGCTGGCGGTGGCCGACAGCGAGGACAGCGCGCCGTGGCCGCTGGGCATCCCACGCCTCAAGCTGCTGCCCGAGGCGCCCTCGCGCTCGGCACTGAAACTGGAGGAAGCGCTGCTGGCGCTGCTGACTCCGCACGAGCGCGAGGCGCTGCTGCGCCCGGGCATGCGCGCCGCCGACCTCGGCGCCGCCCCCGGCGGCTGGACCTGGGTCCTGACCCGTCAGCACCTGCACGTGACCAGCGTGGACAACGGCCCGCTGCGCCAACACGTGCTCGACAGCGGTCTGGTCGATCACCTGCGCGCCGACGGCTTCCACTGGAAACCGCCGCAGCCGCTGGACTGGATGGTCTGCGACATGGTCGAGCAACCGCGCCGCGTCGCCGAGCGCATGGCCACCTGGTTCCGCGAGGGCTGGTGCCGGCACGCGATCTTCAACCTGAAGCTGCCGATGAAGAAGCGCTGGGACGAGACCCGGCTGTGCCTGGACCTGTTCGCCGAGCGTGCCGAGCGCCCGCTGCAGCTGCGCGCCAAGCAGCTCTACCACGATCGCGAAGAGATCACGGTGCTGGCGATCCCGGACTGAGCGGCGGCTAGCACAACACATCTAGTTTTTCGTAGGAGCGGCTTCAGCCGCGATGGGCATTACCGGGAAAGCCCGTCGCGGCTGAAGCCGCTCCTACGAGAAGCACATCGCGCCACCAACGGCTACAGCACGATCCGCGCTCCATGCGCGCGCGCCGAGTGCTGGATCGCCTCGACGATGCGGATGTCGCGCAGGCCTTCTTCGCCGGGCACCCGCAGCGGCGTGCCCTGCAGGATCGCCAGCGCGTCCTCGTCCATCTGCAGCGCCTGCTGGTGGCGCACTCGCGCGTCGAACAGACGGCCGTCGCTGGCCCGGCCGCGCACGCCGTCGTAGGCCTGGAACGGCGCCAGTTCGTACCAGCCGTTCGCGCACTCGGCGCGCAGCAGGTTCATGGTGCGGCCGAAGCTTGCCGCGCAGGTGGCGGTCACCTCGTGCGGGAATTCCAGGGTGAAGTGCATGTGCTCGTCGACCTCGTCGAACAGCGCCGGCCGCTCCGTGGACCGCCGCGCGCTGACCGCCAGCGGCTCGGCGCCGGTCGTGTAGCGCGCCGCGTTGAGCGGATACACGCCCATGTCGTACATCGCGCCGCCGCCGCACTCCGCGCGCAACCGCCACGGCCGCTGCGCCGGGTCGGTGTCGCCATAGCCGGCGTAGCCCGCCTCCGCGCGCACGCTGCGCACCGCCCCGAACGGACGTTCGCCGGCCAGGGCGATGACGCGCCGGGTATTGGGCTCGTGCTGCATGCGGTAGCCGATGCTCAGCCGCACCTTGTTGCGTACGCAGGCATCGATCATCGCCTGCGCCTGCTCGGCGTGCAGCGCCATCGGCTTTTCGCACCACACGTGCTTGCCGGCGGCGGCGGCGCGGATGCTCAGCGGCGCGTGCAGGTGCGGCGGCGTGACCACGTAGACGACGTCGATGTCCGGGTTGTCGGCGATGCGCTCCAGGTCGTCGTAGCTGTAGACGTTGCGATCCGGGATGCGGTAGCGCGCCTGCCACGGCGGGATCTTCTGCGGCGAGCCGGTGACGATGCCGGCCAGCCGGCAGTGCCTGGTCAGGGTGAGGCCCGGTGCCAGACGGCTGCTGGCGTACTCGCCCAGCCCGACCAGGGCCACGCCCAGCGGCTTGCGCCGTCGTGCCGGCGTGTCGCCCCACGCCGGCGACCCCAACAGGCCAGCGGCACCGGCGGACAGGCCGGCCAGCAACAGGCGGCGGCGATTCGGCGAGGACGGCTCCATGCGCAACTCCGACCGGAAGGATTCTCCACCCTAACCGCTTGCGCGGCATCGGCACTGTGAGCGCCATCGCGCGATGCGCCGAGGCCTCTGGCACACTGCCGCCTCCGCTTTTCCCGGAGACGCCGATGCGCTGCCGCCCACTGCTCGCCGCCCTCGCCCTGCTGCTGGCTGCCCCGGCCGGTGCGCAGGAGACGCTGTTCCAGGCCCGCGACCTGGTCGGCGATGGCGTGTTCACCGACAAGATCGAAGGCCCGGCCACCGGCCCGGACGGTGCGCTATACGTGGTCAACTTCGCCCACGACGGCAGCATCGGCCGGGTCCAGCGCGATGCCGACGGCCACGCGCAGGCGAGCCTGTTCGTGGATCTTCCCGCCGGCAGCATCGGCAACGGCATCCGCTTCGATCGCCGCGGGCGCATGCTCGTGGCCGACTACGGCCGGCACCGCATCCTGCGCATCGCCTTGCGCAGCAAGCGCATCGAGGTCTACGCCACGCTGCCGGGCGCGTTCCAGCCCAACGACATCGCGATGGCGCCGGACGGCACCCTGTACGCCAGCGACCCGGACTGGAAGCACGACGGCGGCCAGCTGTGGCGCATCGACCGCGACCGCAGCGCGCACCTGATCGAGACCGGCATGGGCACCACCAACGGCATCGAGGTCAGCCCCGACGGCAAGCGCCTGTACGTCAACGAGAGCGTGCAGCGGCGGATCTGGGTCTACGACCGTGCCGCCGACGGCACCGTGTCCAACAAGCGGCTGTTCGCCAGCTTCGCCGACGCCGGCCTGGACGGCATGCGCTGCGACGTCGACGGCAACCTGTACGTGGCCCGCTACGACGCCGGCAAGGTGATCGTGCTGGCGCCGGACGGCACGCTGCTGCACGAGGTCGCGACCAAGGGCCGCAAGCCCACCAACCTGGCCTTCGGCGGCGCCGACGGACGCGATGTCGACGTGACCCTGCAGGACCGCGGCGCGATCGAAACCTTCCGCAGCGACCGCCCCGGACGCGAGCACGGACGCTGAGGGGACGGATGGGATGCGTATCGCAGCGGCGTCTCAGTCCGCGCAATGGCCGCCTGGCATCCTGGCTGCACTGACTAGAGGGCCGCGCACATGCAGCCGATCGAACTGAACAACCCGGCCGGCTTCGCCGACGAATTCCTGCGCCTGACCCTGCTGCAGGGCTTCCAGTCGCTGACCAAGCGCGACCTGGAACTGCTGATCTTCGTGTTGCTGGAACGCGACGGCGCGATCTCGCGCAGCGATTCCAACAACGCGGTGGCGATGCGCCTGCGGGTGACCCCTGCCAAGGTCAAGGGCCTGCGCCGCGATGGCTACGCGCGCTGGCGCGCGCTGGTGCCGGAGGACAACGAGGCAGCGCTGCAGCGCATCGTCGCCACGGTGCTCACCGAGGACAACCTGCGCGCCGGGGCCAAGCACGTCAGCGAGCGCAGCAAGAAGGACGGCTTCCTGGCGATCCGCATCGAACACCCGGACGACCAGCAGCGCTTCGAACAGGCCATCGTCGACGTCGGCGCCATGCCCGTGTACGAGCGCAACCGCGACGTGATGGCGGTGCGCTTCGACACGCTGCTGAAGATCGCCGAACGCTGGGGCTACCTGCAGCCGGAGCCGGAGAAGGTGATGCACGAACTGCAGAAGCTGGCGCCCACCGCCGAAGAGGTCGCCGACCTGTTGAAGAAGGACGTGAGCAAGCTACGCTGGGAGGACGTGCGCCGCGCGCTCAACAGCCTCGGCGCCAAGGCCGTCGCCAGCACCGCCGAGGGCGGGCTGAAGGGCCTGTTGAAGCTCGCGTTTCCGTTCATCCCCGGCTGAGCGCCGGGGCCATCATTCCATCGTCGTCCCGGAGTCCGTCGTGTCCATGCCCTGCCGTTCCCTCGTCCTGCTCTGCTGCCTGTGCGCCTGCACCGCGCCGGCCGCGGCGCAGAACCTCAACGCCACCTCCAGCGCCACCACCGAGCCGCTGCGCGATGCGCCGGTCAACGTGCGCGCGCAGCCGCTCAGCAACGGCGTGGTGACCCACCAGGTGCAGTTGCCGGCCACGCCCGGCGAAGCGCAGGTGACCGTGCGCAGCATCCAGCCCGACCGCGTCGCCGGCAGCTATCGCATCGACTTCGAGGCGCTGGACACCGACCACGACGGCTACATCAGCCGCAGCGAAGCGCAGGCCAATCCGTCGCTGGCCGACGAGTTCGACGCGTTGGACACCTCCCACAGCGGCCGTCTCAGCCGCGCGCAGCTGGCCGGCTGGCTGTAGGGCGTCTCGCATCACGCCGGGATGCGTTCTGTAGGAGCGGCTTCAGCCGCGACGGGGCGTTATCAGTAAACCCGTCGCGGCTGAAGCCGCTCCTACAGGCAAGCTGCATCCGGCTTGCGTGTCGCGGAAGCAGATCGTGCGAAGCGTGCTGTCGCCGCGCCGACGTGCGTCCGGCACCGCCATGGCGGACGCCGTGGCAGCGTGAGCCGCGTTGGAGCACGCAGTGGAAACGCTTGCTAAATGGCGCCTGCGCGCACGTGCGAATGCCCGATTTTTTTAGTGTCGATTAATTTGGCCGGGCTTATGTTCTTGACTCCTTCCCAGCAACAGGAGTCGTGCCATGAACCGCATCGTTCCTCGTCTCGTCCCGTTCGCGTTCGCGCTGCTTGCCGCGCCGGCGCTTGCCATGGCGCAGTCGGCGCCGGACGAAGTGACGCTCCACCAGAACGGCCAGATCATCAACGTCACCTCGGTCGAACCCAACTCGATCGTCGGCGATTACCACATCGATTTCGCCAAGCTCGACCGCAACCATGACGGCTACATCAGCCGCGCCGAGGCCAAGGCCGATCCGACGCTGTACGCCGAGTTCGACGCCGTCGACGTGCATCACCATGGCCGCCTGAGCAAGGCCGACCTGGAAGGCTGGATGTCCACGTGACGCGAGCCACGCGTCGACCGACCCGCACCCTTTCCACCACACGCGCCGCCTGCGGCCTTTCTGCCGCATGCGGCGCGATTGTTTTCTGACGCAGCAACATCGCAAACACCGGCAATGCGAGCGCCGCAGCTTCGCGCAACCGCCTCATCCAAGCGGCCACCGCCAGCGCCGCTGCATCGGCCCCATCTCTTCGCAGCGCGTGTGGTCCACCAAGCCGTGCCGCTCCACCGCTCGGCCTCGCCCACCGCGCTGACGATGGCTACAGCATTCCTTCCAGCAGCGGCGCATCCTGTGCCCCGCCCCAGGGATCGTCTAGCAGATAGCACGCCGTCACCGGCTGCGTTGCCGGCACCAGGGTGAGCCGGTAATACACCTCGTCGTCGCCTTCGCAGACTTCGTAGTACAGCGCGTAGTCGCCAGGCTGCAGCGCCAGCGTCACATCGAAGGCCTCGGCGGCAGACGCCACCTGCACCCGTGCGTCCGCATTCACCCGGAACGGCACCTGCATGCGCCGCTGCGCACGCGGGTCGGGCGCGAACGCCGTGGCCAGGGTCAGGTGCACGTGTGCGCCGAACGCGTCCTCGGGCAACGGGTCGAACACCACGTAGTCGCGATGCAGGATCGCCCCCTGCTCCAGGTTGCGCGGCCCCCAGCGGCAGGCGGCGGCGTCGAAGGCGCGGGCGCGCAGCTGCAGCTGGCTGTGGGAAATCAACAGATCCACGGTCTGTGTCGCGTCTTGCATCGTCATCCTTCATGGCAGGGCGCGGCCTGCGTGCGGCGCTTCGCGCCCTACCCTCACCCCAACCCCTCTCCCGAGGGGAGAGGGGCTCAAGCAAACCAGCCGAAGCTGGCTCTTCCTTCTCCCTCCGGGAGAAGGTGCCCCGAAGGGGCGGATGAGGGTACGGGCGCCGCTCGGCGCGTGGTCAAATCCTGCGGCCTCCGCGTCCGGCCGGAGCGTGGGCTCACACGCCGGAAGCGCGCTTCCAGAAACCGTGCATCAACAACGGCAACTTGCCGGCCAGGCCCAGCAGCGGCCCGCGCAGCAAAGTCAGGTGCAGCTCGTCGTTGGAGAACAGGCGGTTGATCGCATCGAAGCCATAGGCGGCCACGGTGTTGTCGCTGCGGCGGCCGCGCGCCCAGCGCGCCAGCCGCTGCGGCGCCGCCCAGTCGACCCGCTGCGCCTGCGCCTGCCGCACCAGCGCCGCCAGCGCGGCGACGTCGCGCAGGCCGAGGTTGACCCCCTGCCCGGCCAGTGGGTGCACCACGTGCGCGGCATCGCCCAGCACCAGCAGGCGGCCGCGCTGGTAGGCCTCCACCAGTTGCCGGCGCAGCGGGAAGCCCAGCCGCGGCGACAGCGCGCGCACCGCGCCCAGGCGGGCGCCGAAGGCCTGGGTCAGTTCGGCGCCGAACGCCGCATCGTCCAGCGCCAGCACCCGCGCCGCCTCGGCCTCGGGCAGGGTCCACACGATCGAGCTGCGGCCGTCGGCGAACGGCAGGAATGCCAGCGGCCCGCTCGGCAGGAAGCGCTGCCAGGCGGTGTCCTGGTGCGGCTGTTCGGTCTGCACGAAGGCGACCACGCCGCGCTGGCCGTAGTCGTGCGCCGGCGCATCCAGCCCGGCCAGGCCGCGCAGGGTGGAATCGGCGCCGTCGGCGGCGATCGCCAGGCGCGCATCCAGGCGGCTGCCGTCGTCCAGGCGCAGGCGCGCGCGTTCGGCCGACGGCTCCAGCGCCTCCACCCGTGCCGGGCAATGCACCTGCACACCAGCCGCCGGCAGCGCCGCCCACAGCTGTTCGACCAGCAGATTGTGTTCGACGATCCAGCCGAGCTGGTCGCGGCCCAGCGTATCGGCATCGAAGGCCAGTTCGCCACCGCCGCCGGCATCCCACACGCGCATGCGCCGGTACGCGCTGGCGCGCTGCGCCAGCACCTGCGGCCACACGCCCAGGCCCTGCAGCAGGGCCGCGTTGTCCGGAGCGAAGGCGTACACGCGCAGGTCTGGCGTGTCGGCCGACCAGCGCGGCGGTTCGCGGCCCTCGACCAGCGCCACCGCCAGGCCTTCGCCGGCCAGGGCAAGCGCACAGGCCGCGCCGACCACGCCGCCGCCCACCACCACCACATCCAGCACGCCGCGCCGGCTCATGCGCGCGCCTCCCGGCACAGCTGCGGCACATCGCCGCGGAAGCCCATCGCGCCGCCGACCAGGAACGACTGCAGCGGCGCGGCCTGCGCCGCGGCCAGCAGGCCCAGGCTGCGCAGCGGGCGCAGCAGCGGGGTCGGATTGGCGGTCAGCCGCGCCAGCCCGCCGGAGAACGTCACCGTGCGCTGGCGATCCTGCTCGCGGCGCTGCGCGTACTGCTGCAGCAGCGCCGGCGCGCCCGGGTCGGTGCCGTCGCGCTCGATCAGTTCGGCCAGGGTCAGCGCATCGCGCAGGCCCAGGTTGAAGCCCTGCGCGCCCAGCGGGTGCAAGGTTTGCGCGGCATTGCCCAGCAGCACCGCGCGCGCGTCGGTCAGCCGCTCGGCCAGCACCTGCACGATCGGGTAGGCGCTGCGCTCGCCGCTGCCGAGCAGACGGCCGACGCGCCAGCCCAGGGCATCCTGCAGCCGCTGCAGCCAGGCACCTTCGTCCAGCGCCGCCACCGCATCGGCGTCCTCGGCGGCCACCGCGTGGATCGCGCCGTAATGGCGGTCGCCGCGCGGCAACAAGGCGGTCGGGCCGTCGTCGCGGAAGCGCTCGTAGGCGGTGCCGTCGGGCTGGCGGCTGCCGCGTACCCGCGCCACGAACAGGGTCTGCTGGAAATCGTGGCGCGTTGCGGCGATGCCCAAGGCTTCGCGCACCGCGCTGGCGCTGCCGTCGGCACCGACCAGCAAGCGCGTGTGCAGGACCTCCTCGCTGCCATCGCACACGATGCGCAGGCGGCGCACGCCCTCTTCGGTGTCGGCCTCCAGCGCCACGAACTGCGCCGGGCGGTAGCGGGTCAGCCGCGTGGTCGCCGCCAGGCTCGCCTCCAGCGCCTCGCCGAAGTCGCGCGCGACGACCACCTGGCCGAAAGCCTCGCGTCCGTAGTCGGCGGCTTCCAACCGCACCCGGCCGAAATCGCCCGCGCGGCTGACGTGGATGCGGCGGATCGGTCCGGTCGGCGCGCGCAGCCGCTGCATCACCCCCAACGCGCCCAGCGCGTTGATCGTGGCGGCGGCGAAGCTGAGGTTGCGCTGGTCGAACACCGGCGGCAACGCGCCCGGCGGTGCGGCCTCGACCAGGCCCACGTCCACCCCCAGCCGGTCCAGGGCGATGGCCAGGCTGGCGCCGACCAGGCCGCCGCCGACGATCACTACGTCATGTCGTTTGCTCATCCGGCCATGATACGACCCGCACCCGTCTGCCCGGTGAGCGCCACCGCCCAGTCGGCGTGCCGTGGCGGCAGCGGCGCACAGCGCTCGCGCGCGCCGCGCTTCCAGTAGAATCCGGGGTCTTACGTGCACCGGTGCCCGCCGCCATGACGCCTTCCGCCCACCGCCTCCCCGCCCTGCTGCTGTTGACCGCGCTGCTGGCCGCGACCCGCATCAACCACTTCGGGGCGATCCCGGACGCGTCGTGGGCGGCGTTCTTCGTCGGCGGCTTCTACCTGCGCAGTTGGACCCGCTGGGCGTTCCCGCTGCTGATGGCGCTGGCGGTGCTGGTCGACTACCTGGTCATCCGCAGCCAGGGCATGGATTTCTGGCAGCACTACTGCGTGTCGCCGGCCTACTGGTGCCTGATCCCGGCCTATTTCGTGCTGTGGGCCGGCGGCGCCTGGCTGGCGCGGCGCTACCACGGTGCCGGCTGGCGCGCCCTGGGCCTGGCCGCCGCCAGCCTGCTGGTGGCGGTGGCGCTGTGCCACCTGCTGGCGCAGGGCAGCTTCTACTGGGTCAGCCGCAGCGTGCCGAACCCGACCCTGGCCGGCTGGTGGCAGAACTACAGCGACTGGCTGCTGCCGTACCTGGGCAGCGCCAGCCTCTACGTGGCGCTGGCCGCGGCGATCCAGGTCGGCGTCGAGCAACTGGCGCGGCTGGGCCAGCGCGGCCAGCCGGTCGGTCACTGACCGGGATGGGCAACCGCCTCTCCAAGATCTACACCCGCACCGGCGACGACGGCAGCACCGGCCTGGGCGACGGCAACCGGGTCGGCAAGGACTCGGCGCGGGTCGCCGCCTACGGCACCGTGGACGAGGCCAACTCGGCGATCGGCGTGGTCCTGGCCTGCCCGCTGGCCGAGGACGTGCGGCACCTGCTGACCGCGATCCAGCACCAGTTGTTCGATCTCGGCGGGGAGCTGTGCATCCCCGGCCATGCCGCCATCCATGCCGCCGACATCGACGCACTGGAACGGCACCTGGACCGCTACAACGACACCCTGCCGCCGCTGCAGGACTTCATCCTGCCCGCCGGCGGCGAGGCCGCGGCGCGCTGCCACCTGGCCCGTACCATCGTGCGCCGCGCCGAGCGCGAGACGGTGGCACTGTCGCGCCAGGACGCGGTGCGCCCGGAAGCGGTGCGCTACCTCAACCGCCTCTCCGACCTGCTGTTCGTGCTGGCGCGGGTGCTGGCGCGGGCCGACGGCCACGGCGAAGTACTGTGGCGCCACGACCGGCGCCAGGCCTGAGCGACGCCCGGGCCGCGGCCACGCATGCTGATCTACACCCATCCTGCCTGCCTGGGTCACGCGCCGGGACCGGAGCATCCGGAACGGCCGCAGCGCCTGGAGGCGGTCACCACCGCGCTGCGCGAGGCCTTTCCCACGCTGGAATGGCGCGAGGCGCCGCTGGCCAAGCTCGGCGACCTGGCCCGGGTCCATGAGCGCGAGCTGATTGATCGCGTCCTGGCCGACCTCGACGGCCCGCAGATGCTCGACGTGGACACGGTGCTCTCGCCCGGTTCGCGCGCGGCCGCACTGCGCGCCGCCGGTGCCGGCGTGGCCGCGGTGGACGCGGTGATGCACGGTGTCACCGACACCGCATTCTGCGCGGTCCGCCCCCCCGGCCACCACGCCACCGCCGACACCGCGATGGGTTTCTGCCTGTTCAACAACGTGGCCGTGGCCGCCGCCCACGCCCGCGACGCGCATGGGCTGGAGCGGATCGCCATCGTCGATTTCGACGTGCACCACGGCAACGGCACCCAGGCGATCTTCGAGCGCGAACCCAAGGTGCAGTACCTCAGCACCCACCAGTCCGGGCTGTTCCCGCACACCGGCGGGGTCCACGACCGCGGCGTCGGCAACCTGCACAACGCCTTGCTGCCGCCGGGCAGCGGCGGCTTCCGCTTCCGCAACACCTGGGCCGACCAGATGCTGCCGCTGCTGGACGCGTTCAAGCCGCAGCTGCTGCTGATCTCGGCTGGCTTCGACGCGCACATGCGCGACCCGCTGGCCGATCTGATGCTGGAAACCGAAGACTTCGGCTGGATCACTGCCGAACTGCGCACGGTGGCGCAACGGCATGCGCGCGGCCGGGTGGTGTCCCTGCTGGAAGGCGGCTACGACCTGCAGGCGCTGCGCGAGGGCAGCGTCGCCCACGTCGACGCGCTGCGCTGAGGGCGCGTCATCCAGCCCAAGTAGTGCCACGCCGTGGCTGGGCGCCGTCGGCCAGCCAACACGGCGTCCTCAGGAATCGATGGCACCCTGGACACCGATGAACCCCGTCCCCCGGCCCCGGGACGCCTTCATTGCCCCTATGCACGGGATGGGGCAAGCTAGCGACCGTTTTCGCCCGATACCTGACGCGCGTGCGCCGAACCCTTCGCCTGCTCCCTCTTCCGTTCAGTATCGCCCTCTGCCTGCCGGCCGTGGCGGCTGAAAAGCCGCCGAACTGGGGCCTGTGCCCGACCCCGGACGTGCTGCCCAAGTTCGACGACGCGCAGCAGCCGGACCCCAAGCTCGCGCAGAACCGCGACCAGCAGCCGACCAATATCGAAGGCGACCAGCTGTCGGGCACCACCACCATCCCGAACTACACGGGCAACGTCGCGCTCAAGCGCGGCGACCAGTTCATGGGGACGGACAGCCTGCGGGTGGACACCGAGACCGGCAACTACATTGCCGAGGGCCATGTGCGCTACCAGGATTCGTCGATCCGCATGATCGCCGACCGGGCCGAAGGCAATCAGGACACCGACACCCACAAGATCACCAACATCCGCTACCAGCTGCTGGCCCGCCGCGGCAACGGCAAGGCCGATTCGGTCGACCTGCAGGGCGCGCTCGGGCAGATGCACCGCTCCACCTACACCACCTGCGACCCTTCGCAGCGGGTATGGGAACTGCATGCGCCGGAAATCGACGTCGACAACGACGAAGGCTTCGGTACCGCGCGCAACGCGATCCTGAAGATCTACAACGTTCCGATCCTGTACGCGCCCTGGTTCAAGTTCCCGATCGACGATCGCCGCACCAGCGGCTTCCTGTTCCCGGCGATCGGCATGTCCAGCCGTAACGGCTTCGACTACACCCAGCCGTACTACCTGAACCTGGCGCCGAACTACGACGCCACGCTGTATCCGCGCTTCATGGCCCGCCGCGGCCTGATGCTGGGCAGCGAATTCCGCTATCTCTACGATGGCGGCAAGGGTGAGCTGCAGGCCGCCTACCTGCCCGACGACAAGCTGCGCGACAAGGATCGCGGCCGGTTCGGTTATCAGGGCTACCACAACATCAATTCCCAGTGGCACGCGCGCGCCTCGCTGGCCTGGGTCAGCGACGAGCGCTACACGGAGGATTTCTCCAACCGCTTGCTCGGCAATGCGGTGTCCAACATTCAAAGCCAGATCGGCGTCTACGGCACCGGCGACACCTGGACCGCGGGCGTGATGGCCGACCGCTGGCAGCTGACCGACTACACCCTGACCGAGGACGCGCTGCCGTACAACCGCCAGCCGCGCGCCTTCTTCAACTGGGACCAGTCGTTCGGCAACTACTTCGAAGCCGGCCTGTACAGCGAAGCCGTGCGCTTCGTGCACGACGACATCCACGCCAAGGATGCACTGTACGAACGCACCGGCGTGGTCACCCCACGCCCCGGCGGCAGCCGCCTGGACCTCAAGCCCTACCTCTCGATGCCGCTGGCCGGCGCCGCGTGGTTCCTCAAGCCGACCCTGGCCTGGCGCTATACCGCCTACCAGTTGGACAAGGACCTGGCGGCCACGCTCGGCGGCGACACCACGCCCTCGCGCAGCCTGCCGATCGCCACCGTCGACGCGGGCCTGTACTTCGACCGCGATACCAAATGGGGCAACACCAACTATCTGCAGACCCTGGAACCGCGGCTGTTCTACCTCTACACGCCGTACCGCGACCAGAGCGACCTGCCGATCTTCGATACCCGCGAGTTCACCTTCAGCTGGGGCCAGTTGTTCCGCGACTCGCGCTACACCGGCGCCGACCGCCAGAACGACGCCAACCAGCTGACCATGGCGCTGAGTTCGCGCCTGCTGCGCCAGGACGACGGCAAGGAGAAGCTGTCGGTCAGCCTCGGCCAGATCCTGTATTTCAGCGATTCGCGGGTCAGCCTGCCGGACAGCGACACCACCATCGAGCAGGGCAAGTCGGCCTGGGTGGCCGATGCCAACTACATGATCAACGACCGCTGGAACCTGGGCGCCACCTATCAGTGGGATCCCAAGTACCACCGCAAGGACCTGGCCAGCTTCCGCACCCGCTACCTGCTGCCCGGCGACGGCATCATCAACCTCAGCTACCGCTACCGCCGCGACCTGCTGGAACAGGCCGATGTGTCGTTCCTGTACCCGATCAATCCGACCTGGAGCCTGGTCGGGCGGCATTACTACTCGCTGATGGACAAAAAGCCGCTGGAGAGCATCCTCGGCGTGCAGTGGGACAGTTGCTGCCTGGCCGTGCGGGCGCTGGCGCGGCGCTACGTGCGCAACCGCACCGGCGCGCTGGATACCGCGTTCCAGATCGAGTTCGTGCTCAAGGGCCTGTCGTCCCTGGGCCAGGACACGGACCGTGTTCTGCGCCGTGCTATTCTCGGCTACAACCGCGACGACCTGTACTTGGTCCCGCCCAGCAACACCACGACCGATCCGGACGCTTACGATCCGAACCAGATTCCATGACCAAGACCCTTTCTGTTTTTCTCGCCGCTCTGATGGCGATCGCTGGCGTGTCCGCTCCGGCCGCCGCGCAACAAACCCAACCGCTGGACCGCATTGCCGCGGTGGTCGACGAGGATGTCGTGCTGCAGAGCGAGCTGGATCGTGCCGTGCGCAACGTGAAGGCGCAGTATGCCGGCCGCGAGGCGCAGCTGCCGCCGGATAACGTGCTGCAGCGGCAGGTGCTCGAGCGCCTGGTCCTGGTCAAGCTGCAGGTCGCGCGCGCCAACAGCACCGGCATCCGCGTCGGCGACGACGAGTTGAACCGTGCCATCGCCAGCATCGCCCAGCAGAACGGTACCGACGTGGACGGCCTGCGCAAGAAGCTGGCCGCCGACGGCATGTCCTACACCGACTTCCGCAACTCGGTGCGCGACGAGATCACCGTGCAGCGCCTGCGCCAGAGCTTCGCGCAGAGCCGCATCAACGTCAGCGAGGCCGAAGTCGACGCGGCGCTGGCACAGCAGGCCACCACCGGCACCCAGTACCACCTGGCGCACATCCTGGTCGGCCTGCCGGAAGGCGCCACCGCCGAGCAGATCAAGACCGCGCAGGGCAAGATCGACGGGGTCAAGAACCTGATCGACAAGGGCGAGATCGACTTCAACGCCGCGGCGGTGCGCTACTCCGACAGCCCCAACGCGCTGGAAGGCGGCGATCTGGGCTGGCGCAGCCTGGACGAAATCCCCAACGCGTTCGCGCAGTTGATCCGCGACATGAAGCCGGGCCAGGTCGCCGGCCCGCTGCGCGGCCCCAGCGGCTTCCAGTTGCTGAAGCTGGTCGAAGTGCGCGACGCCTCGGCCAACCCGGAAAAGAAGACCGTCACCGAGTACCACGCCCGCCACATCCTGATCCGGGTCAACGACGCGCAGCCCGATGCGGCCGCCAAGGCCAAGATCGAGACCCTGCGTGCGCGCATCGCCGGCGGCGCCGACTTCCAGGCCGTGGCCAAGGAAGCGTCGGAAGACACCAACAGCCGCAGCCAGGGTGGCGATCTGGGCTGGTTCCCGGCCGACGCGTTCGGCCCGGACTTCGGCCAGCACGTCGCGAGCCTCCAGGACGGCCAGATTTCGCAGCCGTTCCGCACCGAGGCCGGCTGGCACATCGTGCAGCGCGTCGCCGAGCGCCAGACCGACGTGACCAGCGATACCCAGCGCGCCCAGGTCCGCGAGACCATCGGCCGCCGCAAGCTGGAAGAGGAATACAACCGCTTCCTGCAGGAAATGCGCGGCGAAGCCTACGTCGACCTGCGCGTGGGCAACACCGACGCCGCCACTGCGCCGGCGGCCACGCCCGCGCCGGCGCCCGCCGCCAAGCCCTGATCCATGCGCCCCTCGCTCGCGCTGGTGCCGGGCGAGCCGGGCGGGATCGGCCCGGAGCTGTGCGTGCGGCTGGCGCAGCAGCCGCGCCACGACTGCCAGCTCCTGGCCTTCGCCGATCCCGACACCTTGCGCGCCGCCGCCGCGGCGCTGTCGCTGCCACTGCAGTTGCTGCCCGAATCCAGCCCCGCCCTCGCCCCTGGCGACCTGCGCCTGCGCACGGTCGCCAATGCCGTGCCCAGCCGCTTTGGCGCGACCGAACCGGCCAACGCGGCCGCGGTGATCGCCGCACTGACCCAGGCCGCCGATGCCTGCCTGAGCGGGGAACTGGACGGCGTGGTGACCGGCCCGGTGCACAAGGCGGCGATCAACGCCGGCGGCATCGCCTACACCGGCACCACCGAGCTGTTGGCCCAACACGCCGGCCGCGAGGTGGTGATGATGCTGGCCAACGCCATCGTGCGCGTGGCCTTGGTCACGACCCATCTGCCGCTGCGCGCCGTCGCCGATGCGCTCACGCCGGCCCTGCTGGAACGCAGCCTGCGCATCACCGAAGCCGCCTTGCGCAATGAGTTCGGCATCGCCACGCCGACCATCGCGGTGCTGGGGCTGAACCCGCATGCCGGCGAGGATGGGCACCTGGGCCTTGAGGAGATCGAGGTGATGCAGCCGGTGCTGGACGCCTTGCGCGCGCAGGGCATGCGCCTGCTCGGCCCGTTGCCGGCCGATACCGCGTTCCTGCCGCAGAAGCTGGCGACCGTGGACGCGGTGCTGGCGATGTATCACGACCAGGGCCTGCCGGTGCTCAAGTACAGCGGCTTCGAGCAGGCGGTGAACCTGACCCTGGGCCTGCCCTATCCACGCGTGGCGGTCGACCACGGCACCGCACTGGAGCTGGCCGGCCGCGGCGTGGCCGACCCGTCCAGCCTGTTCGCTGCCACTGCGCTGTGCGCGCAACTGGCGGCGCGCCGCGCGCAGTCCTAGGCGCATCTCCGGGCGGCGTTCGGCATCTGCCGCAACCAGGGCACGCCCGGTGATGCCGGTCGCGGCTGAAGCCGCTCCTGCGTCACTGCAAGCGCGCGCCACCCCGCGCATGCCGATAAACTGCCCGCCATGACTTCCTCTTCCGGCTTCGGCGCCCCGGCCAAGAAATCCCTTGGCCAGCACTTCCTCAGCGACCGCCACTACATCGACAGCATCGTCCGCGCGGTCGATCCCAAGCCGGGCGACCGGCTGGTCGAGATCGGCCCCGGCCAGGGCGCGATCACCTTCCCGCTGCTGCGCCGGCATGGCCAGCTGACCGTGATCGAATTCGACCGCGACCTGATCGCGCCGTTGACCGCGGCGGCCGCCGACGTCGGCGAACTGACCATCCTCAACCGCGACGTGCTGTCGGTGGATTTCGCCGCCCTGGCCGAGGGCGCGCGCATCCGCCTGGTCGGCAACCTGCCCTACAACATCTCCTCGCCGATCCTGTTCCATGCGCTGGACCACGCCACGGCGATCGCCGACATGCACTTCATGCTGCAGAAGGAAGTGGTCGACCGCATGGCCGCCGACCCCGGCAGCAAGGTCTACGGCCGGCTCAGCGTGATGCTGCAGGCCTACTGCGAGGTGACCTCGCTGTTCGTGGTGCCGCCGGGCGCGTTCCGGCCGCCGCCGAAGGTGGATTCGGCCGTGGTGCGGCTGGTGCCGCGGCCGCCGCAGACGGTGGGCATCGCCGATCCCAAGCGCTTCGCCGATGTGGTCCGCGCCGCATTCGGGCAGCGCCGCAAGACCCTGCGCAACGCCTTGAACGGCGTCTGCGATGCCGCGCAGTTCGAGGCCGCGGGCGTGCGTCCGGACGCGCGCGCCGAGCAGCTCGAGGTCGGCGACTTCGTGCGCCTGGCCAACCTGCCCCTGGCCTGACGCGCCTGCGCCGCTCCCGCGGCGCCGGGCGCTCCACGAGCACGGAGGCGATGCCGGCACCGACACGCCTCAGAGCGGCATTTGGACATAGCGACGACGCCTTTGCCGTCTGCTAACAAGACGCGCGAACGTCGACCTCGCACGCCACGCTCCGCCTTCCCGCAAGCCGACCGCCCGCGGCGCGAAGCCACTCCACGCGGCGCGCCTGGGCCGTGGACAAGGCCGCTGGCGCACGCCACCCGCTTCGCAACGCGAACCGCTCACGCATCTCGCCTCAAACGGCAAAACACGCTCTAAACTGTGGGGATGAACGATGACGCCCCCTATCGGATCGAGGTCGAAGTGTCGCCCCGATTCCTCGACGACCAATCGGCGCCGGAGGACGGACGCTACACGTTCGCCTACACGATCCGCATCCACAACCGTGGCCGCGTCGCCGCGCGCCTGATCGCTCGCCACTGGGAGATCACCGACGGCAACGGCCGCATCGAACGCGTCGACGGCGACGGCGTGGTCGGCGAACAGCCGCGGCTGCGCCCGGGCGAGGATTTCCGCTACACCTCCGGGCTGGTACTGGAGACCGAACACGGCACGATGCGCGGCCACTACGACATGGAAGCCGACGACGGCACCCAGTTCATCGCCGCGATCGCGCCGTTCGTGCTGTCCGTCCCGCGGACCCTGCACTGATGGCGGTCTGGGCGATCGGCGACCTGCAGGGTTGCTACGACATCACCCAGCAGTTGCTGGAGAAGATCCGCTTCGATCCGGCGGTGGACCGGCTGTGGTTCTGCGGCGACCTGGTCAACCGCGGCGGGCAATCGCTGGAGACCCTGCGCCTGGTGCACTCGCTGCGCGAGCACAGCGTGGTGGTGCTCGGCAACCACGATCTGTCGCTGCTGGCGATCGGCGAGCGCAGCCCGGACGAACAGCGCAAGGTCAATCCGGACCTGCAGCGCATCGTGCTGGCCGAGGACCGCGACGAGCTGCTGACCTGGCTGCGCATGCAGAAGCTGCTGCACGCCGACCGCGAGCTCGGCTGGATGATGATCCACGCCGGCCTGGCGCCGAAGTGGACCACCGCGCTGGCCGAGAAGCATGCACGCGAGGTCGAGCAGCAACTGCACGGCAACGGCTATCGCAAACTGTTCCGCAACATGTACGGCGACCGCCCGGCGTGGTCGCCGGGGCTGACCGGCTACGACCGCTCGCGCGCGATCATCAACCTGTTCACCCGCGCCCGCTACTGCACCCCGCGCGGGCGCATCGCGATCGAGGAAAAGGGCACGCCCGGCACCCAGGCGCAGGGCCTGTACCCGTGGTTCGAGGTGCCGGGACGGGTCGAGCGCGACCTGAAGATCGTCTGCGGGCACTGGTCGACGCTGGGCCTGACCATCACCCAGGGTGTGCACGCGATCGACACCGGCGCGGTCTGGGGCGGCAAGCTCACCGCGTTGCGTCTGGACAGCGAGGACCTGCAGGTGGTGCAGGTCCCGGGCCGACCGGTGCAGGGACCGCCGCCGGCGGCGCGCAGCGGCACCCCGCGGCGGCGCAGCGCGCCGCACCGTGGCCCGGCCCCCGCTGCGCACGCACCTGCGCCTGCGCCAGAACAGGATTGATTCCCCAGATCGCCATACGAACGTGTGGGAGTCGCCTGTCACGCAGCCGCGACAAACGAAGCCGAAAGCCGACTGACATCTTCATCGTCGGGACTGAAGTCCCAGTACAGTCCTCCGACAAGGCTAGCGCCGCACCTGTGGGAGCGGCTTCAGCCGCGACGAGCGAAGTACAAAACTACTTGGAACCTTCATGCGTCAGGACTGAAGTCCCTCCCACAGTGCACCCGGCAAGCTCGCCGCAAGACCCTGTGGGCGGCTTTAGCCGCGACGGGCTTTCGCTGTGTAACGTCCGTTGCGGCTAAGTCGCCCCAACCACGCTCCTGGCTCTATGGCGTCAACGCCGCGAGCGGGCCTTTACACCGCGCCAGACTGGCGCCGGTAATCCACGAACTCGAAGGCCAGCGCATGCCGCGCGTCGGCCGGATGCGCCTGCCGCGCCACTACGTCCCACTGCGCCGGATCGAACACGGGAAAATGCGCATCGGCGCCGTCGACCACGGTGTCGACATGGGTCAGGTACAGCACCTCGGCCAACGGCAGCGCCAGGGCGAAGATGTCGCCGCCGCCGATCACCGCCAGCTCCGTGGCACCGGCTGCGCGCACCGCGTCGAGCGCCGCCTGCAGCGACGCCACCGGCTGCATGTCCGCAAAAGGCACCTGCCCCGAACGCGTCATCACCAGGTTCAAGCGCCCGGGCAGCGCGCGCCCCAGCGACTGCGCGGTCTTGCGCCCCATCAGCACCGGCTTGCCGAGCGTGAGTGCCTTGAACCGCTTCAGATCGTCCGGCAAGCGCCACGGCAAATCATTGTCGCGACCGATCGCATTGGCCCGATCCAGCGCCGCGATCAGGCTCAGTTGCAGAGGGTGGCGCGTAAGCGGCGCCGCATCCGTCCCCGTCGCGACGGCGGCGCTCGCCGATTCCCGATTCTCCATTCCCGATTCCCAGCTGCTGTTCACACCGCCACCGGCGCCTTGATCGCCGGATGCGGGTCGTAGCCCTCGATGGCGATGTCGTCGTAGGTGAAGGCGAACAGATCGGTGACCGCCGGGTTCAGCCGCAACTGCGGCAACGGCCGCGGCGTACGCGCCAGTTGCTCGCGTGCCTGCGCGAAGTGATTGGAATACAGGTGCGCGTCGCCCAGCGTGTGCACGAAATCGCCCACGCCCAGGCCGGTGGCCTGCGCCACCATGTGGGTCAAAAGCGCGTAGCTGGCGATGTTGAACGGCACGCCCAGGAAGATGTCGCCGCTGCGCTGGTACAGCTGGCAGCTGAGCTTGCCGTCGACCACGTAGAACTGGAACAGGCTGTGGCACGGCATCAGCGCCATCTGCGGCAACTCGGCCACGTTCCAGGCGCTGATCACCAGCCGCCGCGAATCCGGGTTGCGCTTGATCTCGTCCACCAGCCACTGCATCTGGTCGATCTCGCGGCCGTCGGCGCCGGTCCAGCGCCGCCACTGCTTGCCGTACACCGGGCCGAGTTCGCCCTGCGCATCGGCCCACTCGTCCCAGATGCTGACCTTGTTGTCCTTGAGATAGGCGATGTTGGTCTCGCCTTTCAGGAACCACAGCAGCTCGTGCACGATCGAGCGCAGGTGCAGCTTCTTGGTGGTGACCAGGGGGAAGCCGTCGTTGAGGTCGAAGCGCATCTGCCAGCCGAACACGCTGCGCGTGCCGGTGCCGGTGCGGTCGGCTTTCTCCGCGCCGCGCTCCAGCACGTGCTGCAGCAATTCCAGGTACGGCTTCACTTGGCCACCTCCGGCGGCGGCACCGGCTGCAGTACCGGCGCGCTGCGCGAGCGCCACAGCAGGAACAGGCCGAGCAGGATCAGCGGGATGCTCAACTGCTGGCCGCGGGTCAGCCAATGGAACGCCAGGTAGCCGAGCTGCGCATCCGGCACCCGCACGAACTCCACCGCGAAACGGAACACGCCGTACAGCAACGCGAACAGGCCGGACACCGCATAACGCGCGCGCGGCTTCATCGAGAACGTCCACAGCACCACGAACATCACCAGCCCTTCCAGCGCTGCTTCGTACAGCTGCGACGGATGGCGGGCATAGCGGTCGAGCAGGCCTGCGGCGTACTGCTGCTGCAGTTGCGCGGTGCTCATCAGACTCTCCAGCGCGGGTGCGTTGGCCACCCCGTCCGTCGCTGGCGCGTGCGGAAAGATCACGCCCCAGCCGGCGTGGGTCAACTTGCCCCACAACTCGCCGCCGACGAAATTGCCGATGCGGCCGAAGCCCAGGCCCAGCGGCACCAGCGGCGCGATGAAATCGACGGTGTCGAAGAAATGCAGGCGCGCCTTGCGCGTCCACCACAGGCAAGCCGCCAGCACGCCCAACAGGCCGCCGTGGAAGCTCATGCCACCGTCCCACACCTTGAAGATCAGCAGCGGGTCGGCCAGGAAATCGGACAACGCGTAGAACAGCATGTAGCCGATGCGCCCGCCCAGCACCACGCCGAGCATCGCGTAGAACAGCAGGTCGGAGAAGCCGTCCTCGTTCACCCCGGGCAGGCGCCCGGCGCGAATGCGGCGGCGGCCCAGCCACCAGGCCGAGATGAAGCCGGCCAGATACATCAGCCCGTACCAATGCACCTTCACCGGCCCGAACGAGAAGGCGATGGGATCGATCTGGTGGAGATAGGTCATGCGCAAGCGTCGGCCGGGGGGCAAAGAGTGCCTATTCTGCCACTGACTCCGTTGGTTGCCGCGATTTGCGGACGGTACATCGGGGTGGCGCTTCATCTGCCGGCAGGCGCACGCGTCTGCCACTGACTCCGCTGGTTGCCGCGATTTGCGGACGGCACAGCGGAGTGGCGCTTCATCTGCCGGCAGGCGCACGCGTCTGCCACTGACTCCGCTGGTTGCCGCGATTTGCGGACGGCACAGCGGGGTGGCGCTTCATCTGCCGACAGGCGCACGCGCCTGCCACTGACTCCGCCAATTGCCGCGATTGCGGACGGTACAGCGGGGTGGCGCTTCATCTGCGGGCAGGCGCATACGTCCACCGCCGGCTCTGCGCGTGACCGCTGCACAGTCGGACGCGTTGCGCAGTCCCGTAGGAGCGGCTTCAGCCGCGACGGGCGTTACCGAGAAGGCCCGTCGCGGCTGAAGCGCTCCTACGGGGGGATGCGTCGGCAGCAAGGTCGGTGCACAAACCCCCAACCAAGCAAATGGCTCTGATCGGCAGCATGTGGATAGCGCATTCCGCGGCCGCCCGCATGCTTGCGGAAGCCAGGCGTACTGGAATCCACCACATCGGCGACAAAACGCCGCATGTCATCTACCGGCAGGACACATCCCAGATCCAGCCGCGCTAATCCAGCACCTGCGGCAGGTTCGGCAATTCGTTATTGCCCTGCTGGCCCGGCTGCGCCGGGAAGTGCGCGGCCAGCAACGCCGAGACCGCGCCGACGCCGGCGATCACCGCCTGCTCGGGCTGGCCTGCGCGCATCTCGCGCTCGATCAGTGCGCAGACCTGGCGCCACTGTGCGGCGTCCACGCGCCCGTGCAGGCCGCGGTCGGCGACGATCTCGATGTGATGATCGGCCAGCAACAGGTAGATCAGCACGCCGTTATTGGCCTCGGTATCCCAGGTGCGCAACTGCGCGAAGGCCTGCTCGGCGCGCAGCAGTGGCGACATGCCACGCAGCACCTGCGCCGGCGCCAGGCCCGACTCCACCGCGAACATCACCTGCCCGCGGTGCAGGCGCTCGCCCTCGGCGATCGCCGCGCCGATGCGCTCCAGGCTGGCCGCCGGAAACAGACGCTGTGCGGACGGCGCAAACAGGTGCCGGAGCAGGCGCATCACCAGCTCCCCGAGGCGCCACCGCCTCCGGAACTGCCACCACCACCGCCCCAGCCGCCTCC
>NZ_LFME01000006.1 GCF_001043115.1 Xanthomonas sp. NCPPB 1128 | reverse complement strand
CGCCCCACCTCCACTCGCCGCCGACACCTGCATCCGGCATGCTCCGCGCTCCTCTCCGGGATCGCCCATGTCCGACCGTCCGCCTCCGCCCCGCTGGCCCCGCAACGCCCTGATCGCCCTGTCCTCGCTGCTGGTCTCGGCCTGCAGCAGCCTGTTCTTCGGCGGCCTCAACGCCAGCTCCTCGCGGCATGGCCTCAACGAGCAACGCGGGATCGTCTACGACGCGGCGCATGGCCTGGCACTGGACGTGTACCGCCCGGCCGGAGTGCAGCACGCGCCGGTGGTGGTGTTCTTCCACGGCGGCACCTGGAAGACCGGTAACCGCCAGAGCTACCGCTGGGCCGGCGAAGCGCTGGCGCGGCACGGCGTGGTCGCGATCGTGCCGGACTACCGCAAGTATCCGCAGGTGACCCTGGACGGCTTCATGCGCGACGCCGCCGTCGCGGTGGCCTGGAGCCAGCGGCATGCCGCCGAGTACGGCGGCGATCCGCAGCGGCTGGTGCTGATGGGCCACTCCGCCGGCGCGCACATCGCCGCGCTGCTGGCCACCGATAGCCACTGGCTGCAGGCGCAGGGCCTGTCGCCGCGACAGCTGTGCGGCCTGGTCGGGCTGGCCGGCCCCTACGACTTCCTGCCGCTGACCGACCCGGACCTGATCGGCATGTTCGGCCAGAACCCGGCGCAGCAGCGGCGCTCGCAGCCGGTGAACTTCGTCGACGGCGACGAGCCGCCGGCGCTGCTGCTGCACGGCGACGCCGACACGGTGGTGGAACCGCACAACAGCCAGTCGCTGCAGGCCGCACTGCAACGCGCCGGGGTGCCGGCCGAATTGAAGACCTATCCCGGCGTCGGCCACATGCGCCTGGTGCTGGCGCTGCGCAAGGACGACCCGGCGCTGCCGGTCATGGCCGACAGCATCGCCTTCGTGCGCGCCTGCCCTGTGCGTCCCGCCGCGCCCTGAGCAGCAAGCGCCGCGCGCAGCGAGCCTGGCTCAGACGTCCGCGCTTTCCAGCAGCTCGAACGGGCCGCCCTGCTGCAACGCGCGCTGGTAGGCGGGGCGCTGCTCGACCCGCTGTACGAACCCGGCCAGGTTCGGATGTGTCTGCAGGCCGATGCGCGCCGCCGCGGCCTGCACCGGGAAGCTCATCTGCACGTCCGCCGCAGTGAAGCGGTCGCCGGCGAACCAGCCGGTCTCGGCCAGCTCGCGTTCCATCCAGTCCAGGTGCAGGCGCACCTGCGGCCCGACGAAGCCGCGCATCGCCTTGTCGACGATGGCCTTGGCGATCGGCCGCGCGAAGAACGGCATCTTCGCCGATCGGATCCGCCCGAACACCAGGCTCATCAGCAGCGGCGGCATCGCCGAGCCCTCGGCGTAGTGCATCCAGTAGCGATAACGCAGGCGCTCGGGCGAATCCAGCGGCTGCGGCGCCGGCGACAGCGTGCAACCGGTGTCGTAGCGATCCACCAGATAATCGAGGATCGCCCCGGACTCGGCGAGGACGTGACCGTCGTCCACCAGCACCGGCGACTTGCCCAGCGGATGGATCGCGCGTAGTTCCGGCGGCGCCAGCATGGTCTTGGGGTCGCGCTTGTACTTGATCACCTGGTACGGCAGCGCCAGTTCCTCCAGCAACCACAGCACCCGCTGAGACCTGGACTGGTTGAGGTGATGCACGGTGATCATGGCGACGGCTCCGGAACTCGGGGGCCGCCATGGTAGCCGGATGCAGGTGTGAACCCGCGCATGCAGGCCATCGCCACTGCACCTGGCGCGATGGCTACGCCACATCAGGGGGAACGCACTGCCTAAAAAAATCATCACCCAAACAAAAACGCCGGAAGCTTGCGCTCCCGGCGTTCGGCACCTTGCGGTGGGGGACGTCCTTAGACGGCCTGCACCTGGTCAGCCTGCATACCCTTCTGGCCCTGCACGGCGACGAAGGTCACCTTCTGGCCTTCCTGCAGCGACTTGAAGCCGGTGCCCTGGATCGCGCGGAAGTGCACGAACAGGTCCGGGCCGCTTTCCGGGGTGATGAAGCCGAAGCCCTTGGCATCGTTGAACCACTTCACGGTACCGTTCTGACGCTCAGACATTTGCTAACTCCTGAAACATTGAATTGAAGAAATCGCAGCCATCGGAAATCGAGGCCGAGACTGAGTTGCAGGCGTTAGTAAAGCGAGCGGAACGATGAAGTGGATCGTGAGATCTACTGCACCAAGCCACGATTCACGGTGACTCTAGCAAACACAGTGGGGCCACCATACGCGGGTCGCGATCAAAAAGCGACATGTTTGTGTAGACAAACCGGGATCCACCACAAGGAAGCTGAACCTAACCCTAAAGTTAGCGCCGGCGCGGCCGATCCGCCTGCCGATCCGCGGAAACTGCGCAAATCGGCGGGCGTGCCCGACAACGACGCAGAAGCCCGCGACCACGGCGGATGCCACCATACCGGCCTGCCGCCTCCTCGCCCGCCTCGGCCACGCCCGCCCCCAAACCTTATCTTCCAGCAGGGTCCGGACCGACAGTGCCGCCGCACGCCGTATCCTATGCGCCCTTCGATCCCGGTAGCCGCATGGCCCTCACCGCCACCCTCCGCAAGGCGGAGCTGCAGATTTCCGACATGGACCGCGGCTATTACGCCGCCCATTCCCTGACCCTGGCACAACACCCGTCCGAGACCGACCAGCGGCTGATGGCGCGCCTGCTGACCTTCGGCCTGTACGCCGAGGAGCGCCTGCTGTTCGGCAAGGGCCTGAGCAGCGACGACGAGCCCGACCTGTGGCGGATGGACTACACCGGCGCGATCGAGCAATGGATCGAGGTCGGCCAGCCCGACGAATCGCGGGTGCGCAAGGCCTGCGGCCGGGCGCGCTCGGTGGTGGTCGCCAACTACGGCGGCCGCGCCGCGGACATCTGGTGGGACAAGAATGCCTCCGCCCTGGGCAAGCTCAAGCAGGTGCAGGTGATCGACCTGCCGGCCGACGCCGTCGCCGCGGCGGCCGAGCTGATCCAGCGCAGCATGCGCTTCGACGTGATGATCCAGGACGGCGAAGTGCAGTGGCTGGGCGACAGCGGCAACGTCGTGTTCGTGCCCACGGTGCGCAAAGCCGCGGCATGAGCGCCGGCAACGCCCCCCTCCGCACCGATGTCGTGGTGATCGGCGCCGGCGCCGCCGGGCTGATGTGCGCGATCGCCGCCGGCCAGCGCGGACGCCAGGTGCGGGTGATCGATCATGCCAACAAGGTCGGCAAGAAGATCCTGATGTCCGGCGGCGGCCGCTGCAATTTCACCAATACCGGCACCGCGCCGGGCAACTTCCTGTCGGCCAACCCGCACTTCTGCAAGTCGGCGCTGGCCCGCTACCGCCCCACCGACTTCATCGACCTGGTCGAGCGCCATCACATCGCCTACCACGAGAAGGAACTGGGACAGCTGTTCTGCGACGTGTCCTCCAAGCAGATCGTGCGCATGCTGGTGGACGAGTGCGCCGCGGCCGCGGTGACGGTGCGCACCGGCTGCAGCGTGCGCGCGGTGGAACGCGGCAGCGAAGGCTTCCGCCTGGACACCGACGATGGCCCGGTGCACGCGGACTCGCTGGTGGTGGCCACCGGCGGCCTGTCGATCCCCAGCCTCGGCGCCAGCGGGTTCGGCTACGAACTGGCGCGGCAGTTCGGCCACGCGGTGTTGCCGACCCGCGCCGGGCTGGTGCCGCTGACCCTGAGCGGCAAGCACCAGGAACGCCTGCACGACCTGTCCGGCCTGGCGCTGCCGGTGGAGGCCCGTTGCAACGGCGCGCGCTTCCACAACTTCATGCTGATCACCCACCGCGGGGTCAGCGGCCCGGCGATCCTGCAGATCTCCTCGTATTGGCAGCCGGGCGACGACCTGCGCCTGGATCTGCTGCCGGGGCAGGACGCGGCGGCCTGGCTGCGCGAACAGAAGCGTCTGCGCGGCGCCGCCGAGCTGCGCACGGTGCTCGGCGATGCCCTGCCGCGCCGCTTCGCGCAACGCCTGTGCGAGGTGTGGCTGCCGGACAAGCCGGTGCGCCAGCTGGACGAGCCGCAGCTGCGCGCCGTCGCCGAGCTGCTCGGCGCCTGGCCGCTGGTGGCCAGCGGCACCGAGGGCTACCGCACCGCCGAAGTCACCCTGGGCGGCGTGGACACCGACCAGGTGTCGTCCTCGACCATGGAATCGCGGCGCGTGCCCGGCCTGTACTTCGTCGGCGAAGTGCTCGACGTCACCGGCTGGCTGGGCGGCTACAACTTCCAGTGGGCCTGGGCCTCGGGCCACGCCGCTGGTTTGGCGGCCTAGCGGCCGGGAATGGGGAATGGGGACTCGAAACACCGCTCGTTGCGCGCGCGTCTCGGTCCGCCCGCGAACGTTCAGACACGACAGCCCGCTCTTGCGATTCCCAATTCCCGATTCCCCATTCCCGACCGACATGGACGCGACAGCGGGCATCGTGTATTAAACCCCGTCCCCGGGAGGCTTCATGCACACAGGCAAAGACATCACCCTCCGCCTGATGATCGTCGACGACAGCGGCGAAGACGCCGAGGCGATCGTCAGCAGCCTGCGCAACAGCGGCATCGCCGTGCGCCCGTCGCGGCCGCAGCACGCCGAGGAGTTGTCGGCCATGCTGGCCGCCCAGCCGATCGATCTGGTGCTCAGCGCGCAGGCGCAGTCGATCCCGCTGCCGCAGGTGCTGCAACGGGTCGCGGCCAGCGGCAAGGACATCCCGGTCATCGTGCTGGCCGAACGCATCGACGAACAGGAATGGCTGGAGGCGGTGGCCGGCGGCGCGCGCGCGATCGCGCTGCGGCAGCGCCCCGAACATCTGCTGGCGGTGGTCCGTACCACCTGGGCCGACCTGCAGGCGCGGCGCGGGCTGCGCCGGATCGAGGCGCAGATGCGCGAGACCGAGCGCCGCTGCGATGCGCTGATCGCCTCCTCGCGCGACCCGATCGCCTACATCCACGAAGGCATGCACATCCGTGCCAACGATGCCTACCTGGAGATGTTCGGGTTCGACTCGTTCGATGACGTCGAGGGCGTGTCGCTGCTGGACATGGTCGCTCCGCAACACGTGGAAGGCTTCAAGCAGTTGCTGAAGTCGCTGAGCAAGGGCGAGCCGCCGCCGGCGCAGTACCAGGTGGACGCACGCACCCTGGAGGGCGACAGCTTTCCGGCGACGATGGAGTTCGCCACCGCCAGCTACGAGGGCGAGGCCTGCGTGCAGGTGGTGTTCCGCCGCCGCGAGGAGTTCGACCCGGAACTGGCGCGCGAGGTCGAGGACCTGCGCCAGCGCGACCAGGTCACCGGCCTGCTCAACCGCCCGACCTTCATGCTGGCGCTGGAGACCGCGGTGGCCCAGGTCGGCCGTGGCGAGGGCCAGTACGGCTTCCTGCTGGTCGAGCCGGATCATTACGCGCGGTTGCTGGCCGACATCGGCCTGGATTCGGCCGACGCACTGGTCGCGGCGCTGGCCCAGCACCTGGCCGCGGCCATCGACGGCGACGTGCAGGCGGCGCGCTTCGGCGAGCACAACTTCGCACTGTTGCTGGAAGGCGACTACGCGCGCACCGCGGCGCTGGCCGAGCGCCTGCTGCAGGCCTACGCCAGCCACGTGTTCAGCGTCGGCGAGCGCTCGGCCACGGTCACCGTCAGCATCGGCGGCGTGCAGATCGGCGAGAAGATCGCCAGCGTCGGCCAGGTTCTGGCGCGCGCCAGCGAGAACGTCCAGGCGACCGTCGAACTCGGCGGCAACGCCTGCAAGATCTTCGATCCGGGCGCGGCCGACCGCCTCGAGGAAGAGCGTGTGCAGCGCTGGGTCCAGCACCTGCGCGAGGCCCTGGCCGGCGACGGCTTCCTGCTGCACTACCAGCCGGTGCTGAACCTGCAGGGCGAACCGCACGAGTTGTACGAGGCCTACCTGCGCCTGGAGCGCAACGACGAGCTGATAGGTCCGTCGACCTTCCTCGGCATCGCCGCCGAGCATGGCCTGACCGCCGAGATCGACCGCTGGGTGGTCGCCCGCGCGATCGCCGTGATCGGCGAACGCCAGCGCGCCGGCCATGCCACCAGCCTGCTGGTCAAGGTCAGCCCGGAAGCCTTCGCCGACAGCCAGATGGTCGACCTGATCCGGCGCGAACTGGCCGCGCACGGCGTGCCTGGCGAGCGCCTGTGGCTGCAGACGCCGGAGGCCAAGGTATTCACCCACCTGCGCAACGCACAGCAGTTCCTGGCCGACGCCACCGCATTGGGCTGCAAGGTCGGGCTGGAACAGTTCGGCTCCGGCCTGGACTCGTTCCAGTTGCTGGCGCACTTCCAGCCCTCGTTCCTGAAGCTGGATCGCGGCTTCACCCAGGACCTGACCCAGACCCGCGAACACCAGGACAAGATCCGCGAGATCACCGCACGCGCGCAGTCGGCGAGCATCCGCACCATCGCCGAGTTCGTCACCGACGCGACCTCGATGAGCCTGCTGTTCAGCGCCGGCGTCGACTACGTGCAGGGCGAGTTCGTTGGCTTGGCCGCGCCGGGGATGAACTTCGATTTTGCCTGAGGGGCCGGGATTGGGGATTTGGGATTGGGGATTTGCAAAGGCGCCGACCGGCTCACCGGTCGGCGTCTCGATCCCGCGGTACCTCAGCTGACCGTGGCGTTGACGTGCGAGGCGCGCAGGGTGGCGATGCGCTCGGCCAGCGGCGGGTGGCTCATGAACAGCTTGCGCAGGCCCTGGCCCAGACCACCGGCGATGCCGAACGCCTGCACCTGCGACGGCAAGGTGCTCTGGCCGTGGTTGAGTTCCAGGCGCTGCAGCGCTGCGATCATCTTGGCGCGGCCGGCCAGGCTGGCGCCGCCAGCGTCGGCGCGGAACTCGCGATAGCGCGAGAACCACATCGCGATCATCGTCGCGAACAAGCCGAACACCAGTTCCAGCACCATCACGATGGCGAAGTAGGCCAACCCGCGGCGTCCGTCGCGGTTGCCCGACAGATAACTGTCGATCACGCCGCCGACCACACGCGCCAGCACGATCACGAAGGTGTTGAGCACGCCCTGCAGCAGCGCCATGGTCACCATGTCGCCGTTGGCGATGTGGCTGATCTCATGGCCCAGCACCGCCTCGGCTTCGTCCTCGGTCATGTTCTGCAGCAGACCGGTGGAGACCGCCACCAGGGCGTTGTTGCGGTTGGCGCCGGTGGCGAAGGCGTTGATCTCCGGGCCGTCGTACACCGCGACCTCGGGCATGCCGATGCCGGCGGCCTGCGCCTGGCGCTGCACGGTCTGCAGCAGCCAGCGCTCGGTGTGGTTGCGCGGTTCGGTGATGACCTGCGCACCGGTGGCGCGCTTGGCCATGAACTTGGACAGCAGCAGCGACGCCAGCGAGCCGCCGAAGCCGAAGATCGCGGCCATCACCAGCAGGCCGCCCATCTGGTTGGGGTTGACCCCGAACACGGACATGACAATGCCGGCCAGCACCAGCACCGCCAGGTTGGTGATGAGGAACAGGGCGATACGATTGAACATGTGAGCGTGCGCTCCGCACGGATTAAATGGAAGGATTGGCTCGAAATCTGCGGTGTCGGCCGCTTGAATTCAAGCGCGTACCTGACCGAGGATTCAGCTTGTCCATGTCCCCGCCTCCCTACCGCGGCCGCTTCGCGCCCTCGCCCACCGGCCCGCTGCACCTGGGTTCGCTGCTCTCCGCCTTCGGCAGTTGGCTGCTGGCCCGCCACGCCGGCGGCCAATGGCTGCTGCGCATCGAGGACGTGGACCGCCCGCGCAGCGTGCCCGGCGCCGCCGAACGGCAACTGGCCAGTTTGCGCGCCTGCGGCCTGGAGGCCGACGGCCCGGTGCTGCGACAGAGCGAGCGCGATCCGGTCTACCGCGAGGCGGCGCAGCGGCTGCTGCGGGCCGGCCTCGCCTTTCCCTGCAGTTGCAGCCGCAGCGCGCTGGCGGCGCAGGGCGGCGTGCACCATGCCTGCGTCACCGACACGCCACGCGCGCAGCCGGCCCTCCGCCTGCACGTGCCGCCGGGCGCGGCCAGCGTGGTCGCCTTCGACGACGGCGTGCGCGGCCGGCTGACCCAGGACGTCAATGCCGAGGTCGGCGATGTGGTGCTGCTGCGTGCCGATGGCTGCTGGGCCTACCAACTGGCGGTAGTGGTCGACGATGCCGCGCAAGGCATCACCGACGTGGTCCGCGGCGCCGACCTGCTGGACTCCACGCCGCGGCAGATCCTGCTGCAGCGTGCGCTGGGCGTGCCGACGCCACGCTACCTGCACCTGCCGCTGCTGCTCGGCGCCGACGGCCGCAAGCTGTCCAAGTCGCATGCGGCGCTGCCGCTGGACGACGCCGATCCACTGCCGGCGCTGCGCCTGACCTG
Source organism: Xanthomonas sp. NCPPB 1128 (assembly GCF_001043115.1). Classification (GTDB taxonomy): domain Bacteria; phylum Pseudomonadota; class Gammaproteobacteria; order Xanthomonadales; family Xanthomonadaceae; genus Xanthomonas_A. The sequence continues at coordinate 150,342 of NZ_LFME01000006.1, read as the reverse complement.
GGCCGCACTGGGCCAGCCGCCGGCAGCGCTGGCAGGCGCCGGTTCGGTGCCGGCCTTGCTGGCCGCGGCGCTGCGGGCCTTCGACCCGGCGCGGCTGCCGGCGCAGGACCGGAGCGTGGACGCGGCAACGCCCGTCGCCGCCGATATCCCCAGCGACACGAAGGCTGACTAGAATCGGTGTTTCGGCCGCGTCGCGGCCACCCTTTCCATTCTCTATCCGGAGCGACATCCATGACATCACGCGTTGCGCTGGTCACCGGCGGCACCGGCGGCATCGGAACCGCGATCTGCGAGCGGCTGGCCGCGCAGGGCCACCGCGTGGCCAGCAACTACCGCGACCAGGCCAAGGCCCTGGCCTGGCAGCAGCGCATGCGCGAGCGCGGCCATGACGTCGCCATCGTCCCCGGCGACGTCGCCTCGCCCGAGCATGCGCAGAGCCTCATCCGCGAGGTCGAACGCCAGCTCGGCCCGGTCGAGATCCTGGTCAACAACGCCGGCATCACCCGTGACACCACCTTCCACAAGATGACCGCCGAGCAGTGGCACGAGGTCATCAACACCAACCTCAACTCGGTGTTCAACGTCACCCGCCCGGTGATCGAAGGCATGCGCCAGCAGCGCTGGGGCCGGGTCATCCAGATCAGCTCGATCAACGGCCTCAAGGGCCAGTACGGCCAGGCCAACTACGCCGCGGCCAAGGCCGGCATGCACGGTTTCACCATTTCCCTGGCGCGCGAGAACGCCAGCTACGGCATCACCGTCAACACGGTCTCGCCCGGCTACGTCGCCACCGACATGGTGATGGCGGTGCCGGAGGAAGTGCGCGCCAAGATCGCCGCCGACATTCCCACCGGGCGTCTCGGCAAGCCGGAGGAGATCGCCTACGCCGTGGCGTTTCTGGTCGCCGAAGAAGCGGCATGGATCACCGGTTCGAACCTGGACATCAACGGCGGCCATCACATGGGGTGGTGAGGGGCGGAACCGCTCCGCCGGCGACTTGCGCGCGAGGTAACGCTACCCCCATCGACCGCGACGGGCATTCCGGCGACCTGTGCTGCGCCGCGAATGTTGCGCAGCATGATTTTTTTGCTGCACCCGCGCGTTCAGGTACTGACGGCGGTTGCAAGCCCTGCTGCGCTGCGCCATGCTGCGCGCCTACCGTCACAGAGCGACCGCTTCATGGCTGAGATTCGCATCATCAAGAAGTATCCCAATCGCCGCCTCTACGACACCGAGATCTCCAGTTACATCACCATCGAAGACGTCCGCCAGTTGATCATCGACGGCGAGGAATTCGAAGTCCGCGACGCCAAGACCGGCGAAGACCTCAGCCGCGCGGTCCTGCTGCAGATCATCGCCGACCAGGAACAGGACGGCGAACCGATGCTGTCCACACAGTTGCTCAGCCAGATCATCCGCTTCTACGGCGACTCGCTACAGGGCTTCATGGGCAACTACCTGGAGCGCAGCATGCAGGTGTTCCTCGACCAGCAGCAGCAGTTCCGCCAGCAGATGGGCAATCTGTTGGGGCAGACCCCGTGGACCATGATGAACCAGCTCACCGAGCGCAACCTGGAGCTGTGGCAGGAATTCCAGCGCAACCTCGGCGCCGGCTTCGGCCGCCCCGCCGCCGGTGCCGGCAGCGCCAAGCCCGGCGAACCGCCGGCAGGTGCGGCGCCGAAGTCGCGTCCGCGCTGAAGACTGCGATGGGTGGGGTCGGCGGGCGCTTCGCGCCCTACCCTCACCCCAACCCCTCTCCCGATGGGAGGGGCCCTAGCTTTTCCCTTCTCCCATTGGGAGAAGGTGCCCCGCAGGGGCGGATGAGGGTACGGGCGAAGCCTCGTGGATTTGATTCGATGGAGCGCTTCGCGCCCTTACCCTCACCCCAACCCCTCTCCCGATGGGAGAGGGGCTCTAGCTTCTCTCTTCTCCCCTCGGGAGAAGGTGCCCGCAGGGGCGGATGGGGGTACGGGCGAAGCCTCGTGGATTTGATTCGATGGAGCGCTTCGCGCCCTTACCCTCACCCCAACCCCTCTCCCGATGGGAGCGGGGCTCTAGCTTCTCCCTTCTCCCATCGGGAGAAGGTGCCCCGAAGGGGCGGATGAGGGTACGGCCGCACGCCGACCACGCCTGCGACGCGCGGTCCGCTCAGCGCGACCGCGCCGGCTTGCAGTTCCCGCAGAGCCGCTCGACCTTGTAGCCGCGCGCGCGCAGGCCGTCGACCACGCCGTCCGGCCCCAACAGGTGCAGCGCGCCGACCACCACCAGGGTGTCGCCGCCACCGTCCTTCAGACGCTGCTCCAGGCGCGGCAGCCAGGCTTGGTTGCGCTCCACATCAATGCGCTGGTAGAGCCGCGGGTAGTCGCGCTTCATCTGTGCGCCGATCTCCTGCCACAACTGGCGCTCGTCGCCACGGCGCCAGGCGTCGTGCAGGCGCAGGGTCTGCGCCGCGCCCCGCTCGGCATCGTCCAGCGCCTCGACCAGCATCTGCTTCTGCTCCACCGGGTCCATGCCGTCGAGCAGGTCGATCTGCGACTGTGCGGTCTCCAGGCCCTCGGCGGTCTTGCCATCCTGCAGGGCCAGCGTCATGAAGTGGCGGTCCAGCCCAGCATCGGCCTGCAGGCCCTGCGCCTTCATGTCGGCGATGCTGATGCTGAGGCCGACGAACCACGGTTCGAAACCGCTCATCTGCGCCAGCGGCAAGCCATGGCCAGCGGCATAGCGACGCAGCCGCTCCCAGGTGGCCGGGTCCAGATCGTCCTGCAGCCGCTTGCCGTCACGGCGCTGCGCCGCCTGCAGCATCTGCGCGCCCAGTTGTGGTGCGTCCACGTCCTTCGGTGCCAGTTCGAACAGCAGCCGTGGCGAGGCCGCGTACGCTGCATCGACCTCGCGCGCCAGCGGATAGTCGTCGGCCTTGAGCATATGGAACGAGCCCAGCAGATACACCGTGCAGCGCGGGCCGCTGACCTTCCACAACAGCGGCGTGGGCGGCGCCACCGCAGCCGCGGCGGCAGGGGCGACGGGCGTTGCGGCCACCGGCGGCGGCGTGCGGGCCAGCACCGGCAACGCCAGGCACAGCGAAAGGCCAAACAGCAGGCGGCGCACCAGGCGCAGGAACGGGGTCATCGGCATCCTCGGTTCAATGGGCAGCGGCGTAGGCCTTCTCGCCGGCATCCACCGCCAGGTCCAGGCGGTTCTCGGGGGGCGGCAGCGGACAGGTGGCGAACGGGGTGAACGCGCACGGCGGATCGTAGGCACGGTTGAAATCCAGTACCACGCTGCCGTCGGCCGCGGGGGCGTCCACGTCCAGGAAGCGCCCGGCAGGATAGCTGCCGTGGCCGCTGGTGCGATCGGCGAACACCACGAACAGCTTCCCGTCAGGCTCGCCGATCGCCTGCAGACGATAGCGCTTGCCGCCACGCTCGAACTCCAGCGCGCCGGGATTGGGCGATGGCGTGGTGACGCCGATGATGTCGACGATGGGCAGGGTCGTGCCCGGCGGATTGGGCACGAAGCGCCCATGCACGCGCCAGGCTTCGGCCAGCGGCCAGTAGGGCACGCCAGTGAAACTGAGCCGGGTCGGCGCATCGGCGTGCTTGATCCGCAGCGCGTAGCGGCCGCCGCGTTCGATCAGGCTGAGCTTGCCCTTGCCGTCGTCGAAGTCGACGATGATCGGCTGCGGATCGTGGTCGCTGTACAGGCGGATCCGCCCCTGCACCGGCGCATCAGCGACGCTGAGGGCGGCGCCACGTTCGGGCGTCAGGTACACCTCGCGCTGCACCTGCGACACCAGCGCCATCCGCGCCGGCCCCACCGCCAGGCGGATGCCGCTGTCCGCGCCGCTGCCGATGTAGTGCTCCTTCAGTTCCAGCCAGTGCAGGCCGACCAGGCTGGTCCAGCCATCCGGCGCCTGCAGTTCGCGCTGGCGCTGCGCGCGCCAGCCCTGTTCATCGGCCACAAAGCGCGCGTCCATCGCCTTCGGCGCGGCCGGCGCCGGCGCCTGTTTGCCGCAGCCACCCAAGGCGACAAGCGCCGCCAGCAGCGCCGTCGTCCACACCCGCTTGTCCATCACCGCCCCCGTAGGAACCAACGATCGATCTCGCCCAGGGTGAACCGCGCCCAGGTCGGACGCCCATGATTGCATTGTCCGGAGCGCTCGGTGGCTTCCATGTCGCGCAGCAAGGCGTTCATTTCCGGCACGGTGAGGCGACGGTTGGCGCGCACCGCGCCATGGCAGGCCATGGTCGACAGCAGCGCATCGCGGGCGCCGGCGACACGGCCGCTGTGCCCGTGTTCGCGCAGGTCGGTGAGCACATCGCGTAGCAAAGCCTCCGGTTCGGCCTGCGCCAGCAGCGCTGGGATGCTGCGCACGTGCAGCGATTGCGGCCCGCTGCGGGTGATCTCGAAGCCCAGCGCGGCCAGTGTCTCCGCCTCGCGCTCGGCGGTGTCGGCATCGCGCTCGCCGACCGCCAGGGTGATCGGCACCAGCAGCGGCTGTGCGTGCAGGCCGATGCCGTCGTGCGCGGTCTTCAAGCGCTCGTAGCCGATGCGTTCGTGCGCGGCGTGCATGTCGACCACAATCAGGCCGTCGGCGTTCTCGGCCAGGATGTAGATGCCGTGCAACTGCGCGATGGCGTAGCCGAGCGGCGGCACGCCGCTGTCGGCGGCGGTCGGCGGCAAGCCGCCGGCCGGGTCCTGAGTCTGCCGCGGCAGGCCGGTGGCACTTCCCGCCTCGGCGGCGGGCGCGTACAGCGCCGCATACGCCGCCGGCGCCTCTTCCACGCGCAAGCCGAGCGGCGATTGCGCCGGGCGCCACTGCGCGCCGTAACCGTAGCCCTGCCCGCCACCACCCGCGCCACTGCCGCTGTTCGCGGCGCCTGCAGGTGCCCAGGCCGCGGCGCCCGCGGCAGGCGCCGCTGGCATCGCTTCGGCGCCGAGTGCTCCGGGCAGACTGCCGGCACGCGTCTGCGCCAGCGCGTCCTGCAGCGTGCGATAGACGAAGTCGTGGATCAGCCGCGCATCGCGGAAACGCACCTCGTGCTTGGCCGGATGCACGTTGACGTCCACCCGCGCCGGTTCCAGTTCCAGGAACAGCACATAGGCCGGCTGGCGGCCATGGAACAGCACGTCGCCGTAGGCCATCTTCACCGCGTGGGCGACGCTGCGATCACGCACCGAGCGGCCGTTGACGTAGAGGTATTGCTGGTCGGCGCTGGCGCGCGAGTAATGCGGCTGCGCAATCCACCCGTGCAGGCGCAGGCCGGCGCCGCTGTGGTCCACGCGCAAGGCCTGCCGCGCGAAATCCTCGCCCAGGGTCTCGCCCAACCGCGCATCCGAGTAAAGATCGCCCGGTTTGTAGCGCCGCGACGGCTTGCCGTTGTGCGAGACGCGCAATTCCACGTCCGGACGCGCCAGCGCCAGCGAACGCAGCCACTCCTCGATGTGACCGAGCTCGGTGCGTTCGGCGCGCAGGAACTTGCGCCGCGCCGGCACGTTGTAGAACAGCTCGCGCACCTCGACCAGGGTGCCCGGCGGCAGCGCGCGCGGTTGCACCTCGCCGACCTTGCCGCCTTCAACCTGCAGGGCCGCGCCGTGCTCGTCGCCGGCACGGCGGGAGGCCAGGGTGAAGCGGCTGACCGAGGCGATCGATGGCAACGCCTCGCCGCGGAAACCAAGCGTGCCGACCGATTCCAGGTCGTCCAGCGAGGCGATCTTGCTGGTCGCGTGCCGCGATACCGCCAGCGGCAGTTCCTCCGGCGCGATACCGCCGCCGTCATCGCGGATGCGGATCAGGCGCACGCCGCCTTCTTCCAGATCGATGTCGACGCGGTGCGCGCCGGCGTCCAGCGCGTTCTCCACCAGTTCTTTGACGACAGAGGCAGGGCGCTCGACCACTTCGCCAGCGGCGATCTGATTGATCAGGATCTCGGGCAGCTGGCGGATGCTCATGCGGTCTCCGCTCCACGCACGCAGGGGCGCGCGCCGGTCTTGGCGACAGGACGAAAACCACAGCAGGGAAAGGACATCGGCACGGCTCGCGGCGCGGACGCCGTCATCGAGGATCAGCCGTTAATGATAGCGCCTCAGCGGCTGCCGCCGGCCACGGTGCTGGCCGCTTCCGCCTCGGCCTGCGCGCGCGCGGCGAACAGCGTGCCCGGCGGCGGCTGCCGAGTGAAGAAGGTGCTGACGCCGTCGAGCACGGCGCCGGCGATGCGGCGCTGGTAGGCCGGATCGGTCAGCCGGCGCTCTTCGTCCGGATTGGAGATGAAGGCGGTCTCGACCAGCATCGCCGGCATGTCCGAGGTGCGCAGCACCGCGAAGTTGGCGCGCTCGATGTCCGGCTTGTGGTTGTTGCCGATCCGCTTCAGCCCACCCAGCACGTGCCCGGCCGCGTCCTCGGAGGCCTTCATGTGGCCGCTCTGGGCCAGGTCCAGCAAGACATTGGCCAACGTGCTGTCGGTCTTCTGCAGGCGCACGCCGCCGATCAGGTCGGCGGCGTTTTCCTTGTCCGCCAGCCAGCGCGCGCGCTGCGACGACGCGCCCTTGGTCGACAGCACATACACCGAAGAACCGGTCGCGCTGCGGTTCTCGGCCGCATCGGCATGGATCGAGATGAAGATGTCGGCCTTGGCCGCACGCGCCTTCTGCGCGCGCATCGGCAGAGGAATGAACACGTCCGTGGTGCGGGTCATGTAGGCCTTCATGCCCGGCGTGGCATTGATCTGGCGCGCCAGTTCGCGGCCGATCGCCAGCGTCACGTCCTTCTCGTGCTTGCCGCTCGGGCCGCTCGCGCCAGGATCCTGGCCGCCATGGCCGGGATCGATGGCGACGATCAGCGGACGCATGCCCGGCGCCATCTTCACCCGCGACGCCGCGCTCGGCATCACCGGCCGTGCTTCGGCGGCAGCAGCCACCGCCGCATCATCGTCAGCGTCGTCACGCCCGGAAGGCTCGTTCGCCGGCGGCGCCACGGCCGCGGGTGCCGGCGTCGGCACGGCGCCAGGCGCAGGACGACCGGGCACCGCCGCAGCAACGCTGGGTGCGGAAGCGACCACGGTCGGCGCGAGCGTGCTCGCCATTGGCGGCGGTACCGGAGCCGGCGCGGGCTGGCTGGCGCGCTGCACCACCGACGAGGTCAACGCCGCGGTCGCACGCGCCGCTTCGGCGCGCGCATCCACCACCGGCTTCTGCGCGGGGACGGGCGCGGCCTGCGGCATCGGTGCCACGGCTGCCGGCGCGTCGCCGGCGACCGCCTTGCCCGCCGGCGCCTCGCCCGGCCACTCGATCACCAGCACCGAACTGCCGCCGACGGTCTGCATCTGCGGCTTGAATGCCACCACCGAGCTGCTCAGATCGAACACGATGCGCAAGGTGCCCGGCACCGGATGCCCGGTGCGCACCGCGCTGACCACGCCGCCGCCGGCCGGCAGCTTCAGGCCCTTGGCAGCGGAGGAATCGGGAAGATCGACGACCAGGCGATTCGGATTGGCCAGCGACAGCGTGCTGAAGCCGCCACTGCCCTGCAGGCGGATCTCGGCGCGGGTGCCGGTGGCGCCGTTGTCGAGGGAGACCGACTGCACCTGTCCGGCAAACGCCGTCTGCGCCGCCAGGCACCAGCCTGCGGCAGTGGCGAAACTGGCGAAAAAACGGGTCCCCGGGCGCATAACGCGATTCAAACATCGCCGGGAGCCAAAGGCAAGCGGTTTTCCCTTAATAATCCATAACCTGCCTTCACTTCCTAGCGTCAGTCGGCAAAAAGTCCCTGCAAGTCGGCTTGGCCAACCACCCGCGCCAGCCACGCGGTCCCTGCCTCGGTGCGCGCCTGCAGGGCAACGCTGCGCCCGTCGCCACGTACCGCCAGCCGCACATCCAGATCGGCGGGCGCCAGCACGTCGCCACCGCGCTCGGGCCATTCCACCAGCCACAGCGTGGCCCCGGCCTCGTCCAACCCCAGGAAATCCAGCTCGCCGGCCGCGCCGATGCGGTACAGATCCAGGTGCCAGGCCTCGCCATCGGCCAACGGGTAGCGCTCCACCAAGGTGTAGGTGGGGCTGCGGATCGCCCCCTGCACCCCGAGTGCGCGCAGCAGCGCCCGCGCCAGGGTCGATTTGCCGGCGCCCAGATCGCCGTGCAGATGCACCGACGCCTGCGCCGGACGGGTCGCGGCCAGTGCGCGACCGAGGCGTTCGGTGGCCTCGCTGTCGGGCAGGAACAAGGGGATGCTCATGATGCGAATTCCGGATTGGACAGGCGCCGCAGCGCCGGCAACAGATCGGTGGGCAGCAACCCGCGCTGGCCCGCGGCCGCGGCGTTGTCGCCAGCGCCGGCATGCAACAGGGCGCCGACGCTGGCCGCCTCGAACGCCGGCAGGCCTTGTGCGCGCAGCGCGGCGATCACCCCGGTCAACAGATCGCCCATGCCGCCGACCGCCATGCCGGGATTGCCGGCGGCGATCACCCGCGGCGTCTGCCCAGGCGCGGCGACCAGGCTGCCGGCGCCCTTCAGCACCACCGCGGCCTGGTAGCGTTCGGCCAAGGCCGCGGCAGCGGCGAAGCGATCGCGCTGCACCTCGGCAGTGGCAATGCCGAGCAGGCGCCCGGCCTCGCCCGGATGCGGGGTCAGCACCGCCTGCGGCACGGCACGCGGCGCCTGCGCCAGAAGATTCAATGCATCGGCATCCAGCACCAGCGCGCGATCCTGGTCGGCCAGGACCGCCTGCCACAACGCCTGCGCCCAGTCGTCCTGGCCCAGCCCAGGACCAAGCGCGACGACGCTCGCCTTGCGCAGCAATGGCGCCAGTGCCGCCGCGTCGTCGAGCGCATGCGCCATCGCCTCCGGACAGCGCGCCAACAGCGGCGCCACGTGCGCGCCACGGGTGGCCACGCTGACCAGGCCAGCGCCGCTGCGAAGGGCCGACTCGGCGCTGAGCATCACCGCACCGCCGCTGCCGAGATTGCCGCCGACGCACAGCACATGGCCGGAATCGCCCTTGTGGCTGTCCTGCCGACGCGGCGCCAGACGGCGGCGCAAAGCGCCGACGGTCCAGGCTTGCGCGCGCGGCGCGCAACCGGCGAACGCGGCCAGCGGCACCTCCAGCGTCGCCAGCGCCCGCTCGCCGACATGGTTCAAGGCCGCACCGGTATGCAGACCAGCGTGAGCGACGATGAATTGCAGCGTCAGCGTCGCCGTCAGGACGGCACCGGGCACGCTGCCGGACTCGGCATCCACGCCACTGGGCACGTCAAGCGCAAGCACCGGCGCACCGAGCCCGTCCAGCGCGCCGAGCAGCGCCGCCAGTTCGGCATCCGGCGCGCGATTGAGGCCGATGCCGAGCAGCGCATCCACCACCACATCGGCCGGCGCCAGCGCCGCGTCGAACTCCTCGATGCGCCCACCGACGCCGATGTAGTCGGTGCAGGCACGCTGCGCCAGCGGCGATTGCGGGCCACGTCCAGGCAACTGCAGCACGCGCACCTGGCGCCCGGCGCGATGCGCCAGCCGCGCCAGCACGTAGCCATCGCCGCCGTTGTTGCCGCTGCCACAGGCCACCAAGATGCGCTGCGCCTGCGGCCAGCGCTGCAGCAGCGTCTGCCAGGCGGCCTGGCCGGCACGCTGCATCAACGTATAGCCGTCGCCGCCGAGCAACGCGGTGGCCTGCGCATCGATGCGGCGCGCGTCCGCGGTGGCGTAGAGGTCGAAGCAGTCGTACATGCACGGGATTCTATACTTGCGCGATGTCCGCCCGTCTCGACATCGCCGATCCCCACGCCGCGGCCGCGCGCATCCGCGCGCTGGCGCGCACGTTCGGCTTCCAGCGCTGCGGCATCGCCGGCATCGAACTGCAGCAGGACGAGGCGCATTTGCGCGACTGGCTGGAGCAGGGCCTGTACGGCACGATGCACTGGATGGCCCAGCACGGCGACAAGCGTTCCCGCCCGGCCGAACTCATCCCCGGCACGCTGCGGGTGATCTCGGTGGGCCTGGACTACGGCCGCAACGACGACGACTCGGCCTGGGACACGCTGCGCGACGGCGAACGCGCCTACGTGGCGCGCTATGCACTGGGCCGCGACTACCACAAGCTGATGCGCAACCGCCTGCAGAAGCTGGCCGAGCGCATCCAGGACGAGATCGGCCCGTTCGGCCACCGCGTGTTCGTCGATTCGGCGCCGGTGCTCGAACGCGCCCTGGCGCGCGACGCCGGCCTGGGCTGGATCGGCAAGCACACCTGCCTGATCGACCGCAACGGCGGATCCTGGTTCTTCCTCGGCGAGATCTACGTCGATCTGCCGCTGCCGATCGATCCGCCCGCCAGCGCGCACTGCGGCACCTGCACGCGCTGCATCGACGTGTGCCCGACCCAGGCGATCGTCGCGCCGTACCGGCTCGATGCGCGCCGCTGCATCGCCTACCTGACCATCGAACACGACGGCGCGATTCCCGAGGAACTGCGCCCGGCGATCGGCAACCGCATCTTCGGCTGCGACGACTGCCAGCTGATCTGTCCCTGGAACAAGTTCGCCAAGCGCAGCGACGAGCCGGACTTCCGCGCGCGCAACGACCTGGACAAGGCCACGCTGGCGCAGTTGTTCGCCTGGGAGGAAGACGAGTTCCTGCGCCGCACCGAAGGCAGCGCGCTCCGCCGCAGCGGCCACGAACGCTGGCTGCGCAATCTGGCGGTGGCGCTGGGCAACGCGCCGACCACGCCGCAGGTGTTGGACGCGCTCGGCGCGCGCGCAGAGCACCCCTCGCCCCTGGTGCGCGAGCACGTGCGATGGGCGCTGGCCCAACACGCCGACAAGTCAGCCGCCACGGCGACACCAGCATCGCCGATGCCGAAAGCGAACGTGCGAGGATAGGCGCCCGTACGCCCAGCATTGCCCGCATGTCCGATCGCGCCGACCAGATCCTCAGCCCCAGCCAGCTCAACACGCTGGCCCGCGACCTGCTGGAAAGCGCGTTCCCGCTGGCCTGGGTGGAGGGCGAACTGGGCAACGTCACCCGCCCCTCGTCCGGCCATCTGTACTTCACCTTGAAGGACGCGCGCGCGCAGGTGCGCTGCGCCATGTTCAAACCCAAGAGCCAGTGGCTGCGGTTCGTGCCGCGCGAAGGCCTGCGGGTGCTGGCACGCGGGCGCCTGACCCTGTACGAAGCGCGCGGCGACTACCAGCTGGTACTGGACCATCTGGAGGAAGCCGGCGAAGGCGCGTTGCGCCGCGCGTTCGAGGATCTCAAGGCCAGGCTCGCCGCCGAAGGCCTGTTCGCCAGCGAGCGCAAGCGCGCCCTGCCCGGATTCGTGCGCCGTCTGGCGGTCATCACCTCGCCCAGCGGCGCCGCCGTGCGGGATGTGCTGAGCGTGCTCGGCCGGCGCATGCCGCTGCTGCAGGTGGACATCCTGCCGAGCCTGGTCCAGGGCGACAGCGCGGCGGCACAGATCGCCGCCTTGCTGCGCCAGGCCGACGCCAGCGGCCGCTACGACGCGATCCTGCTGACCCGCGGTGGCGGCTCGCTCGAGGATCTTTGGGCCTTCAACGACGAACAGCTGGCACGCACCATCGCCGCGGCGGTCACCCCGGTGGTGTCGGCGGTCGGCCACGAAACCGACGTGACCCTGGCCGATTTCGCCGCCGACCTGCGCGCGCCCACGCCGTCGGTCGCTGCCGAATTGCTGGTCCCCGACCAACGCGATCTCGGCGCGCGCCTGCATGCCCAGCATGCCGCACTGCTGCGCTGGCAGCAGCACCGGCTACGGCAAGCGCAGCAACGCGCCGACCGCGCCCTGCTGCGCCTGCAGGCGCAGAGTCCGCAGGCGCGCCTGCAGTTGCTGCAGCGCCGCCAGCACGAGCTCGGACGACGGCTGAAGACGGTGTGGCGGCAACAGCAGGAACGCCGCCACGCCCAGTTGCGCCACGCCGCCGCGGTGCTGCGCGCCTCCCAACCGCAGCGTCGGCTGGCGATGCTGCGCGTACGCCTGCTGGCGCTGGGCCGGCGCCCGCAGGCCGCGATGGCACGGCAACTGCAGGCCGACGCGCAGCGCCTGCGCGCGTTGGCGCGCGCCCTGGAGACGGTCAGCCCGCTGGCCACCGTAACGCGCGGCTACAGCATCCTCACCCGCGCCGACGACGGCAGCGTGGTGCGCTCGGCGGCCCAGGTCGCGCCTGGCGATCGGCTGCGCGCACGCCTGGCCGATGGCGAACTGCAGCTGCGTGCCGAGCCCGCAGAGTGATCCCTCCTCCGTATCGCCCTCACCGCCGATGACCGACAGCCTCCACGAAGACAGGATCAAGGCGATCCTGCAGGGCATGCGTCGCGCCGAACGGCGCCGGGCCGAGCGCCGCGCCGACAGCAGCGACCTGCTGTCCCTGATCGACGGCGCCGCCTATGGCGCACCGGAGGACGCGCAGCGCGCGCTCGCCTGGCTGGCGCACGACGGCACGCTGGAGTACCTGAACCACGCCGACCTGCAGGATGTCGGCGACACCATCTGCGTGGCCTGGAACGGCTGCGGCAGCGACCTGGCGACACTGTCGCAGTGGCTGCGGGAGCTGCGCCTCGCCGACGGCCGCAGCGCGCTGAAGGCCCTGCGCGACGGCGACAGCGCGGAACTGCTGGCAGCGGCACTGGCGGCATTCCCCGGCTGACGCCGAGCGGTCACACCGCCGGGCGCACGAATGGCCCGCGAAGCGGCGCGTTGGCGCGCACGAGCGCTGTCAGACAGGCGGCAATGCGCGTCGCTCCGGGGCACCGGCCACTGCTGGCGCGAGGCAGCCGATAGCTCACCCGCACTGCCGAGCGGCGTGCGGGGAATGCGCAGCGACCGCTCGATCTTCCGTCTTTGTTGCCGATGCGGCACTCCGGCGCGCGCAGGACGCGGCGCCGCCGCGTTCAGTCCAGCGGCGCGACCACCAGCAACGGGTCGAGGTCGTACCCCATCGCCACGGCCTTGGCCTTGATCGCCTCGAACACGCTGCGCTGCATGCGCGGCGAGCGCGACAGCACCCACAGGTACTTGCGCCCGGGTTCGCCGATCAACGCCCACTGATAGTCAGGATCGAGCGCGATCACCCAGTAATCGGCCCACACCAACGGTACCCAGCCCAGCCAGTCCGGCGCGAAGCGCACCTGCAGCCGCCCGGGATGGCCTTCCACCCGCCGTGCCACGCCTTCGGCCGCCAGCACGTCGCCGCCGGCAATGCGGCAGGCGTTGCGCACGCCAATCTGGCCGTCGTCGCGCAGCACGTAGGACGCGGTGACGTCGCCGATGCATTTCTTCTGGAAGGAGACCGGCAGATGCGCGATCTCGTGCCACTGCCCGGCATAGCGGCCGAGATCGAACTCGGCGACCGAGGTCACCGGTTGCGCGGCGCGCAGCGGCGATGCGAGGCACAACAGGCACGCCAGCAACAGCAGCGCGATCGGCGAGAAGCGCATGCGCAGGTTCCGATGGACGGGAAGCAGCAGCTTATGCAGGAGCTGCGCAGCGATGTAAAGCGCCGCGCGGAATGCCGGCGGCGATGGCGCGGCCGGTCAGTTGCTCAGATCGGCCATGGAGCGCTGGTCAGGCTGGCCGGCGCATTGCACCGGCTCGCGCAACACCACGCGCTCGACCACGCCATCATGTCGCTGCAGATAGGTATTGACCATCACGCACTCGGAGCCGACCTGCTCGATATAGGGCGCTTCCGCACCCGGACCGCCCCGGTCGCCCGCATGCTCCGCACGGTCGTCAGGGGCCGCCACCGCCGCGCCAGTCATGGCCAGCAGCAGCGCCATGCCACCACATATCCGTCCGACGCCGCTGGTCATTGGCAGGTTCCCCGATTGCCCGTGCCTATGATTACGACAGGCAGCGCCATTGATTGAGCGCAATATCCCGAAAAACCGTGAATTGGGTGAACTTGTCTACGAGCGTGCACACACTTTCTTCACGCGCTCTCGGTACAGAGGCCGTCAAAACAGGCATCGCGCATGCGGAAGTCTGCACAGCGCAGGAGGTCGGCATGGTCTCCGGGCACATGGGGACGACACGACGCGCCTGCCTGTCAGCCTCAGTGGTCCAAGACTGGTGCAAACCGGAAAAAAGAAAGGCTCTACATCGCTGTAGAGCCTTGATAAATATGGTGGCCGAGGACGGAATCGAACCGCCGACACGGGGATTTTCAATCCCCTGCTCTACCAACTGAGCTACTCGGCCACTGCGCAACGCGGCAGGACCGGTGCGAGGACGCGCATCATAGCGAGGTGATCGGAATTGGGCAAGCGCAATGTTGCAGAATTTTCCTACCGACCGCCGCGGCCTGCACCGACGGTGTCCGACCCGGGACGACGCGATGCTGGATGCGTCCCCGGCATCCGGCCGGCGCACGGCAGGGACGCCTTGATGATGGCCGCCGGCCGGATCGCCGTGGACACTGCCCCCACACCGGCCCCTCACGGGAGTCATCGCACCGCAATCCGAACACTTTCGGACACAGGCCGGCCAACGTGACCAATACGCTCGCTGGAACGCCTGTTGCCGCACCAGTGCGGTCAGCTCGCTTGGCGGGGTGACCGGCGCCGGCCATCGGTGGTCAGGCAGCCGGCATTAGCTGCAGCTTCATCGACCATCCAGGCGCAGCAGACCCGTGCTGCTCGACACCCTGCATGCGCGCCAGCCGCTCCGGCGCCGGCTCCAGCTCCAGCCGCAACTGCGATGGCCGCCGTCGCGTCGAGGCTGAGGACAGGAACGATAGCTGATGCAACGGCGCGCTCGCAGGCTGCATTGGATCGGGCGGTCGGCAAACAGTGCTTGCAATTGCGGCAGGCGGCAGGTGACCGCGGCGCACGACACGCGCAAGGATGATGAAGTGCGCCTCCCCTGCATTGGTCGCGACGATGCCTATTCATATCGCCAGCCATGGCGACACCAGCCGCCACCCCGCGGCGCCAGACGCTTGCGCCAGCGCAGCGGGTTCCACCAGCACCGCCACCACGGCAGACAAGGGTGTGGTGTAGTCTTCGCCGGTCTTCCCTTCCGTGGATTCCGCCCATGCGTCACCCGCTCCGCCTCGGCTTGCTCGTGTTGTGCACCGCGCTGCTCGGCGCCTGCAGCGACGGCATGGTGCGGCGCGTGTCCGACCCGGCCGCAAGCGTGCAGCAACTGACGGTCAACATGGACGGCAGTTGGAAGGTGGAACTGCGCCTGCAGAACTACAGCAGCATCCCGATGCGCTACGACACCCTGCGCCTGGATCTGGGCGTGGGGGGCGAAGCCGCCGGCAGCCTGCAGGCGGCCCCTGGAATCTCGATCGGCCCGGAGACGGCGGACGTCGTCAGCGTTGCGCTGCGGCCCAGCTCGAGTGCGCGCATGGCCGTCGCCGACGCCCTGGCCGGCCACCGCAGCCTGGAGTACACCCTCAAGGGCAGCATTGCCGCGACGCCGGAAGAGAAGAAGCAGCGCAGCTTCGACATCGACACCCGCAACATGCTCTCGCCGGCGCCCGGCCTGGACGGCGTGCTGCGTTGACCGTGCGGTGGCGCTGACGCGCCGCTCTGCCCTCCTTTCTTGAACGCACCGTCCCGGCTTCCGGGACGCGTGCGCGCTTGCGCGTCGACCTGCGCTTCACCGGACTCACGCGCGTCCTCGATCCAGTCCCCGGCACGCTGCTCGGCCTGCGCCTTCCGGCATGCACGTGCGTGCGTCCAGCCAATCTTCCGCCGCAGCGCGTTCAGCCGGCGTTACTGCAAAATTAATACACAAATGTATTATTTACATATGTATAAAATCTCGAGCCGAACATGAGCCGTTTCGCCGCCACCGAGCAGCGCCTGGACGTGACCGCCCGCAAGCACCCGCAGTTCCCGCGCGAAGCCGCGCTGGTGCTGCGGCTGATCAAGCTGCTGCACAAGCTGAGCCTGGACCAGAGCAACGAGGTGCTGCGGCCCTACGGCCTGAGCTATGCCGAATACAACGTGCTGATGATGATCGACGCCAGCCCCGACGGGACCTTGAACCCGTCCCAGCTCGGCGACGCGGCCGGCGAGAAGTCGGCCAACATCACCCGCCTGACCAGTCAGTTGGTCGACAAGGGCCTGATCCAGCGCATGCCCAGCGCCGAGGACCGGCGCATGTTGCTGCTGCGCCTGACCGAGGCCGGCGAGCGCCTGATCGAGGCGCTGATCCCCGACCTCTGCGCCCAGCTCGACACCTATGTGCAGCATCTGGATCCGGCGGCTCTGGCGCAGTTGCAGGCGCTGCTGAAAACCCTGCTGCGCGGAGTCGAGGACGCCGCATGAGCACGCCGCAGCCCAACGCCGCCGCAACCGCCGAGCCCGCGCCGGGCCTGCGCACCGTGCTGGCCGACGCGCTGCGCGGCGAAGGCGAAGCCTGGCTGTTCGTGCTGCGCACGCTGCTGTCGATCTATCTGGCCGGCTGGATCGCACTACGCCTGGACCTGGCCTCGCCGATGACCGCGATGATCACCGTGGTGGTGGTGATGCACCGGCAGACCGGCATGGTCTTCGCGAAAGGCTTCTACCGGATCCTGGGTACGCTGATCGGCAGCGTCGCCGCGCTGACCATGGTGGCCCTGTTCCCGCAGGAGCCGGTGCTGTTCGTGCTGGTGCTGTCGCTGTGGATCGGCGCGTGTACCGGCGGCGCGCTGCTGTACCGCAACTTCAAGGCCTATGCCTTCGTGCTGTCCGGCTACACGGTGGCACTGATCGCATTGCCGGCGGTGAACCAGCCACAGAACGTGTTCAACCTGGTGGTGGCGCGGGTGACCGAGGTGGTGCTGGGCCTGCTGGTGACCGGCATCGTCAGCGACGTGGTGTTTCCCAGCCGGCTGCGCCAGACCCTGCGCGACACCGTGCGCCGCGCTTCCGACGGCTTCCTGGACTTCGTCCGCGACGCCACCGGCGGCAAGCTGCCACGGGAGGCGATGGAGCAGGCGCACCTGCGCTTCGTGCGCGACGCGGTGACCATCGAGGACCTGCGCAGTTCGGTGGTGTTCGAGGATCCGGAGGCGCGGGTCCGCAGCGGCCGCCTGCGTCTGCTCAACCAGCGCTTCATGGCGGTGTCAACCAGCTTCCAGGCGCTGCACCACTACATCAACCGGCTGCTGCGCAGCGGCGATGCCGACGTGGCCGAGGCGCTGATCGGCCTGTACCGGCCGCTCAAGGCCGCGCTCAGCGAGCGTAGCGGGCGCGAGGGTGCCGCGGCGACGGCGCGCAAGCTGGCCGTATGCCGCGATGCGCTGGCGACACGGGCGGCCGAGGCGCGTGCGCCACTGGCCGTCCCGCAACACGAGGCGTTCGACACTGGCGTCTCGCTGCTCCGGCGCTTCTTCGCCGACCTGCACGACTACGTCGCCACCGAGGCGACCCTGGTCGCGCCGCAGCAGTGGCGCACGCCGCAGGACCGCGGCGACACCGCGGTGTTCCTGCGCGGCAACGACTACGCCGCGGCGGCGCTGACCGCGCTGCGCAGCGCGCTGCTGGTGGCGGCGATGTGCTGGCTGTGGATCCAGGCCGGCTGGATCAGCGGCGCCACCGCGGTGTTCCAGGCGGTAGCGCTGAGCGCGATCCTGTCGTCCAGCGCCAATGCGCCGGCCGCCGCGCGCTCGCTGTTCAAGGGCTTCGTGTTCGGCATCGTGCTGGGCGTGATCTGCCAGTTGCTGGTGCTGCCGCAAATGGACGGCTACGTCCTGTTCGTCGCCGGCACCCTGCCGTTCCTGCTGGTGACCCTATACCTGGCCTCGAAACCGGCGCTGTACGGCTTCGCCACCGGCGCCAACCTGGCCTTCGTTTCGATCCTGGCGGTACAGCCGACGCCCAGCTTCAACGCCGCGGCCACCTTCAACAGCGTGGTGCCGCTGCTGCTGGGGACGCTGGCGGTCAGCGCGACGTTCGTGTTCGTACCGCCGGTGATCGGCACGCGCTGGCAGCGCCGGCGCCTGCTCGAGCGGTTGCGCCGGCAGACCACGCTGGCGGCGCGTGCGCCGCTGCCGGGGCTGGCGCTGCAACTGGAGAGCGTCAACCGCGACCTGTTCCAGCAGATCGTCGCGCACACCCCGCCGGGCAGCGACGAACTGCGCGACCTGCTCGGCTGGGCGCTGTCGGTGCACGAAACCGGGCGCACCCTGGTCGAGCTGCGCCGCGACGCCGCCGAAGGCACGCTGTCGCCGGCCTTGGCCACCGCGGTGGACGACGCCGTACAGGCGCTGGCTGATCTGTATCTCGACCCCAGCCCGCAACGGCACCGCCACGCCCTGCAGCGGGTGGAGGCAGCGCTGGCCGCCAGCCAGGTGGAAGGCGCGACACCGCTGCGCTGGAAGCCCACCCGCGAACACCTGTTGCTGCTGCGCGGCGCGCTGCTCGACGCCGATTCCGTTCTCGCCGCGCTGGCCGACACGCCTGCGCCGACCACCGCCACGCCAGGAGCCGACGATGCTGCTGCCCGCTGAAGTCTCAATCGCCGGGGTGTACGTGCCCGGCCTGCTGGTGCTGGGCCTGGCCCTGCTGCTGGTGGCCTGGGCGCTGGACGCGGTTGCCGGCCGCGCCGGCCTGTACCGCTATGCCTGGCACCCCTCCCTGTTCCGTCTGGCCATCTACGTCGGCGCGTTCGCCGCGCTTGGCCTGCTCCTTTTGCCGTGAGTCCCGCCATGAAGACCCCTGCCCTGATCCGTTTCGCCCTGACCGCCATCGTGGTGCTGGTCGCCGCCCTGTTGGCGCATGCGCTGTGGCGCCATTACATGCTTTCGCCCTGGACCCGCGATGGCCGCGTGCGCGCCGAGGTGGTGCGCATCGCACCGGACGTGTCCGGCCTGGTCGATGCGGTGGCGGTGCGCGACAACCAGCACGTCAAGCGTGGCGACCTGTTGTTCAGCGTGGACCGCAAGCGCTACGAACTGGCGTTGGAAAAGGCCCGCGCCAACCTTGCGGTCGCGCAGGCGCAGGCGCGTGCGGCCGGCGCCAGCCTGTCGGCGGCGGCGGCCACCCACGCAGCCAGCGAAGCCGAGTTCCAGATGCGCCGTGCCCAGGCCGAACGGCGTGCGCGCGCCGCCGCGGTGATCTCCGCCGAGGCACGCTCGGACGCCGAAGCCACCGCGCGTTCGGCGCAGGCCGACGTGCACCGCAGCGCGGCGCTGCGCGGCCAGGCCACCGCGGCGCAGGCGCAGGCGGTGGCATCGGTGGAACAGGCGCAGGCCGCGCTCGACCTGGCCGAACTGGATCTGCAGCGCACCCAGGTCCGTGCCACCGCCGACGGCTACATCACCAATCTGGAAGTGCGCGTGGGCGACTATGCCCAGGCCGGTAGTGCCCGCCTGGCGCTGGTGCGCGACGATGCGATGTGGGTCTACGGCTACTTCGAGGAAACCAAGCTGCCGCGGGTGCACGTCGGCGACCGCGCCGATATCCGCCTGATGAGCGGCGGCCTGATGCTGCACGGCCAGGTCGAGGGCATCGCCCGCGGCATTTCCGACAGCGACAACCCGACCGGCACCTCGCTGCTGGCCGACGTCAGCCCCACCTTCAACTGGATCCGCCTGGCGCAGCGTGTGCCGGTGCGCATCCGCATTGATCCGGCCAGCGTGCCGCAGGGCACCCTGCTCGCGGCCGGCATGACCGCGACGGTCAGCGTGCATCCGCGGCAGGAGTGATGCGCGCCCATGGAGCCTTTCGTCACCAAGGAAGGCTCACGTGTAGGAGCGGCTTCAGCCGCGACGCGCATTACCGAAAATGCCTGTCGCGGCGGAAGCCACTTCTGCACATCGCACCGACAACTCCGGCGGAGTCGCAGCGAGCGCGCGTTACCGACCGAACGCCTGCCGCGGGACACCGGTACACGGCGCAGGTCTTGCACCTGCGCGCGTGCGTTAGTTGCGTTGACCGCGGCCCTCAGTCCTTGGCCTGCCGATTGACGCCGAGGAAGCGCCCTGCGATCACCGCATAGCCGCTGCGCGACACCGTGCTGCCGGGATCGAAGTAGGCATGCAGGGTCGGCGACAGGTCCTGCGGCCCCTGGGTCACCGCGAAGCGCGCGTTGAGGATGCCGGCATCCAGCGCCAGCTGCACGTAGCCGCGCAGGTTGCTCGGGATCGCCGCCACGTCCTCGATCGGCAGGCGCTGGTTGTTGTAGCTGACCGACAGTGTGCCGTCGAAAGCCAGCGCCTGCGTCTGCAGGCCCAGCGCCTGTACCAGCGAATAGGCCAGCTGCAGCTTGCTGACGGCATCGTTGGGACGGAAATCGCCGGCGACCACCCCCATCACCGCGGCCTGGTTCTGCTGCAGGTCGCGCAGCGCCCCGCCCTTGCCCACCGCCGCCTCGGCGAACGGATAAGCCGGGTCGTTGCGGCTCAATCCGCTGAAACCGGGCGTAGCCGGCAACGCCTGGCGCACCCCGGCGCCCATCACCAGGTAGCGCGCCAGCTCGGCGCGCTTGAGCGGATTCTGCGGGCGGAACAAGCCATCGGCGTAGCCATCCACCAGCCGGTTGGCGACCGCGTATTCCACCGCGCCGCGATCGCGATCGCCGCTGGCGACGTCGTTGAGGCCGGTGTAGCCGCCGCTGAGCAGGAAATCCAGGGTGCCGCGCACCGTGCCTGGGGCCGCCACACCGTTGCTACCCTTGGGTGCCACCGGCACGCCGCTGATCGATCCGATGCCGCGCGCGCTGATGGTCCAGGTGCCCGGCTTGCCCGGCGCACCGACACTGACCGTGCTGCCCAGCAGCGGCACCGCCACCGGCGAGCCGTGACTGACACCATCCGGATCGGTCAGCACCAGCGCCTGGGTGTTGGCGTCGATGGTGGCCTTGCCGCTGACCCAGGCGACGTCCTTGCCGACGGTGAACGACTGGGTCTGCGGTGTGCCCACCGGCGAGAACACCACCTCGAACGGCTGGCTGCCGCCTGGCATCACCAACGCATTGCTGTTGAAGGACTGCAGTGCATTGACCGTCTTGCCGAAGCCGCTGCGCTTCTTGCTCGCTTCCAGCAGCGCGGCATAGGCATTCACGTAGCCGGCGCCGGCCTCCCAGTAGGTGCGCCCGGGAATGTTGGTGGCGGTGCGTTCGAGCAGGTCCTTGACCTGGTCCGGGGTCAGGTCCGGGTTCGCCTCCAGCAGCAGGGCGACGATGCCGGCCACGTGCGGGGTGGCCATCGAGGTGCCGCTCATGGTGGTGTAGAACGGCAGCTGGGCCGGCGCGATCAGCTTGCTGTCCTTCTCCGCGGCCAGCGGCGGCAGCGCGCCGGTGGAATCGCGGGTGGAGACGATGTCCACGCCCGGCGCGGTGATCGTCGGCTCGTTCAGATAGGTCCAGGTCTTGCCGTCGGCCATGGTGAAGCTGCCGCTCTCGCCACGCTTGCCGCGCGAGGAGAAGTCGGCCAGCGTGCCGTCCTTCTCGCCGGCAGCCACCGAGATCACCCACGGCGCCTGCGCGTACGGATTGTGCGTGTCTTCGTTGGGGCCGTCGTTGCCGGCGGCGAACACACTGACGATGCCGCGCTTGTACAGTTCGTAGGTGGCAACGTTGACCGGATTCTTCGGATCGAACTTGCCGGACGAGCCCCAGGAGTTGCTGGTGACGCGGATCGGATCCTTGAAGCTGAACTGGTGCGTGGCGGCATAGTCCAGGCCGCCGACTGCGTCCAGGATCAGCAGCACCGCGCCGGATCCGTAGCCGACCAGGCTGGCGCCGGTCGCCACGCCGCGATAGTCGCCGTTGGACTGTGCACCGGTGCCGCCCACCGTGCCCGCGCAATGCGTGCCGTGGCCGGAACCGAGGTCGGTGTTGGGCACGCCTTCGGCATAGGTGATCGGCAACATCGCATCGACGTTGGACAGGTTGGTGGTGCCCAGCACGTTCTGTACGACGCGCGTGCCGTAGGCGAGATCGCGATGGGTGGCATCGATGCCGGAGTCGTTGATCATCACCCCGACGCCGCGGCCGCTGTACGGCAGCGCGCGGCCGAAATCGCCGGGATTGCCCTGTGCGCGGTCCACGCCGGTCAGCGCGCGCGCTTCCTTGTTGAAGTAGCGCAGCGGCGCGTTGTAGTAGATCGAGGCGACGTCGTCGCGCTGCGCCAGCGCCCGGATTTCCGCCGGTGTGGCCAGCGCGCCGGCGATCGGCAGCGTGCGCATGGTGATCCCGCGGGTGATGCCCAGCGCGTGCAGCGCGGTGAGTTGCGAGGCGGAGACCGGCCCGGACTGGTCGTAGGTGATCACGATCTGCAGTGCGTCGCCCGCCGGTGCCGCGGCGAGCTTGGCCTCCAGCAGTTGGTCGAGATGCGCGGCGGCCAGGGCGTCGCCGCCGGCGAACGTGCCCCCGGCAAGGACGGCGCAGATACCGATGGCAAGGACGGGACGGCGAATGGACATGCGGATCTCCGGATCGTCGAAAGCCCGGAACGGGCGGTAGCCGCAGCGTGCCGGCCACGCCGATGCGCAGCCAATCCGGCATCGCACCCAGGCCGGCCAGGTGGAAACACTCAGCCGGACGCGTCCAGAGACCAGGGAATGGGAGCGGCCTGGGGACATAGCGGCGCGCGCAGGCAGCTTCCATGTCCGAGACCGAAACGCTGGCGCACGACGGCCAGCACGCGTCGCACGCTGCCTCGGCGCGAGGCGCATGCCTGCACGTGCTCCGCCTCGGTCCGCACACCGCTTGGCGCACGGCCACCACGCGATGGCGCCGCAGACGCATCGCACCGATGACACCGCCATCTCGGCGACGGCAAGGCCTGCCGTGGCATTCCCTGTTCGCCCAGCCCTCGCTGGCGCAAACCGCCAAGGGCCGGCAGCGACGAGATCCTTCGATGCGGCACACGTCGTCGTTCACGATATCCGGCGTCGTATGCGGCCAACCGCGGCAGGGGCACGCCTTGCCGTCCTACGAACAACGCGTCCGCAGCGACGACAAGGCGGGTTTCAGGCAGCGAAGAGCGCCATGCGAGAAGGACCGGATCCGGCAACGGCGTGCCGGTCCGATGCATTCGGCGCACCATGCGCCGAAACGAGTGCGGGACGTGCGGGGCCCTTCCGATTCCCGGACGCCATTCCGGGAGCGGTGGAACCCCGCACGTCCCGGCACGGGGGGATCGCGGAGGCTGCCGATCCCACTGTCGAACGGCGACAGGGTGATCGAAGGCAACCGCGAAGACAGGCTGACTGCACCGCAGGCACCGGCACCACGGCCGGCGACGCCTACGGCCTCTCGGGCGGACGTCGAGGTCCGCCCGAGACGGGGACTACTTGCTGGCAGCGCGCAGCGCCGAGTAGGCGTTGAGGTAGCCGGCGCCCACTTCCCAGGACGCGCGTCCGGCCATCGGCGTGGCGGTGCGCTCGATCAGGTCCTTGACCTGGTCCGGGGTCAGGTTCGGATTGGCCTCCAGCACCAGCGCCACCACACCCGCCACATGCGGCGTGGCCATCGAGGTGCCGCTCATGGTGGTGTAGAACGGCAGTTGCGCCGGCGCGATCAGCTTTTCGTCCTTCTGCGCCGCCAGCGGCGGCAACAGGCCGGTGGAGGCGCGGGTGGAGATGATGTCCACGCCCGGCGCGGTGATGCTGGGCTCGTTGATGTGGGTCCAGCTCTTGCCGTCGGCGGTAGTGAAGGTATCGCGCTCGCCGGCCTTGCCGCGCGAGGAGAAGTCGGCCAGCGTGCCGTCGACGTTGCCGGCGGCGACCGAGATCACCCACGGTGCCTGCGCGTACGGGTTGTGGGTGTCTTCCTTGGGACCGTCGTTGCCGGCGGCGAACACGCTGACGATGCCGCGCTTGTACAGCTCGTAGGTGGCGACGTTGACCGGGTCGGCCGGGTCGAACTTGCCGGACGTGCCCCAGGAGTTGCTGACGACGCGGATCGGATCCTTGAAGCTGTGCTGGTGCGAGGCCGCGTAGTCCAGGCCGCCCACCGCATCCAGCACCAGCAGCACGCCGCTGGAACCGTAGCCGACCAGGCTGGCGCCGGTGGCCACGCCGCGGTACTTGCCGCCGGATTGTGCGCCGTTGCCGCCGACCGTACCGGCGCAGTGGGTGCCGTGGCCGGAGCCGGCGTCGGTGTTGGGCACGCCTTCGGTGTAGGTGACCGGCAGCATTTTGTTCAGATTGTTGAGATTGGTGTTGGCCAGCACGTTCTGCACCACGCGGTCGCCGTAGGCCAGGTCGCGGTGGGTGGCGTCGATGCCGGAGTCGTTGATCAGCACGCCGACGCCGCGGCCGGTGTACGGCACGGTGCGGCCGAAGTCGCCCGGGTTGCTCTGCGCGCGGTCGACGCCGGTCGCCTGGCGCGCGTCCTGGTTGAAGTAGCGCAGCGGTGCGTTGTAGTAGATCGAGGCGACGTCGTCGCGCTCTGCCAGCGCCAGGATCTCTTCCGGCGTGGCCAGCGCACCGGCGATCGGCAGGGTCTGCATGATGACGCCGCGGTTGATGCCCAGGTCGTGCAAGGCGGTCAGCTGCGCTGCCGAGACCGGCTTGGACTGCTTGTAGGTGATGACGATCTGCAGCTCGTCGGTCAGCGGGGTGTTGACCAGCTTGGACTCCAGCAGGCTGTCCAGATGCGCGGCGGCTTCGGCCTTGCCGCCGGCGAAGACGCCGCTGGCGAGGACGGCGCAAATGCCGATGGCGAGTGCGGGACGACGGATGGGCATCTGGAATCTCCGGTTGGTGGCCCGGGACGGGCGGGTGAATGCAGCCTGACGCGGCGGCGCGGCGGCGCCTATCCGGGATCGCCCCTAGCGCACGTGGGTGGAAACACTCAGGGCCGCGTGCATCGCCCGTACGGAGCGGTATGATCGGGCCGAAGGCAGCTACCGCGCCGTGGTGCCGGGCGGAACGCGGGTGCGGTGCGCGATGCCGGCACATGCAACAGGGGGTTTCAGATGCATACGATGTTCGCAAGGGTTTGCCTGCTGTTCTGCGCCATGGCGGCGTCCGGCGGGCTCGCCGCGCAACCGCTGCCGGTGCAGGTGGACGTGAGCGGCAATGTGGCGACGGCGGCGATCGGTGCCGGTCCGCACCCGCTGGCGGAGCTGACGCTGGAGTTCGACGACGTCACCGACCTCAGCCCGGGCAACCTGGGCCTGAGCGCAGAACTGCTGACCCCGGCCCAGGTCGCCGCCCTGCTGCCACGCCTTCCCAGCACGCAGGCCAGCCAGGTGCCATCGCAGTTGCCGCTGCTGATCACGGTGACGCCGCCGCCGAGCGGCGGCCTGACGTTCCGGCGGGTGGTGCATGTGGAACTGCATACGCATGCCCTGGCCTACACCGCCGACAGCACCCTGCGCCTGTTCAAGGCTCCGGAAGGCGGCGATTTCCGCGACATCACCGACGAGATCGCCCCTGGCAGCGTCCGCGCACGCGGCACCACCGGCGGCTTCTCGCAGTTCATCGTGCTCCACGACCTGCGCCCGACCGCCACCGTGGTGACCGCCAAGCTGAGCCGACTGCAGGCGCTGGTGGCGCAGTTGCCCGCCAATGAGGCGGCGCCGCTGGCGAGCATGCTGAACAGCGTGCAGAGTGCCCTGGCCAACGCCGACTACACTGCCGCCACGGTGGCGCTGGACGGGTTCCGCGAGCAGGTATCGGCGCGGGCCGGCCACGGCATCGCGCAGACCTGGAACGCCGGCATGAGCACGGGCAACCCCGCCGGCGAACTGCTGGCCGGCGCGGCGACCCTGCGCTTCTCCATCGACTACCAACGTCTCTACGCGCCTTGAGCGCTGCGGGACCGGTCACCCGCAGCGCGACGGAGGACGCGCCGCGATGCCCGCGCG
Organism: Xanthomonas sp. NCPPB 1128; assembly: GCF_001043115.1. GTDB lineage: Bacteria > Pseudomonadota > Gammaproteobacteria > Xanthomonadales > Xanthomonadaceae > Xanthomonas_A. The sequence goes on along the minus strand of NZ_LFME01000006.1, from coordinate 124,588 downwards.
CCTGACCGCCTACCTGCCCGACGCACCGGCGCCGACGCTGCTGCTCGCTACCGGGCAGACCCTGGCGATCGGCCGCGCGGCGGACAACACGCTGGCGCTGGAACACCCGTCGGTGTCGCGCTGGCACGCACGGCTGCAGCCGCAGGCCGACGGCCACTGGCAGCTGCACGACCTGGGCAGCAAGAACGGCAGTTTCCGCGACGGGGTGCGCGTGGCCGCGCCGATCGCCCTGGACACGGCGACCTGGCTGCGCTTCGGCGACATCTACGCCGAGTTCGCCCCGCTCAGCGTGGCCGATGCGGAACTGGCCGAACGCCGCCAGCGCGCCCGCTGCGACCGCGCCACCGCGCTGACCCAGGGGCTCGCCCAGGTCGGCGGACTCGACGATCTGCTCGGCGCCAGCCTCGACGCGGTGGTCGAACTGGCCCAGGCCGAGCGTGGCCTGCTGGTCCTCGCCGAACCGCAGGGCCCGCGCATCGCGGCCAGCCACGGCACCGGGCCGCTGCCGCTGCAGCACAGCCTCCCCGGCAGCGAGGGCGCCCTGCACCGCGCCCTGCGCGACGGCCAGGCCACCGTGGCCCACGACGTCGGTGGCGTGCCGTGGCTGGCCGAGCGCGCCTCGGTCTGCGCCGCCGGCCTGCGCACCCTGCTGTGCCTGCCGCTGCGCGACGGCGCCCACGTGCTCGGCGCGATCTATGCGGACAGCCGCCGCGCCGGCAGCGCCATCGGTGCGCTGGACATGCAGTTGCTGGAGGCCTTCTGCGAGCGCGCTGCGCTGTGGATCGCCGCACGCCAGGCGCTGCGCGACACCGGGGCGGAACAGGGTGCTGGGCCGGCATGAGCGACGCGGCCACTGCCACCGGCCTGTACGCGCAGGAGAGCCTGACCCCGGGCGACGTGCTGGCCGGCCGCTTCCGCATCGAGCGTCTGCTCGGCATCGGCGGCATGGGCCTGGTGTACCTGGCCCACGACCAGGCGCTGGGCATCGACGTCGCGGTCAAGCTGCTGCGCCCGGAACTGGCGCAGCGGCCGCAGGCGTTCGCCCGCTTCCGCCAGGAACTGCTGCTGGCGCGGCAGGTGTCCAGCCCGCACGTGGTGCGGATCCACGATCTGGCCGAACACGCCGGGCGCTGGCTGATCAGCATGGACTACGTGGACGGCGAGTCGCTGGAGGCGCGGCTGCAGCGCGAGGAACGGCTGGACGTCGACACCGCCTTGCGCATCGCCGGCGACATCGCCCGCGGCCTGCAGGCGGCGCATGCGCGCGGCGTCGTGCACCGCGACCTCAAGCCGGCCAACATCCTGCTGCAGCGCGGCGGCGATGCGCTGATCAGCGACTTCGGCGTGGCCTGCTCGATGGCCAGCAGCGGTCTCGGCGCGACCCTGGGCAATGTCATCGGTACGCCCGCCTACCTGTCGCCGGAACAGGCGCGCGGCGACGCGCTCGACCCGCGCAGCGACCTCTACGCGCTGGGCCTGATCCTCTACGAAATGCTCGCCGGGCAGGTGCCGTTCGCCGGCGGCACCCTGTCCGAGACCCTGGCCCAGCGCATGCTGCGCGAGCCGCCGCCGGTGGACCGGCTGCGCGCGGACGTGCCGGGCTGGCTGGTGCGGCTGCTGCAGCGGCTGTTGCGCCCGCAGCCGCGCGACCGCTTGCAGCACGCCGGCGAAGTCATCGTGGCGATCGAGCGCCGGCAGCTGCCGCGCGATCGGCGGCGCTGGCGCCGGCTCGGCCTGGGCTTTGCCGCGACGCTCGCCGGTGTTGCCCTGCTTGGCGTCGGTGCCTGGCAGTGGCAGGCGCAACGCGCCAGCGCCCCGCCGCCGGTGGTCGCCGCGCAACCGCTGCCGCGCCTGCTGGTCCTGCCGCTGGCCGGCGACCCGGGCAGCGCCGAGCAACGCCTGGCGCTCGGCACCTGCCTGCGCGGCAGCCTCGGCGAAACGCTGACCGTGGTCGATGACACGCGCACCCGGCAGGCGTTGCGCCAGTACGACCCCACCGGCCAGGCGCCGCTGGACGTGGCGGCGCTGCGCCGGCTCGCTTCGGCGCAGCGCGTGCTGCAGCCGAGCCTGCAACACCAGGGCGCCGGCTGGCGCCTGCAGGCGCTGCTGCACCCTGCCAGCGGCGCGGCGCAACACATCGACGGACCGACCGCCGCCGATCCGGCCGCGGCCTACGCCGCCTGGCTGCCGATCGCGTCCAGGGCGCTGCTCGGCGAAGGCGCCACCCTGCCCGACGACCTGCCCCCGCCCGCCGCGCTGCAGGCGTATGCGCGCGGCCTGGCAGCGCAGCAGCACGACGACAGCGCGCAGGCACTGCAGCAGTTCGCCGAGTCCAGCGCGCAGGCGCCGCAGTCCGCACCGTTGCGCCTGGCCGAGGTGGTCGCGGCGCAAGCCATCGGCGAAGAACAGAAGGCGCGCGAAGCGCTGGATGCGCGCGCGCCCGCGGCGCCGGCGCGGCCGCGCACCCTGGCGCTGCTGGCGGCGCTGCGCCTGGAAGCCGAAGACGATCTCGCCGCTGCCGACCGCGCCTGGCAGGCGTTGGCCACGGCCCGGCCCGACGACAGCGAGGTGCAGCTGCAGGTCGCGCGCATCCAGGCGCAGGCCGGCCACCTGGACGCGGCACGCGATCGCCTGCGCGCGCTGGCGCAGCGCGATCCCGACGACCCGCGGCTGTGGCTGGCGCTGGGCAAGCTGGCGATCCTCAGCGGCAACGCCGCCACCGCGGTGGACGACGACCTGCTGCGCGCGCAACTGCTGTTCCGCCGCGGCCGCGACCTCTATGGCGAAGCGGAGACGGTGAACGCACTGGGCGTGGGCTACGGCCGGCTCGGCCTGGCCCAGCAGGCACAGGCGCAGTACCTGCGCGCGGTGGAACTGCGCCGCCAGGTCGGCAATCGCCGCGGCGTCGCCACCAGCCTGCGCAACCTGGCCGGCACGCTGAGCATCGGCGGCGCCTTCGCCGAGGCCGAACAGAAACTGCAGCAGGCGCAGGCGCTGTACGTCGAACTCGGCGACCGTGACGGCCAGGCCGCCGCCGCCAACGAACTCGGCCTGCTGGCCGAGGAGCGCGGCGACTACCCGCAGGCGCTGCAGGCGTTCCGCGGCGCGCTGACCGCATGGCGCGCGATCGGCGATGCGCACGGCGTCGCCGAGACGCTCAACAACATCGGCTTCGCGCATTTCCAGCTGGGCGACCTGGACAGCGCGCAGGCGTTCTGGGAACAGGCCGCGCGCGCCTATGCCGACCTCAACGACGCCACCGGCCGCGTGCGCACCGCGCAGAACCTCGGCCTGCTGGCCACCGCACGCGGCCACTGGACCCAGGCGCAGACCCTGCTGAGCCAAGCGCTGCGCGAGGCCGAGCGCCACCAGATGCTCGAGGAGGTGGCGGTGAGCCGGCGCAACCTGGCCGAACTGGCGTTCTGGCAAGGCCAGCGCGCGGTGGCGCTGACCGAACTGGACCAGGCGCAACGGCTGTTCCAGCAGAGCCGCGACCAGCGCGGCCAGACCGACATCGCCCTGCTGCGCGCGCAGGTGTGGCTGGCGTTGGGTGACTCGGCGCAGGCGCGGCTGGCGCTGCAGCAGGTGCAGCGGCAAGCGCCCGCCTCGGTGTCCAGCGAACAGCGCGCGAGTGCGGCGCTGCTGCAGGCGCAACTGGCCGAACGCGACGGCGATGACACCGCGGCCGCCGCCGCGCTTCGCCAGGCCGAAGCACTGGCGCGCGCCAGCGGCACTCGCCTGCTGCAACTGCAGGTGCAGGTGCAGGCGGCGCACGACGAACCCGCCCTGGCCGCGCTGGAAACCGACGTCGCCCGCCTGGGCAATGCCGGGCTGCGCCTGCGCTATCTGCAGCAGGCGCTGCGCTACGGCGCGGCCGACCAGGTCGCGGCGCGCTATGCGCAGGTGCAGACCCTGCTGCTGCGCGGCAGCCCGCTGTTCGCCGCGGCCCTGCACACGCAGGCCGCGCAGCGCCTGGACGCGCTCGGCGACCACGCCGCCGCGCAACGCGCCCGCCGCGCCGCGGCGCAGGCCACCGACGGTTCCGCTGTCGCGCGCGCACAGACCACGCCATGAACGACGCCGCCACGACCGCCGCCGAACGCTACCGCCTGCTGCTGCAGCGGCTGGAAGCGAACGAACGCGAGTTCCGCCGCCTCGGCCGCGCCGTGGTCAAGGTGCAGGAGGACGAACGCCGGCGCCTGGCGCGCGAGCTGCACGACGGCGTCGGCCAGAACCTCACCGTGCTCAAGCACCGGCTGGCGCAACTGGGCGCGGCGCTCGGCGCGGCCGACGCCGCGTTGCGCGCGCCGCTCGAGGACGCCATCCAGCTGTGCACGCAGGCGCTGGAAGACACCCGGCAGATGTCGCGCTTGCTGCGCCCGCCGATCCTCGACGACCTGGGACTGGAAGCCGCGCTGGGCTGGCTGGGCCGCAGCCAGTCCGCCGCCGGCGCCACCCCGGTCAGTGTCGAGATCGGCCCGCTGCCAACGCTGGACGAAGCGCTGCAGACCCTGCTGTTCCGCAGCGCGCAGGAAGCGCTGACCAATGCGCTCAAGCACGCCGGCGCGCAGTCGGTGCTGCTGCGGCTGGTGGCCCGCGACGGCTGGGCGCATCTGCAGGTGCTCGACGACGGCCGCGGTTGCGACCCGCAGCAGGCGCTGGTGGCCGGCGGCAGCGGCCTGAGCGGCCTGCGCGAACGCCTGCGCCTGAGCGGCGGCAGCCTGCGCCTGCAATCGTCCCCGGGCGAGGGTTGCTGCGTGCAGATCCGGGTCCCGCTGGAGGCCGATTGAAGGTGATCGCCCTGCCCCGCCCCGACACCCGCGCGGCGCTGCACGCGCCGCGAGATCCCGCCTGTCGGCGCGACGGGAGCGCACCGGCATGAGCGCGCCGATCCGAGTCCTCATCGCCGACGACCACACCCTGGTGCGCGAAAGCCTGGTCGCCGTGCTCGACGCGATCGACGGCATCCAGGTGGTGGTGCAGGCCGCCGACGGCATCGAAGCGCTGGCCAAGGCCGAGGCGACCAGCCCGGACGTGGCGATCGTGGACATCTCGATGCCGCGGCTCAACGGCATCGACGTGGTCCGGCGGCTGTGCGAGACCGTGCCGCTGGCGCGGATCCTGGTGCTGACCATGCACGAGGAACACGAATACGTGCTGCACGCGGTGCGCGCCGGCGCCTCCGGCTATCTGCTCAAGGACAGCGCCAGCGCCGACCTGATCGCCGCGGTGCGCAACCTGCACGCCGGCCGCGGCCACTTCTCGCCGCAGGCCGCACAGGCGCTGGTGGCGCAGATGCAGCAGCCGCAGGCGCTGCCGCCCGATCCCTACCGCAGCCTGACCGCGCGCGAACGCGAGGTGTTCCACCTGATCGTGGAGGGCCGCACCACCAAGGAAATCGCGCGGGTGCTGCAGATCAGCGTCAAGACCGCCGAGAACCACCGCTTCCGTGTGCTCAACAAGCTGGGCATGCGCAATACCGCCGAACTGGTGCGCTACGCGGTCCGCCACGGCCTGCTCGACTGAACGGCACCGCGCACCGGCGGGTTCGGCGCGGCTGCGCATACTCCATACGCCATAGTATCCTGGGCGCCTCGGCCGCACCGCGGCCCTCGTCACGAGCGATCGCATGAGCACCTATCAAGCCCCGTTGACCGATCTCCGCTTCGCGCTGCACGACGTGCTGCAGGTGGAGGCCTTGTTCGCCCGCCTCGGCCATGCCGACGCCAATGCCGAACTGATCGACGCGGTGCTGGAGGAAGCGGCGCGCTTCACCGGCACCGTGCTGGCGCCGCTGAACCGGGTCGGCGACGAGCACGGCTGCACCCTGGACAAGGCCACCGGCGCGGTGACCACCGCGCCCGGCTTCCGCGAGGCCTATCGGCAGTTCGCCGAGGGCGGCTGGACCGGGCTGACCGCCGCCGCCGAGTTCGGCGGCCAGGGCCTGCCGCACACCCTCGGCGTGCCGCTCAACGAAATGGTCAACGCCGCCAACCTGGCCTGGGGCAACTTCCCGCTGCTGTCGCACGGCGCGGTCGAGGCGCTCAAGCAGCACGGCGAGGCCTGGCAGCAGGAGGTGTTCCTGAAGCCGCTGGTGAATGGCCGCTGGACCGGCACCATGTGCCTGACCGAGCCGCACTGCGGCACCGACCTGGGCCTGCTCAAGACCCGCGCCGAGCCCAACGCCGACGGCAGTTGGTCGGTCAGCGGCACCAAGATCTTCATCACCGCCGGCGAGCACGACTTCACCGACAACATCGTGCACCTGGTGCTGGCGCGGCTGCCGGACGCGCCGGCCGGCGCCAAGGGTATCTCGCTGCTGGTGGTGCCGAAGTTCAAGGTCGCCCGCGACGGCAGCGTCGGCGAGCGCAACGCGCTGCGCTGCGGCTCGCTAGAGCACAAGATGGGCATCCACGGCTCGGCCACCTGCGTGATGAACTTCGACGGCGCCGAGGGCTACCTGGTCGGGCAACCGCACAAGGGCCTGCAGGCCATGTTCACCATGATGAACACCGCGCGCCTGGGCGTCGGCCTGCAGGGCATCGGCCTGTCCGAACGCGCCTACCAGAACGCGCTGCATTACGCCCGCGAGCGCCTGCAGTCACGTTCGCTGAGCGGCGCCAAGCTGCCGGAGAAGCCGGCCGACCCGATCCTGGTGCACCCGGACGTGCGCCGCATGCTGCTGACGGTGAAGGCGCTGACCGAAGGCAGCCGCCTGCTGGCGCTGCATGCCGCCACCCTGATCGACATCGCGCACAGCGCGCAGGACCCGGCCGAGCGCGAGCAGGCCGACGTGCTGGTCAGCTTCCTCACCCCGATCTCCAAGGCCTGCCAGACCGAGTGGGCGGTGGAGAACACCTATCACGCGCTGCAGTGCTTCGGCGGCCACGGCTACATCCACGAACACGGCATGGAGCAACTGGCGCGCGACGCGCGCATCACCACCCTGTACGAAGGCACCACCGGCATCCAGGCGCTGGACCTGATCGGTCGCAAGACCGCGTCCAGCCAGGGCGCGGGGCTGAAGCTGTTCCTGGCGCAGATCGAGGCCTTCCTGGCCGAGCACGCCGACAACCCGGCGGTGGCCGAATTCGTCGCGCCGCTGCGCGAGAAGGCCGCCGAGTGGGCGGCGCTGACCAAGCGCATCCTGCAGCGCGCCGCCGGCAATCCCGAGGAACTGGGCGCGGCCAGCTACGACTACGTGTTCTATTCCGGCTACGTGGTGCTTGCCTACTGGTGGGCGCGCAGCGTCGCCGCGGCCGAGGCCTCGGCGCATGGCGAGGCGTTCAAGCAGTCCAAGCGCGAGACCGCGCGCTTCTACTACGCCCGCCTGCTGCCGCGCACGCTGACCCACGCCGCGGCCATCGACAGCGGCGCCGCACCGCTGATGACGCTGGCCGACGCGCAGTTCTGAGTCGCACATCCAGGTCCGGACGCAGCCCCGGCATGGACGCCGTGCCGGGGTTGCACGGCCCGCCGCGGCCGATACACAAACCGTCACCAATCGGGTATAAGCTGTCTTCCCGATGGAGACAGACACAACAACGCTTGGTCTGATCGATACCGGGGCCTGCGGCGCCTCGGCCGCGGTCCCGTCGCCTGCGGCGTCCCCTTCCCACCTGCCTTCGGTCCGGCTGCTGTCGCTGGACGCGCATGGCCGCGTACTGGACTGGATCAACTGGCAGGACGCCGCCTGCCTGTACGCACGCGGCGCGGTGGCCTGGACCCTGGGCGAGCCGTGCCTGCACATCCACGGCGGCATCTGCCGCGCCAGCGGCGAGCGCAGCGTGCTGGAGCTGCATCCGATCATCGCCGCGCGCGGCCACGCGCATGCGCGTGCGCTCGACCCCACCCCGACCCTGACCAACACCGCGCTGTTCGCCCGCGACGCGCAGCTGTGCCTGTACTGCGGCCAGCAGTTCAGCCGCCCGCAACTGACCCGCGACCATGTGCTGCCGGTGTCCAAGGGCGGCCGCGACATCTGGGAGAACGTGGTCACCGCCTGCTTCCACTGCAATTCGCGCAAGGGCAACCGCACCCCGCAGCAGGCGTCGATGCCGCTGCTGGCGGTGCCGTACCGGCCGAGCTGGATCGAGCACCTGATCCTGTCCAACCGCAACATCCTGGCCGACCAGATGTCGTTCCTGAAGGCGCAGTTGCCGAAGCGCTCCAAGCTCTCGTTGTAGCCGCGCGGCCTCACGCCGCCCTCACGCCCGCTGCGACGGATTGCCGCACCCCGGCCGAAACCGGCCATCCACGCGCCCGCGGATGAACGGGTTGATTGCGCGTGCCCGGAATGGAGAGGAAAATGACAGGTCCGCTGAACCTCCATTCCGATGATCGACCCCACCCGCTATCCGCGCCTCTCGCGCATCCAGGTCCCCGAAGAACTGCGTCGCTTCGATGAATCGGAGCTGCCGGCCATCGCTGAGGAACTGCGCGCCTTTCTGATCGAGTGCGTCGGCAAGAGCGGTGGCCATTTCGGCGCCGGGCTGGGCGTGATCGAACTCACCGTCGCCCTGCACTACCTCTACGACACGCCGGTCGATCAGTTGGTGTGGGACGTCGGCCACCAGACCTACCCGCACAAGATCCTCACCGGGCGCCGCGACCGCATCCACACGGTCAAGCAGGCCGACGGCGTGGCGCCGTTCCCCAAGCGCGAAGAAAGCGAGTACGACACCTTCGGCGTCGGCCATTCCTCCACCTCGATCTCGGCCGCGCTGGGCATGGCGGTGGCGCTGCAGCGCATGGGCGACGAGCGCAAGGTGGTGGCGGTGATCGGCGACGGCGCGATGACCGCCGGCATGGCCTACGAGGCGCTGAACCACGCCGGCGGCATGGACCCGGAACCGAACCTGCTGGTGATCCTCAACGACAACCGCATGTCGATCTCCGAGGCGGTCGGCGGGGTCACCAAGATGCTGGGGCGGATGAGCGGCAGCAAGACCCTCAACGCCATCCGCGAAGGCGGCAAGAAGATCCTCGGCGACAAGAAGAGCAACCCCACCGCGCGCTTCGTGCGGCGCTGGGAAGAGCACTGGAAGGGCATGTTCGTGCCGTCCACGCTGTTCGAGGAAATGGGCTTCCACTACACCGGCCCGATCGACGGCCACGACCTGCCGGCGCTGCTCGGCGCGCTGAAGACGCTCAAGACCCTGAAGGGTCCGCAGCTGCTGCACGTCATCACCACCAAGGGCAAGGGCTACGAACTGGCCGAGGGCGACCAGATCGGCTACCACGCCGTGGGCCCGTTCGACCCGAGCAAGGGCCTGGTGGCCAAGCCGGGCGCCAAGGCGCCGACCTACACCGACGTGTTCGGCGACTGGATCTGCGACATGGCCGCGGCCGAGCCGGCGCTGCTGGCGATCACCCCGGCGATGCGCGAGGGCTCGGGCCTGGTGCGCTTCAGCAAGGAATACCCGCAGCGCTACTTCGACGTGGCCATCGCCGAGCAGCACGCGGTGACCCTGGCCGCGGGCATGGCCGTGCACGGCGCCAAGCCCGTGGTGGCGATCTATTCCACCTTCCTGCAGCGCGGCTACGACCAGTTGGTGCACGACGTGGCGGTGCAGCAGCTCGACGTGCTGTTCGCGATCGACCGCGGCGGTGTGGTCGGCCCGGATGGCGCCACCCATGCCGGCAACCTGGACCTGAGTTTCCTGCGCTGCGTGCCGCACTTGGTGGTGATGGCGCCGGCCGACGAAGCCGAGTGCCGGCAACTGCTCAGCACCGGCCTGCGCCATGCCGGCCCGGCCGCGGTGCGCTACCCGCGCGGCACCGGCCCCGGGGTCGCCCCCGGGACCACGCTGGAACCCCTGCCGATCGGCAAGGCGCAAGTGCGCGCGCAGGGCCACACGGTGGCGCTGCTGGCGTTCGGCGCGACCCTGGCGGCGGCCGAACAGGTCGGCCGCGAGCTGGGCCTGAGCGTGGTCAACATGCGCTTCGTCAAGCCGCTGGACCGCGCCCTGCTGCTGGAGCTTGCGCAGAGCCACGAAGGCTTCGTGACCATCGAGGACAACGTGGTGGCTGGTGGCGCCGGTTCCGGCGTGGCCGAGTTGCTCAACGCCGAAGGCGTGCTGCGCCCGGTGCTGCACCTGGGCCTGCCCGATGCGTTCCAGCACCACGCCAGCCGCGAGCAACTGCTGGCCGAAGCCGGCATCGACGCCGCCGGCATCCGCGCCGCGGTGCTGAAGCGCTGGCCGCAACTGGACACCAGCACCAGCGCACCGCGTACCGCGGCGGGCTGACCCGCCGCGATTGCGGGTAACGGCACGGCGGTTGGCGCATGCCGTGCCTGCTTGCGGCATTGCGCACGATGCTTGATGTGCCTCATGCCGCTTCTGATTGCCCGGGCGTCTCCAGCGCGTGACCTAAGGCGCGATCACCTCGGCGCCGCTGGCGCGTAGCCGATCCAGCGGCCCGCCCGGCTCCTGCAGGGTCTGCATCGGCAACGCCGCGAAACTGGAACGGTTTTGCGCCAGCGCCCGCTCGGCCGCCTGCAACCAGGCCGCCTGCGCGCGCTGGCGTACATCGCCCAGGCCCAGCTTGCGCGCGATCGCCGCTTCGCCGACCGCGTCCAGGCAGACCCGGTACTGATCGTTGGCGGGCAGCCTGGCCAGCGTGTCCAGATCGCCTTCGGACCAGGCATTGGCGCGCTGGCGCATCGTCTCCAGGTCGCGATCGATGACCTGCAGGGTGCGCGCGAAACAGGCGCTGTCGTTGAGCGAGGTCGCCCGGAACTCCTGCAGCGCGCGCTTGGCATCGGGCACCTTGACCTCCACCACCACCGGCACGATCGGCACCTTGGCGCGCTTGGCGGCACGCTCGATCACCGGCTGCACGACGCTGCCCAGGCTCAGGCCGGAGGTGCGCATCGCCGCTTCGTACAGCTCCTGCGCCGCGAACACCGGCCGCCAGCGTTCCACGCTGCCGTCGCGGCCCAGGTAGCGCGCCTTCAGCGGCAGCCAACGCGCATACAGCTCCGGCGGCAGCACCTGCTGCAGGGTGCGGTCGTCGGGATTGCGCCGCGCCTTGAGCAAGGACGGCAGCAGCATCAGGCTGCGGAACATGCCCAGGCCCGAATCCAGGGTGAGGGTCGGCGCCGCGATCACCTGTTGCGATTGGGCGATCACCCGCTCCACTTCGCCCGACTCCCACTGCATGCGCTTGGGCAGCGGCGACACCGTGCCGAGGATCCACAGCACGTGATCGCCGCGGCGGACCTGCCACAGCCCCGGGCCGGGCTGGCGCCCGCTCACCAGCACCGCCTCCAGGTCGACCACCGGCGGATGAGCTGGTGCGGCCGGCATCGCGGTCTGCGCCTGCACGGCGGGCACGCCCGCCGCCAGCAACGCCGCCGCCAGGCACAACGCCGAGCCGAGCCTGCGCGCCACGGTCCCCGGCGCGGTCGCCGCGCGCACCCCGCGCCAACCCGGCATCAGTCCGCCAGCTTCGGCAGGTGCGTGGCCAGCGGATCGGTGTCCGCCAGCAGTTCGAAGCGCTCCCACAGGAACCCCGGCGCCACCACGCAGCGCACCAGGCAGTAGTCGGCCAGCGGACGCGCAGCCTGCCAGGTGCCGGCCGCGATCACTACCGACGGCATGCCACCGCGCTCGCTGGCATCCAGGCGGTAGCGCTGCAGGCCATGCTGCGGATCGAAGCCCAGCAGTTCCAGTGCCCCGCCCTCTTCCCATTGCCAGGTCTCGTCGGCATCGATGCGGTGCCAATTGCTGACTTCGCCCTGCGCCAGCAGGAAGCGGATGGCGGTACAGGCCGGGCGCAGCGTCTGCTCGTGCTGCACGGTCAAGGCCGAGGTATGCACGCGCGCGTAGCGCCCGCCTTCCGGGTGCGGCAGCAGCGACAGGTCGCGCACCAAGGCGGCGATTCGGAAAGCGGCGGCGCTGGACATGCGTCCAGTCTAATCCGGCGCGTGGCCATGCGGATGTCAGGCCGCGCCATTTCCGCGGCGGCGGCCGCTCGACGTCACGAGGGGCGCAGCGAGTCCCGTGCAGGCGGCGTGGCGCCCAGCCGCCTGCCATGCCGCAGGCACAGCGCGAAGAACACCAGCAAATCCCAGCTGTACCGCTTGAGCAGGCGCCGCGGCTCGCGCAGCAGGCGGTAGATCCATTCCAGGCGCAGCCGGCGCACCCAGGCAGGGGCACGCCGCGCGGTGCCGGACAGGAAGTCCAGCAGCGCGCCCACACCGAACGCCAGCGGCACCTGCAGTTGCCCCGCCTGCTGCAGCAGCCAGCGCTCCTGCAGCGGATTGCCGAACGCCACCAGGAGCACGTCGGCGCCACTGGCGTTGATGCGCGCGGCCAGCCCGTCGCCGGCCGCGGCAAACTCGGCATAGCCGTCGCAGATACCGACCACCTGCTGCCCCAGCGACTGCCGCAAGGTCTGCGCCGCGGCGTCGGCTACGCCGGGCCGGCCGCCGAGCAGGAAGAAGCGCAGCGGACGCGGACTCTGCCGGCACAGCGCCGGAATCAGATCGGTGCCGTTGAGGTTGCCGGCGAAGCGGCGGCCGTGCACCAGCAGCGCGCCCAGGTCCATGCCGATGCCGTCGTTGACGATGCACACGTCCGCCGCGGCCAGGCGTTCGCGCAAGGCCTGGCACTGCACCACGAAATTGGTGTTGGCGAAGAACACCTGGCGGCGCTCGCCGCGCGCCAACGCCTGCAACAACGCGGCAACGAACTCGGTCTCGGTGCTGCGCAGGATCGGATAACCGCCCAGCGCCAGCACCTCGCCGGTCGCGCGCTCACCAGAGGTCATGCGGAAAGCTCTCCAGCAGGCCGCGTTGCACCGCGGCCAGGTCGAACACGGTGTTGCCGCCCAGCGCCACGCATTCCTCCACCGTGTGCCCGGCATGCCAGCGGCCGCGGCCGGTGCCGGCGTAGTAGTCGTCGTACTTGAAGCGGTCCTCGCCGTTGCCCCAGTCCAGGTACACCGACGGCACGCCGTAGGCCTCGGCCAGGATCAGTCCGTGCAGGGAACTGGACACGACCAGGTCGGCGCCGAGCAATTGCCGCACGAAGGCGGCCGGCTGGCGGTTCGGCAGCACCAGGTGGTCCTTGTACTGCGCATACTTGTCCAACGGTTCGTTGAAGTGCGGCACCACCAGGAACGGCTGCCGCGCCGATGGCGCCAACAGCGCCTCGCGCGGGAAGAACAACGGCATCAGCAGACCCGGGTCACCGTAGACCTCCGGCACCTGCAGGCCGCGCTCGCGCAGGAACGCGCGGGTCTTGGGGCCGCGCACCGCACGCACGTCGAGCTGGCGGAAGGTATGGCGGTCGGCGGGAATCTTGCCGTTGACGCCGCTGCCCCACACGGTGTCGCCATCGCGGGCGAAATGCAGCACCGACCCGATCGCGATCAGCCGCGTGCGCTTGTCGCGCTTGTCCAGCAAGGTGCGGTCGCGCTGGCCGAGCACGTTGGAGACGATGATCTTGGACAGGTGATCGCCGACGTTGATCTCGCCGTTCTTCGGCTTCCACCAGAACAGCGCCCGGCGCTCTTCGTAATCGATCCATTTTTGCAATGCGGACATCGGTCCTCCTTGGTTGCGCGGGGTGTACGGCGGACAAGCCGGGGCGTGGACTCAGGCCACGCCGTCGGCGAACAGACGGGTCTCCGGGTAGGCGGCCGGGTCCAGCACCCGGTCGGTGGTGTCGGACCAGCTCAGGCACTGCCGATGGCGCACGTGCGGCGCCTGCAGCGCCTGCCCGATCGCCGTGACGATCGACGCCTCGTCGCCGGGCGTGTAACCGAAGCGCGACGGATAGCGGCCGACCACGGCATTGGGGCAGACGGCCGGCAGGCCGAAGAAGTCGTACTGCAGCAGCTTCATCGAACTGTCGGCCAGATACGCCGGCACCTGCTCGGACGCGTACGGGGCGATGCCGAAGCGGGCGTGCTTGATGTAGCGGATGGTCTCGGCGTGCTTCATCTCGCCGTACACCACCACGTTGTCGCCATAGCCCGGCGCACGCCCCATGCCCGAGCCGATCACGTGGAAGGTGACCTGCGGGAAGGCGCGGCTGGCAGCGACGAAGAACGCAGGATCGAACAGCATCGACCCTACCGCCACCGCGTGGATGCCCTCGCCGTACGGCGACGGGTCGCCCAACGTGTGCAGGTCGTGGTCCACGCCGTGGCCGACGTGGTACACGTTGTGACGGCTGGCGACCTCCTCGGCCATCGCCGGCGACACCAGCGCGATCACGTCCAGGCTCGGCGCCACGCGGTCGAACTCGCGCTCGATGTAGTCGGCGACGTTGATCGTGCTCAAGCCGTCGGAGGCCCGGTACACCTTGCGTGCGGTCGGGTTGATCCGCGCCGCCAGCGCGATGAAGGCCACCGCGATGCCGCTCTCGAACACGATCACGTCGGCCTCGCGCATCCAGCGGATCAGCGTGGCCGGCGCGCGCGCCGCGTACAGCTTGAACATCAGGTCTTCCAGCGGCCGCAGCCAGCGCCGCCGGGTGTTGAACGGATGCAGCAGCGCGCGCCACAGATAGCAGTCCACGCCGTTGTGGCGAACCACCTGGTTGGCGGTGGCGTCCAGCGGCAGGCGCAGGTCGCCCTTGAGCCGCGACAGCAGGCTGTAGCGCAGCGAGAAGAAGCGCGTGGGGCCGCGCTTGGCCAGCTCGTCGGCAATGAAGTGGATGTTGGCGCGGCGCGGCGTGCGGTAGTCGTGCGCCGACAGCACCAGGTAGCACGGCGGCCGGCCGGTGACCGCTGCGCTCGGCGCTGACGTGGGCAGCGCCGCTGCGGAAGAATCGCTCATGCGCTCGCTCCTAGGCGGATGGAAGGGAAAGAAAGACGCGGCAGTCCGGCGTTCATCGCGGTCCCCGCGCCTGGCGCAGCAGCGTGCGCATCTGCAGGATCGCCAGCACGTCGCGGCGGAACGCCGGCCACAGCGCGAACACGAGCAGGCAGCGCAGCGCCATCGCCACCGCGCCGACGATCAGTTGCAGCCACAACGACGCGCCGCCCCACTGCTGTGCGGCAAAGTACGCGGCAACGCCGCAGACGCCGTAGCCGAGCACCGCGCGCAGGGCGTTGTTGAACAACTCCCAGGCCGGGATCTGCGGCGCGATGCGCGCGATCCAGATCACCGACAGCGGCCACATCACCAGCAAGCCCAGCGTGTAGCCCACGGTCACGCCCATCACGCCCCACAGCGAGCCGGCGAAGATGCAGGCGATCAGCATCACCCGCCCCACCACCGAGTACACCAGCTGCTGGCGCATCAGGCCCAGCGCCAGGAACACCCAGTACGTGGCGTAGGAGGCGGTCTGGAAGATGCCGCCGAGCGTCAGTACCTGGAACAGCGGCACCGCCGGCCGCCACTGTTCGCCGAGCACCAGCACGATCAACGGCATCGCCAGCGCGCAGGCGAAGGAGAACAGCGCGACGATCAGGTGCACCATCACCGTCTGCCCGCGCAGCAGGAAGTTGCCGAAGCGCGGCGGATCGTCCTGCAGCTGCGACAGCACCGGCAGCGCCACCGAGGTGGCCGGTGCGTTGATCTGGTTCAGCGGCATCATCAGCAGCTGGAACGCGCGGTTGTACAGGCCCAGCGCCTCGGCGCCGATGCGGTGGCCGATGATCACCTGGCCGACGTTGCGGCTGGCATAGCCGAGCAACTGCGCCGCCATCAGGTTCCAGCCGAAGCTCAGGAAGGTGCGCATCGGTGCGTCGCGCCGATAGCCGCGTGGCAGCCAGCGCGCGCAGGCGCCGGCGATCAGCAAATTGACCAGCGCCTGCACCACCTGCTGCCAGACCAGCGCCCAGTAGCCGTAGCCGGCCAGGGCCACGCCGACACCGGCCAGCAGGCCCAGCACCTGCGCGCCGACATCGCTCAGCGAGACCTGACCGAAGCGCAGCGCGCGGCTCAGGTGCGCGCGGTATTGCGTGGTCATGCCGTTGAACAGGAAGGTCACCGCCAGCGCCTTCGAAATGCCGAGCAAGGCCGGCTCGCGGTAGAAGTGCGCGATCCACGACGAGGACAGGAACACCACGATCGCCAACGCCAGGCCGATGCCGCTGTTGATCCAGAACAGGTTGTCGCGCTGTTCGCGGCTGACGTGCTTGGCCTGGATCGCGGCGGAGGACAGGCCGAAGTCGCGCAGGATCTCGGCCATGCCGACGATCGCCGTCACCATCGCCATCAGGCCGTAGTCGTAGGGCGTCAGCAGCCGCGCCAGCAGAATGATGCCGCCGAACTGCACCACCATCTTGGCCAGTTGCCCGGCCATAGTCACCGCCGCACCGCCGGCCGCGCGCGCGCCCAGCCCGGGTTGCGGCGCCGCCGGCCGCGGAGTCTCGGCGCTGCTCATGCGCCCTCCCCGCGGCGCGCGGTCAGCGCCTGCAGGTAGCTGCGGTAGTGCTGCAGGCCGATGCCGTTCCAGTCGCGCCGCGACAGGTCCGGCACGGCGTCGGCCGGCAACTGCTGCGCCTGCGCCAGGGCCTGCGCCAGTTGCGCCGCATCCAGCTCGCCCCAGTACAGCTGCACCCACTGCGCACCGACCTCGTCGGCGATGGCCGCATTGGCCTCGCTCCACGGCGCCAGAACCGGGCGCGCCAGCGACAGCGCCAGCAGCAGGGTGCCGGAGTTGTGCATCTGCCGGTACGGCAGCACCACCAGTTCGGCCTCGCCGATCTCCTGCGCCAGCACCGCGTCCTCCACGTACTGCAGGCGCGCGCTGATCCGCGGATCCTCGGCGCAGGCGCGCTCAACCACGCCGCGGATCTGCGCATCGATCGGATTGCCGGCGATGCGCAGGCTGAGTTGCGGATCGGGCAGCGCGCCGAACGTCGCGATCAGCGTCTCCACGCCCTTGTACGGGCGCAGCAGCCCGAAATGCAGCAGGCGCCCGGGGACGCGCGGCGGTTGCGGCAGCGGCGCGTACCAGTCGCGGTAATGGCCGTGCAGGATGGTGTCGGTGGCCGGCGCGCGTGCGGGCGTGGTCGCGTTGATGCGGATCCAGCGCGCGGTCTGGCGGTCGATCCAGCGCAGCAACAGGCGTTCGCGCCAGCCCTTGTCCTCGTGCGGCGCCACGTTGTGCAGGGTGCGCACCAGCGGCACGCCGGCCAGGCGCAGGCGCAGCAGCAGCACGGCGACACAGAGCTGCTTGGCGAGGGTGCCGAGCGCCGTGCGATGCCGCAGCAGGTACTCCGGCCAGTGCAGGTGCAGCACGTCGTAGCGCGACAGCAGTGCCGCGCGCATGGAGAAGAAGCGCAGCTGCACCTGCGGCGGCAGCGCCGCGTAGAGCTGGGTCAGATAGGGATTGGTGGTCGCGGTCGGGCGCTCGGTGGACAGCAGCACGGTGACTGCCGGCGCGGCCTGCTGCGACGTGCCGTGGCGCTGGCGTTCGCCGCTCATCGGCCGCCCTCCGCGCCGCCCAGCGCCAGGCGGTATTCGTCCAGGTAGGCGCCGACCACGCGGTCCCAGTCGTAGCGATGCGCGTAGGCCATCGCCGCTGCGCGCTGCGCGGCAAAGTCCGCATCGGTGCCGGCGGCGAAGGCACGCACCGTGGCCGCGGCCGCCTGCGCATCGGCCGGGTCGACCAGCACGCCCTGCCCCGACTCGCGGTGCAGGCGCGCGAACGGCGGGATGTCGCTGAGGATCGGCAGCAGCCCCGCGCTCATCGCTTCCACCGCGGCCAGACCGAAGCCCTCGTGCCGCGACAGGCACACGAAGTACTGCGCGCTGCCGAGCAGCTGCGCCAGTTGCGCCTGGGTCGGCGCCACCTGCAGGCGCACCCGCTGCTGCAGGCCGCGCTCGGCGATCGCCTGCTGCAGGTCGGCCACGCTGAAGTCGTATTCGCGCCCGGCCACGATCAGCTGCCAGGCCGGATCCTGCGCGGTCAGCGCGCGCAAAAGGTCCAACGTCTCCAGCAGGCCCTTGTTGACCGACCAGCGCCCGAAGTAGATCAGCGTGCGCCCCGGCGCAGCACTGCCCTGCCCGGCGAACTTGTCCACGTCCACACCGTTCTCGATCACCCGCAGCCGCTGCGGCGCGACCACCTGCGAGAACAGTTGGCCGTCGTTCTCGCTGGTCGCCACCACCCGCGCGTAGGCGAGTGCCGAGGCGCGGGTGAGGGTCTTGAACCAGAGCATCTTCAGGCGCGAGGCATAGGTGGTATGGAAGAAACCGCCATGGGTGGACACGATCATCGGCACACGGTGCAGCGGCCGGGTCAGGGCCAGGAAGTCGTAGAAGAAGTCGATGCCGTGCACGTGCAGCAGATCGGCGCCGCGCACCGCCGCCAGCACCGACGGCGCCAGCGGATAGCGCGAGGAGCCGCGGTACGGCAAGCGCACGATCGGCACGCCCTGGTGGCTGTCGCGCGGTGCCAGGCGCTGCTGCGGATCGGTGAACACCCGGTCCAGGCTCACCACCTCGACCTGGTCGCGGCCCTGCTGCAGATGGCGGCGCGCGATGTTCAGCACCACCTCCTCCATGCCGCCCACCGACGGATGGAACTGGCGCACCACATGCACCACCTTCATGCCCGGCCTCCATCGCGCCCGTGCGCGGCCCGCAGCGCCGCCGTCATGCCGTCGCTCCCGCGACCGCACTGCGGCGCACGCCGATCATCCACGGCGCGACCCGCACCAGCACCGCGCGGATCGGCACGCTGGCCAGTACCGCCAGCACACTCACCGACACCGCCCAGGCCGGTCCCCAGGCATCGCCGCGGACCAGGCCGGTGCGGGCGGCGACGCCGGCCATCACCGAGAACAGCAAGGTGTGCGTGCACAGGATCAGCAGGGTGTTGCGCCCGATCCACTGCAGCCAGCCCCAGTGCCGCACCAGCCCGGCGACGCACAAGGCCATGGCGCTGCCGAGCAGGCTGGCGGCGAGGAACCCCAGCGGGGAATCGCCGAACTTGAGCATGTTCACGTCCACGCGGCCGTTGTGCCAGGCGATCGCGAACCAGGCCGCGCCCAGCAGCACCGCCGCCAGCGCATTGCCGGCCGGCCGTGCAGGCCACCACTGCGCCCGCGTCGCGGCGAGCGCGCCGATCGCGAAGAAGCACAACGCCACCGGCAGCACGTCCAGCGAGAACGGCAGGCGCATGTCCTGCCCCGGGAACCAGCACGCCCAGCCCCAGGCCAGCGGCAACGAAAGCCCGGCCAGCACCGGCAACGACAGCGTCCGGCGCAGCGCCAGATAGGCCAGCGTGGTCACGAACAGCGCCGGCAGGAACCACAGCGCAGGCATCACGTAGAGCTTGGGCCCGATGCCGCTGGCCAGGCCCAGCAGCGGCTCCCACCACGGCCGGTCGCCCCACAGTTGCGCCTTGCTGCCGATATGCCGGGTCAGCATCCAGTACGCGTAGGCGACGAAGAAGAACGCCACGTACGGCAGCAACAGGCTGCGCGCCAGCTTGCCGACCGTGGCCAGGGTCAGCGGGCGGTTGCCGAAGGCCTCGCCGACCCAGCCCGACAACAGGAAGAACATCGGCACGTGGAAGCTGTAGGCCAGGATCACGTAGGCGTGCGGAATGCCCTTGGCATGCCCGAACACCACCAGCAGGATCGCGATCGCCTTGGCCGCATCGATGCGCATGTCGCGCACCGCGCTCGCTCGCGCGGTGCGGCCCTGCGCGGGCACGGATGCGGAGACGGCCGTGGCGGGCGCACTCATGCCGGCACCGCCGGAATCCGCGAGACCGGGCCCGGCCCCGCAGGCAGCGCGGACGCATCGCGCAGGCGCGGCGCCATCTGCCACAGGCACCCGCACACGAACCACCACAGCGCCGCGGTCTTGATCGAGAAATAGCCGTTGGAGACCAGCAGGCTCAGCGAGAAGGCGAAGATCAGCAGGTTCTTGAACAACTGCCCTTCGATGGTGCGCATCAGCATCGCGAACGAGTACGCCAGCAGGAACGCCAGCACTAGCAGCACCGACTGCGAGGAGATGAAGTAGGCGATGCCGCTGTCGAAGTAGCGGTACGGCTGGTCCACGTCCAGCCCCATCCACGCATCGGCGCTCATCCTGCGGATCGAATCGACGGTGAAGAACACCCGCCCCAGCGTGGTGTCCTCATAGCTCTGGATGCCGGAGGCCCACACCAGCAGCCACGCTCCGCCCATCACCGCGAAGAAGATCAAGAAGCCCAGGCGCTGGTCCATGCGCAGCAGCAACGGACTCAGCAGCGCCATCATCACGCAGGTACCGGCGGCCAGGCGCCCGTCCGAGGCCACGATCAGGAAGCCGATCATCGCCACCGAGGCAACGATCGCGATCGGCCGCATCCAGCGCCAGAACGTCAGCAGGATCGCGGTGAAGAAGATGATGAAGTTGCCCATCGTCACCGGCTCGATGAACACCGAGGAGGCGCGCGGCAAGTTCGAGGACGGGAGGAAGTTGCGCGCCCCCGGGCGTGTCGCACTGACGAACAGGTTGCTGTCCTGGTTCCAGAAGCTCGACGCGCTGGCGCCGCGCGCGTTGACGAAATAGCTCTTGGGGTTGACCACGTCGCCGTAGACCTTGGGCAGCGCCAGTTCGAACACCGCCACCAGCGAGACCAGCAGCGCCATGCGCACGAACATGCGCGGCAGCGAGCCGGTGTAGGCCGCGCCCAGCAGCAGGAAGGCGAACGGAATCAGCGCATCGCGGAAGAACTTCGGATCCAGCGTCCACGCCATGAACAGCCGCACCAGCATCAGCAGCGCCAGCAGCGCGATGCCGGTGAACACCATCGCCATGCGCTTGCGGTCCAGCGCGCGCAGGCCGAGCAGGAAGCAGGCGGCGTACACCGCCAGCTCCACCGCATAGGTCATCGCCGGGCTGACCCGGAACACTTTTGCGTTGATCACCGCCAGCACGAAGTTGTAGCCGACCGCGAACAGCAGCACCAGTTCGATCAGCAGGTTGCGGCGCTGCTCGCGCAGCGGCATGTCCGGCACGCTCAGCATGCGCACCTCGCTGCGGCGGCGCCGCGTTGCACGCCAACGCGGCGATGCGCTGCCGTCACGTGCGGCAGCAACGTGTCGCGCGCCACGCCGTTCGGCGCAGGCAGGACGGGAACGACGGCGACGCGGAAGCGACGCCGGCGCTGTTCACGGTCGGCGGGAAGAAGACGCATCGGGCGCATCAGTAGGCGGTCTTCTGCCCAAGCACCTTGAACGCGGTCAGCACGATGATCCGCGTGTCCAGCCACAACGACCAGCGGCGGATGTAGTCCAGGTCGTACTGGATGCGCTTCTTCATCGTGCGCAGTTCCGGCGTCTCGCCGCGGAAGCCGTTGACCTGCGCCCAGCCGGTAATGCCCGGCTTGACGTAGTGCCGCTGCATGTAATGGTGGATCAGCTTCTCGTAGTGGGTGTTGTGCTGCGCCGCGTGCGGACGCGGCCCCACCACCGACATGCTGCCGCCGAGCACGTTGAACAGCTGCGGCAGCTCGTCCAGGCTGGTGCGGCGCAGGAACGCGCCGAAGCGGGTCACCCGGCTGTCGCCGCGCGTGGCCTGCACCACCACGTCGCTGGGCTCCTGCTGCACACGCATGGAGCGGAACTTGTACATGTAGAACTCGCGCCCGCCCAGGCCATGGCGGCGCTGGCGGAAGAACACCGGGCCCGGCGAGCTCAGCTTCACGCCCACCGCGATCGCCAGCATCAGCGGCCACAGCACGGCCAGCGCTGCCAGCGCCACCAGCTTGTCCTGCAGCGCCTTGGCGACCACGAAGTAGGTGTTGCGGTCCACGCCGCCCTGGCGCAGGTTGATCACCGGCACGTTGCCGATCTGGTCGCCGGACTGGTTGAGCATGCCGAAGTCGAACAGGTCCGGGATGAGCCTGACCTGGATCGGATAGCGGTCCATGCGCTGCAGCAGCTGCTTGATGTGGTCGCGCTCGCCCAGCGGCAGCGAGATCCACACCTGCTCGACCTGGTGGTCGTCGAGGTAGTCGATCAGCGCGTCGGCGGTGCCCTCGCCCAGGCACTGCAGCTTCTGCGGATGGTCGGCCACGGACAGGTCGTAGTCGCTGCTGAAGTAGCCCACCACCTGCATGCCCACCCAGGGATTGCGGCTCAGGTAGTTGTGGATCTTCACCACCGGATGGCGCAGGCCAACCACGACCACGCGCTGCACGTCCACGCCTTCCGAGCGCAGCCGGTTGAGCACGCCACGTACCAGCGTGCGCGACAGCAGCAGCGTTCCCAGGCTGGTGACGAACCAGGTGCCGATCCACAGGCGCGAGACCTGCTGGCCGAACTGCACCACGAAGGCATGCATGGCGAACAGGGCGAACACGCCGCCACAGGCCAGGCTCAACACCATCATCTCGCGCAGCAGGCCACGCCCGCGCCAACTGCGGTACAGCGGGAACAGCGCGAAGCAGATCACCGCGTACAGCAGGGTGGTGCCGATCGCCACCCGGTAGGCCGGTTCCGGCATCCAGGTGCCGAACAGCAACCGGTGGGTGAGCAACGCGCCGCCGACCATGACGGTCAGGTCGGACACGCGCAACAGGATGTCTGCCGCGGCCGCGTACTTGGACAACATGCGCGGCGAGGAGGTCGTATAGGTGGCGCTACTCAGGTCTGCCAAAAGCATGATCGGGATTCCTATCCAAACCCGGTCGGTCGGCATGCGGGGGAACATGCGACGCCGCCGGGCCTCGATTTCGCCTGCCTGTGGACCGCTGCGGCGCCTCCCTCGCCGACCCCAGGTCCACGGCAGCCCGTGATTACTTCAACAGAACAACGTCTTCGTACAACCGCGCTGGAAAATAATGGAGCACCTCATTGCCTAGCTGAACCACGTATCACCTCACTGAAGACTGTGCGTCGAACCGATGCCGTTGTGTGCGGTGCGGCACGCACCCGCGCCTCGCGCGGTGCGGCGCGCCATGACACCGCGACATCACGCCGATGCCGCCGCCGCGGCTTCGGCCTCGCGGATGAAGTAGCGCACCAGCGCCACCGCCACCGCCAGGAACAGGCCGAACACGAAGGCCAGCGCCAGGCCGAGCAGCTTCTTCGGCGAGCTCGGCTTGCCCGGCACATCGGCGCGGTCGACGATCGAAATGTTGTTGGTGCCCACGTTGCCGACCACGCCGATCTCCTTGTAGCGCTGCAGCAGCGCGTCGTAGAGCTGGCGGTTGGTATCGGCCTCGCGGCGCAGCATGGTGTAGCGGATGCTGCGGGTCTGCAGGTCCAGTTCGTCGTTCTTCAGGGCCGCGATGCGGTCGCTGAGCAGGGTCTCCTGCTGCCGCGCCGCCTCGTAGTCGTTCTTCAGCGCGCTGCGGATATTGGCGATCTCGTTGGCGATCTGCCGCTTGGTCTCGGCGATCTGGTTCTGCAGCCGCTGCATTTCCGGGTAGCCGGGCTGGAACGTGGCCAGCTTCTGCTGGTAGTCGGCGGTCAGCTTGGCCTGTTCGGTGCGCAGGCTCTGGATCAGCGGACTGCTGACCACCTGCGGCAGGCCCATGCCGTCGCCGATGCCGGCCTGGCGCCAGGCCGCCTCCGCCTTGATCCGCGCATCCTGCGCCGCGGCCAGGCGCACATTCAGCTCGCTCATGTTCTGCGTCGGCAGGGAAGGCTTGTCCTCGCCCATCGACACGATCTGTTCCTGGCTGGAATAGTCGACCGCGTTCTTCTCCGACTCCTCGACCTTGTCGCGCAGTTGCGCCAGGCGTTCGGACAGGTAACGCGCGGCGAACGAGGACGCCTGCAGGCGGCGCTCCTGGGTCGAGGCGATGAACATCTTGGCGTAGGTGTTGGCCACGCGCGTGGCCAGCACGCGATCGGGCGAATCGAAATTGATCCGCACCAGGCGCGAATCGCGGACCGGCTCGATGGTCAACGCATCCAACACCGGGCCGACCAGCGCATTCTCTGCCGCCGCGGCGCGCGCCTGCGGCGTCGGCGCCCGCCCGTCGCCGTTGTCCTGCAGCTTCTCCAAGGCTTCGTCGACCAGCGGCTTGAACGCCGCCGCCTCAGTCAGCTTGGCCTCGCGGATCACCTGCCGCGCCAGCGAACGGCTGCCGAGCAGCTCGTACTGGGTCTGGTAGAAGTCGCGATCCTGCGGCGATTCCACCGGCATCAGGTTGGCGACGTTGGCGACGTTGAGCGATTCGCGCTCGATCTGCAGCACGCTGGTGGCGCGGTACTTGGGCGTCATCAGCAGCATCGCCAGCAGCGCCAGCAGCACCACCGCAGCAGTGATGCCGACGATCAGCCAACGCTGGCGGTACAGCGCATTCCAGTAATCCAGCAGGCCGATGTCGGCCGGGCTCAGTGGCGCCGGCGCGGTGCGCGGACGCGGCGCGGAGGCGGGAGGCAAGGTGGAGGCGCTCATCGGTAGGCCCTCCAGACCATCACGAACGGGGTCAGTTGCACCACGGTACGCAGCAACACCAGCGCATCGGAGCGGTACACCACCACGATGTCGCCGCCGTAGATCGCCGGATCGGGCGCGGCGCCCTTCTGGATATCGCGCAGATCGAAACGGGCCAGCATCTTCTGCCCGCCGACGGTACGGAACACCACCACGTTGCCGCGGCTGGCCACGTCGCTGACGCCCTTGCCCAGCGACAACGCCTGCTGCAGGGTCAGCGCGGAGCCCTGGATGGGATAGATGCCCGGCTCGCTGACCGCGCCGGTAACCGTGACCCGATTGCCGGTGAACTCATCGACCAGCACCGACACCTGCGGATTCTGCAGATAGCCGTTGCGGTAACGATCGGCGATCTCCTTCTGCAGGGCGTTGACGCTGGAGCCGGCGGCCTTGACGTCACCGATCAGCGGCAGCGAGATGCGGCCCTCGTTGTCGACCCGCACCTGGCGCTCCAGATCGTCGACCTGGAACACCTTGACCGTGAGCAGGTCGCCCGGGCCGAGCAGGTATTCCGGCTTGCCCATGGACGCGGCAAGCGGATCGCCCGGCGGCAGGTCCGACCGCATCGCCGGCCCGCTGTTGCATGCCGACAGCAGCGCCAGGCAGAAAAGGGCCAGCGCCCAATGGAAGGTCACGGAAAGTTTACCCATGCGCGATGCTGATGCCCTCTGTCGATGGTTTTCGAAGCGCCGCACTCGTCCAGCCGGCCAGGGTTCCGTCCCGGCCGGGGATGATTACGGTGTCAATTCCTGCCTAGGACGAACGGCCCTGGCCAACAGCGAAGCTTCGTGTTGCAACGCACTATGGCACAGGCATCTGCCGTCACCAAGGCGTTACCCGACATTTTTTTGACGCAGTAACGGGAGGGTTCAACTACATGTCCGGCGATTCAGCGTAGCAAGGGCCAGTGAACGTTCCATCGACGTGGTGTTAACGTGACCAATGTCAATGCATTGACGCTGCATCGCTCCCAGTTCTCGCGGGGCTTTCCGATTCGGCTGGGCGACAACGCCGCGCTGAAATGGCGCACTCCCGCGCTTTTTGTCTACGGCATGTGCCCGCCGTCCCTCACGGCGTTACAGATCGCCCTGTGTGGCGACCCCGACACTCAGCCGGCATGCGCGCTGAACGCTCAGAAGGCACGTTCCCGGTGCCCGCCAGTCAGCCCCCGCGTCCAAACAAAAAGGCCCATGTCGTGGGCATGGGCCTTCGAAAGATGGTCGGGGTAGCCGGATTCGAACCGACGACCACTAGTCCCCCAGACTAGTGCGCTACCAGGCTGCGCTATACCCCGGTGTGTTGCGTCTCCGCCGTCATGGCGGGCCCGCCTTTCGGCGAGCTGGCGATTATAGCGGGTTTGCCGCGGCCATTCCTAGCGTCCGCTAGCGCCGCGGCGGCTCAGCGCCGCAGCAACTGCAGGACTTCTTCCAGCTCCTGCCGCACCTGCTTGATGATCTGGTTGCTCAGCGCCGATTCCTGGCGGGCACCCTCGCCGTCCAGGCGCACGCGTGCGCCGCCGATGGTATAGCCCTGTTCGTACAGCAGGCTGCGGATCTGCCGCACCATCAGCACGTCGTGGCGCTGGTAGTAGCGGCGGTTGCCGCGCCGCTTGACCGGTTCCAGGCTGGGGAACTCGGTCTCCCAGTAGCGCAGCACGTGCGGCTTGACGTCGCACAGCTCGCTGACCTCACCGATGGTGAAGTAGCGCTTGGCCGGAATCGGCGGAAGTTCGCGGTTACTGCCCGGGTCCAGCATATGCCTCCACTCGCTCCTTGAGCTTCTGTCCAGGACGGAAGGTCACCACCGTCCGCGCCGAAATCGGGATCTCTTCGCCGGTCTTGGGATTGCGGCCGGGCCGTTGGTTCTTACGGCGCAGGTCGAAGTTGCCGAAACCGGACAGCTTCACCTGACGCCCCTGCTCGAGCGCATCGCGCAGCACGTCGAAGAACGCATCGACGAATTCCTTGGCTTCGCGCTTGTTCAGCCCGACTTCGTCGAACAACCGCTCGGCCATTTCCGCTTTGGTCAACGCCATTGCCCTGCTATCCCCTGTCCTTCTCAACCACGCATCCGCGCGTCGTGTTCGCGCGCCAGCGCAGCCACGGCATCGGCGACCACCGCCTCCACGTCGCGGTCTGTCAGAGTGCGCGTGTTGTCCTGCAAAATCAAGCCCATAGCGAGACTCTTGCAACCCGCCTCGACCCCCGCGCCGACGTAGCGGTCGAACAGCACCACCTCGCGCAGCAAGGGGCCCACCGCCGCACGCACGCTGCGCGCCAGCGCCGCCCAGCTCACCGCGTCCGGCACCACGAAGGCCAGGTCGCGACGCACCGATGGGAACCGCGACAGCTCGGCGGCGCGCGGCAGGGCACGCGTGGCCAGCGGCGCTAGGTCCAGCTCGAACGCCAGCACGTCCACGTCGATCTGCATCGCCTGCAGCAGCCGCGGGTGCAGTTGGCCGATCCAGCCGATCCGCACGTCGTCGCGATAGACGTCGGCCGACCGGGTCGGATGCGCGAACGGGTGCGCCGACGGCCGGTAGTCCAGGCGCGCTCCGGACGCGGCGGCCAGGGCCTCCAGGTCGCCCTTGAGATCGTGGAAATCGACTTTGCGCGCCGGCAGGCCCCATTGCAGGGCGTCGGCATCGCCGCACACCGCCGCCGCCGCCCGCTGGGCCTCGGTCGGGGCCGCGCCGGCTTCCGCCGCGGCAGCGAACACCTTGCCCAGCTCGAACAGGCGCACGCGCCCGGCCTGGCGCGCGGCGTTGCGGCCCAGCGCGGCGACCAGCCCCGGCAGCAGCGACGGACGCATCACCGCCAGTTCGGCGCTGAGCGGATTGGCCAGGGCCACGCGCCCGTCGTGCAGGCCCCACTGGTCCAGCAGCGCGGCATCGACGAAGGCGTAGTTGATGGTTTCCAGCAGATCGCGCGCCAGCAACTGGCGGCGCACGCTGCGCTCGTCCAACTGGGTCTCGCTGTCCATGGCGATGCGCGTGGCGCCGCCGGGCAAGGTGGTCGGCAGGCGGTCGTAGCCGTGGATACGCGCCAGTTCCTCGATCAGGTCCTCTTCGATGGCGATGTCGAAGCGACGGCTGGGCGCGGTGACCTGCCAGCCATCGGCCGAGGCGACGACCTCCATGCCCAGCGCACGCAGGATGCGCTCGACGTCGGCATCGGCGATCTCGATGCCGAGCACGCGCAGGATACGCGCGCGGCGCAGCGCGATCGGTGCCGGCGCCGGCAGGAATTCCGGCAACGCGGCCTCGACCACCGGCCCGGCACGCCCGCCGGCCAGCTCCAGCACCAGCCGCGTGGCCAGTTCCAGCGCCTGCCGCGGCAATGCCGGGTCCACGCCGCGCTCGAAACGATGGCCTGCATCGGTATGCAGGCCGAGCTTGCGCCCACGGCCCATGATCGCCGCCGGGGCGAAATGCGCGGCCTCCAGGAACACGTGGCGGGTGGCCTCGGTGACGCGCGTCGCGTGGCCGCCCATCAGCCCGGCCAGCGCCACCGGCCGATCGGCGTCGGTGACCAGCAAGAAGGTCGGTTCCAGCGTGGCCTCGCGGCCATCGAGCAGGGTCAGGGTCTCGCCGGCACGGGCGTGGCGCACGCCGACCGGACCCTGCAAGGTGTCCAGGTCGAACGCATGCATCGGCTGACCCAGTTCCAGCATCACGTACTGGGTGATGTCCACCAGCAGCGACAGCGGACGCACGCCGCTGCGGCGCAGGCGCTCGGCCATCCACAACGGTGTCTTCGCCGCCGGATCCAGGTCCTCGACCACGCGGCCGCAGTAGCGCGGCGCGTCGGCGCCCGCGTCCAGCGCGACCGACAGCGTGCGCTCGCTGCTCACCGCCGCTGGCGTCACCGCCAGCGGCAACACGTCGCTGCCGCAGGCCGCTGCCACGTCGTAGGCGATGCCGCGCACGCCGAAGCAGTCGGCGCGGTTGGGGGTGAGCTTGATCTCGATGCTGGCATCGGGCAGCCCCAGGTACTCGGTCAGCGCCTGGCCGATCGGCGCATCGTCGGGCAGTTCGAACAGGCCGGACGCGTCGCTGTCCAGACCCAGCTCCTTGGCCGAGCACAGCATGCCGTTCGATTCGACCCCACGCAGCTTGGCCGGCTTGATCGCGAGGCCGCCGACCTGCGCGCCGACCAGCGCCAGCGGCGCGACCA
Source organism: Xanthomonas sp. NCPPB 1128 (assembly GCF_001043115.1). Taxonomy (GTDB): domain Bacteria; phylum Pseudomonadota; class Gammaproteobacteria; order Xanthomonadales; family Xanthomonadaceae; genus Xanthomonas_A. The sequence goes on along the minus strand of NZ_LFME01000006.1, from coordinate 96,049 downwards.
GTCCCGCGCGCGCATTGGGCGCGCCGCAGACGATCTGCAGCAGCTCGCCCTGCCCGGCATCGACCCGGCACACCTGCAACCGGTCGGCCTCGGGATGCGGCGCGGCCTCGACGATCCGCGCCACCACCACCTGCTGCAGGCCGTCACCGAGCGGCACGACCTCCTCGACCTCCAGGCCGATGGCGGTCAGGGTCGCCGTGAGCTGCTCACGCGTGGCCTGGGTCGGAACGTGGCTGCGCAGCCAGTTTTCGCTGAATTTCATTGGGGAGCCGGGATTGGGGATTTGGGAGTGGGGATTCGCAGGAGCGGTTACGCGTGGGACCGGAAGATTGGAAGGGAACTCGCTTCAACGAATCCCCAATCCCCACTCCCAAATCCCCGCCCTCAAGCGAACTGCCGCAGGAACCGCACGTCGTTCTCGAAGAAGGCGCGCAGGTCGTTGACGCCGTAGCGCAGCATCGCGAAGCGCTCCACGCCCATGCCGAAGGCGAAGCCGGTGTAGCGCTCCGGGTCGATGCCGACGTTGCGCAGCACGTTCGGATGCACCATGCCGCAGCCGAGCACTTCCAGCCAGCGGGTGCTGCCGTCGGGCTGCTGCCAGGCGATGTCGACCTCGGCACCGGGTTCGACGAAGGGGAAGTAGCTGGGGCGGAAGCGCATCTGGAAATCGCGCTCGAAGAACGCGCGCACGAACTCGGCCAGGGTGCCCTTGAGGTCGGCGAAGGTCGCGTGCTCGTCGACCAGCAGGCCTTCGACCTGATGGAACATCGGCGAATGGGTCTGGTCGCTGTCGCTGCGGTAGACCTTGCCGGCGGCGATCATGCGCAGCGGTGGCGCATGCTCTCCCATGTAGCGCACCTGCACGCCCGAGGTGTGGGTGCGCAGCAGGCGGCCATCGCCGAAATAGAAGGTGTCGTGCATCGCCCGCGCCGGATGGTGCGGCGGGAAGTTCAGCGCCTCGAAGTTGTGCCAGTCGTCCTCGATCTCGGGGCCGTCGGACAGCTCGTAGCCCAGCCGCGCGAAGATCTCGGTGATGCGCTCCAGGGTGCGGGTGACCGGATGCAGCCCGCCGCGTTCGCCGCGCCGGCCCGGCAGGGTCACGTCGATGCGCTCCTCGGCCAGGCGTGCGTCCAGCGCCGCGGTTTCCAGCAGCGTGCGGCGCTCGGCCAGCGCGGCGGAGACCGTGTCGCGCGCGCGGTTGATCGCCTCGCCGGCCAGCTTGCGCTGCTCCGGCGCCAGCGCACCGAGCTGCTTGAGCTGGGCGGTGATGCTGCCGCTCTTGCCGAGCAGCGCGACCCGCAGTTGCTCCAGCGCCTCCGGACTCTGCGCCGCGGCGATGTCCGCCAGCGCCTGCCCGCTCAGGGAATCGATCTCACTCATTGCACTCGCGCCTCACTGCTCCGGCCGAACCCGTGGCCACCGTGTCCCGCCGATGCGGAACCTCACCTACCCGGCAGGCGCCCCGTTGCCGGGACGCCTAAAACGCAAAAAGGGGAAGGACTTGCGCCCTTCCCCTGCATGCCTGCGATGGCTCCCGCCGAACACCCGCACATGGACGCGCGGGTTCCTGCGGGATTCGCAAACTTATGCCGCCAGCGCGCCCTTGGCCTTCTCCGCCAGGGCGGCAAAGCCCTGCGCGTCGTGCACGGCGATGTCCGCCAGCACCTTGCGGTCGAGGGTGATGCCGGCCTTGAGCAGGCCGTTCATGAAACGGCTGTAGCTCATGCCGTTGATGCGGGCCGCCGCGTTGATGCGGGTGATCCACAGCGAACGGAAATTGCGCTTCTTCTGCTTGCGGCCGATGTAGGCGTACTGCTGCGCCTTGATCACCGCCTGCTTGGCGACGCGGAAGACCTTGCGACGGGCGTTGTAGTAGCCCTTGGCGAGGTTCAGAACTTTCTTGTGACGACGGCGCGCCTGGACGCCACGCTTGACTCGAGCCATGGTTCAGTCCTCAGAGGTAGGGAAGCATACGGTCCAGACGGCCTGCGTCCTCGGCACGGACGTGGTTCGTCTGCCGCAGGTTGCGCTTCCGCTTGGTCGCTTTCTTGGTGAGGATGTGGCTACGGTTGGCGTGGCCGGCCTTGTACTTGCCGGAGGCGGTCTTGCGGAAACGCTTGGCCGCCGCCCGGTTGGTCTTGATCTTGGGCATTGCAATGTCCTTGATGGTGTTTTGTCACTGGTCAGGGCGGTGGCTGCGCCACACTTTCCGTCCGTGCCCTTACCTGCTTGTAAGCCCTTGATCCATTGAGGATCCGGGCGGGTCCTGTTGCCGCGCGAACGGCAAACCCGGTGAACTGGGCCGCGCATTATGCCAGGGCTTGGAATGCCTTGCAAATCGGGCGCTTGCGCGCCGGGAATCGGGAATCGGGAATCGGGAATCGGGAAGGCTGTGCCGGACGCGGCCACGGCGCAAGCACGCGGCGGCGGGTGCCGCGGTCGGGACATGCGAAAGGCCCCAGCAAGGCGCCCGACGGTCGCGCCCGCACATGGCGGGACGCGATCCTGACCTACTGCGGTCAGCGCTTCTTCGGCGCGATCATCATCACCATCTGCCGGCCTTCCAGGCGCGGACGCGATTCGATGACGATATCCTCGCCCAGATCGGCTTCGATCCGCGCGGCCATTTCGCGACCGAGCTCCTGATGGCTCATCTCGCGACCGCGGAAGCGGATGTTGACCTTGACCTTGTCGCCTTCCTCGATGAAGCGGCGCATGTTGCGCAGCTTGATCTGGTAATCGCCTTCGTCCGTGACCGGACGGAACTTGATTTCCTTGATCTCGACCTGCTTGGTCTTCTTCTTGGCTTCGTTGGCCTTCTTCTGCTGCTCGAACTTGAACTTGCCGAAGTCCATGATCTTGCAGACCGGCGGATCGGCCTGCGGCTGGATCTCGACCAGATCCAGACCATCTTCCTCGGCCATCGCCAGCGCTTCGTCGCGGCTCAACACGCCGACCATCTCGCCGTCCGCGCCGATCACGCGCACGCGCGGCACGCGGATCTCTTGGTTCTTGCGGTTCTGTTTGTTGTCAGGGGTACTGATGTTGCAATCTCCCAGGGGAATCGGACTGGTGCGGACGGAGGCTCCGTCCGTACCAGGGTGGTGTCACGCCAACTGCTCGGCGCGCAGCCGTTCGGCGAAGGCGGCGACCGACATGGTGCCCAGATCCTCCCCCGATCGCATACGGACCGCAATCGCGCCGTTTTCCGTCTCGCGGTCACCTGCGACCAACAGGTACGGCACCCGCTGCAGCGTGTGTTCGCGAATCTTATAACCGATTTTTTCGTTCCGCAAATCGGCCTCGATGCGGAAGCCTTGATTTGCAAGGAGTTTCCGCACGCTGTCTACATAGTCTGCCTGCGCGTCGGTGATGTTCATGACCACGGCCTGCACCGGCGCCAGCCAGGCCGGGAACATGCCGGCATGGTGCTCGATCAGGATGCCGATGAAGCGCTCCATCGAGCCGACGATGGCCCGGTGCAGCATCACCGGATGCTTCTTCTGGCTGTGTTCGTCCACGTACTCGGCGCCGAGGCGGCCGGGCATCATGAAATCCACCTGCATGGTGCCGAGCTGCCAGGTGCGGCCGATCGCATCCTTCAGGTGGTACTCGATCTTCGGGCCGTAGAAGGCGCCCTCGCCCGGCAGTTCCTGCCACTCAACCCCGCAGGCGCCGAGCGCGGCGCGCAGCGCGGCCTCGGCCTTGTCCCAGGTGGCGTCGTCGCCGAGGCGCTTTTCCGGGCGCAAGGCGATCTTGATCTGGATATCGTCGAAGCCGAAGTCGCCGTACACCTTCAGCGCCTGCTGGTGGAAGGCGGTGACCTCGGCCTCGATCTGCTGCTCGGTGCAGAAGATGTGGCCGTCGTCCTGGGTGAAGCCGCGCACGCGCAGGATGCCGTGCAGCGCGCCGGACGGCTCGTTGCGATGGCACGCGCCGAACTCGCCGTAGCGGATCGGCAGGTCGCGGTAGCTGTGCAGGCCCTGGTTGAACACCTGCACGTGGCCCGGGCAGTTCATCGGCTTGACCGCGTAGGTGCGCTTCTCCGACTCGGTGAAGAACATGTTGTCCTGATAGTTGTCCCAGTGGCCGGACTTCTGCCACAGCGACACGTCCAGGATCTGCGGGCAGCGCACCTCGCCGTAGCCGCTGTCGCGGTAGACCTTGCGCATGTACTGCTCGACCACCTGCCAGATCGACCAACCCTTGGGATGCCAGAACACCAGGCCCGGGCCCTCTTCCTGCAGGTGGAACAGGTCCTGCTGCTTGCCGATCTTGCGGTGGTCGCGCTTGTCGGCTTCCTCCATGCGCAGGATGTAGGCCTCGAGCTGCTTCTTGTCGGCCCAGGCGGTGCCGTAGATGCGCTGCAGCTGTTCGTTCTTGGCGTCGCCGCGCCAGTAGGCGCCGGAGATGCGGGTCAGCTTGAAGGCCTTGAGGAAGCGCGTGTTCGGCACGTGCGGGCCGCGGCACATGTCCACGTATTCCTGGTGGTAGTACAGACCCATCGCGGTGACGTCGTCGGGCATGTCCTCGATCAGGCGCAGCTTGTAGTCCTCGCCGCGCTGCTTAAACAGTTCGATCACCTCGGCGCGCGGAGTGACCTTCTTGATCACGTCGTAGTCCTGCGCGATCAGTTCCTGCATGCGCTTCTCGATCGCCGCCATGTCCTCGGGGGTGAACGGGCGCTCGCTGTAGATGTCGTAGTAGAAGCCCTCGGCGATGACCGGGCCGATCACCATCTTGACCTCGGGATACAGCTGCTTGACCGCGTGACCGACCAGGTGCGCGCAGGAGTGGCGGATGATCTCCACACCCTCGGCGTCCTTGGCGGTGATCAGGCGCAGGCTGGCGTCGTGGTCGATGACATCGCAGGCGTCGACCAGGCGGCCGTCGACCTGGCCGGCGATGGTGGCCTTGGCCAGGCCGGGGCCGATGGACTGGGCCACGTCCATGGGGCTGACGGGGTGTTCGAATTCGCGGCGGCTGCCGTCGGGGAGCGTGATCGTGATCATGGGAGTCGGCGAAAAGGGAAACGGGGGGACGGCGTCCACGCCACCGTGGTGGCAGTCGTGGCGGGGCGCGGGACAGAAAGAAGGCGCCACCAGGGCGCCTGCTCGGACAGCCTTGGGCGGGAAATCAAGCGAGGGCGGTGGTAGTGCTCATGTCGCACGCTCGGCCGGCGTCGCCGCGGGCCACCCATGTCCGGATCTTGTGGTAGGGCAAGATGGTAAACCAATCTTTACCAAAACGGTAAATGCGTTTTTTACCAAATCGGTCATTCCTGATGCGCCTCCAAGGCCTACGCTGCGCCGCAGCAAGAGCTGCGGCGGGCGCCATGGCATGCTTCGCCGACGTTTTCTCCGCACCGGACGCGCCGCCATCAAAGGCAAGGCCACATCGCTGGACATCGCCTACCTGGCAGGCGTATCGCAACCCACGGTCTCGCGCGCGCTGCGCGGCAGCCCGGCGGTCAACGAGCAGACCCGGCGCAAGATCCTGGCGATCGCGCGCGAGCTGAACTACAAGGTCGACAAGCACGCCTCCAGCCTGCGCCTGCGCAATGCCGGCACCCTGGCGCTGCTGTTCTTCGAAGATCCGACCACGGACGACTCGCTGATCAACCCGTTCTTCCACTCGATGCTGGGATCGATCACCCGCGCGTGCGCCCGCCATGGCTACGACCTGCTGGTGTCGTTCCAGCAACTGTCGGACAACTGGCGCGCCGACTACGGCGACAGCCAGAAGGCCGACGGGTTGATCCTGCTCGGCTACGGCGACTATCTGCAGGCGCAGCAGCGGCTGCAGCACCTGGTCGACCAAGGCACCCATTTCGTGCGCTGGGGCGCGGTGCTGCCCGGGCAGCCCGGGGTGTCGATCGGCAGCGACAACTTTCAGGGCGGCCATGACATCACCGCGCACCTGCTGGCGCAGGGCCGCCGCCGCATCGCCTTCCTCGGCGACGCCTCCAACCATTACCCCGAGTTCCTGGAACGCTACCGCGGCCATCTGCAGGCGCTGCGCGCGGCCGGCGCCGAGGCCACGCCGGCGCTGCAGGTCGATGCGATCACCACCGAGCAGTCCGGCTACGAGGCCGCCCTGGCCTTGCTCGGCCGCGGCGAGCGCTTCGATGCGCTGTTCGCGGCCAGCGACCTGATCGCGATCGGCGCGCTCAAGGCCTTGCGCGAGCAGGGCCTGCGCGTGCCCGAGGACGTGGCCCTGGCCGGCTTCGACGACATCCCGGTGGCCGCCAGCGTCGATCCGGCGCTGTCGACGGTACAGCAGGACACCAAACTGGCCGGGGCGGTGCTGGTGGACACCTTGCTGGCGCAGATCGCCGGGCAGCCGGTGAGCAGCCGCACCCTGCCAGTGACGCTGGCGCTGCGCGGCTCCTCGCTGCGCAGCTGACGGGGCCGGACTGCGTCACGGCAGCACAACCGCCTGTCGGCAGCCCTAGACCTCAGAGAGCCGACGCAGGCACGCACGCACCACGCTCAGGGCGCCGGTGCCACCCCGTCCTTGGCCGCCATCAGCCAGCGCAGCCGTGCACGCAGGTCTGGCCGCACGATCGGCGCATCGGACAGGAACACGCGCACGCCGTGCGCCGGCACATCGGCGCGCAGCGCATCGCTCACCTCGATGGCGCTGCCGTCGAAGCCGTCGTGCCAGGTGCCGGGCTGCAGGTAGCGGCGCACCTCCAGCGTGCGTGGCACATCGCTCTTGTTGAGCAGCACCAGCGCGGTCTGGGTGCTGCCCGCGTGTTGGAACACCCGGTAGAACACCGCCTCGTCGCCGGACAACTGCAGGTTCAGCTGCAGGCCGCGCTGCAGCGCCGGACTGCGTTGGCGCAGCGTGGCGATGCGCCGCAGCGGTGCGAAGATCGGGCTGCTCGGCGCAGCATTCACCCGCTCCTGGCCGAAGTAGTTGCGGTTGCCGGCGTGTTCGGCGCGGCCGCGCATGAAGCCGGTTTCCGAGCCGTAGTAGATCACCGGGATACCGCGCGCGGTGAACAGCCAGTTGTGCGCGTCGATGAAGCCGGCGTCGCTGGCGTCCAGCCGCGCCATGTCGTGGTTGTCGTAGAAGGTCATCAGCTCGTACGGATTGGCGTACGGGCCGCGCTCCAGGTACAGCGCCGGCTGCAGCGTCTCGTAGCCGCGCTGGGCGTGGCCGAACGTCGACGCCAGCGCCTGCTTGAGCGGGAAATCCAGCACGCTGACGCCGGCGTTGCTGGCCCAGGTGTGGCCGGCGATCTTGCGCGCGTTGTAGTCGAAGTCCTCGCCGAACATGAACATGCCCGGGCGCTGCGCGCGGATGCGGCGCACGAATTCGTGCCAGAAGCTGTCGGGCATCCAGCCGATGGTGTCGATGCGGAACGCATCGGCGCCCTGCCCCAGCCATTGCGAATAGGCGCCGACCAGGTACTCCATCACCGCCGGATTGCGCTCGTTGAAGTCGGACAGCTGTGCCAGGTTGCCGCCGGTGTTGTAGAACGCGTGCAGCGGGTTGTGCGCCGGGTCCAGCTTGGAGGGCGGCAGGTTCTGGTGGTCGGCGATGAGCTTGCCGTCGCGGTCGAACACTTGGCCGAACATCGGCTGCCGCTTGGGCATGGTCCAGGCCGGCGAGCCGTGATTGCCGACGATGTCCAGCACCACCTTCAGCTGCTGCGCGTGCATGGACTGGGTGAAGCCGGCGAAATCCAGCCCTGGGCTCGGCAGATGCTCGTCGAGCTTGTAGAAGTTGACGCCCCAGTAGCCGTGGTAGCCGGTCTTGCCGCGGTCGCTCAGTGAGCTGCCCCAGGTGATCGGCTTGCCGCCGGTGAAGGCCTCGTCCGGGTTGTCGACGATCGGCGTGATCCACACCGCGCCGAAGCCCAGGTCGCGGATGTAGCCGGCGTTGTCGACCACGCCCTTGAAGTCGCCGCCGAGGTAGCCGATGTTGTCGCTCTCGCCCGGCGGCGCCGGGATCGGGATGTCGAAGGTGCGATGCGCGCCGCCCTGGTCACGATGATCGTTGCCCGGGTCGCCGTTGACGAAGCGGTCGGTGACCACGAAGTACACCGCCTCGCTGGCGAACGGCTCCAGCGTGCCGTAGAACTCCTCCTGCGCCGGCGCCTGGGCCTGCGCCGACCCAGCACAGGCACCGAGCAGGGCCAGCGCCAACAGCGACATCCGATCGATCATGCGTTCGCTCCCGAATCCGACGGCACCCACAGCACGCATAGCGCGGCGACCAGCAGGCTGCCGCCGCCGATCGCCAGCGCATACAGCGGCCGGCCGCCAAGCCAGTGCGTCAGCACGAAGCCGAGCGAGCTGACCGCGACCAACTGCGGGATCACGATGAAGAAATTGAAGATGCCCATGTACACGCCCATCTTCGCCGCCGGCACGCTGTCCGACAGCAAGGCGTAAGGCAGCGACAGGATCGAGGCCCAGGCGAAGCCCACCCCGACCATCGACAGCAGCAGCCATTGCGGATCGCGGATCCACAGGAACGACAGTAGGCCAGCCGCGCCCAGGCACAGGTTGAGCAGGTGGCTCACGCGCAGCCCGCAGGCGCGCACCAGCAGCGGGATCGCGATCGCCGCCAGTGCAGCGAAGCCGTTGTAGGCGGCGAACAGCACGCCGACCCAGTTGGCGCCCTCGTTGTACGCGGCCGAGGTGACGTCCTGGGTGCCGTAGTGGGTCTGGGTCACCGCGGCGGTGGTATTGATCCACATCACGAACAACGCGAACCACGAGAAGAACTGCACCCCAGCCAGGCGCCGCATCGCCCGCGGCATGGTCTGCAGATCGCACACGATCGCCGCCAGCATATGCCCGCGGCGCAGGCGCGGCGCCACGCCCTGCAGCATGCCGTAGCCGATGCATAGCCCGGCCAGCAAATACAGCATGCGGTCGCCGCCACTGAAGGCGATCGCCGCCGCCCCGGCAATGCCCACCGCGCACCACAGCGCGGCGGCACCATCGACACGACGCGGCTGCGCGGCGGTGACGGCCGGCGTGGCGTCGTCGAAGCCGTGCAGATCCTCGGGCGGATACTCGCGGGTGCGCAGCACGGTCCAGCCGATGGACAGGAACAGCACCGCGCCGCCGAGATAGAACGCGTAGCGCACCGTCGCCGGCACCTCGCCGGGTCCCGCGGTGTTGCTCACCCCCCAGTGCGCCAGCAGCCACGGCAGCATGCTCGCCACCACCGCACCGACGCCGATGAAGAAGCTCTGCATGGCGTAGCCAGTGGCGCGCTGGCGCGTCGGCAACTGGTCGCCGACGAAGGCACGGAACGGCTCCATCGAGATGTTGATCGAGGCATCCAGCACCCACAGCGTCCCGGCCGCCACCCACAGCGCCGGCGAGTTCGGCATCACCAGCAATGCCAGCGTGGTGAACAGCGCGCCGACCATGAAGTACGGCCGGCGCCGCCCAAAACGGTTCCAGGTGCGGTCGGACAGGTAGCCGACGATGGGCTGCACGATCAGGCCGGTCAGCGGTGCGGCGATCCACAGCCCCGGCACCTGCTCCATGTCCGCGCCCAGGGTCTGGAAGATGCGGCTGGCGTTGGCGTTCTGCAGCGCGAAGCCGAACTGGATGCCCAGGAAGCCGAAGCACATGTTCCAGATCTGCCAGAACGACAGCGCCGGCTTGGCGCGTGGCACGGCGCTCATGGGCGCTCCTCGATCGAGCCGGCCGGCGCGATCAGCAGCGCGGCGACGTCGGCGGCATTGCCCACGCCATCGGCGCCGCCCTGCCCGCCGGTATAGCGCGCGAAGTGTTGCAGTGCGCTCATGTTCGCCGCCGGCAGCAATCGCGCGACGCAACGTTGCCCCGCCTGCAGCGCGAACACCGCCGCCGTGGAGGTCTGCTCGCCGACGCTGTGCGGCATCACCAGCGGCTGCGACTGCGGCAACGCCGCACCGCACTGCACCTGCAGGCGCTTCACCGCCGCGGTGACGCCGGTATTGATCGGGCCATGCGCATTGACGTAGCGCAGGCTCAGCCGGTACATGCCGTCGTGCGGCGCCGTCCAGGCCCAGTCATCGGCGCCGTCCACGCGCGCCACGTCGCCGACGCAGACGGTGGGGCTATGCAACGACTCCCAACGCGCGCCCTGCCGGGTCAGGCTCAGGCATTGCACGCGCTCGGCCAGCGGCAACAGCGCGCGGTCAGCGCTTCCGGGTCGCGCCTGCCCATCGACGTACAGCACCGTGTCCGCATCCGCCTGCACACGCCAGCCCTGCGCCTCGCGCCGCACCTGCGGCGCCGGCGGTGCCAGCGGTGCGAAGGCGTCCGCGGCCGTGAGCATTTCCAGGGGCGCACTGCCGCTGTGGTGCGGCACCAGATCGACGGTGGTCACGCCGTCCTGGCTGTGGGTCTTGCCAGCAACCAGCAGATCGCCCTGCAGTTGCGCCGGACGCCGCAGCACGATGCGCCGGTCCTGCAGTTGCAATGCGATCTCCTGGCGCTCGCCGAACAGCAGCGGCACCAGGCTGGTCGGCAGCTTGGGTAGCACGCGGCCGTCGTCCTCCACGCCGAACACGCCCTCGATCACCATCGCCAGGTAGCCGGCGACCGACCACAGCTGCCGCGGCGAATTGACCACCGGGCCGCTGAGCGGGCCGTCGTCGACTTGCACGGCCTGGCTCAGGAACTCGTAGTTCTCCATGTTCGAGCCGGCCAGCGCGGCACCGCGCAGCAGCGAGCGCACTTCCAGATCGATGCGCGCACTGTCGTCGGTCTGCCGCGCCGCACGCAGCGCATAGGCGCTGACGAACGGCCAGATCGCCCGATTGTGGTAGATCGGCACGTCGCGCTGCTGCGGCCATACCACCGGGCTGCCCGCCTCCACCGCCGGATAGCGCGCCAGCGCCTGGCGCGCGCGCTCGGCAGGCAACACGTCGGCCAGCACCGCCAGCGACAGGCCCAGCAGATCGTAGCTTTCGTAGCGCACCGGATGCTCGGCGGTGCCGATGTAGCCGACATAGGTGCCGCGGTCCTCGCGCCAGAAACGCTGCGCGATCGCCTGGCGCAGCGCATCGGCCCAGCCAGCGTAGCGCGCGGCCGCCTGCGTGTCGCCCTGCGCACGGGCCAGGCGCTCGCCCAGGCGCAGCGCCTGGTAGTGCAGCACGTTGGTGGAGAGCGCGAAGGAACTGGCGATGAAGCCGACATCCTCGCGAGTCCAGGCCGGATAGGTCTGCTCGCGCCAATCCAGGAACGAGGTCTCGCCGCGGTACAGGCCGATGCGCGGGTCGAACGCGAATGCGCGATCCTGCGCCAGCGTGGCGGTGAGTGCGGCGCGTGTGTCGGCGGCGAAGCCTGGGTCGTCCAGCAGGTGGCGCGCGGCCAGGAACCACACCACGCGGTCGCTGCTCACCGGCCAGCTGCCGCCCGACCCGGTGTCCTGGGCCACGAACAGCCCCGGCAGCGCGTCGGCGCCGCGCATCGGCGACAGCTTGAAGCGCAGCGAGCGGCGCGTGCGCTCCGGATCCAGCCGCGCCAGGGCCAGGTCGGCGGCGTAGCTGACATCGCGGGTCCACACGTACGGCCAGCGCTCGCCGGTCTGGTAGCAATCGCACGGCAACGGTTTGCCGTGATCGAACGCCGGGTCGCGGATCGCCTGCACCTGGTCGTCGCGCAGTTCCTGCTGCGCCAGCGCGAACAGCGCATCGAACAGCGGGCTGTCGGTCTCGCTGCGCAGCGGCTGCGCCGGCACGGTATGCGTGCCCGACGCCGCGCGCAGCACGAAGCCGCCGTCGGCGCTGGCCTCGGCCTGCGCGGTCTGGCCGCGCCATTGCAATGACGTCTGTCCAGCAGACGCCGACGCCGCAGCACCCAAGGTGGCGGCCAAGCAGATCATCTTCAGCATCGAAGCGGCAGACCGGCTCGCACCGATCGACCTCCCTCCCTCTTTGCCTGCATGGTGGAAGCGCAGGCCGGCATGTCGGCGCTGCGGTCGCCGCCTCCGCATCGCGGGGCGCTGTGGACATGGTAGACGGACGGCACTGTGGCGCGTACAGGTGCATACGTATTCATCGCATGCGCCACGGCGGCCCCGGACCGCGTCGCTATAGTCGATGCGCTGCCACGGTCGCCCTGGGAGGGGATATGCCGCTGTTTGATGTCTTGTCGCGCCTGCGTCTGCCGTCGTTGCTGGCGAGCGTGTTGTGGTGCGTTGCGCCATGCCTGCACGCCGCTCCGCAGATGGTGGCAAGTGTGGACTCGCCGGGCAAGATCCTGCGCGTGTCCGTGCAACTGGACGACGGCCGCCCCAGCTATCGCGTGCTGCGCCTGGGCGAGCCGGTGATCGGCGAATCGCGGCTCGGCTTCCAGTTGCGCGACCGCAGCCTGGATCGCGACCTGACGCTGCTCGACCAGCGCAGCCGCAGCGTCGACGAGACCTGGGAACAGCCATGGGGCGAGCGCCGCTACGTGCGCAACCACTACAACGAGCTGCGCGTGGACCTGGGCGAGCGCGGCGGCCGTCAGCGTCGCTTCGCCGTGGTATTTCGCGTCTACGACGACGGGCTCGGCTTCCGCTACAGCTTTCCGCAACAAGCCGGCATGCAGGAGGCCGTCATCGACGAAGAGCTCACCGAGTTCGACATCGTCCCCGAGGCGACCGCCTGGTGGATTCCCGCTGGCGCCCCCATCCACTACGAGTACCTGTACCGGCGCACGCCGTTGCGCGAAGTGCCGCTGGCGCACACGCCGTTCATCCTGCGCAGCCAGGACGGCCTGCACCTGGCCATCCACGAAGCCGCCCTGGTCGATTACGCCGGGATGTGGCTGCGCCGGGGCGAAGGCCAGCGCCTGCACGCGCAACTGTCGCCGTCGGCGGAAGGCGGAAAGGTGCGTCGTTCCCTGCCCTTTGACACGCCGTGGCGCACGCTGCAGATCAGCGACACCGCCGGCGGCCTGGTCGATTCCAACCTGATCCTCAACCTCAACGAGCCCAATGCGCTGGGCGACGTGAGCTGGGTGCACCCGGCCAAGTACGTCGGCGTGTGGTGGTCGATGCACCTAAACCAGGAAACCTGGGCGCGCGGCCCCAAGCATGCCGCCACTACCGCCAACACCCGCCGCTACATCGACTTCGCCGCGGCGCACGGCTTCCGTGGCGTGCTGGTCGAAGGCTGGAACCCCGGCTGGGACGGCAACTGGGTCGGCAATGGAAACGACTTCGACTTCACCCGCGCCACCGCGGACTTCGACATCCAAGCCCTGAGTGCCTACGCGGCGAAGAAAGGTGTGCACCTGATCGGCCACCACGAGACCGGCTGCGCGGTGGAGCACTATGAAGACCAGCTCGATGCGGCCCTGGATCTGTACGCGCGGCTGGGCGTGGACACCTTCAAGACCGGCTACGTCTGCGACGACGGCCAGGTGGACCGGCGTAATCCGGCCGGCGGCCCGCTGTGGCGCGAATGGCACGACGGCCAGTTCATGGCCCGCCACCATCTGAAGGTGGTGCAGGAAGCGGCCAAGCGCCACCTGTCGGTCAACGCCCACGAGCCGATCAAGGACACCGGCCTGCGCCGCACCTACCCGAACTGGCTCTCGCGCGAGGGTGCGCGCGGCATGGAGTACAACGCCTGGGGCGAGCCGCCGAACCCGCCGGAGCACGAAGTGAACCTGGTGTTCACGCGGATGCTGGCCGGGCCGATGGACTACACCCCCGGCATCCTCAGCCTCAAGGGCCGCGGCGGACGCGCGATTCCCAGCACGCTGGCGCGGCAACTGGCGCTGTACGTGACCTTGTACAGCCCGATCCAGATGGCGGCCGACCTGCCCGAACACTATCTGCAGCACCGCGACGCCTTCCGCTTCATCGAGGACGTGGCAGTGGACTGGGACGACAGCCGCGTGCTCGACGGCGAGATCGGCGAGTACGTGACCATCGTGCGCAAGGACCGCCACAGCCGCGACTGGTTCCTCGGCAGCATCACCGACGCGCACGGCCGCGTGCTGCCGATCGCGCTGGGCTTCCTCGAACCGGGCGTACGCTACCGCGCCGAGATCTACCGCGACGGCGACGCCGCCGACTACCAGCACAATCCGTTCGACTTCGTGCGCGAACAGCGCGAGGTCACCAGCCGCGATCAGCTGCAGCTGAAGCTGGCCCCCGGTGGCGGCCAGGCGATCCGCTTCGTCCCGCTGGACCCGGCGCCGGCCGCCGCTGGCTCGGCTGCATCGCGCTAACGCGGCACTGTTCCGCCGGCAGCACCGGCGGCGGAGGCGCTCGGTATCTGGTCACTGACCTCGCGTATCCGCCGCCGCGCCAGCGTGCGTGAAGGCGGCACCGCTGCGCACGGCATCGGCACTGTCTCGGCCAGGGACTGCGCCACGCCTCGGCAGCGCGACCAGGAACGCGCAGACCTATGCGCAACCACATCGCCGCAGCCCGTAGCGCCGAGCGTTCGTGACGGACAAGCTCGGCAGCATCGACTCGCATGTTCAAAGAGCCGCCGGCGTAGCCATCCGCACACGACATTGCGATCCTGAAAGCGCTTCCAATGCGATGCGTTCCAGTGAATACGTATGCAGCGGGCGTTCGCGACGAAGCCGCGTGTCTACCATACAGCGCAATCGCGACACCGCCCTGCGGCTGCGCGACACGCACATCCGGCCGCTTCGCCGGTTCAGACATTCGCAAGACAACATTGCCTGGGAGGGGAAAATGTTGAACCACAAGCGCAACGCGCTGACGCTGGCGCTGGCCGTCGCGATGACGCCGATGCTGGCCGCCGCACAGTCCGATACCACCGCCACCACGTCCAAGGATCCGGTCACCGAACTGGACAAGGTCCAGGTGACCGGCATCCGCCGCGGCATCGAGAACGCCATCGCGATCAAGCAGGATTCCACGTCCATCGTCGAGGCGATCTCGGCCGAGGACATCGGCAAGCTGCCGGACGTGAGCATCGCCGAATCGCTCGGCCGCCTGCCCGGCCTGGCCGCGCAGCGCGTCGCCGGCCGCGCCCAGGTGATCAGCGTGCGCGGCCTGTCGCCCGACTTCGCCACCACCCTGCTCAACGGCCGCGAAGTGGTCAGCACCGGCGACAACCGCAGCGTCGAGTTCGACCAGTACCCCTCGGAACTGGTCAACGGCGTGACCGTGTACAAGACGCCCGATGCAGGCCTGGTCGGCCAGGGCCTGTCCGGCACCATCGACATGCAGACCGCGCGTCCGCTGAGCTTCCCGGACCGGGTGATCGCCATCAGCGGCCGCCTGCAGAAGAGCTCGCTCGGCAAGGCCGCCGATGTCGACGCCTTCGGCAATCGCTTCAGCGCCAGCTACATCGACCAGTTTCTGGACAACACCCTGGGCGTGTCGATCGGCTATGCCCACAGCGACATGCCGATCCAGGAGAACCAGGTCGGCCTGTACGAGCCGTGGACCACGCAGAACACCGACAGCGGCAGCCGTCCCGGCGTGGCCGCGGGCACCTACTTCTCCGACGGCATCAAGGCGCTGCGCCGCACCGGCAACAACAAGCGCGACGGCGTGATGGCCACCGTGCAGTTCCGCCCGTCCAGCAGTTGGACCAGCACCTTCGACGCGTTCCATACCGAAGCCGAGCAGATCGACACCGCCAATCAGTTCGAGGTCAATCTCAGCAACTACAACGGCGGCTACACGCCGGGCCTGCTGATCACCAATCCGCAGGTCGACGCCAGCGGCAGCTTCACCGGCGGCACCGCCAGCGGCGTGTATCCGCTGGTACGCGGCATGTACAACAAGCGCAAGGACAAGATCGACGCGTTCGGCTGGAACAACGAGTTCAACCTCGGCAGCGTGCGCCTGATGGCCGACCTCAACTACTCCAAGGCCACCCGCAAGGAGCTGAACCTGGAGAACAACCTGCAACTGGTGCCGATGCCGCAGCTGGACACGGTCGGCCTCGTGATCAGGCCCAACGACTTCTCGCAGATCACGCCCGGCCGCGACTACTCCGACCCGAACAACCTGTTCCTGACCAACACCATCTACGGCTCCGGCTACGGCAAGGTGCCTGAGGTCGAGGACCGTCTGAAGGGTGGCCGCCTGGCGGCGACGCTGCCGGCGCCGCAAGCGCTGACCTGGTTCTCGGACATCGACGTGGGCGTCAACTACGCCGACCGCCGCAAGCAGAAGACTCAGGCCGAAGGCAACATCCTGCTCGGCGCGCAGGGCGATACCAGCATTGCCAGCGACCTGCAGTACGACCCGGTCAACCTCGGCTTCGCCGGCATCGGCACGATCCCGGCCTGGAACGTGCCGGCGGCGGTCTCGCGCTACATGACCTTCAATCCGGTCACCAACCTGGACTACCTGATCCCGAAATCGTGGACCGTGCAGGAGAAGATCACCACGGCCTGGGTCCGCGCCAACATCAACACCGACATCGGAGAGGTCGGCGTGCGCGGCAACATCGGCGTGCAGCTGCAGCATGCCGACCAGAGCTCGCAGTCCAGCTACTTCGACCAGTCCCGTCCTGCAGGCCAGAACGTGCTGCCGATCGATGCCGGCAAGACCTACAACGACTGGCTTCCCAGCCTCAACCTGGCCTTCCTGTTCCCGCACCAGCAGACCCTGCGCTTCGCCGCGGCCAAGCAGGTGGCGCGGCCGCGCGTGGACCAGATGCGCGCCGGCCTGGACTTCGGCGTCGACACGTCCACCGGCAAGCCCGGCGGCAGTGGCGGCAATCCCCTGCTCGACCCGTGGCGGGCCAACGCGCTGGACCTGTCGTACGAGAAATATTTCGGCGAGAAGGCGTATGTGGCCGCCGCGGTGTTCTACAAGGACCTGAAGAGCTACATCTACACGCAATCGCGCGACGACTACGATTTCTCCGCCCTGCTCGCCAGCTACGTGCGCCCGCCCAACATGACCGTGCCGGTGCAGACCACCGGTACCTTCTCCTCGCCGCAGAACGGCAAGGGCGGCACCCTGCGCGGCCTGGAGCTGACCGCCTCGCTGCCACTGGACATGTTCACCGACAGCCTGCGCGGCTTCGGCATCCAGGCCAGCGCCACGTTCAACGACAGCGACATCAAGGTCGTCGATCCCGAAAGCGCCTCCAGCGTCGGCTCGGCGCCGATCGACCTGCCCGGCCTGTCCAAGCGCGTGTACAACTTCACCGCCTACTACGAGCGCAACGGTTTCGAAGCGCGCGTCAGCCAGCGGCGGCGTTCGGACTTCATCGGCGAGATCGGCAACTTCAACGGCAACCGCACGCTGCGCTATGTGGTCGGCGAGAACGTCACCGATGCCCAGGTCAGCTACACCTTCGCCGACGGCAGCACCCTGGCGGGGCTGAGCCTGCTGTTGCAGGCGAGCAACCTGACCAACTCGCCCTACCGCACGTACGCCGGCACCAAGGACCGTCCGCTGGAATACATCGAATGGGGACGCACCTACATGCTGGGCGTGAACTACAAGTTCTGAGCCACGCGTAACGGATTCAGACGACACGCCCGCCGGCGCAACCGGCGGGCGTTTTCGTTGAGGCGATTGCAGCATCCGGCAGTGGCGAGTGCCGGAATGCCGGATGCAGGAAGCCGGGCAACAAAACGATGGGATCAGGAGCGTGCAGCGCCGCTGGTCTTTTTCGATCGGGATGAAAACGAGCGATTTGGAGAGCGCATGCCCACCTTCCCGCATACGAGGAAGAGCCACGCCAGCGCATCCGATTCGCTCCCCCGAACCGCCCCATCCGGGCGTATTGCGGGAGATGGAGCCGCGACAAAGCGGTCCGGCCGCGATGGATCGAGACCGGCTCGACCATAGTCGACAACGGCTTTCAGCCTGAAGGCCGCGAGAGCACGGAGCTGCCAGCAAGCGAAAAGCCAGCGTTCCAGATCGCCGAGGTTGGCACACGCACGGGCGTCGCGATCATGGCAATGCACGCCAGCGCAGCGCGCATGGCGGATGCGTGGCCGCGTCGCCGGCTCGAGAAGGCGGAGGAATGGAACTGTCTGTGGTGTGGACCAGCACGGCAAAGTCCACGCCCCGCCCTTCTGATTTCAGGACGGGATTCGTGTCGGCGACCACACATGCACTGATTAGCGGGCGCACCAACTGCCAAGACGTCGTGACGTCGTGGTCACCGCAACAGGCCACTGATGGGCGCGGTCACTGTCGCTCGATCGCCACCGTCCAATCGAGCGCCATCGGCGTACGCGACGCTAGCCGGCACGATGCAGGTCGGACTGCATCTTCAACGATCGGCACCTTCTGCAGTGCCGCAGCCGCATCAGCAGCGATGCGGCAGATCCATCGACAGCAATCACCCAGCCGGCGCTCAGGCACTCTGCAGGCAAGCCATCGCATGGCCAGGCAAACGCAAGCGCTCGCCGAGCGTGCCAGGCTGCACGCCTGGTACCTCCAGCGCTTGCCAGGCGCCCTCCGGCACCGCCACGTCCACAGACTCGGCCGACAGATTGAACGCCAGCAACAGCGTTTGCCCGGCATGGCGACGCTCGAACATCAGCACGGGCTCGGCGGTCTCGTGGAACACGATGTCGCCCTCGCGCAGCGCCGGATGCTGCTTGCGCCAGGCCAGGAACTGGCGGATCGCATGCAGGACCGACTGTGGATCGGCCTCCTGCGCGGCCACCGACTGCGCGCGGTGCGCGGGTGCGACCGGTAGCCAGGGCGTGCCAGTGCTGAAACCGGCTTGCGCGCCGGCATCCCACGGCAGCGGTGTCCGGCATCCATCGCGGCCCTTGAAGTTCGGCCAGAACGCAATGCCATAGGGATCCTGCAGCGCCTCGAACGGCACCTCCGCCTCACCCAGGCCCAACTCCTCGCCCTGGTAGACGCAAACCGAGCCGCGCAGCGAGCACAGCATCGCGATCAGCAGGCGCGCGAACGCCGGCGTCTCCGCGCCCTGCCCCCAGCGCGTCACCGCGCGCTGCACGTCATGATTGGAAATCGCCCAGCACGGCCAGCCTTCGGTCATCGCCGCTTCCAGGCGCGAGACCGTCTCACGGATGTAGCCGGCGCTGAAATCGTCGGTCAGCAGTTCGAAGCTGTAGCCCATGTGCAGGTGCCCGGCGCGCGTGTACTCGGCCGTGGTCGCCAGGGAATCCTCCGACGAGATCTCGCCCAGGCTCACCGTGCCCGGATAGCGGTCGAGCAGGCCGCGCAGCTGCTGCAGGAACGGCAGATTCTCCGCCTGCGTGTTGTTGTAGTAGTGGTACTGGAACGCGTACGGATTGTCCGGGCTGAAGCCGCGGCCGACTCGCTTTTCCGGGGGCTTGGGCGGGTTGTCGCGCAGCTGCGGATCGTGGAAGCAGAAATTGATCGCATCCAGCCGGAAGCCGTCGACGCCGCGCGCCAGCCAGAACTCCACGTTGTCCAGCGTCGCCTGCTGCACCTGCGGATTGTGGAAGTTCAGATCCGGCTGCGACGCCAGGAAGTTGTGCAGATAGTACTGCCCACGGCGCGGCTCCCACTGCCACGCCACGCCCCCGAAGATCGACAGCCAGTTGTTCGGCGGAGCGCCATCCTCACGCGCATCGGCCCATACGTACCAATCGGCCTTCGGATTATCGCGGCTCTGCCGGCTCTCCTTGAACCAGTCGTGCGCCACCGAGGTGTGGCTGAGCACCTGGTCGATCATCACCTTCAGGCCCAGCGCATGCGCCTTGGCCAGCAGGGTATCGAAGTCGGCCATCGTGCCGAACAGCGGATCGACCTCGCGATAGTCGGCGATGTCATAGCCGAAATCGGCCATCGGCGACTTGAAGAACGGCGAGATCCAGATCGCATCGACGCCCAATGCCGCGATGTAGTCCAGCTTGCGCACGATGCCCGGCAAGTCGCCGATACCGTCGCCGTTGGCGTCGAGAAAGCTACGCGGATAGATCTGATAGATGACGGCACCGCGCCACCATGGAGCCTGAGACATGCAACGCCCCCCTTCGGGCAGAGATCGCGCGTGCGACGGGCACGCGAAACGCTGCGTTAGAGTAGCGTTGATGCAGGAATGTGAGTCATGCTTGCATACGTATTCACAAGCACCAACTTAAATCAGCCGCACTCATAACCAAAAAAGAGTCTATAAATGCATCTTTATTTTTAATAGTGAAATTACAAAAATTTAACGACAACATAAAATTCAAAAAAACAAGCTCGGCAGGAAAGTCTCAATATTTCCTGAAAATTGGCTCAGAGCACTCTGCGATAGCAATTTGACATTCGCCCTTACCCAAACCGCTGCACTGGGACTTTGCTCGTGCTACTGCATCACTTACGGTAGCAGCTGTACTAAAGGCAGCACCGCTAGCACCAACTGGATGCGCCAAGGCTACACATTGATTGTGATATACAAACTCAACCTTGCAGCTTTGCGCACCCGCACTCTGACAATTCTTGAAGGCGACATCCTCAGCTTCTTTTTTCGAAGCTCTACCAGAACTTACTCCACCATTTCCACTAGGAGACGTTGCAATAGCGCCCCACGTTTTTATCCATTCGCCAGTAGGACGAGGTGGCGCAGAAATTTCATCAGCACTAGATGGACCACAAGTCGCCGAACCAGCCGCAGTGCCAACTGGGCAAGCGGTTTGAGCCAAAGATGCAGATGGGTTTGCAGCCAGCCCCATGATTAGCGTCAAAAATGGCAAATTTGATAATCTCATTTAACTGATCTCAAGCTACTCTCAAAACAAGCTCATCAAGCATTAGGGGTATTCGCCTTGCCAAGCCAACCCGGTTGCTGTTGAGCGCCAGTTCCCTGACTACCGACGAAATTACCAGTGGCATTGGTGGTGGTAGATAGCTCGTTCTTCGACACGTTCGTAGGGTTCGGAGCCTGTGGCGTGTAAGGCCTACCAGTCGCCGGATCCTTGCCAACCGCACCGAATCCAGAGTACGGCGAGAACTGGCCCAGCGTGCCCTGGAAGAACGAGGCCGCCATTGGTGGTGCCGTGATGATCAGCGTACTCAACACCAAGCCGATTCCTCCTTGCTGCAATGCCATGCTGCTGACACCCTCGGTCGAGCCGCCGGGAAGCGCCCACTTGGCCAGGAACCCGGCCGCCACTGCCGCGACCACCTTCGTCGCCAGGCCGACCGTGAAGCTCAGCACGGCTAGCGAGAAGACCGTCCCGATCCCGTACATCAGCCACTTCTGGAACAAGGACTTGGTTGCATCAAATAGCAGACACAGGATGAACAACGGCCCAAAGCCGACGAACAGCGCCATCGCCAGTTTGTTCAGCAGCAACAACGATCCGCCCACCACGCCAGGGCCTGCCATCCCCAAGCCAGTGAACCAACGCGCGCGGCTTTTTTCGTCTTCCAGCTGCGGGTTGCTCGCCGTGTCGATCTGATCGATGCTCGTCATCGCGATCTGCATCAACGCCAGATTCTTGTCGATGGCCTGATAGGCGCTCTCCGAGTCGCCTGTCACGGTCTCCACGATGGCGCTGCTGAGCCCGTCGGTGAGCCGCCAATAGAGGCCGTTCATCTGCTGATCGCCCGTGGTGGCCCCAGGCCTGGCGGCGGACACCATGCTCATGGCCACGCCAATGATGAGCGCGGAGCGCAGCGAGCTCACCACCAGTTCCATTGCCGATTCACGCGATTGGCCGGTGGCGACGCGGTACCCCTTGAGCAGGATCCACAGCGTCAGCGCGCTCATCGCCGTCACCGTCACCCACCACGACATGCGGATCAACAAGGCCCACTGAAAATAGTCGATCTCATCGCGCAAGAAATTGTTGATGAGGATGAAGAACTGGTAATTGGCGTAGTTCTGCAAAAAATCCATGACTGCTCCATAACGCGCACGCTCATCACTGAGCTCTAGCAGGTGTCGCCGCTCCGATCAGGCGGAAGCGGCGACACGTGGGTATTACTTCGCGATGCTCAAACGCTCGAGATTCTGGGGACGAGACGACTTGACCGCTTCCAGCGCGACGCCCATGGCCGCGCCTGCAGCGATCTTGCTCGCAAAGTCGCTCAATCCGGAGAAACCGTCGAACAGGCTGCCACTGCTTCCGGTATCGGTCGCCGACGGCGCCTTTTTGCCGCGCATCGCGGCCCAGGCACCAGCGGACTGCACCTGCGTGAGATAGGACAGGCGCTTCTCGTAGGCGAACATCGCCGCTT
Organism: Xanthomonas sp. NCPPB 1128; assembly: GCF_001043115.1. Classification (GTDB taxonomy): domain Bacteria; phylum Pseudomonadota; class Gammaproteobacteria; order Xanthomonadales; family Xanthomonadaceae; genus Xanthomonas_A. The sequence continues at coordinate 73,957 of NZ_LFME01000006.1, read as the reverse complement.
CGGTCTGCTGCCGATCGATGTCCATCAGCGCCCGCAGGGCAATCAGCTTGTTGGTGTTGTCTTCCAGCAAGCCGATCTGGTTCGTGCTGATTTTCGCACGCTGCTGTTCCAGGTCGCGCAGGCGCTGCAACCGCTTCTCGGTGATGTCGTACATCGCCACCATGTAATTGAACTGCGAATTGCGCGTGCGCTGGATCAATTCGCAGGTCTGCTGCTGTTCCTGCGACACCGGCGTTCCCGAGGTCTTGGCGGCGCAATCGGAGACGCCATAGTTGTCATCGACCTTGACCAACTTCTCCTTCGGCTTGTCGACCTCATCGCCGCTGGACTTTTCCTTCTCGGCCTTGCCGACCTGGTGGTCTTCACGGATCTTGTCGAGCTTCTTATCCAGCGTATTGGTATTGGTTTTGTTCTCGTCAATTTGTTTATTGTCGATCACTTTCCACTGCGCAAAAGCAGTCGCTGGCACCAGCATGAGCAGCGCAGCTACAGCAACGACACGAACGCGATTGGAGGATTTCATCGTCTTGTCCATAAACACCTCAACACAGATCTTGTAGAAACATTGCCACGCGTGACTGGGCGAAGCGGTCAGTTGACCGCCGCCGCCCCCCGATTATCCGAAGACACCGCCCTCGCCGGGCCCGATTTTCCGGAACCCTTGCGCCGTGCGTAGAACTCGTTCAACCACTGCTCGGGCGTCAGATCGTCCGGCGCGACGCCATGCTCCTTGGCCTTGCGCTCCAGCACCTGGTGCATGATTTCGATATTGTCGGTCGACGCCGAAATGACCGACAGCGCATCGTCCATGCCGCGCAGATTCAGCTGGCACACCGACGACCCGTGGCCCTGCTTGACCAGGAAGCAGCGCGAGCGCTCGTCCAGACTGACCACGACCTGGTACTCGGCCTCGGTGAGCTTGAGGCCGTCCATGTAGTCTTCCTTGCTGGCATTGGGATTGGGCAGCAGGATCATGGTCGCGGTCTGTTCGACCAACGCCGCGGAGATGTCGCTGGCGAGCGCATCCTCCGGGCTCTGGGTGGCGAAGATGCCCAGGCCGTTCTGCTTACGGATGGTCTTCTGCTTGTTCTTGGCGAATTCCTTCAGGCCACCCTTGCCATCGAGGATCTTCCAGAACTCGTCCATCACGTAGATCAGCGGCCGGCCGTCGATCAGGGCCTCCAGCCGATGCAGCAAGTAGTTGATGACCGGAACGCGCACTTCCGGGTTGTCGATGACGTCGGTGTAGTCGAAGCCGATGATGCTCGCCTTCTCCAGGTCGATCGTATCGACCGGGTTGTCGAACACCCAACCATGCGAATTGCCTGCGGTCCACTTGCGCATGCGCGCGTACAGGCCGTCGTCGCCCATGTTGGGCAGGCTCTTGCGGAAGTTGGTCATGCTGCGCAGATGCATGGGCGTATCGAGCATGCCTTCCACGCCGCGGAAGATGTCCTCCTCCTCGCGCGAGGTGTACTCGATCTTGCCGGCCAGGACCTTGATCAGGTCGGCCAGGAACTGCACGTTCGCCTCGGTGCGCTCGCACTGGAAGGGGTTGAAGCCGGTGGGCTTGCCGTTCTCCAGCGCCAGGTAGTTGCCGCCGCAGGCGCGCACGAAGATCTCGGCGCCGCGATCCTTGTCGAAGAAGAAGATGGTCGGGATCGGATCGAACTTCTGCACCTGGCTGAGCAGGAAGTTGATCAACGCGGTCTTACCGGTACCCGACTTGCCGATCACCATGGTGTTGGCGATCGCCTTCTCGCCCAGCGAGTTCTCCGCCGGATGCGTGGCGTGGAAATTGAAGTAGTACGGCTTGCCGTTGGTGGTCTGCAAGGTGGTGACGCATTCGCCCCAAGGATTGTTCTCGCGCTTGCCCTGGGCGAAGTTGTGCAGCGGCGACAGGCCGAGGAAGTTCAGCGAGCTGACACTGGCGATGCGCGTGCGATAACGCCAGTTGCCTGGCAACTGGGCATAGAAGGAGGACGCAACCGCCAGATCCTCCTTGGTCGAGACGAAACCGGCATTGGACAGTTCCGCGCGCGTGGTCGCCACCTGCTGTGAGAGCTTTTCCTGGGTCTCGGCGTAGACCGCAATGGTGAAGTGGTACTCGCCCAACACGAAATTGCCCGACGACAGCTGATCCATCGCCAGGTCGAGCTCGTGGATCTGGCTCACCGCCTTGTCGCCGGAGGACACCATCATGCCCTTGGTGCGGTCGAGCACCTTCAGCGCATCGTGCCGCCCCATCGGACTGAAGGAGTGGGTCACCACGTACTCGAAGTCGAGATACTTCAAACCATTGAGAATGCCGGGATAGGTCCCGTCGGTGTATTCCTTGATGTTCAGGATGGCGCCGAAATGATTGACGCCCTCCGGGGTCTTGATCACGAAGTCGCCGGTCTTGTTGGCGAACATGTGCTTGCTGACCGGCAGATAGGCCGGCACCGGGGCCTGCAGCACCGGCACCGGCTCATCGATGCGGTTGATGAGATAGCCGAAGAACTCCAGCGCCTCGGAGAACACCACGCCATTGCTGGCTTCGTACATGCTCAGCCGGTAAGGCGAGTAGTCCTTGAGTACGGCTTCGACGTTGCCGGCGAGTTCGAGCACCTTGGCGATCGCCTGGTCCTGTTCGGACTGCAACTGCGGAATGCTCGACGACTTGTCCATGAGCCGCTTACCCGTCACCACCGGGCGATAGATCATGGTCATGTACAGCTCGTTCTGCATGATCTTCTGCGAGGACAAGGTGCCGTAGTACTGGTCCGACAGCTCCTGGTTGAACGCCTGCTTGAACTTGCCTGCGTTCTTGATGCGGCGGCGGCGACGCACGTCGTGTACCCAGAACGCCACGTTGGCGAAATCCGGGGCGCGCAGCGTCTGCAGCATGCGGTTGAAGGTGTTGTGCCGGTGTTCGATCTCCCACTCTTCGCGGCCCACGAACGGAAGCCCGCCCAAGTGCCAGATCAGCATGAAATCTCCTCCCGTCGTCTTCAGCACGGACGGCGCCACATGCGTGGAGATGGAGATGAATTCGCTGATTGAAGTATCCGGGATGAACATAAGGGAATAACTCAGAATCCGTTTCGTCTTGCCAAGGCCCGGCGCACATGCCCCGGGAACCGTCGACCGCGCTCACACCAGCACCGCGCCGACACGAAAAACCGAACAACCCCATGCACGACAGAGACGCCGTGCATGGGGTCGAGACCCGGCGACAGGTTCCAAGCTAACGCTTGGCGCCCGGCACCTCTTTCCTGTACTCATTCGGCGAGAACACCCACATGCCGGAATAGCGCTGCAGGTTGCGCACGCGCATCCTCATCATCCAGCGCAACCCGAGCATGCGGAAGATCATCTCGTCCCGCTTGGTCATCTGTTGCATGACGAAGACGATGACCGGAATGAGCAGCAGCAGCCACATATCGAAATAGATACCCATCAGGAAGCCGCCGCCCGCGCCGATGAAGAACGGGATGTACGGCACCCCGAAAAACATCGCCGGCCGGGTGCAGCCCCGGAAAAGTACATTCTTATGCATAGTGCAGAACGTGCTGGATCATCTGAATCGCTGCGGTGGCCTTGCACTCGGTCTGGCCGGTATCGCCGATCAGCATCTTGGCCAACTGACCGGCCGCGCCGATCAGCACGCCGCCCAGCAGCACCGGCGCCACTTCGGCCACGCGCTTGTGCGCGAACGCGATCTGGTAGCCGGCGAAAACGACCGCGATGGTCACCACGACGACCGACGCCATGTTCAGGATGTTGTTGGTCTTGCCGAGGAAACCGCACACCTTCTGGTCGGCACCGGCATAGTCCTGCGCCATCGCAAAGCTGGACGCGAGCAGGGCCACGGTGAACACCGCCGCCTGCAGCGCCGCCGTACCGACGACCTTGGCATTCGACTTCAATTGATTGTTCTTGAACATCGTGAGTATCTCCTTGACTGGAAAACAGGGGGTGATCAAAAAGCCACTTGCATGGCCGCGCTACTGCATCTGGCTAGAATACGAAGGCCCCGTCGCCAGACGTCGGCGGCGGCGTACTTGTGCCAGGAACGGCCGCTCCCGCCACGGCCTGCGGCGCGTGTGCGGCAACGTGCGGAGCTGGGGGCGCTCCGCCACCTGCAGGAACCGCCACTCCTTTGCCGGCGCCTGTAGGTCGTATCACAAAGAGATCGGAATCTGCCGCGGTCGGCTGTGCCGATGCGGCCGCTACTGCGCCAGCGGTCTGCGGCGCCGGCGCCGCAACGGCAGCCTGGGGACGCACCGACAACTGGCTTTGCGCGGCGAGGCCGCTGGCGAGCTGGCCTGCCGCAGCATCGATACGCCGCGACACGATCGAATCGACCTCGCGCACCGCCGCGGCCTTCGCCGAGTCGGCGACCATGCGGCGCACGCCGCCTGCCGGGATCACCGGAATCGCACCCGCGGTGGACGCGGCGAGCGCCCTGCCCTGGTTGATCGACGCATAGACCTTCTGCACGTAGCCATGCCGATACCCGGTCTCGAAGTTGCCGGAGTAGTAGCAACTGAACGACTTGCCCCAATTGCCACCGGAACGGCTGTAGCACTCGGCCAGGATCTTGGACGCGGCCTGCAGATTCGGACAGGTCTTGAACGCTTTCTCGTAGGTATCCAGACCGTACTTGATCAGGTTGTAGCGATTGACCTGCCCCAGACCAAGGGAGAAGTTGTAGCCCTTCTCTTCCAGCATCCGCGCGGTGGCGACCGCTTCGGGCAGGTTCTGCGGCTGGCGCACCAGGCGGCCGCCGACCACGCCGATCGCGAACGGATTGTGCGACGACTCGACGCGCACAACGTGCTGCATGACTTCAGCCGGAACCGCCATTTCGGGACAGCTCAGTAGTTCCATGCCTGGCAACATGCCGTGGTTACTCCTTATGCATCGGCTTCCCGGCAACTGGTCCGAAACGCCGCAGATGTCGCAAATCAATCGTGTTGGAAGAAAAATTCAAAGTCAATCGGCGTCGTTCCGCCTTATCACTTCAATGAACATATTCACCCTCCGCCCGAGTGCGTGCGCTCCGGATCGAAATCGATCCCGGTGATATAGCGCCGGCCCGCATGCGATTTGATATGGACAACGATGTCGATGGTCATCATCAGCAACCGTTTGATGACGGCGAACTCAAGGCCTGAGCCTTCGGCCGATGCCTTGACCATCAACGCGAGCTGGTCCCAGGTCTGCCCGATGCTGCCAGCGTGGCAGCTGGTGATGGAACCCGGATGACCGGAGGCGCAGTTGCGAATGAAGTAGAACGACTCGTCGCCGCGCAGCTCGGCCAGGATGATGCGATCGGGCTTCATGCGCAGGCAGGCTTCCATGCAGCTCTTCGCGGTGACGTTGCTCGTGCTTTGTCCACCTTTCGAATAGAGCAAATGCACGGAATTGGGCTGGCTAATGAAAAGCTCGCGCGCGTCCTCGATGGTCACCAGGCGCTCTTCGTGCGGGATGTGATTCACCAGCGACTTCATGAAGGTGGTCTTGCCGCTACCGGTGGCGCCCGCAACGACGACGTTCTTCTTGAACAGCACCGCCTTCTTGAAGAACTCGGCGTAATCGCGCTGCCGCCGCAGCTCGAGCAACTCGCGATCCTGTTCGCTGAGGCCCGACTGTACTTCCAGGATCTCCTGGAAGAAGCCGTCTTCCTTGTACTGCTCCAGCGTCTTGGTGTGCTTGGACGGCAGTCGGATGGTGATCGACACCTTGCCGGCATCGCAGGCCGGCGGGATGACGAACTGCGCGCGCTGACCTGTCGGAAACGTCAGCGACACCACCGGGTCGGCATCGGTGATGCGCTGACCGGTATTGCTCTCGTTGACCACCGCCGTGCAGAACTGCCGCGCACGGTCGAAGGTCAGCGACGGAATGTCCATCCGCTGCCAGCCGCGCAGCGTCTCCAGGTACAGCTCGCCGGGACGGTTGATGCAGATTTCCGTCACTTCGGGCGAGTTCAGGTAATCCAGGATGCCCAGTACCGAGTACTGGTAATCCAGGAAATCCGTGGAGATCTGCGCGGTCGGAGAGTCGTCGAACGTCACGTCGCTGTCTCGATCTCGGTCAACGCGGCAACACGGCCGTGAAGTCGACGTCCTTGGCGACGTAGACGTTCACGATGGTGCCCTGGTTGATGGTCACGGTGGCGGGACGCCGGCGATCCAGTGCCTGGTCGGCCAGACGCTGGATGGACTGCGCCGTGTTGCTCTCGAACGGCTGCTCGGTGACCACGCCGGAGTTGAGGCCGGTGGTCGTGGTCTTCGGGCCGTGCTCGGCTGCCGCCCACTTGAAGGCGTCGCTGAGCATGCTGATCATCAGCGCGGACGAAATACGGCTCGCCCAGTGCGCATTGTATTGGCCCGGATGGCCGGCGCTGCCGAGGTTGTCGACGCCAGGGCCAAGCAGGGTCACGTCGATGCCGGTCGGCGTGGTAATGCGATCCCAGACCACCTGCATGCGCGGGCCGGTCGGCTCCGCGGAACCGTACTGGCCGAGGATCTTCGACCCCTTCGGCAGCAACAGGCGGCGGCCGTTGATGGAGTAGACCGGCTCGGTGATGATGCAGGAGGTGAAGCCCGGGAAATCGGTGATGATCCGGGTCTCCAGCACGCAGCGGATATAGGTACCGCGCACCAGCAGACCGTCCGGATTGGCGATCGGCTTGGCGGAGGTCTCCTGCTCCTGCTGCATCGGCGCCCCACCCTGCTCCTGTCCCGGCATCATGCCGCCAAGGCCCTGGCCGCCGGCGTCCTGTTGCAGGCCGGCCATGCGCCGCTCCAGCAGGGACGGCCCACGCTCCTGTCGCGGCGCCGACTGCATCTGCGCGTCGGCATCGGTGGGCATCGGCGGCAACGGCGGCAGGCTCGGCTGCTCGGCCAGTTGCACCGGTTCGGCCGGTTGCACCGGTGGCGGCGCGGCGGTCTGCGGCAACGCAGGCGCCACCACCGCTTCCTGGCGCGGCTTCGGCGCCGGTTCGGGCGTGCTGTTGCCGCTCACCAGCCAGAAGATCGCCAGGATCAGCAGCGCCGCAATACCGGCCAGGAACACCAGCGCCTTGCGATTGAGCTTCTTCAGGTCGCTGGAACGCAGCACCGGCTCGTTGGCGTCCAGATCCGGATCGGCGGTCTGCTGCTGGCGAGCGAAATAGGGATTCTCGCGCGGCGCGTCGTCCGCTTGCGGATTGCGCGGCTGACCGTTGTCGCGGCCGTAGTTTTCGTCAGACGGAGGTAGATTCGAGTTCACTTTTGCTTGTTCCTACGCAAGCCGACAACATTCTTGCCGTGGCGGATGACCAGGAAGGGATAGGTCCCGTGGACAATCAGGGTATTGCCCTCGACTGTGGTATTGACCAGGAAATCCTCATCGCTTTCCTTCTCGCGACCGAACACGGCCGGGAAATTGCCCGTCGGGAAACGCGTCAGATCCATTTTGATGTAGGTGAACTTGCCATCGTCGTAGACGCTGCTCGGCACGATCCACATCTGCTTGGAACGGGTGGAATAGTCGTAATCGAAGTAGTAATGGCGGTCCTTGGTCAGCCGCGTATCGAGCTGCGACTCATCCTTCACCTCGTCGCTCGCCGCGGCAAAGCTGGTGTCCTTCGGATACGTGAAGGTCACCTTGTACTGCACGCCGGCCTGCTTGGCCTGCTCCAGCCGCTGCCAATCCGTCGCCACCACCTTCAATTCCAGGATGTAGGAATGGGTGGCGGTGCGGATCATCATGTTGGTATCGACGTCGACGTTCTTCGGCTTCAGGTAGAAGACGTTCTCGCGACGGCTGAGTTCCCAGCCACTGGTGAAGCCGGTGCTGTAATCGAGGATCTTCTCGTTCGGGCTCAGTTCGATCTGGGTGGTGATACCCAGGCCGGTACGCACCTGATAGATCTTGTCAGGCTCGTACTCGTACTGCTGGACCACCTGCGCCGACGCGATCGGCGCGAACAGGCCCAGAGCCAGCAACGCGACATGCGCCGCACCGGTTTTCGTCAGGAAACTCATCGAACGTTCGCTCCATTACCATTGTGCTGAGGTGCAACGTTGGGTGCGGGAGGCGCTGCGGCGGGCTGCGCTCCCGGATAGACCGGCGCGTTTACCGGATTGGACATCGGCTCCTGCTGCGGGACCGGCATCGTGCCGTTCGCACCCGGCATCATCGGCTGACCCGGCACCTGCTGCTGCACGGGCATTTGTCCCGCAGCTCCCTGCATCTGTGCGGCGGCCGGTTGCTGAACCGTGCCGGTTGCAGGGGTTTGCACGGCGGACGACGGCGGAACCGGCATGGCCGAGTAGTCGTTGTCGACCCGGTAATCAGTCACCAGGAACCCCAACGGGTTCTGCACCCGCAGATCGTCTTCCATGGCTAGATTGCTGTTGTACTTGAAGCCAAGAATGGCGAACTTGTTGTCGAGAAACGTGGATTGCCCCGTCTTCTTGTCGTAGATGCTGCGCTGGAAGCGCACATTGGCACCGGTATAGGGCTTACCGCCGCCGCCAAGCAGGTTGATGCTCAGAATCTTGACCCGAATCGAGCGCGCCTTGCCGTAGGTGTAATACGGAGCCGAGGGGTTGTTCGGCGCGTGCAGATTGAAATACTCGGCTCCCACCGCGGTATTCCTGGGCGCCATCGAGAACACCGTATTCCAGTCGTTGAGCCCCATCATCTCCGAATCGTAGGACTCACGTGCGGTAATGAAGCGCGCAACGTTGCTCTTGGCCAGCGCTTCGCTGTTGGTGACACTCTGCACATCGCCGCTGTTGCGCAATACCGTCACCGAGGAGTTGCCGGTATACGCATCCGCCATCACCAGGTACGGCACTTTCTCCTTCAACGGCAGCATGTAGTAGTACCCGCCGCCGAGCAGCAGGCACATGATGATGGCGCCGAACGCGACCCACCACGCACGGCGCTCGCTGCGGCGCGCCAGATCAGCGATGCTGATTTCGTAGTTGACCGCCTTCGCTACCGCTTTGTTGACGTTTTCGCTTTCGACCGGCTTTTTACCGAACATCAGACTTCACCAGGTTTCGTAATGTGGCTGCCGGCGTACAGCGTGCACGCCGACGGTGACGTCACTTCGTGCTGCCGCTGGCCGCAGGCGCACCGCTCAGCGACGACGACGGCTGCACCAGAATGCGATTGCCTGCTGCAGTCACGCTCAGCCCCTCCTGCGCATAGACCACACTCAACTCGGCGACCGCCTGCTGGATGCTGGTGGTGTTGATCTTGGCGACCGGCGCATACAGCGTGTAATCGGACTGGATGCTGTAGGACAGCTGCATGTTCGAATCCTTGGCCCAGCGCTCGAGCATCGTCTTCAGCGTGCCGTCCATCGGGATCGCCTGGTACACGTACGACGAGTACAGCGGGATCTCCATGGTCGACTCGGAGAAACGATTGACCGGCTTCCACTTGCCGCGGAAATCGGGTGCCGGCCGGGTTGCACAGGCGCTCAACAGCGCGACGGCACTCAACGTAGCGATCAGCCGAAACATATGCGTTCTTTTCACGCGAGCCTCTGAATTACGGAAACGTATTGAGAGCGGGCGGCACGCAGGCAGCCCACTGCTGGATGGCGGAGTTCGACACGACGACGCGACAGGTGCGTCGCGGCCAGGAAGGCGCCGGGAACGGCGCGGACGCAGACCTGCGGCGGGCGACGGAAGGCACCCGAGGCCGCGCGATCAGCGCCGAAGAAAACGGAATTTGACAGCAAACCTTCCATGTCACCCCTTACGTGCGTCTGTTCGACCCACGCCCCTGTTCCTGTTTCTGTTACCAATGCACCGCCATACTCGCGAGAATGTGCCGCAGGGGCATGCTCACGTCAAGCATTTGGCAAAAAAACGTTCAACTGATAAGTACGCCCAAAAAATAGGTGTTTTTCGTCACACTTTCAGATCGAGAGTGTCGGAATATCGACTTTCGGCAGCAGCCGCGCAGTGAAGTGGCGATCCTTGTAGTACTTGATCTTGTCGCACTTCACCGGATGCGGAATGCCCTCGTACAAGAACACTTCCTGATCGTTCCCCATTGCCTTCAACTCCTGCGGCAGCATCAGCGCCCGCTTCTCCTCCGACACGCTGCGGGTCACATCCTTGCCGCGGGTGACGTTCTTCTTGCGGAAGGTGGTGTAGCCGAGCATCTCGGAGTAGTCGTTGGCGTCCTGCTGCTCGCGCGGAGCGTAGAGAATCTGCAGTGCATGATTCGTGATGATGGTCCGCGAGACGTCTTTGCCATAGGTGGCATCGAGCTGGGCCATGCTCTGGATGATCGGCAGAAGGCGAACATTGTAGCCCGCCATATATGACACTGCCGAGGCGATGATGTCGACCTTGCCGATCGCGGTGAACTCGTCCATCAACAGCAGGCACTGGTACTTCAACGCCGGATTGCTCTTGGGCAGTTCCTTGGTGTTGAGGTTGATGATCTGGCTGAAGAACAGGTTGATGATCAGGCGGCTCTCGGCCAGCTTGTTGGGCTGGATGCCGATGTAGATGGTCATCTTCTTCTTGCGCAGGTCGGTCAGCAGGAAGTCGTTGTCGCTGGTGGCCGCATCCAGCACCGGGTTGATCCAGGCGTTGAGCGGCTCCTTGAGCGTGCCCATGATCGAGGCGAAGGTTTCGTCCGCCTGCGACAGCATGTTGGAGAACGCCGACTTGGCGTTGCCGCTGAGGAAGCGCCGCTCCGACAGCGACTTCAGGTACTTCTTCAGATCGGTGCCGTCGCCGGAAGACAGGCGGTAGATCGCACCCAGTGTCGGCGTGCCGAGACCGCCGGGGAAACCGATGTTGCGCTCGTCGTCCCAGTTCTCGAACAGGTACAGCGAGAACGCCATGAACGCGTTGCGCGCCTGGCTGACCCAGAACTTCTGGTCGTCGGAGCCGTCCGGGTACAGCATGGCGGCGATGCTCATCAGGTCCGAGACGCGGAACGCCGGATCATCGGAGACGTAGCTGAGCGGGTTCCAGCGATGGGTACGGCGGTCCTCGGCGAAGGGATTGAACAGGAACACCTCCTGGCCCTGGCTGGCGCGCCAGCCGCTGGTCAGATCGAAGTTCTCCTGCTTGATATCCAGCACCACCACCGATTCCTGGTACTCGAGCAGGTTCGGAATGACCACGCCGACACCCTTGCCCGACCGGGTCGGGGCCGCGAGGATCACGAACTGCTGGCCGCTGAGGCGTACCAGCTTGCCGCGGAACTTGCCGACCACGATGCCGTCGCCGCTGGTCTTGAACAGCCCATGCTTGGACAGGTCGGCCGCGCCGGCGAAGCGCGCGTCGCCATGCAGGCTGCGCTTGGGCGGCTTGAACATCAGCACCAGGATCAGCAGGGCCAGCAAGCCGGGCAAGCCGAAGCCGAGATAGCCGGCCCATTTGATCTTGCCGACGTAAGGGGCCACCTCCGGCAAGCCAATGGCGTGGACGTACTGGTAGTAGGTGCCGAGCCCGAACATCCGCGTGTCCAGCTTCAGCAACAGCAGGACCAGATAGCCGGACAGGAAATAGCCGCAGACGGCCGTGAGCACGACGACGAGCGCCGCCGCAACGAGTTTACGATTCGACAAGCCCTATCCTCCCTGATCCATCCTGGCGAATATTCTAGAGCGAGTTCCGCACTTTGCGACGACCTGCGCAGGCAGTCTGCATGGCGAGATCGGGTGTGGGGTGCAGCCTCGGCCCGGAGCCGGCCCACGATTGGCGGGCTGCGCCGCCACGGATGCCATGGCCCCGATGGGGCTGGGCACCACCATGGCTCCGGCCCGCCTCGTCCATGACCCAGACGGGCGGCGCCCTTGCCTCGACGCGCATCTTGCGTTCTATCGGCGCTGCCGCGTGCTCGGCTTGTTCCGCGACGGCTTCTTTTCCGCGCTGACCGCGTCCCGATCGCGCTCGACCAGGGTATCCAGGAAGACCCGCGCCTCGTCCCAGGACATGTCGTGCGGATCCACGCGCGCGCCGCCGTCGGTGGTCACCGCATAGCCCACCACGTTGGCCGGGCTGTATTCCGGCTCCCGGGTCAACGCCACGAGCTGGTAGCGTCCTTTGACTTGCACCGTATGATGGTATTCCACCATGCGCCTGGCCTCCTCGCCTGATCATTCGCTCGGATGCTAAAGCAAGCCCGGCCGCGCGGCCAGCGGCCTGCCTCCGGGCCACTCGTGGCCGCGCCTCAGGCACAAAAAAGCCGGCTTGCGCCGGCTTCGTCGTGTCCACGTTCGCTTCTCGCGTTGTAGCGAGCGGTGCAGGGTCGAATTAACCTACCTTGTAAAACGCCTAGCTCACGAATTGACCCACTGCGTGACTTGAGGTCAGTGCGGGGTCAATCAAGAATGTGCGAAGTGATGATCTATCCACCGAAACCGCTGTGCTTCATGGGTTTCAAGTGGTGGGCGGTACAGGGTTCGAACCTGTGACCCCTACCATGTCAAGGTAGTGCTCTACCGCTGAGCTAACCGCCCTTCTCTGCCGCGGCGCACCGCTGCAGGGGCGCGAATCTTAGCCCACCTGGCGCACAAGAACAATACCCGTCCACGTATCGGCCGCTGCGGCTCGCCTAGCCGACCAGGCTGGCGTCGCGCAGCTTCTTGATCTGGTCGCGTACCCGCGCCGCGTCCTCGAACTCCAGATCGCGCGCGTGCTGGTACATCTCCTGCTCCAGCGCCTTGAGCCGCGTGGCGATCTCCGCCGGCGCCAACGTCCGGTAGTCGGCCGGCTCTTCCGCGACCCGGCGCGTCTTGCCCTTGCCTTTGCCCTTGCCCGACTTGGCCTCGGCTGCATCCTCGCGCGCGCCCTCCAGGATGTCCACGATCGGGCGCGCCACCGACTTCGGGACGATCCCATGCTCCAGGTTGTACTCCACCTGCTTCTCGCGGCGGCGCCCGGTCTCGTCGATCGCGGCCTGCATCGAACGCGTCATCTTGTCCGCGTAGAGGATCGCCTTGCCGCGCAGGTTGCGCGCGGCGCGACCGATGGTCTGGATCAGCGAGCCGGTGGAGCGCAGAAAGCCCTCCTTGTCGGCATCCAGGATCGCGACCAGCGAAACCTCGGGCATGTCCAGGCCCTCGCGCAGCAGGTTGATGCCGACCAGCACGTCGAACTTGCCCAGGCGCAGGTCGCGGATGATCTCCACGCGCTCGACCGTGTCGATGTCCGAGTGCAGGTAGCGCACCTTCACCCCGTGCTCGCCCAGGTACTCGGTGAGGTTCTCGGCCATGCGCTTGGTCAGCGTGGTGACCAGCACGCGGTCGCCATCGGCCACGCGCAGGTTGATCTCCGAGAGCAGGTCGTCGACCTGGGTGGCCACCGGGCGGATCTCCACTTCCGGGTCGATCAGCCCGGTCGGGCGCACCACCAGCTCGGTGATCTCCCCGGCCGATTCGCGCAATTCGTAGGGCCCCGGCGTGGCCGAGACGTAGATGCTGCGCGGCGAGCGCGCCTCCCATTCCTCGAAGCGCAGCGGCCGGTTGTCCAGCGCCGACGGCAGACGGAAGCCGAACTCCACCAGGGTTTCCTTGCGCGAGCGGTCGCCTTTGTACATCGCGCCGATCTGCGGCACGGTGACATGCGATTCGTCCACCACCAGCAACGCGTCCGGCGGCAGGTAGTCGAACAGGGTCGGCGGCGGCTCGCCCGGCGCCTTGCCGGTGAGGTGCCGCGAGTAGTTCTCGATGCCGTTGCAGAAGCCCACCTCGGCCATCATTTCCAGATCGAACTGGGTGCGCTGCGCCAGCCGCTGCGCCTCGACCAGCTTGTTCTGCGCATACAGCTGCTCGAGCCGGTCCTTCAACTCCTGCTTGATCGTGTCCACCGCGCTGAGGGTGCGCTCACGGGTGGTGGCGTAGTGGGTCTTGGGGTAGATCGTGTAGCGCTGCAGCTTGCGCAGGGTCTCGCCAGTCAGCGGATCGAACAGGGTCAGCTGCTCCACGTCGCCGTCGAACAGCTCGATGCGCAAGGCTTCGCTGTCGGATTCGGCCGGGAACACGTCGATCACCTCGCCACGCACGCGGAAGCTGCCGCGGTGCAGTTCGTACTCGTTGCGGGTGTACTGCAGGTCGGTCAGGTGGCGGATCAGCTGGCGCTGCTCGACGTGCTCGCCGATCGACAGGATCAGCCGCAGCGACAGGTAGTCCTCCGGCGCGCCGAGGCCGTAGATCGCCGAGACCGTGGCCACCACCAGCGCATCGCGCCGCGACAGCAGGGTCTTGGTCGCGGCCAGGCGCATCTGCTCGATGTGCTCGTTGATCGAACTGTCCTTCTCGATGAAGGTGTCCGAAGACGGCACGTAGGCCTCTGGCTGGTAGTAGTCGTAGTAGCTGACGAAATACTCGACCGCATTGTTGGGGAAGAACGCCTTGAACTCGCCGTACAGCTGCGCGGCCAGGGTCTTGTTCGGCGCCATCACCAGGGTCGGCTTCTGGATCGCCTGGACCACGTTGGCGATGGTGTAGGTCTTGCCCGAGCCGGTCACGCCGAGCAGGGTCTGCTTGGCCAGGCCGGCCTCGAAACCGGCCACCAGCTTCTCGATCGCCTGCGGCTGGTCACCGGCCGGCGAATACGGCGATACGAGTTGGAAACGGTCGGACATGCACAAGCCTCAAGGTGAAGAGCGAGGCCGACAGTGTCGGCCGACCCCGCGCCAGGGAGATTTCCTACATGGGAACGCACAACCCCCTCATTCAAGCCCTGACGCCCCGCCGCGAGACTGGCGGCCTCGCACTGGGAGACGACGGACATGCGGAACGCTGCGGTCAAAGGCTACACATTGCTCGAGGCGATGATCGTGATGGTGGTGATCTGCCTGGTCGCGGGCATCGGCCTGCCGGCATTCCGCGAACTGTTGGCGAACCAGCGCTTGACGGCCGCCACGCACCAACTGAGCGCGCACTTCGCCCTGGCACGCAGCAGCGCCATCAGTTTCGGCGTCCCGGTCAGCGCCTGCCCGTCCAATGGAGACGGCAGTTGCCGCAGCGACAGCGACTGGAGCCACGGCTGGCTGGTGTTCCGCGACCCGGAACGGCAAGGCCAGCCCACCGCGCCGGACAGCATCCTCAGCGAAGGCAGCGCACCGGGCGCCGGCGACCTGGTCCTGCGCTCCAACCAAGGCCGGCCCTCGATCCGCTTCCTCCCCGATGGCCGCAGCGCCGGCAGCAACCTGACCGTCAACATCTGCGAGCGGGGCTGGCTACGCGCCGCGGTGGTGGTGAACAACACTGGACGTATCCGCACGCGAAAAGCGACGGAACCGATGCCCTGCCGGACGCCGGACTGACGCACAAAAGCAAAGGCCGCGATTGCTCGCGGCCTTTGCGGATTTGGCGCCCGAAGTTGGACTCGAACCAACGACCCCCTGATTAACAGTCAAGTGCTCTAACCGGCTGAGCTATTCGGGCGGGGAGGCGCATTGTATAGAGGCCTGTCGGGCATGGCAAGGGCCTGGGGCCAGATCTTCACCGCCTTGGCCCCCGCGCCGACCGGCTTACCAGCAGGTGCCCTCGCCCGCACCGGTGGATGTAGTACGCGCACCCTTCTGGTCGATGCTCAGCGAACCGCACTGTGTGTCCTTGGCCAACTGCGGACCGGTCGGCGTTGCGGTCAGCTTGAACGCATTGGCGGTTGGCGTCCCGGTGAAATCGACGTTGTAGAACTGCACGGCATCGGTTCCGCATTGAGGCCTGGGGACGCCCACGTAGGTCATGTTGGTCGTGTAGTAACGCTCGATCACCTGCGCGCCTTGCTGCAGGCACACGGACGCGGCGGAGCGGCGCGATTTGACGATATGCGACTGATAGCTGGCGAAGGCGATCGCCGCCAGAACGCCCACGATCGCGACCACGATCATCAGCTCGATCAGGGTGAAGCCGCGCTGCCGGCGGGCCGGAAAGGAGAAATGTCGCATCAATTGTTCCTCAGGAGTTCACGCCAGGACACACGCTTCATGCTGAGCGCGCTGCTGTTGGTACCGAGTGTGGTCGTACTGGCGTTGTCCAATGCGATCTGCATCTGGTTGCCGATGAAGATCGGGCTGTTGGGGCTGCTGTCCAGGCCGATGCCGGAGACGGGGGTGCCATTCAGTGTATCGCCGGTGCTGGATCCGCCGCTGCCGTCCAAATCGAAGAAGGATTGCGACAGCCGGCCACCGGTGAACGGATTGATCGCCATCACGAAGCCCTTGCCGCTGGGGCTGCACACGTCGCCCGAATCCGGGATGCGCGTCGTGCCGATCAACGCCGTGCCCTGGAAGAAGTTGGAGACCACCATGCGCTCGCCCTGCGGCGTCGTGCCTGGCGGCGACACCAGGTCCATGTACCAGCCGTCCGTCCCGGCGCTGGGCTTGTCCTCGATGACGCGCACGGCAAAGCCATTGACCGTGCCTTCCTGCAGGATGTTCACCTTGTTCAGGCTGGCGCGATTGGAGGGAATGGTGTTGCCGCGATCGATCAGGCCATACCAGCTCTGCACGTCCTTGTTGCCAAGATCGCCGCTGGACAGGTATTTGCCGGTCCCGAAGAACACCCAGGTCAATCCCGTCGCGGGATCCTTCGCCGCCGTGGGCGCAGCGGTGATCGGCTGCGCCTTGGCCCCATAGCTGGCGGAGAACAGCCTGCGCGGCGTCCCGTTCGCGCCGGTCATGTCGAACCGCCAAAGATTGCCGTTGAGATCGCCTGCATACAGACGATCGACGATGAAATCGTTGTTGGACGACCAGGCCAATACACCGGACAGGCCATTGTTGCCGCTCGACCCGGTCTGGATGCGGCTCGACACGCCGGTCATGGCATTCACCAGGATGAGATCGGCCGAATCGCCAGTGCTGTTGGGGCCATTGCCGAGCATCGCGTACCACTGGCCGTTGGCGAGCTGCCCGATGATCGGCTTGCCGAGATTGTTGCCCAGCCCGACGAGGTCGGTGGTCGTGGAGGTCTTGTCCCACAGCACGGTGATGTTGTTGGGGTCGGTGACATCCAGCGCGAACATGCCCTTGCCGCCCCGCCCCATGGTGCCGACCAGCACCGAGCGCCAGCCGCTCCCGGAGTAGACGTCCGACACGGTGAGCTCGCCGTCCACGTAATAGCGGTGCTGGTAGTTCGGATCGGTGTAGTCGAGCAACCCGGTCATCGCCGCCTTCGGCACGAAGGCGAACTTTTCCGCACCGGTGCTGGCATCGAACCCATGCAGCATGCCGTCATTGGCACCGACATAGATCATCGGCGCGCGCGTCGACTTGGCCGCGGCGAAGGAGGCGTAGGTGCTGGCACCGTTGAACGTCGCGGTCGTGTACAGGCGCGGGTTGGGCGCTCCCACGTAGACCGGCTGCGAATTGACGATGTCGCCCAGGATGCCGGTACGGGTACGCAGAATGCCACCGTTGGCCTTCTCCTGCGAACGGTCGCCACGCAGATAGTTGATCTGGTTCTGCGTCGCGGACGACAACGGTGTTCCGGAAAGCCTTCCGTAAGCGAAATTGTCCAGATTCCCGCTCGAGTTGACGAACTTGATCGTCCGGGCATCCCAGGCCGGGAACTGCGCGCTCGCGCTCCACGCTTGCGTCAGGGCGCCGGTGGTCTGGTTGACGTCGTACGCCACCACGTCGCCACGCCAGGTACCGCTGTAGAACACCGACTGGTACGTCCGCGCGCCCGCTTCCAGCTTGGTCGTGTTGCTGGCGAGGGACGCCGCAGACCCCTTCATCTCCTCCAGGATGCGCTCGAACGCCTGGCGCAGGCTGGCCACCATCTTTTCCGCGTCGGCAGCGATGTAATAATTGTTCGGCTGCTTGTAGCTGGCACTGCCATTGACGTAGGAGTTACCGTCCCACCAGGTGGAGTCAGCTAAAGCATCAAGATTGGTATCCGGATCGTAACCTTCTGGCACCTGAAAACCGCCATATTTCGCAGTCAACCAGTACTGATTAGTATTTGGCGCCTTGTAATCACCATACTCCACCACGTCGACCCAGTGCGTAGACAGGGTCTGCTTGCCAGGCAATCCGTCGCTAGCAGTGTCGGGACGCAAATCCTTGGTGTGCGCATCGTAGGCGAGTGCCGCGATATAGGCGGAATTGCCGTTACCGTTGAACGAACTGGTAACCGCCCGGCTCGCAGCATCAGTCGCGTTGAAGCCTTCCTTGCGCCATATCTGGCGCATACGTGCCAGCACGTCGACCGAGGTGTCGCTCGCCACTTCCGGCGGCTTACTTGGCTCGCCAGTGAGATTGCTGCCATTACCCGGCAGATTTTTATCGTAATGCGTATTGGTATCGCCAATACCCAGAATCACGTTGACCTGACAACGATAAGAGATAGGATCATTCCAATTGGTGATAACCGGAAAGCCGTCGGCTTGCTGGTACCTAACCAAAGAGTTACCGGTCAGCGACGAGTAAGCCGCAATATTTCCTTGATGCTTGAAATATCGAATTGCCGCATAGTATAACTCACTAACATCATCGTACGATTTGACATTCTTTCCGGTGTTTAATTGCCCAAATTTATTCAGATAATTAATGACACCACTATTGACGATTGGATTGCTGGCGCCCACCATCGCCGTAGTGGCAGCAGCATCGGCGACATCCGGATTTTGATAAATCACACCCGTCTGTGGATCCCACTCCCTCGCCGCATTAGCCAGACGACCCTCGTCAGGATTGTAGGTGTAAGGACCTACAAACTTTTGCTTGGCGCGCAGAATTCCAGAGTCGGCACCATCGCCCTGCTGGATATCCACATTCTTGTAACCAAAAATACTATACCGAATTCGATTAGAGTATTGCTGAATCAAACCTTCCGGCTTGTAATTGCCATTAGGATAGGCCACGCAATTATCTTCGAGGTATGCCTTGCCCAGACTGGCATCGCAGACCTTGACTCGAACCGACACTTCGAAGATATAGTTGGTATCGGGCGCGCAACCAAGAATAGCGACCAAACAGGGAGAGCCATCAGCCCTGATAAGACTACCATCCAACGAATGCTTGCTTGGATTATATGGAATAGCGCGAGTAGACGCACCATCAAGATTAGTTGCCGCGAAATTCATCTGGTTGCCGCGCCCCACTCCAGCAACGCCTAGCCCATCGATGCGCATTCCGAAGTTCCGCCAACTTGCCGGAGTAGCACCAGCAATGAGCGTGGGATTATTATTGATGTAACGCCGCGGAAAATTTGTTTTCCCCTCATGATCCGAAACCGCCTTTTCCAGAATCGTCTCTGTCGCGGTGTCGCGCGCGCGATAGCCGCCAGTCAGCGCAGAACGAAACGGGTCAATGGTCTGGGTCGCAGCCCAGTTGAGGAAGTTGCCCGCCCACACGCCCGTGCCGGAGCAGGCGTAGCTGCTCGGATTGTTGCCCAGCAGGCTGACCGGATAAAAATAACGATCAGTTTCATCGTCGCTATAGTGGTACTTGTAGCATTTCTCAGAATCGAAGTAGCCGACGAACCTACTTGTGGTCGAATAGGTATCGGACAGATTCGCCTTGCTGATCACCGTCGGAAATTCCACCGACGGCACGAACGCTAGGTTGCCCGGCACGTCGCTGCCAACGTACAGCGGCGACTGCGAAACATCCACATCGGCGCCGGCGCCGCCGACGGTACCGATGAACACACCGGCCACCACGGCAAGGAGCCAGTCCCGGTACGTCGTCTTCTTCGCTCGACTGGTCATAAGAGGCCCTTACTTGACGGTGACGTTGGTCTGCAGCACGACGATGGCCCGGCCGCCGGACGCGGCCGGATTGCCGCTGCGCGCGATGACGCGGTAGTAGTGTTCCAGCGAGGTACCGCCGGTGCCGCCGTACTGGTTCTGGTTGATGCTCGAGCCCAGGCCCAGCTGATCCTCGCTGGTGCGCTGGCCCAGGTACTGGATGTAGTACTGCGCCGGGACCGCCTGGCCGGTCGGCTTCACCGTGCCGTCCACCCAGCACTCCTGGGCGCCCAGCGCGCAGCCGGAGGCATTGCCGGTATACGTGTTGCTGGGAACGGCCGGACATACCGTCGTTCCCGACGAACAGTTGAAGCCGATGGTATTGCCAGACTTGGCAGCGTTCTGGATGGCCTTCTCCGCATCGCGCAAGGCGCCTTCGGCGGCCTGGAAGCCCAGGCTGCGGTCGTACATGTTGGAGGACATGCGCTCCTGCAGCAGCGTGCCGCGCAGCACGGCCAACCCCAGCAGGGTCATCACCAGCAACAGCAGCAGCACGACGATGAGCGAGATGCCGGCCTGCCGGCGGGGCGACGGAGACATGTTCACGGGTTCCGGTTCCTGATGCTCACGATCGTGCTGAAGGTCCGCGTCGCCGGCGTCTTCCCCGGGCCAGCCGTAGTGTTGGAACTGACGGTCATGCTGATCTGCACCGCGATCACATTGGCCCAGTTGCCCACGGCATTGGCATCGACATAGGCAGTGCCGCCGGTGGACAGGTACTTGAACTGGAGACCGGTGACGCCATCGGCAATTTCGTTCTTCTGACTCGCGCCGCCTGGCGCAATCACTTCCTGATACAGCGAGGTGCCCCCGGTTCCTCCGCTGCTGGCCGCCACATACCAGCGCACGGCGCGCACTTCGGTCAGGATGGAGTTGATCTCGTAGGTGTAGTTGTTCGAGCCGGCGACGCACACGCCCGGCAGACGTCCGAGCCGCGTGCAGCTATTGAGGCCACCACTTGCGTAACTGGCCGTGGTGCCGGAAACGCTGCTCATCTGCAGCACCGCCAGTTGCTGGCGATCACACAACAACATGATCGCGTTGCTGTGCAGGTCGGGGGCGGCGGCGTTGAGGGCCAGGGTCTGGGTCGCGGCATTGTGCGCGGTCACGGTGGCGCCGCCGGTACCGGCGGAGAGGATCTGGATCGCGTCGGTTCCGGCCGTGAGCGTGAGGCCGGATGGGTTGCTGTTCTCGTAACCGGTCAGCGGCAACGCCCAATTCATCCACCAGCTCGCCGTCGGATTGTTCAGGACGTTCGCCACCGGCAATCCGGAATCGCAGGGATTGCCGCCGGCCTCGCGGATGTCCTGCGCCATCATCTCGAAGCCGGTCCGCGCCGACTCCTGGATCCGGCTCAGCCCCTCGGTCGCCGCATAGGTCTGGCGGTTGGAGAGGAAGATGCCGATCGCCGCGCCGACCACCAGCAGGCCGAGCAACATCGAGATCATCAATTCGATCAGGTTGAATCCGGATTGGCGCCGTGGCAGAGCATGCATGTTGGAGGCCTTCACAGCTGTGCCGTCGTGATCAGGGTCTGGGTCGCGCTGCCGCTGGTGTTGCCGTTAGCACTCGAGTTCACTCCGCGGCTGTCGTCCCATTGCACGGTGATCGTGCAATTGCCGTCGTTGCAGGCGATGGAGCCGCAGGTCGTGGCCGGGTCGCCACCGATCGCCGTCTTCAGACCGTTGAGCCAGACCGACTTGTCGGTCGCCACCAGATCGCCTGCCGCGGGCGCCGTGCACAGCATGCCGCCGGTGTTGTAGGTCCCCAGCATCGCCGCATTGCGGTTGGCACGCATCGCATCGAGGATCGTATAGGTCTGCATGACGATCTGGCTGCGCTGCAGCGCGCTCTGGTTGTTGCGCAGCGCGGTGGTCTGCATCGCCGCCACGCCCAACATGCCGACCCCCAGGATCAGCACCGAGATCATCACCTCGATGAGGGTGACCCCCGCCATGTGTCTGCCGCTCTGGAACCGCTTCATGGTGTCTCCGCTTGCCGGAACCGAATTAGCCGATGGTGGTGCAACTGCCGCCGTCGGATGTCGAGGTGACCTGGGCGCGGCTGCCGCCCATCAGCTTGACGGTCCTGACATTGCTGGATGGGTTGGTGACCGCCATGCACACCACGATGCCCCCCGTCACCGGCGTTCCGCTGCTGTTGCGCGCGATGCCGTCGGCGCCGAAGGTCAGCTTGTCGCCCATGGCGTCCAAGGTGGTGCTGGTGACGACCAGACCGGTGCGCAGGGTCGTGCTGCGCAGCACGGTGCCGTCGCGGGCGACGGTGAGGTAGCGGGTCCAGTTGCCGCCGCTGGCGCAGGTCGCACCATCGTCGCTGCGACACAGGCTGACCCCGCCGTTCAGGCGCACCGCCTCCGAGCGCGTCAACTGCACCGCGGCGATCAACTCGTTGGCGGCGCCGGTCAGGCGGTTGCTGCGGATCAAACCGGTGAAACTCGGCACCGCCAGCGCCATGATGATGGCCAGCACCGCCACCGTGACCATCAGCTCCACCAGCGTGAAGCCACGCTGCATCCGCTCGGCAAGGCCACGCGCGCAAGGAACAGCCATATCCTTCCCCAGATTCTCCCGCCGGCCACGCTAGCGGCCGGACCGCGCCCGCGCCAGCCGTTGCCGACGGATGGCGGATATGGGGGAGTGGACGGACCGTGCGCGGCACCGCGCCAGCCGGCATGATGCACCTCGGCCCTGCCCCACCGCCTCCGCCCCCGATGCCCGCCTCCGCTTACTCCACCGACCAGTTGCAGGTCCTCAAGCAACCCTCGACCCTGATCTGGATCGTGATGGCCGGCGAATGCATCGCCGCCATCCTGGCCCTGACCCCGGTCCCGGGCGCGGGCATGGGCGGCAGCCGCTGGGTCTACTTCGGCCTGGCGTCGCTGGGCATCCAGTGGGTCGCACTGCTGACCCTGGCCAGCCTGCTGCTGCTGCGCCGGGCACTGGCGAACTGCGGCTTCCTGTCCATCACCGTGGCCACGCTGGGCCTGATGCAGGCGCTGACCTGGCTGATCAGCGGCGTGATCCTGTATGCGTTCGGCGACTACTGGCAGCTCTCCGATCACGCATGGCTGACGCTGTCGCTGCAGTTGTCCGGGATCGCCCTGCTGATCGGCCTGCTCGGCATGGCCGCGTTGCACAACCACGTGCGCATCAAGCAACTGGTCGAGCGCGCCAAGCAGGCCGAGATCGATGCGCTGACCGCGCGCGTGCAGCCGCACTTCCTGTTCAACACGCTCAACACGGCGGTGATGCTGGTGCACCGGCAACCGCAGCAGGTGGAACAGTTGCTGATGGACCTGTCGGACCTGTTCCGCGCCGCGCTGGCCGCGCCTGACCTGGTCGACCTGCAAGACGAGATCGACCTGGCCAGGCGTTACCTGGACATCGAGGCGATCCGTTTCGGGCCGCGCCTGCGCGTGCACTGGGACGTGCCCGAGGCGCCGGCACCGGTGCGGATTCCGCGGCTGTCGCTGCAACCGCTGCTGGAGAACGCCGTCCACCACGGCATCGAATGCAGTGCCGAGGGGGGCGAGATCGGCATCGCCATCGGCGAGCGCGACGGCGCCCTGGAGATCCGCGTGCGCAACGCGGTACCGGTGGGCGGCCTGTCGCCGCACATCGGCCGCGGCCACCGTGTCGGCCTGTCGGCGCTGCGCACGCGCCTGGACAGCCTGGAAGGCGCCTCGCTGCACACCGCCAGCGATGGCGCCTGGTTCGTCGCGACGATCCGGATCGGACTCAGGCCATGACCCGGTAGCAGGGCCGGTACTCGCCGGAGATCTTCATGCGGCGCTGTTCGACGAAGGCGCGCAGCAATTCGTCCAGGGCCTGCATCATGTCCGCATCACCATGGATCTCGAACGGGCCGTGCTGCTCGATGCGGCGCATGCCGTCTTCCTTGACGTTGCCGGCGACGATGCCGGAGAAGGCGCGGCGCAGGTCCGCGGCCAGCGCGTGCGGCGGACGGCCATGGTGCAGATCCAGCGCGGCCATCGCCTCGTGGGTCGGCTCGAACGGACGCTGGTACTCCAGCGGGATGTCCACCGACCAGTTGAAGTAGAACGCGTCCTTCTGCTCCTTGCGGTGCGTGCGCACCTGCTGGATGCCGGCAGCCATCTTGCGCGCCACCGCCACCGGATCGCCGACCACGATCTCGTAGCGCGAGGTCGCCACTTCGCCCAGGGTCAGGCGCAGGAAGCGGTCGATCTGCTCGAAATACGGCGCGGCGATGGTCGGGCCGGTGAGGATCAGCGGGAACGGCAGGTCACGGTTCTCCTCGCGCAGCAGGATGCCGAGCAGGTACAGGATCTCCTCGGCGGTGCCGACGCCACCGGGGAACACGATGATGCCGTGGCCGATGCGGACGAAGGCCTCCAGGCGCTTCTCGATGTCCGGCATGATCACCAGGTGATTCACGATCGGGTTCGGCGACTCGGCGGCGATGATGCCCGGTTCGGTCACGCCGATGTAGCGGTTGTCGTGCTTGCGCTGCTTGGCGTGGGCGATGGTGGCGCCCTTCATCGGCCCCTTCATCGCGCCCGGACCGCAGCCGGTGCAGATGTCCAGCCCGCGCAGGCCCAGCTCGTAGCCGACCTGCTTGGTGTACAGGTACTCGTCGCGCGAGATCGAGTGACCGCCCCAGCACACCACCAGCTTGGGATCGTTCGGCTGCAGGATGCGCGCATTGCGCAGCTGGCCGAACACCGCGTTGGTGATGCCTTCGCTGGACTGCAGGTCGGTGGTCGATTCGGGGCCGAGCTCGATGGCCATGTAGGCCAGGTCGCGGACCACGGCGAACAGCAGCTCGGCCACACCGTTGATGATCTCGCCGTCGACGAAGGCCATCGCCGGCGCGTTGAGCAGGTCGATGCGCACGCCGCGGTCGCGCTGCACCACCTGGATGTCGAAGTCGGGATACAGATCGCGCGCCGCACGCGGATCGTCGGACGCACTGCCGCTGGTCAGCACCGCCAGCGCGCAGCGCCGCAGCAGTTCGTGCAGGCCGCCGCTGGAGGCATCGCGCAAACGCGCCACTTCCACGCGCGAGAGGATGTCCAGGCCGCCGCGCGGGTAGATCCGCGCATCCACTACCGGCAGCGCGCGCGCCGCCGTATTGCTGGTCGTCATATCGAATGTCTTGTCGGTGTCGTCAGCCGGCGACTTTAACGTCAGCCCCCGCAAAAAGAAAACGGCCGGGTCGCCCCGGCCGTTTCCAACGCTTCAGCTAGCCTGCGCCGCGATCAGAACTGATAGCGGAAGCCCAACTGCAGCGACCACTGCGACACGCCGGTGTTGAAACCGTCGGCGTCGGCATTGGCAGCCGTCGGCTGATCGGTGTACAGGGTGTTGTACACGTACTTGCCCTGGTAGATGCCCTGCAGGTTGGCGACGCGTGCGTCGGCATAGAAGCCGTAGTCGTAGATCCGGCCCCACTTCTTGTTCAGCAGGTTGCCCACGTTCTGGATGTCCAGCCAGACTTCGGACTTGTGGCCCTTGAAGAAGCCCGGCAGCTGCTGGGTGATGCGCACGTCGAAGGTGTTGATCCAGCCGGAACGGAAGCCGTTGGCCGGGGCGTAGCTGCCGGCGTACTTGGCCAGCTGCGGGTTCTTGGCCAGCCAGTCGAAGAACTGCTGCTGCAGTGCCGGGTTGGCGGTGAACGCACCGGTGCTGCTCAGCGTGCCGAACAGCACGTCGCCCGGGCCCTTCGGCACGTAGAACAGGTCGTTGGTCGAGCGGCCGTCGCCGTTGGCGTCGCCGTTGAACACGTAGCTGTACGGACGGCCGCTGCGGCCTTCGTAGACCAGGCCCACGCGGGTCTCGTAGTCGCCGAAGAACATGTGCTTCCAGTCCAGCGAGCCGGAGATGCGGTCCTTGATCTCGTAGCGCGAGGTGTTCTCGGTTTCCGAGTTGGCGTTGAACGCGTACTGGTAGCCCCAGCCCGAGCTGGCGGTGGAGCTGGTCAGCGAGCCGACTTCGGTGGCGTGGGTGTAGGTGTAACCCAGGGTCCAGGACCAGTCGCCGCCTTCGCTGAACGGCTTGGACAGCGACACGGTGAACTGCTGGGTCTTGCCCTTGTCGGTGTTGTCGATCAGGTAGACGTCGCTGTACGCGGTGTTGCGGTTGTAGCGGTTGTCGCCGGTCGCCCACGGACGGCCGGTGCGGGCCGGGTTCCAGTACAGCGCACGGCCGTCCGGACCATAGTAGGCCGGGCTCGGATCCTGGCCCTGGCCGTTGACGCGACCGATGTTCAGGCTCTTGTAGTACAGGCCGTCCTTGACCTTGGTCACCAGCAGCTCGGCCGAGGCCACGATGCCGTACCACGGCAGTTCGTGATCCAGGGCCAGGTTGGCCTTGTACAGCGACGGCAGCTTGAAGTCGTTGCCGACGAAGCTCACGCCCTGGGTCGCGGAACCCGGCGTGGTCGGGACCGGCTGGGTGTCCTTGTTGGCGCTGAACGGCAGGGCCGGGTTGTAGGCGGTGTAGCTGTAGGCGTTGTAGTTGAAGCCGGTGTTGGAGTAGCTGTTGCCGATCCACACCTGCGGCGCATCGCCCTGGAACAGGCCCACGCCACCGCGCAGCTGGGTCGGACGGTCGGTGTCGAAGGTGTAGTTGAAGCCGAAGCGCGGCTGGATCAGGAAATCGCCGTTGAAGACCTTGCTGTTGTCGTAGCCGAAGTAGGCCTGCGCCGCAGCGTTGTAGGTCGGATCCGGGCTCACCTTCGCACGATCGCCGCGCAGGCCCAGGGTCAGGGTCAGGTTGTTGTTGACGTACCAGGTGTCCTGCACGAACAGGCCGAGGTTGCTGTTCTTGTAGTCGGCCGCGATCGAACCCGGGCTACGCTCCTGGTTGAGCTGGTACGAGCTCCAGCGGCCGCTGGCGAAGTTGTCCAGGCCGAAGAAGGTGTACACGCCCCAGGTGTTGCGGCCGTACAGGTTGTAGATGTCGTTGGTGCTGTAGTCGACGCCGAACTTCAGGTTGTGGTTGTCCAGGGTCAGCGTGCCCGCACCGTAGTAGTTCCAGGTCTTGGTGGTGAGGATGTTGCCCTGCGAGTTGGTCTCGGTGCCCAGGTACAGCACGTCGCCGGTCGGGTTGGCGACCGAACCGTCGAAGTACACGGCGATGCTCGGCGCGTTGGTCGGCACCACGCGGATCGCGGAGTAGTCGCGGTAGGACACCTTGAACTCGGTGGAGAAGTTCTCGGACCAGTCACTGAACAGCTGGCCGACGTAGCTCTCGACCGACTTCTCGTGCTGGTACCAGTACGAGCTCAGCGAGGCCTGGCTGGAACTGCCGGCGCCATTGATGCGCAGCTTGCTCTGGTCGAGCTTGCTGTAGCGGAAGCTGGCGCGGTGGTTGTCGCTGATGTTCCAGTCGAGCTTGAGCGCGTATTCCTTCAGGTCGGTGTTGCCGTCGCTGTCCAGGGTGCCGGCGTCGAAGCCGTAGTTCTTGGCGATCTGCTGGGCGCGGGTCACGTCGGCCATGCCGTACTTGGCATTGGCCTTGCCCAGCGCGGTGCTGCCCAGGTCCAGGCCCGGCGCGTCCTGCTGGAACTTCTCGTAGTTGGCGAAGAAGAACAGCTTGTCCTTGACGATCGGGCCGCCGAAGGTCGCGCCGTAGGTCTTCTCCTTGGTGAAGCCGTTGAACTTGCTGCCGTCCGGGTTGTCGCCGAACCAGTCGCCATCGCGATAGCTGCCGTACACCGAACCGTGGAACTCGTTGGTACCGGACTTGGTCACCGCGTTGACGGTGGCGCCGGCGGCGCTGGCGATGCTGACGTCGTAGTTGGACAGGTTGACGTCGATGGCTTCGATGGCCTCCATCGACACCGGCTGGCGCCGGGTGGTCATGTTGTTGCCTTCCAGGCCGAAGGTGTCGCTGGCCGAGACGCCGTCGATGTTGATCGAGTTGTAGCGCGGGTTCAGGCCGCCGGCGCTGATCGTGCCCGAGGCGCGATCGACGAAGGCCACGCGCGGATCCAGCCGCATGTAGTCCTGGATGTTGCCGTTGATCGACGGCAGCGCTTCGATCTGCTCGCGGCCGACGTTGGTGCCCGAGCCCATCTTGGTGGCGCTGAACACTTCCGAGCCGGTGGCGATGGCGACGGCATTGACCGTCTCCAGCGTGGTCGGCGCAGCCATGTCGCCGGTCAGGTCGGCGTTGATGGTGGCGTTCTGGTTGACGCTCAGGTACACGCCGTCTTCGGTCTTGGTGCCGTCGCCCGACTTGGTGATGGTGATGCTGTACGGACCGCCGACGCGCAGGCCGCGCGCGTTGTAGCGACCGGCGGCATCGGTGGTGGCGCGGCTGACCGTGCCCGACTCGACGTGGGTGATGGTCACCTCGGCGCCGGCGACCGGCTGGCCACCATGGGTCACCACACCGCCGACACCGGCGGAGGTGCTCTGGGCGAACACCGGCGCAGCGGCCAGCGCCGCAACCAGGCCCAGGGTGAGCTTGGACATCCGCAGACGGGGTTGAATCATTGCAATAGCCTCGATGGAGTTTGACGAAATGCGCATGGCAGTGCCGTGCGAGTACGGGCGCACGGCCGCGGAATGGGGGTTGGTCACCCTTGCCGATTCCCCGCAAGGGTTAACATGAGTTTAACACCATAGGGCCAATTTGTTGCCGAATCGTGACAACCCGGCACAAGCGGACATCACAAGACGCAGATCCCAGTCTGGCAGGCATCGGCGGCATGACCAGGACAGGATCGGGGGCGGTCCAGGACGGCGATCGGCCGCGATGCCCTGCCCCACGGCCGTACTCCCTGCCCAGGCCGACGGCCTGGCGTGGGCGCCATGCCCCCTTCCGGCCAACACCGCGCCGTCCCCACGGCGCTCAACGCCCGGCTGGCGGCCTCAGCCGGCGACCGGCAGCTTCAGGTAGGCGCTGAGCCCGTCCAGGAACATCTGCACCGAGATCGCCACCAGCAACATGCCCATCAGCCGCTCGACCGCGGTCAGCACGCGCATGCCGAGCAGCTTGTACAGCAGCGTACCGGAGAACAGCAGGGCTGAGGTCGCTAGCCAGGCCAGGATCAGCGCCAGGCTCCATTCGCCCAGCCGGGTCGGCTCGTTGCTGCCCATCAGCATCACCGCGGCCATGCCGGAGGGGCCGGCCACCAGCGGGATGGCCAGCGGCACGATGAAGGGCTCGCCGTCGGGAATCTCGCCCATCAGCCCTTCCGGGCGCGGGAAGATCATGCGGATGCCGATCAGGAACAGCACGATGCCGCCGGCGATCGCCACCGACTCCTGGCGCAGGTGCATCACTTCCAGGGCGTACTTGCCGCCCCACAGGAAGCCCATCAGCACACCCAGCGCGATCAGCAGTTCGCGCGCCAGCACGATGCGCTGGCGCCGCGCCGGCAGCGGCTTGAGCACGCTGAGGAACACCGGGATGTTGCCCAGCGGGTCGAGGATCAGGAACAGCAGCAACGCTGCCGACAGGATGGTCATGCCAGGGGATTCCAGATCGCGCCGCGGTGCGCGGCGCCGGCGGGCGACAGCAGTTCGACACAGGCGCCGGCGTAGCGTGCCGGGTCGACCGCGTCGAGGTCTTCTTGATGGGTGTAGGCACGGGCGCGCAAGGCCGTGCGCATCGGCCCCGGCTGCAGGCCGGCCACGCGCACGCGCGAGGCGGCCAGTTCGCCGTGCAGGCTCGTCAACAGGCCGCGGCGACCGTGCTGGGCCGCGCCGTAGCCGCCCCAGTAGGCCTGGCCGACCCGCGCCGGATCGTCCACGGCGAACACGACGGCGGCATCCTCGGCCTGCCGCAGCAACGGCAGGCAGGCCTGGGTCAGCCAGGCCGCGGCGGTCAGGTTGACGTGGATGGCGCGCGCGAACTGGGCCGGATCGGCGTGTTCGAACGGGGTCAGCCCGGCGAAGTCGGCGGCGCAGTGCAGCAGCCCGTCCAGGCGGCCGAGCTCGCCCTGCAGGCGCTCGGCCAGGGTCGCGTAGTCCGACGGGGTGGCGCCGAG
This sequence comes from Xanthomonas sp. NCPPB 1128, assembly GCF_001043115.1. Classification (GTDB taxonomy): domain Bacteria; phylum Pseudomonadota; class Gammaproteobacteria; order Xanthomonadales; family Xanthomonadaceae; genus Xanthomonas_A. The sequence continues at coordinate 44,225 of NZ_LFME01000006.1, read as the reverse complement.
CAGGTCCAGGGGATACAGCAGCGGCGCGGCGCCGACGGCGGCGATCGCGTCGTAGACGCGGTTCAAGCGGGCCGGCTTGTGCCCGAGCAGGACCACGGTGGCGCCGGCCTGGGCGCAGGCCAGCGCCGCGGCGCTGCCGAGCCCGCCGGCGGCGCCGCTGACCAGGATCACCCGCTGCGCCAGCGCGCCGGCCGGCGGCGACGCAGGCGCGCTCACGACTGGTAGGCCTCGGTCACGATGCGCTGCAGTTCGCCGGACTCGAACAGTTCCATGGTGATGTCGCAGCCGCCGATCAGCTCACCGTGGATGAACAACTGCGGGTACGTCGGCCAGTTCGAGTAGCGCGGCAGGTTGGCGCGGATCTCCGGCTCGTCGAGCACGTTGACGGTGTGCAGGCGGTCGGCGCCGGCGGCCAGCAGCGCCTGCAACGCGCGGCTGGAAAAGCCGCACATCGGGTACTGCGGCGTGCCCTTCATGAACAACACGATGGGATGGCGTTCGACGTCGGCCTGGATGCGCTCCATCACCTGCATGCGGGTTCTCTCCTGCTGGGGCGAAAGAACGACCTTGGCGGTCGGCTAGACTCTCGCGTAGCCGCATAGTGTAAGCCCTGCGCGCGGCAGTACCGCGACGCGCGCCCAAAACCGCCAGAGGATCCATGCCCATCGAACTCGCTCCCCTGCCCTACGCCGCTGCAGCGCTGGCCCCGCACCTGTCCGCTGCCGCGGTGGAACAGCACCACGGCCAGCATCAGCGCGCCCTGGTGGAGCGGCTCAACGCGCGGCTGGCCGGCAGCGACCTGGCCGAGCTGGCGCTGCCGGACCTGCTGCGGCGCGCGCAGGGTCGGCTGTTCCAGGAAGCGGCCGAGGTCTGGAACCACGAGTTCTATTGGCGCGGCCTGCGCCCGCGCGGCGGCGGCGAGCCCGCCGGCGCACTCAGCGAGCGCCTGGCCAAGAGCTTCGGCGACGTGGCACGGTTCAAGGCCGAGTTCGAGCGCATGGCGCTGGCGCTGTTCGGCTCCGGCTGGGTCTGGCTGGTGCAGCGTCCGGACGGCAACCTGGCCGTGGTCAGCACGGCCAACGCCGGCACCCCGCTGACCGGCGACGACACGCCGCTGCTCGGCTGCGACGTCTGGGAACACGCGTACTACATCGACCACCCCGGCGACCGCGCGCGCTATCTGCAGGCGTTCTGGAAGCTGGTCAATTGGGAATTCGCGGCGTCCAATCTGCGGTGAGCCGGGATTGGGGAGTCGGGATTCGGGATTCGCAGGAGCGGCCGCCGTGGCTGCCGCCGGCTCCTGGCCCAGGCGTGGCCTGGGCCTGGTGCAACTGGTTCAGCGCTCGCCGCGCAGTGCCGCGATCACCGGGGCGACCTGGGTCTGGCGCTGCAGTTGCGTGCCCACGGCCTGCAGGGCCTGCGCCAGCGCCTCGGGCGTGTCCTCGCGCAAGGTGGCGTGGCCGACCTTGCGGCCCTCGCGCGGCTCCTTGCCGTAGTCGTGCCAGTGACCGCCGGGCTGCGCCAGGACCGGCGTGGCATCGGGCATCGCGCCGATCCAGTTGAGCATGCTGGCATGGCCGCGCATGCGCGTGGAGCCCAACGGCAACCCCAGCACCGCGCGCAGGTGGTTCTCGAACTGCGAGGTTTCCGCGCCTTCGATGGTCCAGTGGCCGGAGTTGTGCACGCGCGGCGCCATCTCGTTGGCCAGCAGCTCGCCGTCGCGGCAGAACAGTTCCAGCGCGAACACGCCCACGTACTGCAGACGCTCGGCCAGGGCCCGCGCATGCGCCACCGCCGCCTGCTCCAGCGCGGCATCGGCCTGCGCCGGGGCCAGGCTGGCCGAGAGCACGCCATGCACGTGCCAGTTCTCGGTCAGCGGCCAGGTGCGGAATTCGCCATCGCGGCCGCGCACTGCCACCACGCTGACCTCGCGCTGGAACGGCACGAACGCCTCGGCGATCAGGCCGACGCTGGCCGCCTGCGCGCCCAGTGCCGCCCAGGCCGCATCGGCGTCCGCGGCGGAGGCGATGCGGAACTGGCCCTTGCCGTCGTAACCGAGCCGACGGGTCTTGAGGATGCACGGCGTACCGACCTGCGCCAGCGCCGCGTCCAGATCGGCGCGCGTGTCGATCGCGGCGAAGGCCGGCACCGGAATGCCGAGCTCGCGAAACAGGGTCTTCTCGGCCAGGCGGTCCTGCGCCACGGCCAGCGCATCCGGACTCGGAAACACCGGCACCTGCCCGGCCAGGGCCGCCGCGCTATCCGCCGGCACGTTCTCGAAATCGAAGGTCGCCACGTCGACCGCGTCCGCGAACGCGGCCAGCGCGGCCTGGTCGGCATAGTCGCCGACCCGCAGCGGCGCCACCTGCCCGGCGCAGGCATCGGCCGCCGGATCCAGCAGCGCGAAGCGCAGGCCCAGCGGGACGCCGGCCACCGCCAGCATGCGCGCCAACTGCCCCGCCCCCAGAATGCCGACGGTGGTCATTGGCGCGGATCGTCCTTGGCCATCACCTCGTCGGTCTGACGCTGGCGGAACTCGCCCAACGCGGCACCGATCTCGGCATGGTCATGAGCCAGCATCGCCGCGGCGAACAGCGCGGCGTTGGCCGCACCGGCAACGCCGATCGCAAACGTGGCCACCGGGATGCCGGCCGGCATCTGCACGATCGACAGCAGCGAGTCCATGCCGTTGAGTGCCTTGGACTGCACCGGCACGCCCAGCACCGGCACCGCGGTCTTGGCCGCCAGCATGCCCGGCAGGTGCGCGGCGCCGCCGGCGCCGGCCACGATCGCACGCAAGCCGCGCGCGGCCGCTTGCTCGGCATAGGAGAACAACACGTCCGGGGTGCGGTGCGCCGACACCACCTTCACTTCATAGGGCACACCCAGCGCATCGAGTTTCTGCGCCGCGTGCTGCATGGTCTCCCAGTCGGAGCGGGAACCCATCACGATGCCGACGAGCGGCGCGGTTTGCTTGGAGGTCATGGCCGTCCCCTGCCTTAAAGACGTATTCTAGCCGTCTTCCACGCAAGACGAAGACCGGATGGACCGCAAACTGCTCGACCTGCTGTGCTCGCCCGACACCCGCCAACCGCTGGCGCTGCTGGAGGCGCGCGGCCTGGAGGCGTTGAACCGCGCCATCGCCGCCGCCGGCGTGCAGCGCGCCGATGGCAGTGCGCAGGCGCAACCGCTGCGCGAAGCCCTGATCACCCGCGACCGCAAGCAGGTGTTCCGCGTCGACGACGGCATTCCGGTGCTGCTGGCCGAAGAAGCCATCGGCACCGCCCAGCTCGCCGACTTCCCGGCCAAATGAGCCGCGACACGGCGCCGTTGCAGGCGCCCGCCGCGGACCTGATCGCCGCCGACGTCGCGCGCGCGCTGGCCGAGGATCTCGGCAGCGGCGACGTCACCGCCGCGCTGCTGCCCGACCGCGCCAACAGCGCCTACCTGCTGTGCAAGCAGGACGCCGTGATCGCCGGCCGCCCCTGGTTCGACGCCTGCCATCGGGCGCTGGATCCGCAGGTTCGGATCGACTGGCACGTGGCCGAAGGCCAGCGCGTGGCCGCCGGCACCGTGCTCGCCCTGCTGCACGGGCGCAGCCGCGCCCTGGTCAGCGCCGAGCGCGCCTCGCTGAACTTCCTGCAGACCCTGTCGGCCACCGCCACCGCCACCGCCGCCTACGTGGCCGCGGTCGCCGGCACCGGCGCGCGCATCCTGGACACGCGCAAGACCCTGCCCGGCCTGCGCCTGCCGCAGAAATACGCGGTCCGCTGCGGTGGCGGCAGCAACCATCGCATCGGCCTGTACGACACGGTGATGCTCAAGGAGAACCACATCCACGCCGCCGGCTCGCTGCCTGCGGCGGTGGCCGCCGCGCGCGCGCAATGGCCCGCGCTGCCGCTGGTGGTGGAAGTGGAAACCCTGGACCAACTGCGCGAAGCACTGCAGGCCGGTTGCGACCGCATCCTGATCGACGACTTCACCGCACAGCAACGCCGCGAGGCGGTGGCGATCGCCGCGGCCGCACCGTTCAATCGCGCGATTCCGCTGGAAGTCTCCGGCGGTGTCGACCTGGAGGCGGTGCGCGCGATCGCGCAGGACGGCGTCGACTGCATCTCCATCGGTGCCCTGACCAAGCATGTGCAGGCCGTGGATCTGTCGCTGAAACTCGGAACGCCGCCGTAGTAACGACCAGCATCTGGACGACGGAACCGCCTGTGCGGCGCCTTCCAGGCCAGCAACGCGCGCTCTCGCAGTGCGCCGCGGTACCGATGTCGACGCCTCCAGCCGCCGCGGAATCACGCTGGCAGCCCGCCAATCAGGCCGAAAAACGACGTGGAGTGGCCACACGTGCGTGTGCCAGCGCCGACACCGGCACGCGCGACCGAGCCAATCGTCGTGCAGACTCCCTACACTTCACGGCAACGCCGACGCCGCTCTGCGACGCTGCGCGCTCCCCTCCCCGCCGAGTTCGCCGATGTTCCGCCCCTGGTTCGCGCTGCTGTGTGTCGCCGCCCTGTTTCCCGCCGGCCGCGCCGCGGCCGCGGAAGTCTGCGATCTGCCGCCGCGCTTCGGCCTGACCCCGGCGGCGGTGGCGATCGTGCGCACCGCCTGCAACGAGCACCGGCTGTGGTGGCGCCCGTTCATCGATCGCAACGGCCGCCTGGCCGGCCTGCGCGTGACCGAGGCCGAGCGCGCCGACCTTGCCGACGACGGCATCGAAGCCTGGCAGCGCGTCGCCGCCTACTGGCGCGACAGCGGCACGCTGGGTGCGATGGGCCGCTTCGACGGCGCCGAGAGCTGCCAGCAGTTGGACGGGTCGCGCTATCGCGAAAACGACTGCCGCGCCTTCATCGTCGACAACCCGTGGTCGGCGGCCTTCGTGTCCTATGTCATGGTGCGCGCCGGCGTGGCCGGCTTCCGCACCTCGATCCGGCATATCGACTACATCCGCGCCGCCTACCAGGCCGGCGCCGACGGCCTGCCCTATCGCTTTGCCGACCCGCAGCAGGAAAAGCCCGCCCCCGGCGACCTGCTGTGCTTCCTGCGCGGACGCCGGCAGCCGGTCGGCACCGCCGGCCTGCGCGAGGCGCTGGCACGCGGCCGCCCGCTGCCGTGGGAATCGCATTGCGACATCGTGGTCGCGGCCAATGTCGGTGGCGACCAGACCCTGTACCTGATCGGCGGCAACGTGTTCAACGCGGTGACCATGCGCAAGCTCAAACTGGACCGCAGTGGGCGCCTGCAACTGGATGCGCCGCTGGCGCAGGACCAGAACGACGAAGGCGCCGCGCTCGAATGCACACCCGGCCACGAGGAACTGTGCGACTTCAACCGCCAGGACTGGTCGGCCCTGCTGAAGCTGCAACCGCAGGCGCAGGTGCTGCTGCCGACCGTCCCAACCGATCCCGCCGCCGCACCGATGACGACGCCAGCCGCGCCCGCGGCCGGCGCGGCTCCCGGCACGCCCGCCGCCTCGCCGGCACCGCCCGCAGCACACACGAGCCCGAACACGCCGGCGGCCACATCCCCCGTCCCCACCGCGGCACCGGCACCGCCGCAAGCCACCACGCCCACCGGTCACCAGGCACCCAGGACCGAACCGCAGTCACAACCACAGCGCTGAGGCGTGCTCGCCCGATCGTGACGCCAGGGCACCTCTCCACACCGAAATTCCGGTGGACGCACACCTCGCGTCATCAATGCCTTGCACGTGCCTCGCTCAGGACCATGGTGAGGACTGGAGGCGTCCGTCAGCCGCGGCACCTCGCCCCAGACATCTGCAAGCAGCGCGCGACGCCGGCCAAGGGCGCGGCTCTTGCCAATCCCCATTCCCGAATCCCCAATCCCCGCCCCAAGCAAGATTGCCCGCCTACCGGCGCCTCGCTACAGTGGCGCCATGCCCAGCCTGATCCTGTTGATGATCGCCGGCGCCGCGGTGTTCGCGTTCTGGAACGCCTCGCGCGCCGCCGCCGAACGCGCCGAAATCCTCGGCCGCAACGCCTGCAAGGCCGCCGACGTGCAGTGGCTGGACCAGAGCGTGCACGGCACCGGCCTGCGCCTGCGGCGCCTGCCCAACGGCTGGCTCGGCTTCGAGCGCAGCTTCCGCTTCGACTATTCCTACGACGGCACCGATCGCCAAAGCGGGCGCCTGGTACTGCTCGGCGACCAGTTGATCGCCTTCAGCGGGCCGGCGGTGGCCAGCGTGAGCAGCCTGCAGGAAGCGCGCGCGCAGCGCGACTGAGTCATGCGCCACGGCCGCGCACGATGGCGCGCGGTCTTTCGGGCGACAGCAAAAAAGACTGCAAGGCGGCTTCACCATGCCACATCGGCATGGACGGCGACCGCCCTCGATCCTCGGCACCGGTGCATCCAGCGGCATTCGCAGGGATCCATCCCGCGTGTTGTAGGAGCGGCTTCAGCCGCGACGGGCGTTACCGATAACGCCCGTCGCGGCTGAAGCCGCTCCTACGAAAGAACGCGGTGCGTGCGCTGCGTGCGCACCGAAAACACCAACGCGCGGGGCCAGCGCGCGGCCACCAAGGCCGCGCATCCGCTGCTTACTTGACCACGCGCAGACGCGGGCGCTTGCCGGCGTCGTCGGAACCGCCCGGACGCGGCGGTGGCGGGGTGTCGTCGCCCGGTGGCTCGCTGGCGCCGTGGATATCGTCCGGCAGCGCCATGCCCTGCCCGGTTTCGCGTGCGTAGACCGCCAACACGGCCGACATCGGCACCTGCACCGGGTAGCTGACGCCGCCGAAGCGGGCGGTGAAGCTGACCCCGTCGTTGTCGATCTGCAGACGTACGACCGCGCGCTCGGCGATGTTGAGCACCACCCGCCCGTCCTTGACCGCGCTCGGCGGCACCTGCACGCCGGGCAGGCCCGCATCCACCAGGATGTGCGGAGTCATGCCGTTGTCGTTGATCCATTCCACCAGCGCCCGCAGCAGGTACGGGCGATGGCTGGTCATGCGGGAAGTGTCTTCGGTCATGCGCCCATTCTACGTGCCGGCGCGCGACGCCGGTACAGCTCGGAACACAGCGGGGACCGCGCGACGGACGGCATCATGCCGGCAGGTCGCGCAGTTTCTTTTCCTGGTCGGTCAGGCTGCGGATGAAACCGGGATTGCGGAAGATGCGGTTGCCGTAATCCTCGATCGCCTTGCCGTCCTTCGGCAGCGGGATGTCCAGCGCCTGCAGGCGCCAGATGATCGGCGCCATCGCGCAATCGGCCAGGCTCATCTCCGGATTGAGGAAGAACTTGCTGGCCTTGAACAGCGGCACCGACGCGGTCAGCAGTTCCTTCAGGCGCTTGCGCCCGGCTTCGGCCTGGGCCTTGTTGCCGAGCTGGATCGCCTGCACCTGCGGCACCCAGTCGTGCTCGATGCGCAGCATCGCCAGGCGCAGGCGCGCGCGCGAAAGCGGGTCGACCGGCATCAGCGGCGGATGCGGATAGCGTTCGTCCAGGTACTCGCTGACCACCGAGGCGGCGTACAGCACCAACTCGCGCTCCACCAGCGTCGGCACGGAATGGTAGGGATTCAGGTCGATCAGGTCTTCCGGCGGATTCTGCGGATCCACCGCCACGAAATCGTAGGTCACGCCCTTGGCCGCGAGCACCAGGCGGACGCGGTGGCACAGGACATCATCCGTGGAGGAAAACAACGTCAAGGTATTTCGCATGCGCAAACTCGCCGCCATTCAAGGCTCTCCGACGGCCGGAATCCGCCGGCCGCATCGACGCCGCCCGCACATTGCGGACGGTCGTCACGGCCCCTGAGTGTGCAACCCTCGCTCACAAAAGCCAATAGGATGAACAGGGGATCGGCTCAGCAACGGTGCAGCCGGGATGCGGCCGAAACGGCCGCCGCTCAATGCACGTCCTTCCAGTATTCCTTCTTCAGCAGATAGGCCAGGAAGGTCAGCAGCGCCAGGAACAGCACCACCCACACGCCCAGGCTCTGCCGCTTCAACGCCGCCGGCTCGCCGGCGTATTCGAGGAAATTGCTGATGTCGCGCACGGTCTGGTCGAACTCGACCGGGCTCTGCTTGCCCGGCGTCGCCAGCTGCAGCCGTTCCACCGGCTTGTCCACGCCCGGCTGCTCGGCCTTGCCGTAGACCGGCTGTTGCAGGCCCTGCAGGTCCCACAGCGGATTGGGCATGGAGGCGTTGGCGAACAGCTTGTTGTTCCAGCCCAGCGGCCGCGACTGGTCGAGATAGAACGACTTGAGGTAGGTGTAGACCCAGTCGGTACCGCGCACGCGGGCGATCAAACTCAGGTCCGGCGGCGCCTTGCCGAACCACTTGGTCGCCGCATCGTGCGGCATCGCCGTCTCGATGTGTTCGCCGATCTTGGCGCCGGTGAAGTTGAGGTTGTGCATCACCTCGTCCTCGCTCAGGCCCAGATCCTCGGCCATGCGCTGGTAGCGCAGGTACTTCAGCGAATGGCAGCCGGAACAGTAGTTCATGAACAGCTTGGCGCCGCGTTGCAGCGAGGCGCGGTCGCCCAGGTCGTTGCCGGCCTGCAGGGTGGCGGCGCCCTCGGCGGCCATGGCCGAGGCGGAGAGCAGCAAGGCCGACGCGAAGCCGGCAAGCACGGCGATCAGGCGCTTAGTCATGGCTGCTCACCCGCTCCGGCACCGGCTTGGTTCGATCCAGCGAGGTCCATATCGGCATCGTCAGGAAGAAGGCGAAATACAGCACGGTCAGCACGCGGCCGATGTAGGTCTCGATGATCTCGGTACCGGGGCCGGAACCGATCACGCCGAGCCAGACGAAGCACACCACCAGGATTCCCAGCATCACCCGCGAGATCCAGCCGCGGTAGCGGATCGACTTGACCTTGGCGCGGTCCAGCCAGGGCACCAGGAACAGGATCGCGATCGCCGAGAACATCACCAGCACGCCGCCGAGCTTGTTCGGCACCACCCGCAACATCGCGTAGTACGGGGTGTAGTACCAGACCGGCTTGATGTGTTCCGGCGTCACCAGGCGGTTGGCCTCGGTGAAGTTGTCGTGCTCCAGGAACAGGCCGCCGAAGCCGGGCACGAAGAAGATGATGAAGGCGCCGATCATCAGCAGGAAGCCGACGCCGACCAGGTCCTTGACCGTGTAGTACGGATGGAACGGGATGCCGTCGGCCGGCTTGATCGGGCTCCAGCGGTTGCCCTTGGGCCCCTTCTTGATCTCCACGCCGTCGGGGTTGTTGGAACCGACCTCGTGCAGTGCGCCCAGGTGCAGCACCACCAGCAGCAACAGCACCAGCGGCAGGGCGATCACGTGCAGGGCGAAGAAGCGGTTGAGCGTGGCGTCGGACGGCAGGTAGTCACCCATGATCCACTCGGTCAGGCCGTTGCCGATCACCGGGATGGCGCCGAACAGCGAGATGATCACCTTCGCTCCCCAGAACGACATCTGCCCCCACGGCAGCACGTAGCCCATGAAGGCTTCGGCCATCAGCACCAGGTAGATCAGCATGCCCAGGATCCACACCAGTTCGCGCGGCTTCTTGTAGCTGCCGTACATCAGCCCGCGGAACATGTGCAGGTACACCACGATGAAGAACAGCGAGGCGCCGGTGGAGTGCATGTAGCGGATCAGCCAGCCCCACTCGACGTCGCGCATGATGTACTCGACCGAGTTGAACGCCTCGGCCGCGCTGGTCTTGTAGTGCATCGTCAGGAAGATGCCGGTGACGATCTGGTTGACCAGCACCACCATCGCCAGCGAGCCGAAGTAGTACCAGAGGTTGAAGTTCTTCGGCGCGTAGTACTCGGTGACGTGCTTGCGGTAGAACGGCATCAGCCCGGGGGCGCGCTCGTTGACCCAGTCGAACACGTTGCCCGCGGTGCGGGTGAGGATGTTGTCGGCCATGACTTATGCCCCTCCCTTCGCGGACGCGCTCGGGTCCACGCCGATCACCAGCGTGTTGTCGTCCTGGTAGTGATGCGGCGGCACCAGCAGGTTGATCGGCGCCGGCACCCCCTGGAACACGCGTCCGGACATGTCGAAGCGCGACTTGTGGCAAGGGCAGAAATAGCCGCCCTTCCAGTCGGGGTCGTAGGGTTCGGGGCGGATCTCGGCGACCATTTCCGGCGAGCAACCCAGATGCGTGCACAGGCCGACCAGCACCGAGACGTCGGGCTTGATCGAGCGGTACTCCGGATTCTTCAGCACGTAGTCCGGCTGCTGGTCCTTGTTGGTGGACTCCGGATCCTTGAGCCGGCCGTCCAGCGACGGCAACGCATCGAGCATCGCCTTGGAACGCTTGACGATCCAGATCGGCTGGCCACGCCACTCCAGGATCAGGCGCTGGCCTTCCTGGAGAGCACTGATGTCGGCGGTGACCGGCGCGCCGGCCAGCTTGGCCTTTGCGCTCGGATTCCAGGACTTGATGAAAGGAACCGCGACGAACCCCGCACCGACCGCGCCCACGACGGACGTGGTGGCGGTGAGAAAGCGGCGGCGTCCTACATTTACAGAATCGTTGACCCCATCGTTGGCCATCCGGCACTCCGATCTGTGATTGGGTAGCGTGAGGCTGCCAGCAGCTCGGTGGGGGTCGAGCCGCACTGAATCCACTGCAGTGTAGCGGAACCCTTAACGCGCCGACAATGGACGCGCAACGCCTCCTGCCGGGCCTCGGCGACGGCTCAATGCGCGGTCGCCAGCACGCCGCGGTAGCGCTCGGCGAGCACGCCCACCCGTTGCACGTAGCGTTGGGTCTCGCTGTACGGCGGCACCCCACCGTGTTTGTCTACCGCGCCTTCGCCGGCGTTGTAGCCGGCCGCGGCCAGGCTGAGGTTGCCGTTGAAGCGCTTCAGCAGCCACGCCAGGTACTGTACGCCGCCGCGAATGTTTTGCGCTGCATCATACGAATCGCTGACGCCGAAGCGGCGCGCGGTCGGCGGCATCAGCTGCATCAGCCCCTGCGCGCCGGCGCGACTGAGCGCCGTCGGGTTGTAGGCGGACTCGGCGTGGATGATGGCACGCACCACCGCTTCGTCGACCCCGTACTCGCGCGCGGCGGCGGCGATCTCGCTCTGGTAGGCGGTGGTGTTCAGGCGCACCGCACCGAAGTTGACTCCCGGGTTGGCGCAGGCGTAGCAGGTCTCCATGAAGCTGTAGCGGATCGTGCGCACCGCGCCGAGATTGGCGACCTGGGTCGGACGCGCACTGGTGTAGTGGCGTACGCCGTCCTTCATGTACGAATACAGCTGGCCGCTGACCAAGCGTCGCGGTGCACCGCTGTTGCCTGGCGGCACCGGCACGACCCGGTTGGGTACGGCGTTGGCGGTGACCGGGGCCGGAGCAGCGACCGGGGCGCTGATCAGGGTGGCCGGCGCCACGGTGCCGGCGCTGGCGATGACGCCGCGGCTGGGCGGCCGCTCGGTGCTGGCCTTGGCCGGCGCAGGCGCCGGGGCGGTGCGCGCGGCGCGGCGGTCCGGGGTGTAGCGGCCGATCACGCTGCAGCTGGCGCCGGACACGCGCTTGCTGCCGTAGCTGGGCACGCCGTCGTTGCCGGTGCACTTGTACAGGGTGCCGGCGCTGGCCGGCGCAGCCGTCAACGTGGCGAGTCCCAGCCCCAGGAGCCACAGCATCCCCTTCATGGCGGCGAGTGTCCCAACTTCCCCGGCGCTTGCCAAGTCCGCACCACCCGGGCGGCGACGCGGCGGCGCGGCGCGGCGCGGCGGGCCGGTGCCGAGGGCGGGCGCGGGCGCGCAGCCTATTCGGCTGGCTCCGGCACCGGCACCTGTTCCAGCAACGCGTTCAGCATCTCGCGCAGCGCCATCCGTACCTCGGGCGTGGCCTCCAGTCCGACGAACGGCACGCCGATGGTCAGCAACTGCGCCGCCAGCCACGGCACCGCATCGGCCAGCAGCGACAGCCGGCAGTGGCCGTCGGCCTCGTCCTGCAGGGTGCCGCACCACAACGGAATGCGCGTGCCCAGTTCGGCGGCACTGCCGGGCAGCCGCACGCTGAGGGCAAAGCCCAGCGCCTGCGGGCTGTAGCGAATCGCCGCGTCGACCATGGCCGCCGGTTCCTGCGGCGGCAGGCGCACCGCCACCGCCGCGCCGAGCTGCAAGGGCGGCACGATGCGCTCGGCGCGGAAGGTGCGCCAGTCGGCACGGTCGCGGTCCCAGGCCAGCAGGTACCAGCGGCGACCGGCGTTGACCAGGCGCAAGGGCTCGACCAGCCGCTGGCTGGTGCGGCCGGCATGGTCGCGGTAGGCGAAGCCGAGCAGGCGCCGGTCGCGGCAGGCGCTGGCGACGCCGATCAGCACCCGCGTGTCCGGCCGCAGCGGATCCTGGCCCAGCGCCAGGGTCGCCCCCTGCAAGGCTTCGGCACGCCGCCGCACCTGCGCCGGCAGCAGCGGTTCGAGCTTGGCCAGCACCCGCACCGCGGTGTCCTCCAGGCCGGCCATGCTGGCGCAGGCGGCGCGCAACGCCACCGCGACCGCGACCGCCTCGTCCTCCTCGAACAGCAGTGGCAGCATCTGCGCGCCCGCGGCCAGCCGGTAACCGCCGCCGACGCCGGCCGCCGCCTCCACCGCATAGCCCAGCGCGCGCAACCGCTCCACGTCACGGCGCAGGCTGCGTCGGTCCACCCCCAGCCGCGCCGCCAGTTCGGCACCGGACCACAGCCGGCGGGTCTGCAGCAGGGCGATCAGGCGCAACAGGCGGGCGGCGGGCGATGACATCGGTGCACGCTATTGCGGACAGAAGCTGTCCGCAATGGGGGCTAGGCTGTCCGCACCGACCACCCAGGAGCCGCGCATGACCACCGACCGCCACGTTACCCTGTTCCACAACCCGCATTCGCGCTCGCGCGGCGTGCTGATCCTGCTCGAGGAGCTGGGCGCCGACTACGCCATCGAGCGCATCGACTTCGATCGGCAGGCGCAACTGGCGCCGGCGTATCTGGCGATCAACCCGATGGGCAAGGTGCCGGCGATCGTGCATGCCGGCGCGGTGGTCACCGAACAGGGCGCGATCTACCCCTACCTGGCCGACCTGTATCCCGAAGCCGGGCTGGCACCGCCGATCGGCGACCCGCTGCGCGGCCCCTACCTGCGCTGGCTGGCGTTCTACGGCGCCTGCTTCGAACCGGCGCTGGTCGATCGCGCGCTCAAGCGCGCGCCGGCACCGCGGGCGATGTCGCCGTATGCCGACTGCGACACCGTGCTGGCGGTGGTGGACGCACAGCTGGCGCGCGGCGATTACCTGCTCGGCGACCGCTGCAGCGCCGCCGACGTGCTGTGGGGCAGCGCGCTGGGCTGGATGCTGCAGTTCGGCCTGCTCGATCCACCGGCGCCGACCCGCGCCTACGCCGCGCGGATGGCGGAGCGGCCGGCGGTGCAGCGCGCGCTGGCGGTGGACGCCGCGGCCGGCTAAGAGTTGCTAACGCAACGTCGCGAGCGGTCGCCAGGTGGGTGCGGACGGCGCGCAGAAACTGCAGTGCATGAGTGGTACATGAGGATTCCGAGCACCGCCCGCGCACGCCTGGCGGCTGCGCAGTAGGTTTGTCAGCCGCTCTTGGACCTGCGCCCGCGCGCAGGCACGAGTAGACTAGCCGGCTTCCTTTCCACCCGCCTGGATTAAGCGCCATGCCCGGGACCGTCCTGCATCCCCTGCCCTCCGCCGGCACCGCCGCCGCACCCGCGCCGGTGCGCGGCAAGCTGTACATCAAGACCCACGGTTGCCAGATGAACGAGTACGACTCGGCCAAGATGGCCGACGTGCTCGCCGCGTCCGAGGGCCTGGAGCTGACCGACAACCCGGAAGAAGCGGACGTGGTCCTGGTCAACACCTGCTCGATCCGCGAGAAGGCGCAGGAGAAGGTATTCAGCCAGCTCGGCCGCTGGAAGGCGCTGAAGGCCGGCGGCAAGCCGGTGATCATCGGCGTCGGCGGCTGCGTGGCGTCGCAGGAAGGCGAGGCCATCGTCAAGCGCGCGCCCTACGTGGACCTGGTGTTCGGCCCGCAGACCCTGCACCGGCTGCCGGAGCTGATCCGCGCGCGGCGCGAATCAGGCAAGTCGCAGGTGGACATCAGCTTCCCCGAGGTCGAGAAGTTCGACCGCCTGCCGGAGCCGCGCGCCGAAGGCCCCTCGGCCTTCGTGTCGATCATGGAGGGCTGCTCCAAGTACTGCTCGTTCTGCGTGGTGCCCTACACCCGCGGCGAAGAGATCAGCCGGCCGTTCGAGGACGTGCTGGTGGAAGTGGCGCAGCTGGCCGCGCAGGGCGTGCGCGAGATCAACCTGCTCGGCCAGAACGTCAACGCCTACCGCGGCGCCTACGCCGATGCCGAGGCCGGCGAGGACGTGCAGCATGCCGACCTGGGCCTGCTGATCCGCAGCATCGCGCAGATCGAGGGCATCGGCCGCATCCGCTTCACCACCTCGCATCCGCTGGAGTTCAGCGACTCGCTGGTGGAGGCCTACCGCGACGTGCCGCAGCTGGCCAACTACCTGCACCTGCCGGTGCAGGCCGGCAGCGACCGCATCCTCAGCGCGATGAAGCGCGGCTACACCGCGCTGGAATTCAAGCAGAAGATCCGCAAGCTGCGCGCGGTGCGCCCGGACATCTCGATCAGCTCGGACTTCATCGTCGGCTTTCCCGGCGAGACCGATGCCGACTTCGACAAGACCATGAAGCTGATCGAGGACGTGGGCTTCGACCAGAGCTTCTCCTTCATCTATTCGCGGCGCCCGGGCACGCCCGCCGCCGACCTGGAAGACGACACCCCCGAGGCGGTCAAGCATGCGCGGTTGGCGCGGCTGCAGGCGCACATCAACACGCATGCGCAGCAGATCTCGCAAAGCATGATCGGCAGCGTGCAGACCGTGCTGGTGGAAGGCCCGTCGAAGAAGAACCCGGCCGAGCTGACCGGCAAGACCGAGAACATGCGCTCGGTGAACTTCCCCGGCCACCCGCGCCTGATCGGTCAGTTCGTCGAGGTGACGATCACCGAGGCGCTGAGCAATTCGCTGCGCGGCCGCCTGCACCTGGCCGAGGACGACGCCGCGGCCTGAGCGCGGCCGCGCCCTAGTCGAGCGCGCTGAGGAACGCCTCCCCGCGCGCGCCGATCTGCACCGTCCGCGAATCCGGCACGCGCCGGGCCAGGCCGGTGTCGAGGAGATACCGGAGCAGGGCGCTGCCCAGCGCACCGGCGACGTGGTCGCGGCGCTCGCTCCAGTCCAGGCATGGCCGGCACAGCGGCCGCCGCGACGCACGTAGCGCCGCCACGTCGATGCCGATCGCCGCGCACCAGGCGGCACCGGATGCGCTCAGGGCCATGCCATCGCTGCACAGCAGATGCCCACGCGCTTCCATCTGCTGACGCCAGCGGATCGCCAGTTCGCCGGCAAGGTGGTCGTAGCACACCCGCGCGCGACGCAGGCCGGGATCCGCCGGGCCGACCCGTCGCGTCGGCGACGGCGCCAGCCCCATCATCGCCTCGACCGCCGCGGCGACGTCTGCGCCGGCCAGACGGAAATAGCGGTGACGCCCTTGGCGGGCCACTGCGAGCAAGCCGGCGTCGACCAGTTGCGCCAGGTGCCGGCTCGCAGTCGACGGCGCCACCGCGCCGTCCAGCGCCAGTTCGCTGGCAGTGCGCGCCTGGCCGCCCATCAGCGCCGCCAGCATGCGGCTGCGCGCCGGGTCACCGAGCAGGAAGGCGGCACGTGCAAGCAGGGTGTCCTCGCTCATGCTTCGATTCTAGACGAAGCATGCCGCCGCGCCCCGGCCTACCGTGCCCGCTCCCCACACGAGGCAGGCGCATGACCGACACGCTGCACCACTACACATCGCAGTTGCACTGGATCGGCAACCGCGGCGGCGGCACCGTCGACTACAGCGGCTACGGTCGCGATTACGCGTTGACCGTTCCCGGCAAACCCACCCTGACCGGCAGCGCCGACCCGCTCTTCCTCGGCGACCCGGCGCTACACAATCCGGAAGACCTGTTCGTCGGCGCTCTCGCCGCCTGCCACATGCTCACCTACCTGGCCCTGTGCGCGCACGCCGGCATCCAGGTGCTGGCCTACGAGGACCAGGCCCAGGGCTGGCTGGAGATACGCCCCGGCCACGGCGGACGCTTTCGTGAGGTGGCGCTGGCGCCGCGGGTGACCATCGCGGTGGACAGTGACGCGCACCGCGCACAGGCCTTGCATGCGCAGGCCCACGCGCAGTGCTTCATCGCCAACAGCTGCGCCATGCCGGTGCGTTGCGAGGCGACGATCGTGCACCCTGGCGAGCCGCCGGAGGCCGCGCGATGAAGGACGTCGAAATCCACCTCGAAGACCGCCCCGGCGCCCTGTCCGCCATGGCCCAGGCGCTCGGCGCGGCCGGCATCAGCATCGAAGGCGGTGGCGTGTGGCGCGTGGACGGACGCGCGGTCGCGCACTTCCTGTTCGATGCCGCCGCACCGGCAAGCGAGACCTTGCGCACGTACGGTTTCCACGTGGCGGCCGAACACCCGGTGGTGAGCGTGCGTCTGGATCAGGAAACGCCGGGGCAGCTCGGCCTGCTGACCGGCATGCTCGGCGCCGCAGGCATCGACATCGCAGTGCAGTACAGCGACCACCACGGGCAACTGATCCTGGTCGTGGACGACCCCGTTGGTGCACGCGCGATTGCGGACACCTGGATGCAGGCCCGCGATGCGCGGTGCGTAGGCGACACCGGCGGCGGCGGTCGATAAGGCGCGTCGCAATCGATTTCGAGAGGACGCCCGCCGCCCTGCATGCGTTGCCGGCCGGACCGGTGCGATTTTTTTCGCCACCACAGGCCAGCGCCTTGTGCGGCAACCCGTTCGCGGGGTTGTCCACAGGCTTTTGGACAATCGATCCACATGCATTGTGGACAACGTTGCCATTGCCGCGGCGCGAGTTCGTGGCGGCGGCGCGGTGTCGCTTGCGCAGGGTTGCACCTGGCATGCATACGCCGACGCCGCCGCACGCCCTTCACTGGCCCGGCTACGCGCTGCGCGCTACCCTTTGCGCCCCTCGTTTTTCGACGTCGCCACCGGCGGCGTGCGCCCGCCATGACCACCCCTGCGCAACGCGACTTCACCCTGGATCCCGCCGACACCGAGCGCCTGGCCAACCTGGCCGGCCCGTTCGACGCGCACTTGCGGCAGATCGAACTGCGCCTGGGCGTGGAGATCTCCAACCGCGGCAACGTGTACCGGGTGACCGGGCCGGAGCAGGCGGTGGCGGCGGCCGAGCGGCTGTTGCAGGCGCTGTACACCGAGGCCGACCAGGTCGCCTTCGACGACCAGGAAATCCACCTGCGGCTCAACCAGTCCAACGTCGACCAGGTGGCGCAGCGCGCCTACCAACCGCAGGACGTGGCGATCAAGGTCAGGCGCGGCACCGTGCGCGGCCGCGGCGCCAACCAGGCCAAGTACCTGCACCAGATCGCCACCCACGACATCAACTTCGGCGTCGGCCCGGCCGGTACCGGCAAGACCTTCCTGGCCGTGGCCAGCGCGGTGGAAGCGCTGAACGAGTCGCGGGTGCAGCGCCTGATCCTGGTACGCCCGGCGGTGGAGGCCGGCGAGAAGCTGGGCTTTCTGCCCGGCGACCTCAGCCAGAAGGTCGATCCCTACCTGCGCCCGCTGTACGACGCGCTGTACGAGATGCTGGGCGTGGAGAAGGTGGTCAAGCTGCTGGAGAAGAACGTCATCGAGATCGCGCCGCTGGCGTACATGCGCGGGCGCACCCTCAACGACGCCTACGTGATCCTGGACGAGGCGCAGAACACCACCATCGAGCAGATGAAGATGTTCCTGACCCGCCTCGGCTTCGGCAGCACCGCCGTGGTCACCGGCGATCTGACCCAGATCGACCTGCCCAAGCATGTCAAGTCCGGCCTGCGCGATGCCATCGAGGTGCTGCACGAGGTGGACGGGGTCAGTTTCACCTTCTTCGAGGCACGCGACGTGGTCAGGCATCCGCTGGTCGCGCGCATCGTCAACGCTTACGAGAAGCGCGACGTCGTCGACCGCGCCAGCGGCCCATCGGCATGATCCGGCCCTGGGCCGGCCTGCTGGCAGCGCTGCTTGGCGTGGCCGGCAGTGCCGGCGGCCAGACGCCGGATGCTCCATCAGCACAGGATCCGGCGCCGCAACGCATCGCCCTGGCGCAATCGTTGATCCCATCCTGCCTGTCGATCGAGCAGGACACGGCCAGCATCGGCCTGCCGCGCGACGCCCTGGAGCGTGCCGCGGCGATCGCCCGCACCTCGCCGACCGCGCCGCGCGACGACCAAGCGCAACGCCTGGCCTGGATCGCCGGCACGCGTGCACAAGGCCTGCTGGATGCGGCGAGCAGGGACGGCGCGAACGCACGCCGCGACCGCTTCGGCTGCACGGCACTCGCGCTCGCGCAAGTGCCCACCGATAGCCTTTATCTGGTCGGCGACCTGCTCGAACGCGGCCAGGCCGCCGTGTGGCTGACGGCAGCGGCGCGCTTCGCCGCCACGGTCGAGGTCCGGCGCAGCAATCCGCGTTGCCAGCACGGCCCGATGGGTAGCACGGTGTACGTGGCAGAAGCGGAGAAGACGCCGCTGCTGTTCCTGATCGCGTGCGTGACCTGAGTCCGCTGTAAAGCTGCAACTGCGCCGCACGTTTACGGCCCTGTTGCGCCACGCACGCCACTGCCATGGTCGCGGTCGAGATCGAGGGCGCCGAGGACGGAAAGTCGCCCTGAGCCGCCCCACGCGCGATACTGTGCGCCCACCGCTGCACCTGGCCGTTCCGCCATGACCAAAGGTCCCGTCCGCCTCGATGTCGGCGTCAGCTACGCCCTGCCCCGTGCCGGGCTGCCGGCGGCGCCGAGCTTTCGCAAATGGGTCGCCGCGGCGCTGAAGGGCCGCATCCGCGAGGCCGACCTGGCGATCCGCCTGGTCGACGACCGCGAAGGCCGCGCCCTCAACCAGCACTACCGCGGCAAGGACTACGCCACCAACGTGCTCAGTTTCCCGGCGGAACTGCCGGAGGGGCTGCCGAAGGGCGTCAAGCTGCCGCTGCTCGGCGACCTGGTGATCTGCGCGCCGGTGGTGGCGCGCGAAGCCGCCGAACAGGACAAGCCGCTCAACGCGCACTACGCGCACCTGACCGTGCACGGCGTGCTGCACCTGCTCGGCTGGGACCACGAGGACGACAAGGAAGCCGAGGCAATGGAGCAACTGGAGCGCGAGATCCTCGCCGACCTCGGCGTCTCCGACCCCTACGCCGGCGAGCGCTGATCCGATATCCCCACGCCCCCTGCCGCGACCGACCCTCACCCCAACCCCTCTTCCGGGGGGAGAGGGGCTCGGTGTATCGCCCACCTCCCCGCGCTGGTCAAGCGCAGGCGCCGGCGGTAACGTGGCCGCGCGGCGATCGCCGCCGCCCCGTTTCCCTTCGAGGTTCTGTGCGTTGATCCGTCCCTCGCTCGTCCTGCTCGCGCTCGCCTGCGCCGTTCCTGCGGCTGTCGCCGCGCCGCCCACTGCAGCGCCTGCCGCGGCCGCGGCCGCCGATCCGGCCATCGACCTGCCGGCCCTGCTGGAATGCCGCCAGCATGTGGCCGACTTCACCGCACTGGCGCCGCTGCTGGCCGATCCGCTGAAGGCGGTGGCGCACGGCTGGCGGCCGCTGCCGCAGTCCAATCTGTTCATGACCGAGTACGCGCTGACCCGGCCGATCCAGGTATTCGGCTACAGCAGCGAGCGCATCGCCTTTTCCGGCGCCAGCGTGATGGCGATCCTGGACCTGCCCGATCCGCGGCCGCTGGCCAAGCGCCTGAACCTGGAAGCGGCGGTGGACACCCCGGAGAAGGCCATGTTCGGCCGCGAGGTGCTCAGCCGCGACGTCCACGATCCCAAGACCGGTGAGCCGATGATCGAGTCGATCATCCTCAGCGTGTCCACGGTGAAATCGCATCCCGGCAAGACCCTGGCCGGCTGCAGCTACAGCCTGGATCTGCCCGAGGAACCGGGCGCGCCCCCTGCGCCGGACGCCCTGCACACGCCGCCCAAGGGCGGCTGAACCCGCGCCGGCGGCCCTGCCGGCACGGGCCGTCGGCGTCGCGATGCTGTCGCGACCGCCCTGCTAGACTTGGGCTTACCGCCCGTTCGATCGGGCGCCTAGCCCCAGAACATGTCTGAAGACGGACCGAGTAGCTCCTCCCCCGAATCCCACGAAAAACGTCGCGGCTGGCTGGAACGCCTGACCTCGGTGTTCTCCGGCGACCCGCACACCCGCGACGATCTGGTCGAGGTGCTGCGCGACGCACAGCACGATGGCCTGATCGCCGCCGACACGCTGCGCATGATGGAGGGCGCGCTGTCGGTCTCCGAACTCACCGTCGGCGACGTGATGGTGTCGCGCGCGCAGATGGTCTCGCTGCCGGTGGAGTCGCGCTTCCTCGACCTGATGAAGCAGGTGGTCGAATCCGGCCATTCGCGCTTCCCGGTGCACGGCGACAACAAGGACGACATCCTCGGCATCCTGCTGGCCAAGGACCTGCTGCGCGGCGTGGTCGCCGACCACGGTCCGGGCACGGTGCGCGAACTGCTGCGCCCGGCGGTGTTGATCCCCGAGTCGAAGAAGCTCAACGTGCTGCTCAAGGAGTTCCGCCTGTCGCGCAACCACATGGCGATCGTGGTCGACGAGTACGGCGGCGTGGCCGGACTGGTGACCATCGAGGACGTGCTGGAGCAGATCGTCGGCGACATCGACGACGAACACGACGACGCCGAGGACGAGGCCTCGCTGATCGCCGCGCAGGCCGACGGCCAGTATGTGGTGGACGCGCTGACCCCGATCGAGGATTTCAACGAGCGCTTCGGCGCCGACTTCCCCGACGACGACTACGACACCATCGGCGGGCTGGTCACCGAGGCGATCGGCCACCTGCCCGAGACCGGCGAGGAATTGACCCTGGGGCGGTTCGCGTTCCGCGTGGCGCGGGCCGACGCGCGCCGGGTGCAAGCCTTCCACGTCACCATCCTGCCGCCCGCCGCGCAGGACGGCGCTTGAGCGCGCGCACCGCGCCGCGTACCAGCGCGGCCTGCTGGCTGGGGATGCTGCTGGCGCTGTGGGCCGGACTGGCCTTCGCGCAGACCGCGCCCGCGGATCCGGCGGCACCGCCGCCGCTGGCCGCACCGGCAGCCACGACGGCTGCGACCACCGCCGCCGCCAACGACCCGGCACCGCGCATCGGCGTGGCGACGATGCAGCCCGGCGAAGTGTTCTTCGAGCGCTTCGGCCACGACGCCATCGTGGTGCTCGACCCGCGCACGGGCCAGGCCACCTCGTACAACTTCGGTTTCTTCGACCCCAGCGAACCGGGCTTCGTCGGCCGCTTCGCCGCCGGCGACATGCGCTACTACCTGGTCGCGTTGCCGCTGCAGGAGGACCTGCAGCAATACCGCGAGGCCGGCCGCGGCGTCGACATCCAGTGGCTGGACCTGGCGCCGGCGCAGGCGCGTGCGCTGGAGCAGGCGCTGGCCTGGCGTGCGCGCCCGGAGAACGCCCGCTACCGCTACGACTACTACACCGCCAACTGCGCCACGATGGTCCGCGACGCGCTGGACCGGGCGATGGGCGGGGCGCTGCACGCGCAACTGTCCGGCCGCTCGCGCGGCAACACCTATCGCAGCGAATCGGTGCGCCTGGCCTCGCCGGCGCCATGGATGTGGCTGGGCTTCGACCTGGGCCTGGGCCCGTACGCCGACAAGCCGCTGTCGCGCTGGGAAGAGGCGTTCGTGCCGATGCGCCTGGCCGAGAGCCTGAACGAGGTGCGCAACAGCGAAGGCCGCCCGCTGGTGCAGGCGCGCCAGCAGTTGCTGCCGCAGCGGCTGCCGCCCGAGCCGCCGGAACAGCTGCGGCACTGGTGGCCGTGGCTGCTGGTGGGACTGGCCGCGGCGGCGGGCGTGCTGGCACTGGGGCGCCGCCCGCGCTGGCTGGCCGCGCTGGCGCTGCCGTTCTGGCTGCTGTGCGCGCTCGGCGGCGCGGTCCTGCTGTATCTATGGGGCTTCAGCGAGCATCGCGCCGCCTGGGGCAACCGCAATCTGCTGCTGCTGGATCCGCTGTGCCTGCCGCTGCTGTTCGGCGGTCTTGCGGTAGTGCGCGGGCGCCGCCCCGGGCGCTGGTTCGACGTGCTGCTGTGGCTGGTGGTGGCGCTGGCCGGCGCCGCGCTGCTGATCCACTGGCTGTCGATGCTGCAGCCGCAGTTCAACCTGCAATGGATCGCGCTGCTGCTGCCGGTGCACGCGGCGCTGGCCTGGGCGCTCACCCGCCCTCGCCCGCAGCCCTGATACCGTCGCGCCACCTCGCCACGCGCGCCTCCGCCGAACCCGATCCCGCCATGGCCTCCGCGACCGCCAATCCCGCCTGCGTCATCAACTGCGTGCACTACGACGGCCACGGCCGCCGCCACGACATCGCCCTGGAGCAGATCAGCGACGTGCTCGCCGGCCACGACGACGGCTTCGTCTGGGTCGGCATGTACGAGCCGGGCGACGCGGTGCTGCAGCAGCTCAAGGAAGAATTCCAGCTGCACGAACTGGCGATCGAGGACACCCGCAAGGCGCACCAGCGGCCGAAGGTCGAGGCCTTCGGCAACTCGCTGTTCCTGGCGGTGCACACCGCACAGGTGATCGACGAGCGCATCGTCTATGGCGAGACCCACGCCTTCCTCGGCGCGCGCTTCCTGCTGACCGTGCGCCATGGCGCCTCGCTGCCCTACGCGCCGGTGCGCGAGCGGCTGGAGCGCGAGGCGTCGCTGATGAAGCTCGGCCCGTCGTACGCGCTGTACGCGGTGCTGGACTACGTGGTGGACAACTACCAGCCGATCCTCGACGCCTTCCGGCAGAGCCTGGAGCGGCTGGAAGCCGACATCTTCGCCGAGTCGTACCGCCGCGATACTGCGATCCGCCTGTACGAACTCAAGCGCGAACTCAACCAGATGCGTCTGGCGGTGGCGCCGCTGCAGGACGTGCTGGCGCACCTCAAGCGCCACCCCGGCCCGCTGATCGCCGAGGAAGTGCGGCTGTACGTGCGCGACGTGCTCGACCACGCGGTGCGCACCAACGACGCCATCGACACCCTGCGCGAGATGCTGGGCACCGCGCTCAGCGTGAACCTGTCGCTGGTGACCCTGGCCCAGGGCGAGACGGTCAAGCGCCTCGGCGCCTGGGCCGCCCTGCTCGCCGCCCCGACCCTGATCACCAGCTGGTACGGCATGAACTTCAAGCAGATGCCGGAACTGGAATGGCCCTGGGCCTACCCGCTGATGGTCGGCGGCGTCGCCGCGGTGTGCGTGGCGCTGTATGTGGCGTTCAAGCGGGCGAGGTGGTTGTGAGGCCGGGAGTGGGGATTGGGGAGTTGGGATTCGTTGAAGCGGTGCGCTGCGAACTGATGGCTTAAGTCTGCGGTTGCACGGGATGCATCAGCGGAGGAAGCCGCATTTGCGAATCCCCAATCCCGACTCCCGAATCCCCGCCCTCAAGCCACATACACCGACTTGATGTTCATGAACTCATGGATGCCATGCTCGGCCAGTTCGCGGCCGAAGCCGGAGCGCTTGATGCCGCCGAACGGCAGGCGTACGTCGCTCTTGACGATGGCGTTGACGAAGGCGGCGCCGCACTCGAGTTGGCAGGCCACACGTTCGCCGCGGGTGCGATCACTGCTCCAGACGCTTCCGCCGAGGCCGAAGGTGGTGTCGTTGGCCACGCGCACGGCTTCTGCTTCGTCGGCCACGCGCAGGATCGCCGCGACCGGGCCGAACAGTTCCTCGTCGTAGGCCGGCATGCCCGGCACCACCTGGTCGAGGATCGACGCGGGATAGCCGGCATGGCTGCCGCGCTCGGGTTCGCAACCGAGCAGCGCCTTCGCCCCCTTGGCGATGCTGGCCTGCACCTGCTTGTGCAGTTCGTCGCGCAGGTCCTGGCGTGCCATCGGCGCCAGCGTGGTCGTCTCCTCCTGCGGGTCGCCGAGACGACGCTCGGCAGCGGCGGCCACGAAGCGGCGCACGAACTCGTCGGCGATCGCCTCCACCACTACGAAGCGCTTGGCCGCGATGCAGGTCTGCCCGGCGTTGTCGAAGCGCGACTTCACCGCCGCGGCCACGGTGGCGTCGAGGTCGGCGTCGTCCAGCACCACGAAGGCGTCGCTGCCGCCCAGTTCCATCACGCACTTCTTCAACTGCCCGCCGGCGTTGGCGGCGATGGAGCGGCCGGCGCGCTCGCTGCCGGTCAGGGTGACCGCGGCCACGCGCGCATCGCGCAGCACTTCGGCAGCCTGGTCGTTGTCGATGTGCAGCACGTCGAACACGCCGTCCGGCACGCCGGCGTCGGCCAGCACCTTGGCGATCGCGTCGGCGCAGCGCGGCACGTTGCTGGCGTGCTTGAGCAGGGCGACGTTACCGGCCATCAGCGCCGGCGCCAGGAAGCGGAACACCTGCCAGATCGGGAAGTTCCACGGCATCACCGCCAGCACGCAGCCCAGCGGTTCGTAGCGCACGTAGCTGCGCTGCGCATCGGTGGCCACCGCCTGCTCGCGCAGGTACGCGGCTGCGTGCTCGGCGTAGTAGTCGCAGGCCGCGGCGCACTTGTCGAGTTCGGCCAGGGCTTCCTTGCGCAGCTTGCCCATTTCCGCGGTCATCACCCGCTGGATCGCATCGCGCTGGTCGCGCAACTGCACACCGACCTTGCGCAGCAGCGCGCCGCGCTGTTCCAGCGGGGTCGCCGCCCAGCCCGGGAACGCCTGCGCCGCGGCGGCCAGGCGCTGTTCGACGGCGGCGGCGTCCATCAGCTCGAGACTGTATTCGACCTGGCCATTGGCCGGATTGACGGTGTCGTAAGGCATCGCGCGGACTCCTGGAAAAATGTCCAGTCAGCCTAGCGCCGTGAACGTTGCGGCGACGTGGCGATGCCGTCGAGTGCGATGTCCTGTAGGAGCGGCTTCAGCCGCGACAGGCATTGTCGGCAAGGCGTGTCGCGGCTGAAGCCGCTCCTACGTGAAGCAACGTCATGCCCTAGCCCGCTTGCTGCTGGGCAAGCTGGATATCGCGCTGGCGCCGCTTCTCGCTGCGCGCCATCAGCCACCAGCCGACGACGGCGGCGATCGACACTGCCAGCACCATCAGCGTGGCCAGCGCGTTGATCTTGGGCTTCAGGCCCATGCGCACCGACGAGAACACGGTCATCGGCAGCGTGGTCGAATCCGGACCGGCGACGAAGTTGGCGATCACTACGTCGTCCAGCGACAGGGTGAACGCCAGCAGCCAGCCGGACACCAGCGCCGGCGCGATGATCGGCACGGTGATCAGGAAGAACACCTTGAGGCGGTTGGCGCCCAGATCCATCGCTGCCTCTTCCAGCGAGCGGTCCAGCTCCTGCAGGCGCGAGGACACCACCACGGTGACGAAGGACAGGGTGAAGGTGACGTGCGCGGCCCAGATCGCCATCACGCCCTTGGGCGGGATGCCGAGCACGCCGCCCATCGACACCAGCATCATCATGATCGACAGGCCGATGATCACCTCCGGCATCACCAGCGGCGCGGTCACCAGCGCGCCGAACAGGCTCTTGCTGGGGAAGCGGCGGAAGCGGGTCATCGCCATCGCCGCCAGGGTGCCGAGCACCATCGACGCGGTGGCGGTCCAGAACGCCACCTTCAGGCTGATCCAGGCCGCCTGCAGGATCTGCCGGTCGCGCAGCAACTCGCCGTACCACTTGGTGGAGAAGCCGGCCCACACCGTCGCCAGCTTGGAGGCGTTGAACGAATACACCATCAACAGCAGGATCGGCAGGTACAGGAAGGCGAAGCCGGCGCCCAGCACCGTCCAGCGCAGCACCGTGCCCATGCCGCCGCGCGCGCCGCTCATGCCTGCCCGCCTTCGAGCTGGCGCTGCTGGTAACGGTTGAAGATCAGGATCGGCACCATCAACAACGCCAGCATCGCGATCGCCACCGCCGAGGCGGTCGGCCAGTCGCGATTGTTGAAGAACTCGCCCCACAGCACGCGGCCGATCATCAGCGTGTCCGGGCCGCCGAGCATCTCCGGAATCACGAACTCGCCCACCGCCGGGATCATCACCAGCATGCAGCCGGCGACGATGCCCGGCCGCGACAGCGGCAGGGTCACGGTCAGGAACGCCTTCCACGGCGGCGCGCCGAGATCGTAGGCGGCCTCGAGCAGGCGCTGGTCGAGCTTGACCAGGGTCGCGTACAGCGGCAGCACCATGAACGGCAGATAGCAGTAGACGATGCCGATATAGGCGGCGACCGGGGTGTAGAGGATGTGCAGCGGCGCATCGATCACGCCCAGCGCCAGCAGCGCGCGGTTGAGCACGCCGTTGCTGTCGAGGATGCCGATCCAGGCATAGACGCGGATCAGGAACGAGGTCCACGACGGCAGCACCACCAGCATCATCGCGATGTTGCGCGCCGACGGCGACAGCCGCGCGATCGCATAGGCCATCGGGTAGCCGATCAGCAGGGTCAGCACGGTGGAGATGCCGGCGATCTTGATCGAGCCCCAGTAGGCCTCGATGTACTGGTGGTCGCGCAGCAGTGCCAGGTAGTTCTGCAGGGTCAGCTTCAGCGTCAGCACGCCGTCGCGGACCTCCAGCAGTTCGCTGTACGGCGGGCTGCGGATCGCCTGTTCGGCGAAGGAAATGCGCAGCACGATCAGGAACGGGATCGCGAAGAACAGCAGCAGCCACAGGTACGGCGCGGCGATCACCAGCCAGCGCATCGCCGGCAGCGAGCGCAGGCGCAGGCGCTGCTGCAGGCGTAGCCGCGGCGTCGGCTCGGGCGGCACCGGCACGACGGGCGCGCTCATGCGGTCAGCACCACGCCGTCGTTGTCGTCCCACGACACCCACACCGTGTCGCCCCAGGTCATGCCTTCGCTGTCCCAGCGCTTCTGGTTGGCGAAGTTGGATTGCACACGGATGCCGCTGGGCAGGCGCACGTGGAAGATCGAGTGGCTGCCGAAATAGGCGATGTCCTCGATGGTGCCCAGCGCCTTGTTGTAGATCTGCTCCGGCTCGCCCTTGGTGATCCAGACCTTTTCCGGACGCACCGCGAACGCCACCTCCTGCCCTTCCACGCCGGTGATGCCGTGGCTGATGTAGATCGGCACCGGGAACTGCGGGCACAGCACGGTCACATGGTCGGGGTGGTCCTCGCCGATGCGGCCCTCGAACATGTTCACCGAGCCGATGAACTCGGCGACGAAACGGCTGTTCGGCGACTCGTAGATGTCGCCCGGCGTCCCGACCTGGCGGATGCGGCCCTGCTCCATCAGCGCGATGCGCGTGGCCATGGTCATCGCCTCCTCTTGGTCGTGGGTGACCATCACGCAGGTCACGCCCGAGGTCTCGATGATGGACACCAGCTCCAGTTGCATCTGCGAGCGCAGCTTCTTGTCCAGCGCGCCCATCGGCTCGTCCAGCAGCAGCAGTTTCGGCCGCTTGGCCAGCGAGCGCGCCAGCGCCACGCGCTGCTGCTGTCCGCCGGAGAGCTGGTGCGGCTTGCGCTTGCCGAGCGTGCCCAGCCGCACCAGCTCCAGCATCTCGCCGACGCGGCTGGCGATGGCGCTGCGCGACAGCCCGTCCTGCTTCAGCCCGAAGGCGATGTTCTGCTCCACGCTCATGTGCGGGAACAGCGCGTAGGACTGGAACATCATGTTGAGCGGACGCTGGTACGGCGGCAGTCCATCCAGCGGCTGGCCGTCGAGCACGATGCGGCCGCGGCTGGGCTGCTCGAACCCACCCAGGCAGCGCAACAGCGTCGACTTGCCGCTGCCGGAGCCGCCGAGCAGCGCGAAGATCTCGCCCTGGCCGATGTCCAGGTCGATGTCGTCCAGCGCGACGAACCCGTCGAACTCCTTGCGCAGGCCGGCGATGGACACATAGCCGGCACCCTTGGCCGGCGGCGGTGCCGGCAGATGGTCGGTTCTCGCTTCGCTCAACGCCATCGCTGATTCCCCGTAAAGCACGCCGTCGTGCGGAGCGCCGCTGCAGTGGCGACCGCGGCGCGGTGAGCTTCAGTGTAGCTGTGACGGCGCGGGATTCGGGAGTGGGGATTGGGGATTCGTAACAGCAGTGCGCGCTCACTGCGCCGTGGCTGGCGCTGACGCGGACGCTGGTGCCTCAGGCGCCGCCCAGCCCAGGCCCAGCCCAGGCCCTTCAGTGTGGCTGCGGCCGTTGTGTCGGCGATACGGCAGCGGCTATGCCGCGCGGCACGGCCGCACGAGATTCGGGAATCGGGATTGGGGATTCGTAACAGCAGCGCGTGCTCACTGCGCCGTGGCTGGCGCTGACGCGGACGCTGGTGCCTCAGGCGCCGCCCAGCCCAGGCCCAGACTCTTCTGCAAGGCCACGTAGCGCAGCAGCACCTGGGTATGCGCCTGCAGTGCGCTGTCCTGCGCCGAGGCCTGCTGGCGCTGCACGTCCAGCGCATCGATCAGCGACGAGGCGCCGGCGGCATAGCGTTGTTGCAGCAGCGCGGCGGAACGATCCGCGCTGGCCGCGGCCTTGTCCGCGGCCAGCGCCTGCTGGCGCGCGCCGCCGAATCGCGCCAGCGCGCCGTTGGCGTCCTGCAGCGCGGCCAGCACCGTGCCCTCGTAGGCGGCCAGGCGTGCGGCGTTGCCGGCGCGGGCCTGCTCGACCTTGGCACGGGTGCCGCCGAAATCGAAGATCGACCAGCGCAGGAACGGCGCCACCACGCTATTGACCGCGTCGCGGCCGAGATCGCCCGGCGAGGTCGCGGCCATGCCGATGTTGCCCAGCAGGGTGACCTGCGGGAAGTACGCGGTCAGCGCTTCGCCGATCTTCGCCGACGAGGCCGCCAGCTGGCGCTCGGCGCGGCGCACGTCCGGGCGCCGGCGGATCAGCGCGCCGGCATCGTCCACCGGCACCGTTGCCGGCAGCGTCGGCAACGGCCGGTCCGCGGCCAGTTCGGCGTCGAGCGCGCCCGGCTCGCGGCCGATCATCAGCGCCAGTTGGTCCAGCGCCACCTGCGCCTGCGCCTGCAGGTCCGGCAGCACCGCCTCCTGCTGCTGCAGCTGCGCCTGTGCGCGCTCCACCTGCAGGTCGGCGTCGGCGCCGCGCTCGCGGCGCTGGCGGGTCAGTTGCAGGGTCTGGCGGGCGGCCTCCAGATTGCGCTGGGCCACGGCCATGCGCGCACGGGTGCTGCGGTAGCCCAGGTAGGCCTGCCCCACTTCGGCGGCGATCTGCACCTGGGTGTCGGCCAGGTCGGCCTCGTCGGCCTGGGCATCGGCCAGTGCGCCCTCGCTGGCACGGCGGCGGCGGCCGAAGAAATCCAGTTCCCAACTGGCATCGATGCCGACGCTGTAGAGCTGCGCGCGCGGATCGATCTCCACCGGCTGGCCGGTGCCGGCGGCGATGCTGCCCAGGCGATCGGTCAGCGCATCCGGCGCGTGTGCGTTGAGATAGGCCGCGTTGGCGCCGACGCTGGGCAACTGCTCGGCGTGCCGCTGGTCGACCAGCGCGCGCGAGGCGCGCAGGCGCGCCTGGGCCAAGCGCAGGTTCGGGCTGTGCTGCAGGGCCTGCTCGACCAGCATGGTCAACTGCGGGTCCTGCAGGGTGTCCCACCAGCGCTGCGGCGGCGGTGCCGGCACCACCCCGGCAGCGGCGGCCGTGGCATCGGCGCGATGCAGCCGCGGCTGCGCCAGCGCCGCCTCGGCCACCGGCGGCGGCTTCACGTAGTCCGGGCCGAGCATGCAGGCCGTCAGCAGCGACGGCAGTGCAGCGGCGACGAGAACGCGGGAGAAACGCTGGGCCATGGAATCCTCAATGCATCGCGAGCGGGGCGCCGCCCTTGGGCAGCGGCTTGAGCAGGAACGTCAGTGGGATCGTGCAGACCACGATCACCCCGAAGATCCAGAACAGGTCGTTGTAGGTCATCACCAGCGCCTGCTGCTGCACCATCCGCGCCAGTTGCGCCAGCGACTGCATCGCCGCGCCGGCGCCGGAGACCGACTGCAGCTGCGCGGCGATGCCGTGCAGGTAGTCCTGCGCCAGTGGCGAGTTGGCAGTGGTACCGCTGCCGAGCATCTGCGTGTGGAACACCATGCGCCGCTCCTGGAAGGTGGAGATCAGCGCCAGGCCGATCGAACCGCCCATGTTGCGCGCGGCGTTGAACAGGCCCGAGGCATCGCCGGCCAGGTCCGGCGGCACCGAGGAGATCGCCGCCTGGTTGAGCGACATCATCGCCAGCGCCAGCCCGCAGCCTTGCAGCAGCTGCCCGGCGACGAAGTGCATGCCGACCGATTCGGCGGTGAGATGCATGTTGACGAAGCAGGCGGTGGCGAAGCAGGTCAGCCCGCCGAGCACCAGCACGCGCACGTCCACCGTGGTCAGCAGCTTGGGCATCATCGGCATCAGCAGCACGGTGGGGATGCCCGACAGCAGCACCACGTAGCCGGACTGCTCGGTGTTGTAGCCGGAGATCACCGCCAGGAACTGCGGGATCATGTACATGACCCCGAACAGGATCATGCCCACCGCCATCACCATCACGAACACCGCGCCGAAACTGCGCTGCAGCAGGATCGACAGGCGGATCACCGGCTGCCGGCTGAAGAACTGCGAGGCCACCAGGGCAATGAAGCCGACCAGCGAGACCACACTCAGCAGCACGATCTCGGTGGATTCGAACCAGCGCTCGCGCTGGCCCTCCTCCAGCACCACGGTCAAGGCGCCCAGCCCCGCGGTCAGGCCGAAGATGCCGAGCCAGTCGGCATCCAGCAGCCCGCGCAGATACATGCGCTCGTGCGGCAGCCCGAGCAGCAGCAGCGCCACCAGACCGGCGCAGACCGGCACGTTGAGAAAGAACGCGTAGTGCCAACTGACGTTCTCGGTGAGCCAGCCGCCCAGCAGCGGCCCGATCACCGGGCCCAGGATCACGGTCATGCCGAACAGCGCCGTGCCCAGGGTCTGCTGCGCCGGCGGCAGGCGCGTGGCGACGATGGTCAGCGCGGTGGGGATCAGCGCGCCGCCGGCGAAACCCTGGCCGACGCGGCCGAGAATCATCATGGTCAGGCTGTTGGACAGCCCGCACACCACCGAGAAGAAGGTGAACAGCAGCGCGCAGATCAGCAGGAAATTGCGCAGCCCGAGGGTGCGTACGAACCAGCCGGTCAGCGGGATCATCACGATCTCGGCGACCAGGTAGGAGGTCGAGATCCAGGTGCCCTCGGTGCCGCTGGCGCCGACCTCGCCCTGGATGGTCGGCAGCGCGGCGTTGACGATGGAGATGTCCAGCGTCGCCATGAACGAGCCGATGGTGCCGGCGGCCACCGCCAGCCAGGCGCCGCTGTCGGCCTTTTGCGGCGCCTGCGCGCCAGCCGCCGCGGCCGCTTCGCTCACGGGGTGCGCCCGCGCGGGGCGACCGCATCCTGGCCCTGCGCGTCTTCTTCCTCCACGCGCTGCTTGGCGTCCTTGGCGCCGCGCGTATCGACGGTCACCGTCACCGACATGCCCGGCACCAGCACCTTGCGCGCTTCGGCGCCGGCCTTGAGGCGGATCCGCACCGGCACCCGCTGTACCACCTTGGTGAAGTTGCCGGTGGCATTCTCCGGCGGCAGCAGCGCGAACTGCGACCCGGTGCCCGGGGCGATACTCTCGACCACGCCATCCAGTTCCACGCCCGACAGCGCATCGACCTCGATCCGCGCCGGCTGCCCCGGCCGCATCAGCCCGACCTGGGTTTCCTTGAAGTTGGCGCTCAGGTACAGCGCCTCCACCGGCACCACGCTCATCAGCCGGGTGCCGGCGGCGACGAACTGGCCGACCTGCACGGTCTTGTCGCCGATGCGGCCGGCGATGCGCGCGGTCAGGCGGGTGTCCTCTACCGCCACCTGCGCCTGCGTGGCGTCGGCCTGCGCCTGTACCAGGCCGGCGCGGGCCTGATCGAGCTTGGCGCTGGTGCCCTGCACCTGGCTCTCGGCAGCGGCGACCTGGGCCTTGGCCGCGTCGAACTGCGCCTGCGCGCGCTCGCGGTCGTGGAGGATGCTTTCGTAGTGTTCGTGGGTGTCGGCGCCGGACGCGGCCAGCGGCCCGAAACGCTTGGCCTCGCCCTGGGCGAAGCGCAGGCTGGCAGCTGCCGCGGTGACCTGGGTGCGCGCCTGCAGCACGCTGGCGCGCTGCGCCTGCAACCCGGCCTCGGCGGCGGCGATGTCGGCCTGGCGCACCGCGATGACGGCTTGCGCCTGCTCCAGGGTGGCGCGGTAGGTGCGCGGGTCGATCTCCAGCAGCGGCTGCCCGGAGACCACGGTCTGGTTGTCGCGCACGTACACCGCGGTCACGTAGCCGTTGACCCGCGGCGCCACCGCCACGGTGTCGGCCTGCAGATAGGCGTTGTTGGTCTCCTGCAGGTAGCGGCCGGTGGTGAGGTAGTAGATCAGCCACACCACCAGGCCGATCACCACCAGCAGGCCGATCAGCAGCAGGGTCCATTTGACCTTGGGGTTCTTCAGCGGCGACGGCGTGTCGGGCTTGCCATCGTCGTCCCGGCCCTTGCCGTCACGGCGCTTGTCGTCCCGGGGCGTGCCGGACTGGCCCTGGTCGGCATGGGCATCGTGCGCGGCGGCCTGCCGCGGCGCCTGCGAGGAGTGTGGGTCGTGGTTGCTCAAGTCGCTGATTCCTGGGGAGAGGAAGAACGTCGCCGGGTTGGGACAGCGGGCCACCAGACGGTAGCGTACGCCGGACGGCGCATTATTTGTACCGGCGAGTACAGAGTGTGTGAGCATGGCGTGGCGGTGCCTCTGCGGCGTCTCCGCGATTGCGGACGCTATGCAGCGCCAGACCCGGCCGCTTGCGTCGAGGGAGCGATGTCCCGGTGTCTCATCCCGATGGGGGGACCAATGTTTCGGGGTGCCCTTCAGCCGCGCGATGAGGCGCTATCGGGAAGGCCCGTCGCGGCTGAAGCCGCTCCTACGGGAGAGGTTCTTGCCTGTCCGATCTCAATCGGGAGAGCCTGCCGACGCGGTACTGCGTGCGCCAGCAGACCTTGTAGGAGCGGCTTCAGCCGCGACGAGCGAAGACGCCAGATGTCCCGGGCAGCATCGCGTCGGGACTGAAGTCCCTCCCACAACAGGTGTTAGCGTCTGCGGTGGCCGGTTTGGACAAGCGCAGCGCTCAACGCCTGCTCGTTCAACGGCAAGCCGCTACCCGGGACCATAAAGGCCAACTGCTCAACGCCCGGTCTTGATCTCCGTCCACAGGCGGGTATACAGCTTGTCCACCTCGGGCGGGTTGATCGAATAGGTGAACATCTTCGCGGCCACTTCCGGCGGCGGATAGATGGTGGGATCGTTGCGGATTGCCGCATCCACCAGCGGGGTCGCCTGCGGGACCGGGTTGGCGTAGTGGATGAAGTCGGTATTGGCCGCGGCCACCTTCGGCGTCAGCAGGTAGTTGATGAACGCGTAGGCGTTCTCCGGATGCTTGGCGTCCTTGGGGATGGCCAGCATGTCGAACCACTGCGGCGCGCCCTCCTTGGGAATCGAATAGGCCACGTGCACGCCGTTCTTGGCTTCCTCGGCGCGGTCGCGCGCCTGGATGATGTCGCCGGACCAGCCCACCGCCAGGCAGGTGCTGCCGTTGGCCAGCGAGGTCACGTACTGCGAGGAGTGGAAGTTCTGCACGTACGGGCGGATGCGCTTGATCAGCGCCGCGGCCTGCTCGATCTTGGCCGGGTCGGTGCTGTGCGGATCCTCGCCCAGGTAGTGCAGCGCGATCGGGATCAGGTCCGAGGGCGTGTCCAGCAGGGTCACGCCGCAGTCCTTGAGCTTGGACAGGTTCTCGGGCTTGAACACCAGGTCCCAGCTGTTGGCGATGTCGGTGCTGCCGAACGCGGCCTTGACCTTGTCCACGTTGTAGCCGATGCCGGTGGTGCCGACCATGTACGGCACGCCGTACTTGTTGCCCGGATCCTGCTGCGCGATGCGCTGCATGATCTGCGGATCGAGATTGGCCAGGTTGGGGATCTTGCTCTTGTCCAGCGGCAGGAACACGCCGGCCTGGATCTGCCGGCC
Organism: Xanthomonas sp. NCPPB 1128; assembly: GCF_001043115.1. Classification (GTDB taxonomy): domain Bacteria; phylum Pseudomonadota; class Gammaproteobacteria; order Xanthomonadales; family Xanthomonadaceae; genus Xanthomonas_A. The sequence goes on along the minus strand of NZ_LFME01000006.1, from coordinate 10,164 downwards.
GAAGAAGTTCAGCGTCGGCACCACCACGTCGTAGCCACTGCCGCCGGCCAGCAGCTTGGTCTCCACCATCTCGTCGCTGTCGAAGACGTCGTAGGTGACCTTGATGCCGCTCTGCTTCTCGAACTCGGGGATCGTGTTCTCGGCGATGTAGTCCGAGTAGTTGTAGACGTTGAGCACCTTCGCCTCGCCCTGCCCCGCCTTGTCCGCATCGCTGCTGGAGCCGCCGCAGCCGGCGAGCAGCGCCGTGGCCAGGGAAAGAGTGAGCAGTCGCAGGGTCATGGCAGGTCTCCGCAGGTCCATGGGCAAGAGGGGGAGGATCCGCGACACGCGCCGGATCCGGGGTGGACAGCCCAGACTACCCAGCGCCGGGCGATTTGCCCAGGGCCTGCGCCGTGTCCTCCAGCGCCAGCCAGGCCTTGTCGAACAGTTCGTCGACCTGGGCGCGACTGAGGATCAACGGCGGCGACAGCAGCATCGCGTCGTGGGTGGCGCGCAGGATCAGGCCGCGGCGCAGCGCGTTGTCGCGGCACAGCGCGCCGACCTTGCCGCGCTCGGGGAAGTAGTGCCGGCGCGGCTTGTCCGGCACCAGCTCCAGCGCACCGATCATGCCGACGATGCGCGCCTCGCCGACCAGCCGATGCTCGCCCAGCTCGGCCCAGCGCTGCGCCAGGTACGGCGCGATCTCGCTGCGTGCGCGTTCGACGATGCCCTCGTCCTGCAGCAGGCGCAGGTTCTCCAGCGCCACCGCCGCACACACCGGGTGACCGGAGTAAGTGCAGCCGTGCGCCAACTCGCCGCCCTGCTCCTTCAGCACGGTGGCCACGCGCGTGCCGAACATCGCCGCACCGAGCGGGATGTAGCCGGAGGTGATGCCCTTGGCGATGGTCATCACGTCCGGTTGGAAGCCGAAATGCTGCGCGCCGAACCATTCGCCGGTGCGGCCGAAGCCGCAGATCACCTCGTCGGCGACCAGCAGCACGTCGTAGTGGCGGCAGATGCGTTCGATCTCCGGCCAGTAGCTGCGCGGTGGGATGTACACGCCGATCGCGCCCATGATCGGTTCGCCGATGAACGCGGCCACCCGCTCCGGCCCCAGTTCCAGGATCTTATCCTCCAGCCGCCGCGCGGCCAGCAGCCCGTACTCCTCCGGGTCCATGTCGCCGCCGTCGCCGAAGCCGTACGGGGGATCGATGTGGTGGATGTCGGGAATCGGCAGGCCGCCCTGGCGGTGCATGCCCTTCATCCCGCCGAGGCTGGCCCCGGCCATGGTGGTGCCGTGGTAGCCGTCGTGGCGGCCGATGAAGATGGTCTTCTGCGGCTGGTCCTGCACTGCCCAGAAGTGCCGCACCAGGCGCAGGATGGTGTCGTTGGCCTCGGAGCCGGAATTGGTGAAGAAGGCATGATCGAGGTCGCCCGGCGCCAGTTCGGCGAGCTTGGCGGCGAGGCGGATGGTGGGTTCGGTGGTGCACTGGAAGAAGCTGTTGTAGTACGCCAGCTGCTCCATCTGCCGCGCGGCGGCCTGACCGAGTTCCTTGCGCCCGTAGCCGACGTTGACGCACCACAGGCCGGCGAAGGCGTCGAGCAACTGGTTGCCGTCGGCATCCCAGACGTAGGCGCCGTCGCCGCGGGTGAGGATGCGGGTGCCTTTCTGCGCCAGGGCGGCGTTGTCGTTGAACGGGTGCAGGTGGTGCGCGGCATCCAGGTCTTGCAGGGCGCGCGTGTCGATCCGGTCCATGTTCACTCCAGTGTCGGTGCCAAGGCCGCCGCCGCGGCCAAGCTCTGCTGTTGCTGTTGCTGTTGCTGTTGCTGTTGTTCTTGCCTTTGCCTTTGCCGTTGCACTTATTGTTGCCGTTGCTGTTGCCTTACCGGGTTCCCTTCCGAAGCGGCGGCCGGCCCGGGGAAAAACCCCGAAGGGCGGCGCACATCCCTGTGCGCCGCCCTTCGGGTTTTTCCCCGCCATGCCCGCCGCTTCGGAAGGGAACCCGGTAAATCAAAAGCAACGACAACAGCCGAAGCAACAGCAACAGCAACAGCTAAAGCGGCGGCGGCGGCGGTGGCAGCAGGTCGGAACAGCAGCGACCAAAGGCGCGAACAAGCTAGCAGCAGACCAACCACGACGGCTGCCAGCCGCTCACACGTTCAACAACAAAAACTCCCGCTCCCACGAACTGATCACCCGGAAGAACGTCTCGTACTCCTTGCGCTTGACCGAGATGTACGCCCGCACGAACCGCGGCCCCAGCAACTCCTGCAACGGCGCGCAGCGCTCCAGCTCGTCCAGCGCCTCGCCCAGCGAGCGCGGCAGCTGATACCCCATCTCCTTGCCGCTGCCGGTGGTCGGCTCGGTCGGCTCGAGCTTCTCGCGGATGCCGAGCAGGCCGCAAGCCAGCGTCGCCGCCATCGCCAGGTACGGGTTGGCGTCGGAACCGGCGAAGCGGCTCTCCACGCGCATGTTCTCGATCGTGTCGATCGGCACGCGCAGGCCGCAAGTGCGGTTGTCGAAGCCCCACAGCACATTGCTCGGCGACACCTCGCCGAACATCAGCCGGCGGTAGGAATTGACGTTCGGCGCGAAGAACGCCATCGCCATCGGCACGTACTTCTGCAGGCCCGCCAGGTAATGGGCGAAGGTGCGGCTGTACTCGCCGGCACGGCGGCCGCTGAAGACGTTCTTGCCGTGCTTGTCCACCAGGCTCTGGTGGATATGCATCGCGCTGCCCGGCTCGTTCTCCATCGGCTTGGCCAGGAAGGTGGCGTAGACGCCGTGGCGCAGCGCCGCCTCGCGCATGGTGCGCTTGAACAGGAACACCTGGTCGGCGCGCGACAGCGCGTCGTCGTGGGTGAAGTTGACCTCCAGCTGCGCCGCGCCGGATTCGTGGATCAGCGTGTCCACGTCCAGCTCCATCGCATCGCAATAGTCGTACATCAGGTCCAGGATCGGATCGAACTCGTTCACCGCGTCGATCGAGTACGACTGCCGCGCCGTCTCGGGGCGACCAGAGCGGCCGGCCGGCGGCAGCAACGGGAAGTCCGGATCGGTGTTCTTCTGCACCAGGAAGAACTCCAGCTCCGGCGCCACCACCGGCTTGCAGCCGATCGCCGCGTACGCCGCCAGCACCCCGCGCAACACGTTGCGTGGCGCCAGTTCGTGCGGCTGGCCCTCCTTGGTGTAGCAATCGTGGATCACCTGCGCGGTGGGATCGGCGGCCCACGGCACCATCCGCACCGTGTCCGGGTCCGGACGCAGTTGCATGTCCGAATCCGACGGCGAGGTCAGGTCGTAGTAGTCGTCCGGGTAGTCGCCGGTGACGGTGGTGGCGAAGATGCCCTCGGGCAGGCGCGTGCCGTAGTCGTGCGAGAACTTGGCGGCGGGAATGATCTTGCCGCGCGCGTTGCCGGTGATGTCCGGCACCAGGCACTCGACCTCGGTGATGTGGCGCTCCTTGAGCCAGCGCCGCAGCGAGCTTTCCTGCTGTTCCGGCGTGTGCTTGCGCGATCGGGGTCGACTGGCCATGGGAATCAGTGCCTGCGGGTGGCCGCATAGTGGCGACAGGCGTCGCCGAAGGATTGGAAGATGCCGAGATAGAACGCGTCGTCGAGCACCCGCCACTCCGGATGCCATTGCACGCCGAGCAGGAAGCCGGGGCCGATGCCGCGGAAGGCCTCGATCAGGCCGTCCGGCGCCAGTGCCTCCACGATCAGGTCGCCCCCCAGGCGGGCCACCCCCTGCCCGTGCAGCGAGTTGACCCGTACCCGGTCGCGGCCGGCGATCTCCTCTAGCCAGCCGCCGTGGCTCAGCGTCACCTCGTGCGCCGGCGCGTACTGCGCTTCCAGCAGCGCCTGCGGGTCCTCGCGGTGATCGGACAGCCCCGGTTGTGCATGCACCTTCTGATGCAGGGTGCCGCCAAGGGCGACGTTGACTTCCTGGAAGCCGCGGCAGATCGCCAGGATCGGCAGGCCCAGCGAGATCGCCTGCGGAATCAGGTCCAGGGTGTTGGCATCGCGCGCCGGGTCGTGAATGTTGCCGAGCCAGCTCGGCTCGTCGCTGTAATGGTGTGGCTCGATGTTGCTGACCGCGCCGGTCAACAGCAGGCCATCGAGCCGCGTCAGCCAGGCGCGCGCATCGACCGGCGGCTGCAGCGACGGCAGCAGCACCGGGGTCACCCCGGCACCATCGACGGCGGCGCGCAGATACTTTTCGCCCGCCGCCAGGAACGGATGGTGGCCGATGAGCTTGCGGTCGGTCGGTACGCCGACCAGGGGCGATACGGCCATGCGAAGAACTCGTGCGGCGTCGCCGCAACTTACCGTGCGCGTTTTATTTTTACAACACGACACACTGCGGAATGCAGCACAGAGCGAGCGAACGCAGCGATTACCGGACCCTGCGTGACACGTGCATTGCGCCTGAGACGGCGCAGAACCGCGCAACCGCCGCGCAACCGCGTGATCGAACGCGAGCGCATCGCTCCAGGGGCCGTTGAGTATTCTTGACGCCATGGCGCTCTGCTAAGCTCGAAGCACTCCCGCCGTCCGCCGCGATGACCCGCATGCACGATGCCCCGCTGCTGCCCCCGGACGACGCCCAGACCCTGCAGCGCATCGCCGGCTGCGAGCACATCGACCTGTTGCTGCCGGACTGCAACGGCCTGCTGCGCGGCAAGCGCATCGCCCGCGACGCGCTGGACAAGGTCTACCGCGACGGCGTGTGCCTGCCGATGTCGCTGATCGCCACCGACATCACCGGCAACACCGTCGAGGAAACCGGGCTGGGCTACGACATCGGCGACGAGGACCGACTGTGCTTTCCGGTACCGGGCAGCCTGCGGCCGGTGCCGTGGGCGCCGGTGCCGTCGGCGCAACTGCTGCTGGCGATGCAGGACGGTGCCGGCGGCCCGCTCGACTTCGCCCCGCGCCAGGTGCTGACGCAGGTGTTGGCGCGCCTGCAGGCACGCGGGCTGACCCCGGTGATCGCGGTGGAACTGGAGTTCTACCTGTTCGACCCGCACGCCGACGCGCATGGCCGCCCGCAGCCGCCGCTGCATGCGCACAGCGGGCTGCGCAACGACAGCACCCAGGTCTATTACATGCAGGAACTGGACGACCAGCGCAGCTTCACCGATGCGGTCGCGCAGGCCTGCCGTGCGCAGGGCATTCCGGCCGACACCGCGGTCGCCGAGTACGCGCCCGGCCAGTTCGAGATCAACCTCAAGCACCGCGCCGACGCGCTGGCCGCCTGCGACGATGCGGTGCTGCTCAAGCGCGCGATCAAGGCGATCGCGCAGCAGCAGGGCCTGCTCGCCAGCTTCATGGCCAAGCCGTTCGCCGCGCAGTCCGGCAGCGGTCTGCACGTGCACGTGAGCCTGTTGGACAGCGCCGGCCACAACGTGTTCGCCTGCACCCCACAGGCGCCGGCCGCATCCTTGCGCCATGCCATCGGCGGGCTGCAGCGCAGCGCCGAGGACTGCCTGCTGCTGTTCGCGCCGCATGCCAACAGCTACCGGCGCTTCGTCGCCAATGCCTTCGTCCCGCTCAACGACAGCTGGGGCTTCAACAATCGCACCGTGGCGATGCGGGTGCCGCACAGCGACCCAGCCAACACCCGCATCGAACACCGCATCGCCGGCGCCGACGCCAATCCCTACCTGGTCGCCGCGGCAGTACTGGCCGGCATCGAACACGGCTTGGCACAAAGCATCGATCCGGGGCCGCCGACGCAGGGCAACGCCTACGCGCAACACGCCGCACGCGAACCGGACTGGCGCGGCGCGATCGCCCGCTTCCTGGACAGCGACTTCGCCGCCGCTCACTTCGGCACGCATTTCCGGCATGTCTACGGCCAGCAGAAGCGCCGCGAGCTGCTGGATTTCCAGGCGCAGGTCAGCGATGTGGATTATCGCTGGTATCTGCGGACGGTTTGAAGGCCGGGAATCGGGAATGGTGAATCGGGAATCGAAAACAGCCACAGCGAAAGCGCCGGCAGCCCAGCGCATGGTGTGCCTGCGCCACCGCAACTGTTCGCCGCCATGACCAGCGCTTCTCCGATTCCCGATTCCCGATTCCCGACTCCCGGCGCGTCTTGGTACCTCGACAGCGCCGCACCGCTCCCGGAACAGGAACCATTACGAGGCAAGGTACGCGCCGACGTATGCATCCTCGGTGCCGGCTACACCGGGCTGAGCGCGGCGCTGGCGCTGGCCGAGGCCGGGTATCGGGTGGTGGTGCTGGAGGCGCAGCGGGTCGGTTGGGGTGCGTCCGGGCGCAACGGCGGGCAGGCCATCGTCGGCTACGGCTGTGAGCAGCACACCCTGGAAGCCCTGCTCGGCCAGGACGATGCGCGGCTGCTGTTCGATTTCTCCCGCGACGGCATGCAGTTGCTGCGCAGCCGCATCGCCCGCCATGGCATCGCCTGCGACTGGCGCGACGGCCACGCGCACGTGGCGATCAAGCCGCGCCAGGAGCGCGCGCTGCGCGCCGGCATCATCGAGATGGCGCAGCGCTACGACTATCCGTTGCAATGGTGGGACCGCACGCAATTGCAGTCGCAGTTGCGCAGCCCGCGCTATCTGGGGGCGATGTACGACGCGGCCAGCGGCCACCTGCATCCGCTGGAGTACGCGCGCGGCCTGGCGCGGGCGGCGCTGGCCGCGGGCGTGCGCATCCACGAGCAAACCCCGGTCACGCAGTTGGTGCGCGGCGCGCGGCCGATCCTGCGCAGCGCGCACGGCGAGGCCGAAGGCGAGTTCGCCATCCTCGCCGGCAACGCCTGGCTGCGCGGCATCGCCCCGGAACTGGAATCGCGGATCATGCCGGTCGGCACCTACATCGGCGCCAGCGCGCCACTGGGCGAGGCGCTGGCGCGCGAGCTGATCGGCAACGACATGGCGGTGGCCGACATCAATTGGGCGCTGGACTACTTCCGCCTCAGCCGCGACCACCGGCTGCTGTTCGGCGGCCGCGCCAGCTACTCGTCGCTGCCGCCGCCCGGCCTGCGCGGGGTGATGACCCGGCGCATGCGCCGGGTGTTCCCGCAACTGCGCCAGGTCGAGATGGACTCGGTGTGGGGCGGCTACGTCGACATCACCCGCAACCGCGCCCCGCACTGGGGCCGGCTGACCCCGAACGTGTACTTCGCGCAGGGCTTCTCCGGCCATGGCGTGGCCGCCACCGGCCTGGCCGGGGCGGTCATCGCCGCGGCGATCGGCGGCCAGGCGCAGCGGCTGGACGTGTTCGCGCGGATCCCGCATGCGCCGTTCCCCGGCGGCCGCGTGCTGCGTACGCCGCTGCTGGTGGCGGCGATGTCCTGGTACAAGCTGCGCGACGCGCTGTGGTAGCCGCCGGCGCGCCCACGCCGCCCTCAAGTTCGCGCGCGCGCGGCCGATAACGGGGTTCCATCCCCGGATTGCCGCCCGCGAGGCATGCATGTCGCACCCGCTGCCGATCTACCCGATCGCCCCCGACGGCAGCCCTGCACAGCAGCGCATCCTGCTGGTGGAAAACTCGCGCACCTTCACCGACCTGCTGCGCGCGGCGATCGAGCAACGGGTCGAATTGCCGGTCGTGGTGGTCTCCACCCTGGCCGAGGCCGCCGCCGCCCTGGATGACGGCGGCCCCTGGTTCCTGGCGCTGACCGGGCTGGTGCTGGCCGACGGCGACCGCGACACGGTGGTGGATTTCTTCGTCGCACGCGGGCTGCCGACGGTGGTGGTCAGCGGGGTCTACGACGAAAGCCTGCGCAAGCGCATCCTGACCCAGCAGATCATCGACTTCGTGCTGAAGAACGCGCCGGACAGCATCGACTACCTGGCCTGGCTGGTGCAGCGGCTGGCGCGCAACCGCTCCATCACCGCATTGGTGGTGGACGACTCGCCGTCGGCGCGCGCCTATGCCGCCTCCTTGCTTTCGATGTACGGCTACCGCGTGGTCGAGGCCGCCGACGGCGCCGCCGGGCTGCGTGCGATCGAGGCCAATCCGTCCATCCGCCTGGCGGTGGTGGACCAGGAAATGCCAGGCATGGAGGGCGTGGAATTCACCCGCCGGCTGCGCGCGTTGCGCGCACGCGACATGCTGGCGGTGATCGGCCTGTCCGGCAACAACGACCCGTCGCTGGTGCCACGCTTCCTCAAGAACGGCGCCAACGACTTCCTGCGCAAACCCTTTTCGCGCGAGGAGTTCTTCTGCCGGGTCTCGCAGAACGTGGATCAGCTGGAACTGATCGGCACCCTGCAGGACCTGGCCACGCGCGACTTCCTCACCAGCCTGCCCAACCGCCGGCACTTCCTCGAACAGAGCCAGCGCGTGCTGGCGAAATGGCTGGCGCGCCAGGAACCGGTCGGCGTGGCGATGCTCGACATCGACCATTTCAAGCACATCAACGACACCTTCGGCCACGAGGCGGGCGACGAAGCGCTGCGTGCGGTGGCCGCGACCCTGGCCGCGCACGCGCGGCCGCAGGACATGGTGGCACGCTTCGGCGGCGAGGAATTCTGCATGCTGGTGCCAGGCCTGGACGCCGCCGCGGCCGCCGGCTACTTCGAAGCGCTGCGCGCGCGCATCGCCGACCTCAGGATCCCGCTCGGCACGCAAACCCTGCGGCTGACCATCAGCATCGGCGTCAGCAGCAGCGGCCCGCAGCGGCAGACCCTGCATCCGCTGCTGACCGAGGCCGACAAGTATCTGTACCTGGCCAAGGCCGGCGGCCGCAACCGGGTCGAACACGCGCCGCCGGCCGAGCCGACGCTCAGCGACGCGGCCGCCTGATCGCCAGCAGCGCCAACACCGTCAGCAGCGCCGCCGCGCTGAGGTAGTAGCCGACCCACGACAGGCCGTAGTGCGTGGCCAGCCACACCGCCACGTACGGTGCCGGCGCCGCGCCGACGATGCCGGCCAGATTGAACGCCAGCGAAGCGCCCGTGTAGCGCACCGGCACCGGAAACAGCTCGGCCAGCAGCGTGCCGCAGGGGCCGTAGGTCAGGCCCATGAAGAAGAACCCCAGCGCCAGGAAACCCAGCACCTGCCAGGGCTGCCCGGCCTGGAACAGCGGCGCGAACAGCAGCCCGAAGGCGACGATGGCCACGCTGGCCACGAGCATCGCCGGACGCGTGCCGCGGCGATCGCCATACCAGGCCGACAATGGGATGCCGGCGGCGAAGAACAGGATGCCGACCATCTGCAGCAGCAGGAACTGCTCGCGGCTGTAGTGCAGCGAGGTGGTGCCGTAGCCGAGTGCGAACACCGTCATCAGGTAGAACAACACGAAGGTGGCCAGCACCGCGAACGTACCCAGCACCGTCGCGCCGACGTGCTGCGACAGCACCGTCTGCATCGGCAGGCGCACGCGTTCGTTGCGATCCAGCGCACGCTGGAAATCCGGGGTCTCGTGGATGCGCAGGCGCACCCACAGCCCGGTGATCACCAGCAGGGCGCTGGCGACGAACGGAATGCGCCAGCCCCAGCGCAGGAACTGCGCCTCGTCCAGCACCGCGCCCAGCAGCAGGAAGATGCCCGAACACAGCAGGAAGCCCAGCGGCGCGCCCAGCTGCGGAAACATGCCGTACCAGGCGCGCTTGCCCGGCGGCGCGTTCTCGGTGGCGAGCAACACCGCCCCGCCCCATTCCCCGCCCAGACCCAGACCCTGGCCGAAGCGGCACAGCACCAGCAGCGCCGGCGCCCACAGGCCGATCCGGTCGTAGCCGGGCAGCAGGCCGATCAGCACGGTGGACAGGCCCATGGTCAGCAGCGCTGCCACCAGGGTCGCCTTGCGCCCGACACGGTCGCCGAAGTGGCCGAACAGCGCCGACCCCAGCGGCCGCGCGATGAAGGCCACGGCGAAGGTCGCCAGCGACTGCAGCTGCGCCGCATCGGCGTCGCCCTTGGGGAAGAACAGCGTGGGGAACACCAACACCGCGGCGGTGGCGTAGATATAGAAATCGAAGAACTCGATGGTGGTGCCGACCAGGCTGGCCAGCAGCACGCGACGCGGCGAATTGACGGGCGGAACGGGAGACGCGGCAGCGGTCATGGAGGCGACATCGACAGGCAATCGGCCGATTCTGGCAGTCCCGCCGCGGCTTGTCTCGCGCAGGTCCGCCGCACGATCCGGCTCAGTGCGGCAGTTGCACGCGACCAGCGGCGGTCAGCACCGCCAGCTCGCGCTCGCCCGCC
>NZ_LFME01000005.1 GCF_001043115.1 Xanthomonas sp. NCPPB 1128 | reverse complement strand
GGTGGTCGCGGATGTCGCCATGGCATGGCTGCTATCCGGTCGCCTTGCTCTGGTTGTGTTCGTTCGTGTCATTGCTGTCTCTCTCCGCGCGCCGGGCCCGCTGTTGCGACTCCCGAATCCCAAATCACCAATCCCCGCCGATCAACTGATCGTCCCCACCAGCTTCAGCCGCTTGTCCTCCGGCACTTCGCTGTAGGACAGGACCGACAGCGCGGGGACGCTGTGGCGGACCAGGCGGGCGAGGGCGGCGCGGACCTGCGCCGGCACCAGCACCACCGCCGGTTCGTTGCGCGCCTCCTGCTTGCTCACGCAGTCCGCCAGACTTTGGTGCAAGCGTTCGGCCAGTCCGGGTTCCAGCGCCGCGCCGTTGCCCTGGGTAGAGTCCTGCAAGACACGTTCCAATTGCGGGGCCAGGGTGAACACCGGCAGTTCCGGGGCCATGCCGGCGATCTCCTGGACGATGAAACGGCCCAGGGCGTTGCGCACGGCGGCGGTGAGCGCGCCGGGTTCCTGACTCTGCGGGGCGTGCTCGACCAGGGCCTCGACGATCTTGCGCAGCTGCCGCACCGGGATCTTCTCGATCAGCAGGTTCTGCAGCACCCGCACCACCACCGACAGCGGCAGCGCCTTGGGGGTGAGGTCCTCGACCAGCTTGGGCGCGCTCTTGGCCAGGGTCGCCAGCAACTGCTGCACTTCCTCGTGGCCGAGCAGTTCCGGGGCGTGCTCGCGGATCAGGTGCGAGAGGTGGGTGGCGATCACCGTGGCCGGGTCGACCACGGTGTAGCCCATGGTCTCGGCCTGGGCACGCAGGTGCGGCTGGATCCAGATCGCATCCAGGCCGAACGCCGGATCCTTGCCAGGAATGCCGTCGATCTTGCCGAGCGCGCCGCCCGGGTCCAGCGCCAGTTCGCGGTCCGGGTGGATGTCGGCGGTGGCCACCGGCACCCCGTGCACCAGCAGGCGGTAGGCGTTGGCCGGCAGTTCCAGGTTGTCGCGGATATGCACCGGCGGTACCAGGAAGCCGATGTCCTGGGTCAGCTTGCGGCGCACGCCCTTGATGCGGGCCATCAGCTCGCCGCCCTGGGCCTTGTCCACCAGCGGGATCAGCCGGTAGCCGACCTCCAGGCCCAGCGGGTCGATCGGACGCAGTTCGTCCCAGCCCAGTTCGGCATTGGCCTGGGCCGCGGCCGCGGCCTGCGGCGCCGCCTCGGCGGCGGCCGGCGCCGGCTGCAGGCTGCGCTTCCACATCTTCCAGGCCAGCAGGCCGAGGATCAGCGCCAGCGTCAAGAAAGCGACGTTGGGCATGCCCGGGATCAGGCCGACCAGGCCCAGGATCGCCGCGGCCACCGCCAGCGCCTTATGCTGGCCGAACACCTGGCCCATCATCGACGCGCCCATGTCCTGCGAGCGCGAGGCGCGGGTGACCAGCATCGCCACCGCCGAGGACACCAGCAGCGCCGGCAACTGCGCGACCAGGCCGTCGCCGATCGACAGCAGGGTGTAGGTGGAGGCCGCCTGTCCCACCGGCATGCCATGCTGCAGCACGCCGACCGCCATGCCGCCGATCAGGTTGATGAACAGGATCAGGATGCCGGCGATGGCGTCGCCGCGGATGAACTTGCTGGCGCCGTCCATCGAGCCGTAGAAGTCCGCTTCCTCGCGCACTTCCTCGCGGCGGGCCTTGGCTTCCTCGCGGGTCAGCAGGCCGGCGTTGAGGTCGGCGTCGATCGCCATCTGCTTGCCGGGCATGGCGTCGAGGATGAAGCGCGCGGTCACTTCCGACACGCGCCCGGCGCCCTTGGTGATGACCACGAAGTTGATGATGGTCAGGATCGCGAACACCACGATGCCGACCGCATAGTTGCCGCCAATCACGAATTCGCCGAAGGCCTCGATGACCTTGCCGGCGGCGCCGTGGCCGTCCTGGCCGTTGATCAGGATCACGCGGGTGGAGGCCACGTTCAGCGCCAGGCGCAGCATCGTGGTCATCAGCAGCACGATCGGGAAGATGCTGAACTCCAGCGGCCGCTTCACGTACACCACCGCCAGCAGCACCATCAGCGAGATGGCGATGTTGAAGGTGAACAGGGCGTCCAGCACCGGCGCGGCCAGCGGCACCACCACCATCGCCAGCATCAGCAACACGATCACCGGGGCGCCGAGCCCGTGCTTGATCATGTCCATGACTTTGCGCGTATTCATCTGCGCGGCGGGCTGACTCATGGCTGGCTCCCCGGGGCGAATTCATCCACTTCCAACGGCGGCAACGGCGGCATCGGCCCGCTGCGCCAGGCGCGCAGCTGGTAGACGTACGAGAGGACCTGCGCCACCGCCGAATACAGTCTCACGGGAATTTCCTTGCCGAGTTCGCCTTCCCTATACAAGGCGCGTGCCAAAGGCGGCGCCGAGATCACCGCCACGCGGTGCTGTTCGCCGACCTCGCGGATGCGGAAGGCGATCTCGTCCACGCCCTTGGCCACCACGGTGGGGGCGCGCATGCGCCCGCTTTCGTACTTCAGCGCCACGGCATAGTGGGTGGGGTTGACCACCACCACGTCGGCCTTGGGGATGGCTTCCATCATCCGCCGTTGCGACATCTGCATCTGCATCTGGCGGATGCGGCCCTTGACCTCGGGGCTGCCGTCGCTTTCCTTCATTTCCCGGCGCACTTCCTCGCGGGTCATCTTCAATTTGCGGATGTAATTCCACTTCTGATAGGGCGCGTCGATCGCGGCCAGCAGCGCCAGTGCGCCGGCGGTGTACAGCAGCAGCTTCAGGGTGAAGCCCAGGCCGTGGCCGATGGCCTGTTCCAGCGGCTGCAGCAGCAGCCCGCGCAGGAAGTCGACGCTGCCCCACAGGCACAGCATCGCGGCGCCGCCCACGAACGCCATGCGCAGGATCGATTTCAGCAGTTCGGCCAGGGTCTCGGCGCCGTACATCCGGCTCAGCCCGGCCATCGGATTGAGCCGGTCGAACTTGGGGATCAAGGCCTGGCCGGAGAAGCGCAGGGTGCCCATCAGCACCGGCGCGGCGAAGCCGGCGGCAAAGCAGATGCCGACCAGCGGCAGGACCACCCAGAGCAGGTTCAGCAGCAGCTCGCCGAAATGGCCGAACATCGCCTCCGGATGGGCGCGCATCGACAGGTCCGGGCGTAGCGCCTGCTTCAGCCAGGCCACGGCGCCGGCGGTCATCGAGGTGGACAGGCCCATCAGGGCGAAGATGCCGGCGCTGAACACCGCCGCCGTCGCCAGTTCGCGTGAATGCGGGATGTTGCCCTGTTCGCGGGCTTCGCGCAGGCGTTTGTCTGTTGGCTGTTCTGTGCGCTCTGCGCCTTCTTCGCTCTCGGACATGGGGGATGCGCTCGGCCAGGATCGACCCTGCGCGGTGCAAGGACCGTGCCGCTACGTGGTCAGGCTCCCGGCGCTGCCGCGGCGCACCGTCCGGCCGCGGCTAGGCCGGCTGCAGTTCCACCCGGTCGCGGCCCAGGCGCTTGGCCTGGTACAGCGCCGCATCGGCGCGCGCCAGCAATTGCTGCAGGGATTCGCCGGGCCGGTACCAGGCCACGCCGATCGAGGCGGTGATCGCCAGCGGCCGCTCGCCGATGCGCAGCGGCTGCCCGGCGATGACGGTGCGCAGCGCCTGCAGCCGTTCCTGGCAACTGGGCGGCAGGCCCGGCAGCACGGCCAGCAGCTCCTCGCCACCATAGCGGCCGACCAGGTCGGCGTCGCGCAGGTTGGCGCTCAGGCGCCGCGCCACCTCGATCAGCACCGCATCGCCGACCAGGTGGCCGTGTTCGTCGTTGATCCGCTTGAAATGGTCCAGGTCGATCATCGCCACCGCCAGCGGGGTCCGTTCGGCGTCGCTGCGGCGGATCTGCGCGGCCAGCGCCTCGAGGATGCCGGCGCGGTTGAGCAGGCCGGTGAGGGCATCGTGCGAGGCTTTCACCGCCAGTGCGGCGCGGGCGAGTTCCAGTTCGCGCTTGTCGTGTTCCAGTTCCTCGGTGCGTCGCGCCACCAGGTCGGCCAGTTCGCGCTGGCGCTGGTGCAGGCGGCGTTCGCGCCAATGCAGCAGCGCCACCAGCAGGCCGCCGCCGAGCAGCAGGTACAGGGCCAGCATCGGCTGGCTGCGCCACCACACCGGCGCCACCGAGAACGCCACCCGCAGCGGCGCCGAGGCGCTGCGCCGGTAGGCGTCGAGCAACTGGATCTCCAGCACGTAGTGGCCCGGCGCCAGCGGCGGTTGCTCGAACTCGAAGTTGGGCGTGTGCAGCCAGCGCGTGTGCGCGCCCTCGAACCGGTAGCGGAAGCTGATGCGGGTGCGTTCGTCGTACAGGTCCGGCGAACCGACGGCGATGTGCAACGGATCTTCGCTCCAGGGCAGGCGCGCGCCCTCGGCGATGGCCGTGCCGCCGCGGCTGAATTCCTTGAGCGCCAGCCGCGGCGCCTGCGCCGGGAACAGCCGCGCCGGATCCAGCAGGTGGGTGACGCCGCGGCTGCTGCCGAGCCAGACCGAGCCGTCGCTGTCCTCGTGGAAGGCCGATTCGGACATGTCGTTCCAGAGCAGGCCCTGGGCCTGGGTCAGCCGCGACCAGGCGCGTCCGTCGTAGACGTCCACGCCCTGGTTGTGGCAGATCCAGATCCAGCCGTTGCGGGTGCGGCGCAGGCTGTAGAGCTGCAGGCCGCTCAACTGCGCATCCGCCGGCTGCAGGTGCAGGGTGTCGCCGTCGAGACGGCCCTGCCAGGCACCGGGGCCATACAGGCTGGCCCAGGCCTGGCCGTCGTCCAGGACCAGCAGCTTGCTGAGCACGGGCTGCGCCGGCGCGCCGTCCACGACCAGCCGGATCGGGGTCCAGGTGTCGCCGCGCAGGCGGAAGACACCGGTCATGCCCACCATCAGCAGGCTGCCGTCGTGGCGCTGCTGGATGTCCGAGTACTCGCCGCCCGGCAGTGCCTGCACCTTTTGCGGCACCGCCCCGGCGTCGTCTCGCGGCAGCAGATAGACACCTCGGTTGGTGAGGATCCACACCCGGCCGCTCGCATCCACGAACAGCTGTTTGGTGATGCCCTCCAGTGGCGGGTAGGCACGCAGCAGTCGGCCCTGTGCGTCGTAGTGGCGCAGCACGCCGACCGACCCGATGCTCCACAGCGTGCCGTCGGCAGCGCGTCGCAGGCCGATCATCTGCGTGCCGTTGTCGCTGGCCCAGCGCTGGAAGCGGCCATCCTCACGCAGCCGGTCCACACCGCCCTCGTTGCCGACCAACAGATCGCCGCGCTGGGTGCGCTCGATGCTCCAGGTCGGCGCCCGGCTGATGCCCTGCGACACATCCCAGTTCTCGATCCAGCCATAGCCGTTCCAGCGCAGCACGCCTTCGCCATCCATGCTCAGCCACAGGTCGCCGGCCTGGTCGAAGCGCATGGCGACGACGTTGCCCTCTGGCAGGCCGTTGCGGCGGTCGAAGCTGCGCCAGTGCCCTTGTTCCCAGCGCGCCAGGCCCTGGTTGGTGCGCACCAGAACGCGGCCTTGCGGGTCCAGCAGGAGCGGCGTGCGCCATGTCACCAGGGCCGGTCCGTCCAGCCCAGGGGGTGTCTGTTGCTGGAAGCGCGTCGCGCCGGCAGGCAACCGCATCACATTACGGCTGCCGACGACCCACAGGCTCCCGTCGCGGTCGCGGACCGCGTTGCGCCACAACTCGAGCGGCAGGCCCTGGGCCTGGTCGTAGCGGGTCGCGCGGCCATCGGCATCGACCCGGCACAAGGCCTTGGCGCAGCCCAGCCATAGCGTGCCGTCGGCGACGAACAGGTCGTGGACATCGGCCAGTTCCGGCTGCCGCGCCAGTACCGCCGCATCGAACAGGGGCTGCAGCTCCCATCCCATGGTATCGGCGTTGCGCACCGCGCGCAGGACATGGTGGTCATCCAGCACCACGGTGCCCCAGTCTGGCGCGGCCAGGCGCGGACGGTTCAGCGGACGATGCGACGGCAGCCTGCCATGTTCCAGAGAGATCCACCGCGCCGGGGCGCCGTCGTCGACGTAGATCGCATCGAAGGTGGCCACCCACAGCCGCCGCTGGGCGTCCTCGGCAGCGTCGGAGATGTAATGCCCGCCGCGGCCCTGCAGCGGCACTTGCTGGAACTGGTCGCCGTCGAAGGCGTATAGCCCACTTTCGCTGCAGACCAGCAGGCTGCCGTCGCGCCGCTGCAGCAGGCAGGTCCCGGCCAGGCCGAGCAGGCCCTGATCCTGCGCATAGTGCCGCAACGGGATGACCTGGGCCTGCGCGGTGCCGGTGCAGGTCAGTGACGACAGCAGCAGCCACAGCGGCCATCGCAGGCATCGACCCATGACCGTGCGCATGCGCCGCTCAGCCGCAGCTGCGCCGCCGTGGGGCACGGCGATGGCGGGCACGAGCGAACGCTGACGGGCGATGGGACATGGCGGACGGCGGGCGAAGAAAGAAGAGGCGGACGGCGGCGATCGGCAGTGTAAGGACGGCCGACGGCGCCGCCCCTCATCCAGGCGTCACACCAATGGCCTCTGTCGGTATCGGCTGCGTCGTGGCGCAGCTTGAGCGCCGGCCAGGGCCTGTCCGGGAAGTGGCGACCGGCCCTAGGCGGTGAGCGCGCGTGCGGCGTCGAAGGCGGCGTCGAACAGGCGCTGCACCGGCGGTCCCATCTCGCCGACCAGCAGCGCCAGCAACGCCAGGCCCAGCACTACCGCCACCGGCAGGCCGAGCTGGATCGGGTTCAGCGACGGCGCCGCCTTGGCCAGTGCGCCGAAGGCCAGGTTCACCGCCATCATCGCCACCATCACCGGCAGCGCCAGGGTCACCGCGCCACGCATCATGCTCATGAAGAAGTTCGGCGCCACCGAGGCCATGGCCTGCGCATCGGGCAGCGCGGTGCCGATCGGCAGCGCCTTGTAGCTGTCCACCAGCAGCGACACCACCGCCAGGTGCCCGTTGGTGGTGAAGAACATCAGCCCGAAGGCGAGGTAGAACCATTGCCCGAGCACCCCGGAATTGACCCCGCGCAGCGGATCGGCCATCTGCGCGAAACCCAGGCCGGTGCTCTGCGAGACCAGTTCCCCGGCCATCGCCCCGGCCTCGAAGATCAAGCGCAGCATGAAGCCCATGCTGGCCCCCACCGCCAGCTCCCGGGCCACGCTCAGCACCACTGCGGCATTGAACCCATCCCAATCCGGCACCGGCGGCAGGATCGGCGCCAGCGCGATGGCCAGCGTCCCCGACAGGATCACCCGCACCCGTCCCGGCACCGCCTTGGTCCCCACCAACGGCATCACCGTGAACATCGCCCCGATCCGCAGCATCGTCCACAGCACCGCCCCGACCATCGCGAACGCCCGCGACCCATCGACGACCATTTGCGTGGCGGCATCCATCAGCCCGAGACCCCGGCAGACATCACGAAGGAACGGCCAGCACCAACTGCCAGACGCGAGCGGCCTGAAGCCGAGGACAGACCGGCGAGTCCCCGAACAACCACGGACACAGCACGACCGGCACCCAGGCCAAAGACAAAGTCGAAGCCGCCGTGGCCGCAGCCATCGCTTTTTCCGCTGCCGCTGCCGTTGCCGTTGCTTTGCTCTTGATCCACCGGGTCCCCTCCGCAGCGGCGGAGCTGGCGGGTCAAACCCCCCGCAGGGGGGCGGCGCACAGGGACGTGCGCCGTTTTCGGCCGGGGCAGGATGCCCCGTCCGAAAATCCCGCTAGCGGAGCGGACCCGCGTAGCGGGCGCGAAGGCGGGGTGTGCTTTCTTTTGGTTACTTTTCTTTGCACAAGCAAAGAAAAGTGACTCGCCGCAAGGCGAAAGCTCTTGCTGTTGCTCTCCACATGAAGAAAAGCAGGCAGAGGCATCCACCACAAAGGGAGAAGGAGCAGTGAGGGAGGCAAACGCAGCCATCCCCGCTACCCAATCAAATGCGGAATACGCTGAAACAGCATCGTCGTGTACTCCACCAGATGCGCCAGCAACATGCTCCCCGTCGCGAACAACATCGCCGTCAACGCAATCACCTTCGCGATGAAGGCAATGGTCGGCTCATTGAGCTGCGTCGCCGCCTGGAACACACCGATCACCACACCCACCACCAACATCGCCAGCAACAACGGCCCCGCCACCCACAACACCGTGATCAGCCCCCCGCGCAACTCGGTCAACGCCAGTTCCGGACTCATGGCCTCAGACCCCGTTGAAACTTGCGGCCAGCGTGCCGACCGTCAGCACCCAGCCATCGACCAGCACGAACAGCAGGATCTTGAACGGCGCCGAGATCAGCATCGGCGACATCATCATCATGCCCATCGACATCAGCACGCTGGCCACCACCAGATCGATGATCACGAACGGGATGAAGATCAGGAAGCCGATCTCGAACGCCGTCTTCAGCTCGCTGGTGACGAACGAGGCCACCAGCACCTGGAACGGCACCGCATCCGGGCCGCTGTAGGTGCCGTTGCCGGCCATGCCGGCGAAGGTCATCAGGTCGGTCTCGCGCACCTGCGCCAGCATGAACGCGCGCAGCGGCTGCGTGGTCAGCGTCCACGCCGTCTGGAAATCGATCTGGCCGTTGAGATACGGGCTCATGCCCTGGCCCCAGGCCTTTTCCCACACCGGCATCATCACCAGTGCGGTCAGGAACAGCGCCAGGCCCATCAGCACCTGATTGGACGGGGTCTGGCCGGTGCCCAGCGCCTGCCGCAGCAGGCCCAGCACGATGGTGATGCGGGTGAAGGCGGTCAGCACCAGCAGCAGCGACGGCAGCAGGGTGATCGCCGTCATCAGCAGCAGGGTCTGCAGCGGCAGGCTCACCGGCTGCGCGCCGATCTTGCCGACGTTGACCTCCGGCAGCGAGGGCAGGGTGGGCGCGGCGTTCTGCGGATTCTGCGCGGTCGGCGTGGTGGCAGGCGTCTGCGCGGCCTGCGCCCAGGCAAAGGCGGGCAGCAGGCTCAGCGTCAGCAGGATCAGCAGCAGGCGCAGCCGGCGGGCGTTGCGATTCCAGAAAAACGGCATGGTCATTTGTCCTTGCGCAGCTTCTGCGCCAGAAGCTGGGCGAAATCGGGAAGCTGCTTGAACTGCTTGATCGAGGGCAGGGTCGGCGCGGGCGCCTGCGGCAGCGGCTCGGGCAGCTGATGCAAGGTGCGTACCCCGCCGGGCGACACGCCGAGCAGCAGCTGTTCGCCGTTGACCTCGACCACCACCACCCGCTCCTTGGCGCCAACGGCCAGGCTGGCGACCACGCGCAGGCCCTGGGCCGGGCGGAAACCGCTGCCGGGCAGGCGCTTGAGCACCCAGGCCATGGCCAGGATCAGGCCCAGCACCAGCAGCAGCGCGAACACCGCGCCGAGCAGGCTGGGCGCCGACGGCGCCGCGTTGCCGACGCCCGACCCGTGCTTGGCGGTCTGCGTGGCGACGGCGAGCAACAGGCTCACCGCAGTCTCCGGATGCGCTCGCTGGGGCTGACCACGTCGGTCAGGCGCACGCCGAAGCGGTCGTTGATGGTCACCACTTCGCCATGCGCGATCAGGGTGCCGTTGACGTACACGTCCAGCGGTTCGCCGGCGCCGCGCTCCAGTTCCACCACCGACCCCTGGTTGAGCTGCAGCAGGTTGCGGATCGGAATGCGGCTGCGGCCCACTTCCAGCGACAGCGTCACCGGCACGTCCAGGATCACGTCCAGGTTCAGGTCGTTGGACTCGGCCATGGCGTCCGGCTGCAGGCTGTCGAACTGGGCCGGCGCCGGCTGGGTGGGATCGGTCTGGGTCATGGCAGGTCTTCCTGGAGAGCGGGACGGCGGCGCAGCGCGCCGGGGGGATGGGTGGCGGTGATCTTCACCGCGTTCTGGCCGTGCGAGATGCCGAACTCACCGGTGAACACCGGGATGTTCTCCACGCACAGCGGCACCTGCTTGGGCAGGTCGATCGGCAGCACGTCGCCGATCTTCAGCCGGGTCAGCTCGCGCAGGCTCATCTGCTTCTGCGCCAGCACGCTGGAAATGGTCACTTCCGAGCCGAACAGTTGCTCGCGCAGCATAATGTTCCAGCTCTCGTCGCGGTCCACGCGGTCGCTCTGGATGCCGGCGTCGAGCAGTTCGCGGATCGGCTCCAGCATCGAGTACGGCAGGGTCACGTGGATCTCGCCGCCGCCGCCCTCCAGCTCGACGTGGAAGCGGCTGACCACCACGTACTCGCGCGGGGTGACGATGTTGGCGAAATGCGGGTTGACCTCGGAATTGAGGTACTCGAACTCCACCTCCATCACCGGCGCCCAGGCTTCGGCCAGGTCGGCGAAGGTCTGCTTGAGCATCAGCTGGATCACCCGCATCTCGGTGGGGGTGAACTCGCGGCCCTCGATGCGGGTGGGGTAGCGGCCGTCGCCGCCGAAGAAGTTGTCGACCACGGTGAACACCAGGGTCGGCTCGAACACGATCAGGCCGGTGCCGCGCAGCGGCTTGAACTTGATCAGGTTCAGGTTGCTCGGCACGTACAGCGAGTGCATGTAGTCGTTGAACTTGATCAGGTCGATGCCGCGCACCGACAGATCGGCCGAGCGCCGGATCAGGTTGAACAGGCCGATTCGCCACAGGCGGGCGAAGCGCTCGTTGACCATCTCCAGGGTCGGCATGCGCCCACGGATGATCCGGTCCTGGCTGGAGAAGTCGTAGTTGCGCGCTTCCCCCGGCTCGGCCGGCGCCGGCTCGGTGTCCACCACACCGGCGTCGACGCCATGCAGCAGGGCATCGATCTCGTCTTGGGAGAGCAGGTCGGTCATCGCGGCAGCGCCTTACTGGGTCACGAAGCTGGTGAACAGCAGTTCTTCCACGCACTTCTTGCCGGTCTCGGCGGTCATCAGCTTCTGCGCGTCGGCCAGCGCCGCGGCCTGCAGCTTCTTGCGCCCGGCGATGTCGGCGATGTCCTGCGCCTGCACCTGCGAGAACAGCATCAGCAGGTGCGCGCGGATCGCCGGGGCGTTCTCGGTGATCAGCTTCAGCTCTTCCGGGTCGCGGGTCATCAGCTGCACTTCCAGCTGCAGGTAGTGCGGGCCGTCTTCGGCGCCGCCGTTGAGGTTGACCACGAACGCCGGGTCCATCGCGAAGTACTGCGCCGGCTTGGGGATCTCGGCGGTCTTCTCCTCGGCCTTGGCGTGGCCGCCCTCGGGCTTCTTCAGGAAGAAGAACGCGCCGGCACCGCCGCCGCCGAGCACCAGCACGGCCGCGACCACGATGATCAGCATCTTCTTCGACTTGCCGCCTTCCGGGGCGTCCTTGGCGTCTTTCTTGGATTTGTCGGCGGCTGACACAGTGCGGGCTCCTGAAGGGGTCTGCCCCTGAGGATGCAATCGCCGTGCCGAAACCGGGCGCCTGGCGCGCCGGGTGTTTGACGGTGCCGCCGCGCGCAGTGCGGAGTACGCGCTGGGACCTTTGCAGGAGAAGGGATTCAATGTGGGAGGGGCTTGAGCCCCGACGCGGTTCGGAATAACGCGTCGGGGCTGAAGCCCCTCCCACACACGGAATCGCCCGGCTCGGGGAGGCGGCAGCGCCGCCAGGATCAGGCGTAGGCGTCGAGCAGGCCGCGCTGGCGCAGCACCATCGCCGGAATCCCGACGCTGCCGGACAGGTCGTCGGCGAGCTCGCCGCCGCCGCGGCTGGCGCCCTGCGCGGTGCCCTGCGCATTGGCCTGCTGTTGCTGCGGCTGCTGATGGCCGACGTCGGCCTGGCCGAGCTGGAAGCCGTGCTGGCCGAGCATGTCGCGCAGGCGCGGCAGGCTGTTCTCCAAGGCCTGGCGCACGTCGGCCTGGTTGCTGCTGAAGCTGGCGTTGACCTGGTCGCCGGTCATGTGCAGGCGCACTTCGACCGGGCCGAGCTCGGCCGGATTCAGCTTGATGTGCGCGTGGCCGATCTTCTGGTCGGCCAGCCAGCTGATACGCGCGCCCAGTTCCTCGTCGAACTGGTTGCCGTGCAGGTTCGGGGTCGGCGTCGGCGAGCCGCTGAACGGCTGTGCATCGGCCAGCCGCGCGGTGGCGTGCAGCGGCGTGGCCGCCGCGGTCGGCGCGATCGCGCTGGGGTCGGCGGCGGGCGCGGCGTCGCCGCCTTCGCCGGTCTTGCCGCCAGCCGCGGCGGCGATGGCCGCCAGCGCCGCCAGCGGGGCCGCGGTCTCGGCGCCGCCGGCCTTGTCGGCCGACCGGCCCTGCGCCAACAGCATCGCGCCGAAGCCGCCGGCGGCCGAGGCCGGGGCGGTGCCGGCCGCCGCGCTGGCGGTGCCGGCGGTGGCCGCATTCGGATCGGTGACGCCGGCCGCGGTCTGCGGCAGCGCGTCGCCGCCGCCGAGCAGGGCCGCGGCGCCATTGGCCACGGCGCCGGCGACGCCGACGGCCAAGCTCGCGGCCGCGCCCAGCGGGGTCGCCGTGGCCGCGGGCAGCACCGCCGCGCCGATCGCCGGCAACAGGCCCAGGCCGATCCCAGCCAGCCCGGCCGGCGGCCAAGCGCTCTCGTCCGGCTTGGCGTCGTCGCGGGTGTCCTCGGCCTTGCCCTTGTCCTTGCCCGAGGCCTTGGTCTCGGTGCTGCTCTTCTCGGTGTCCTGGGCGACCTTGTCGCCGGCCTGCGCGGTGCGCGCGGGATCGCTGGCGGCGTCGTCGGCGGCAGCCGGGCGCTTGTCCGCCTGGCTCTTGTCGGTGTCTTGCGCCGGCTTGGCCGTCTCGCGGGCAGCGGGCTTGGGCGCGGTGGTGCGCGCCGAGCCGCCGCCGAGCAGCTTGGCGAAGTCCTTGTCCTTGCCGCCGCTGCGGTCAAGGCCCTGGCTGTCGTTGCCGCCGCCGATCTGGCTGGCGCGGCCGCTGCCGCCCAGCGCGGAAAGCGCGTTGTTCATCGTCCGTCTCCGTTCTCGTGTTCGTCGGCGGTGGCCGCCAGGCGCGCACGGCGCGCGCCCAGGTCGTCCATCTCGCGCTGGCTGCGGCGGTCGTCGACCTTGCGTTCCTGCGCGCGGTAGCTGGCCGCGAGCTGTTCCAGCACCTGCTTGTCGCGGCTGGCCAGCAGCAGCCGGCTGCGCTCCATCTCCACCTTTTCGCGGTTGCGGTCCACGGTCTGGCACTGCTGCTGCACCGCGCTCTCCAACCGGTCCAGGAAGGCGCGGCGGTTGGCCAGCTGCGCCAGGCTGGTCGCCGCCATCTGGCTGTTGGCGTACTCCTCGGCGTAGCGGCGCAGTTCCTCCAGCCGCGACTCGTGGGTGGCCAGGGTGCGCTGGCGCTCGGCGAGATCGCGGGCGACCTCGTCTTCGTGCTGCTGGGCGCGGCGGAGCAGGGGATCGAGACGTTGCGATTGCATCATGGCTTAGTTCTCGCGGTCGACCAGGCGCTTCAGGGCGGCCTGGCTGTGGGGCAGATCTGCGGCTTTGGCGACGTCCTGTCCGAGGAATTCCATGATCTCCGGCCAGCGTTCCAGCGCTTCGTCCACGGCCGGATCGTTGCCGCGCTGGTAGGCGCCGATGGTGATCAGGTCGCGGTTGGCCGAGTACGCCGACACCAGCCGCTTCAGCGAGCGGATGCGCAGGCGCCACGGCTCGTCGGCGATGTCCTGGACCACGCGGCTGACCGAGGACTCGACGTCGATGGCCGGGTACAGCCCGCTGTCGGCGACGCGTCGCGACAGCAGGATATGGCCGTCGAGGATGGCGCGGGCGGCGTCGGCGATCGGGTCCTGCGGATCGTCGCCTTCGGTCAGTACGGTGTAGAAGGCGGTGATCGAGCCGCGGCCCTTGGCGCCATTGCCGGCGCGCTCGACCAAGGCCGGCAGCTTGGCGAACACCGACGGCGGATAGCCGCGGGTGGTCGGCGGCTCGCCCACCGACAGGCCGATCTCGCGCTGGGCCTGGGCGAAGCGGGTCAGCGAGTCCATCAGCAGCAGCACGTTCAGGCCCTGGTCGCGGAACCACTCGGCGATGGCGGTGGCGCGGTAGGCGCCATGCAGGCGCGCCAGCAGCGGGCGATCGGCCGGGGCGGCGACCACCACGGCGCGGCGCAGGCCTTCCTCGCCGAGGGTGGTCTCGACGAAATCGCGCACTTCGCGGCCGCGTTCGCCGATCAGCCCGACCACGATCACGTCGGCGGCGGTGTAGCGGGTCATCATGCCCAGCAGGGTGGACTTGCCGACGCCGGAGCCGGCGAACAGGCCCACGCGCTGGCCGCGGCCGATCGGCAGCAGCGCATTGATCGCGCGCACGCCGACGTCCAGCGGGGTGGTGATGGGTTCGCGCGCCAGCGGGTTGATCGACACGCCGGCCATGCCCACCGAGCCTTCGGCGCGGATCGGGCCCTTGCCGTCCAGCGGCACGCCGTCCGAATCGATGACCCGGCCGAGCAGGCCTTCGCCCACTTCCACGCCGCCGCGGCGGTGCAGCGGCACCACCCGCGCGTTGGGCAGCAGGCCATGAGTTTCGGCGCTGGGCATCAGCGAGGTGCGGTCGCCGGAGAAGCCGACCACTTCGGCGTCGACCCAGCCGCCGTCGACCTCGACCTTGCAGGTGGCGCCCATCGGCGCCTCGCAGCCGACCGCTTCCAGGGTCAGGCCGACCGCACGGCGCAGGATGCCTTCGCGGATCAGGCCGCGGCCGGCGGCCGCGTCCAGGTCGAGCCTGCCCAGGCGGCCGGCCAGGCGCAGGTTGCGCGCATCCAGCCAGTCGGCGGGGTGGGTGCCGGACAGCGCGCTCACAGGCCCGCTCCGGACTTGCGCATCACCGTCTCCAGGGCCGCGCGCAGGCGCGCCTCCAGGGTGCCGTCGATGCGCACCGATTCGGCGTGCACGCGCAGGTCGCCGCGGCTCAGGCTCAGGTCCGGCACCAGCCGGATGCCCTGGTCCATCATCGTCAGCAGCGGGGTCAGCGCGGCGATGTCGTCCGGGTGCAGGCGCACCTCGACGTCGCGGCGCGCGCCGCCGACCGCGTCCAGGGCCTCGGCGACCAGTTCCGACAGCAGCACCGGGTCGGCCTGGTAGGCGCGGCCGACCAGACTGCCGGCGATGCGCACGGCCAGTTCGCCGAGCGCGCCGACCACTTCGTTCTCCAGCCGCGCCAGCGGCCGCGAGAAGTTGTCCAGGATGCCTTCGATCTGCGCGGTCAGGCGGCGGATCTCGGCCTGGCCCTGGGCCAGGCCTTCGGCGTGGCCGCGTTCGAAGCCTTCGTGCTGGGCCGCGGCCTCGATCGCCTGGATCTCCTCCAGGCTCGGCGGGCGCAGCACCGGCTCGTCCGGCAGCACGTCCTCGTACGGCTGCGCCGCCGACAACGGCGGGGCATCGAGTTCCGGCGCCAGCCAGCGCACCACGTTGCCGTTCATACCATGGCCTCCGCACCACCGCCGCCGAGGCTGATCACGCCCTCATCGGCCAGGCGCCGCACGATCGCCAGGATCTCCTTCTGCGCGGCCTCCACGTCGGCCAGGCGTACCGGGCCGCGGGCCTCCATGTCTTCCAGCAGGATCTCGGCGGCGCGCTGGGACATGTTCTTGGTGATCTTGTCGCGCACCTTGATGTCGGCGCCGCGCAGGGCCAGGCCGAGGCGGTCGCCACTGACCTCGCGCAGCATGGTCTGCAGGGCGCGGTCGTCCAGCTCCACCAGGTTGTCGAACAC
Source organism: Xanthomonas sp. NCPPB 1128 (assembly GCF_001043115.1). Taxonomy (GTDB): domain Bacteria; phylum Pseudomonadota; class Gammaproteobacteria; order Xanthomonadales; family Xanthomonadaceae; genus Xanthomonas_A. The sequence goes on along the minus strand of NZ_LFME01000005.1, from coordinate 172,084 downwards.
GAACATCAGGTCCTGGATGCGGCTGCCCAGGTCGGCGTCGATCTTGCTGATCGCCGACAGCACGCCCTGGTCCGAGCCGCTGTCCAGGAAGTTGAGGATGTTGGCCGCGACCTTGACCCCGCCGACGTTGGACGACTTCAGGTTCTGGTTGCCGGAGAACTGCCGCTCCATGATCTCGTTGAGTTCGTTGAGCGCGTGCGGCGGGATGCCGTCGAGGGTGGCGATGCGCATCAGCACGTCGGCGCGGGTGCGCTCGGGCAGCAGCTTCAGCGCTTCGGCGGCCTGGTCGCTGTCCAGGTGCGCCATCACGATGGCGATGATCTGCGGATGCTCGTTGCGCACCAGGTCGGCGATGGAGCGCGGGTCCATCCACTTCAGGGTGTCCAGGCCGGTGGTGTTGCGGCCCAGCAGGATGCGGTCGATCAGGCTGCCGGCCTTGTCGGCGCCCAGCGCCTGCACCAGCACGTTGCGGATGTAGTCGTCGGCGCCCACGCCCAGCGAGGTCTTGCTGCCCAGCTCGGCATTGAACTCTTCCATGACCTTGTCGACCTGGTCGCGCGAGATGCCGCTCAGTGTCGCCATGGCGATGCCGATCTTCTGCACCTCCTTGGGGTCCATGTGCTTGAGCACCTCGGCCGCGTCGGCCTCGCCGAGCGACAGCAGCAGCACGGCGGCGCGCTGGGTGCCGTTCATTGCATTCGCATCAGGCTTCACTGGCGACCCATCCCTTCACGACCTGCGCCACGCGCTTGGAATCCTGTTTGACCGCTTCGCGGGCCTGGCGCAACCGTTCTTCGTAGGCGTCGGGCAGAGCGATGGCGGGGTTGCCGCCGGTGCCGCCGCTGAGGCTGGCGGTATCCTCGCCCAGCGACGGCAGCAGCGGGTTGTCGTCGTCGAGCATCGACAGCTTGGCGTCGCGCGGTTCGTTGCCGTCGCGGTCGTGGCCGACCGATGCGGCCGGCGCGGGACCGGCGATCTGGTGCAGCGCCGGGCGCAGCACGCCGAACAGCAGCGCCAGCACCACCGCCGCACCCAACACCAGGCGCAGGCCGTTCATCACCCGCGGATCTTCCCACCAACCGGGCTTGTCGGCCGCTTCCGGCGCCTGGCGGACGAACGGGGCGTTCATCACCGAGACGGTGTCGCCGCGCTCGGCATTGAAGCCCACCGCCTGCTTGACCAGGCCTTCGATCCGGGTCAGCTCGGCGGCGCTGAGCGCCTGCTCGGTCATCTTGCCCTTGGCGCCCGGGCGCATCACGTGGTCCACCAGCACCGCCACCGAGACGCGCTTGATGCGGCCGGCCGGCTGGCGGGTGTGCTGCAGGGTGCGGTCCAGTTCGTAGTTGCGGGTGGCGCTCTTGGAACTTTCGGTCGGCGTCGCGGCGGCGGTCTGCTGGGTGCCGGCAGTGCCGGGGGCGGGCGGGGCGCCGGTGGCGCCCGGCTGGCCCGGCGCGCTGCCCGGCGAGTTGCTGGTCGCGCCCGGTGCGCCCTGCGGACCGCTGGTGCTGGTGCTGCTGTCGCTGACCTGCTCGCTGCGCAGCTTCGGCGGGTCGCCGTTGTACAGCTCGCGGGCTTCCTCGACCACCGAGAAATCCATGTCCACGTTCACTTCCGGGTTGACCCGGCCGGGGCCGGTCATCGGCTCCAGCAGTTCGCGGATGCGCTGGTTGTAGGCGCTTTCCTGGCGCCGCACCTGGTCGAACTGGGCGGCGTTGAGCGCGGCGTCGCTGTTGGGGTCGGCGATGGTCAGCATGCGCCCGCTCTGGTCGACCACGGTGACGCGGTCCGGCGCCAGGTCGGGGATGCTGGAGGCGACCATGTTGACGATCGCATCGACCTGGTTGCGTTCCAGGGTGGTGCCGCCGCGCAGTTCCAGCACCACCGAGGCGCTGGCGGCCTCGCGCTGGCGGGTGAACGCGCTCGGCTTGGGGATGGCCAGGTGCACCCGCGCCTCGCGCACCGGGCGCAGGCTGGCGATGGTGCGCGCCAGTTCGGTTTCCAGGGCGTGCTGGTAGCGCGCGTTCTCCACGAACTGGCTGACCCCGAAGCCGGGATCCTTCTCCATCACCTCGAAGCCCATGTTGCCGTTGTCGGTCAGGCCGGAGCCGGCCAGCTTCAGCCGCGCGTCGTACAGCTTGTCCTCCGGTACGGTGATCGCGCCGGTGGCCTGGTCGAGCTTGAACGGGATCTGCGCGGTGCGCAGCAGGTCGGTGGCCTCGGCGGTGCCTTTCTCGTCCAGGCCGGTGTACAGCGGGGTGTAGGCCGGCTTCTGCGACCAGAAGAACACGAACAGGCCGGCCGCCACGGCCACCGCGATCATCGCCATCAGGCCGATGCGACGGGTGAGCTGCAGGCTCTGCAGGCGGTCGAACCAGGCGCCCGCCTTCTCGGTGTTGAATGTCTCTTTGCTGATCGCAAGCGCCATCGTCTTCTACCCTTACAGCGGCATGTTCATCACGTCCTGGTACGCCTGGACGAGTCGGTTGCGGACTTCCACGGTAGCGCGAAACGCCACCTGGGACTGTTGCGCGGCCAGCATCACCTTGGCCAGATCCGCGCTGGGATCGCCCAGTTCGAAGGCCTTGGCGAGCTCGCCGGACTTCTGCTGGGCCTCGTTCACGCCGCCGATCGCGTTGCGCAGGGTCTCGGTGAAGCTGGGGCCCTGCACGCCCTGGTTGCCGGCCAGGCCTTCGATCGCATTGCTGCGGCCGACATCGCCCACCCGCGTCTGCGCCGCCTGGCCGACCTGGCCCTGGTAGCTGCGGATCTGCGAAAGGATGGAGCTGATGGAGTCGCTCATACGGTGAAGTCCCTGCCGGGAGGCGGCTTGCCGGTATGCAATGCAAGCGGTGTGCCGAAACGGCATTCACGTGCCGCGCGGCTCCCGAACGGGCAGGGGCGGGGGAGTCCAGCGGCCGGTGACGGGTTCCCGGCGCAGGCAGCATGGAAGCCGCGGATAGGCAGCGGCTGCGTGTCGGCAGGTTGACGCTGTGCGCGTCGTCACGGTCGGGCGCCGGCGCGGCGACCCTGGTTGGCGGGTGCTAGTCCGGCAGCCAGGCGGTCCGCCACTCCTCAAGGTTGTCGCCCTGCAGCAGCCAGTCGCGCTGCACCGCCGCGCGCAGGGCGGTGCCGGCCGCAGCGCGTGCGTCGGCGTCGGCCAGATGCGCGCGGATCGCATTGACCCAGTCGCGGAAGCGGTTCTTGACCAGGGTCACCGGCAGTCCGCCATCGCGGTAGGGCGGCAGGTCGCTGGCCACCACCGGATAGCCGCAGGCGCCGTACTCGAGCAGGCGCAGATTGCTCTTGCAGCGGTTGAACAAGTTGTCTTCCAGCGGCGCCAGCGCCAGGTCCAGGCCCAGCGCCGCCAGCGCCTGCGGATAGCGGGCGAAGTCCACGCCTGCGTGCACCTCGTGCACGTGCCGGCGCAGCCGCTCCGGGCACAGGCCCATGAACACCCAATGCACCTCGCCGGCCAGCGCCTGCACCACGTCGGCGATCAGCTCCAGGTCGCCGGTGTGGCTGAGCCCGCCGGCCCAGCCGACCCGCGGCTTGGCCGAGCCGAACGGCCCCGGTGCCGGCAGCGCCCCCCACAACTGCGGCTCCAGCCGGTTGCGCACCACGCGGATGTCGCCGTGCAGGCCGGCCAGCGCCTCGGCCAGGTCCGGCGTGGAGACGGTGACCCGGTCCACCAGCGTGGCGGCCCGCCGCAGCGAACGCAGCACGTCCTTGGGCATCTGCTCGCGATGCGCGCTCTTCAACGGCAGATTGGGCAGGTAGTCGTCCAGTTCGTAGACCATGAAGGCCTTGCCGAAACGGCGCATGCGCTCCATGCGCACCAGTTCCGCGTCGCCGACCCGGCGCTGCAGCACCACCGCATCGGCGCCGATGCGCGCAAGCTCCACCGGGTCGAGCAGGCGTGCGTAGTACAGGCCGTCGATCTGCGCGGACGCGGCCAGCGCCTGGAACGGCTGGATCACCCGGTACTGCCCACTGCCGAAGGTGTCGCCCGGATGGGCGAGGACCCGCGGCAGCGGCTTCCACGACAGCGGCTGCCAGGAGAATTCGGACTCGGTCAGCTGGAAGCCGCCAGGCTGGTCCAGGCCCAGGCTGGGCGAATAGGCCGGATCCTGCGCCAGCGCCGGCAGCCAACGCTGCAGCAGGGCCTCGTCGGCCGCGTCGCTGCGCGTGGCGGGGGCGGGCTGCAGCAGCAGCGCCTGCGGCGTCCACACGGTCCAGGTGCCCGCCGCCGCGGCGCGCAGGCACAGGTCCACGTCGGCGCCGCCCTCGGCGAAGCCGGCCGCGTCGAATCCGGACAGGTGTTCGAACAGCGCCCGCCGCACCAGCAGGCAATGCGCCGACACTGCGCTGTAGCGATGCGCCACCTGCAGCCGGCCCATGTAGCCGGGCTGGGCCATCGCTTCGCCGGCGAAGGCGTGGCCGGCACCGGCCAGCAGCCCTGGCAGCAGGCCGGCGTGGGTGATGCGGCCGTCGGCGGACACGCCCTTGGCGCCGACGATGCCGACTTCCGGCCGCTGCGCGTGGTTCATCAGCGCGTGCAGCCAACCGTCCTGCACCGCGGCGCTGTCGGCATCCAGGAACAGCAGGTACTCGCCCTGCGCCTGGGTGGCGGCGAGGTTGTGCGCCTCGGCCAGGGAGACGCGCTGCTCCAGCGCGAACACGCGGATACGGCCGTTGCCCAGTTCGGCCACCGCCTGCATCCACGCGGTGATCTCCGGCGCCTGGCTGGCGTTGTCCACCAGCAGCAGTTCGTAGGCCGGGTAGGCGGTCTGTTCGAGCAGGCTGACCACCGCGCGCTGTAGCGCCGACAGGTTGTCCTGTGCCAACAGGACGATCGAGACCGGCGGTTGCGCGGGATGGCCGTAGTCGATGCGGAACAGGCCGCCCGGCAGCGGTTCGACCGTGGCCTGCGGATAGCCGCGGGCCTGCAGGTGCGCGGCGATCGCGCGCTGGCGCGCTTGGCCGCCGGCCTCGGCGCTGGCCGGCGTGGCGACCAGCAGCGGCTCGGGCAGGTGCGCGATGCCGTCGCCGCCGTCGCGCAGGAACAGGCGCAGGATCAGCTCGAGTTCGCTGGCGCCATCGTAGGCCGGGTCGAAGCCGCCCAGCGCCTGCACCGCGGCGCGGCGGAACACCCAGTGGCCGGCCGTGGCCAGCGGATTGCCCAGCAGCAGGTCCAGGTCCGGGTCGGGCCGCAACAGCGGCGCGAGGGTGTCCGCATCCACGGCCAGCCATTCGTCCGCATACAGCGCGTTGCATTGCGGCTGCTGCGCCAGTTCCAACAGCAGCCGCAGCAGGCCGCCCGCGCAGAAACGGCTGCCGGCCGCCACGCGCAGGCACCAGTCGCTGGCCGGTGACGCGTCCAGCGCGGCGGACAGCGCCGCGGCATCGGCCTCGGCCGGCAGCGGCGGCAGGCTCCGGACCCGCGGGTCCGGCCACGCTGCGCTGGAGGTGTCGCCCAGCACCAGCGCCTGTACCTGCGCGAACGCCGCGCCCTCCAGCAGCAGGCTGTCCAGGGTCGCCGCCAGCGCGGCGCGCTCGGCGCCACGCGCGTCGACCAGCACGGCCAGCCGCGGCGCACCGCCGAGGGCGGCCAGGCGCGCGTCGAGCAGGTCGCGTTGCGCTGGCGTCACTGTCCGCCGCGCCTGCCAGTCACGCAGGGCGGCTTGCACGCAGACGCGCGCATAGGCGTCCTGGATCGCCTGCAGAAGGTCCACCGGCGCGCCCGGGCCGCCGGCCAGCGGCGTCACCGTGACCTGGCGGACGTCGCCATTGCCGTGGTACCAGCCCATCGCGCGCACGCCCTGCCGGAAGTTGGCGTGACCCTGGTCGCCGATGCCGGGCTGGTCGCGGCCGGCCTGGCTGTATTGCTCCTCCGACACCCGGAAGCGGGTCAGCGGCCGCGCCAGCAGCGCCAGGTGGCCGCGGTGCAGCAGCTTGGCGTACAGCGCCAGGTCGCCGACCCAGTTGATGACCTTGCCGGCCAGCGTCATCAGCTCGTCGCCGATCTCCAGCAGGTCGCTGCGCCGGCACAGCACGCAACTGGGCTCGCCGACGAAGTTGATGGTGTGGTCGGCCAGGAACGACAGCAACTCCGGCCCGTCCAGCAGTACATCGCCGGCGAACGGGAAGGCGGTGGCCGGGATGTCCTCCAGCGGCGCGCCGTGGCTATCGATGCGCTGCCGGCGCGAGGACGCCAGCAGGACGTCGGGGGCGGACTGCATCGCCGCGACCAGCGCGGCCACGCAATCGGGCGCCAGCACGTCGTCGTCGTGCAGGAACTTCACGTACTCGCCCTGGGCCAGGGCGATGCCGCGGGCGGTGCTGCCGAGTTCGCCGTAGCGCTCCGGGTTGCGGTGGTAGCGGATCGGGAACGGGGCATTGGCCGCGCGGCGTTCCACCACCTCGGCGAGCGCCTCGGTCGGGTTGTCGTCGCAGATGACCAGTTCCAGCGCCGGATAGGTCTGGGCCAGCACGCTGTCGAGCGCCTGCTCGAAGTAGGGCAGCTTGTAGGCCGGCATGGCCACGCTGACCAGGGGGGGGTGGGGCATGAACGGTGGACCGTGTAGGGAGGGGGGCGGAGCGCACGCCGCGCCCGATCCATCGCGGATGCAACAACCATGCCGCTCATCAGCCGGGCTGCAGCTGACATGGCTGGACCGCCGCGCCGCGATGGTTCCCGTTTGTTACTGCCCGTGCGAAGCGGCAGAGGGAGGCCAGCGCGCCGCTAGCGGTCGGGGCAACTCATTCCACGTAGAGCACGGTGTCGTAGAAGTACAGCGAGTAATGGCGTAGACGCAGCTTGGCATCCGGCAGGATCCGGTCCAGTTCGGCGACGATGTCCAGCAGGTCGAGCGCGTGGTGGTAGCAGGTGATGGCCATGCGCGGGCGGCAGCGCCGGATCAGTTCGGTGGCGCCGCGCAGCACCGTGGGCTCGAACCCCTCCACATCCATTTTCAGCAGGGTGGCGCGTTCGAGCACATCGTCCAGGCGCAGGCAGGCGACGCGTGCGGCGCCGCTGCCGTCGAGCCGGCTGCCCATGGTGCCCTGGGCGTCGAACGCGAGGGTGCCGGCGACATCGGCGACCGCCGCGTTGTACAGGGTGGTGCGGCTGCCGTCATCCGCAAGCCCTTGCTGCAGGGCGGCGAAGTTCTCCGGGTCCGGCTCGAAGGCGTGGATGGCCGCATAGCGGTCGCGGGCGGCAACGCGGAACTTACGCACGGTGTCGCCATCGTAGGCGCCGATGTCCACGTAGTGCTCGTTCGCCCCGATCCGGATCGGATGCGGATTGCCCTGGAACATGGAGAAATACTCCTGCTCGCCCGGACACAGCACATCCAGCAAGGGTCGCCGATCGCCGTTCATGCGCATCTGCAGCACCGCATCGAGCGTTCGCACGCTCAGGGCGTCGGCCAGGCGATGGCGCACGGCGTCGAACCGTTGCGCATGCGCCAGCATCTGCGTGCGCGTCGTCGGTCCGGTCTCGTAGATCAGGGTCATGTCCAGGGCGTACATGAGCTCCGGCAGATCGACGGCGCGGCCGCCGACCTGTTGCACCAACTGCGCAAAGTGCAGCCAGGTCGGGATCGAGTAGCCGCAGTTGATCGCCGGCAGGCGGGCCAGTTCCGGGTCCTGACGCAGCGCTGCCGTCGGCAGCACCGCGTCGAAACCGTCGACCGGCATGGCCTGCGCATGCAGGACGTCGTCCAGCGCGAGGATGCTGATTCCCGGCGCTCTGGCGAGCAGCGCCGTGGCCGCAGCGGACGCGAAAAGTTTTCCAAGATGGGAGCTTGGGGCCAGGAAGATCGCGCCGCCAGCGCGCTTGCAGGCATCGATCAGGTCGGCTTCGCGCTGACGCGCGGCCAGATGGTCGGTCATGGGTCCACTCGAAAGGACGCGCCACCGGAGGCGCGCGGATGCTGGGAAGACGGATGCGAGAGGCGTGTCGCGTCGTAGCGCGATCAGGCCGCGCGGCGATCGCCGCCCGCGAGCGATCCTAGCGAAGCCCGCTGCGCCAGGATCGTGCATGCATCCCAGCCCGGCGTGCTGTCGCACGTGGCGCCGTTTTGGGCAAAGTGAATCGAAGAGGTCGGCACAGCGACGCCAATCCCGTCACCGGCGGAAACGCATATGATCAAGAACACCACGACGCGCATTCGCGCGCGCCGGCATCAACGCAGGATGCGGGCGCCGCCAGGCATCAGTGCGTCGTAGAAACAGCGGTCCGGCAACACGTCCGGCACGGTGCCGGGCAGCAGCCATTCGCAGTGACGGCCGATCTTCGCACCGCTGCGGGTCATGCTGCCGCCGCCCAGGGTGCTGCCCTGGCCGACCTGGGTGCCGCGGCCGAGGTGCACGCCGGCATGCAGGGTGACGCAGGCGCCGACGCGCGCGTCCTGTTCGACGATCACCTGGCGTTCCAGCCAGCTGCCGGCGCCGATGCTGCTGCCGGCCGCCAGGTTGCATCCGGGGCCGACATGCACGTTGCCGAGCAGGCGCACGCCGTCATCGACGTGCGATTGCGGCCACACCAGGTCGATGCTGCCGTAGCCGGCCAGGCGCACGTCGGCGAGCAGCTTGTGCCGCGATTGGTTGACCGCGCGTTCGTCCATGGCAACGAACACGTCGGTCGCGGCGGGCGCATGGCTGGCGTGCAGGGCGCCCAGGTTGAAGTTGTAGCGGTCCGGCGAGTCCAGGGCGATGCCCACGTACGCCAGGCCGCAGGCCTGCGCAGTACGTTGCGCCTGCTCCAGCGCATGGCCCTGGCCGATCAGCACCAGCGTCTTCATGCCGGTTCCTCCAGCACATTGGCGCGGTACCACAGGTGCTGGCGCACCAGCTCGGTCTCGTAGTCGCCGTGCATGAAGGAGCGCGAGTGCGGACCCAGGCCGGCCTGCAGGCGTTCCAGCACTGCGGTGTCCTCGGCGATCACCTGATGCTCGATGCGCATCAGTGTGCTGAGCAGGGCGGTGAAATCGGTCCGCTCGCTTTTACGCCGGGCGGTGGCCACCCACAGGTGGTAGTCGGTCTCGTTGGGCGAGACCGGGTCGTACTGCTGCAGCACGAAGGAGTCGCCACGCACGCTGTAGAAGTTCACGTTCGGATAGAGGAACCAGTTGTAGAACGCCGAATCCTCGCCGTAGCGCTCGCACAGCGGCCGGTACCAATGATCCTGCACCGCGATCTCGGCCTTGGCCGGGAAGCTCAGCGCATGCAGCGGGACCGGATCGCCGCCCTGCAGCAGTTGTTCCACCACCGAGGGGACTTCGGCGGGCCGCTCGACGTGCGCCGAGGGCTTGGGCGCCGCAGTCATCAGCGGGTTGAAGGTCTTGGGATGGATGAACGGGATATGGTTGTAATCCTTCACGTTCTCCATGTTGAGCTTCCAGTTGTAGCGCACGCGATGGCAGCTGTAGATCAGCTGCGAATCCACGTGCGATGCCGCGGCGCGCAGGGTCTCCAGGAACGCAGGCGCGAACTGCTCCTCCAACGGCAGCGGGTGCTCGGCCATGTTCACGAACAGCAGCTCGCCGACCTGCTGCACCTGCAGCTTGGTCAGGCAGATGCCGGCCTTTTCCTCGGCGGTGAACTGGTACAGGCCGGAGTTGGGCATCCCGCGCAGTTCGCCCTCGGCGCCGAACGACCAGGCGTGGTACGGGCACACCAGCGGACGCTTGCCGTGCGACTCGGTCTGGATCGCCGACTGCCGGTGCGGGCACTGGTTGAGGAAGGCGCGGATGCCGGCCTCGGTGCGCTGCACCAGCACCGGCACCCCGGCCACCTGGCGCGCGAAGAACTGGTTGCGCTCGCGCACCATGGAGGCGAAGCCGACGAAGATCCACAGCTTGCCGAACAGACGCTGTTGTTCCAGGCGCAGGCTGTGCGGGCTGATGTAGTGCTCGGCGTCGAGGGCGTGGCGGGTCATGCGGAACGGCGTCCTGGGTGCTGGGTCAACGGCTGAAGATCGTACGCGCCGGATTCCCGGCGACGGTGACGTTGGGCGGCACGTCCTTGACCACCACGCTGCCGGCGCCGATCACCGCGCCGTCGCCGATCGCGATGCCGGGCAGCACGGTGGCATGCGGGTGGATGACCACGTCGTGGCCGATGCGCGCGCCGCCACCGATGAACACGAAGTTGCCGATCTGCACGTAATCGCCGATCACCACGTCGTGGCCGACGATGGTGGTGGCGAGGATGGTGACGAATTCGCCGATGCGGCTGTCCGCGCCAATCGACACGCCGACCTCGAACAGGCCGCCGCGCCCAATCGGCGTCTCCGACGCTTCGCGCAGGCGCGGGCGCAACACCATGAAGTCGGCGCCGCGCTCCAGCAGCGGTCGGCTGTAGCGGCGGCGCGCGGCCGGATCGCCGAGCGCGCAGACGAACAGGTCGCCGGGCACCGGCTGGTAGGTGTCCGGGTCGCCGAGCAGCGGCCAGCGCAGGCCGGCGCCGAGCGCGCTGCGGCTGTCCAGGAAGCCCTTGATGTCCCAAGCCTGGCCGTAGCCCGGATCGTCGTTGCAGGCCATCGCTGCGATGCCGCGGCCGAAGCCGCCGGCACCGACGATCAGCACGTGTTGCGGCGGCGCATCGCTCATGCGAACTCCACGCCGCCGTCCATGCTGAAGGCCTGGCCGGTGACCTTGCTGCTGGCGTCGGAGAGGAAGTACAGGCAGGCCAGGGCCACGTCCTCGGGGTCGCCGATGCCCAGCGGATAGCGCTTGCGGCTCTCCTCGAACCAGGCCTTGTCCTCGTTGATCAGGGTGGTCTCGACCAGGCCCGGGCAGAGCGCGTTGGCGCGGATCTGGCGCCGCGCCAGTTCCAGCGCCAACGGCCGCAGCATGCCGATCAGCGCCGCCTTGGAGCCGGCGTAGGGGCCGACGCCGACGGTGCCGGTCAGCGCGGCGATCGAGGCGAGGAAGACGATGGAGCCACCGGGACGCAGCGCCTGGCGCGCGAGCAGATGGCGGGTCAGCATCGTCGGCGCGACGTAGTTGATCGTCATCACTTCGGTGAGGAAGCGCTCGCTGACCAGCTTCATCGGCGACAGGCCGCGGATGCCGGCGCTGTGCACCACGCCGTCGAGCGGCCCGCTCTCGGTGGCCAGGCGCTGCACGGTGGCGGCATCGCACAGGTCGCCGGCGAACAGGCGATGGCCGTCGCCGGGCAAGGCGTCGAGCAGGGCCTGCAGCCGCGGCAGGTCGCGGCCGGCCACGAGCAGGTGCGCACCGGCGCCGGCGCAGGCCTTGGCCACCGCCTCGCCGATGCCCTTGGAGGCGCCGGTGACCAGGATGCGCTTGCCGTGCACGCCGTACAGCGTCTGTAGCAGCGCGGCGGGCGTTTCCGCAACGGACATGGGGGTCTCCGGGCTCATAGGCGAATCGGCAGGGACAGCCCGCCGTCGATGGTCAGGGTGCTGCGGGTGATCCAGCGGCTGGCGTCGGACAGCAGATAGGCCGCGCCGTTGGCGACATCGGCCGGGTCGATGCGGCCGAGCGGCGTCAGGGCGATCTTGTCGTCCATGTCGGCGGTGCTGCCCAGCCTGCTCAGCATCGGCGTGTCGACGTAGCCTGGGGCGATGCAGTTGGCGCGGATGCGGTGCCGGGCTTGTTCCAGCGCGAAGGACCGCACCGCGGCCTCCAGCGCCGCCTTGGATCCGGCGTAGCCGGCGCTGGCCTGTGGCGCGGCGCGCGCGGTCAGTGCCGAGACGTAGACCAGCGAGGCGCCTTCGTGCAGCTTGCGCTTGGCCAGCAACTGCTGGGTCAGGATGACCGGCGCCAGGTAGTTCACCGACAGCATCTGCTGCAGGTGCTTCTCGGCGGCCATCCGGAACGGCACCAGCGCGGCGATGCCGGCGCACGAGGCCAGGCCGTGATAGCGCTCGGCCGCCTCCAGCAGGCGCGTACGGGTCGCGTCCTCGGTGAGGTCGCCGACGACGCTGCGGTGGCCCTCGCCAGGGAGTGCCTCGGCGACCGCCTGCAGACGTTCCGCGTTGCGCCCGTTGAGCGCCAGCGTCGCGCCCAGGCGCGCGCACAGACCGGCCACGGCGGCGCCGATGCCGGAAGAGGCACCGGTCACCAGGAGGGTCTTGCCCTGCAGCCCGAAGGCATCGGTCGTTGCAGAGAACGCCATCGTCAGGACTCGATCAGGTCGGGGAACACCGCGCCGTCGATATCGACCAGGCAGGTGCCCCAGGACAGGCCGATACCGAAGCCGCACAGCAGCACGCGCTTGCGGCCTTGTTCCAGTTCCTTGTTGATCCGCGCGGTCATGGTGACGGGCAGCGAGGCGCCGCTGGTGTTTCCGAAATCGCGCAGCGTGGAGGGCACCTTTTCCGGCGGCAGGCCGAGCTTCTTGCGGATGGTCTCGTTGATCATCCGGTTGGCCTGGTGGAACACGAAGTAGTCGATCTCGTCCTTGGACACGCCGCTGTAGTCGAGCAGCTTCTGCACCGCCGGCGGTACCCGCTGGGTGGAGAAGCTCAACACCGCCACGCCGTCCAGTTGCAGGTCCACGCCGCGGTGCCAGTGGTCGTTCTCGTCGGCGCGGTACGGGATCAGGTGCTGCACCCCGACCGGTTCGCGGTGGCCGCCGACCGGCAGGATGATCGCGCGGTAGCCGCTGCCGTCGCTGTTGAGATCGAAATGCATCGGCGCCGCATCGGCGCTGAACTCCAGCGCGGTGGCGGTGCCGGAATCGGAGAAGATCGGGTCGTCGAAGTTGGCGCTGCGGTCGCCGACCAGCAGCAGGCCTTTCTTGACCCCGCCGGCGGCGATCATCGAGCCGAGCAGGTTGATGCCGAACGGGTAGGCCGAGCAACCCAGATTGACGTCGAAGGCCACGGTGGCGTGCGACAGGCCCAGGCGGTCCTGCAGGATGATCGCGGTGGCCGGGATCGGATAGTCGGGCGACTGGGTGACCACGATCAGCGCGTCGACCTCCTCGCGCTGCCACTGCAGACGCTCCAGCAGCACTTGCGCCGCGTCGAAAGCCAGGTCGGAGAAGCATTGCCAGTCCGCGGCCATGCGCCGGGTCTCGATGCCGATGTTGCGCACCAGCCGCTCGCGCTCGGAGCGGATCTGCGGCCGGCAATCGGTGAGGTTGGAGACGACGCGCTTGGGCACGCAGGTCGCCATGCCGGCGAAGCGCACGTTGTGCAGCGTGGAGGTCGGCATGCTACGCCCCGGTCAGCTGGTAGAGATCGCCCAGGGTGACCACGGCGGCGAGGTGCTCGCCGGTGATGGTCTTGCCGTACTCCATGTCGAACATCACGATCACGCCCAGCGCGGCCAGCGAATCCCACTCGGGCAGTTCGCGCAGCACGGTGTCCATGGTCACCTCGACCGGATTCTGGAAATCCGTGGCCGACAGGAAATTCTCGATAAACGTCTCTTGGCTCATGCTGCGGGTTCCACGGGTTGGGCGAAGGAGGGAGGGGCGAGGGTGCTGGAGGAATCGGACGCGGGCATGACGCCGCCCGCTGCGGCAATCAGGTCGACGATGGCGTCCACCTGCTCGGCCGCCAGTCCGGGGAAGATCGGCAGGCACAGCACGCGGTCGGCCATCTGCCGCGCCACCGGCAGGCCGGCCGGGGCGGAAGAGGGCAGGCCACGGTACATCGGGAAATCGCTGATCAGCGGATAGAAATAGCGGCGCACCAGGATGTCGTGGCTGCGCAGCAGCCGGTGCAGTTCGTCGCGGGCCAGCGGGAAGGCATCCTCGACCAGGATCGGGAACGAGGCATAGTTGGACAGCGCCGGCGCCCGCGGCGCCAGGCAGCGGATCCCCGGCACCTGCGCCAGGCGCCGCCGGTACTGCGCGTCGATCGCCCCGCGCTGCGCCAGCGCCGCGTCGATGTGCTGCAGTTGCAGCAGCCCGAAGGCGGCGTTGATCTCGCTCATCTTGCCGTTGATGCCGGTCGCCACCACCGTGGTCTCGTCGACGAAACCGAAGTTCTTCAGGCGGCTGATGCGCTGGTAGGTCTTGGCGTCCGGGCAGACGATGGCGCCGCCCTCGAAGGTGTTGAACACCTTGGTGGCGTGGAAGCTGAGCACGCTGAGGTCGCCATGGCGCAGGATCGAGCCGCCCTCGTCCTTGACCCCGAACGCATGTGCGGCGTCGTAGATGACCTTGAGGTTGTAGGTGTCGGCGATGCGCTCGATCGCGCTGGTGTCGCAGGGCGTGCCATAGCAGTGCACCGGCATGATCGCGGTGGTATGCGGGGTGATCGCCGCCTCGATCTTGAGCGGATCCAGATTCATGGTCTGCGGATCGATGTCCACGAACACCGGCTTGATGCCACGCCACAGCAGCGAATGCGCGGTGGCGACGAACGAGTACGGCGTGGTGATGACCTCGCCGGTGATGCGCAGCGCCTGCAGCGCGGTCAGCAGCGCCAGCGTGCCGTTGGTCAGCAGCGCCAGATGGTTCACCCCCAGGTACTCGGCCAGCGCCTTCTCCAGCGCGCGGTGCATGTCGCCGCCGTTGGTCAGGATGCGGCTGCGCCAGATCTGCTCCAGATACGGGACGAACGCCTCCAGGGGCGGCAGCAGCGGGCTGGTGACGGGGATGGACATGGGACCTGCCTGGCGACGGGTGGAAGTCCCCGGTGCGGAACGCGCCGCCCGGTGCTATGGAAACGTGAAGCAAGCCACATGCCAAAGAGGCTGTCTACTGCCGTGACGCCTCCCGGGAGGCAGCGACTGGCAGGACAACGTGCCGCGTGGCGAACGGTGATCGCGGGGTGCGCGGCAGCGCCCACGATGCGCCGGTCGTGCCGCCGCGGGGATCGATGACAGGGAAAGGCGTTGCGCCGCGCTGGAGGCTGGCGCGCCGGGTGCGGCCGCACCCGGCGCCGTGCGCCGACTCAGCTGGCCAATTCGGTCTGGTCGCGGTCGATGCCGTACTTGCGCAGCTTCTCGACCAGCGTGGTGCGCCGCAGTCCCAGCAGTTGCGCCGCATGCGCGACCACGCCCTGAGTGCGCTCCAGTGCCTCGTTGATCAGCGCCAGCTCGATGTTGGCCATATGTCCGCGCAGGTCCAGGCCGCTTTCCGGCAGTGTCGCCGCGGCCGCGGCAGGCGCATCGGCATCCGCGCCGCCCGGCTTGCCGCCGGCGTGCAGGTCCACCACATTGGGCACGCGGCGCGCATCGGCCGCGATCGGCGCCGGCGGCGCGGACACGTCGATGGACGAGGCGAAGTCGCCGCGATAGCGCGCCGGCAGGTCCTGCACGCGCACCAGACCGCCCGGATGCAGCACCGCCAGACGCTCGACCAGATTGGTCAGCTCGCGCACGTTGCCCGGCCACTCGTAGCTGCGCAGCGCCTGCAAGGCCTCTTCGGAGAAGCGCACTTCGCCGCGTCCGGTCCGCGCCAACTGCGCGGCAATGGTGTGCACCAGCGCCGGCAGGTCGTCACTGCGCTCGCGCAGCGCCGGCATCTCGATCGGGAACACGTTGAGCCGGTAGAACAGGTCCTCGCGGAACTGGTTGCCGGCGATGCGCTCTTCCAGATTGCGGTGGGTGGCGGCAATCACCCGCACGTTGCAGCGGATGGTGACGTTGCCGCCGACCCGTTCGAAGCTGCGTTCCTGCAGCACGCGCAACAGCTTGACCTGCATCGGCAGGCTCATGTCGCCGATCTCGTCGAGCAGCAGGGTGCCGCCTTCGGCCATCTCGAAGCGGCCGTTGCGCGCGCTCAGCGCGCCGGTGAACGAACCCTTCTCGTGGCCGAACAGCTCGCTCTCGAGCAGGTCCGGCGGGATCGCGCCACAGTTGATCGCCACGAACGGGCCGTCGCGGCGCGGCGACTGCTGATGGATCGCGCGCGCCACCACTTCCTTGCCGGTGCCGGACTCGCCCAGCACCAGCACGGTGGTGTCGAAGGCGGCGACCTGGTCGATCAGCCGGCGCAGGCGGGTGACCGCCGCGCTGGTGCCGGTCGGGCCGTTGTCCTGTGCGGCGCCGGCCTGGTGCTCGGCATCCAGCCGCTTGAGGCTGGCGCGGCGCAGCAAGGTTTCCAGTTGCGCGTGGCGCAACGGCGCTTCCAGTTGCCACACGTTGGCTTCGTGCAGACCGTGACGCTGGGCGAAGGCCTGCGCATCGCCGTTGAGCAGCAGCACCGGCGGCGGCAGCGAACTGCGTGCCACCCAGCCGAAGAAGGCATCGGCCTGCTCCTGGTCGTCGAGCCCGCCGACCAGGATCGCCATCCATTCGGTCTGTCGGTGACGGCCGGGCTGCACGTCGGCGACATCGGTGACCCAGCGCGGGTTGAGGTCCATGAATTCGAGCAGGCTCACGGTCCGCTCGGCGCGCACCGCGTCGTCATCGATCACCAGGATCCGCGATTCGCTCATGCCGGCACCCCTTCGGTCCGAAGCCCCTCCAGGATCGGCATCACTTCCTGGATGTAGGACAGCTTGCTGACGAAGTTGTCGGCGCCGGCGCGCATGGCGTGCTCGCGGTGCTCGGCATCGTCGAAATGGCTGGCGATCACGATGTACGGCGCCTGGTCCTGGGTCTTGATCAGGCGCGTGGCCTGCAGGCCGCCCATCTCCGGCATGGCCAGGTCCATCAGCACCACCTGCGGCCGCAGCGACTCGGAGCGCTCGATGGCTTCCAGCCCATTGGCGGCGCTGCCGATCACTTCCATCCACTCCAGCTTGCGGAAGTGGCGCATGGCGGCGTTGATGAAACCTTCGTGGTCGTCGACCAGAAGCACGGACAGTTTGTTCATATGCGTCGTTTTTCCTTAGCCCACACGGGCCAGCAGCGGTTTGCTGCCGCGGCGGCGTTCGCGTGCGGGAGCGATGTCCAATTGTTCACGATACTTGGCAACTGTGCGCCTTGCCACGTTTACGCCCTGTCGCGACAGCAGCCCGGCGATGGCCTCGTCGGCCAGGGGCCGCCCGGCCGGCTCGGATTCGATCAGGCGCCGGACCATGGCCCGCACCGCCTGCCCGGACACCGCGGCGCCTTCCAGGCGCACCGCGAAGAAGTGCTTCAGCTCGAAGGTGCCGCGCGGGGTCTGCAGGTACTTGCCGGTGGTGATGCGGGAAATGGTCGACTCGTGCATGCCGATCGCCTCGGCCACTTCCTTCAGGGTCAACGGCGCCATCGCTTCCTCGCCCTTGACCAGGAACGCCGACTGGCGCTCGACGATGGCGCGGGTGGTGCGCAGCAGGGTCTCGTAGCGCATCGACAGGCCGCGGGTCAGCCAGCGGGCCTCCTGCAGCATTTCGCGCAGCGGCTGCGCGGCGTCGCCGGCCTCGGCCAGGGCGCGCACGTGCATCGGGTTGACGGTGACGCGGTGGGTGGTGGCCGGGTTCAGCGCCACCCGCCAGGTGCCGTCGGCATGCCAGGCGACCACGTCCGGCAGCACATGGCCGGCGTCCTGCGGCTGCAGGCTGTCGCCGGGCCGCGGCTGCAGCGACAGGATCAGCCGCACCGCCTCGCGCACGTCGTCGGTCTCGGCATCGAGCTGGCGCCCAAGCAGGGCGTAGTCGTGGCTGGCGAGCAGGTTGAGGTCGCCCTCTAGAATGCGCGCGGCGAGATGGCGGCCGGGCACGCGGCCGGGCAGGTCGCTCAGCTGCGCCTGCAGACACTCGCGCAGGTCGCAGCCGCAGAGGCCGGCCGGGTCGGCGTGCAGCAGGCGCTGGCGCACCGCTTCGGCTTGCGCCACGGGCAGGCCCAGGCGTGCGCTGGCCAATTGCTGCAGGGTGTCCAGCGGGCCGTCCAGGTAGCCGGCATCGTCGCAATGTTCCAGCCAGAACGCGGCGGCTTCCAACTCCAGTGCCGGCAACTCCAGGGCCAGCCGCTGCAGCACGCGCAGGTGCGGATCGGTGGACTCGCCGGCGGCGATGCGCTGCATGCGGTCGTCTTCGCCGTCGTTCCAGCCGGCGGCCGGGATGTCCCACATCGAGGATTCGGGCAGTTCGTCGAACGCCGCCGTTTCCAGTGCCGCATCCTCGTGCTTCACCAGCGGCTCGATCACGCCCTCGGGCTCTTCCAGTTCGAGCAGCGGATTGGTCTCGAGCGCGCGGCGGATTTCCAGTTCCAGTTGCATGCCGTCGAGCTGCAGCAGCCGGATCGACTGCAGCAGTTGCGGGGTCAGATGCAGTTGCTGGCCCAGTTGGGCGGAAACGGTCGGCTTCATGCGGACTCCCTCGGTTCGGCGCCAACCCTCTGGCGCCCGTGGAACGCATACTGCTTGTCGCCCGACGGTAACAGAATCAGGGGGTTCCTGAGTAGAGTGGGTAAATTCCCGACAGGGTGTCAGGAATTTTCCGACATGCGGGTGGCGAGCGCCGGACAGTCGACGGCGCAATGCCTTATCTGGCGGGCATCACCGGGAGCGGCCCCCCTGCTGACCGGTTAAGGCAAACGCCATGCCAATGTCCCGTGTCGGGATGTCGTCCCCAGTTCAGCTCAGTTCGCCCTGATGGCGCGCGGCCAGCAGGACCAGGTCATTGGCGCGTCGGCAGCCCAGGGACTCCATCATCCGTGCGCGATGGGTCTCCACGGTCTTGACGCTGATGCCCAGGTCCGAGGCGATTTCCTTGTTGCTCTGGCCGCGGCCGATCGGGCGCAGGATCTCGCGCTGCCGCGGCGACAGGGCGGCGATGCCCACCGGACGCTCGCGGCCGAGCATCGGCGCGATCATCTTGGAGGAGATCTGCGGGCTCAGGAATACCTGGTTGGCGCTGGCCGCACGCAGCGCCAGTTCCAGTTCCAACGGGGCGGCGTCCTTGACCACGAAGCCGGTGGCGCCGCGGTCCAGCGCGTCGCGCACGTGCACCGGGTCGTCGTGCATCGACATCATCACCACCCGGGTCTTGGGCGAGCTGTGCAGCACGTCGGTGAGCGCGTCCAGGCCGCTGCGCCCGGGCAGGGACAGGTCCATCAGCACCAGATCGGGGCGGTGCAGGGTGGCCAGGTCCACGGCCTGCTGCGCGTTGCTGGCCTCGGCGACCACGTCGACGTCCGCAAACGTCTGCAGCAGCCGGCTCAGGCCGGCGCGTACCAGGGTGTGATCGTCGACGATGATGACTCGCACGGTGAGGTCCTTCTATTCAGATCCGCACCTTAGCCGAGCCGCTCGCCGCCGCCAACCTCGTCGCGGTGGCCGGGGCGGCGGGAGCCGGCTCAGCGTGCGCGCCGGCTGTCGGCGATCTGCCGGCGGTGCAGCCGGAACAGGTGCCGTTCCAGGGCCTCTTCCAGGCCTGGCGGCTGTGTCTCGAACCGTAGCCAAAGTTGCACGACGCCGGCGGTGGTGGCCTCGGCCAGTACCCGTACCGGCAGTTCCAGGTGGTCCGGCAGCCAGTCCGAGGGCTGCAGGCGCAGCAGGCCGGCGGCGCCGGCGCTGGCGCCGGAGCGCGCGCCCAGGTCCAGCCGCACTCCCCGGCGCGACCAGCACAGCGGTCGCAACGGCAGGGCATCCTCGTGCTGGCGGGCCAGCCGGCCCAGCAGCACCAGCATCAGGTCGAGCTTGGCCTCCATCCGCTGGGTCTGCGCGGTGGCTTCGTTGCGGTCGTCGCTGCCGTCCTCGCCGCGCAGATCCTCGATCTGCGCCAGGCTGCGCAACAGCGCCTCGCCGGCAGCGAGCCGGCCGGCGCCGTTGCCCAGGCGGAAATCCGCCGGCAACGCCAGTTCGCAACTGAGGGTGTCATGGAACAGTTCGGCGTCGGCCGGATGCTGCCCGGCGCCGTCCGAGCCGGTGTTCATCCCAGCAGTCCGGCCTGCGAATAGAGCCGCGCTGCATGGCTGGACTGGCGACTGCTGCGCAGCCAGGCCGCGGCATGGTCGCGCTCCATGCGCATCTGCGCGGTCACCGCCTGCTGCAGGGCGAGCAGCGGCTTGAGCGCTTCGCGCGAGCGGTCGGCGCCGTCCTGCTGCAGATACGCCTGCAGGCGCCGCTCGTGGTCGGCGATCATGGCTTGCGCCAGTGCGTAGTCGTCGCCACGCAGGACCTCGCGCAACTCGTGCAGGTCGTCATGCAGGTCGGCGAGCTGGATGCTCACGACGCGTTCGCCGTGGCCAGTTCGCGCTGCTGCGCGGGGATGGCGGCCCAGGCCGCGTCGATCTCGCTGAGCAGTTCCAGCGCTTCGGTCAGCGCGGCGTCGTCGTTGTGCAGGTTGGCTTCGGTCAGCCGGTGCATCACGTAGTCGTAGAGCGCCGACAGGTTGCCGGCGATCTCGCCGCCGGCCTCGTGGTCGAGCGAGCCGTTGAGGTGGCCGACGATGGCGCAGGCCTCGCCGATCGCCTTGCCCTTGCGCGCCTGGTCGCCCTGCGCGAGGCAGGCCTGGGCCTGGCGGATGCGCTGGCAGGCACCAGCGAACAGCATGGCGACCAGCTTGTGCGGATCGGCATCGGTGACGCTGGTGGAAATGCCCATCTTGCGATATTGCTCGGCGTACTGGCGGCTGGAACCGTACATGGAAAACTCCTCGGTGGATCGGCTGGCCTCCGCGCCGTGCCGGTGAGCGGCGACGCTGTGGTTGCTGCGGCCAATCCGTAATGACTGTCGATACTCTTCTATCGGCCGCAACGCGTCTCGACTTGAGCCGTGCGGCCGCGTGCGCGTCAGCTGAACTGCTTGGTCAGGCCGTCGCTCACGCTCTGCATCTGCGTCACCAACGTCTCCATTGCGGTGAAGCGCGCGGTGTACTGGTCGGTCAGGGTCTGCATGCGCTTGTCGAGATCGCTGAGCTGGTCGGTCAGATCGGAAATGTGCTTGTTGAGCGCGTCGGTGCGTTGGGTCAGCGTGCCGCTGGTGCTGTCCAGATTGCTCTTCAGCAGGGTGCTCATGCCGGTGCCGAAGCTGCCGTTGTTGCCGAGCAAGGTCTTGGCCGCAGACGGATCGGCGGCCGCGGCGGTATCGAACTTGGCGCTGTCGAAGCTCATCACCCCGTCCTTGTCGATGGTCACGCCCATCGCCATCAGGCCGCTGACGTTGTCGCTGACGAGCCGGCGCAGCGACTGCTGCAGGCCGCGCACCATCGCATCGCCGGTCATCGGCGAGGCCTTCTTGTTGGTGGCGTCGTAGGCGCTGGACGACTTGAGCACGCTGTTGGCGGAGTTGTAGGCGCTGACCAGGGCGGTCAGGTTGGCCTTCAGCGGGGTGTTGTCGTTGGTGATGTTGAGATTGAATGTGGTGCCGGCCACCGCCTTGGTGAGGTTGATCGCCACACCGGGCACCAGGTCGGCGATGGTGTTGCTGCTGGAGGTGCGCTGGAAGCCGTCCACCTTCACCACCGCGTCGGCGGCGGCAATGGTCTGGGTCAGGCCGCCGCTGCTGCCGGCAGGGTAGGTGAGATTGGCCAGGCCGCCGTCGCCGCCGGAGGTGGTGATGGTCAGCGCGCCCTTGGTGCCGGTGTCGACCGCGTTGAGCACCAGGTGGTCGCCATCGTCGGCGGTGACCACGCTGGCGGTCAGGCCGGCACCGTTGGCGGCCTTGTTGATGAAGGCGGCCACGTCGCTGAGCTTGCTGCCGGCATCGACGTTGACGTTGAGCGTGGTGCTGCCGTAGGCGATGGTCAGGGTGCCGCCACCGACGACGGCGCCGCTGGCGTAGGCCGACGAGGTGAGTTTTTGCGACTGCGCCAGCTTCACCACTTCGATGCCGTAGCGGCCGGCATTGGCGCTGGAGGTGACGGTGGCGGTATAGCCGGCGCCGTCGTCGATGGTCGCCTTGTAGGCGCCCTTGTCGGCGCTGTCGGACACCGTGCTCATCGCCGTCTGCAGGTTGGACAGCGCGCTCTTGATCGTGCTCAAGGACGACAGCTGCGCACTGGAGGCGGTACCGTCGCGATTGATCCGGTCTTCCTGCGGCTGGCGTTCCTTCGATACCAGTTTGGCGACGAAGGTCGGGATGTCCAGGCCTGAGCCGATTCCAGTGGTGGACATGGTGGCGGTCCTTGAGGTGGCCGGCGCGCGATGCGCCAGCGGCTGAGGGGAGTATCGGCGCGCGGGGACGCTTCTTGAGCGTCGTCCGCGCGTCGCGACGGCTCCCCTGGCAATGCAAATCCTGTGCCGCGGCGAGGCGTCAAAAAAAAGGCCCCTCCTTGCGGAGGGGCCTTGGTGGTGCGGTGCGGCGGGGACGCTTAGCCCTGGAGCAGGCTCAGCACGCTCTGCGGCGCCTGCTTGGCCTGGGCCAGCATCGCGGTGCCGGCCTGCTGCAGGATCTGCGTGCGGGTCAGCTCGGCGGTTTCCTTGGCGTAGTCGGTGTCGCGGATACGGCTGCGCGAGGCCGACAGGTTCTCCGAGGTGGAGCTCAGGTTGGCGATGGTGGAGGTGAAGCGGTTCTGGATCGCACCCATGTCGGCACGCGAGGAGTTCACCGAGGTCAGCGCGTTGTCGATGATGCTCAGTGCCTTCTGCGCGCCCTGGAAGGTGGAGATGTCCACGTCCTGCAGGTAGTTGGTGGTGCCGGCGGTAGCGGTGGCGCTGGCGGCGATGCCGGCGTTGCTGAAGGTGATGCCGGTGGCGCCGGTGGCCGAGCCCGCGGTGAACGAGAAGTCCTGGCCGCCCTTGACCGATTCCAGCTTCAGCGCGCTGCTGGTCGGGTCGATCGAGGCGTACACGCCGGTCTGCGCCAGCTTGTCGTTGATCGCCGAGGCGATCTTCTTGGCGACATCCGCGCCGGCATCGCCATTGGCCACGGCGACCGAGGCGATGCTGACGCCATTGACGACCATGCCGGAGAAGCTGCCGCTGGCGGTGGCGGTACCGGAGGCCAGGGCGGCCGAGCCGGTCTGGGTGGCGGCGAAGCCGGCCTTGCCCAGTGCGCTCGCGCTGGCGTTGACGATGCTGTTGATGCCGATGGTCTGGCCGGCGTCGGCGCCGACCTGGAACAGCGCGCCGGAGAACGAACCGTCCAGCAGCTTGGTGCCGTTGAAGTTGGTCTGCTTGGAGACGCGGTCGATTTCCGAAGCCAGCTGCTTGACTTCCGAGTTCAGCGCGCCGCGGTCGGTGGTGGAGTTGGTCGCATTGGACGACTGCACCGCCAGTTCGCGGATACGCTGCAGGTTGTTGCCGATTTCGACCATCGCGCCTTCGGCGGTCTGCGCCAGCGAGATGCCGTCGTTGGCGTTGCGCGAGGCCACGTCCAGACCACGGATCTGGGTGGTGAAGCGCTCGGAGATCGCCAGGCCGGCGGCGTCGTCCTTGGCGCTGTTGATGCGCAGGCCCGAGGACAGGCGCTGGATCGTCGTCGCCAGGCTGGCGCTGGTGGTGTTGAGGTTCCGCTGAGCGTTCAGCGACATTACGTTGGTGTTGATGACCTGTGCCATTTGGATACCTTAATTTTTAACGTGTGATATGGCTTCCGCCGCGAGGGCTTCTAATGGCGTAGAAGCCCTAGGCGGTGCATCGCGGTTTGCTGCGCTTAGCCCTGGAGCAGGCTCAGCACGCTCTGCGGCGCCTGCTTGGCCTGGGCCAGCATCGCGGTGCCGGCCTGCTGCAGGATCTGCGTGCGGGTCAGCTCGGCGGTTTCCTTGGCGTAGTCGGTGTCGCGGATGCGGCTGCGCGAGGCCGACAGGTTCTCCGAGGTGGAGCTCAGGTTGGCGATGGTGGAGGTGAAGCGGTTCTGGATCGCACCCATGTCGGCACGCGAGGAGTTCACCGCCGTCAGCGCGTTGTCGATGATGCTCATCGCCTTCTGCGCACCCTGGAAGGTGGAGATGTCCACGTCCGCCAGGTAGTTGGTGGTACCGGCCGTGGCGGTGGCGCTGGCGGCGATGCCGGCATTGCTGAAGGTGATGCCGGTGGCGCCGGTGGCCGAGCCTGCGGTGAACGAGAAGTCCTGGCCGCCCTTGACCGATTCCAGCTTCAGCGCGCTGGTGGTCGGGTCGATCGAGGCGTACACACCGGTCTGCGCCAGCTTGTCGTTGATCGCCGAGGCGATCTTCTTGGCGACATCCGCGCCGGCGTCGCCATTGGCCACGGCAACCGAGGCGATGCTGACGCCGTTGACGACCATGCCGGAGAAGCTGCCGCTGGCGGTCGCGGTACCGGAGGCCAGGGCGGCCGAGCCGGTCTGGGTGGCGGCGAAGCCGGACTTGCCCAGCGCGGCGGCGCTGGCGTTGACGATGCTGTTGATGCCGATGGTCTGGCCGGCGTCGGCGCCGACCTGGAACAGCGCACCGGAGAACGAACCGTCCAGCAGCTTGGTGCCGTTGAAGTTGGTCTGGCTGGAGACGCGGTCGATTTCCGAGGCCAGCTGCTTGACTTCCGAGTTCAGCGCGCCGCGGTCGGTGGTGGAGTTGGTGGCATTGGCCGACTGCACCGCCAGTTCGCGGATACGCTGCAGGTTGTTGCCGATTTCGACCATCGCGCCTTCGGCGGTCTGCGCCAGCGAGATGCCGTCGTTGGCGTTGCGCGAGGCCACGTCCAGACCACGGATCTGGGTGGTGAAGCGCTCGGAGATCGCCAGGCCGGCGGCGTCGTCCTTGGCGCTGTTGATGCGCAGGCCCGAGGACAGGCGCTGGATCGTCGTCGCCAGGCTGGCGCTGGTGGTGTTGAGGTTCCGCTGAGCGTTCAGCGACATTACGTTGGTATTGATGACCTGTGCCATTTGATATCTCCTCTAAGCGATTTGTCCGGCAACCCGTTGGTGCCTGGAGCCTCCGCAGGGGGCCATCAATTGGCCAGTGCCGCTGCTGATACAAGTAACGGCGGCCGGCGCACAACCTTTAGTGATTTACTGCCGAAAATTTGGCGTTCCGGCGATTTGCGCGACACCAGAATCGTGGCGAAAGGCTTGTTTCGGCCGCGCGTTGGCAAACTTTAGGCTTCTCGCCCAAGTCCGGGAAAAAGCGGCCCGGATCTCGTCGAGGGCGATGTGCTCGATGCTCTCGATCGTGTGTCGCGTCGCCGACGCGAACGCTTGACCTGCCGGCATGCAGCGTGTCGTGGCGCAACGGCTTGGCCATCTCTGCTTCTATCTGTCTGATCGCTTTCCGACTGTCCTTGGCGATGAACTGGAAGGGTGTCGCTCGTCCGGCGATGTGGGCCATGCCGGGGGGCTTTCAGGTCGTGCATTGTGTTCGTGCTCATCGTCATGCCTCTGCGTGCAAAGCTGGGCGTCCGCCGTTCGAAGAAGGACATGATCTCGACCACGTACGGTCTCGGCCTGCCCACCACAGCACTCGCGTGTGCTTCGCATCGACGACCAAGCATTGCAGGCGGTCCTGGAGCGCGGCGGCGGTCACCGCCAACTGCTGCACGCCATCCTGTCGCGCAACAGCCCCGGCAGTCGGTGGCCGTGGCCGTCTTCCGTCGATCCCGCATAACGGATCGCATGCACGGGATCACCGCGGATCGCATGGCCACGCCGTCAGCTCGCCATCGCCCGACCAGGCAGGGCAGGTTTCGCTTTCGGCGTCGAGGACTGCAGCGCGCGGCGATGGCTGTTCATCCGGGATGCGACGGCCCGTGGCGGAAAGAGGGAACAAAAAAGGCCCCTCCTTGCGGAGGGGCCTTGGTGGTCGTTGCGGCGGGCGACGCTTAGCCCTGGAGCAGGCTCAGCACGCTCTGCGGCGCCTGCTTGGCCTGGGCCAGCATCGCGGTGCCGGCCTGCTGCAGGATCTGCGTGCGGGTCAGCTCGGCGGTTTCCTTGGCGTAGTCGGTGTCGCGGATGCGGCTGCGCGAGGCCGACAGGTTCTCCGAGGTGGAGCTCAGGTTGGCGATGGTGGAGGTGAAGCGGTTCTGGATCGCACCCATGTCGGCGCGCGAGGAGTTCACCGCCGTCAACGCGTTGTCGATGATGCTCATCGCCTTCTGCGCGCCCTGGAAGGTGGAGATGTCCACGTCCGCCAGGTAGTTGGTGGTACCGGCCGTGGCAGTGGCGCTGGCGGCGATGCCGGCGTTGCTGAAGGTGATGCCGGTGGCGCCGGTGGCCGAGCCCGCGGTGAACGAGAAGTCCTGGCCGCCCTTGACCGATTCCAGCTTCAGCGCGCTGGTGGTCGGGTCGATCGAGGCGTACACGCCGGTCTGCGCCAGCTTGTCGTTGATCGCCGAGGCGATCTTCTTGGCGACATCCGCACCGGCGTCGCCGTTGGCCACGGCAACCGAGGCGATGCTGACGCCGTTGACGACCATGCCGGAGAAGCTGCCGCTGGCGGTCGCGGTACCGGAGGCCAGGGCGGCCGAGCCGGTCTGGGTGGCGGCGAAGCCGGACTTGCCCAGCGCGGCGGCGCTGGCGTTGACGATGGTGTTGATGCCGATGGTCTGGCCGGCGTCGGCGCCGACCTGGAACAGCGCACCGGAGAACGAGCCGTCCAGCAGCTTGGTGCCGTTGAAGTTGGTCTGGCTGGAGACGCGGTCAATTTCCGAGGCCAGCTGCTTGACTTCCGAGTTCAGCGCGCCGCGGTCGGTGCTGGAGTTGGTGGCGTTGGCCGACTGCACCGCCAGTTCGCGGATACGCTGCAGGTTGTTGCCGATTTCGACCATCGCGCCTTCGGCGGTCTGCGCCAGCGAGATGCCATCGTTGGCATTGCGAGAGGCCACGTCCAGGCCGCGGATCTGGGTGGTGAAGCGCTCGGAGATCGCCAGGCCGGCGGCGTCGTCCTTGGCGCTGTTGATGCGCAGGCCCGAGGACAGGCGCTGGATCGTCGTCGCCAGGCTGGTGCTGGTGGTGTTGAGGTTGCGCTGAGCGTTCAGCGACATTACGTTGGTATTGATGACCTGTGCCATTTTGATATCTCCTCTAAGCGATTTGTCCGGCAACCGGTTGGTGCCTGGAGTCTCCGCAGGGGGCCATCAATTGGCCAGTGCGGCTGGTGATATAAGTAACGGCGACAGGCGCGCAACCTTTAGCGATTTACTGCAGATAATTTGCCGTTCCGGCGGTTCGCAAGCGGCCTGGAACACGGCGGAGAGCCTTTCTCGGCCGCGGTCCTGCAAACTTTAGTGCTTCGTGCGAGTTGTCTACTCATCCAGCGGCGATGGCGATCTTTTTGTATAACGCAAAAGGCCCGGAGGCGTCGCCGCGCTCCGGGCCTTTTGGTATATCCGGTTTATCGCTTGATTACCCGAGCCGGTCGAACAGCGACATCTTCTGCATCTGGGTAAAGATGGTCTGTGCCGCTTTCAGCGCCGACTGTTCCAGCTGGTACTGGGAAATGGCCTGCGCGTAGTCGAGGTCGCGCAGCGAGGACAGGGTGGTCTTCAGGGTCACGTCGTTGGCGGCGCGCAGGTCGGTAGCGTTGTCGATCGCCGCGAGCTGGGCGCCACCGGCGGCGCGCGCGTCGATCATCTTCGACGAGGCCTGGGTGATGTCGCGCATCGACGATTGCAGGCCGTTCTGCAGCGCCGACTTGGCAGCGGGGGTGATCGGATCGGTGTTGAGCAGGTTCACCAGGTTGCTGATGGTGGAGAACACGTCCTTGGTGGTCGACGGCCCGATCTGGAAGCTGTCGCCGGCGGCCGGTGCGCCGTCCACGCGCATCTTCAGGCCGGGCAGGCCGATGCTCTCGCCGGCGGCATAGGTGCCGGTGTTGACCACGGTGCCACCGCTGTCGCGCACCTCGTAGGTGGTGGCGGCGGTGAACACGACGCTGTAGCTGCCGCCGTTCCAGGCGCTGCCGGAGCCGTCGCGGCTGAAATCCAGCAGCAGGCCGGTGCCGGTGTTGCCGGCGGCCGCGTGCGCGTCGACGGTGCCGTCGCCGGTGGGCACGCGCATGAAGATCTCGCTGCCGGGCAGGGTGTCGGAGACCTTGGTGTCCGGGGCTACTTCCACGCTGCGCTGAGTCTGGTTGCCGCTGTAGACCACGTTGCCGGCGACCACGGCGAAGGGCGCGGCGTCGTCGGCGGTGCCGCCGAACAGGTAGCGGCCGGAGCCGTCGGTGCTGTTGGACAGGCTCAGCAGGCTGTCGTGCAGGGTCTTCAGCTCCGCCGCGATGGCCTTGCGGTCGGGGGTGGTCAGCGCCGAACTATTGGCTTCCACCGTCAGATCCTTGACCCGGGCCATCAGGTCGCCGGCCTGCGACAGCGAGTTCTCCTGCAAGTTGAGCCGGTTCTGCACGTTGGTGGCGTTGTCGCCGAAGCGCGCCAGCGCGGCCACCGTGCGATCCAGGCTGACCGCGGTGCCCGCGGCAACCGGGTCGTCGGCCGCGCTGACGATGCGCTGGCCGGTGGACAGCTGCTGCTGCAGGTGCGAGATCGTCGCCTGCTTGCCGAGCATGGTGTTGAGCGACTGATTGAAGATCATGCCGCTGGAGATGCGATTGCTCATCGGACCGCGCTCAGGATGGACTGGAACAGGGTGTCGGCGGTGGAGATCAGGCGCGAGGCCGCCTGGTAGGCTTGCTGCAGCCGCAGCATGTCCGCCGCCTCCTCGTCGAGGTTGACGCCGGACAGCGAATCGCGCGCGTCCTGGGCGCTGCTCTGGATCACGTCCTGGGCGTCGGCGGCGTACTTGGCCTGGCGCGCCGCCGAGCCGACGGTGGTGGTCAGGCCGGCCACCGCGCCGTTGAGGGTGATGGTGCCGCCGTTGAACGCCTTGCTGTCGTCCAGGTTGGACAGCAGCAGGGCGTTACCGTTGTTGCTCGAGCCGACCCCGGTCGGGCCCACCGCGAAGCTGTCGCCGGCCGACGGCACGCCGTCCATGGTCAGGCTCCAGCCATTGGCGCTGATGGTCTGGCCGGCGGTGTAGGTCTGCGGCGCGCCGCCGTTGATCGAGTAATGGGAGGAATCGATGAAGGCGATGTTCGCCGGCGTCAGCAGGTTGGCGTTGCTGGCGTTGGTCGCGGTGACATTGCTGACCTTGCCGGTGCCCAGGTTGCTCAGCGTGGCGCTGGCCTGGATCGGCGTCGCCGCGGCGATACGCGAAGGGTCGGTGATGGCCACGGACAGCTTGCTGATGGCGTTGGCCGTGGGCTGCAGCAGGAACTTGTCGCCGCTGGCGGCGGTACCGGACACCTGCAGGGTCACGCCGTTGACCACGAACGGGTCGGCGCTGGAGCCGGAACCGGTCATGGGGACGCTGGCGCCGGTGTCGGCGCGGCTCGCGCTCCAGGCGGTGCCGTTGTAGGTCAGCAGCAGGTTCTGCCCGTCGAGCTTGCTCAGGTCGCTGACGTTGGCGGTGAACGCCGCGGTGCCGGTGTTGGCGCTGCTGCCGTCCACGGTCGGCGGCGGCAGATTGAAGAAGTCGCCGCCCATCTGCCCGTACAGGTCCATGCCGGCATGGTGCTGCTGGTTGTAGCTGCTGGCCACGCCGGTGGCGATGCGGCCGAGTTCGGCCTTGGTCGGGTCCAGGACGGTGCTGCGGAACTCCAGGAAGCCGCCGATTTGACCGCCCAGCGCCTTTTCGCTCAGCGGGGTCGAGCCGCCCTGGGTCTTCACCGCGATCTGCAGCCGCTCCGGCTGATAGGGATCGGGGCTGGCGACCAGCGTCGAGGCGTTGGTGCCGACCACCATCGCTTGGCCGCCGGACGTGTAGACGTTCATCATCCCGCCATCCTGCTGGATGACGCTGCCGCCGGTGTAACCGATGAGCTGCCCGATCATCTGGTCGCGGCGGTCGAGCAGGTCCGGCGCGGCGGCATTGGCGTTGGAGCCGATCTGGCCGTTGAGCTTGGCGATCTCGGTGGCCAGGCGGTTGGCTTCGGCGGTGCCGGCCAGCAGGCCGTTGTTGACCTCGCTGCCAAGCGAATCGAGCTGGCCGTTGAGCTGCTTGAAGCGGGTGACCAGCGAATTGCCGGCGTCCAGCAGGTTCTGCCGGTTGGCGCTGGCCGAGGCGTTGGAGGACAGGCCGCTGGTGGCGTCGAAGAAGTTCGACCACTGCCCGGCGATGCTGGTGGCCTTGTCCGAGAACAGGCCGTCGACACGGCTGGACAGGCTGGACAGCTGCTTCAGACGCGCGACTTCGCCGGTGCTGTCGAACAGGCGCGAGATCGCCAACTGGTCGGCGACGCGGGAGACGTCGGTGATCTGGGTGCCGTTGCCGATGAACTCGCTGCCGTACTGGCTGGGGACCGTGGTCGCGAACGTCGTCCGCTGCCGGCTGTAGCCGTCGGTATTGATGTTGGCGACGTTGTGGCTGACCGTGGACAGCGCCCGCTGGAAGGCGAGCAGGGCGCCGGTACCGGTGGAGAGGATGGACATGGGCGGCTACCTCAACGGCGCACGAGGCCGGACGAATCGACGGTGCTGGCCAGCACGCGCTCGATGCCGCCGGCGGCAGCGCTGCCGATCGCGGCGACCGCGCGGCCGATGGTCGGGCCGCCGGCGATGGCGGCGATCTTGGCCGCGTAGGCCGGGTCGGTGGCGTAGCCGGCGCGCTGCAGGCCCTGGGCGAAGCCGCGGATGTCGGTGCCGGCCTTCAGCGCCTGCTGGTAGCGCGGATTGGTCTTCAGCAGGCGCACGTAGTCGGCAAAGCTCTCTGCCGGCGAGGAATAGGCACGGAAATCGGCGGTCTGCGATTGCTTGACCCCGTCCACGTACTCGTGGGTACCGGTGGTCACGCGCTCCCCGCTCCAGCCGGTGGCCTTGATCCCGAACAGGTTGTTGGAACTGGCGCCGTCGCCGCGGGAGATGCCGCGTCGGCCCCAGCCGGTTTCCAGCGCGGCCTGCGCGACCAGGGCGCGTGCGTCCACGCCCAGTTCCTGCGCGGCCTTCTGCGCATGGTTCCAGATCTTGGCGACGAAGCCTTCGGGAGTGCGCTCGCCGAGGCTGGCCGCCGCGGCGTTGGCGGCCGCCGCGGCACCGGGATCGATGGCGGTGCCGCTGTCGGCGGCGGCCTGCACGTTCGACCAGCGGTCGTCGGCGCCGGCCCAGGACATCCCGGCGCTGCCGTCGGCCGGGCTGCTGCCGATGGCCTGATGCATGGCGCTGCTCTCGCGGCCGGCGATCATGTCCAACACCTGCTGCTGCGGGGCGGTGGCCGTCTCGGCACCGCTCCACGGGCCGACGCCAGCGCCTGCTGCGGCACCGGCGCCGAGCGCGGCTTCGCCCTGCAGCGGCATCGGAGCGTTGCCGGACTGGCCGGACACCAGCGAATAGGCCTTGGCCGCCTTGGCCGCGCCCAGCGACGTATTGGTGGGCGTGGCCGCGGCCGGCTGCCCGCCGCCCAGCTGCTTGGAGATCATCGCCGCCAGGCCCAGCCCCTTGCCGTCGGTCAGGCCCTTGGCCAGTTGCTGGTCGTACATGTCGCGGAAGGTCTGGTTCTCGCCGGGGAACAGCGAATTGCCGAAGCTGGCCTCGCGCATGCTCTTGACCAGCATGTTGGCGAACTGTCCTTCGAGCTGGCGCGAGACCTTGTCGATCTTGGCCGGATCGTTCTGGGTAGAGGCGTGCAGGTCGAAGGGAGCGGCCGAGATACGCATGTCAGATCACCTCCAGCTCCGCGCTCAGGGCACCGGCCTGCTTGAGCGCTTCCAGAATCGCGATCAGGTCGCCAGGAGCGGCGCCGACCTCGTTGACCGCCCGCACGATCTGATCCAGCGAGGTGCCGCCCTCGAACTTGAACATGCGGCTGCCTTCGTTGGTGGCGGTGATGGTGGACTTGGGCGTGGCCACGGTCTGGCCGCCGCTGAGCGCATTCGGCTGGCTGACCTGGGTGCCTTCGCTGATGGTCACCGTCAGCGAGCCGTGCGAGATCGCCGCCGGGCTGACCCGCACCTGCGAGCCGATCACCACCGTGCCGGTGCGGGCATTGACCACGACCTTGGCCGCCGCCGCGCCCGGCGACAGTTCCACATTCTCGATGCGCGCCAGCAGGCCGATGCGCGCGCTCTGGTCGGTGGGCGAACGCACCGCCACGGTGGAGCCGTCCACCGCGTGTGCGCTGCCCGGGCCGAAGGTGCTCTCCAGCGCGGAGACCATGCGCGAGACGGTGGTGAAATCGGGCTGATGCAGGTTCAGGGTGATCTCGCCGGTGTTGCCGAACACGTCCGGCAGCGCACGTTCCACCGTCGCGCCGTTGGGGATCAGGCCGACGCTGGGCACGTTCACCGAGATCCGCGAACCGTCCTTGCCCTGCGCGCCGAAGCCGCCGACCACCAGGTTGCCTTGCGCGACCGCGTAGACCTGGCCGTCGGCGCCCTTCAGCGGCGCCATCAGCAGCGTGCCGCCACGCAGCGAGATGGCGTTGCCGATCGAGGAGACGGTGATGTCGATCGTCTGGCCGGGCTTGGCGAATGCAGGCAACTGCGCGCTGATCGCCACCGCGGCGACGTTCTTCAGCTGCGGATTGACGTTGGCCGGCACGTTGACGCCCAGCTCGCCGAGCATGTTCTTCAGGCTCTGCACGGTGAAGGGCGCCTGGCTGGTGCGGTCGCCGCTGCCGTCCAGGCCGACCACCAGGCCGTAGCCGACCAGCGCGTTGTTGCGCACGCCGCCGACCTGGGCCAGGTCCTTGATGCGTTCGGCCGCGGCCGGGGCAGCCAGGCCTGCGCACAGGGCGACGGCGGCAAGCAGGCGGCAGGGCAGGGACAGGAGAGTCATGGCGGGCCTCAGTACGGCGAGATGCGTGAGTTGAAGAAGCGGCTCAGCCAGCCCATCGCGTTGGACTGCGCGACCGCGCCGCGGCCGCCGTAGGCGATGCGCGCGTCGGCCACCTTGCTGGAAGGAATGGTGTTGTCCGGGGCGATGTCGGCGGCGCGCACCACACCCTGCACCTGCACCAGCTCGTCGCCCTGGTTCAGCCGCAGGTTCTTCTGGCCCTGGATCACCAGGTTGCCGTTGGGCAGGCGCTGCATCACGGTCACGGTGATGCTGCCCTGCATGGTGTTGCTCTGTGCGGTGTTGCCCTTGCCGGCGAAGCTGCGATCGCCGCTGGTGGAATTGTTGAGGATGTTGGTGCCGTTGACGGTCAGCGGCGCGCCGAGCAGGGTCGGCGTGGCCATGGTCACCGCATCCTTCTTGCTGATGCTGGTGTTGGCGGTGCTGCTGGCGTTGGTGCTTTCGACCAGAGTGATGGTCAGCAGGTCGCCGACGTCGCGGGCGCGGCGGTCCGAATACAGCTGCAGGCCGGGGCCGGCGGCGTAGATCGCACCGGCCGTGGGTTGCGCCTGCGGCGCCATCACCGGCGTGATCGGCGCCATCGGCGCGTACGGACGCACGTCGCCGGCGGCCACGCCCAGGCCGGCGCAACCGCCGAGCAGGACCGGCAGCAGCAGCGCGGCGGAGAAGGAGAGAGAGGACAGGCGCGACATGGCGGATTCCGGAGGCGAGGGGATCAGACGTTGTTGTTCAGATAGCCGAGCATGGAGTCGGTGGTGGAGATGGCCTTGGCGTTCATCTCGTAGGCGCGCTGGGTCTCGATCATGCTGACCAGCTCTTCCACCACATTGACGTTGCTGCCTTCCAGCGCGCCCTGCGCGATCTTGCCCAGGCCGTTGAGGCCGGGCGTGCCGTTAGTCGCCGGGCCGGAGGCGGCGGTTTCCACGTACAGGTTCTGGCCCTGGGCCTGCAGGCCGGAGGGATTGATGAAGTCGGTGAGGGTCAGCGAGCCGACCTGCAGCGCGGCAGCGGTGCCGGTGACCTGCACGCTGACCGTGCCGTCGGCACCGATGGTCACCGACTGCGCGCCTTCCGGGATCTGGATGCCCGGCTGGATCGCGTAGCCGCTGTTGGTGACCAACTGGCCCTGCGCATCGATCTGGAAACTGCCGTCGCGGGTGTAGGCCGTGGTGCCGTCCGGCATCTGCACTTCGAAGAAGCCGCGGCCGTTGACCATCACGTCCAGGGCGCGGCCGGTCTGCTGCTGGCTGCCCTGTTCGAAATCCTTGGCGGTGGCGACCACGCGCACGCCGGTACCGATCTGCAGGCCCGAGGGCAGCTGCGTCTGCGAGGAGCTGGCGCCGCCGGGCTGCCGCACCTGCTGGTACAGCAGGTCCTCGAAGTTGGCGCGGTCGCGCTTGAAACCGGTGGTATTGGTGTTGGCCAGGTTGTTGGAGACGACCGACATGCGCGTCTGCTGCGCATCCAGTCCGGTCTTGGCGACCCACAAAGCCTGATTCATGACCCGAATTCCTCTGATGGTGGCCCCGGCACGACGCGCCGGGGGCGCAGGGAGTGATGCACGTGCCGTGCCAAACCGGCGCCGCTGGCGCCGCGGCGTGCCTTAGCCGTTCAGACGCAGCAGCGTGTTGGCCGATTGCGCGTTCTCGTCGCCGTTCTTGATGACCTTCACCTGCATTTCGAACTGGCGTTGCAGCTGAATCATCTGCACCAGCGCGCCGGCGGCATCGACGTTGCTGCCTTCCAGCACGCCGGTGTGCAGCGAGGCGCCGGTGGCGGGCGCGAAGGCCTTTGCCGGGTCGTCGCTGACGTTGCGCATCAAACCGTCGGGGCGGCGGGTGAGCTGGTCCGGCGGCGCCTGCACCACCTTGAGCGTGGCGATGGTGCTCATGGCGGTGGGCGCCTCGCCCAGCGGCACGATCGACACCGTGCCGTCGTTGCCGATCTCCAGCGACTGGTGCGGCGGAATCGCCACCGGATTGCCCTGGTCGTCGAGCACCGCATGACCGCTGGCGGTGACCAGTTGGCCATTGGGGGTCAGCGCCAATTCGCCGCCGCGCGTGTACGCCTCCTTGCCGTCGGCGGCCTGCACGGCCAGCCAGCGATCGGTATCCAGCGACACGTCCAGCGGATTGCCGGTCTGGTGCTGCGCGCCGACGGCGCGATTGAAACCCTGGTCGATGTGCACCGCATCGATGCGCGACGGATAACCGGCGCCGGGAATCCGATACGCCTCGGTGTTGTCCAGCGCCGCCTTGAACCCGGAGGTCTCGACGTTGGCCAGGTTGTGCGACACCGTGGCCTGCGCCTGCAGCGAGGCGCGGGCGCCGGTCATGGCGACGTAGAGGGCTTTGTCCATGGGTGTGGGCCGTGATTCGAGAGGAGGGATTCGGGATTCGAAGGAGCGGCAGTGCCGCGGACGATCGGAAGTGGTGGCTCAAGCTGGCGCCCGGTCGACGGGACGCCAGCGGTGACGAATCACCAATCCCGAATCACCAATCCCGGCCTTAACGCATATTGATGATCGTCTGCGTGACCTGATCCTGGGTCGAGATCACCTGGGAGTTGGCCTGGAAGTTGCGCTGCGCCACGATCATGTTGACCAGCTGTTCGGTCAGGTCGACGGTGGAGGATTCCAGTGCGCCGGACTGCACGCTGCCGAAGTCGGAGGTCGCCGGTGCGCCGGTGCGGGCGATGCCCGAGGCCGAGCTTTCCGCCCAGGCGTTGTCGCCGAGCGAACTCAGGCCCTGCGGATTGACGAAGTTGGTCACCGCGATCTGGCCCAGCGCCTTGTCGGCGTTGTTCGAGTAGCGCGCGTAGACGATGCCCTTCTCGTCGATGCTGATCGAGTTGAGCTTGCCGCTGGCGTAGCCGTCCTGGGTCGAGCCGCGCAAGGCGAAGGCTTCGCCGTACTGGGTCGAGCCGAACACGTTCAGGTTCAGCGACAGGGTGCCGGCGCCGGTGCTGGGGGTGAAGGTGCCCAGCGCGATCTTGCCGTCGGCCGGGCTCACCAGCGCGCCGCTGTTGGAGAACTGCAGCGTGCTGGCGCCGCCGGCGGCAACGCCGTCCACGTAGTTGTAGACGGTCCACTGGTTGGGCGTGGAGGTCTTGACGAAGTACGAGGTCTGCACGTGGGCCACGCCCAGCGAGTCGTAGACCGTGGTGCCGCCGCTGGAGTTGTTGTAGCTGTTGGCGTCGTTCGGATCGAACGTGGTCACCGTCGGCGGCTGGGTGTTGCCGGGCAGGGTGAAGGTCAGATTGACCGTGCTGGTCTGCTTGGGCGGGCTGTCGGTGGTGAGCAGCTGTAGGTCGGTCAGGGTGCCGGCCGCGAAGCCGTTGCCGTTGCTGGCCGGCGGGAACACCTGCAGCCGGCCGCCCTGCGGATTGACCACATAACCGTTGGCGTCGGTCTGGAAGTTGCCGGCGCGCGAGTAGACGCGGGCGCCGTTGTTGGACAGGGTGAAGAAGCCGGAGCCGGAGATGGCCAGGTCCAGGCTGCGCCCGGTCGGATCGATGGTGCCCTGCGAGAACTGCTGGGCGACGTTGCTGACGCGCACGCCGGAACCCACCGCGTTGCGCGCCAGGCCGTAGCCATTGAGCGTGAACTGGTCGGCGAACTCGGCGCGCGAGCCCTTGAAGCCGGTGGTATTGGCGTTGGCGATGTT
Organism: Xanthomonas sp. NCPPB 1128; assembly: GCF_001043115.1. GTDB lineage: Bacteria > Pseudomonadota > Gammaproteobacteria > Xanthomonadales > Xanthomonadaceae > Xanthomonas_A. The sequence continues at coordinate 135,945 of NZ_LFME01000005.1, read as the reverse complement.
GTTGGCGGTGACGTTGAGGTCGGTATTGGCCGCCCTGAGGCCGGACAGCGATGTATTGAAACCCATGGTGGACTCCTGTGGATGGTCGGCGTGGCGTTAGCTGACGCGGAGGACGTTGGTCAGCGGCGTGGTGCCGAGCCCGGTCAGATCGAGATAGATGCCGTCCGATCCGATGATGGCGCTCTCGACCGGCGCCTGGACGTAGGTGGACAGGGACAGTTGGTTGCCCTGGGCATCGGTCTGCCCAGCGGTGATGCTGTAGCTGCCGGCCGGCATGCGCTTGCCGCTGGCGTCGGTGCCGTCCCAGGCGAAATCGAGCTGGCCGGCCTTGTCGGCGGTCAGGCTGATCTTCTTGATCGGCTGGCCGTTGGCGTCGCTGACGGTGACGTCCACCACGCCCGCGGCCTTGGCCGCGACCAGGCCGCCGGTGCTGCCCTCGGCGCCCAGCGGCAGCGATGCCGACGGCACCAGCACCTTGTGCCCGATCAGGTTGGCGCCGCGCAGCACCTGGTCGGTGCTCATCGACGAGGACAGCGCGGTCACGGTCTTGTTGAGGTCGCCGATGCCCTGCACGGTGGACAGCTGCGCCATCTGCGCGACCATCTGACTGTTGTCCATCGGCTTGAGCGGATCCTGGTGCTGCAGCTGCTCGGTCATCAGCTTCAGGAAGTCGGCCTGCTGCAGCGCCTTGTTCTTGGTGGTGCTGGTATTGCTCGAGGCGCTCAGGCCCAGACTGGAATAGGTGGTGTCGGTGGAGTTGGTGACGCTGGTCATGGAAGCGGTCCTGGGACGTGACGCGGCGGAAGGAGGGCGGCTCAGCGGCCCATGGTCAGAGTGGCCAGCGCCAGTTCCTTGGCGGTGTTGAGGACCTCCACGCCGGCTTGGTAATTGCGCGAGGCGGAGATCAGGTTGACCATCTGCGAGACCGGATCCACATCGGGCGAATAGATGTAGCCGTCGGCGTCGGCAAGCGGATGGCCGGGTTCGTAGCGCTTGATCGGCGGTGCGTTGGTCGTGGCGATTTGCTTGACGTTGACCGAGGTCAGGCTGCTGTCGTGCGGGTTGCGTACCGCCTGGAAGATCGGCTCGATCGGCTTGTAGGCCGCCTCCGCCGAGCCGGCCACCGAATCGGCGTTGGACAGGTTGCTGGCGATGGTGCTCATGCGCACCGACTGCGCATGCAGCGCGGAGCCGGCGACGCCGAAGATCGGCAGGTTGCTCATGCTTATTGCCCCGTGATCGCGGTGAGCATGCTGCGCACCTTGGATTCGACGAAGCTCAGCGAGGCGCGGTACTCCAGCGCGGCGCGGCCGTAGGCGGCGCGTTCTGCATCCGGATCGACGGTATTGCCGTCCAGGCTGGGCTGGCTGGCGGCACGGGTGACCTGGAACGGGTTCAGGCCATCGCCGCCGACCGCGATGTGGCGGCTGTCGTCGACCGCGAGCTGGGTCCCTTCGCGCTGCCCCTGCGCGGCACGCATCGCCGCGTCGAAATCCAGGTCCTGGGCCTTGTACCCGGGCGTGTCGACGTTGCTGAGGTTGCTGGCGATCAGCTTCATGCGCTGCTCGCGCAGCGGCAGGGCATCGCCGTGGACGCCGAAGTAGGCTGTGATCGGATTGGACATGGCACGATCCCGCGGTTCGTTGCCGAAACCACAGGCAAGGCGCGTGCCAAAGCCGGGCGCAGCGCCCGGGAGATCAGGGGGTTGGCCGCAGGTGCGGGGGCCCCGTCCGCGCTATACAGAGAGCGTCAGGCAGGCCCCGCGGCGGGGCGGGGCGCCTGGGTCAGGCCGCCTGTGCGGCGGCTGCCACGACCCGCAACCGGGTCAGCACGTACTCGGCCAACTCGTTGGGGCTGTACTTGGCCACGAAGGCATTGGCGCCGACGCGCTCGACCATCGCATTGTTGAATACGCCCGACAGCGACGTGTGCAACAGCACGTACAGGCCGGACAGGCCGGCATGGCGGCGGATTTCCGTCGTCAGCGTATAGCCGTCCATCGCCGGCATCTCGATGTCCGAGATCACCATGGCGTAGCGCTCGGCCGGATTCTCGCCGGCGGCGTGGATCTGCAAGAGATGGTCCAGGGCCTGGCGGCCGTCCGACAGCAGGGTCGCGGCGACGCCGAGCTGGTCCAGCACGCTGCGGATCTGCTGCCGCGCCACCCGCGAGTCGTCGACCACCAGCACCTGCAACTGCGGGCCGGTGAGCGCCAGCGACGGGTCCAGGTTGGCCTCGACCCGGGTCTGGGCGATGTCGGCCAGCACGCTTTCCACGTCGATGACCTGGATCAGCTCGCCCTGGAAGCGGGTCACCGCGGTCAGGTAGCTGGACTCGGCGCCCAGTTCCGGCGGCGGATGGATGTCCTCCACCGCGATGTTGACGATGCGCTCCACGCCGCTGACCAGGAAGCCCTGGACGGACCGGTTGAACTCGGTGACCACCAGATAGCCTGGCGCGGTGTCCGCGTTCGGCTCGCGCTCCGGGTGGCCGATGGCCAGGCCCAGGTCGAGCACCGGCACCGAGCGCCCGCGCACGTCGGCGACGCCGGAGAATTGCAGCGGCAGCCCGGGCACCTGGAACAGTTCCGGTCGGCGCAGCACTTCCTGCACCTTGAACACGTTCACGCCAAAAAGCTGACGACCGCCCAGCCGGAACAACAGCAGGGCAAGCCGGTTGTGGCCCGCCAAGCGGGTGCGCTGGTCGATTCGGTTGAGGAGGTCATGACTCATGGCGTTCATATCGGCGCTGTCGCGGCGGAACTTGAGGGCGCGGCGCGGATCGGGCGCACGGTTTTCGGCACGGCGTTTGCATCGTGTCGGCGACCTTTCCGAGAGAGACGGCGATGCGCCCGATCCTATTGCTGGTCCTGCTGGCGGCGACGCCGGCCTGGGCCGCGGACTTCCAGTCGGTGGACTCGATCCGTGCCGCGGCGCTGTCCCTGGCCGGTGCCGACGCCGATGCCGAGGCGACCCTGGACCCGTCGGTGCGGGTGCCGTTGTGCCCGGTGCCGCTGCAGGCGCAGCCGACCGGCACCACGACCGTGGAAGTGAGCTGCCCGCGCGACACCGGCTGGCGGCTGTTCGTGCCGGTCAAGGTGCGGCGCATGCAGCACGTGCTGGTACTGGCGCGTGGCCTGTCCGCTGGAGAAACCATCGGCGCCGCCGATATCGTCCCCGAGAAACGCGACGCGGCGCGCATCGTCGGCGCCGCGATGACCGAGCCGGAGCTGGCGATCGGCAAGGTGGTGCGGCGGACCCTGCCGGCCGGCACCTTGTTGTCCGCCACCGACCTGGTGGCGCCGCGGCTGGTCCGGCGCGGCGACAATGTGGCGCTGGTGGCACGCAGCGGCGGCCTGGAAGTGCGCATGGCCGGGCGTGCACTGGGCGATGCGGGCGAAAACGAGCGGGTGACCGTCGAAAACCTGTCGTCCCGGCGTATCGTTCAGGGAACTGTGTCACAAAATGGCGACGTTTTAGTGACGCGCTAAGATCCCGGCTAAAGTTCTCCGACGCTGTGCCGTTACCTACACCGAACCCGTAACAGGATGTCCGTCATGACCCAGAAAATTGAAGGGAGTTTGCCGAGCCCGGCCACCCTTCGCACGTCGTCCGTCTCGACCAAGGCCGCCTCCGGCGCGTCCGAGGAAGGCAAGGACCGTGCGGTCGGTGCGGCCGCTGCAACCGACAGCCTGCGCCTGACCGGCGAGGCCTCCGGCCTGCAGACCCTGCAACGCCAGCTCTCGGCCGCTCCGGCGGTGGACAGCAGCCGCGTCGATGCGGTGCGCAGTGCGCTGCAGAACGGCAGCTACAAGATCAACCCCGACGCGATCGCCAGCCGCATGATCGACATGGATCGGCAACTCGGCGCATGAACACGTCCGTGACCAACCCCCTGCAGCAGCTCAGCGACGCGCTCGCCGGCGAGCGCCAGGCGTTGTTGGATCACAACGTGGAAGGTCTCATGCAGGCGACCAGCGCCAAGCTGGCGGCACTGCGCGCACTGGAGGCCGATGTGCCCGCCGGCGCCGAGGCCGAACTGCGCCTGCGCGAGCTGGCCGACGCCAACCGCGCCAATGGCGCGCTGCTGTCGCGGCGCCGACGCGAGGTCAACTGGGCACTGCGCCACCTCGGCCGCAGCGAGAGCGCGTCGTCCTACGACGCCAACGGCGAGTCCAGCACGCCGCTCGCGCAGCGTCCCCTGGCAGTGGCGTAAGCCGCAGCGCGTCCCAGTGCGGGGCGCGCATCCGCCGGCGGCAACGGCGTATATTGGGCATCCATCGATCGCCCGCCGCCTGTCGTGAATTTCGCCGAAATCAATCCCAACGAAGCGCTTGTCCTGCCCGCGCGCGAGCACCTGCTCGCCCTGAGCGAACTGTTGTACGAAGGCGTGGTGCTGTTCCGCGCCGATGGCCAGCTGCTGATGGCCAACAGCGCCGCGCGCCGCCATCTTTCCGGCGCCGACGCCGGCCTGGCTGCGCATCTGGCGCAGTGGCTGCCGAGCGATGCGCTGTCGCAGGCGCGCTCCAGCGGCCGCTGGAGCGGCAGCCTGCCGACCGAGCACCATGTGGTGCTGGCGCACCTGTACTTCCATGCCGATGCCAGCGGCGGCCATTACCTGATGCTCATCCAGGGCATCGAAGGCCAGCAGGACTACGAACAGGAACTGCAGCAGCGCCATGCCGAACTGCGCCAGGCCTACCTGCGCCTCAATGGTGCCCAGGAAAAGCTGTTGCAGTCGGAGAAGATGGCCTCGATCGGCCAGCTCGCTGCCGGCGTCGCCCACGAGATCAACAACCCGATCGGCTATGTCCACTCCAACCTGGGCAGCCTGCAGGAGTACCTGCGCAGCCTGTTCACCCTGATCGAGGCCTACGAGCGCGCCCTGCGCGCGCCCGATCCGAAGGCGTTGATCCCGGAGATCGACGACATCCGCAACCGCTTCGACATCGACTTCATCAGCCGCGACCTGCCGCAGTTGATGGCCGAGTCGCGCGAAGGCATCGAGCGGGTCACCCGCATCGTCCGCGACCTCAAGGACTTCTCCTACTCCGGTCGCGAGGAGTCGTGGAAGCTGGTGGACCTGCACTCGGGCCTGGAATCCACGATCAACATCATCTGGAACGAGCTCAAGTACAAGGTCACCCTGGAGCGCCACTACGGCAACCTGCCGCTGGTGGAGTGCCTGCCGTCCGAACTCAACCAGGTGTACATGAACCTGCTGCTCAACGCCGGCCAGGCGATCGGCGAGCGCGGCACCATCGTGGTCAGCACGGGCCAGGACGGCGAAGAGGTGTGGATCGAGTTCAAGGATTCCGGCGCCGGCATTCCGGCGGACCTGCTGCAGCGCATCTTCGACCCGTTCTTCACCACCAAGCCGGTCGGCAGCGGCACCGGCCTGGGCCTGTCGATCTCCTACGGCATCGTCAACAAGCACCACGGCCGCATCGACGTCAGCAGCGTCGTGGGCGAAGGGTCCACGTTCCGCATCCTGATTCCGGTGAGGCAGCCGAAGTAGCTGAGAGGCTGGGATTTGGGAGTGGGGATTCGGGATTGGCAAAAGCAGTTTTGCGTTTGCTGGTCCCGTCCATGCATGTCAATGAAATGCCGACACCGCGCTTTTACGAATCCCCAATCCCCAATCCCGGCTTTTGAGCGAATCCCAATCCCCAATGCCGAATCCCGGCTTCTCAGGGCCCCGCGTCCCGGCGTTGTTCGTCGTGGGTGCGGAAGGCCTGGCGGATGTGTTCGCGGAGTTCGTCGTCGTTCCACGGCTTGGTCAGGAAGCGGTAGATCGCGCCGCGGTTGATCGCGTCGGTGACGGTGGCCAGGTCGGTGTAGCCGGACAGGACCAGGCGGATGGTGTCGGGGTAGAGCATCTTCACCCGTCCCAGGAACTCGGTGCCGCTCATGTCGGACATGCGCTGGTCGGACAGGATCACCTGCACGTCGTTGGTGGCGAGCAGGTCGAAGGCGTCGCGGACGTTGCCGGCGGCGAGGATGCGGTAGCCGTCGCGGCGGAACAGCCGCACCAGCGAGCGCAACACGTTCTCTTCGTCGTCGAGCAGCAGCAGGGTGCGGTCCGGGCGGGTCTCGGTGAACGATTCCGGGCGCAGATAGCGCCGACGCAGGGCCATGCCTGCGGCTTCGGCCGACATCGGTTCACCGAACAGGTAGCCCTGGAAGATGTCGCAGTCGTTGCGGCGCAGGAAGCCGAGCTGGGCCTGCGATTCGACGCCGTTGGCGATCACCACCATGCCCAGTTGGTGGCCCATGGCGATGATCGCGCGGGCGATCGCCGCCTCGCGGTTGCCGGCCGGCGCGCTCTTGATGAAGCTGCGGTCGATCTTGAGCTTGTCCACCGGGTAGCGCACCAGCGCGCTGAGGCTGGAATCGCCGGTGCCGAAGTTGTCCAGGCTCAGGCTGATGCCTTCGCGGCACAGGTTGGCCAGGGTCTCGTGGACGAAGTTGACGTTGTTGGTCAGCGCGCTTTCGTTGATCTCCAGCACCACCATCTGCGGCGGCACCCCGGCCGCCTGCAGCGCCGACATCACCTCGTTGAAGAAGGTCGGGCGCAGCAGCTGCAGGGTGGAGACGTTAACCGCGATGGTGAAGTCGTCGAAACCCTGGTCGCGCCATAGCCGCGCCTGGCGCAGTGCGCCTTCCATCACCCAGGTGCCGATCTGCACGATCACGCCAAGGCGTTCGGCGGTGCGCATGAAACGTTCCGGCACCAGGATGCCCAGGGTCGGCGACTGCCAGCGCAGCAGCGATTCCATGCCGACCACGCGGCCGTCGCGGGCGCTGACCATCGGCTGGTAGCGCAGGCGCAGCTCGCCGTTGGGGATGGCATCGACGATCTGCCGCGAGATGATGCTCTCGCTGTGCGCGCTGGGCGGGCCGTCGGCGGCGTACAGGCGCACCAGGTTGCCGCCTTCGCGCGCGGCCTGGTAGACCGCGTCCTCAGCGAAGTCGAGCAGGGTCGACAGGCGCGTGGAATGTTCCGGGCACAGGCTCACGCCGATCTTGCCGGTCATGAACAGGGTGTACGGCAGCACCGACAGCGGCAGTTCGATCTGCTGCCGGATCTCCTCGGCGAAGGCTTCCGGCGGCGGTACGTCGGCGGTGCGCGGCACCGCCATCACCAGTTCGTCGCTGCCGTGGCGCCACAGCAGGCCGCGGCCGCGCAGGTGCGCCTGCAGCCGGTGCGCGAGCAGCGCCAGCGCCTGGTCGCCGACTTCCGGGCTCATGTTCTCGTTGATCGAGGCGAAGTGGTCGATGTCGATGTGCAGCAGCATCACCCCCGGCCCGCCGGCCAAGGCCTCGGCGATCATGCCGGTCAGGGCGGGATGGCCCGCACCCAGGCGCGACGGCAGTTCGTCGTCCACGGGTACGGCGCTGGCGGGATTCCACATCGGCTCAGGTTCCAGGCGGGGGCGACGGCGGTGCCGCGGTGGTGTAGGGCAGGCACAGCGTCACCCGGGTGCCGGCGCCGGGGGCGGTGTCGATCTGCAGGGTACCGCCGGCGCTCTGCGCGCGCTCGCGCATCACGATCAGGCCCAGGCCGCGCGGCCCGGCCGGATCGAAGCCGTCGCCATCGTCGACCACTTCCAGGCGCAGGCGCTGGCGCTCCTCGTCGCCGAGGGTCATCCGCACCTCGCCGGCGCTGGCGTGGCGCAGCACATTGGTCAGGCTCTCCTGGGCGATGCGGAAACAGGCCTGCTCGACCTCCCCGCTGGGGCGCTCGGGCAGGGCGGCGATGTCCAGGTGCAGGTGCACCGGCGAGGCGCGGAACAGCATGCCGGCCTGCCAGCGCAGCGCCGCTTCCAGGCCCAGCGCGTCCAGCTGCGGCGGCCGCAGCAGGGTAGAGAGGTTGCGCAGCTTGGTGATGCTGCTGTCGGCCAGATTCACGATCTCGCTCAGGTCCTCGCGGCGGCGCTCGGCGTCGGTCTCGTCCAGCGCCGCGTGCGCGGACAGCTTCATCGCGGTGATCGCCTGGCCGATGTCGTCGTGCAGGTCGCGCGAGATCGCGCGGCGTTCGTCTTCCTGCAGCGAGAACAGGCGCCGTGCCATCGCCTGCAGTTCGCGGTTGCTCTGCGCCAGCGCATCGCGCATGCGCTCCGGTTCGCTGAGGTCGCGCACGATCAGCAGCTTGCAGTCGCGGCCGCTGTAGCGGACGTTGCCGAACGACAGCCCGGCGTGGAACAGCGAGCCGTCGCGGCGGCACATGCGTGCGGTGGCGCCGCGTTCGCCCTTGGCCCCGGCCGCGCCCATCCGCTGTCGCACCAGCGCCAGGTCGGCGCTGTCGACCAGGCCCTGCAGCGGCTCGCCGAGCAGGTTCTCTCCCTCGAAACCGAACTGTCCGGCGCAGGCGGCGTTGGCGTACAGCACGTGCTCCTGGTGCAGGATCGCCACGCCGTCCGGCAGCACCCGCACCAGTTCGCGGAACTGTTCCTCGCGCTCGTGCAGCAGGCGCCGCGAGCGCTCGTGCTCGGTCACGTCCTGCAGGGTGCCGTGCACGCAGGCACTGCCCGCGTCGTCGCTGGAGGATTCGGCGCGCAGGTGCAGCATGCGCGCCTGGCCGTCGGCGGCCAGCACCGGCAACAACATGTCCAGTTGCAGCGGCGCGCTGCCGCACAGGTCCTCGATCACCCGCTGGATGCGTGCCTGCGACGGCACGTCGGGCGGCACCAGCAGCTCTTCCAGGCGGTGCTGGCGCGGCTGCTCCGGCACGCGCCGGCCGAGCATCCGGTAGACCTGCTCGGAGTAACTGCCCAGGCCGCTGGCCCGGTCCAGTTGCCAGGAGCCCAGCCGCGCGATCGACTGCGCTTCCTGCAGATGCTGCAGGGCCTGGTCGCGGCGGCGCTGCGCGTCGTACTCGGCACTGCGGTCGCTGATCACCACCAGCCGCGCCTGCCGGCCGTGGTAGTCCAGGCTGGTGCTGCGCGCCTCGGCCATGCACTGGCTGCCGTCGCGCAGGCGCAGCGGCTCGGCCACCACACAGGTCTTGGACGGGGTCTGCCGGATCGTCTCGATCACCTCGGCCAGGCGGGCGCTGGCGCTAGGCGGCCACAGCCGGGCCAGCTCCAGGCCGACGAACTCGTCGTGCGACCAGCCGAAGAAGGCGACCGCGGCGGGGTTCACATCGAGGATGCGCAGGCTCTCCAGGTCGTAGACCAGCATCGGGCTGGGGTTGGCGTGGAACATCTGCCGGTAGCCGGCCTCCGACAGCGCCAGGCGGGTGTGCGCCTGCACCGCGGCACGCACCAGCGGGCGCAGCAGGTAGTAGAGGGCAACTGCGGTCAGGGCCAGGAACAGAGCGTCGTTGGCAAGCTGAAGCGCGATCAACGTGCCGGGATCGTCTACGAAATGCGCCAAAACCAGGTCGCTGCCAATCGACAGTGCCAGCCCCAGCAGCACGTACAGCAGCACCACGCGCCAGATGCCGCGGTCCAGGCGTTGCGCCAGGCGCATGCCGGAGGTCGCCTGCATGGGCAGGGAACTGTCGCGTTGTGGTTGCATGCCCCGGCAGCCTGCTGCGGTGGTCCGTGTCCGGCGGACATCTTAGCCGTTACGACTGCCGCGGCCCATCGCCGGGCGGTGCGAGCGCTCAATTAATGCCACCGGATGCCGTTATCACCTTCGACCGCTGGCCTTCAGGGCGGCGAAACGGAGTATCTCGGCGTGGATCAAGGCGTCATCGCAAGCTTGCTGCAGCACCCGCTCACCTCGGCGCTCGTCCTGCTGGACGCCGATGGCAGGCCGCTGGCAGCGAACCGGGCAGCGCAGGCGCTGGAGCTGCCGCGCACCGTGGAGGCGTACGCCGAGCTGTTGCGTGCGGCCCGCGAGCGCCTGCTCGGCGGCGAGACCATGCTGGCCTGCGCCTTGCCCGGTACCGCCGGACGGCGCCTGGACGGCTGGCTGCGCGCGGTCCGCGACGACAGCGGCGGCCTGCTGGCCTACACCCTCAGCGTGCCCGAACCGGTCGGCAGCGACGGCGCGACCCGCTGGGAGATCGCCCTGGACAGCGCCGAGCACGGTCTGTGGGACTGGGACATCCCCAGCGACACCATTTTCCGCTCCGAGCGCTGGAAGCGCATGCTCGGCTACGCCGGCGATGCCCCGGCCGACGGCCTGAACGCGTTGCTGCCGCTGGTCCACGGCGACGATCAGGAACGCCTGCGCCAGGCGATCCGCGCGCATTTCGAGGGCCGCACCGAAACCTACATGTGCGAGTTCCGCCTGCGCCGGCAGGACGGGCAGTGGCACTGGATCCTGGACCGCGGCCGCATCGTCGCGCGCACTGCCGACGGCAGCCCGCTGCGCATGATCGGCACGCATACCGACATCCACGAGCAGAAGCTGCTCGAGCAGCGCCTGCGCGACCAGCAGACCCTGCTGCGCGAGGCGCAGCGCATGACCCGCATGGGCAGCTGGTCCTGGGACCCGTTGCGCGACCGGGTGTGGTGCTCGCGCGAGTTCCTGCGCGTCACCGGCCTGGACGAGCAGCAGGCGCCGAGCAGCCGCGGCTGGCTGCGCCTGCTCAGCCGCGATTCGATGGCGCAGCTGATCTCGATCTGGCGGCGCATGGCGCGCGAGGCCAAGCCGGCCAATTTCGAGGTCGAGCTGGTGCGTGGCAGCGAGTCACCGCTGCACCTGCGGGTGTGGGCGCAGCCGCAGGTGGAGGCCGACGGCCGCATCCAGCGCGTGCTCGGCCAGGTGCAGAACATCACCGAGCAGCGCCAGACCGACGCGCTGATCCGCTGGCGCACCGAGTTGCTCAACCGGGTCTCGGCGCTGGGCAAGATCGGCGGCTGCGAGATCGAGGTCGGCACCCGGCGCATGCAGTGGACCGAGGAGTGCTACCGCATCCATGGCCTGCGCAAGGAGGCCATCGATCTGGACCACGCGCTGGCGTTGTATACCCAGGACTCGCGCGATGCGTTCGAGTCGGCGCTGGTGCGCATCACCGAGGGCGGCCTGCCGGAGCAGTTGGACCTGTGCTTCCACCGCCCGTCCGGGCAGCGCATCTGGGTGCAGGTGCTGATCGAGCTTGACGAACGCGACGGCCTGCCGCCGCGCTTCGTGGTGCTGTTCCGCGACATCACCCGCGAGCGCGAGGCCAGCGAGCGCATCGAGCTGCTGGCCCACTACGACCTGCTGACCGGCCTGCCGAACCGGCAGCTGCTGCGCGAGCAGGCCGAGAAGGCGATGAACGAGGCGGTGGAGCGCGGCACCACGCTGGCGATGCTGTTCGTCGACCTGGACGGCTTCAAGAGCATCAACGATTCCTTCGGCCACGCCACCGGCGACGCGTTGCTGAAGCTGGCGGCCACCCGCATGCACCAGCAACTGCGCACCAGCGACCTGTTCGGCCGCTTCAGCGGCGACGAGTTCGTCGTGGTGCTGCGCGACCTGGCCGAGCCCGGCGACGCCGGTCACGTGGCGCGCAAGCTGATCGCGGCGCTGGCCGAGCCGCTGCACAGCGGCGAGAACGTGATCAAGATCGGCGCCAGCATCGGCATCGCGCTGATGGAGGAGGGGCGCCAGGACTTCGATGGCCTGCTGCGCGCAGCGGATGCGGCGATGTACGCGGCCAAGGAATCCGGGCGCAACACCTGCCATTACTACAGCCAGGACGTGTTGCTGCGCGCGCAGCGGCGCCTGGAGATCGAACACGCGCTGCACGGCGCGCTGGACCGCGAGGAGTTCTCGTTGGTGTACCAGCCGCTGGTGCATGCGGCGGGCGAACGGGCGCCGGCGGTGGAAGCGCTGTTGCGCTGGCACCGTCCCGGCCACGGCCACTGCAACCCGGCCGAATTCATTCCGATCGCCGAGGAATGCGGCGAGATCGTGCGCCTGGGCGACTGGGTGATCGGCGAGGCCTGCCGCCAGGCCGCAGCCTGGGATGCGGCGGGGCTGAGCTTCGATCGTGTCTCGGTGAACGTCTCGGCGATGCAGTTGCGCGACCGCGGCTTCGCCGAGCGGGTGATCGACCTGTGCCAGCGCAACGGCTGGTCGCCGAAGCGGCTGGAGCTGGAGTTGACCGAGTCGGCGCTGATCCGCGACAGCGAGTCGCTGCGCCGCTGCTTCGAATTGTTCGAGCAGGAAGGCGTACTGCTGGCGGTGGACGATTTCGGTACCGGTTTCTCCAACCTGCATTACCTCAACCGCTTCCCGGTGCAGCGCCTGAAGATCGACCGCAGCTTCGTGCAGGACATGCTGCACGACAGCGGCACCGCCAAGGTCACCCAGGCGATCGTGCAGCTCGGCCACGCGCTGGGCATGCAGGTGGTGGCCGAGGGCGTGGAGACGGTGCAGGAAGAGGCGCTGCTGCGCGAGCAGGGCTGCGACGAGATCCAGGGCTATCTGCACTCGCGGCCGCTGCCGCCGCGCGAGCTGGCCGCCTGGTTGCGCGCGCGCCAGCAGGTGGCGCCGGCGACCCATCCGCGGCTGGTGCTGGCTGCGCAGTGAATGCGCGGCGCGGCGCACGCCGCGCGGACTTGCGGCGGCGCAGCAGCTGGCTATACTGCGCGCGCCCATCGTTTTCCGGCCAGAGGCCACCTTCCTTGGACAGTCATCCTAGACCGACGCTGCAGCGACAGAGCTGACAGGACCGCCACGGTCTGGGTCGTCCCAGATGGGTCCCGTCCGCTCAGGACGGGATCGTTCGCCAGCCCTTCGCGGCGCTGGCCTTGATTCCGAGAATGCGCAAGCCCGATCCGCGAGGACTCCGAGCGTAGCCCCTGGCGTTGCCCATCGTCGGAGCCGCCCATGCGCCTGCCATCGCCATCGTCCTTGATTCATCGCTCGCTGCGCGATTGCGTGGCGCGGCGACGGCGTGCGTGCGCCATGCAGCCGGTACATGCCGGCGCGGCCGGCAGCGGCTGACGCACGGCGTACATCTTCCCCGGTCACACTGGGCGGTCCGCTTCGCGACCCGCGCCAGCGTCCTTCTCCTGCGGCGCACGCTGCCGCTCCTGCCGGATTTCCTCATGCTGCCATTCGCCCGCGACCGCTCCGCGCCCGGACAGCTCGCCGCACGTCCCGGCGTGCTGCCCAATTTGCACGATCTGGCGGTGTTCGCGCTGCTGCTGGGCCTGGGCGCGCTGCTACTGCACGGTGCGTCCGACATGCGCGCGCCGCTGCCGCCGGCCGGCACCGCCGCGGTGTCGCTGGATCTGTGGCAGTTGCCCGAGTACGGCCTGCGCACCACCTTGCGCATGTTCGCGGCGATGGCCGCCTCGCTGGTGTTCACCTTCGTGGTGGCGACCCTGGCCGCCAAGAGCCGGCGCGCCGAGCGGGTGATCGTGCCGGCGCTGGACATCCTGCAGTCGGTGCCGGTGCTGGGCTTCCTCACCTTCACCGTGACCTTCTTCCTGGGCCTGTTCCCAGGCCGCCAGATCGGCGCCGAGCTGGCCTCGATCTTCGCCATCTTCACCAGCCAGGCCTGGAACATGGCGTTCTCGTTCTACCAGTCGCTGCGCAACGTGCCGCGCGACCTGGACGAGGTGTCGCGCGGCTTCGGGCTCAGCGCCTGGCAGCGCTTCTGGCGGCTGGAGGCGCCGTACGCCACGCCCTCGCTGATCTGGAACATGATGATGTCCATGTCCGGCGGCTGGTTCTTCGTGGTCGCCTCCGAGGCGATCAGCGTCGGCGACCACACCCTGGAACTGCCCGGCATCGGCTCGTACCTGGCGCTGGCGATCGCGCAGCGCAACTTCGCCGCGGTCGGCTGGGCAGTCGTCGCAATGGCGGTGCTGATCGCACTGTACGACCAGTTGCTGTTCCGTCCGATCGTGGCCTGGTCGGACAAGTTCCGCGCCGAACTCACCGCCTCGCAGGACAAGCCGCAGTCGTGGCTGTACGACCTGCTGCGGCGCACGCGCCTGGCCAAGCGCCTGGTCGCGCCGCTGGCCTGGGTGTGGCAGCGCGCCATGCTGGTGCGCTGGGTGCCGCGGCACCAGCCGCAGCCCGTGGCGACGCCGCGCGCATCCGGCCGCAGCGGGGTGTGGGGCGATCGGCTGTGGAGCGCGGCGCTGGCCGTGGCCGGCGCGGCCGCGGCCTGGTTCGCCTACGACTACGGCCGCCGCCATCTGGGCCTGCACGATCTGGCCGAGGCCTTCGGTGGCGGCCTGGCCACGCTGCTGCGGGTGGTGGTGCTGATCGCCCTGGCCAGCGTGGTGTGGGTGCCGATCGGGGTGTGGATCGGGTTGCGGCCGAAGGTGGCGCAGCGGGTGCAGCCGCTGGCGCAGTTCCTGGCCGCGTTCCCGGCCAACGTGCTGTTCCCGTTCGCGGTGCTGGCCATCGTCAGTACCGGTGCCGATCCCAACATCTGGCTGTCGCCGCTGATGATCCTCGGCACCCAGTGGTACATCCTGTTCAACGTGATCGCCGGCGCCAGCGCGTTTCCCACCGATCTGCGCGAGGCGGCGACCATCTACCACCTGCGCTCGTGGACCTGGTGGCGGCGGGTGATCCTGCCCGGCATCTTCCCGTACTACATCACCGGTGCGCTGACCGCGTCGGGCGGCTCCTGGAACGCCAGCATCGTGGCCGAGCTGGCCAGCTGGGGCCACACCCAGGTGCAGGCCTACGGCCTCGGTGCCTACATCGCCCGCGCCACCGCCGCCGGCGACGGCCCGCGGGTGCTGCTCGGGGTGGCGGTGATGTCGCTGTTCGTGACCCTCTTCAACCGCGCGGTCTGGCGACGCCTGTACGTGTTCGCCGAACGCCGCCTGCGTTTCGACTGATTCCTGGAGACCGACCATGAGCTATTCCGCAAGCGTGCCCGAGCGCGCCCCGCTGGTCCGCGTGCAGGGCGTGCGCAAGAGCTACGACAAGGGCGGGGCAACGCCGCTGGTGGTGCTGGAGGACGTCGACCTGACCCTGCATTCGGGGCAGATCGTGGGCCTGCTCGGCCGTTCCGGCTCGGGCAAGTCGACCCTGCTGCGCGCCATCGCCGGGCTGCTGCAGCCCAGCGCCGGTAGCATCGCCTTCCGCGATGCCGCGCCGGGCCAGGTGGCCGACGACATCGCCATGGTGTTCCAGAGCTTCGCCCTGTTCCCGTGGCTGACCGTGCTGCAGAACGTGGAAGTGGGCCTGGAGGCGCGCGGCGTGGCGGCCGACGAGCGCCGCCGGCGCGCCCTGGCGGCGATCGACCTGATCGGCCTGGACGGCTACGAGGGCGCTTACCCGAAGGAACTGTCCGGCGGCATGCGCCAGCGCGTGGGCCTGGCGCGGGCACTGGTGGTACGGCCGAAGCTGCTGCTGATGGACGAGCCGTTTTCGGCGCTGGACGTGCTGACCGCCGAGACCCTGCGTACCGACCTGCTGGACCTGTGGTCGGAAGGGCGCATGCCGATCGAATCGATCCTGATGGTCACCCACAACATCGAAGAAGCGGTGTTGATGTGCGACCGCATCGTGATCTTCGGCGCCAATCCTGGGCGGGTGATCGGCGAGATCGAGGTGACCCTGCCGCAGCCGCGCAACCGCCTGGCGCCGGCGTTCCGCGCCCTGGTCGACGACATCTACGCGCGCATGACCGCCAGCCCGCAGCGGCCGCAGACCCGCGAGGGCGTGTTCCCGGGCAGCGGCATCGCCATGGTGTTGCCGCGCGTGTCGAGCAACCTGCTGGCCGGCCTGATCGAAGCGGTGGCGGCCGAGCCCTACCACGGCCGCGCCGACCTGCCGCCGCTGGCCGCCGGCCTGCAGCTGGAAGTGGACGAACTGTTCCCGATCGCCGAGACCCTGCAACTGCTGCGCTTTGCCGTGTTCGAACAGGGCGACCTGCAGCTGACCCCGGCCGGTCAGCGCTTCGCCGAGCTGGGCACCGACGCGCGCAAGCAACTGTTCGCCCAGCACCTGGCCACCTACGTGCCGCTGGCCGCGCACATCCGCCGCGTGCTCGACGAGCGCCCGGCGCATCACGCCCCGGCACGCCGCTTCCGCGACGAATTGGAAGACCACATGTCCGAGGCCTATGCGGCGGAGACGGTGCAGGCGGTCACCAGCTGGGCGCGCTACGCCGAATACTTCGCCTACGACAAGCAAGCGGACCTGTTCTCGCTGGAGAATCCGAGCTAGCCGGGGGAAGCATTGCAGGCTGTGCGTAGGAGCGGCTTCAGCCGCGACCCGACGCCGAATATTGCCGGGGCGACGTCAGTCGCGATCCGGCATCCACGGTGGTCTGGGCTGCGACGGATGGCACGACGTTAAAGCGGGCAGTCCCCACGCGCGAGGCCGGTTGTGGGAGGGGCTTCAGTCCCGACTGCAGGAGCATCAACGCGCCGGATGGCGTCGTGCGTCGCGACTGAAGTTTGCTCCCACCGTGGCGCTTCGCCGCGACCCGACGCCCGACATTGCGGAAGCGGCTTCCGGCGTGCGCCTGGATGCGAATGTCGGTCGATGTGCCGCATCTCGCCGCCGAATCCGCCCTTACATCGCAGACATCGCGAGGTGATCGCGGCAGTTGTGGGAGGGACTTCAGTCCCGACTGCAGACGGCCGGCCAGGCATGCGTCGCTCGTTCGTCGCGACCGAACGGCATCCCGCACCGCTGCCTTCGCAGTGGTCCAGCGAGCCCAGGCGTCGCCTTGTAGGAGCGGCTTCAGCCGCGACGAAGCATGACCGAGACCGCCTGTCGCGGCTGAAGCCGCTCCTACGGATGCGGCGCGCGAATGTTCGGCTCGGCCTTATGCATCAAGCGAAATCGAAGGTGGCGAGGCGAGGGGGGAAATTTTTGCAGTGCCCTGAACGCGGCCCCGCGCCAGGCTCCGCTCGCCGCCCGCAATCGCGGCAGCGGCGCTCGACTCAGTCGCCGTCGTAAAGCGGGAAGTGCACCAGCGGCGCCGGCGTGCCGGCGGCAGCGACCGCGCTGCCGTTCAGGCCCATGTCCCAGGCCAGGCCGGCCCAGACCGGGTCGTCGATACGCGCGTCCTGCTGTGCCGGCGCGCGCACGACCAGCAACTGCCGCAGTTCGTCCTGTGCCAGCGTCTCCAGCCGCCGCAGCGCGTGGCCGGGCTGGCGCGGCGCGGTCACAGGCCGCAAGCCGGCATCGGCCACCGGCTCGGACGAGGGCGCGTGCGTGCTGCTGCTTTCATCGCAGGACATGGCCGCAACTCGGGACAAGGACTGGAGAGGCATCGACATCGACGGGGCCGGACGGGAAGGGCAGAGACGACAAGCCCCGGCAGGGGCCGGGGACTCGTCGGTTCATGGCAAGGAGGACGACAAGGCGGGCTTTAGAACAGCTCGACCGTGCCGGCGCCCATGCTCTGCTGCGCCACCGGCTTGTGCGGCGGGCGCTCCCACTCGGTGCGCATGTCGCGCAGGCGGTTGCCGACCCGCTGCAGGGCGTCGATCAGTTCGTGGTCGAACACGCCGCCATTGCGGTGCAGCAGTTCCTGCAGCGCCACGGCCTCGCGGTTGATCGCGGTCAGACGGTCCAGGTGGGTATGCACGCCGCCCAGGGCCTGGGTCGCGATGTCCTCGAACTGCAGGGCGCGCACCGCTTCGGCGACGCTGCTGTCGATGGCGCGGCCGCACTCGGAGATCTCGCGCATGCCGTCGCCCAGCGAGTGGTTGATCGCGGCCACGTTGTCCAGCATCGCCTCGGCCTCGGCCCGCGCCTCGCGGGAGCGGTCCATGTCGCGCGAGGCCATGTTCGAGACCGTCTCGCGGACCTTGGCGATGGCGTCCTTGGAGCTGTGCGCCAGCTTGCGGATCTGCTCGTTGAAGGTGGTCGAGCGCTCGGACAGGTTGCGCACCTCGTCGGCCACCACCGCGAAGCCGCGGCCCGCCTCGCCGGCACGCGCCGCTTCGATCGCCGCGTTCAGCGCCAGCAGGTTGGTCTGGTCGGCGATCGACTTGACGTCCTCCAGCAGGGCGAAGATGCCGTCCAGGTGCTGGGACATGTCGTCGATGTAGTGCACCGTGGTGCTGCTCTGGCCGCTGACCTGCTCCAGCGCCTCGACCAGCTGCTCCATGCGCTGGCTGGCATGCTGGGCGAAGCGGGCCACGTCCACCCCGGCGCCGCCGTCTTCGCCGGCGCGGTCGACGATGCGGGCCAGCGCCACGCTCTGCTGCCGCGACTTGCGGTTCATCGCCTCGAAGCTGCCGCCCAGGCCGCTGACGGCTTGGCGGATCAGTTCGCGGGCACGTTCGATCTCGGAGCGGGAGCCCTCGATCTCGTTGCCGACGAAGCTGCGCAGCTCGTTCAGCAGGTGGTCCTGCTCGCGCATGACCTTGGCCTGCTCCGGCGAGCGCCGGGTCTGGCTGTACGCGGTCCAGCCGGCGAAGCCGAGCCAGCTCAGCGTCATCGTGGTGAGGATGGCCCAACGGACCGGGGCCGGCCAGTCGAAGCCGGCGGCGATGGGGAACAGCAGCGTCAGGGCGAGCGGGGCGGCCAGACGGATCAGGAGGCGTGAGTACATGGACGTTCTCGGCAGATTCACGATTGCTGTATCGGCCGTCCCCCCCGGGTCTTTAGCAACGCGGTGAGCGGATCATCGAAACCTGCCGACATTCGTACGATCTGCGTCGCAGAACGGCCGCGGGCGGCGCTCTGCCGACCCGCGTCGGCCCCCACGGGCTCAGCGCAGCGCGCGGTCCACGGTCTCGCGCATGCGCCGCTTGGCCAGCAGGAAATCCCACAGGCTGCCGCCCATCTGCCGCCACAGCACCGCCGCGCGCACCGCCGCCAGCAGCAGCGCGCGGATCTCCGCCACCACCCCGGCCTGGCCCAGGTAGTGCGGATTGCCTTGCACCATCACCCGCGGGCGCAGGTGGCTGATGGTGTCGGCGTAGAGCTGGCCCAGCGCGGCGATCACCTCCGGGTGGGTGCTGTCGCCGTGACGCTCCAGCACCGGCGCGATCCGGGCCAGGCCGGCGTCGACCTTGGCATCCGTGTCCGCATCGCCGGCGAAGCGCCGTTCCAGCTGGATCACCGCCAGCGCCAGCCGCGGCAGCACCTCGTCCTGGCCCTGGTTGCGGAAATAGTTGTGCAGCAGGCGCAGACCCGGCGCCAGGTCGGCACGGCGGCCATAGACCGCCTCGGGACTGGGCGCGTCGATGCGGAACACGCTGTCGAGCAGGGTGCGCACCAGCGACGCCTCCGACTGGCCGGTCTCGGCGATGCGCCGCACCTGCTGCAGGGCCTGGGCAAGGCCCGCCAGCGCCAGCATGCGTGCGTCCATGGAATCGGTCATCGAATGGTGTCCTCGTGTGCGACGGGTGCGTGCTGCGCCAGGCGGCGCTCCAGCGGGGCATCGGTGGTGGCGATCACGGCGCCGCCCAGGCATTCCTCGCCCTGGTACAGCACCAGCGACTGCCCGGGGGTGACGGCGCGCTGCGGACGCGCGAAGCGCACCGAGAGGGTGCCGTCGTCGCCGACCGCGACCGTGCACGGCTCGTCGGCCTGGCGATAGCGGGTCTGCGCGGTGCAGTCGAAACGCCGTGCCGGCGGCGCGCCGGCGATCCAGTGGGCAGTCTCGGACTGCAGCCAGTTGGCCATCAGGTAGGGGCTGTCGCGATCCTGGTCGACGTACAGCACGTTGCGGGCGACGTCCTTGCCGACCACGTACCACGGTGCCGCGGCGCGTCCGCGCACCCCGCCGATGTTCAGGCCTTCGCGCTGGCCCAGGGTGAAGTAGAACACCCCCGGGTGCTCGGCCACGACCTGCTCGTGCGGGTCGCGGATCTCGCCGCGTTTTGCCGGCAGGTAACGGCCCAGGAATTCGCGGAAATCGCGTTCGCCGATGAAGCAGATGCCGGTGGAATCCTTCTTGGCGTGGGTCGGCAGGCCGGCCTCGCGGGCAATGCGGCGCACCTGCTCCTTGGGCAGTTCGCCGACCGGGAACAGGGTCGCGGCCAGTTGCGCCTGACCCAACTGGTGCAGGAAGTAGCTCTGGTCCTTGTTGCGGTCCAGCCCGCGCAGCAGCCGCCAGCGGCCGCCGACGCTGTCCACCCGCGCATAGTGGCCGGTGGCGATGCGCTCGGCGCCGAGTTCGCGCGCCGCGTCCAGGAAATGCTTGAACTTGACCTCGCGGTTGCACAGCACGTCCGGGTTGGGCGTGCGCCCGGCGGCGTACTCGGCCAGGAAGTGCGCGAACACGCCTTGCCAGTACGCCTGCGAGAAATCGCGGAAATGGAACGGGATGCCCAGCCGCCCGCACACCGCCACCGCGTCGCGGCGGTCGTCATCGGCGCGGCACTCGCCGCTGCCGTCGTCGGCCCAGTTCTGCATGAACAGGCCGGACACCGCTGCGCCCTGCTGGACCAGTTGCCAGGCCGCCACCGACGAATCCACGCCACCGGAGACCCCGACCATGACCGCTGCGCCGCTCATGCCACCTGCCGCAGCATGTCCAGCGGGTAGCGGCGCCCGGCCAGGAAATCGGCCACCACCTGCCACACCAGCGGGCTGCGCCAGCGCGGCGCGGCGGCCTCCAGTTCGGCCGGGGTCATCCACAGCGCGCGCACGATGCCGGTGTCCAGCGGCCGCTGCGGGTCGTGTGCGACCGGGTCGGCGGCGAAGGCGAAGCGCAGGTAGTGGCGACCGGTGTCGGCCTTCCACTGGTAGGCGCCGATGAAGGCGGTCGGCTGCACCTGCCAGCCGGTTTCCTCCAGCGTCTCGCGCACCGCGGCCTCGATCAGGCGTTCGTCCGGCTCCAGGTGGCCGGCCGGCTGGTTCAACACCAGCGCGCCAGCGATGGCTTCCTCGACCTGCAGCAGACGCCCGTCGCGCACCACCACCGTGGCCACGGTCACATCCGGCTGCCAGGGTTCTGCGGCCGCCGTCATCAGAACAGGTCCTTGCCGCCGTTGAGTTCGGCGTCCATCGCGTCGGCGCCGCGTGCGGCCGCCTCCAGCGCCTCGCGCAACGCCGCATCGTCGGCATCGGCGGGGATCTTGACCACGAACACCGCGGTGCCGCCCTGGCGCACCCAGCCGCCGAGGATGTCCGACTGCGCGTCTTCCAGCAGCCGGTTGGCGACCTTGGCGGGCAGGCTGTCGCCCTGCGCCTGGTAGGCCGGCGACCACACCTCGCGGATGCGGTAACTGCCGAAGGTCTCCACCGGCGAGCGCACATAGGTGAGCTGCTTGCGCTCGCGGCCCTGGTCGCGCAGGCCGAACAGCACCTGGTAATCGCCGTCCTCGTCGGCCTGCACGTCGTAGCCCAGCGCCTGCAGGCGCTTGCCCAGCGCCGCGTCCGGCGGCTCGGCGGCGGCCGGCATGGCCGCGACGAGCAACGCGGCGAGCAGCGGAACCTTGGGGAACATCGTCGAATGCATGCGCAGCGCCATCGAAAGGAAGGGAATTGTGCGGGCAGGACCGGCGATCGTCCAATCCGCGCCGGCAGCCCCCGTATATAATGGGCGGATGCCCCGCAAGAATTCCCCCGAGCACGATCATGGCGTCATGGTGGAGACCGGCAAGCCGGAAATCGCCCGCCCGCCGATGTATCAGGTGCTGCTGCTGAACGACGACTACACCCCGATGGATTTCGTGGTGACCGTGTTGCAGCAGTTCTTCTCCCTGGACCTGGAGCGCGCCACCCAGGTGATGCTGCATGTGCATACCCGCGGCCGCGGCGTCTGCGGGGTCTATACCCGCGAGGTGGCTGAATCCAAGGTGGCTCAGGTGAACGAGTTCTCGCGGATGAACCAGCATCCCCTGTTGTGCACGATGGAAAAAGCCTGATAGTGGGAGGCGTCGGTCACCGGTTTGCCCGGACTAACGCGGTGTGAACACACTGATCCGATAGGGTTGTGGAAATTCGCAACTCAAGCCACATATTGTCGGCAACAGACGTCGGAGTAGACCATGTTCAGCAAAGATCTCGAGCAGACCATCGGCCAGTGCTACAAGCGCGCCCGGGAAGCCCGTCATGAGTTCATGACGGTTGAGCACCTGCTGTTGGCGCTGCTCGACAATCCCTCCGCCCAGGCCGTGCTCAAGGCCTGCGGCGCCGACGTCGAACGCCTGCGCAGCGACCTGGAACAGGCCATCGAAGCCTCGGTGGCGCGCCTGGCCGACGACGACGGCCGCGATACCCAGCCCACCCTGGGCTTCCAGCGGGTGCTGCAGCGCGCGGTCTACCACGTGCAGTCCTCGGGCAAGAAGGAGGTCAGCGGCGCCAATGTGCTGGTGGCGATCTTCGGGGAGAAGGACTCGCATGCGGTGTATTTCCTGAACCAGCAGGACATCACCCGCCTGGATATCGTCAACTATCTCTCCCACGGCATCGCCAAGATGGGCGAGGACGGCGAGCACGCCGCGCCGGCTGACGGCGAGCCCAAGGGCGAGGCGGGCGAGGGCGAGCCCAAGGGCGATGCCCTGGCCGAATACGCCACCAATCTGAACGAGCAGGCCCGCAACGGCCGCATCGATCCGCTGGTGGGCCGCGCCGACGAGATCGAGCGCACCATCCAGGTGCTGTGCCGCCGCCGCAAGAACAACCCGCTGTATGTGGGCGAGGCCGGCGTCGGCAAGACCGCCATCGCCGAAGGTCTGGCCAAGCGCATCGTCGAGGGTAGCGTGCCCGCGGTGCTGGCCGACGCGGTGATCTTCTCGCTCGACCTGGGCGCGCTGGTCGCCGGCACCAAGTACCGCGGCGATTTCGAAAAGCGCCTGAAGGGCGTGCTGACCTCGCTGAAGAAGGTGCCCAATGCGGTGCTGTTCATCGACGAGATCCACACCATCATCGGCGCCGGTTCCGCCTCCGGCGGCACCATGGACGCGTCCAACCTGATCAAGCCGGCGCTGTCCTCGGGCGAACTGCGCTGCATCGGTTCGACCACGTTCCAGGAATACCGCGGCATCTTCGAGAAGGACCGCGCCCTGGCGCGGCGCTTCCAGAAGATCGACATCGTCGAGCCGACCGTGGGCGAGACCTTCGAGATCCTGCAGGGCCTCAAGCCCAAGTACGAAGCGCATCACGGCGTAACCTACGCCGACGACGCGTTGCAGGCGGCGGTGGACCTGTCGGTCAAGCACATCGGCGACCGGCTGCTGCCGGACAAGGCGATCGACGTGATCGACGAGGCCGGCGCGCGCCAGCGGCTGCTGCCGGAAGGCCAGCGCAAGGAGCTGATCGACATCGAGGAGATCGAGACCATCGTCGCCAAGATGGCGCGGATCCCGGCCAAGCAGGTCAGCGCCACCGACAAGGACGTGCTGCAGCACCTGGAGCGCAACCTGAAGATGGTGATCTTCGGCCAGGATCCGGCGATCGAGACGCTGTCCTCGTCGATCAAGCTGGCGCGCTCGGGCCTGGCCAATCCGGAGAAGCCGATCGGCAACTTCCTGTTCGCCGGCCCCACCGGCGTGGGCAAGACCGAGGTCACCAAGCAGTTGGCGCTGCAGCTGGGCATCGAGCTGGTGCGCTTCGACATGTCCGAGTACATGGAGCCGCATTCGATCAGCCGCCTGATCGGCGCGCCCCCGGGCTACGTCGGCTTCGACCAGGGCGGCCTGCTGACCGAGAAGATCGTCAAGACCCCGCACTGCGTGCTGCTGCTGGACGAGGTGGAGAAGGCGCACCCGGACATCTTCAACATCCTGTTGCAGGTCATGGACCGCGGCGTGCTCACCGACACCAATGGGCGCGAGGCCAACTTCAAGAACGTGATCCTGGTGATGACCACCAATGCCGGTGCGACCCAGGCCTCGCGGCGCTCGATCGGCTTCACCCAGCAGGACCACTCCACCGATGCGATGGAGATCATCCGCCGCAGCTTCACCCCGGAGTTCCGCAACCGTCTGGACGCGGTGGTGCAGTTCCAGCCGCTGGCCTTCAGCCACATCCTGCGCGTGGTCGACAAGTTCGTGATCGAACTGGAGATGCTGCTGCAGGAAAAGCACGTGTCGCTGTCGGCGACCCCGACCGCGCGCGACTGGCTGGCCCAGCACGGCTTCGACCCGCTGATGGGCGCGCGGCCGATGGCGCGGGTGATCCAGGACAAGGTCAAGCGCCCGCTGGCCGACGAGCTGCTGTTCGGCAAGCTGGTCAACGGCGGCCGCGTCACCATCGACGTGCGCGACGGCGAGCTGGTGGTCGATACCCAGGCCGAGCCGGAGCGCCTGCTGCCGGCGACGGTGGACTGAGGCCGACAGGCACGACGAAAGGCGGCTGCAGAGGCTGCAGCCGCCTGGCGAGGTCACCGTCGTTCCACCGTTGCAGACGCGAAAGGCGGCCAGTGGCCGCCTTCTTCATGTCCGCCCGTGGCGGATTACTTCATACGGTAGGTGATGCGACCCTTGGTCAGGTCGTACGGGGTCATTTCGACCTTCACCCGGTCGCCGGTCAGGATGCGGATGTAGTTCTTGCGCATGCGGCCGGAGATGTGGGCGATGATTTCGTGCCCGTTTTCCAGCTTGACCCGGAACGTGGTATTGGGCAACGTCTCGCTGACGGTGCCTTCGAATTCGATGGAGTCGTCTTTCGACATGTAATCCTGTGCGATTCGGAACGGCCAAAGGCCTGAAGAGCGAGGATTTTACTCGCCTGGGCCGCGCCATGCAAAGTTTGCGTTAATCCCGCTCAGGCCTGGGCCAGTTCCGCGGCCGCCAGGGTGCCGAACCGCAGCGTCCACGGCGCGGGCTCGGCCGGCACCGCCACCAGCGGCGCGATGGTGTCAAGGAAGCGCGCACGCGGCCAGCGCTCGGCGCCCAGGCTGAGCAGGTGGTCGTTCTCCACCTGCGCGTCGATCAGCGGCCAGCCCCAGCCGTGCAGGCGCCGCGCCAGCGCCGCCAGCGCCACCTTGGAGCCGCCGCTGCGGGCGCTGAACATGCTTTCGCCGAAGAACATGCGCCCGCGCGCCACCCCGTAGATGCCGCCGACCAGGGTGCTGCCGTCGAACACTTCCACCGAATGCGCGTGGCCGGCCCGGTGCAGGGTCAGATAGGCGTCGCGCATCGGCGCGGTGATCCAGGTGCCGTCCTGGCCAGGACGCGGGATCTGTGCGCAGGCGTCGATGACCTGGGCGAAGGCGGTGTCGGCGCGCACCGTCCACGGGGAGTGGCGCAGGCTGCGGCGGAAGCGCGAGGACAGGCGCACGCCATCGCTGCGGAACACGGTGCGCGGGTCCGGGCTCCACCACAGGATCGGTTCGCCGTCGGAGTACCAGGGGAAGATGCCCTGCGCATAGGCCGCGAGCAGGCGCGTCGGCGACAGGTCGCCACCGACCGCGAGCAGCCCATCCGGCTCGCGCAGGGCGCTGGACGGCGGCGGGAACGGCGCGGCGGGATCGGCCGCGAGCAGTGCAGGGAGACGACGCATTGCCGGCAGCGTAGCCGATGCCTCAGGCGTCGTGGCGGAACGGCGAGTGGCGCTGCAGCGCCGCCGCGTGCTGGCGCACCTCGGCGCGTTCCTGCGCGCACCACGCGGCCAGCGGCACGCGGAAGCCGGGGTCGGCGATCCAGTGGCGGCTGCGCACTAGCCGCGGCAGGAAGCCGCGGGCGATCTTGTGCTGGCCCTGCGCGCCCGGCTCGAAGCGGGTCAGGCCCTCGCGCAGGCAGTAGTCGATGCCCTGGTAGTAGCAGGTCTCGAAGTGCAGGCCGGGCAGGGGCTCGCCACCCCAGTAGCGGCCGTACAAGGTATCGCCGCCGCGCAGGCAGAACGCGCCGGCCACTGGGGCTCCCTGGTGCATGGCGAGAAAGATCAGCAGGTTGCGCGGCATCGTTCGCGCAAGATGTGAGAAGAACTCCAACGTCAGCGCCGGCGAATTACCGTAGTCGTCGAACGTGCGCAGGTAGAACCCGTACATCGCCTGCAGGTCGGCGGCGCTGGCCTCGTCGCCGTGCAGCACGCGGAAATCGATGCCGGCGCGCTGCACCTTGGTCCGCTCCTGACGGATGTTCTTGCGGTGCTTGTGGTCCATCGCGCCCAGGTAATCGTCGAATCCGGTCCAGCCGGCATCGTTGTGCCACTGGTACTGCACGTCGTTGCGTTCCAGCCAGTCGGCGCCGAACGCGGCGTCCTCGTCGGCGCGGTGGAAATTGACGTGGGCCGAGGACAGGCCGGTGCGCTCGGTCAGCGCCTGCATGGCCGCGAGCAGTGCCTGTTGCGCCGCCTGATCGCGCGCCAGCAGGCGCGGCCCGGTCACCGGCGAGTAGGGCACCGCGCACAGCCACTTGGGGAAGTAGTCCTGGCCGTAGCGCGCATAGGCATGCGCCCAGGCATGGTCGAACACGAATTCGCCGTGCGAGTTGCTTTTGACGTATCCGGGCGCCGCGGCGACCAGCGCCTCGCCGTCCCATACGGTGAGATGCAGCGGACTCCAGCCCCAGTCCGGGCGCAGGCAGCCGTGCTGCTCCAGGCCGGCCAGGAAGGCGTGGGCGACGAACGGATTGCGGCCGTCGTGCAGGGCGTCCCAGTCGGCGGCGGCGACCGTGTCGAGCTGACGTAGCCAGCGGATCCGGCTCATCGCCTGGACGACTTGCGGCAGAGGGCGGCGCAGTAGCCGCTCGTGCCATGCGCCACGCGCACACGGCCGCTGCCGGCCGGACGCCGGCAGCTCAGGGCTTGCGTGGACTCAGGCACCCTTGTCCAGATAGCGCTCGGCATCCAGCGCGGCCATGCAGCCGAAGCCGGCCGAGGTGATCGCCTGGCGGTAGTGCTGGTCGGCGACGTCGCCGGCGGCGAACACGCCCGGCACCGAGGTCTCGGTGGCGGCGCCGCCGAGGCCGGAGCGGATCTCCAGGTAGCCGTTGTGCATCGCCAACTGGCCGTCGAACAGCTGGGTGTTGGGGTGATGGCCGATGGCGACGAAGAAGCCGTGCGCTTCCAGGTCGCGGGTGCTGCCGTCCTGCACCGACTTGACCCGCACGCTGGTGACGCCGGCCTCGTTGCCCAGCACCTCGTCGACCTGGTGATGCCAGACGGTCTCGATCTTGCCGGCGGCGACCTTGGCGAACAGCTTGTCCTGCATGATCTTCTCCGCGCGCAGGGTGTCGCGGCGGTGCACCAGATAGACCTTGCGGGCGATGTTGGACAGGTACAGCGCCTCTTCCACGGCGGTGTTGCCGCCACCGACCACCACCACGTCCTGGTCCTTGTAGAAGAAGCCGTCGCAGGTGGCGCAGGCGGACACGCCGCGGCC
This sequence comes from Xanthomonas sp. NCPPB 1128, assembly GCF_001043115.1. GTDB lineage: Bacteria > Pseudomonadota > Gammaproteobacteria > Xanthomonadales > Xanthomonadaceae > Xanthomonas_A. The sequence goes on along the minus strand of NZ_LFME01000005.1, from coordinate 108,840 downwards.
CTTGAACGCTTCTTCCGAGGGGATGCCCAGGTACTTGGCGGTGGCGCCGGTGGCGATGATCAGCGCGTCGCAGGTGTAGTCACCGCTGTCGCCGCTGAGCCGGAACGGCCGCTGCGACAGGTCGGCGGTGTGGATGTGGTCGAAGATCACCTCGGTCTCGAAGCGCTCGGCATGCGCCTGCATGCGCGCCATCAGGTCCGGGCCCATCAGGCCGTGGGGGTCGCCGGGCCAGTTGTCGACCTCGGTGGTGGTCATCAGCTGGCCGCCCTGCTGCAGGCCGGTGATCACCACCGGCTTGAGGTTGGCGCGCGCGGCGTAGACCGCGGCGGTCCAGCCGGCCGGGCCGGAACCCAGGATCAGCAGGCGGGAATGCTTGGCGGAATTGGCGGCAGAGGGGCTCATGTATACTCGCGAACAGGGTGAAATGGCGGCGGAAACGCGGCATTGCGCGGGTTCCGGCGAAGGCGCATAGAGTGGCGGCCGGCCTGGAACGAATCAAGCCGCGTGGCGGAAACGCTGCGGCCCGTCGCCACCGCCGGCGTCCCTCGCGCACTGTTGTGCGCCTTCACCGGATGCCGCAGAGGCAGGTCGGCGCAAGGCCGGACGATTCAGGTGCCGACTGCTGAAATGCAAGGGCGGGTCGTTTATTATCAATCACTAACGATGCATTTCTAAGGTCTGGTCATAGCGTGGCGAAGCAGGTTCCGGAACGCGGCAAATCCCAGGGCGCCAATGCGGCGGCACGCAAGCAGGGCGCCGCGCCCAACCCACGCCGGCAGAAGCTGTGGCGCGATCTGGCACTGATCGCGATCGCGCCGCTGCTGCTGTACCTGCTGGCCAGCCTGGCCACCTACTCGGCGACCGATCCCGGCTGGTCGCATACCGGCAGCGTGGTCGCGCCGGTGCACAACATGGGCGGCAAGTTCGGCGCCTGGATCGCCGACGTGCTGCTGCAATTGTTCGGCTATGTGGCCTTCCTGCTGCCGGTGGTGATCGGCGCGATCTCCTGGATCGCGCTGTTCGGCATGGATCAGGACGGCGATGGCGAGGCCGACCTGGGCCCGGCGCTGCGCCTGGTCGGCATCGTCGGCTTCCTGATCGCGGCCACCGGGTTGCTGCACCTGCGCCTGTTCGCCGGCGACGTGGCCGGCGCCGGCGGCATCCTCGGCAAGCTGGTCGGCAATTCGCTCGGTGCCGGCTTCGGCGCGCTCGGCGCCAACCTGTTCGTGCTGGTGCTGCTGCTGGTGTCGGTGACCCTGGCCACCGGGCTGTCCTGGTTCGCGGTGATGGAGCGCATCGGCAAGGCGGTGATGACCCTGCCGGCACTGGCCCGCCGCGGCACCCAGCAGGCCAACGAGTGGCAGCAGACCCGCGCCATGCGCGAGGAACGCGAGGAAGTGCGCAAGGTCGACGCGGTGCAGCGCGCCAAGCGCGAGCCGGTCAAGATCGAGCCGCCGCCGGCGCCGGTGGTGGAGAAGAGCGAGCGCGCCAAGCGCGAGCAGCAGATCCCGCTGTTCCACGGGACCGGCAGCGACCCATCCGGGGTGCCGCCGCTGGCGCTGCTGGACGATCCCAAGCCGCAGGCCAAGGGCTATTCCGAGGAGACCCTGGAAACCCTGTCGCGGCAGATCGAGTTCAAGCTCAAGGACTTCCGCATCGAGGCGCAGGTGGTCGGCGCCTATCCGGGCCCGGTCATCACCCGCTTCGAGATCGAGCCGGCGCCGGGCATCAAGGTCAGCCAGATCAGCTCGCTGGACAAGGACATCGCCCGCGGCCTGTCGGTGAAGTCGGTGCGCGTGGTCGACGTGATCCCGGGCAAGTCGGTGATCGGCCTGGAGATTCCCAACGTCAGCCGCGAGATGATCTATCTCAGCGAGCTGCTGCGCTCCAAGGAATACGACAAGTCGGCCAGCCCGCTGACCCTGGCCCTGGGCAAGGACATCGCCGGACGCCCGACCGTGGCCGACCTGGCGCGCATGCCGCACCTGCTGGTCGCCGGCACCACCGGCTCGGGCAAGTCGGTGGCGGTCAACGCGATGGTGCTGAGCCTGCTGTACAAGGCCTCGGCCAAGGACCTGCGGATGCTGATGATCGACCCGAAGATGCTCGAGCTGAGCGTCTACCAGGGCATCCCGCATCTGCTGGCGCCGGTGGTCACCGACATGAAGGAGGCCGCCAACGGCCTGCGCTGGTGCGTGGCGGAGATGGAGCGCCGCTACAAGCTGATGAGTGCGGTCGGCGTGCGCAACCTGGCCGGCTTCAACAAGAAGGTCAAGGACGCGCAGGACGCCGGGCAGCCGCTGATGGACCCGCTGTTCAAGCCCAATCCGGATTTGGCCGAGGCGCCGCGGCCGCTGGACACGCTGCCGTTCATCGTCATCTTCATCGACGAATTCGCCGACATGATGATGATCGTCGGCAAGAAGGTCGAGGAGCTGATCGCGCGCCTGGCGCAGAAGGCCCGTGCCGCCGGCATCCACCTGATCCTGGCCACCCAGCGCCCCTCGGTGGACGTGATCACCGGCCTGATCAAGGCCAACATCCCGACCCGCATCGCCTTCCAGGTCAGCTCCAAGATCGACTCGCGCACCATCCTCGACCAGTCCGGCGCCGAGACCCTGTTGGGCCACGGCGACATGCTGTACCTGCCGCCGGGCACGGCGATGCCGGACCGCGTGCACGGCGCCTTCGTCAGCGACGAGGAAGTGCACCGGGTGGTCGAGCACCTCAAGGCCAGCGGTCCGGCTGACTACATCGAGGGCGTGCTCGACGAGGTGCAGACCATGGGCGACGGCACCGTGATCGGCGCCACTGGCCTGCCCGAAGCCGGCGGCGGGGGCGGCGACGAGTCCGACCCGCTGTACGACGAGGCCCTGCGCATCGTTACCGAGACCCGCCGCGCTTCGATCTCCGGCGTGCAGCGGCGGCTGAAGATCGGCTACAACCGCGCCGCGCGGCTGATCGAGGCGATGGAAGCCGCCGGCGTGGTCAGCCCGCCCGAACACAACGGCGACCGCAGCGTGTTGGCGCCGCCGCCGCCGAAGTGACGCGCACCGCGCCCTGCGCCGGCCATGGCCAGCGTCTGCCTGCACTGGCGCCTGTGCGCGCCGCACGCTGGCTGTTCGGCGCGGCGTTGCTGGCGCTGGCCGGCGTCGCCGCCGCGCAACCGGCCCCGGCCGCGCGCCGTGACACCGACCAACCGGCCCCGGCAGCCGCACCGGTGGTCAGCAACAACTACAGCTACGTGCGCTACCGCGCCGACTACGAGGTGCGCGAGGACGCCACCAGCGTGGAGACCGACGAGTATGAGTTGCTGCTCAAGACCAAGGCCGGCGTCGACCAGTTCAGCCAGGTGCGGCTGGGCTACAGCGAGAAGCTGGAAACGCTGGAGGTGCTGGCCGCCTACACGCTGACCCCGGACGGGCTGCGCCACGACGTGCCGGCCGACAAGATCTACACCCAGGAGAGCTATTCGAGCGCGGCGGCGGCGATGTACGCCGACCGCAAGGTCAAGGTGGTGGTGTTCCCCAACCTGATGCCCGGCGCGCGCCTGGTGTACCGGGTGCGCCGCACCCAGAACGTCCCGTACTTCACCGGCTACTTCAGCCTGTGGGAGACCTTCAGCGTGTTCTCCCAGTACGACGACGCCACGGTGACCCTGGTGGCGCCGCGGCGCCTGCAGATGCACCTGTACACGCGCGGCGTGCAGGGCAGCGACACGCCGCGGATCGACGGCGAGCAGGCGCGCTGGGAATGGCATTACAGCCGCCGCGAGCCGATGAAGAGCCAGAACTGGGCCGCGGCGACCTGGGAGTTCAGCCCGACCATCATGGCCAGCAGCTTCCGCCGCTGGGCGCAGATGGCCCAGGCCTACCAGCACAGCAGCGCCGCCGCCGCGCAGGTCACGCCGAAGGTGCGCGCCCGCGCCGAGCAGATCACCGCCGGCATCGGCGATCGCCGCGCGCAGGCCGCCGCGCTGTACGCATGGGTGGCGCGCAACATCCGCTACGTGGCGGTGTACCTGGGCAACGGCGGGCTGCAGCCGAACAGCGCCGACAGCATCCTCGACAACCACTACGGCGACTGCAAGGACCACACCGTGGTGCTGGAAGCGCTGCTGGCGGCCAGGGGCATCGCCAGCACGCCGGTGCTGATCGGCGCGCAGGGCGGGCCGACCCTGCCGGAGGTCCCGGTGCTGGGCCGCTTCAACCACGCCATCACCTATCTGCCCGAGTTCAAGCTGTACGTGGACTCGACCAGCCCGTACGCGCGCTTCGGCCAGTTGCCGGCCGGCGATCTGGGCGCGCCGGTGCTGCACACGGCCGACGGCACCGTGGCGCGCACGCCGCCGGACGACGCCAAGCGCAACCGCTACCTGGTCGAGACCGACTACCGCTTCGCCGCCGACGGCAGCCTGAGCGGCATCACCCGGCTGGACAGCGGCGACGTCGGCGAGGTCGGCCTGCGCACGATGTTCGTGCAGCTCAACGCGCAGAACCGCACCCGCATCGAGGAGTCGATCGTCGCCGCCTCCGGCTTCGACGGGAGCGGCGAGCTGCTGCTGCAGGGCACGCCGCAGGACCTGAGCCGGCCGTTCGGCTACGCCTACCGCTTCCGCGCCCACGACTATGTCGACTTCGGCGTGGTCGGCGGCATGAGCCTGCCGCTGATGCCCGGCGCCGACTCGGTGCGCGGGGTCTACAGCACGGCCTCGGCCGAGCGCAACCTGACCCCGTTCTATTGCAACGACAACGCGCGCAGCGAGACCTACCGGCTGACCTTCCCGGACAGCGTGCCGATCATCGCGATCCCGGCCGACACCCATTTCCGCAACGCCGCCGGCGAGTACGCCGCGACCTGGGTGCGCGACGGACAGACCGTGACCGCCACGCACACGCTGCACCGGCGCGCGATCCACGGCCCGGCGGCGCTGTGCCAGCCGCAGGACTACGCCGCCTTCCGCGAGTTGTACCAGCAGGTGCGGCGCGGCTTCCGCGGGCAGATCCTGTACGGCGACCTCGGCCGGATGCAGACCGGGTCTTAGCCGTGGGTCGGCCGGCCCACGCGCTCTGATCGCCTATTCAGGCGCGGCGCGTCACACTCCCCACACTCCATCCGGAAATCCATCCGCATGCTTCGCACACTCCGCTACACCGTCCTCGCCACCGCGCTGCTGGCCGGCTCCGCCTTCGCCGGCGCCCGCGAGGACCTCACCGCCTTCACCCGCGGGCTGAAGGGCCTGGACGGCCAGTTCGCGCAGAAGGTCTACGACGGCAAGGGCACGCTGAAGGAAAGCGCCAGCGGCCGCGTCGCGCTGTCGGCGCCGCGCCTGTTCCGCTGGGAGTACCGCAAGCCCTATACCCAGCTGATCGTCGCCGACGGCAGCAAGGTCTGGGTCTACGACCCGGACCTGAAGCAGGCCACGGTGCGCGCGCAGGGCAGCGAGGAACAGAACAGCCCGCTGACCGCACTGATCGACCCGGGCCGGCTCGATCGCCAGTACGACGTCAGCGAAGAGGCGGTGGCCCGCGACGGGCTGCAGTGGCTGACCATGACCCCGAAGGTGGACACCGAGGCCAGCTTCCAGATGGCCAAGCTGGGCTTCGACCGCAACGGCCTGGCGCGCATGGAAGTGGTCGACCCGGTCGGCCAGCGCACCGACATCAGCTTCAGCGGCTGGAAGCGCAATCCGGCCTTCGCCAGCGGCACCTTCCGCTACGTCCCAGACAAGGACGTGGACGTGGTCGGCGATCAGTGAATCACCTGCCGCCGCGCGCCGCCGACCGGCGCGTGGCGGCCTTGCCGGTCACTCGGCGCAGGTCTGCACTTCGATGCTGACGTGGCCCAGCGTGGCCACCCCTGACAGGCGCGCGTGGTAGCACGCCGCCGGCCGCGGCCGGTGGGTCACGAGCGACACGATCGCCGCATGCTGGCCGGGGCCGACCCGCCACACATGCAGGTCGGCAATGCGTTCGTCGTCCTGCTGCAGGCGCTCGCGGATCTGCGCCTGCAGCGCCGCCGGCGCCGAGGCGTCGAGCAGCACCGCGCCGGTGTCGCGCAGCAGCGCCAGCGACCAGCGCGCGATGACGATGGCGCCGACGATGCCCATCAGCGCATCGGTCCACGCCCAGCCCAGATACTTGGCCAGCAGCAGGGCGACGATCGCCATCACCGAGGTCAGCGCGTCGGCCAGCACGTGCATGTAGGCCGAGCGCAGGTTGTGGTCGGCGTGTGCGTGCCGATCGTGGCCGGCCGCCTGCGCGGGTGCGGCGTGGGCGTGCGTAGGCCCGCGGTGATCGTGGTGATCGTGAGGGTGGTGATGGTCGTGACCATGCGCGTGATCGTGGTCATGCCCAGCGTGGTGCGCGTGCGCATGGTCGTCATGCCGGTGAGCGGCATGCGCATGGCCGTGCCCGTGATGATGGCTGTGCCCATGCCCATGATCATGATGGTGGTCGGCGCCCAGCATCCAGGCGCTGAGCAGGTTCACCAGCAGGCCGAGCGCCGCGATCCACAGCGCCTCGTCGTAGGCGATGTGCACCGGCTGCGCCAGGCGCAGCGCCGACTCCACGCCGATGCCCAGGGCGATCAGTGCCAGGATCAGCGCGCTGGAGAAACCGGCCAGGTCGCCGACCTTGCCGGTGCCGAAGGTGAAGCGGGGGTTGTGCCGGTGCCGGCGCGCGAACCAGTAGGCGAAGCCGGCCAGCGACAGCGCGCCGGCGTGGGTGGCCATGTGCAGGCCGTCGGCCAGCAGCGCCATCGAGCCGGTCCACCAGCCGGCGACGATCTCCACGACCATCATCGCGGCGGTCAGCGCCACCACCGCCCAGGTGCGGCGCGCATTGCGCTCGTGGCGCGTGCCGAGGAAGTCGTGCTGATGGGTGAACGCGTCCAGGGTGTCGTGGTGGCTCATGGCGGGGGTCGGCCGGGCAGGGAGGCGCCGCGATTCTAGCGCTGGCGTCGATGCCGCGCAGGCTTGCGGCACGGCGTAGACGGGCCGCGGCGATAGAATGGGCGCATGGCCAAACGCAGACCCTTCGCTTCCGATACGCCTGACCTGCTGAGCGTCGACCGCGAGGCCATGCGCCCGCTGGCCGAGCGCATGCGCCCGCGCACGCTCGACGAGATGGTCGGGCAGAAGCGCCTGCTGGCGCCGAGCAGTGCGCTGCGCCGCGCGGTCGCGTCCGGCCGGGTGCATTCGATGATCCTGTGGGGGCCGCCCGGCTGCGGCAAGACCACCCTGGCGCTGCTGCTGGCGCAGTACGCCGAGGCCGAGTTCAAGGCGATCTCGGCGGTGCTGTCCGGCCTGCCGGAGGTGCGGCTGGTGCTGGCCGAGGCCGCGCAACGCTTCGCCGACGGGCGCCGCACCGTGCTGTTCGTCGACGAGGTGCACCGCTTCAACAAGGCGCAGCAGGATGCGTTCCTGCCGCACATCGAGCGCGGCACCATCCTGTTCGTCGGCGCCACCACCGAGAATCCCTCGTTCGAACTGAATTCGGCGCTGCTGTCGCGCTGCCGCGTGCACGTGCTGGAGGCGGTATCGCCGCAGGACATCGCCGAGGCGCTGCAGCGGGCGCTGCACGATGCCGAACGCGGCCTCGGCGCCGAATCGCTGCAGGTCTCCGATGCGGCGCTGCTGGAGATCGCCGGCGCTGCCGATGGCGACGTGCGGCGTGCGCTGACCCTGCTGGAGATCGCCGCCGAACTGGCCCAGGATGAGGGCGGCGAAATCACCGCGCAGACCCTGCAGCAGGTCCTGGCCGACCGCACCCGCCGCTTCGACAAGGGCGGCGAGCAGTTCTATGACCAGATCTCGGCGCTGCACAAGTCGGTGCGCAGCTCCAACCCGGACGCGGCACTGTACTGGCTCACACGCATGCTCGACGGCGGCTGCGACCCGTCCTATTTGGCGCGGCGGCTGACCCGCATGGCGATCGAGGACATCGGCCTGGCCGACCCGCGCGCGCAGTCGATGGCGCTGGAAGCCTGGGACATCTACGAGCGCCTGGGCAGCCCCGAAGGCGAACTGGCCTTCGCGCAACTGGTGCTGTACCTGGCCAGCACCGCCAAGTCCAACGCCGGCTATGCCGCGTTCAACCAGGCCAAGGCCGAGGTGCGCGAGACCGGCACCCAGGAGGTGCCGCTGCACCTGCGCAACGCGCCGACCAAGCTGATGAAGACCCTGGGCTACGGCGCCGACTACCAGTACGACCACGACGCCGAGGGCGGCATCGCGCTGGACCAGACCGGCTTCCCCGATGCGATGGGCGAGCGAGTCTACTACCGGCCGGTGGAGCGCGGCCTGGAGATCAAGCTCAAGGACAAGCTGGACCGCCTGCGCGCCGCGCGCGAGCAGGCGCGGGCTGACAAGGCCGGGCGATCGCCTTCATAATCGGCGCACAGGAGATGGCATTCCTCCTCGAACCGCCCGCAGCACTGCGCGCTGATGATGCCTGCCCAACCCCCGCCGGGGTGGCAGGTTCGCGCCCCGGCATCGTCCTTGTGGAGAATCCGATGCCCGTTTCTTCTCGTTTTTCTGCCGCCGCTCCTGCGTTCGTCTTGCGGAGGCGCGCATGAACCTGACCCTGTGGTGGCAGCAACTGCTGCTGGCGATGGCCGGCGGCGCGGTCGGCTCAGGCCTGCGTTTCGCGGTCGGCAGCGCGTTGCTGCAGCGCTACGGCGCCGGCTTCCCGTGGGGCACGTTGGCGGTGAACCTGGCCGGCGCCTTCGTCGGCGGTTTCCTGCTGGTGTGGATCGAAGGCCGCGGCGCCAGCGCGCCGTACTGGCGGGCGCTGCTGATCGTCGGCCTGATCGGCGGGCTGACCACGTTCTCCTCGCTGATGATGGAAAGCATGGTGTTCGTGCGCAACGGCCGCATCGGCATGGTGCCGCTGTATCTGGCGATCACCCTGGCGGCGGGGTTGGTGCTGGTGTTCGCCGGCGCGCGCACCGCGGCCGAGCTGCGGGCACCGGTGGTGACCGCCGACCGCTGAACGGCCGGGCGCGCGCTTATCCCAACAACACAGCGCCCACGCCGAGCGGCGGCGCCAGCAGCGCCAGCGGCACGATCAGCCGCGGCCGGTACGGCAGCAGGCCCAGGGTCAGCGGTGCCGCGCTGGCGCTGAGCGAACCCACCCACAGCACCGGACCGATGCCCCAGCCGCGCGCGGCGACACAGCAGGCGAACGCTGCGCCCAGCAGCAGCCAGCCCGCGGCCTGCAGTTGTCGCATCCGCGGCACGGACGCGCGGTGCGCGCCATACAGGTCGAGTTGGTGCTTCTCCATGCCCAGGCACAGCGCGACGAAGCCGGAGAAGGCCAGGCACAGGCCGAGGACGGTCATGCGCCCTCCGTGGCAAGGACCGGCTTGCCGGATCCGCCGCGTTCGCGGGCACGGCGTTCGGCCGCCGACAGCGGCGGTTGCCAGCGCTGCATGCGCCGCGCGGCCAGCGCCAGGGCCAGCCCGAGGAACAGGCAGACCAGATCGAATCCGGCCAGCGCCCAGTCGCCGGCCAGCAGGCTTACGCCCAGGTGCGCGTCTGTGGTGATGGCGTTGAGCAGCGGCAGCAAGCCGAACAGCGCCGCGCCCGCATACAGTTGCCAGGCCCACATCGCGCGTTTCGGCCACACCTGTGCGGCGATCAGGGCCGCGGCCCAGGCGAGGAAGAACACCGCCGCTTCGCGCTCCGGGCGCGATTCCAACTGCAGCGGCAGCAGCCGGTTGCCCCAGAAGTAGGCGGCGAAGGCGATCGGCAGCCCAGCCACGGTGCCGATGTTGAGCGCGTCGACCAGGCGCAGGCCCAGGCCGATGCGCCCGGCCTTGGCGTGCTTGGGCCGCTCCTTGACCGCCCACAGGATCGCGCCGCTGGCCACCATCAGGCAGCCGAGCAGGCCGCAGCCGAAGAACAGCCAGCGCAGCCAGGGACCGGCGAAGTGCGCCAGGTGCAGGCCGTACAGGGTGCTGCGGGTTTCCGCGGCGGCGCCGAGTTCGCCGCTGCGGGCGAGTACTTGGCCGGTAGCCGCGTCCAGCAGCAGCGAGGGCGTGGTGTAGCCCAGCCGCTGGCCATCGCCCTGGCGAATCTGGATCGCTGCGGCGGCGTCGCCGGCGTTGTACACGGTGAAGCCGGCGATCGGCGCCTGCGCGCCCCATTCGCCGCGGGCCACGTCCAGCAGTTGCGCGATCGGCAGCATGTGCCCGGGCGTGCCACTGGCCTCGCGCAGGTTCTGCGGCTCCTGGAAGGCCTCGGCATAGAACGCCTGCTCGGCGTCCGGGTAGGCGGTCTGGATGCCCCAGGGCAGGTACATCAGCATCAACGTGACCAGCCCGGTGTAGGTGATCATCGCGTGGTAGGGCAGGGCGAGCACCGCACTGGCGTTGTGGAAGTCCAGCCACGAGCGCTGGCCCTTGGCCGGGCGGAAGGTGAAGAAGTCCTTGAAGATCTTCTTGTGGGTGATCACCCCGCTGATGATCGCCACCAGCATGAACATCGCGCAGAAGCCGACGATGTAGCGCGCCCACAGCGCCGGCATGTAGTGCAGGTCGAAGTGCAGCCGGTAGAAGAAATCGCCGCCGCGGGTGTCGCGGGTCTGGCTGGCCGCGCCGCTGACCGGGTCGAGCAGGGCACTGCCGAACATCTCCTTGCGGCTCTGGCGGGCGCCGTCGGCCGGCGGCGGATTGCGCCAGAACAGGTCGGTGAACGGCGCGCGCGGGCTGGCCAGCGACACGAACCATTGCGGCGACTGCGGCGCCTCGCGCTGCAGCAGCGCCACCGCACGTGCGGCGACCACGTCGGTGGCCAGTTCTGCGCGCGGCAGTTCCGGACGCATCCAGCGGCTGATCTCGTTGCGAAAATAGCTGGCGGTGCCAGCCATGAAGATCAGCAGCAGCACCCAGGACACCAGCAGTCCGCTCCAGGTGTGCAGCCAGGCCATCGATTGGCGGAATCCCTGCTTCATGGCGCGTGCTGCTGCAGCCAGGCGATCGCCAGCGCCATCGGCGCCAGCAGCGCCACGATGCCAAGCCAGGCGCGCCCGGCGCTGCGCGCGGCGAACGCCCACAGGGCCGTGCAAGCGCAAACCAGGATACCCAGCAGCATCCCGCTCAACACCGCCTGCGCACGCACCGACGGCCACAGCAATGGCAGCAGCACAGAGGTGGCCGCGGCCAGCGCATAACCGCCGACGATCGCGGCCAAGGTGCGCGCCAGCACGCCCAGCCAGGGAGGCAGGGTGAGGCGGACGGTAGCTGCGGGAACAGTGGCGCGCTGCGGCGCTGGCGGAACTGAGTGCATGGAGGCCTGTCGAAAAGGGCACCGGCTTGGCGACGGGCTAGGCGGAGCGAGCGGCAGCAGCGAGGAACTGCAGGTCAGTTAATGATACGCATTCCTATCTGTCGGGCGCAATGCGAGTTGCGGCTATGGCCGTAGGCGGACATCTGGTCTGCGAAGTCCCAGAGATCGGTTTGGAGGGCCAGGAAGCTCATCAAGCGGCAACGCGGGGCTGGTCGCAAGGCATGCTTTGCCGAGGCCGACCGTCGCCATCCCCTTGGCGGACGCTGCATCCGCTTCCCGTCTCGACTGGCCGGCTTCCGAGGCGGCCGGCGGTACTCGGCCGAAGGGGGTCATCTGGTAGACAACTGGCACCAGGTCTTGTGGCCGGTCGTGCATGGGGATAGCGTCCGGTGATGCGCATCCGTCTGCCAGGGAAGATCGGGTCATGAACCTCGCAAGAAACCTGCTGAACGTCGTATGCGCGGCTCAGCTTCTCGCCGCTCCACTCTTTGCCAGCGCAGCTCCCTCGTCGCAAGTCACCATCACGACCACTGCGACCTATGCGGACAGATCTGCTGAAAAACAGGCGGTGGTGACCTGGCTCCAACAGCATGCCGAGTCTGTCAACGGGCATCTGATCGGGGAGGTCGACAAGCTGCGAGACGTGACTGTCACGTACACCCGTACCACAGACGGTCGCGTGCGTCCGCAGGCGCCGGGGGATGCCCCGCCGACGCCGCTACCGCCCGGGCAGCCAGGAGACACATACTCCGTGTCGAACTGCACTGGCGGCGTCTCCCAGTCGTGGAGCTACACGTCCGTTTCCAGCTCCAAGGGAGGCGGCTGGGTGCTGGTTGATTACAAGTACGCGAAGAAAGCCTGCGGCTCCGACGGTGCTTGAATAGCGGAGAGTCGATCGCCGCGGCAAGAGATGTACGACCAGAAGAACGGGCCTGGAAGGTCCGTTTTTTCTTTGTCGAAGTTGTTCTCTGGCATGCCGCATGCCACGCGAACGGGTAGGGGATTCCCGACAAGCTAACGCGGGGTTTGGCTAGGGCAATGCCGACAAAATCGTGATGAAGTTCACGAATCGAGTGCGGCTTGGCCGGTTCACGCCACTGGGCTCGATGCCGACGCGCAAGCAAGCGCGCTCCACGGCGTCTCGTTTGCGCACCCATCCTATCGCATCCGGACCACAAGGAAGTCGCATCATGGAAGGTTTTCTGAGTCGCGCGGTTCGCCGCCTGTCCCGAGCCCAGCACGGCATTGCCGCCACGCTGTTGTGCCTGTCGCTGCTGTTGCTGTCGTTCCATGGCCACGCCGCGCCGGTGCCCGGCGGTTCGTGGCAGAAATCGTGCAAGAACCCGAGCATGAGCGGCACGATGCTCAGCGCCGACTGCAAGACCGGGACCATCACGCTGTTCGGCGGCGGCAACGGCTGGCGGCATACCATCATCCAGCACACCGATCTGTGTTCGGGCGATCTGAGCAACGACCACGGCCGGCTGAAGTGCAACCGCGGCATCTACACATCGAGCCTGCCCGCGTCGGCCAACAAGACCTGCGACGACGTGTTCCGCGACAAGGGCGTGCTGTACGCGATGTGCCGCAAGAAGAGCGGCGGCTACCGGACCAACGCCTTGTTCCTGCAGACGCAGTGCCTGTCGGCCGTGAACAACGATGGCGTGTTGTCCTGCTCGACGGCGCCGCCGGCGTGCGCGCCGACCATTTCTGCGGTGGCGGCGAACAAGGGCTTCATCGTGCACGGCAACTGCTTCCTGCCGAACCACGCGGTGTACTTTCGCTATGTCGACAACAATCTCAAGAACGTCTTCGGCCAGGGCAGCTCCAACGCGGCGGGCAGCTTCGATATCAACACCGGGCCGATCTGCGTCTATTCCGGCCCGGTGGCGATTTCCGCCAACGACGGCCGCAGTTCCAGCAGCGACGTAACCGGTACCTTGTGGAGCAATACCGTCGTCATGACCTGCCCGTAACCCGTGCTGGCGCGTTTGACGATGCGGCGCGGTATTTGCCGGGGAAGGGCCGGACGTGTCCATCGGCAGTGGCGCCGATCGCCAGAGTGCCGCACCATCGAGCGAACCACGCGGCTGCGCGCAGCCGCGTGGTTTTCTTCGACTGCACAGGGACACGCGATGAAGATTCTGGTGGTGGACGACTACCGCACGATGCGGCGTTTGATTCGCATGCTGTTGGGCCAGCTCGGTTACAACGACGTGATCGAGGCGGCCGATGGCGAGGCGGCACTGGCCGCGATGCGGGCGGAGAAGATCGGCCTGGTCATTTCCGATGCGAACATGGAACCGATGACTGGCCTGGAGTTGTTGCGGACGGTGCGCCGCGACGCGAAGCTGAAAAGCACACCGTTCCTGATGGTGGTCACGGAGGGGCGCAGCGAAAAGCTGATCGACATCCGCGAAGCAGGCGTCAGCGGCTACATCGTCAAGCCGTTCAATGCGGACATGCTGAAGGAAAAGATCGCGTACGTGCTCTGATTGGGCGCCGAGCGCGGTGGCGATCGGGAGGTTCGCGTCAGTGTGGTGTGGCGGTCGCTGCGTTTGCTTTTGCCGTCATCGCTTCGGCGGCAGCGATCTTCTGCGTCACCGCCGCGCGCAGTGGCGACGACGCTGGCAGCAGGGTCAACAGGTGACGCCAGTCGTCGGCCGCAGCGGCGTAGCGCTGCTGCTGGAAGGCGGCGATGCCGCGCATCCATAGGGCGCGCTGATTGTCCGGTTGCTGCGCCAGCACCCGGTCGAGCATGGCGCGTGCGGCGCTGCCGACGGCGAGATCGGCGCGTTGGGCCATGTCGGTCTCGGCCCAGCCGAGCAGGGCCTCGACATTGTCCGGAGCGATCCGCATGGCTTGCGCATAGGCCTGCTGCGCGTCGTGCGGGCGCCGCGCCTGTTGCGCGTCCCAGGCCTGCTGCAGCCAGCCTTGCAACAACTGCGCGGGTTGGTCCGGCGCGGCCGGCGGCAGCGGTTGCAGCGGGACGCCGGCCAGGGCCGCGGGCGTGCCGATGCGCCAGTACAGGCTGGCGCCGAGCAGTGGCAGGCTCAGCGCCAGCAGCAGCGCGACACCGCGCTGCGCACGTGCGCCGGGACGCTGGACGAGCAGCGGACGCAGTACTGCGAACAGGGCGATGCCCAGCATCGCCGCGGCGGCGAGCAGGAAGCCGGGCGTCACCAGGCGTCCTCCGCGTCCGTTTCCGCCGTTGCGGCGCCGATGGCGCGGCGGCGTTGCCGCAGCGTCGCCAGCACCATCGCGGCGCCGCCCAGCAGCAACAGCGCCGGCCCGAACCACAACAGCCAGGTGCGCGGCGCCAGCGGCGGGTCGTACAGCACGAAGGCCGAATAGCGATCGACCATGTACTGCTTGATCTGCGCATCGCTGCGTCCGGCCTGCAATTGCGCGAACACCTGGTGGCGCAGGTCGCGCGCCAGGGTCGCATCGGAATCGGCCAGGTTCTCGTTCTGGCAGACCAGGCAGCGCAGCTGCGCGGTCAGCTGCTGAAAGCGTTGTTCCTGTGCGCGGTCCTTGAACGGCAGCGGGTCGACCGCCTGGGCGCAGGCCGGCAATGCACAGCCCAGTAGCCACAGCAGCACCAGCAACCGCCACCACGGCGTGCGCCGGCGCGTGCGTGCGGCGATCGCGCTCATCGCCGCGCCTCGTCGAGCGCCGCGATCGCCGGACGCAGCTCGTCGGCCAGCACCTGCGGCGTCAGCACGCCGACGTGCTTGTAGCGGACCACGCCATCGGCATCGATCAGGAAGGTTTCCGGGGCGCCGTACACGCCCAGGTCGATCGCACGCTGGCCATCGGCGTCCACCAGCACCAGCGCATAGGGATTGCCGCGCTGTGCCAGCCAGGCGGCGGTGTCGTGCGGGTCGTCGCGATAGGCATAGCCGACCAGTGTCACGCCCAGTTGCCGACCCTGCGCCATCAGCAGCGGATGCTCCTCGCTACAGGCCATGCACCAGCTGCCGAACACGTTGAGCAGATACGGGCGGCCGCGCAACGCCTGGCTGCCGCTGCGCAGGTCCGGCCGGTCCAGGCGCGGCAACGCAAACGCTGGCACCGGCTTGCCCAGCAATGGCGAGGGCACCTCGCGCGGATCGTGGCTGCGGCTCCACCACAGGCCGAAGCCGAACAGCACGGCCAGCAGCACGAACGCGCCCAGCGGCAGCAGCCGGCTCATGGCGCGGCTCCGGCGAGGGCGGCCGGCGTGGCCGCGTTGTCCGCAGCCGGCTGCGCGCGCAAGCGGCGCGCACCGGCGCTGACGAAGCCGCCGAGCATCATCAGCAGGCCGCCGGCCCAGATCCAGCGGATGAAGGGCTTGTCGTACAGGCGCAGGGTCCAGCCATATTCGATGTGCTGGTCGTCGACCGGTTCGCCCAGTGCGACATACAGGTCGCGCAGCATGCCGGCGTCGATCGCCGCCTCGGTCTGGATCCGTTCGCTGCTGTACAGGCGCTTCTGCGGATGCAGCACCGCCACCACGGTGCCGTCGCGCAGCACGGTCACCGTGCCTTGCTCGGCCTTCCAGTTGGGGCCGTCGACCAGGCGCACGCCATCGAAGCGGAACGCGTGCGCGCCGACCTGCGCGCTCTGGCCGGGATCCAGGCGCACGTCGCGCTCCACCGACAGGCTTTCCGACAGCAGCACGCCGGCCACGAACACCGCGACCCCGGCATGCGCGAGCAGCATGCCGGCCAGTTCGGCAGGGAAGCGCCGGCCGCGTGGGGTGCTGCGCCAGCGGGTGAGCGCATACAGCGCAGTACCGACGCCGACCCAGGCCGCAGCGGCGACGCCGGCCACCGCGCGCAGCGTGCCCGCGCTCAGCAACCACGCCAGCAGCGCGCAGGCCAGCGCGGCCAGCCCGGCGCGCGCGGCCACCGCGCGCAGTGTGCCCGGCTCGGTGCGGCCCCAGCGCAGGTAGGGGCCGAACGGCAGCAGCAGCACCACCGGCAGCATCAGCAGCGGGAACAGCAGGCCGAAGTAGGGCGGCCCGACCGAGATCTTGCCCAGCCGCAGCGCATCGCCGAGCAGCGGAAACAGCGTGCCCAGCAGCACCATCGCCGCGGCCACGCTGAGCATCAGGTTGCCGACCAGGATCGCGGTCTCCCGCGACAGCGCGGCGAACGGCTTGCCCGCGGCAAGGCGCGGCGCACGCAGCGCGTACAACAGCAGCGAGCCGCCGACCACCAGCACCAGGAAGCCGAGGATGTACAGGCCGCGGCGCGGGTCGGCGGCGAAGGCATGCACGGAGGTCAGCACGCCGGAGCGCACCAGGAAGGTCCCCAGCAACGACAGCGAGAACGCCAGGATCGACAGCAGCAGGGTCCAGGCGCCGAGCGCGCCGCGCTTCTCGGTGACCGCCTGGGTGTGGATCAGTGCCGCGCCCACCAGCCACGGCATGAAGCTGGCGTTCTCCACCGGGTCCCAGAACCACCAGCCGCCCCAGCCCAGCTCGGCATAGGCCCACCAGCTACCGGCGACGATGCCGGCACTGAGGAAGCCCCAGGCCACGTTGGTCCACGGCCGTGCCCAGCGCACCCAGGCCTGCTGCTGTTCGCCGCCGAGCAGGGCGGCGATGGCGAAGGCGAAGGCCACCGAGAAACCGACATAGCCGGTGTACAGCACCGGCGGGTGGAACACCATGCCCGGGTCCTGCAGCACCGGGTTCAGTTCGCTGCCGTCGCGCGGCATCGGCGACAGCCGCGCGAACGGATTGGAGGTGAACAGGACGAAGGCCAGGAAGCCGGTGGAGATCAGCCCGAGCACGCCGAGCACTCGCGCGGCGAAGGCTTCCGGCAGGTGCCGGCCGCTGCGCGCCAGCGCCACCGTCCACAGGTTGAGGATGGCGATCCACAGCAGCAGCGAGCCTTCGTGCGCGCCCCACACTGCGGCCAGCCGGTAGTACCAGGGTTGCGCCAGGTTGGCGTTGGCGGCGACGTAGCGCACCGAGAAATCCAGCTGCAGCAACACGTAGGCGAGCAGGCCGAAGGCCAGCCAGGCGAAACCGGCCTGGGCGTAGGCGGCCGGCCGCGCCACCGCCATCCAGGCGCGCTCGCCGCGCCAGGCGCCCAGCAGCGGCATCACCGCCTGCACCAGCGCCAGCAGCAAGGCCAGGATCAGCGCGCATTGGCCGAGTTCGGCGCTCATCGCGCGGCTATTCCGGCGCGGCAGGGCGCGATCGCACTCATGGTCGTGCCGTCGCCGCAGCGCCCGCCGAGGTGTTGCCGACGTGGGCGCGATCGGCATGCGCCTGCGCCATCGCGTCCTTCAATTCCTGCGGCATGTAGGTCTCGTCGTGCTTGGCCAGCACTTCGGTGGCGACGAAGCGCGCGCCCTGCATCGAGCCGGTGGCGATCACCGCCTGGTTGTCGCGGAACAGGTCGGGCAGGATGCCGATGTAGGTGACGGCGGTGGCGCCGGCCTTGTCGATCACGGTGAACCGCACCTGCAGCGAGTCGGCGCCGCGCACGATCGAACCGGCCTTGACCATGCCGCCGAGCCGGAACACCCGGTAGTCCCTGGCCGCGCCGGCCTGCACCTGGCTCGGCGTGAACAGATAGCTGATGTTGTGCTGCAGGGCCAGCACGAACAGGCCGGTGGCCAGCGCCGCGGCGCCGAGCAACAGCAGCACCAGCAGCAGGCGGCGCTTACGGGTGGGATGCATCGCGAACTCCGGCGGCGGCAGTGCCGCGGGCGCGGCGGACCTGTTCGCGCGCCACTTGCGCACGGATCCCGGCGAGCAGGCGGCGCTGGCGGCGGCGCGGCAGCGCGCTGTCTAGGATCAGCACCACCAACGCCAGCGCGTACGCGCTCCACACGTAGACGGCGTAGCCGCCCATCGCCCAGAACCCGCTCATGCCGCGTGTTCCGCGGGCAGCGGCACCGCGTCCGTGGGCGACGCCCGCATGGGTGCGGCCTGCATCGCGATCGCACGCACCCAGGCCTTGCCGCGCTCCAGCGCCAGCAGGTCGGTGCGCATGCGCCCGCACAGGCTGGCGACGTAGTAGCACTTGCTGGCGACCACCCCGGTCAGCAGCGGCCAGAGCATCGACAGCGGCATCTTCGACGGGCCCAGCACGCGCACGGTGGAGCCCTGGTGCAGGGTGTTCCACCAGACCACCGAGTAATGCACGATCGGCAGGTTGATCAGCCCGACCAGCGCCAGCAGCGCGGCGGCGCGTGCGCCCTGGCGCGGATCGTCGATGGCGCGGTGCAGACCGATCACGCCCAGGTACAGGAACAGCAGCACCAGTTCCGAGGTCAGTCGTGCGTCCCATGTCCACCAGGTGCCCCACATCGGCCGGCCCCACAGCGAGCCGGTACACAGGGTGACGAAAGTGAAGGCCGCGCCGATCGGTGCCGAGGCCATGCAGGCGATTTCCGCCAGCTTGATCCTCCACACCAGCGCGACCAGGCCGGCCATGCCCATCGCCGCATAGACGAACAGGCTCATCCATGCGCACGGAACGTGCACGAAGATGATGCGGTAGGCGTCGTGCTGCTGGTAATCCGGCGGCGCCAGCACCAGCCCGCCGTAACACGCCATGGCGCCGAGCAGCACGGCCGCGGCCAGGCTCCACGGGCGCACCGCGCCGGCCACGCGGTAGAAGGTCGGCGGCGCACCGAGCCGGTGCAACCAGAGCGGGATCCAGGAACGCATTGGGGGCCTTCAGCGGGCGAGGGGAGCGCTGCGCGGCAGCGCCTGTACGGCGGCGGCGGCATCGACCTGCAGCAGGCCGTCGCGCGTGCGGCTGGTGCGCAACAGCAGGTCGTGCACGCGGCGCGCATCCAGTTGCGGCGCCAGCGCCAGCAGCAGCGCGACCACGCCGCTGACGTGGGCGGTGGCCATCGACGAACCGGAGGTGAAGTCGTAGCCGCCGTTGGGCTGGGTGGTGAGGATGTCCTCGCCCGGCGCGCTGAGCACGCCTGCCGGCGCCGGCGTGGCGGCGCTGCTGCGCACCACGATCACCCCGGGAATGCCATCGGGAAACCCGTCCATGCGGCCGTTGGGCGGCATCGCCGCGACCACGATGCGGCCATCGCGCAGCAATTGTTCCAGCAGCTTGCGCAGCAGCGGATCGGCCGGGCCGCCGAGGCTGAGATTGATGATGCGGGTGCGGGTGTCGCCGATCGCCGCCAGCGCCTTGGCCAGGGTGAAGGAATTGCAGCCGGCACCGGCGCCGGGGCGCTGCGGATACCAGCAGGCCTTGTACACGTCGAGCATCGCCTTCGGCGCGATGCCGACGATGCCCAGATGGTTGTTGCTGCCGGCGGCGATGATGCCGGCGACCTCGGTGCCGTGGTGGTCGCGGTTGAACGCGCCCGGATCGGCGGCGACCAGGTCGCGGGTGTTGCGCAGGCGCCCGCGCAGGTCCGGATGCGCGGTATCCACGCCGGTGTCGACGATCGCCACGTCCACGCCCTGGCCCTGGCTTAGCGCCTGCGCGGTGGCCGCGTTGGTGGCGGCGAAGCCGCGCTGCATGTCCACGTAGGGATCGTTGTAGCGCAGCGGTTGTGCCGGCGCGGCCGTGGCCTGGCTGTCGGCCGAATACGTGCCGAAGTCCTGCAGCGGCTGCGACAGCGCCACGCGGTCGTCCTTGGCCAGTTGCGCCAGCAGCGCGGCGCGGTCGCTACCCGGCGCCGGTTCCAGCACCACGCAGTACAGCCCCAGTGCCTTGATCGGCCAGCCGGCGACCTGGCGCAGGCCGTAGCGCTTGTTCAGCGCCTGCAGGGTGGCGACGGCCTGGGTCCCGGCGCCGTAGTAGCGGGCGGAGGCGTAGCCGAGCAGGTTGGAGCCGGCGTGGCGGCTCGGCGCGGCCATCGGGTTGGCCACGGCGAGGACGATCTGGCGCTCGCTGTCCAGCGCCGGCGACGGATCCAGGCTGGGCGCCTTGGCCGCGGCCACAGGATCGGCGACGGCCGCCGGCGCGGCGTGGGCGCAGGCACCCAGGCCCAGGCAGGCGACGAGCAGGCTGGCGAGATGCAGCTTCATGGCGCGGCGATCGGCTCCGCCAGGCGGATGCCGGCGGTGGCGCGCAACTGCTGCACGCTGCGCTGCGGCTGTGCCGCCGACCCGGCCTGGGTCGGCACCACGGTGTAGGCGCCGGCGGCGTTGGGGCCGCCGATCACCCGCAACTGCAGCTTGCGCAACAGCGCGTCCCAGTCGGCCAGGGTCATGCGCGCATCCGGCACCACCCGGATCGCATCGGCGGCCAGCGGTTGCGCGGCGTCGCTGAGGGTGCGATAGGCGGTGCTGCGCTCGTGCTCGGCGGACAGGCGCATGCCTAGCACGCCCAGGCCCACCGCCTGCAGCAGCGCGGCAGCGACCAGGGCCCGCGTGGTCCAGCTGGTGCGGCTGCGCTGCGGCTGCGCCTGCGGCACCGGCGCGTCCAGTCGCTGCAGCAGGCGCTGCAGCCCGGCCTCGGCGTCCACCGGCACATCGCTGGGCAGGGTCATGGCCAGGCGCAGGCGGCTCTGCTGGGCGAACTCGGCACTGCAGTGCTGGCACTTGGCCAGGTGCGCCACCAGCCACTCGTTGTCTTCTTCCGTGGCGCTGTCCTGCAGCACCCACGGCATCAGTTCCCAGGCATGCGCGCACTCGTTGCCCGGCTCGTTGAAGCCCGTTTTCATCACGCGCTCTCCGTCAGCGTGGACGCGCCGCCGGCCAATCCCGGCAGCACGTTGCGAAGCTTGACCCGGGCATGGAACAGCCGGGCCTTGATGGTGCCCACCGGGCACTGCATGATCGCGGCCACTTCTTCCAGCTTGTGGCCGAGGCCGTAGACCAGTTCCACCACCAGGCGCTGATCGGCCGACAGCCGTTCCAGGCCCTTGCCCAGCCAGTCGCGCAGCTCGCGGTCCTCGTCCGGGTCGGCTGCCGCGGCGTGGTCCTCGGCGGCCACGCCGTCGTCGATGGCGTCGTCGCTGTGGTGGCGGATCGCCTTGAGCCCGCAGCGGTAGGCGATGCCCATGATCCAGGTCGAGACCTGCGAGTCGCCGCGGAAGTCGCCGGCCTTCTGCCAGACGATCCAGAAGCAGTCGTTGATCGCCTCCTCAATGATGTCCGGGCGCCGGGTCAGCCGCGACAGGAATCGGCACAGGCGGCCGTGGTAGGCGCGGTACAGGCGGGTCAGCGCCTCGCGGTCGCTGGCCGCCATGCGCCGGAGCAGCATGCGGTCGGTGGCATCGCCGAGCAGGTCGGTGTCGTTCATGGGGGCAGGTGTGGCAACGGGCACCGGTATGTGCCGGGGCGGCACGGAAAGGTTGCGCTCGACTCAGAAGCTGCGGGAGACGCTGGCCACCCAGGGCCACAGGCCGCGGTCGGCATAGCCGCTGCGGGCGTTGCTGAACACCCGGTCCACCTCCACGCTCCAGCGCCCGGCGTTCCAGATCAGCCCGGAGTGGCCGTAGCGATAGTGGTGTGTGGCGTACGGCAGTCCATACAGGGCCTGCGGGGCTTCGCTGATGCCGACGCCGGCCGACAGCGACAGCGGACCGGCCAGCGGCTGGTGCGCAGTGACGTCGAGCGCGCCATACCAGCGCTGACGCAGGCGGCTGTCGGGCAGGCGGAACGCGGCCACCGACAGGCTCAGGCGGTCGCGGTAGCTCCAGCCCAGGCTGACTTCATCCCGGTTGAACAGGCGGTTGGCGCGCGCGCCGGGGTAGCGGTACAGCAGCGCCTCGGCCTGCAGCTGCCAGCTGTCGGACACGGTCCAGCTGCGCGACAGGCCGACGCTGCTCATCAGCACCTTGCCCGGCGCGTCCAGCGCCACACTGGCCGAGCCGCTCAGCGACCAGCCCGGCGCCGGCAGCCAGAACAGCGCACCCTGTAGGGTCGGAGTGTCGCGGGTCAGCGCGATACCGCGGTCGACCAGCTGCGAGCTGATTCCGGCGGCGCCGCCGACATCGCCGGCCCTCGCCGCCGGTGCGTGCAGGGCGGCGAGCGCCAGGCCCACGGCCAGCGCCGCACCGGCGCCTGGACGCGCTGACGGCCGGGCTGTCGCGGCGAGCCGGCCCACGCGCATGTTCAGCATGCCCTGGCCGCCCCGCGCTGCCGGGGTGCGGCGGGAAGCCACGACGAGGTGCCGCGGACGGCAGGGAGAAAACGCACGGTGGCTCGAGGCTCGCAGGTCAGGGATCGGACACGGGCGCGGCGCGGTGGCCGGCCCGTGGGGCGCCGAATATGACCCGATCGGGCAGCGAGTTCAATGCAGGCTGTGCAGGTAGGCGATCAGGTCCTGCAACTGCTTGGCATCGTCCAGGCCGTCGTACTTCATCTTGCCGCCCGGCAGGGCCTTGGACGCCGGTTGCGACAGGTAGCTGCGCAGCTTGTCGTCGCTCCAGGTCCACTGGCTCTGCTTCATCGCGTCGGAATAGGCGTAGTCCGGCACGCTGCCGGCGCGGCGCCCGGCCACGCCGAACAGGGTCGGGCCCTTCTTGTTCTTGGCCGGCGCGGCGCTATGGCATTCGGCGCATTCGCTGGCGAACACGCCGGCACCTGGCGCGCCGCCGGCGGCATGCGCGGACGGCGCTACCGCGGCAGCCAGCGGCAGCAGGCCGGCCAGCAGGGTACACAGGGACAAGGGGTTGGTGCGTTTCATGGGGGAAGCTCCGTGCGGGGGAATCAGAAAGCGAGGCTCAGGCTCAGCGCGAACTGGTTGAGGTCGCGCGGACGGGTGACCGGGGTGGCCCCGAACACGTTGCCGGTGCTGCCGTTGAACTTGCTGAAACGGAACCAGGTCGCGGACAGGCGCAGGTTGGAGATCGACGAGTAGCTGTCGTCCTTGCCGAACGGCGCCCACGAGGCGCTGATCAGGTTGCTGGTGGTGTCCGGCGCACCGTACGGGCGGTAGCGGAACGGATCGTCCGAACCGGTGTTGATGAAGTGCGCCAGCAGCAGGCTGTAGCTCTGCTTGTAGGTGTAGTTGAGGCTGATCGACTGGTCACGCACGCTGGCCCGGCGCGGGCCGGCCAGGGCCGGGTTGGTCGGGTCGATCAGCGCGCTGCCGTAGCGGCGGCGCTCGTAGATGTTGAGGTAGCCGAGCTTGAGGATGTGCTCGCGGGTGCCCAGGAACTGGTAGTTGAGGTCGTAGCCGAGATCGGTGAAGTCGTCGCGCGGGCCGGTGCTGCGCGGCAGCTGCCTGCGCGTGGTGAGTGCGACCACGCCGGCGGAGAAGAACTGCCGCTTGAGGTCCTTCATGTAGCTCAGGCGCAGGTAGCCGGTGTCGCTGAGCTTGCCGGGATCGCCGCCGACGGCGTAGCCCAGGTCGTCCTGGGTCGACACCGGCAGGGCGGTGTAGGTGCCGAGTTCGCCGTACCAGTTGCGATCGTACAGGCCGTACACGCTGGTGCCGATCACCCGGTTGGACAGCGACGACTGATTGAGCAGCGTGGTCGAACTGGAATAGGCCGAGGCCGGACCCAGGCCGGAGGCGTTGGGCAGCATGCCGATCGGGTCCTGGCTGCCGGGGTTGTTGTTGACGCTGACGCCGAGCAGGGTGTCCTTGCCGCCGAGCTGGAAGCTCTTGACCACCGCGCGCAGGTCCACGTTGTCCAGGCGCGTGGTGTAGTCGTTCTTGCCGTTGTTGGTGGTGGCGACCTTGACGTAGCCGCCGACGTTGTCGGTGATGCGCCCGGCCAGGTACAGGTCGGCCTCACTGAAACGGGTGCGGCTCTCGCCGCGCGCCGGCACGCTGCGGTTGGCGGTGAGCTGTGCGGAGGCCGGGATCTTGGTGCCGTTGCCGTCGCTGTCGGTGTAGCCGCCGAGCTTGAAACGCATGCCGTACGGGGTCAGCGCCGGGCCGTAGGCGCCGATGTGGCAGTCGGCGCAGGACGAGCCGGTCTGCCGCGCGAACGCCGGCACCGCAGCCGCGCGCGGGCTCAGCACCAGCAGCAGCGAACCCAGCGCCGACCACAGCAGCGCCTGCTCGGCGCCGCGCGTCCTGTCGCTGCGGGAGAAGGTGGAGGGGGACGATGGGGACTGGTGCATGCGGAAAGTCCTTTGGCAGGCGGGTGGGGGCGGCGACGGACGGAAACGCGGGAACGGGAGACGCGACTCAGCGGCGGCGCAGGAACGGCACCATGCGATGCAGCACGGCGTCGCGGCGGACGAGGTGGTGCCACAGGGCCGCGCCGATGTGCAGCAGGATCAGGCCGAGCAGCAGCCAGGCCGCATCCACATGCCAGGCGCCCAGGGTGTCGGCGAGATCGGGATCGGGCGCGACCAGCTCGGGCAGGGTTGCGCCGAACAGATGCACCGGCTTGCCCATCGATTGACTCAGCGTCCAACCCAGCACCGGCAAGGTCAGCAGCAGCGCGTACATCACCACGTGGGTGGCGCCGGCCATGAAGCGCATCAGCGCCGAACCGGCCTCCGCGTCGTGACGCTTGCCCAGACGCATGCGCAACGCCACGCGCACGCAGAACAGGCCGAGCACGAACAGGCCGAAGTGGCGATGCCCTTCCAGCAACCACTGCCGCCACATGCGGCCTTCCACTTCTTCGCGCAGCAGGATCAGCCCCGCCGCCAGCACCAGGCACAGCACGGTGAGCCAGTGCAGCCACACCATCGGCCGCGGCAATGGCGTCGACGCGTCGGGTGGGGAGACAGGCGGTTTCGGGGCGGCCGGCGTGGGCGAGGTCATGGCGGTACGCGGTGTCCTGGGAGGCGACGATGCGGGGCCGCGGCACGATGCAGTCGGGGCATCGTTGCAGCGGTGGTCGTCGATGGGTGCCGGCGCTGTGGCGAAAGGTTGCGTCGCGGTGCGGGTCGGTGTGCGCAACCTTTCCGCAGACCCGCGGCACTCAGCCTGGACACTCCGATGTGGAGCCCGGTCGGGCACTCTGATGGCAATCGAACGAATCCAGTTGCGGACGCACGGCGACGCGCGCGGCCAGCTCGTGGCGCTGGAGCAACAGCGCGACGTGCCTTTCGACATCCGCCGCGTCTATTACCTGTTCGCCACCCGCAACGGCGTGCACCGCGGCCAGCATGCGCACCGCCATCTCAACCAGTTGGCGGTGGCGCTGCACGGATCGGTGTCGTTCCTGCTCGACGACGGCAGCGGCCCGATGCAGGTGGTACTGGACGATCCGCGCCAGGGCCTGCTGCTCGGCAGCATGGTCTGGCGCGATCTCTACGACTTCAGCGCGGACTGCGTGCTGATGGTGCTCGCCGACCAGGCCTACGACCCCACCGACTACATCTTCGACTACGACGAGTTCCTGCGCGAAGCGGCGGGCCTACGCCGGCAGGAGGCCTAGACCATGGCGCGTCCCCTGGTCATCGTCGGCGCCGGCGAACTGGCGCAGATCGCCTGCGAGTACTTCACCCACGACAGCGACTACGAGGTGCTGGCCTTCAGCGTGGAGCGCGACTACCTGTCCGCGCCGACCCTAACCGGCCTGCCGGTGGTGGCCTACGAGGACCTCGAGCAACGGTATCCGCCGTCGCAGGTGGAGGTGTTCGTGGCGATTCCCGCCAGCGGCCTCAACCGGCTGCGCACGCGTTTCTATGTGGATGCCAAGCGCCGGGGCTACCGCATGGCCAGCTACGTCAGCTCGCACGCCTTCGTCTGGCGCAACGTGGAACTGGGCGAGCACTGCTTCGTGTTCGAGCACAACGTGCTGCAGCCGTTCACCCGCATCGGCGCCAACTGCATCCTGTGGAGCGGCAACCATGTGGGCCACCGCACCGTGATCCACGACCATGTGTTCGTGGCCTCGCACGCGGTGATTTCCGGCTATTGCGAGATCGGCGCGTCCAGCTTCGTCGGGGTCAACGCCACGCTCAGCGACCGGGTCAAGGTGGCCGCCGACAACGTGATCGGCGCCGGCGCGCTGCTGACCCGCGACACCGAGCCCGGACGCATCTATGTCGGTGCACCTGCACGGGTGGTGGCCGGCAAGTCCAGCTTCGACGTGGAACTGTGAGGCGCATGTTCGCCTGGCACAAACGCGGATTGGTGTTCGACACCGCGCGCCACGGCGTCGGTGGCTGGATGCAGCACTCGGCGCTGACGCCAACGCCGTGGCGGCTGGATGCCGAGCGGCTGCGCATCTACGCCGGCTTCCGCGACGAGGCCGGGGTCAGCCGCATCGGCTATGTCGACGTGCGCGCCGAGGATCCAACCCGGGTGCTGGGCGTCAGCGCCGAACCCGTGCTGGACATCGGCCGCGCCGGCTGTTTCGACGACAACGGCATGATCCTCGGCGACGTGGTGCAGGGGCCGGACGGCCTGTACATGTTCTATGTCGGCTTCCAGCAGGTGGCGCGGGCCAAGTTCCTGGCCTTCACCGGCCTGGCGGTGTCCACCGACGGCGGCGATTCGTTCCAGCGCCGCCAGGACACGCCGCTGCTGGACCGCGCGCCGGGCCGCAGCACCATCGCCGCGGTGCATTCGGCGCGCTATCGCGATGGCCGCTGGCAGCTGTGGTACGCGGTGGGCGACGACTGGGAATGGATCGGCGGCACGCCGTACCCGCGCTACCACATCCGCTGCGTGGAGACCGACGACCTGCAGGCGATCCCGCGGCAGGACACGGCCTGCCTGCAGCCGCAAGGCGACGAGTACCGCATCGGCCGCCCGCGGGTGTACCGCCACGATGGCCTCTATCTGATGCTCTTCACTCACGGCAGCCGTGCCGGCGCCTATCTGCCCGGCATGGCGGTCAGCGACGACGGCCGCCAGTGGCAGCGCTGCGACGCGGCGCTGGGCCTGCCGCTGTCGGCCGAGGGCTGGGACGCACGCACGCTGTGCTACCCGGCGCTGATTCGCCACGGCGAGCGCCTGCTGCTGTTCTACAACGGCAACGCCATGGGCCGCGATGGTTTCGGCGTGGCCGAGGCGGACGTGCCCGCCGGCATGGTGTGGGAGGACGGCGATGCTGTCGGTTAGGGCCTACACCGCGGCCGATGCGCCGGCGTGGGATGCCGTAGTGCAGGCCTCGCGCAACGGCAATCTGCTGCACCGGCGCGACTACATGGACTACCACGCGGCGCGCTTCGTCGATGCCTCGTTGCTGATCGAGGACGCTGGCACCCCCGTGGCGGTGTTTCCGGCCAACCGCGATGGCGACGCGGTGACCAGCCATGCCGGGCTCAGCTATGCCGGCTTGGTGTCGACCCACGCGCTGCGCGCGACGGCGACGCTGGAGGCGTTCGAACGCATCGCGGCGCACTACCGCGGCGCCGGCGTACGCACGCTGCTGTACAAGGCGGTGCCGCATCTGTTCCACCGCAGCCCGGCGGATGAGGACCTGTACGCGCTGCATCGGTTGGGTGCGCGCCTGCAGCGCCGCGACCTGTCCTCAGCGGTGCCGCTACGCGAACCGCCACGCTTCGCGGCTGCGCGCAAGCGTTCGGTGGCCAAGGCGCGCCGCGCCGGGCTGCGCGTGCAACGGGTGGAGGATCCGGCGCCACTGCATGCGCTGCTCGGCGAGGTGCTGCAACGCCATGACGCACGCCCGACCCACAGCCTGGACGAGCTGCGCCTGCTGTGCGCGCGCTTCCCGGCGCAGATCGTGCCCTACGAAGTGCGCGATGGCGCCGACCTGCTGGCCGGCACGCTGGTCTATGACTTCGGCCACGTCGTCCATACCCAATACCTGGCCTGCTCGGAGCCGGGCCGCCGCGCCGATGCGCTGAGCCTGCTGCTGGCCGAGCTGATCGAGCAGGTCTACGCGCAACACGCGTTCCTCAGCCTGGGCATTTCCACCGAGCAGCAGGGCCAGGTGCTCAATGCCGGCCTGGTCGAGCAGAAGGAGCGCTTCGGCGCACGCGCCGTGGTCCACGATTTCTACCATTGGGAGTTGCAATGAGTCTGCCGCCGGCCAGCGTGCCGTTCCTCGACCTGCGCGCCAGCAACGCGCGCCATGCCGACGAGCTCAAGGCCGCTGCTGCGCGGGTGATCGATTCCGGCTGGTACGTGCTCGGCGAGGAACTGGAGGCGTTCGAGCGCGAGTTCGCCGCCTACTGCGGCACCGCCCACGCCATCGGTGTCGGCAATGGCATGGACGCGCTGACGCTGATCCTGCGCGGCTACCGCGCACTGGGCCGGTTGCGCGAAGGCGACGAGGTATTGGTTCCGGGCAATACCTTCATCGCCAGCTTCCTGGCGATCAGCGAGAACCGGCTGCGGCCGGTGCCTCTGGAGCCGGAGGCGGCCAGCTTCAATCTGGACCCGGCGCAGGTGGAACGCACGATCGGTCCGCGCACCAAGGCGATCCTGGCGGTGCACCTGTATGGGCAGCTCGCCGACATGGCCGCGCTGCGTGGCATCGCCGAGCAGCATGGCCTGCTGTTGATCGAGGACGCGGCGCAGGCGCATGGCGCCCGCCGCGACGGCCGCCATGCCGGCAGCTTCGGCGATGCCGCCGGCTTCAGCTTCTTTCCTGGCAAGAACCTGGGCGCGCTCGGCGATGGCGGCGCGGTGACCACCGACGACGATGCGCTGGCGGCGCAATTGCGGTCGCTGCGCAACTACGGTTCGGACATCAAGTATCGGCACCTGCTGCAGGGCGTGAACTCGCGCCTGGACGAACTGCAGGCGGCGCTGTTGCGGGTCAAGCTGCGCCACCTGGACGCCGACATCGCGGCGCGCCGCGCGATCGCCCAGCGCTACCTCGATGGCATCGCGCATCCGCGGATCGCCTTGCCGCAGGTGGCCGACCCGGCCGCGCATGCCTGGCACCTGTTCGTGGTGCGCTGTGCGCAGCGCGATGCTCTTCAGCAGCATCTGCAGGCCCAGGGCGTGCACTGCCTGGTGCATTACCCGACGCTGCCGCACCGCCAGCCGGCCTATCCGGAACTGGCCACGCTGCAGCTGCCGCTGTGCGAGCGGCTCGGCGCCGAAGTGCTCAGCCTGCCGATCGGCCCGACCCTGGACGCTGCGGCGGTGGCGCAGGTCATCGACGCCTGCCAGCGTTTCGGTGACGCGGCGGCATGAACGTGCTGCGCAGCGGCATGTACAGCGGCGTGGCCACCGCGGCCAAGCTGCTGTCCGCGTTGCTGGTGCTGAAGCTGGTGGCGGTGTACGCCGGCCCGGCCGGGGTTGCCCGGCTCGGCCAGTTCACCAGCCTGATGTCGTTGCTGGCGGTGGTGGCCGGCGGCGGCATCGGTGCCGGCGTGGTCAAGTACGTGGCCGAGTATCGCGACGATGCGCAGTCGCTGACCCGGCTGCTCGGCAGTGCTCTCGGCTACGCCTGCGTCGCCGCGGTCGCGATGGGCGTGGCCGCGCTGCTGTGCAGCCGGCTGATCGCCGAGCGCCTGCTCGGCGACGCGCAGTACCAGCCGCTGATCTGCGTGCTGGCGGTGGCGCAGCTCGGCATTGCGCTGGCCAACTACATCCTGGCGGTGGTCAACGGCTTCATGGACGTGCGCCGGCTGGCCTTCATCCAGGTCGCCGGCGCGGTACTGAGCGTGCTGATGGTGGCCGTCCTGGCGCATGGGCTTGGCTTGTATGGCGCGCTGCTGGGGCTGGTGCTGGGGCAGGTGGCCTGGCTGTGCGCCGGGGTACCGGCGCTGCGGCGCAGTCCGTATTTCCGCCGCGAGATGCTGCGCATCCGTTTCGACCCGGCGATGGTGCGGCGGCTGGCCGCGTTCTCGGCGATGACCCTGGCCTCGGCGCTACTGCCGCTGCTGGTCAACATCGGCGTGCGCGACCATCTGGCCGTCCAGCTCGGCTGGCAGCAGGTCGGCTACTGGCAGGCGGTGAGCCGCGTCTCCGATGCCTACCTGCTGTTCTTCACCACCGCCATCAACGTCTACTACCTGCCGAAGCTGGCGGCGCTGCACACGCGCCAGGCGCTGTGGCAGGAACTGCGCGGTGCCTACCGCTACGTGCTGCCGGCGGTACTCCTGGCCGCGGCGGCGGTGTACCTGTGCCGCGACTGGATCACCCAGCTGCTGTTCTCGGCCGATTTCGCCGCCGCGTTGCCGCTGTACGCGCCGCAGCTGTTCGGCGACGTGCTCAAGATCGCCTCCTTCGTGCTGTCCTACCTGATGCTGGCCAAGGCGATGACGCGGCTGTTCGTGTTCTCCGAATGCCTGTTCGCCGCCAGCTACCTGGGCCTGGTGGTGCTGTTCACCGCGCGCACGGGGCTGATCGGCGCGGCCTACGCGTTCGCCTGCAACTACGCCCTGTACCTGGCGTTCAACGTGCTGGTGGTGCGCCGCTACCTGCGAGGACTTGGCTGATGGACGCACCACGCACACCGCCGACGCTGCCATTGGTGTCGATCCTGATCCCGGCCTACAACCACGCGCGCTTCGTGCAGCGCTGCCTGGACAGCGTGCTGGAGGATCCGTACCCGAACAAGGAACTGGTGATCGTCGACGACGGCTCCAGCGACGGCACCGCCGCGTGCATCGCCGCCTGGATCGCGCAGCACGGCGAGCGGCTGCATGTGCGCTTCTGGCCGCGCGAGAACCTCGGCATCGCTGCCACACTCAATCACCTGGTGGCGATGGCGCGCGGCGAGTTCCTGCGCCTGGGCGCCAGCGACGACTATCTGCTGCCCGGCGGATTGGGCGTGCAGGTCGCCTACCTGGGCGCGCATCCGCACAAGGCCGCGGTGATCGGCGACGCCATCGTGGTCGACACCCAGGGCCGCACCGTGCACCAGAGCAGCATGCGCGACCTGCACGGCGTGGACAAACGCCTGTACCTGAGCGAGGCCGGCATCCGCCGCGCGGTGATCCGCCATTGGGCGGTGAGCGGGGCGGTGGCGCTGGTCCGGCGCAGCGCGCTGCAGCCGGGCGCGGAATGGGACGAAGGTCTGCGCATCGAGGACTGGGACTTCTTCCTGCGCCTGGTCGCCCGCGACGCGCTGGGTTTCCTGGACGTGACGGTCTGCGCCTACCGAGTGCATGACCACAACGCCAGCCGTACCCGGCATCTGCCCAGCCGCCTGGCCAACCTGGCCGAGTCGCGGCAGGTGGCGCTGCGCCGCGCGCGCTTGTTCGATCCGGCCTGCCGCACCCTGCTGCACGCGCAGGCGCACTACATCGCCGCCAAGATCGCGTTCCTGCGGCGCAGCCCGCTGGCGCTGGGCGGGCATCTGCTGGCGCATGCGTGGCTATCGCTGTTGGCGCGACTGCGCCAGGTCGGCCAGCCGGCGCTGGCCGAGCGCACATGAGCCGCCTGCTGCGCCTGCCGTCGGCGTATTTGGGCCTGCCGCTGCTACTGAGCTGCGCGCTGACCCTGCTCACCTTCGACCTGCCGCCGGGCTATCTCGCCGGCATCGCACTGCTGGCCGTCGTGGCGCTGGCGACGCTGGGGCTGGATGCGCTGCTCGGCATCCGCCTGCCGCCGCTGGCGGCATTCCGTGCGCGCGAGTACGCCGGCACCCGCGAGGCCTTCGTCGCGCTGGGTCTGGCCGCCGCGGTGGGGCTGTTCTGCCTGCTCGACCTGCTGCTGTTCCCGATCCCGTTACTGCACAACCCCTCTGCCTACGCTGACCTGAGCCCGCTGCAATCGCACGTGCGGCATGTGTCGAACATGTGCTGGATCCTGCCGCCGATCGGCCTGCTGTGCGTGCGCGAGCGCAGCGTGCGCAATGCGTTGCTGCTCGCAGGCTTCGCCTTCCCGGTACTGGTGATCGACCGCAACCGCCTATTCGCGGCGGTGTTCAGTGTCGGCCTGTTGGTCTTGCTGCGCCGCGACCCGGCACGGCCGCTGCCGTGGAAGCGGGTACTGGCGCTGCTGTGCGCCGGCGCCGCCGCGTTCTCGCTGCTGGGCACGCTGCGCTCCGGTTCGCTGGAGTCGGTGGCGCTGCCGTTCGGCGACCTGTACCGGGCTGCGCCGCAGGGCATCAAATGGCTGCTGCTGTACATCGGCGCTGGTCCGTACAACTTCGGCGCGCTGCTCAGCAAGGGCTACGAAAACGCCAGTTTCCTGGTCAATCAACTGGTGCCGCTGAGCGGTTCCATCGCCACCGCCGGCACCGGCATCCCGCTGGATGCACCGAACATCAATGTCGGCACCGAGTTCCTGCCGTTCCTGCTGGCCGGCGGCCCCGGCGCCGCGCTGGCGGCGATGCTGGCGCTGTACGCGGCGCTGCTGTGGAGCGTGCGCCTGCTCGGCCGCGGCGTGGCGCTGTTCAACCTGCTGGTGTTCCTGCGCATCGCCTATGCCTGTGTGATGTCGCCGTTCGCGCCGCAGGCGTTCACCTGGACCAATGCCGGCTTCGTCGCGCTGTGCCTGGTGCTGCACGCCTGCAGCGCCTTGCTGCCGAACCGCCGCGATGCCGCACCAGTTGCGGCCCTGCCTTCCGTTTCCCCGAGATCCCCGCTGCCATGACCGACACCGCCATGCACCAAGACGAAATCTACCTGATCGACCTGTGGCGGATCCTGCGGCGCGAATGGCGCTGGTGCCTGCTGGCGCTGCTGCTGGCGTTGGCGTTGGCGGCGCTGTTCCTGCACGGCGCGACCCGCCAGTGGCAGGCCACCGCCTGGGTGCAGGTCGGCGAATTCGGCCCGACCCCGGCCGGGCGCGATCCCAAGCTGGAACCGTTCCAGCGGGTGATCGACCGGATCAAGACCCGGCAGTTCCAGGAACAGGCGCTGCGCAGTGCCGGCGTGGCCCTGGACAGCCGCCAGGCCGCGCTGTACCGCGACAGTCTCAAGCTGGATCCGGACCCGTACGCCAACCTGATCCAGCTGACCCTGCGCGCGCAGTCGCCGCAACAGGCACGGCAGCTGGCCACGGCCACCATCGCGCAGCTGCAGGCGCTGCACCAGCGCATCCAGGCCGGCCCGCTGCAACAGGCGCACGCCCGGCTGGAGGACCTGGCTGCCGAACTGGCGGCCACCCAAGCCGAGCGCGAGCGCCTGCTGCAACAGCAGCGCGAGGGCCATGGCAGTACGGAGCAGCAGTTGCTCGGCAACCTGCTGCTGTCGGAGAAGAACAACACGATCCGCAGCCTCAAGGCCGAGCGCGAGGATCTGCTCGGCCGGCTCGGGGCGCGCTACACGTACGACACCTCGGCGCCCTGGGAGACCTATGTGCCGCCGCGCGCGGCGTTCCCCAACCCGGTGCTGGTGCTTGCGGCGGCGCTGCTGGCCGGCCTCGGCGGCGGCGTGCTGGCCGCGGTGGCGCGCAATGCGCTGCGCCGGCGGCAGGCGCGGCCGGCACGAGCGCACGCCGCCGCATAACGGCGTCTCGCCGATTCAACCAAACGCCCCCGCAGCCGCACCTACCTGCAGTCCCGCGCGCTCGATGCGCGGATTCCGACAAGGGCAGGGCAGTGGAGAGGTGCAGGTGACAGCGAATGGCAAGACGGGCGCCGCGGCGCACACGACCACTCTGGATCCGGTGCGATTGCTGGACACGCAGCGCGCCTTCGACAGCGTGGCCGCCGACTACGATGGCCCGCGCGGCAACAACGCGCTGATCCAGCGCATGCGCACCACCTTGTGGGACACGGTCGCCACCCAGTTGCCGGTCGGTTCGCGCCTGGTCGACCTGGGCTGCGGCACCGGCCTGGACCCGCACGCCTTCGCCCAGCGCGGCTACCGCGTGCTGGCCACCGACTGGTCGCCGCAGATGGTCGAGCGCACCCGCGGCCGCGCGCAGGATCCGAGCCTGCACGGCCGGCTCAGCGTGGCGCATGTTGGCATCCAGCAACTGGATCTGCTCGACGGCGAGTTCGACGGCATGTACTCCAACTTCGGCCCGCTCAACTGCGCGCCGGATCTGGACGAGGTCGCCGGCCACTGGGCGCGGCTGCTGCGCCGCGATGGTCGCCTGGTGTTCTCGGTGATCGGTCGCCTGTGCCCGTGGGAGCTGGGTCACTACCTGTTGCGCGGGCGGCTGCGCCGTGCCGCCGTCCGCGCCGCGCGTGGCGCCACCGCGGTGGGCATGAACGGGCATACGATCTGGACCTGGTACTACTTCCCACGCGAGTTCTACCGCGCGTTCGCGCCGCATTTCGAGTTGGAGTCGTACCGCGCGCTCAGCCTGTGCCTGCCGCCGCCGTACCTGGTCGACCACTACCAGCGCCACCCGCGCCTGCGCGAGGCGCTGGGTCGCCTCGACGACCGCGTCGGCGGCTGGCCGCTGCTGCGCGACATGGGCGATCACTTCCTGATCGTGATGCGCAAACGCTGAGCATGGCCGCATCTGCCGCCCCCATCGACATCTGCCTGGAGGGTGCGCGCGTCGCGCATGCCGTCGGCGCGGTGCACGCCCCACTGGCGCTGCGCGCCGGCCGCATCGGCGCGGCGGCCACGCCGGCCGCGCTGCGCATCGATCTGCATGGGGAATTGGTGCTGCCAGGCTTGATCAACGCCCACGAGCATCTGCACGTCAATGCGGTGCCGCCGCTGCCGCAAGCCGCGCCGTTCGCCAACAGCTACGCCTGGATCGACGCCTTCGCCGCGCATTTCCGCACCCCGGCGGTAGCCGCCGCACTGGCCCTGCCCAAGGCGCTGCGGCTGCGCCATGGCGGGTTGAAGAACCTGCTGGCCGGGGTGACCTGCGTGGCCCATCACGACCCCTGGCATGCGGCGCTGGACGCGGCCGACTTCCCGGTGGCGCTGCTGCGCGACTTCGGCTGGAGCTACACCTTGCATGGTCCCGACTACGGGCCGCCGCTGGCGCAGAGCTTCGCCGCGGCGTCCGTCGCCGGCTGGCCGTGGATGATCCATCTGGCCGAAGGCACCGACGCGGTGGCCGCCGGCGAACTCGCCGAGCTGGACCGGCGCGGCTGTCTGGCCGACAACACCGTGCTGATCCACGGGGTGGGCCTGGGCGCGGACGACGTCGCGCGCGTGCTCGCCTGCGGCGCGGCGGTGGTGTGGTGCCCGAGCAGCAACCTGACCCTGCTCGGACGCACCCTCGACCCGCAGCGCCTGAGCGCGGCTGGACGCCTGGCGCTGGGCAGCGATGCGCGGGTCAGCGGCGGCCGCGACCTGCTCGAGGACCTGCGCCTGGCCGCCGCCCATGGGCTGGATGCGACCCAGGCGCTGGCCCTGGTCACGACTGCCGCAGCCGACATCCTGCGCTTGCCGGATCGCGGGCATCTGGCGCCGGGCGCACACGCCGATCTGCTGATCGTCGCCGACCGTGGCGGCGCGCCGGCGCAGAGCCTGGTCGGGCTGCCGCGCAGCGCACTGCGCGCAGTGGTGCGCGACGGGCGGCCGCGGATCGCCGATCCCGATTTCGCGCCGTGGTTCGCCGCCGCCGGCGTGGATACGGTGCCGGTGACGCTGGACGGCGTGCCGAAGCTGCTGGCCGCAGAGCTGGCCGACCCCGCGCTGCTTGCGTTGGAGCCCGGCCTGGAATGCCAGGTTGCACCGCCGCGTTCACGCCTGACGCACCTGTCGCAGGAATGCCACGCATGAGCGCCGTCCCGACCCTCGATCCGCTCGCCGCCTACGCGCTGTGGGCGGGCAGCTACCCGGCGCAGGCACACAACCCGGTGATGCAGGCCGAGCAGCGCGCCATGCTGGCCTTGCTGCCACCCTCGTTGCGCGGCCAGCACGTGCTTGATGCCGGCTGCGGCAGCGGACGCTACCTGCTGCATGCGCTGCAGCGTGGCGCCGAGTACGTCACCGGCGTGGACCTGTCGCCGCAGATGCTGGCACGCGCCGCGCAGGAACTTGGCGACGTCGATGCCGGCCGCTACACGCTGCGCGAAGGCAGCCTGGAGGCTTTGCCGCTTGCCGATGCCAGCGTCGACCTGAGCCTCTGCGCGCTGGCGCTGGGGCATCTGCCGCAGTTGCCGCCGGCCCTGGCCGAGCTGCGCCGCGTCACCCGGCCCGGCGGCTGGGTACTGTGCAGCGACGTGCACCCGATCGGCCCGGCGCTGGGCTGGCGCCGCGACTTCAAGGCCGGCGGCCAGCGCTACGCGGTGCGCCACACCCAGCACCTGTACAGCCACTGGCACGCCGCCTGCGCCGCGCTCGGGTTGGCCATCGACGCGGTCAGCGAACCGATGCTCGACCCGGCGGACATTCCCGCCGGCGCCCATTTCGATCCCGCTGCGTTGCAGGTGCCGGTGGCCCTGGTGCTGCGGCTGCGGCGTTTGCCGTGACTCCCGTCCTGCGTTCGCCCCGTATGTCCTCCACACCCAATACGCTGCTGGTCAATCCCACCATCACCAAGCCGTCCAGCGCCCGCTTTCCGCTGTCGCTGCTGAACCTGGCGGCGGCGCTGGACCGCCACGGCGACAGCCGCATCATCGACGGCAACGTCGACCGCGACTTCATCGACCGCAGCCTGCAGGCGCTGCAGGAACAGCACTACGATGCGGTCGGCATCAGCGTGATGGGCGGGCCGCAACTGGCGCCGTCGATCGCGCTGTCGCAGGCCATCCGCGCGCGCTTCCCGGCGCTGCCGATCGTCTGGGGCGGCTATTTTCCCACGCTGTACCCGGACACCGCGTTGGCCGCGCCGTACGTGGACTACGCGATCCGCGCGCAGGGCGAGGACACCTTGCCGGAACTGCTGGCCGCCTTGCGCGGCGAGGGGCCGACGCTGGCGCAGGTCGATGGACTGTCCTGGAAGAACGACGGCACCGTGGTGCACAACCGCAACCGCGCCTTCCAGCGCGGCGACGCGCTGCCGTCGCTGCCGTACGAAAAGCTCGGCGAGCCGCGCCGCTACCTCGGCCGCACCTTCCTCGGCAATCGCACCGCCTCGCACCAGGCTGCGCTGGGCTGCCGTTTCCGCTGCACCTTCTGCGGGGTGGCGGCGATGTTCGGCGGCGCCACCGCCTTGCCCACGGCGGCACGCCTGGAGCGCGAGCTGGGCTATCTGAAATACGGTCTGGGCGCCGACTCGATCCAGTTCTTCGACCACAACTTCTTCGACCGCGAAGCCGACATGATCCCGCTGCTGGAGGTGATGGCGAAGCTGGAACTGCCGTGGTGGTGCTACGCGCGCGCTGACGCGTTGCTCAACCTCTCCGAGAGCACCTGGAAGCTGGTGCGCAAGAGCCGCCTGCGCATGGCCTACATCGGCGCGGAGTCGCCGAGCGGGGCGATGCTCAAGGAGATCCGCAAGGGCACGCGGCCGGACCAGACCCTGGAAGTGGCCGAGCTTTGCCGGCGCAACGGGGTGATCCCGGAACTGTCGTTCATGGTTGCGCCGCCGCAGGACAGCGAGCGCGAGACCGAGCAGACCTTCGAGTTCATCCGCGAACTGAAGCGGATCAACCCACAGTCGGAGATCATCGTCTACGTGTACACGCCGCTGCCGGAGAGCAGCCGCCACGAGAAGGATCGTGGCCGCCGCCCCAGCATACCTTTGCTCGACCGCCACGGCGTGCCGGTGCAGTTCCCGCGCACGCCGGAGGAGTGGGCGCAGCCGCAGTGGGTGGACTATGCCTGCCACGCCGATGCGCCCTGGCTCAACGATGCGCTGCGCCAGCGCATCCGCGATTTCGTCACCGTGCTCGGCTGCCGCTATCCCACCGCCC
Source organism: Xanthomonas sp. NCPPB 1128 (assembly GCF_001043115.1). GTDB lineage: Bacteria > Pseudomonadota > Gammaproteobacteria > Xanthomonadales > Xanthomonadaceae > Xanthomonas_A. The sequence continues at coordinate 71,111 of NZ_LFME01000005.1, read as the reverse complement.
AGGACCAGCGCTCGCCGGGCTGGGCCAAGCGCGGCCTCAGCGCACTGGCCGCGTGGCGCTACCGCTACCGGCGCTACGACCGGCCATGGGAACTGAACCTCGCCAACCGGCTGGTGCGCCTGCACCGGCCGCAAGTGTCCGGGATCTAGCATGGCCGGCAACGCTGCCCGCGCCGTGCATGCCGTGCAAGTCAACTTCGTGCCGCTGCCGGACGGCGTGACGTCGGAGCAGGCCTTCGTGCTGTGGCCATCGCTGGCCGACATCGCCGAGGCGGTGGCCAGCGCCGGCACCCGGGTCTCGGTGATCCAGGCCGCCGCGGTCGATGCGCAGCTGCAGCGCAACGGCGTGAACTACCATTTCGTGCGGCGTACCGATGCGGGGCGCCGGCGCCATCTGCGCCGCATCGCCGCGTTGCTGGCCGAGCTCGAGGCCGACGTGGTTCACGTGCACGGCCTGCAGTTCGCGCGCGAGGCGGCGACGCTGGCACGCTGGCGGCCGTCGCGGCCGATCCTGCTGCAGGACCACGCCAACCGTCCGCCGCGCTGGTGGCGGCGGCCGCAGTGGCGGCGCTGGTACGCGGCCGCCGCCGGCATCGCCTTCACCTCGCTGGACCTGGCGCGCGGCTTCGTCGGTGCCGGGCTGTTCGCCGGCTCCACGCGCCTGTTCGCCATCCCCGAATCCAGTTGCCGCTTCACTCCCGGCGAGCGCGACCAGGCGCGGCGCGACAGCGGATTGCATGGCGCGCCCTGCGTGCTGTGGGTCGGCCATCTGAGCGAGGGCAAGGATCCGCTCACCGTGCTCGACGGCGTGGCCCGCGTCAGCGTGCAGTTGCCCGGCATGCAGCTGTTCTGCGCGTTCAGCGATGCGCCGCTGCTGCCGATGGTGCAGCAGCGCATCCAGGCCGATCCGCGCCTGGCCGGCCGCGTGCACTTGCTGGGCCGGGTGGAGCACGCGCAGATCCAGACCCTGATGCGCGCGGCCGACCTGTTCGTGTCGGGCAGCCTGGGCGAGAGCTGCGGCTACGCCGCGCTGGAGGCCTATGCCTGCGGTGCGGTGCCGGTGTTGACCGACATCCCGGCGTTCCGTGCGCTCAGCGATGGCGGCCGGGTCGGCGCGCTATGGCCTTGCGGCGACGCCGAACGCCTGGCGGCCGCGCTGCTGCAGACATCGCGCGACGGACCGTCGCGGGCGTTGGTACGTGCGCATTTCGATGCGCAACTGTCGTTCGCAGCGGTCGGGCGGCGTTGGGCGCGTGCCTATGCGCAACTGCTTGGCGCCACGTCGCGGAGCACGGCATGAAGCTGGCCCTGGTGGTGCCGGGCGGCGTCGACCGCAGCGGCGAGTACCGGGTGATTCCGGCCTTCCTGAGCCTGATCGAACGCCTGGCGCGCGTGCACGACCTGCACGTGTTCGTGCTGCACCAGGAACCGCAGCCGGCGCAATGGGACCTGCTTGGCGCGCGCATCCACAACATCGGCGCGGCGCGCACGCGCTGGCGCGCCATCGCGGCGATCCGCGCCGAGCACCGCCGCACGCCGTTCGACCTGGTGCAGTCGCTGTTCTCCGGCCACTGCAGCCTGATCGCGGTGGCGGCGGCGCGCTGGCTGCGGCGGCCGAGCCTGGTGCACATCGCCGGCGGCGAGCTGGTCGCACTGCACGCGATCGGTTACGGCGGCCGGCGCAAATGGCAGGGGCGGCTGCGCGAGGCATTGGTGTTGCGTCTGGCGAGCGCGGTGACCGCCGCCAGCGCGCCGATCCTCGACAGCCTGCAGGCATTGGGCATCGCCGCCGAACGCGTGCCGCTGGGCGTCGACCTGCGCGCCTGGCCGCCGCGCCCGCCGCGTGCGCGCGGCGACGGACCGGCGCGGCTGCTGCACGTGGCCAGCCTCAACCCGGTCAAGGACCAGACGACCCTGTTGCGCGCACTCGCCGCGCTGGCCCGCACCGACGTCGACTTCCGTATCGACCTGGTCGGCGTGGACACCCTCGACGGCGCGATGCAGCGCCTGGTCGCCACGCTGGGCCTGGGCGAGCGGGTGCGCTTCCTCGGCTTCAAGACCCAGCGCGAACTGCGGCCGCTGGTGGAGGCGGCGGATCTGCTGGTGCTGTCGTCGCTGCACGAAGCCGGGCCGCTGGTGCTGCTGGAAGCGGCGGTGGCCGGGGTGCCGACCGTGGGCACCGCGGTCGGGCATCTGCAGGAGTGGGCGCCCTCGGCGGCGCTGGCGGTGCCGGTCGGCGACTGGGCCGGGCTGGCCGATGCACTCCGGCAGGTGCTCAGCGACGACGAACTGCGCCTGCGCCTGGCCTGGGCGGCGCAATGCCGCGCGGTGCGGGAAGACGCCGACTACAGCGTGCGCAGCTTCACCGCGCTCTACCATCGGCTCTGCGCACCGCGCAACGCCGATGGGCGGCGCGCGGCGCAGAATGGTTGAGGTGTGGCGCGGCGTTTCGGCGCTTCGCCTTTAAGGCGGAATCGTGTCTTGTCGTAGGAGCGGCTTCAGCCGCGACACGCGTTCCCGGCAATGGCTGTCGCGGCTGAAGCCGCTCCTACAACGGTTCTATCAGGGTGTGCGTCAGTCAGAAGATGGCGCATAGCCCTGCAGCGCGGTCCGCACCGCGTACAGCGTGTCCATCCGCGGCACCGGCCGCAGCAGCCGCTGCAGCACACGGCGACGCTGCGGCAGGCGCACCCAGTCCTGGCCCTGCAACCACAACTGGGTGCGGATCATCTCGGCGCGTTCCTGCCGGCTTTCCGCCGAGGGCTGCAGGCGCTGGCGCAGATAGTCCAGCACCTCGCGACCAGAGCGTGCCCACTCGATGCCCGGCAGTGCCGGCAGCCACAATTGCGAGCACGACGCCGCGGTCAGGTCCAGCCCGCGCGCGCGCAGCCGCAGCAGCGGCGGGCATTGCGCACGCAGTTGCTTCAGTACCGCCGACGGAATCGCGGCGCGGTAGTAGTGCAGCATCAGCCGCAGCGGCGGCCATGCCCACCAGGCATCGGCGCCGGTCAGCACGTGCCAGTCGCTGGCGCGCATGCGCGGCGCGAGCAGGGCCAGGTCGTGCAGGTGCATCAGCCGCAGGCTGCGGCTGCACAGCCCGCCGGCCGCGTGCAGCAGCAGGTGGCGCATCAGCGCGCCGTTGCTCGGGTAGGGATTCAGGCCGGGCTTGCCGTCGTGCGGCAGGATCTGCACGCCGAGGTCGACGGTGCGCAGCGGCAGGCGCTCCTGGATGCGCACGTGCAGTTCGATATTGATCGGGGCGTCGCGGTGCTCGCCCAGTGCCGGCACGGCCTGCGCCTGCGCCGGGCGGAATGTCTGGTGCTTCCACTGCACGAACTCGGCCACGTAGCCCAGCGCGGCGAGCAGCGTGGCGGCGCGCTCGGCGTCCTTGGGGCGTACCAGCAGGTCGATGTCGGCCATCGGACGGTCGCCGGGCCGATAGAGGCCTAGCGCATGCAGCGCCGCGCCCTTCAGCGGCACGATCGCCAGGCCGGCGGTCTGCGCCAGGGCGTCGATCCGCTGCAGCAGCGCGGCGATGCGCTGGTAGCGATGCGCCACGTGCTCGCGTTGCCCGTCCAGGAACGCGCGCCATGGTCGGTCCGGCCACTGCGAGCGCTGGCTCAGCAATGGCGCTACGCCGTGCGCGACAGCCGCCGCTGCGGCCAGTTGCCAATGCAGACCGCTCCAGTCCGGCATCGCCGCACCAGGGCGTGCCAGCTCGTGCGCCAGGGTTTCGGTGACCAGGCGCAGGCCACGGCCGATGCGCCGCAGCGGCAGATGCGCCGGCGTCGCCGCGGGTGCCGCTGTCGGCAGGTCGGCCGCCATGGCCGGATTCGGCGGCGTCGTCAGGTCGCTCATGCGCGCTGCACCAGGGGAATGCGGCGGCCGCTACCGGCGGCGACGGCCTCGGCTGCCGGCACTGGTGGCGCCTCGGTCCGGTGCTGCGCCTCGCGCGCGATCAGCGCCGCCCAGTCGGCTTCCAGCGCTGCCCAGTCCTGCGCGTGCGCCAGCGCCGGGCACGCATCCTCGCGGCATTGCAGGTCCACCTGCCGGTGCAGCAGATCGCGCACCTGGCGATAGAACGCCGAGTCGTAGGCACCGCGGAACATCATCGCCAGGTCGTCGCTGTCCTGCCAGTGCGTCTTGCGCCCGAGCTGGTCCTTGACCTGTTGATAGAACACGGTGCCGGGCAGGGGATAGGACACGCTGACGCCGATGTCGTCCGGGCGCGCCTGCGCCACCAGCCGGCGCGTGGCGAGGATGTCGTCGAGTTGCTCGTCCAGGTAACCCAGCTGCAGGAAGAAGCCGACGCGGATGCCCTGCGCGCCCAGCCGCTGGCGCGCGGCAATCACGCCATCCACGTCGGTGCCCTTGGTCATCTTGTCGAGGATGCGCTGGCTGCCGCTCTCCGCGCCGATCCAGGCTTCGCGGCAGCCGGCCCGCGCCAGGGCCGCGGTCATGCGCTCGCTGCACAGGTCGGCGCGGGTCTGGATGGTGAAGGGCACCGTGCCGTCGGCGGCGGCCAGCGCGTCGGCGAAGTCCTCCACCCAGTCGATGTGGAAGCCGAAGATATCGTCGGCCATCCACACATGGTCGGGCGCGAAGTTGCGCTTGAGCTGGGTCATCTCCGCGGCCACGTCCTGCGCCTCGCGGCGCTTGTAGTGATTGCCCCAGATCGGCTTGGCGCACCAGTTGCAGCGGAACGGGCAACCGCGCGATGCAGCCATGTTCAGGCTGAAATGGCCGTGTTGCTGCTGCCAGAACGCGCGGTAGCGCGCGATGTCCAGCAGGTCCCAGGCCGCCGTTACCGACAGCCGCGGATCCGGCGGCCGCGCGCCGATCTGTGCGCGCTTGAGCTGCGGCATCGCCGCGCTGGCCACCTCGGCGATGCCGGCCACCCAGCGCGCCGGGTCGATGTCCGGTTCCGCCTGCAGGCGCGCCACCAGTTCCAGCAAGGCCGCGATGCCTTCGCCGATCAATACCGCGTCGGCGCCGGCAGCGAGAAACGCCTCCGGATGGTCCGATGCATCGGAGCCGGCGACGATCACCCGGCTGCCGCCGGCGCGCGCCTCGGCGATCATCCGGCACGCGGCCTCGCGCATCCGGCTCAGGCACATCTTGGTGAGGAAGTTGAAGTTGTCCTCGTAGAACACCACCAGGTCCGGCCGCTGCGTGCGGACGGCATGGTCGTAGTCCTCCACGCCCTCGGCGAGCATCGCGTCGAACAGCGTCACCTGGTGTCCGTGCTGGCGCAGCAGCGAAGCCACCTGCAGCGTGGCCAGCGGCGGGTACGGCTTGCCGCGTTCCCATTGCTTGGGGTCGTAGCGCAGGAAGTAGGAGTGGCTGACCTGGATCTTGAGCATCGGCGAAAGGTCTCATTCGGCGCCGCGGGGGAGGGGCGCATGCAGCGATGGCCGCGCGCAGGTGGCCGTGGCGGTAGGTGCCGTGGCTGCGGCGTTTGGTTGCGCGAAACACCGGCATCGCCCGCGCAACCTTTGGCCGTGGCAGGCGCACCCACGCTGCATTCACCCAAGCGACTCTTCTCCGATGCAGCGATCGACCGTGCGTGTTCTGGAGGTGGAAACAAGCGACCACGCCACGCCTGTCGCCACCGCGGGCGGTGCCTGCGATCCGTTCCACACCCGGCTGCGGCGCCCGCACACGCTCAGCAAGCAACTGCTCGGCGGCCGCTTCCACTTCGAGAGCAACAGTCCGGCGCTGCTGGCGTTGGTGGAAGCGGCATTCGGGGCGGTGCCGGCGCATCGCCTGCCGGAGAGCGCCGCATTCCGCATCGAGCTGACCCTGGTGGACCGCGGCGACGCGCCCTACGCGCTGGCAATGGAGCCGCCGCCGGTACAGACCCATTCCGGCGCGGGTGTGCTGAGCGGGGTGATCGATGCGCACAACTACGTCGTGCTGGTGCCCGAGCAGCGCAGGGCATTGATCGTGGTGTCCGAGGACATGCTCGCGCACGCCTACCACGTGCGTTACGAGCTGATCGAGTTCGCCGTGTTCGTGCTTGCCGCGCACGGCATGCGCCTGGTGCCGCTGCACGGCGCCTGCGTCGGCCGCGATGGCCGCGGCGTGCTGCTGCTTGGCGGCAGCGGCGCCGGCAAGTCGACCCTGGCGCTGCACAGCCTGCTGCGTGGGCTGGAGTTCCTTGCCGAGGACGCGCTGTTCGTCGCCCCGCAATACCTGCTCGCCACCGGCATCGGCAACTTCCTGCATCTGCGGCCGGAACTGTTGCACCTGCTTGATGCGCATACCCGCGCCTGGATCGCCGCGGCGCCGATGATCCGCCGCCGCAGCGGCGCGCTGAAGCACGAGGTGGACATCCGCCAGGGCGAGGGGCGCCTGGCACAGGCGCCGTTGCGGCTGGCCGCGGCCGTGTTCGTCTCGTCCACCATGGCCGCCGATCCGCAGCGGCTGCTGCAGCCGCTGCCCGACGCGGACGTGGCGGCACGCCTGGCCGCAGACCAGCCCTATGCCGCGGGCCAGCCGCACTGGCCGTTGTTCGCGCGCCAGTTGCAGCGGCTGGGCGTGTACGAACTGCAGCGCGGCACGCATCCGGAGGCCTCGGTCGATGCGGTGCAGACACTGTTGGCCTGATCCCTTGCTGGACGTGACGATGCCGACGACGCGCATCGCCGACGCAGGGGAGTGGGGACGGCGCACCGCGTCGATGATCCGCCGCATGGACACCCACCGATGAGCGCACGCCCGGAGCCGGCATCGCGCTTGCTGCGCGCCTTCGTCGCCGTGCTCGGCCGCGGCGAGCGCCTGCGCATTGCTGGGTACGTGCTGCTGTCGCTGCTCGGCGCACTGGCCGGCGCGCTGGCCGCGGTCGCGCTGGTGCCGCTGGTGCAACCCGGCCACGTGCTGACCCTGGCCGGCCACGCCTTGCCGTTGCCGACCGGTTTCCTCGCGCAGACCCTGCTGTTCGTCGCCGCCAGCAGCGGCTTCGCCCTGCTGCGTTGGTGGGGCACACGACTGGCCGCGGACCTGGCCAGCCGCCACGCGCTGGACCTGCGCCGGCAGGTGCATGCGCGGCTGCTGCAGGCGCCGCTGCCGGCCCTGGCCGACGCCAGCTCGGCGGAAATCGCCAACCTGCTCACCTACAACGTCGAGATCGTGGTGCAGGGCTTCAGCGCGCTGCTGCAGCTGCTGGTGGCGGCGATCACCGCGGCGGTGAGCCTGGCCGCGGCGTTCCTGGTCTCGCCGATGCTGGTGCTGGCACTGCCGCCGCTGCTGGCGCTGGGCCTGCTCGCGTTCCGCATCGCCGGCCACGAACAGGCCCGGGTCAGCCGCCAGTACGTCGCCGACATGACCCGGCTGTTCTGGCTCAGCGAGGATTTCCCGCGGCGCCTGCGCCACGTGCGCTCGTTCACCCGCGAGGCGCGCGAGCAGGAAGCCTACGAGGCGATCGCCGGTCGGCTCGCCTATGGCTACGCGCGCCAGCAGGCGCTGGTCGCCTCCGGCCGCCTGTTGCTGGAACTGGCGGCGGTGGCGGCCATCGCCGCGATCATGCTGCTGGCCGGGGTGTGGCACGGCATCGACCGCGGCGCGCTGATTACCGTCGGCCTGCTGCTGGGACGGCTGCTGCCGTACCTGGTCTCGACCCGGCAGAGCGTGCAGCAACTGCGCTCGGCCGCGCCTGCGCTGGAATTGTGGCAGCGCTACGTCGCGCTCGGCACGCTGCCAACACCACTTGGCACCGTGGCGGCGCAGCCCAGTGCAGCGACAGAAGCGACGGCGCCGATCCAGATCGCACGCATCGGCCTGGCACCGCCGCTGGCCGCGGTCGCCTTGACCGGTCTGGTCCTCGCGCCAGGCACGCTGACCCTGATCAGCGGCCCATCCGGCGTCGGCAAGAGCAGCCTGATGGACGCGCTGGCCGGCATGGTCGCGCCACCGCAGTTCGCCGCGCACTGCGACGGCCGTGCGCTCGACTTCGCCGGCTACCGCGCGGCGCTGCAGCCCTTGGCCTATGTCGCCCAGGGCGTGCGGCCCTGGCAGCACAGCGTGCGGCACTGCCTGGCCTGGGCAGCACCGAGCGCGGGAGAGGCCGCGATGTGGGAAGCCCTGCGCGACGTCGGCCTGGCCGCGCGCCTGCAGGGCGGCGCCGGCCTGGACACCGCCGCGCACGGCGCCGGCGCGCGCCTGTCCGGCGGCGAACTGCAGCGGCTGCTGCTCGCCCAGGTGCTGCTGCGGCAACCGCGCGTCGCCTTGCTCGACGAAGCCACCAGCGCCCTCGACGCCGTCGCCGAACAGCAGGTCCTGAGCACGTTGCGGCGGCGGCTGCCGCAGACGGCCCTGGTCGCGGTCTCGCACCGCCTCGGCCTGACCGCCATCGCCGACCAGTGCGTGATGGTGCAACGCGCGACCGTGTCGCCGCTGCTGTTGGCTGATCGGGCGTCCTGAGCGAACGCGGCGGTACTCTGCCGGGGCCTGGCGCTATTGTCTGCAACTGCGCTGGATGCCCATAGGTGCTGCACGCAATTTTGTCTAAGCGACATGGACTAGGCATCGCTAAGCTCTCCGCACAGGGGGGATCATGGACGTCATTCAACGGGCAGCAGCAGGGTTGCTCCTCATCGCCGTCTCGACCACGGCATTCGCGCAAACGCGCTCGGCGGTCGGACGGGGCGTCGAGCGTGTGAATCCGCAGCGCAACGTCGCCCCGATTCCACGCCTGGATTGCCGCAAGCTGCTGGCAAACGATCCTCGTCCCTGGACGCATGCCTATTGCGAACAGGTGGACTTCTCCATGCAGGACAACTTTGCCCATAACTTCGGCCGTCCGCGGCCGTCCCAGATCCAACTCGACATTCCTGCACTGGGCACTGCCGAAGCGCGGGCCGCCGGCGTTTCCTGCTCGGAAGGGCGCGTGATCCGCAAAGTGGGCAACGGCTGGGAGCAGGCGCTGGACCGCGATCGCAATTATTTGCGTTGCAGACCGTCGGTGGAGCTGCCGTCGGGATTTATTGGTAGGTGAAGCCGCGTGTGTGCTCGGCGCATGCGCAAAAAACAAGACCCCGCAAGCGGGGCCTCGTTCGCATTCAAACGCATGTGGGCGTGAGTCACCTCACATCCAACTCACAGCTACGGAATATCGCACTTCATCTTTCCATCCACGTAGTACGGCTTTGGGACGTCCGGATTCTGGCTGGTCTTTTCGAACACCACCTCGAACGAGTTGGGGTCCGGCTTGCCCTTGCGTTCGGTGCAGGCGTCCTGCAACTTCTTCTTGACCGCGGCGATGCCGGCGTCGCGGTTGGCACCGTCGGCGCTGTTGGTGAGATTGGCGACCGCGGCGAAAGCCGGCGAGGCAAGGCCCAACAAGCTTCCTGCGAACACGAGTGCGTGCAGCGTCTTCATGGCGTCTCCTTGTTTTGATGTCCGTACGCGGTGGGAGGCGTGCGTTGCGGCGCGTGCGGCAATGCCCGGCGCCGCGGCCGCCCCCCAGCGCGGAGCTAGGATAGGGAGCGCTGGTTAAGGCTTCGTAGGGACGGCCGCGGCAGATGCCGCGGTGCCACCCGCGCACCCAAGGTGCATTTCGGTCTTGGCTGCGCGCTCCTGCCGAGACGCGATGAAGCGCGCAGTGGGCGAAGAACTGCCAACCCTGAAGGTGCGTGCGGCCAACGCGACAGCAAAGGCTACTCAGTCCGCGGCGCCTCGTAGTTCTGCCCAGGCTGCAGCGTGGTGACGTAAGGGCCGTTCCAGTCGCGGTCGAAGATGCGCGTCAGCGTCTCGGCCGGCCCCTTGCCCTTGACGAATACCGAGGCGTCCACCGCGGTATTGAAGTAGCTCCATTCCCAGTTGCCGGTGCCGATCACGCTGCTGCGGTCGTCGGTCACCGCGTACTTGGCGTGCTCGACCCGCGCATACGGAATGAAGCCCTGCGGCGCCGGCGGCAGGCGACTGAACTTCACCGCGATGTTCGGCAGCGCGGCCAGGCTCTTCAGATAGGCCTGCATCGGTTCGCGCAGCGCCCAGTCGGCGACGATGATGTGCACCTGCACGCCGCGGGCGGCGGCGTCGCGGATGGCGCTGTCGACCGGCGCCCACCAGCCCTTGGGCCCGAAGCTGCGGATCGCCGAGAGCGTCATCACCTGGATGCGCAGCGCATGCTGGCTGGCGCGGATCATCTCGACCAGCGCCGGCTCCTCGTCGCTGACCCACGCCGGCTGCAGCGCCGGCGGGCTGAAGGCGGGGAAGGCGACCAGCGGCGCGGCGCTGCCGGCATCCAGCAGCACCGGATCGGTGGCGGTGACCGGAACGAAGTCCGGTGGCTGCACGCCGCGCGCCTGCGCCTTGGCCAGATTGCCTTCGTCGGCCAGGCGCCAGCTGTAGTCGAAGCTCGCGGCGAAGGTCTTGGCGAAGCGCGCGTCATCGATGCGCGCGCCGATCTCATGGATCTGCTCCAGCGCCCGCCAATCCCAGTTCTGGCTGCCGACGAACACGCTGGCGTCGTCGACAATCATGTACTTGGCGTGCAGCACGCCGCCGGTCAGCGTATCGACCGGCAGCACCCGCACGGTGATACCCGGCACCTTGCCCAGCCAAGCGACGCTGTCCGGGTTCTTGGCCAGGAAGGTGTGGTCGACCAGCAGGTGGACCGCCACCCCGGCGCGGGCGCGGGCTGCCAGTGCGTCCAGTACCGGCGTCAGGCCGGTGCCGGGCTTCTCGGAGATGTAGAACGCGGCGATGTCGATGCGCTGCCTGGCCCCGTTGATCATCGCCAGCCAGGTCTGCTGGGTGCGCGGCACGCCGGGTTCGCCGTAGACGCTGGCCTCTGGCACGCTCTCGACGATCTGGAACTGCGAGGGCTGCGGCCGGGCCTCGGCGCCGGTGGCTGCCGACAGCAGCAGGCAGGCCATGGCGGCGGACAGGAAGCGGCGCGCGGGATGCGCGCTGGCGATGGAAGCGAGAGGCACGTTGGGTGTCCTTGCGGGAGCGTGGGAGGTGGATGCCGGGCGGCGATGCGCGTGCATGCTACCGGCAGCTGTCGTAGCTTGGCAGCCTGCCTTGTAGCGCACGTGTCAGTGAGGTGGTTCCGGCTAAGTTGGCGTTCCCGTCCAGGGGCGTCAGCGCTTCAAGGCAGAGCGCGCCACCAATGCGCACGCAGGCCGCGGCCGACCTTCATCGCTTGACCACTCACGGTCCTGATTGGATCAGGGCGTCGCCATGTCGCGCCGCGCGGCGTCCAGCACGCCCCGGCCGTGCCGCGTTTGCAGAAGGAATGCATCGCCGTCCGACGGCAACCGCGGCCGCGTCCTGCCGCGCCGGAAGCTTTACGCGCGACCGTTTGCGAATGCGGCCTGCGCCTGCGCAAACCACTGCAGCACCTGCTGGCGATGCGACTCGCCCCAGCAGCGCACGAACTGCTGGGTGTGATGGTCGGCGGGGTCGTTGAGCGCGGCAATGCGCTGCGCGATGTAGGCGGGATCCAGACGCAAGCCGCAGTCGACCTCGATGCAGTGGCGCCAGGCGGTGTAGCTGTCGGGAATGATGGAAGAAGACATGAAGGTCCTTGAAGTTCGGCGCCCGGCCCGGCCTATGCCCGCTGAGCGATGCACGTCAAACGTGGCCGCAGGCGAACCGGGGCTGACTGACGGCAGCGCCAGGCTTGCACCCACGCTCGATTGTTCACTAATGTTATAGTGTAACTCAACCGATGCGCTGCATATGCGACCTGGCATTCCCCTGATCCTGTTGCTCCTCTCCGCCAGTTCGCCAGCCATCGCTGCGATCCGTCACCACGGCCCGCACGTGCACGGCCAGGCCAACCTGGAGATCGCCGTCGATGGCACCGCCGTGGACGTGCGGCTCAGTGCGCCCGGCATCGGCATCCTCGATTTCGAACATCCGGCGCGCGATGCCGGCGAGCGCAAGCACCTGGAGGCGGCGATCGCCATCCTGCGCGGTGTCGACTGGCTGCAGTTCCCGGTCGCGGCGGCCTGTTCGCTGCGCAGCGCGCAGGTCACCACCGAGGGCTACGACGTGGCGATGGCCGATCCGGACGAACCCGGCCATAGCCATGCCGAGTTCCACGCCCATTACGCGTTCAACTGCGCGCAGCCGACGCGGCTCGACCACCTGCAGGTGCTGCTGCCGCAGCGATTCCCAGGGCTGCACACGACGGTGGTGGACGTCGCCAACGCGGCCGGCCAGGGCCGCACCGAGGTCGTGCCCGGGCAGACCCGGGTGAAGCTGCCGCAATGAACCAGCACCACGTCGTCGAACTGACCGAAGTGCGCTTCGGCTATCCCGGCGCCGCCGCACCGGTGCTGGACATCGCATCGTTTGCGCTGCCGCGTGGGCAACAGCTGTTGTTGCGCGGTGCCAGCGGATCGGGCAAGAGCACCTTGCTGGCGTTGATCGCCGGCGTGCTGCAACCCACTGCCGGCTGCGTGCGCGTGGCCGGGCAGGATCTGGCTGCGTTGCGCAAGGCCGCACGCGATCGCTTCCGTGCCGACCACTGCGGCGTGGTGTTCCAGCAATTCAACCTGCTGCCGTTCCTGAGCACCCGCGACAACATTGCCCTGGGCCTGCAGTTCTCGGCGCGCCGCGGCCGGCTGGCACGAGGCACACAGGCGCTGGACACCGAGATCGAGCGGCTGATGGTCGCGCTGGGCCTGGACGTGGCGGCACTGTGGTCGCGATCGGCCGGCCGCCTCAGCGTCGGCCAGCAGCAACGCGTGGCCGCCGCACGCGCGTTGATTGCGCGGCCACCGTTGCTGCTCGCCGACGAACCCACCTCCGCACTCGACCCGGTCGCGGCCCAGGCCTTCCTGCAGTTGCTGTTCGCCGAATGCCGGCAGGGCGGCACCAGTTCGATCGTGGTCAGCCACGATCCGTCGATCGCACCGCTGTTCGACGCCCAGACCGACCTGGCTACGCTCAACCGCGCCAGCGTGGGAGGTGCATGATGACCTTGTTCAAGCTGGCCCTGGCCAGCCTGCGCAGCCGGCGCCTGGGCGTTGCATTGACGGTCTTGGTGATCACCCTGAGCGTGACCCTGCTGCTGGGCGTGGAGCGGATCCGCACCCAGGCGCACGAAGGCTTCGCCAGTACCGTCTCGGGCACCGACTTGATCGTCGGCGCGCGCTCGGGCCCGGTGAATCTGTTGCTGTACTCGGTGTTCCACATCGGCGATGCCACCAACAACGTGTCGTGGAAGAGCTACCAGGACCTGAGCGCGATGCCCGAAGTGAAGTGGGCGGTGCCGCTGTCCCTGGGCGATTCCTACCGCGGCTACCGGGTGGTCGGCACCAGCAGCGGATTCTTTGAGCACTACCACTACGGCGCCAAGCATCCCCTGGCGTTCGCGCAGGGCAGGGCGTTCGACGACCTCTACGATGCGGTGATCGGCGCCGACGTCGCCGCCGCGCTCGGCCGCCACATCGGCGACGAGATCGTGCTCACCCACGGCACCGGGCGCATCAGCCTGGCCAACCATGCCGACAAGCCGTTCCGGATCGTCGGCATCCTGCGCCGCACCGGCACGCCGGTGGACTCCAGCGTGCTGGTGTCGCTGCAGGCGATCGAGGCGATCCATATCGACTGGCATTCCGGCGTGCGCCTGCCTGGCCAGCACGTCAGCGCCGCACAGGCGCGGGCAATGGACCTGACCCCGGGCACCATCACCGCCTTCATGCTCGGCCTGAAGACCCGCATCGCCACCTTCTCGGTGCAGCGGCGGATCAACGAGTACCCGGACGAAGCGATGCTGGCGATCATGCCGGGCGTCACCCTGCAGCAGCTGTGGGGCACGCTGGGCACTGCGGAAGGCGCCCTGCGCATGATCGCCTCGCTGGTGGTGCTGCTCGGCCTGGTGTCGATGGTCGCGCTGCTGGTGGCCACGCTGCAGGAGCGCCGGCGCGAGATGGCGATCCTGCGCGCGGTCGGCGCACGGCCGCGCGACATCGCCTGGCTGCTGCTGTTCGAGGCCGGCCTGGTCACCGTGGTGTCGTGCGCGCTGGCACTGCTGGTGGTGACCGCGGCCAGCTGGCTCGCGCGCGGCTGGGTGCTCGACCGTTTCGGCCTGTCGCTCAACCGTATCGCGCCCAGTGCGGCGGAATGGGGCTGGCTCGGCTGCGTGCTGCTGGCCGGCGTGCTCGCCGGCATCGTGCCGGCCCTGCTGGCCTATCGCCGCACCCTGGCCGATGGCCTGTCGCCGGAGGTTTGAGCATGACCCGCTGGATCCTTCCCTTGCTGGCGCTCGCGATGCTGTGCGGCTGCGGCCGGCAGCCGCAACCCGCCGCTCCAAAAAGAGCGCAGGCAACAGCGGCGTCGCAGCCAGCGCCGGCCAGCGACGCAGCGATCGACCCGCCACTGGGCGAGCCCGACGCCGACGGCTATCGCGAACTGGACTGGAGCGCGATGCTGCCGCCGGCCGAACTGAAGGCGCTGGAAAACAGCGACGAAGCGCCGGTCAATCACACCGGCAAGCGCGCGATGCCGCAGACCGGCACCTACAACACCGTGGCCGCCGTGCTGGCGCGCAAGGTGCGCCTGCCGGGCTACGTGGTGCCGCTGGACAGCGACGACGCCGGCCGCGTGCGCGAGTTCCTGTTCGTGCCGTACTACGGCGCCTGCATCCACGTGCCACCGCCGCCGCCGAACCAGATCGTGCATGTGCGCCTGGACACCCCGATCGACCCGCCCGACATGTACAGCCCGTTCTACCTGACCGGGCAACTGCGCGCCGAAACCCTCCACGGCGAACTCGCCGGCACCGCCTACACGATGGAGCAGGCGCGCCTGCATCCCTATGAAAAAGGCTGATCGCCATTTCCTGCTGGCTGGATTGCTGTGCCTGCTGGCGGGCTGCCACGGTGATGGCGGGAAGCAGTCGGACGCCACGCCGACACCATCACCGGCAGCGACGCACGCGACCGCAGCCGCCGACGCTGTCCCGGACACAGTGGAACGCTGGGAACAACTGGCGCCGGCCAACGACATCTACCAGCGCCCACCGCCGCGGATCAGCGCGGCGTGGCGAGGCGACGCCGCGGTGACGGATCAGGCAGCGCCGGTCGACGATGGCCCCTCGGTGGTCAACGGCATGCCGATCGACCATTCCGGCACCCAGCGCGCCGCGCAGTTCGGTTCGTCGCAAGTGGTGAAGGGCCTGGAAGGCAAGCGCTTCGCCCTGGACGGCTACGTGGTGCCGCTGGAAAGCGACGACCAGGGCAAAGTCAGCGAACTGCTGTTCGTGCCGTTCTATGGCGCCTGCATCCACGTGCCACCGCCGCCGCCGAACCAGATCCTGCACGTGGTCCTGCGCACCCCGATCGACGTCCCGGAGCTGTGGGACCCGTTCCACCTGCAGGGGCGGCTGCATCTGGCCGACTTCAAGGCGGATATCGCCAATGCCACCTACGAGGCGGAGGACGCCACCATCGCTCCGGTGCAGGGCTGAGTGCGCAGTTCGATGCGCCTGAAGTCGCCGATGCGTTTGGCGATCGCGATCGCCGCCTGTGGCGTCGTCGTTGCCGGCGGCGTGCTGTTGGCATTGCGCACGCACGGGCATGGGGCACCGACACCGCATGCTGCTGCGACCACGGCGATCCACCCGCCAACTGTGCCCGCATTTCATATCGCGCCATTGTCCGAAGATGCAGCCGACAAGCGCATCACCACACTGCTGCAAAGCGATCCCGCATTCGCGCGCGACGCCACCTTCCTGATCGCGGCCAGCGTCCGCGAACGCTGCGCACCGGCCCATTCTGGTGAACTGGCCAAGATGGCCAACCGCGCGCGCCTGCCGGTGCTGGCCGCGACGTCCGAGGTGACCGCACGCGAACCTGACCTGGACCATCCGATCTACCAAGCGATCCAGCGCATCGCCGCCGCGGCACCCTGCGGCCGCGCGCTCGACCTGACCGCGACCGGCCTGCCGCTGCAACTGGACCCGGAACGCTACGCGGCGGCGTTCCCCGACAGCTACTACCAACCGACGCTGGGCACCGTGCCGCACGAGTATGCCAGCCAGCCGCTGGCCACACGCGCCGCGCAGGAATGCCAGTCCATCGCCTACGCCGTGCTGCCGCTGGGCCGGGATGGCTGGCAGTGCAAGGCGCTGTGGTCCGGCATGCGCCCGCGGATCGTCAAGGCCTGCGAACAGGCCCGTAGCGAAGCCGGGCAGGGGGCGGGTGACGCGATTCCACCGGAAGTCGCGAACCGGCTGACGCCAGTGGTGGCGGGCCTGCTGGAGAAGTTGCCGGAATCCTGTCGTTGAGCGCGCGCGTGTGCTTTTGCACGGCGGAAGCTAGCGGCTGCGAAAGGCAGGAGTTGGCCAAGACAGAAGTTCGCGGATGGGCCTTACGTTGACTTGCCCGCGAATCCCTGCAACCGCACCTGGATGAACTCCAGCAACGCCCGAACCCGCGCGGTGACCGAATGCCGATGACTGTAGGCACCAAGCAATTGCAGCGGTGCAGGGCTTAGATCCAGCGGCACTTCCTGCAACCGGCCCGCGGCAAGATCGTCTTGGCATGGGTAGGCTGCAACGATTGCGAAGCCAAGGCCCTGGCGCGCGCCCGCCACCGCAAGTTCCCCGCTGTTGACGCGGTAGCGGCTGCGCACAGGCACCTTCACGATCTCGCCCACAGGATCGAGAAACTGCCAGGGCTGCCCCTTCAGGGCGCTCACGGTGGTGATGCAAGGCAAGGACTTGAGTTCGCGCACGTGGCGCGGCATTCCGGTTTGGGCCAACAGCGCGGGGGACGCGACCACGATGCTGGGCAATGTCGCCAGTTCGCGGGTGATGAACGCACTGTCATCCTGACGCCCGCGGTGGAAGACGATGGAGAGGTCCATGTCTTCCCGCAGCACCTCCAGGCCGGTCAGGCGCGTATCGCATTCCAACTCAATGCCAGGATGAAGACTGCAGAACTCGGCAAGGATAGGCGCGAGCAGCCTGGGCGCTTCGTTGGGCATGCACATCCTGAGAGGCCCCTTCAATTCGCCTTGTACTGCGCCGAGCTCCTCCTCCGTGGACAGCAAGGCGTCGAGTACTGGTTTGGCGCGCTCGTACACCAGCCTGCCGGCTTCCGTCATGCGCAGATGGCGCGTGCTGCGTTCCAGCAAGCGCACGCCCAGCCTGCGCTCCAGCGCCGCGACGTGACGGCTGACGTTGGACGACGGCAGGGCCAGCAGGCGTCCCGCGCCGGAAAAGCTCTGCTCGTCGACGACGGCCACGTAGACGCGGACTGCATTCAGGTCGAGCTTGTTGCGCACCGTTATCCCACCTGGGGTATGAAAGCCTGCCATCTTTGCACGCTAGTTTGCGCAATTGGTGGGGACCAAGATGCACTCCCGTCCAACGGCTGCCCTCCAACGGCACGCCTGGACCAATTGAATCGGGATGCATCGGCATGGAGATCGGAATACTGGGTGGCGGCATCGCAGGCTTGAGCGTGGCCCTTGCGTTGCATAAGCAGGGGCACACCGTGCGCGTCTATGAACGTCGGAACGGCCCGGCAACCATGGGCGCTGGCGTGACGCTTTGGCCGAACGCGGGCTTTGTGCTGCAGGAACTCGGGTTGTTGGAGGATGTCGGGGCGGTGGGCGGTCGGCCATTGTCGGTACACCGCAAAGACGCAGCGGGTAACGCGCTGGGAGGCCTGGACATCACGCTGCTGGACAACATCATGGGCTACCCAACCCATACCATCCTGCGTCGGGACTTGCAGGGGGTATTACTGGACCACGTGGCACGCGCTGGTATCCAGGTGGAGTTCGGGCATCGAGCGGTCGCAATCGACCTGCATGCCAACGGCAAGGCCGTCGCGAGATTCGAGAACGGCAAGAGCATCTGTCCGGATCTTCTCATTGGCGCGGATGGCCGAATGGGCTCGGTGGCCCGCAAGTTCGTTGCCGGGGACAACACGCCCATCTACCAGGGGTTTGTGAACTGGATCGGCGTTGCGCATGAAAGTGGCACGTTGGTCAGCGACCTCGCAATTCACGATTACTGGGGGTCTGGCGACCGTTTCGGATGCGTCCCGATCCGGACGGATCTGGTGTACTGGGCCGCCGCGCAGGCGCGGCCATTGCCCGAGGCGACGCCAGCAGCGGAGATGCGCAAGGACGTGATGGATCTGTTTGCGGGATGGCCCGAACCTGTCGCCCGCCTCATCGAAGCCACGCCGGCGCACTCCATCCAACTGATCGCCGTGCACGACGTGGAGCCGTTGCACACCTGGAGCCGAGCAAATGTGCTGCTCGTCGGCGATGCGGCGCACGCGCCACTGCCGACCTCGGGCCAAGGCGCTTGTCAGGCCTTGGAAGACGCCTGGCATCTGGCGCGGTGCCTCGATGGTGTCGACGGTAGCCTTGATGAAGCACTGCTGCGCTTCGCCGCAGTCCGCGGACCAAAGACCACAAAGCTGGCAGAGCAGGGCAGACTGTTCGCGCGCGGCCTTTTCGCCCAAGACCCCGAAACCTGCCGTCTTCGCAATGAGCGCGCCAAGGCGTCCGATCCGTTGCGTGATGCTCAAGCCATGGCGGCAGGATGGTCGCAGGGGTTGCCGATGGCCGACTGCATTGACGGGACGCCGGCGAGCGGTGTTGGCAGTCTGTATCGCCTGTAAAAGATCGTCTTGCCCCAAGCGTCGAGTGGCATCTACGCTGCAGGATGCATCTCCACCGGATCCGGGGATCCATTTTATTGGGTTGCTACGTCATGCTGCTCAAAGACCTTCCACTCCGCAGGCCCCTTCTGTAGCTACAAGACGCTTTCCGAGCGAGGGGAATTTAAGATTTGCGCCGTTTGCTTTTGGGAGGATGATGGTCAAGATGATGATGCTGATGACGTACTAGGCGGCCGCGATGGCAACCTCAGCCTCACACAAGCCCGAGCCAACTATCAGCAATTTGGCGCGTCCCGCAGGCAGGACATCCCGTATGTTCGCCCGCCCTCAGCGGAAGAGGCGTAAAGTGGGAGCTAGACGACCTGGCTTCTAGGCTCGGCTTATGCCGACATCGTGAAATATCCTCTTTTTGTTCGAGAGCAAGCGTAGCCGGGAAGCGATTAGGGGACTTTTATCGGGGACATGGCGGCTCTCTACCTGGAGCATCCAGCGAGGACCGGTCTATGGTTCGATAAGCTAATTAGAGAGATTTTATCGGAGTTAGGGCTTGCCAGCTGTCGACCTATAGCGGACATTTATTGTGTGAAGACTAGCGATTCGCGACCTGTCAAGGTGCTTGGTGTATCCCGTGTCTCATTGCAAGGTTCAGGGGGAAGCAGGACATGTACCTCAAGCAAATCGAAGCCAAGAACTTCAGACTGCTGCACGACGTCAGATTGCTTTTGGAGCACCGAACTACCGTCATAGTCGGACGCAATAACAGCGGCAAGACATCCTTGACTGAAGTGATGAAGCGCCTTCTGTCCGATGCTTCTCCCTCTTTTTCCCTGGAGGACTTCTCGTTCTGTTGCTACGACCAGTTCTGGGATTCTCATCTCCGAAGAGCCAAGGGCGAGGACGAGATAGAGATAAGGAAGATCTTGCCTTCGATAGAAGTCAGGCTTCGTTTTTCGTATAAAAATGGCGAGCACCTCGGCTTGCTCAGCGAGTTGGTCGTCGACCTTGATCCCGAATGCACGGAAGCCTTAGGCGTCGTCCGGTACGCGCTCAAGGACGGGAAGCTGCCCGAACTGTTAGGTGACTTTACGGAGACGGACGAGAACGCGAGACCGGGCTTTTTCCGCCTCCTCCGCGACCGAGTTCCGTCGCTGTACGAAACGACCTTTGTCGCCATCGACCCGAACGATGAAACAAACGAAAAGGTCATCGAAAGGTCGACACTGAAGAAACTGTGCATTGGCGGCTTCATCAGCGCACAGCGCGGGCTGGATGACGCGAGCCAGAAAGAGCGCGTGGTCATCGGCAAGGTGCTGGAGAACCTTTTTTCGACGGCCAAGAGCAACACCGATGACACGGACAGCCACGCCATCGCCCAGGAACTCGAGGTTGCGGTCAAGGCGATCCAAGACAAGATTGGTGACGACTTCAACGAGAAGCTCGACCAATTGCTTCCCGCATTGTCGCTATTTGGCTATCCGGGCCTCAACGACCCCAAGCTTCTGACCGAAACGACTCTCGACGTTGCCAAGCTCCTGACCAACCACACGAAAGTCAGGTATACCGGATCCAATGGCATCCATCTTCCCGAGGCCTACAACGGCTTGGGAACGCGCAATATCATCCTGATCCTTTTGCAGCTCAGGGAGTTCTTCAAGCTCTATCTTGCGATGGAGCCCAGGCCCTCGGTGCACCTCGTTTTCATCGAGGAGCCCGAGGTCCACCTGCATCCGCAGATGCAGGAAGTCTTCATCCGGAAGATCGCGGACATCGCATTGGCGTTCAACAAGGAAACCGGAGAATCGTGGCCCGTACAGTTCGTCGTTTCGACGCACTCGTCCCATGTCGCCAATGAAGCTCACTTCGAGACGATCCGGTACTTCCTCGCTTCCGCGGACAAGAACGGCATCATCAGCACCAAGGTCAAGGATCTCAGGAAGGGACTTGCCGGAAAGCCTGAGCCAGACCGCACATTCCTGCATCAATACATGACCCTCACCCGGTGCGACCTGTTCTTCGCAGACAAAGCGATCCTGATCGAGGGCACAACCGAAAGACTGTTGCTCCCAAAGATCATCCGGATACTTGACAAGGATTTCGCAGAGGGAAAGAAGCTTGGCAGCCAGTATCTCGCCGTCGTCGAGGTCGGCGGCGCCTACGCGCATATCTTCTTCGATCTCGTCAATTTCCTTGAGCTCCGGACCTTGGTCATTACCGACATCGACAGCGTGAAGGCCAACGGCGCCGGCAAGCTCGTCGCCTGCCAGGTGTCGCAGGGGCAGAAGACCAGCAATGCCTGCCTGAAGTCCTGGTACGATAACAACGGCATCACCCCGGCAGAACTGCTGGCTGTCGATGATGCGGCCAGGACCAAAGGCCGGATGCGGCTCGCGCACCAGTGTCCCGAGACCGAGGCAGGACCTTGCGGCCGCAGCTTCGAAGACGCGTTCATGCTGGCAAACCCTGAGCTCTTCCCGTTGCCGGGACCTAGCGAGCAGGAGAAAGAAGCCCAAGCCTGGGAAGAAGCGAAGGAGTTGAAGAAATCCGCATTCGCATTGGAGCATGCCCTGTCCAAAGGCGAATGGAACATCCCGCACTACATCCGGAGCGGGTTGGCATGGCTCGCTGAAGGCGACCTGCCGCCTACGCCCGCGCCACCGGGCGATGCCGGAGCAGTCGCATGAATGCCGTACCCGAAGCGAGCCCCGCGCTGATCGCCGCGCGAGAAGCGGAAGCACTTGTCGTACAGTGCTTGCGGGACCATCGCAACTTCCTGCTCGAAGCCGGCGCCGGCGCCGGCAAGACCTATTCGTTGGTGGAAGCGCTCAAGCACCTCATCGAACACGAGGGCCTCAAGCTGCGCAGGAACCACCAACGCATCGCCTGCATCACCTACACCAATGCGGCCACGGCCGTCATCAACAGCCGTATCGACAGCAATCCGCTGGTCTTCGTCGACACCATCCATGCGTTCTGCTGGTCGCTGATCAGGAAATTCCAGCCAGCGCTGAGGTCACTGGTCTCGGCAATGTCGGAATGGGACGAGAAGCTGGCCGAGGCAAACGGAATCGGCAGCCGGATCGTCGAATACGAACTCGGCCACCGCCGCGCCACCACCGACACCGTCACCCTGCACCATGACGACGTCCTGGGGCTAATGGTTTCGCTGCTCCCGAACGTGAAGTTTCAGGCGCTTCTTGCGCAGCAGTACCCGTTCGTACTGATAGACGAGTACCAGGATACGGACGTTGCGGTGATGACCAGCATGAGCGGGCACCTGCTCGGACGCGCGACCGGCCCGATGATCGGCTTGTTCGGCGACCACTGGCAACGCATCTACGACAAGACGTGCGGCCACGTCACCAATGAAGCACTGACGGAAATCGGCAAGAAGGCGAACTTCCGCTCAGCGACAAAGATAGTCGATGTCCTAAACAGGATGAGGCCAGAGCTGCCACAAGCGGTGAAGGACGAGAGTTTCGTTGGCTCGGCGATCGCGTTCCACACCAATGCCTGGCAAGGCGAACGCCGATCCGGCGCGGGAGGCGGACACTGGAAAGGCGATCTCCCCGCCGAGGCCGCCCATGCCTATTTGACGACGCTCATCAAGAAGCTGGAATCGGACGGCTGGGACGTGGCTCCCCAGCGAACCAAGGTTCTCATGCTCACCCACAATGTTCTCGCTTCGGAGCAGGGCTACGATTCGATCACCAAGATCTTTTCCTATACGGACCAGTTCATCAAGAAGGAAGATCCGCTCATGGCGTTCTTTTGCGACGCGCTTGAGCCCGCATGCACGGCTTTCCATCACAAGCGGTTCGGGGAGATGTTCTCGTTGCTAGGCGGCTTGACGCCTGCCGTCTCTTCGCATGCGGACAAGGTCGCATGGTCATCCTCGATGGAGGGCCTCACTAAGATTAGGCTCGACGGAACTATAGGCCAAGTGCTGGACTACATGTTCGAGCATGCGCATCCGCGACCGCCGGACGCTGTGCTCGGCGCGGTTAGCGAGGCCGCGGAATGGCATGGCGAGGAAGGGGAGGAGCCACCGCGCCGGGTCCAGCAGATCCGGCAGTTGCGGGATGTTCCCTACAAGGAAGTCATCGCCCTGGACAGGTTCATCGACGGTCACACCCCGTTCGCTACAAAGCACAGCGTGAAGGGTGACGAGTTCGAGAACGTTCTGGTCGTTCTCGGGCGCGGCTGGAATAAGTACAACTTCGACCAGTTCCTGCAATGGTCGGCCGAAGGAGTCCCGGCCGGAAAGCAGGATGCGTACGAGAGGAACCGCAATCTGTTCTATGTGTGCTGTTCCCGCCCGACAACGCGCTTAGCGCTTCTCTTCACCCAAGAGCTTTCCAACGTCTCATTGGCAAGACTCGACAACTGGTTCGACGGGGCAATCGAGCCAGCTCCCGCACCACAGGAGGACTGATCATGGCTCCTACTAGGAGATCAGCTGTAGAATAAACGGAAGAAATCGAAGCAGAAGAGTTGCACACCCATTGTGCGGCGACGCCCGCAGGGCGGCGCACCGGTGCCGGCGCTGGCGGAAACCGGGCTTGCCGTTAACACCGGGAGTCAATAGGGCAAGCTGATAACACCACGCAGTTTAGGGCTTTCCATTGGACAAGAAGGCAATCGCGGCTCTGCGAGCCATGCTGCTCAAGCTGCCCGCCACCGGGGAAGACGGGTTTGAAGGGCTGCTGGCCGTTGTTCTGGCCGAAATTTCGGGAGTGCCGATCCGCCTGTCCAGCAGCGGATCGCAGTTCGGCATGGATGGCAAGTCGTCCTACGAAGACGACGCCATCTGCTTCGAGGCAAAACGCTACGATCGCAAGATCCCGAAAAACGAAGTCATTACCAAGATTGCCGAGTTGACGATAGACGGTGGGAGCGGAGTCGATCTATGGGTACTTGGCGCGACGACGTCCGTCAGTACCCAACTTGCGGACAACGTTCTGGAAATCAGCGAAAGAAACGGGATCAGCACGCTTGTGCTGGACTGGAGCAGGGCGGATCTGCCGGCACTCGCGGTCGCCCTGGCGATGGCCGCAGAGGCAACTGCGGAGTTCATCGGCCGCGGGGCAGGAGACGAGCGCGGAGTACGTGCCAACGCATTGGCATCACTCAAGGCAGTGGAGGACGACGAGCGGTTTGCTAGACATGCCGCGCGCATCCGTGGGTTGCTTCAGGAGCCGACAATCGGCACCTCGCTGGCAGTGCGCAACAATCGCCGCTGGCTTGAGGACGTTTTCGGCAGCCAGCAGCACGCCAAGCGCCATCTCCGGCAACCCTTGGCCCCCGGCGACGCGGTATTGGGCAACCCGTTGCCGAGGGAGTCGCTGGTCTCCGAAATGGATCCGTTCCTTGCATCCCGGCCAGCCGGAAAAATTGCCGTCATCGTCGGAGACGAAGGAAACGGCAAGTCGTGGTTGTTCGCACAAAGCTGGCTGTCGCAAGCGGACCGGCCGTTGATGGTGGTGTTCACGGCTGACGAGTTCAGCGATGCTGCAGCGGTCGGCGATATCATCGGCGCGCTGATCGACAAGCTTGTGGCGCAGACTGGCGGCAGGAAATCGGAGTCCGCTGTAACACGGTGGCTTCGGATCTTCAACAGGTGGCGCAAGGCAGAAACGCCCGCCTCGCCGCGTCTGGTGGTCGTGATCGACGGGATGAACCAGCGACCGCAGCTCGACTGGGGGCGGATCGCCAACGACATGAGCCACGAGTTGGGCAGGATGGGCGGGCAGCTGGTGCTCACCACGCGCACCGTGCACTACTCGGCGCACGTGAAGAGACGCCTGATTGCATCCACCGTAGTGATTACCGTGCCGGAGTGGACAGAGACCGAACGCGACTTGATCCTCGAGGGGCACGGCATACGCGTAGATGAACTGCCCGAGACGGTGGCCACGTCGCTGCGCAATCCCAGACTACTTGCGATCGCATTGGAACTGCTGCAGGGATCGCACATCAGGCAGCTCGAACAACTCAGCATCAGCAGGCTGCTGTTCGAGCACATGCGTATATACGGGGAACGGGATAGCCCGGTTCCCCGTCCGGCGCACGAGTTCGCTCTCGCCCTCAGGAAGCATGCAAATGAGATTCTGAAGAGGATCGATGGGCAACAGATTGACGACCTTCAAGTCTTCGAAGGAGGTGTTGAGGCGGTTTCGGATGGAAGATTCTTCATACAGCTCGAAGATGATCCGACCCGATACCGGCTGGACGAAAGCGGTCTTACGCTCGCGTTGGGCTTCGCGATTGTCGATGAACTGCGCAGGGCTAGGCGCAATGGACGCGATTTGACGGCCACGATCGAGACGATGATCGAACCAATCGCCTCCCTCGATCGGACCTTCGACACGGTCCTAGCCGCACTCACCATTGCTTGCCTTGACGTTGACGTTCCGGTTGAGGTGGGTGCGGCCGTCACGTGCGCCTTCGCCGGACTTCAGAACCCCAATGGAGACGAATTTCCGGCGTTTTGCCTGCTAGTCGAAGGCCGGCCGGACGTTTTCATGCAGGCGGCACGCCTACTTTGTCTTGCCCGCGACAATCCATCCAACTTCGATTGGGTGAGGGCTGCGCTGCAAGCCGCGAAACTCTGCGACACTGCATGGACGGCGATGATTCCGATCCTGCAGTCATGGTTGGGACACTATTCCCTGGCTCCAGAGGCAAGGATGTATTCCATCGACTCCGGTGGCGATGCGGGCCAGGTGGAGGAGGAACGGCGCAAGCGGAAGGTGGAGATCGAAGCTAAGATCGCTGCGCTTTCACCGACCGAAAGGACGCTGCTGGATGAGCTCATAAGGAACGACGGCGATGTCGATGCGCTCGCGCAACTCGCCTTGGTGCTGATCGCGGGAAAGCCGGTTGCGCCGTTCGCTAAGGCGCTGCTCCACTGGAGCTTTGCCAGTGCGCTGAACATGGGATTCTACTGTCCCTACGACGAGTTCATCCATCTTGCCCGGTTCAATCGCGTCGACTGGACGGAGGCGCGCGATGCCATAGTTGAGGCGGGCAGTATGTTCGCCGATGACAGAGTATCGCGAACCGGAAAGTGGGCGTACGTAAATCTTCTGCGTTCGACGGGAGATCCTGCCGCGGCATCCCAGGAGCACGCTCTGCTACTGGAACTTACTGCCGATCGGCCAATAATAAAAGGGTGGCGCCTCGTCGAGAAGTACTGTGCGAGCGATCCTTGCGACCCGGAGAGCCAGAGGCCGGACAACATCACGGAAACGGCAAAGAGCTACGCGGACATCGATGTCGCGAAGATTCGCCTGTTCATGGGGCCGTCCGGCGAAGATATGCACTTCGCGGAAGCTAGGGCAGGGCTGGTACGATTCGAGCCATTGGTGGCTATCGCAAAGCACCGAGAGTTCATCGGCCATGTCATCTCCAGGAAAGGGCTGGCGTTGCGCCAGGGAACCTTTGAGATGAGCAACCACAATGCGCTTCTAACCGCCGCACAAGCTATGGAAGTTGCGTCTAGTGTGGAGACGGGAATCATCGCCAGCGCGGCTGCCGCGCTCAAGGGAGACGAGCCTCATTTGATAGCGCAGTATTTACTGCTGGCCGCGTTTCCGCTGCTGAGTGCCGACGAGCAAGTCAAAGCCCTTTTATCGCCGCATGCGGGAGGCAACCCATTAATTTCTGTTCTAAGCATCGCCAACTCGCTTGACCAGTCAACGTATGAAACGTTGCTGATGGATACAATCCCTAGCGGGGACAAGCGCGCATTGATCGTCGTCCTCGCGTTCGGCGCTCACTCCGATACTCTCCTGTCCGATCGCGTTCTCGAAATCATTCCCGAGCTCGTGAGGAGCGAAGTAGAGACGGTTCGCGCGCTCACCTTGTACATGGCCTTGAAGGCTGGCGACCGACGCACAATCGAGTCGGTGGTGAAAAGCGGGTGGTCCGCCAAGAACCTCGAGTGCAAGGGCGGTTACGAAGCGTGGTACGGCTCCCATGTGATTCTAGAGGCGGCTAATCTTGGAGTGCTGGCCAGTAGCGATGCGCTTGACCGCATAGCTCCCGAGCTCTATGGCCAAGCCGCGAAGAGGCTCGGCGGCGATGCGGGCGCCACGGTTGCGCGGTGTATCGATGCCTCGATCAGGAAAGCGGCCGGCTTTGAGCTGGATGTTGCCGTGCCCGTCATTGAGATAAACCAGCTGTGCGGAGACAAGCTAGAGCTGGCGCGGTATCACGTCTCGGCGCAACCGGAAGAGCGCAGGGACCTGACGGAGCTGATGCGCGATGACAAGGACGATAACGACAGATTCGAGGAGCAACAACGGCTTTCACATGCAGCTTTCGACGTCTTTAGGGCGAAGCTGACCGCTGCGGACGCGGCGATCATCTTGGACAGTTTCCGCTTTAGCGAATTCAAGAAGGTTGCTGAAGCAGATAGGGGGCTTGCGGAGGACTGGGCGGACCTTTTTTTGGGGTTGCCGAAGGCTCGTCTTGGTGGCGTCCACAACTTGGGGTTGCTGCTGGCGCATGCGATAGCTGGTTGGAATCCCGATCTAGCAGCACGGCTGTTCGAAACGCTGCACGCAAGCGAGCCGTATGTCAGAAACAGCTTTGGTCGCTTTGGACTGCCATTGGCTGGACTGGCCCTTTGGTCGGCTCAGGATCACACTCTGCTCGAAGCCATCCGTAGCCGGCGTTTGGACAGCGCCATCAACGACGACGAACTCGCTCTGGAGGTGCTGACCGCGCTTTGGAGCAGCAAAGAGGCAGCGCTGGAGCGTTACATCGAGGAAAATCTGGAGAGCGGAGAGCCGTCAAGAATAGCTCGAGCATTGATGGTGGCGGGACTATCTGGTAACAGGTACGCAAATTCGGCCGTCTTGGCGCGGTACAAGGGTACGCCGGGCTTCATCGGAGCTGCCCAGTCTGCGGCTGCGTACGCGTTTCACCGCCATGCATGGGCGATGCACTGGCACGGGAAAATGCTCAAAGCGGCGACTCCTGAGGACTTCTGGCGCTTCTCGGTGCTATTTCTCAAGGTGGTCGATGGACGGTTCGATGTCTTTAGCCGGGACGACGGGGCTGCTTCCGCTCCCTATAGGCAGTTCTGGCCTGGTGTCGAAAGTCAGTTGAAGAACCGCTACCAGCGGGTCCGCTCGGAACGAAAGAAAAAGCTATTTGGGGAGAAGTCGCCAGCAAAGGAATTCTTACTCCCGTAGAGACCTGCCGCAGGGTAGCCAACTGCCTTACTTGAGCAGCCATGCTGCGGAATTGTCCACTGCTGTAACAGTTTGAAAATACCCGATCACGCTTGCCACGGATCAGTGCTCAGTCATTGCCATCACTGCGGGCAGCGGCATGCCTTGCTTCCGGCCTCTGTCACAAACCCCGACCTTAAGCTGTGGGCTCCAAAATCCCCCTTCAGTCCTGCCAATGCCGACTTTGCGCAGATGACGCATGTCTGCGGCGGTGATCGTTCCATCAAGGCTGGGGCGACTTGTCCGTGGCTCCGAGAAATGTGCGGCGTATGTCCGCGGCAAATGGGGTGTATGTCTGCGGGAACGGGGCATTTCCTGCGCGGCAGTCAGGTGCGGAACTGCTCAGAGTTGTGGTGGATCTGTAACGGGGATGGCCGGCCGCGCCCCCGTCCGGGGATGCGGCAAATTTCGCATAATGTATCTTATGTAAAATCGGTAGTGCCAGACATCAATAGTCCACCAATCTCACCTCACCGCACCGTCACCAACCCCTGCGCCCCCGCCCACTGCTGGATGTCGTCCCGGCGGATCGCCGCGGCCATCAAGCCCGGGAAGGCATCCGGCGTGCAGGCGAACGACGGCACGCCCAGCGCCGCCAGCTTGGCCGCCAGGGCGCGGTCGTAGGACGGTGTGCCTTCGTCGCTGAGGGCCAGCAGCACGATGAATTGCACGCCGGATTCGATGAGTTCGCGGGCGCGCGCCAGCAGCCGCTCTTCGACGCCGCCTTCGTACAGATCCGAGATGAGCACCAGGATAGCGTTGTGCGGTTCGCGGATGATGCCCTGGCAGTAGCTCACCGCGCGGTGGATGTCGGTGCCGCCGCCCAGTTGCACGCCGAACAACAGGTCCACCGGGTCGTCCAGTTGCTCGCTCATGTCGACTACTTCGGTGTCGAACACCACCAGACGCGTGGACACCGCCGGCAGCGAGGCCATCACCGCGCCGAAGATGCTGGAGTACACCACCGAGGCGGCCATGGAGCCGCTCTGGTCGATGCACAACAGGACTTCGCGTTGCGGCTTCCTGGCCTTGCGGCCATAGCCGACCAGGTCCTGCGGCACCACGGTGCGCAGCTCCGGCTGCCAGTGCCGCAGGTTGCTGCGGATGGTGCGGTGCCAGTCGATCTCGGCCAGGCGCGGGCGGCGGTTGCGGCGGGCGCGATCCAGGGCGCCGGTCACCGCCGAGCGCATCGGTTCCTCGAGCTGGCGCAGCAGGCGCTCCACCACCTGGCGCACCACCATGCGCGCGGTGTCCTTGGTCTGCGCCGGAATCACCCGGCTCAGGCCGATCAGGTTGGCGACCAGGTGCACGTCGGGCTGCACCTGCTCGAGCATTTCCTTTTCGAGCAGCATCTGGGTGAGGTCCAGGCGCTGAAGGGCGTCGCGCTGCATCACCTGCACCACCGAGGATGGGAAATAGCGGCGGATATCGCCCAGCCAGCGAGCCACGTTGGGCGAGGAGGCCCCTCGCCCGCCGCGGCGCCCCAGGCCGCCCGGGCCATCGGGTTCGTACAGGGCGGCCAGTGCCTGGTCGATGCCCTGCAGCGGCTTGGGCAAGGCGCCGCAACTGGACTCGGCCTCCTGCCCCAGGATCAGGCGCCAGCGCTGCGTGCGCGAGGTGGGCGTGTCGGGTGTAGGTGTCGTGTCGGTCATGCGGGCAATCCCAGCAGTTCGCGCAGCGTCGGCACGGCGCGCTCGGCGCGGGCCACGTTCCAGTCCGGGGCAACGGAGGCCACGGCGGTCTCCACCGGCGCCTGGCGCACGCGCGTCCCCAGGTCGCGGCGGTCGGCCGGCTGGAAGGCGGCGAAGGTACGCCGCACCAACGGCAGCACGCGCACCAGTTGTGCCTCGTCCAGCGCCACGACCCAGGCGTCGATCATCTGCCACACGGCGTCGTCGTGCAGCAGCACGGTGGCGTTGCGGTTGAGGAAGCCGTCCAGCCACTGCGCGGCCTGCAGCGGTTCGGCACCCGGCGACAGTTGCTGCTGAAGCTGCAGGTGCACGGTGTCGGCCTGCACCGCCTGCGTGTCGAACAGCACCCGCAGCGCCACGCCGCGCAGCAGCGCGCTGCACGCCGGCGACAGCGCCACGCGTCGCAATGCCTGCTGCCAGTTGGCGCTGCCGTCCGCATCCCCGCGCAGGCCGATGGCGCGATCGGCGTCCAGGACGATGCTGCGCGCCTGCTCGGCACGCGCCTCGTCGAGGCTGGACAGCGCCAGGGTCAGGCCGACGACCGCGCGCGCCAGCATGCTGTCGAACAGGTGCGCGACCGGGTGGCCTTCGATCTGGCGGACATTGCCGTAGCGGTATACGTTGGCCAGCGGCGGCAATGCGCCGAGCAGCGCCAGCGGGTCGGCATCGGTGGCGGCGCGCGCCTCCAGTTCCGCAGCGATCGCGCTGACCGCCTGCGGCAGGTCGGCCAGCAGCACCTGGTCCACCAGCGCGGACAGCGCAGGCAGCGCCTCGGCCTTGCGCGCCTGCGCGATGGCCATGCCGGTGGCGGCATCGGCCAGGGTCTGCCCGTGACGGCTGGCCTGCACCAGATCCACCAGGAAGTGCGGCTGCCAGGCCAGTTGCCAGATCTCGTGGAAAGTGCCGCGTGCAGACTGCCCCGTGCGCGCCAGCCGGCCCCATTCGATGCCGATCAGGCGCAGCCGATGCAGCAGATGGCTACGCGCCAGGTCGGTGTCCTTGCGCAGGTCCAGATCCAGGGTTTTTTCCAGCGCTTCGGGTTTCAGGCGCAGGCGCTTCTGCTGCGCTTCCAGGTCGCGCTGCAGCGGCACTGCCGGCACGCTGTCGGGCACCTGTCCCAGGGAATCGCCGATCATCAGGCGCTCGCGGATGAGCCGCATCGGCGCATCGTCGCCATTGCAGATGACCGCGCGGCTGGCCTCGGCGATGTCGTCGAGACCGGGGACCGGATGTCCACGCAAGGCAGCCAGCGTGTCCGCCAGGCGTGTGGCCTCGATCAGGTGCGCCGACGAGCAGTCGAGTCCGTGGTCGCGCAGCAACCGCCCCACCCGCGCATACCAACCGACGGCACGCTGGTCGTGGACGCCGCTGCTGCGCCACAGGTGGTCGTACCAGCCCGGTGCCTCCACGCCGGCGCCGTAGCCGCTGTCCATGCTCAGGTGGCGATAGGTCCACGGCACCCAGGTGCTCTGCGTCTTGCGCTTGGGCATGGCCTTGAGCAGGCGGCTGTCGGCGGTGGCGCTGTTGGCGCGCAACGCGTCCGGCTGCAGCGCCGGTACGTGCCAGGCGCCACAGACCACCGCGACGCGTGCGAAGGCCTTGCCGGCACTGCGCAGCGCGCTGCGCATGTGGGCCTCACGCACGGCCTCGTGTTCGCCACGCAGGCCGGGATGGTCCGGCGTGTGCGCGCGCACGGCGGTCATGGCCTCGGCAATGGCGTCGAACAGTCCCTGTCCGTCGCCGCGCTCTTCCACCATGTGGTTCCACCAGGCCTCGCCGTCGGCATGGCCGGCGGCGCGCGCCAGCCAGTCCAGCGGGTCGGACGGGCGCACCTCGGCGCGCTCGTCCTCGGGTGCGTCGGCGTCATCCTGCGCCGGTGGCAGCGTGTCCGCCGGCTCCGGCGTTTGGTCTGCAGGCGCACGCGCCTGTGCCTGCCATTCCAGGGTCAAGGCCGGCGGCACATCCATGAAGCGCACCGGCACGCCGTTGCGCAGCGCCCAGTGCATGGCCTGCCACTCGGGTGAGTACGCCGCGTATGGATGGAACACCGCCAGTTGCGGGTCGTCGACGCAGTAGGACAACAAAGCCACCGGCGGCTGCATGCCCTCCTCCAGCACATGCGGCAGCAGCGCCTCGGTCCCGGCCGGTCCTTCGATCAGCACGCAGTCCGGCTGCAGCGCCGTCAATGCGGCGACCAGGCTGCGCGCACAGCCGGGGCCGTGGTGGCGGATGCCGAACAGGGAGATGGCTTCGCTCATCGACGCCGGCCCGCTCAGGCCTGTTCGCGGAACGCGCGGTACAGGTCTTTCCAGTCCTCGCGCTCCTTCACCACGGTTTCCAGGTATTCCTTCCACACCAGCGCGTCCTGCACCGGATCCTTGACGATGGCGCCGATCATGCCGGCGGCCATGTCGCCCGGGCGCAACACGCCGTCGCCGAAGTGGCCGGCCAGGGCCATGCCGTTGTTGATCACCGAAATGGCCTCGGCGGTGGACAGCGTGGCGGTCGGGCTCTTCAGCTTGGCCTTGCCGTCCTCGGTGACGCCATTGCGCAGTTCGCGGAAGATGCGCACCACGCGCGCCACTTCCTGCAGCGCCGGCGGTTCGGCCGGCAGGTCCAGCGCCGCGCCCATCTCGGCCACGCGCTTGCGCACGATCGCCACTTCGTCCTCTTCGCTGGACGGCACCGGCAGGATCACGGTGTTGAAGCGGCGTTTCAGTGCGCTGGAGAGTTCGTTGACGCCCTTGTCGCGATTGTTGGCGGTAGCGATCACGCTGAAGCCGCGCACCGCCTGCACTTCGCTGCCCAGTTCCGGAATCGGCAAGGTCTTTTCCGACAGGACGGTGATCAGCGCGTCCTGCACGTCGGCCGGAATGCGGGTGAGTTCCTCGATGCGGGCGATCTTGCCCAGGCGCATGGCCTGCATCAGCGGACTCGGCACCAGCGCCTTCTCGCTGGGTCCGTTGGCCAGCAGCTGTGCGTAGTTCCAGCCATAGCGGATCTGCTCTTCGCTGGTGCCGGCGGTGCCCTGCACCAGCAGCGTGGAATCGCCGCTGATCGCAGCGGTCATGTGCTCGGACACCCACGACTTGGCGGTGCCCGGCACGCCGAACAGCAGCAGGGCGCGATCGGTGGCGATGGTGGCCACGGCCACTTCCATCAGGCGGCGGTCGCCGATGTACTTGGGGCTGACAACGAAGCCGTTCTCCAGCGTGCCGCCGAGCAGGTAGGTCACCACCGCCCAGGGCGACAGCAGCCAGTTGGCAGGCCGCTGGCGGTTGTCCTGGCGGCGCAGTTCCTCCAGTTCCTCGGCGTATTGGTGTTCGGCATGCTGGCGCAGGACGGCAGTGCTCATGAGGTCTCCAATGAAAGGCGTAAGGATCAGGATGCGGCGTGCAGGGTCTGGCGCAGGGCAAGGAGCTGGCGTGCCTGCTGCACGCAATCGAGCATGGCGGCGGTGGCGTCTGCCGGCGGATCGGCCACCTGCACCTGCGGCAGTGCGGCGGGATGCAGGATGGCAAGCAGTTCCAGCAGCGCGTCGCGCAGGATGTAGTCGTGGCGCAGCGTTTCCGCCTCGAACAGCGCGCCAAGACCTGCGGCCAATCGCTGCGAGTACGCCGCGCTCAGCGTCTCGCCGAGTGCGGTGCTGGCCAGCACATCGCCGAGCAGGCGCTGTTGCTGCAGGTCTGCGGCGCTGGCCGGCCAGTGCCGTTCGCGTTGCGCTGGCGGCAGCAGGGCCAGCAACTCGCCCAGGGCCAGCAGCCGCTGCTCTACGCCGATCAAGGCTTCCACCCAGGCAGGTTCACTGGCGTCCACGCGTTCCAGCCAGGCGCGCAGCAAGGCGTCGTACCACTCCGTACTGCGGACCCAGGCCAGCAGCACTTCCGGGTTCTTCTCCAGGGTGTTGCTCCACCAGGCAAGCGGCAGTTGCCGCGCCAGTTGGTAGAGCCACCAGGCGCGTTCGCCGAGGGCATCATGGTCGGGACGCTTGGCATCGATGGCGGTGTCGTTCCAACCGGCGTCGATGGCGGAAGGCGCATCCAGGGTCCAGGTCACCCGGCGCAGCAAGCCGGTGCGCTGTTGCCGCAGCACTCCGAGCATCTGCGTTTGCAGGTACTGCGCATGCGCGGTGCTCGACAGCCGAGCCAGCATCGGCCCGACCAGCAACCGTACCTCGCGGCTGCGATCCTTCAATAGCTGCTGCAACAAGGGCGCGTCGGCCTCGCTCAGGTGCGCCTGCAAGGCCTCGATGCAGGCGGCGCGTTCGCGCGCGGACAGCTCCTTGAGCGCGGCTTCCACGCGCACGCGTGCGCCCGCGGCGTCCTGCGCGCGCAACTGACGCAGGGCGAGCAGCCGTGTATCGAACGCGCCGTCGCTCCACATCCGCTCCAGGTCTGCAGGTGTATGCGCCGCCTCTACCGCATCGGCGGCATAGGCCCACTCCGCGTTGCGTGCCGCCAGCCAGTGCCCGCGTGCGCCCAGCACCGCGCGCAAGGCGCTGCGCAGCGCAGCCAGGCGTGCGCCTGCATCCAATGCCTGTGGCAGTACCGCGACAGGCAGATTCTGGCCGCGGGTTGCCAACTGCAGGCAGGCTTCCTGGCGGAGACGCTTCAGCCATGCGGGCGGCTGCTGCCCGGCGAACAGCGCTTGCAACAACGGCAACCAAGGGTGATCGGCGGGCAGCACCTGCGGGTCGGGCGACACAGGCGGCGGCGACGGCAGTGCTGCGCCAAGACGCAGCGCGGCACGCCTGCACGCTGCCAACGCGCCTACCTGCAGGCTGTAGCCCAGTGCGGCATCCTCCTGCATGGCGATGGCGGCAAGCACCTCGCCGAGCGCGCCGTCGACCGGGATCCGTTGCGGGCGATCGATGCCGAGCAGGGCCGGCTTCAACCAGGCCTCGTTCATGCCGCACTCCTTTCCCAACACTCGCCTTGCCCGTTCCAGGCGCTGAGCGGCAACAACGTATGGCCATCCCACTCGCCCATCAGACACACCGGGTGGCCACCCGCGAACGCGAGCAGCGCCCAGCCCTGCAACGCGGATACCTGCAAGGGCAGGCCGCCTTCGGCGTGCTGCGCCCAGGCACTGCGGCCATCGTGCGCGATGTGCACGTCCCGCAAGCGCATGGACACCTGCGGCAACCAAGGATTGAGCGCATGCGCGCAGGCGGCGGCGTCGAGGGTGTCGGTGCGTGGCGGCGCGGCGACGGCCTGCGCGCCGGCACCGAGCTCGCCAGCCACGGCGCGCAGCGGCACCGTGCCCGGATGGAAATGCAGGCGGCCGACATGCACGTCTCCGTTGCGCCAGTACTGCTCCCAGCCGCGGCCGCCGTGGCTGTAGTCCAGCAGTAGCGCGAAGCGGCCGCTGTCCAGGCCCTGCAGCCACACCCGGCGCTCCAGCAGATTGCCCGGCTGCTCGATCAGGTGCTGGCCCTGGACGTGCCAGCGATCGTGCACGGCCTCGCCCTCGCGCAGCACCGTGTCGCGCTCCAGCGGCCAGCCCAGCGCGGCGCGCAGATCCGCCTGGCGAGCGCGATTGAAGCCGCCGGCGCGCGGTACCGCCTGGGCCAGCAGTTGCAGCAGTCCGAGGCGTTCGCCGAGGTCGGCGAGCTGCGCGAGATCGCGCCCACCCTCGCCCACGGCGCGCTCCAGCTGTGCGGCCAGGCCCGGGGCCTGCGCATCCACCATGCGCGCCATCATGCGCCGCGCGTCCTGGGCGAATTCAGCGCCCAGGTTGGCCAGGCCCTGGCGGAACTGGTCGGCGATCCAGCGTTGCAGTTCGGCCGCGCCGGCATGCATGCGCGTCCAACGCGCCTGTTCGCGCTTGGCCGCCGCCGCGGCCTGGACCTGCGGATCGGGCGGCGGCGTGCTGGCGGCACTCTCCTCCTTGCGCGCCGCGCGCTCGCGGCGCCCCTGCATCCATTCGTCGACCCAGGCCGGGCGGGCGCCCGGCACGCAGCGCGGATTGCCGGCGGCATACAGCAACAGCATCGCCAGGCCATGCTTGCACGGGAACTTGCGGCTCGGGCACGAACAACGGCTCACCAGCGCGGCCAGGTCCACCTGGGTCTGGTAGGGCTTGGCGCCGCTGCCCTGGCATTCTCCCCACAGCACCTCGGCGTCGGCGCCGAGCAAGCCCCATTTCCCGTCCGTGGCCAGGCCCGCGGCCGCCTTGGCCGATGCCGCATCGGGCGCAAGCGCGAGGACCTGCTCGCGCGTGAGTCGCACTTCCATATCCGTACTCATCTCAGCGTCGGGGCGATGATAGCCGAGGTTGTGTGGCAATCAGCGATGGACGGGGCCGGACGCCTGACACGCGGATGGCTGCCGTAGATCGTCTGCGGCTTTCGCCTCGGCACTGGCAGCCGGGCGTGCACCGCCGGTCGATCGCGCTTCCCTGGAAGCGCCCCTCATCGATCGACGGGCTGCATGCCCGGCATGGCAGAACTGCCACGCCAGGCGGCCTTGGGGTTCAGCCGCCCTGCCCCAACCGCCGCCGGATCTGGGCGCGCTGTTTCGCGCTGAACGCGTCGGCATGCGTCTGCAGCAGCGCGATCACCGATGTATGCGCCGCCTCGGTGCGGCGTTGCAGTTCGCGGACGGCGGCCTGTTCGATGGCGCGCCATTCGGCGGCGGTGGTTCCGGTCGGGGTGGCGGTGCTGGTTACGCGCATTGCGAGGTCCGGTTGCGACACGGGGCAGGCCGATGCGGGTGTCGGCCTCGCCGTACTCTATCGCCAAGTGGTCGTCCTTGGCTCGTGTCGCGTAGACGCTGGATGCAGAGCCGCATCTATGCTCCGCAGCCATTGCGGACCTTAGGCGTGGCGCTTGCGCGGGGTCGCAGCGGACGCACTGGGGGCCGGCGCATCAGCGTCGCCGGCAGGCCCATGCGGCAAACGCACGCGCGCACATAGCCCGCCGCCCTCGCGGTTGGCGAATTCCAGCGCGCCACCGTGCGCCTGGCAGATGGCCGCGGCAATCGACAGGCCCAGGCCGCTGCCGCCGGAATGGCGGGCGCGCGAGTCGTCGGCGCGCCAGAAACGGTCGCCCATCCGCGCCAGCGCTTCTTCGTCGACGCCGGGACCGCGGTCGGCCACGCGGATCAGCACGCCTTCCGCATCGGCCTGCGCCTCCAGCGCCAGCTCGCCGCCAGCCGCGGCGTAGCGCAGCGCATTGTCGATCAGCACCGACAGCACCTGACCCAGGCGGTCGCGGTCGGCGCTGATGTGCAACTGCTCAGGAATGCGCACCTGCACCTGCATGCCGGCCCCCTGCAGCGGCTGCGCGGCCCAGGTCAGGCGTTCGCGGACCAGTGCGCCGAGTGCGAACCGCTGCGGTTCCAGCATCAACTGGTTGGCGCGGGCCATCGACAGCAAGTGCAGGTCGCCGACCAGGCGATTGATCTGTTCCAGCTGGCGCTGGACCATGCGCAACTGCTCCTCGCTGCTCGGAAATACCTGGTCGAGCATGCCCTGCACCCGCCCCATAGCCGCGTTGAGCGGGGTGCGCAGCTCGTGCGCCAGCATCGCGCTGGACTCGCGCACCTCGCGCTCGTACTGCTGCAACTGCGCGCTCATGCCGTTGAAGTCGATCGCCAGCCCGGCCAGTTCGTCCGGCGCGCCGGGCACCACCCTGGCGCGCGCGGCGAAATCGCCATCGCTGATCCGCCGCGCCGCCGCGGCGACGTTGGAGAACTGCCGCGACAGCGGCCGCGAGGCGAGCAGGCCGCAGACCACGATCACCGGGATCGACGCCAGGATCATGCCCGCCAGCAGCAGCCAGTCGCGGCTGGCCAGCCCGGGCAGGAAATCGGCCACGTCGTAATACGTCTCGAACAGTTCCCACAGGCGCCGCGCATTGCTGTGCGGATCCTCGCGCAGTTGCAGCATTTCCTGCCGCGCCTGCGGCGGCAGGCGGCTCAGCGTGGACGCATCCCAGATGGCGAAACGCAGCAGCATGCCCAGCGCGATCGCGATGATGGTCAGCACCGCCAGCGCGCTCATGCGCAGGCCCACCCACTGCCACAGCGGCACGTGGCGCTTGCGGCGGAACCAGGCCCAGTTCATCGGAAGCGGTAGCCGATCGCGCGCACGGTCACCAACAGCCCGGTGACCTGCTCGTGTTCCAGCTTCTTGCGCAGGTTGTGCACATGCGCATCCACCACCCGCTCCAGCGCGTCGCTGTCGGGCAGGCAGATTTCCAGCAGTTCGCTGCGGGTGAAGGCCTTGAACGGCGTCTTCATCAGCGTCGCCAGGATGTTGAACTCGGTCGGGGTCAGTTCCAGCGCCACCTCGTGGCCGTCGGCAGCGCGCACCGTGGCGCGCACGGCCGCGGTATCCACGGTGAGCCGCTCGTGGCGCAGCGGCTCTTCGCTGGCACGGGCCGGCCCGGCGCGGCGCAGCACCGCATACACCCGCGCCACCACTTCCTTGGGACTGTACGGCTTGACCACGTAGTCGTCAGCGCCGTAGCGCAGCGCGCCGAGCTTCTCCGGTTCGTCGCCCATCGCGGTGACCATGATCACCGGCGTGTCGCTGCTGCGGCGGATCGTGGACAGCACCTCGGTGCCGCTGAGCCGCGGCAGCATCACGTCCAGCAGCACCAGGTCCGGCTTCCACTGCGCATGCACCGCCACCGCCTTCTGCCCATCCTCGGCGATGGTGACCTCGAAACCGTCGCGGCGCAGGTAGGCCTCGAGGATGCTGGCGCTGTCGGCATCGTCTTCGACCAGCAGGATCTTCTTCGCGTGCATTGCCTGGTGCCTGTATTTCGCGTCTTGATGGAATCTTGAAGATTCCTAGAAGGCGGCTTGAACATGCCCGCCGATGCTGGCAGTCGAGTTCGATCACCCGACCGCCGCCATGATTCTACCGTCCCTGCTGCTTCGCCCGTGTCGCACCCGCGCCCTGCTCTGCCTGCTTGCGCTCGCCCTGGGTGGCTGCTCCCTGGCACCGCTCTACCAGCGCCCGCAAGCGGCCCTGCCACCCACGCTGGGCGCGGCCACTGCGACCGAGGCTGCCGCCCCGAACCGCAACGACACTACGCTCACCGAGCAGGAACAGCAGTTCGTGCAGGCGTTCTCGCCGCAACACGACCTGACCCCACTCGTCACCCAAGCGCTGTCCCACGACCCGGACTTCCGCAAT
The DNA here is from genome assembly GCF_001043115.1 of Xanthomonas sp. NCPPB 1128. Taxonomy (GTDB): domain Bacteria; phylum Pseudomonadota; class Gammaproteobacteria; order Xanthomonadales; family Xanthomonadaceae; genus Xanthomonas_A. The sequence continues at coordinate 32,433 of NZ_LFME01000005.1, read as the reverse complement.
GCCGTGCTGACCGTGCAGCAGGCCCGCGCCCAGTACCGCATCGAACGCGCGCAGCAACTGCCGCAGCTCGGCCTCGATGCCCAGGGTACGCGCCGCAGCTACGACGACGCGGCCACGCAGGCGCGCTACGGCCAGAAGCTGAGCACCGTCGCGGTCGGCGTGGACGGCTTCGAACTGGACCTGTTCGGCAAGCTGGCGTCGCTGTCGGCGGCGGCGCAGCAGCGCTACCTGGCGTCCGAGGATGGTCGACAGGCGGCGCGCGGTGCGCTGGTCGCCGAGGTCCTGCGCGCCTATACGCTGGAGCGCGCCGCCCTGCAGAGCCAGCAACAGGCGCAGACCATCGCCGAACGCAGTGCCGCGCTGCTGGCGGTCGCCACGCGCCAGCTGTCGGTCGGGCTGATTTCCCGCGATGCGCTGGACCGCCAGCGCCACGACGACGACCAGGCGCAGGCGCGCGCGCAGCAGGCCGCCAGCGACCACGCCGCCGCTCGCCGCGCCCTGCAACTGCTCGCCGGCTACGCCATGCCGGACGGCGCCGGCACCGTGCAGGACCTGCTGCCCGGCGCCGAGCAGGAAGACGCCCGCGCCTGGCACGACCTCGACTCGCAGGTGCTGCTGCAGCGCCCGGACGTGCGCCAGGCCGAGGCCGAACTACGCGCGCGCAATGCCGACATCGGCGCCGCGCGCGCCGCGTTCTTCCCGTCGATCCGCCTGAGCACCTCGCTGGGCACCGCCAGCGAGGCATTGAACGGACTGTTCATGCCCGGCAGCCGCACCTGGAGCTTCATGCCGCAGTTGCTGCTGCCGCTGTTCGACGGCGGCCGCAACCGCGCCAACCTGGACATCGCACAGCTGCGCAAGGACAGCGCGGTGGCCGACTACGAGAAGACCGTGGAAGTGGCGTTCCGCGAAGTCGCCGATGCACTGGATGCGTTGACGGCACTGCAGCAGCGCGCGCGCGGCGAGCGCACCAACCTCGAACGCGAGCGCCAGCGCGTGGCGCGCCTGCAGCAGCGCGTGGTGCAAGGCCTGCAGGACCGCCCCGAGCTGCTGGCCGGCGACATCCAGGCCGCCCAGGCCGAGCTGGCGCACCTGCAGGCGCGCCAGGACCTGCTGCTCGATCGCATCGCGCTGTTCCGCGCGTTCTACGGCGTGCCGCTGCCGCACGCGCCCTGACCTTTTCCCCCCGCACGAGGTTGCCCCGATGAAACATGTGCTTTCCATTCTCTCGCCAACGCTGACCGTGGCGGTGCTGGCGCTGCCGCCGGCCGCACATGCCGCAGACCCCGACCCGGCACCCAGCGCCGGCCTGTTCGGCGACCGCACCCAATTGAACGTGGGCGCCGGCGCCATGCTGACCCCGCGCTATGCCGGTTCCGCCGACGATCGCGTGCAGGCGGTGACGGTGTTCTCGGTGCAGCGCGGCATCCTGTTCGCGGACACGGTGCGCGGCGCCGGCGTGCAGTTCCAGAATGCGCACGGCTTCTCCGCCAGCCAGTCGTTCGGCTACGACCTGGGCCGCCTGCAGCGCGACAGCAGCTGGCGCCCCGGCTCCAAGCGCCTGGCCGGCATGGGCGACGTGCCCGGCGCGATCACCGCGCGCAGCCTGGTCATGCAGCAGCTCACCCCGTACCTGGCGCTGGATGCCGAGGCGGAGTTCACGCTGAAGGACGGCGCGCGCCGCAACCGCTACCGCGCCGGAGCGCGCTTCACCCTGCTGCAGGCCGCGGCCGACAACGTGACCTTGGACCTGGATGCGCACGTCGGCGACCGCCGCTTCAACCAGGCCTACTTCGGCGTCACCGATACGCAGAGCGCGACCAGCGGCTTGCAACCGCACCGCGCCGATGCCGGCGTGTACGCCTACACGGCCGGCGCCGAATGGGACCACACCTTGTCGCCGCACTGGACCGCCTCACTGCTACTCAACGCCACCCGCTACGTCGGCCCCGCCGACGGCAGCCCGGTGGTGCGTCGCCGCGCCGCTGCCGGCGGCGGCGCCACCGTCACCTACACATTCTGATCGCTTCCGGGACACCGCCGACCATGACCCTGCGCCCCACCCTGCTTCTCACGCTGTGCCTGCCACTGGCCGCGCTGGCGCTGTCCGGCTGCGCCCGCGAGGCCGCACCGACCGCCGACGCGCCGCGCGCGGTCAAGCTGGAAACCGTCGGCCGCGATACCGCGCGCGACAGCACCCGCTACCTCGCGCAGGTGCGCCAGCAACAACGCGCCGACCTCGGCTTCGAGGGTGGCGGCCGCATCGCCGCCATCAGTGTGGACGTGGGCGACCACGTGCGCGCCGGCCAGGTACTGGCGCGCCTTGATCCGGAACCGAACAGCCTGCGCCTACAGCAGGCCGAGGCCGGCGTCGGCATCGCCGCGGCCGATCTGCAGCAGCAACAGACCCAGCTCGCCCAGCAACAGGCCATGTTCGACGACGGCGCCGCCTCGGCGGCAACCCTGACCGCCGCCAAGAGCGCCTTCGCCGCAGCGCAGGCGCGGGTCCGCAGCGCGCAATCGGACCTGGCGCTGGCACGCCGCGCGGTGCGCCAGTCCGAACTGCGCGCCCCGTTCGACGGCAGCGTGGTGGCGCGGCTGCAGCAGCCCGATACCTTGGTCAGCGCCGGCCAGCCGGTGCTGCAAGTGGACGGCGCCGATCGCGCGCAGGTGCTGGCGACACTGCCGGCCGATCGCGCGGCGGCGCTGCAACCCGGCCAGCGCGTCCTTGCCTACCGCAGCAGCGCGCCGCAACAGGCCCTGCCGCTGCGCCTGCGCAGCGTCTCCGAACGTGTGGACGGCGGCGCCACGGTGCAGGCGCTTTTCGACAGCACCGGCACCGATGCGACACAACCGCGCAGCGGCGAATCGCTGCTGCTGGCCCTGCCCGATAGCGACGCCAGTCAAGCAACGAGCGTGCCGCTGAGCGCGCTGATTCCGAGCATGGCCGATGGCCAGACCATGGTGTTCGTGTACCGCCAGGACAACGGCAGTGTGCGCCGCCGCAAGGTCGGCACCGGCCGCAGCGATGGCGACCGCGTGCAGATCGTGCGCGGCCTGGCCCCCGGCGAACGCATCGTCGCCGCCGGCGCCGCCTTCCTCCACGACGGCCAGCACGTCGTGCCGTTCCGTCCCACCACCCGCCTCGGCACCGTCTCGCCATGAACCTGACCCGCGCCACCCTGCAGTCCAGCCGCCTGGCGCTGTTCAGCGCCGCCCTGATCCTGATCGGCGGCATCGTCACCTTCCTCGGCTTTCCCTCGCAGGAGGAGCCCAGCGTGACCGTGCGCGATGCGATCGTGCAGGTCGGTTTCCCCGGCATGCCCAGCGAACGCGTGGAGAACCTGCTCGCGCGCCCGCTGGAGGAACGGCTGCGCGAGGTCAGCGGCCTGAAAAAGATCGTCACCACCATCCATCCCGGCAGCGCCATCGTGCAGGTCACTGCGCAGGACAGCGTCAAGGATCTGCCGGCGCTGTGGCAGCGTGTGCGCAGCAAGGCGGCCGAGGCCGGCGCCGAGCTGCCCACGGGCACCCAGGGGCCGCTGGTGGACGACGACTTCGGCCGCGTCGCCATCGCCTCGATCGCGGTCACCGCGCCCGGCTTCAACACCGCCGAGATGCTCGGGCCGCTGCGGCAGATGCGCGCGCAGTTGTACGCCGTGCCGGGCGTCGAGCGGGTCACCTTCCACGGCCTGCAGGACGAGCGCGTCTATGTCGCCTTCGACCGCACCAAACTGGGCGAGGCTGGTCTCACCCCGGCCGCGGTCGCGCAGCAACTGCGCGCGCAGAACGTGGTCGCCGGCGGCGGCCTGGTCGCGGCATCGGGCATGGCGATGACGGTGACCACCTCCGGCGAAGTGCACGACCTCGACGAGCTGCGCAATGCCCCGATCGCCACACAGGGCACCGACGGCCCGCGGCAACTCCCGCTGGCGCAACTGGCGCGCATCGAGCTGACGCCGGCGGATCCGCCGGAGGCCGGCGCGATCTACCAGGGCCAGCCGGCGGTGGTGGTGGCGGTGTCGATGGCGCCGGGCAACAACGTCGCCGAGGTCGGCAAGGCACTGCGGCGCACCCTGGGCGAGACCGCCAAGGCGCTGCCGGTGGGCTTCGCGCAGCACGTGGTCACCTTCCAGGCCGACGTGGTCGAGCGCGAGATGGGCAAGATGCACCACGTCATGGGCGAAACCATCGTCATTGTGATGGCGGTGGTGATGCTGTTTCTCGGCTGGCGCACCGGCCTGATCGTCGGCGCGATCGTGCCGCTGACCATCCTCGGCGCGCTGATCGCGATGCGGGCGCTGAACGTGGAACTGCAGACCGTGTCCATCGCCGCGATCATCCTGACGCTGGGCCTGCTGGTGGACAACGGCATCGTCATCGCCGAGGACATCGAGCGGCGCCTGGCCGCAGGCGAGGAACGCCGCGCCGCCTGCGAGGCGGCCGGCCGCAGCCTGGCGATCCCGCTGCTGACGTCCTCACTGGTGATCGTGCTGGCGTTCTCGCCGTTCTTCTTCGGCCAGACCAGTACCAACGAATACATGCGCTCGCTGGCGATCGTGCTGGCGGTGACCCTGCTCGGCTCCTGGCTGCTCAGCATCACCATCACCCCGCTGCTGTGCATGTACTTCGCCCGCGCGCATGCCGCGCCCGCCGATGGCCACGGCGAGAGCTACACGTCCAAACCGTATCGCCTGTACCGGCGCGCGATCGAGGCGTTGCTGGCGCACAAGGCGCTGTTCCTGGGCAGCATGCTCGCCCTGCTGGCTCTGGCGGTGACCGTGCTGGTCTCGGTGCCCTACAGCTTCCTGCCCAAGTCCGACCGCCTGCAGTTCCAGATGCCGGTGACCCTGCAACCGGGCAGCGATGCGCGCGAGACTCTGCGCACCGTGCAGTCGATCAGCCAGTGGCTGGCCGACCGCCGCCAGAACCCGCAGATCGTCGACAGCATCGGCTACGTCGCCGACGGCGGCCCGCGCATCGTGCTCGGACTGAACCCGCCGCTGCCGGCGGCCAACATCGCCTACTTCACCGTCAGCGTGCAGCCGGGCAGCGACATCGACGCGCTGATCGCCAACGTGCGCACCCACCTGCGCCAGGCCTATCCGGCGGTGCGCGCCGAGCCCAAGCGCTTTTCGCTGGGCTCGACCGAATCTGGCGTGGCGATCTACCGGGTGATCGGCCCGGACGAGGCGCAGTTGCGCCGCCTCGCCGCCGGCATCGCCGACGCCTTGCGCGCCCTGCCCGGCACGCTGGACGTCAGCGACGACTGGGACAGCCGCATCCCACGCTACGTGGTGCAGGTGGACCAGGCCAAGGCGCGCCGCGCCGGCATCGCCAGCGAGGACATCGCCCAGGCGCTGCAACTGCGCTACGGCGGCGTGGACGCCTCGGTGATCCACGACGACGGCAGCAATGTGCCGATCGTGCTGCGCGGCGACAGTGACCCGCGTGCGCGCGGCGGCAATCCCGGCAACACGCCGATCTATCCCTCGTCAGGCGCCGCACCGCTGCCGCTGTCGGCGATCGCCGACATCCAACTGAGCTCCGAGCCCTCGACGATCCAGCGCCGCAACCTGAGCCGCGCCATCACCATCACCGGCCGCAACCCGGACCTGACCACCGACCAGGTAGTGGACGCGCTGGCCGACAAGGTGGCGGCGCTGCGCCTGCCGCCGGGCTACCGCATCGAGATGGGCGGCGAACTGGAGGACGCCGCCGAAGCCAACCAGGCGCTGCTGCAGTACATGCCGCATGCGCTGGGCGCGATCCTGCTGCTGTTCGTGTGGCAATTCAATTCGTTCCGGAAGCTGTTCATCGTGGTCGCCAGCATTCCGTTCGTGCTGATCGGCGCCACCCTCGCCCTGCTGGTCACCGGCTATCCGTTCGGCTTCATGGCCACCTTCGGCCTGCTCGCGCTGGCCGGGATCATCGTCAACAACGCGGTACTGCTGCTGGAGCGGATCGAGGCCGAACTGGCCGATGGCCTGGACCGGCACGAAGCGGTGATCGCCGCCGCGGTCAAGCGCCTGCGCCCGATCGTGATGACCAAGCTGACCTGCATCGTCGGCCTGATCCCGCTGATGCTGTTCGCCGGCCCGCTGTGGACCGGCATGGCCATCACCATGATCGGCGGCCTGGCCCTGGGCACGCTGGTGACGCTGGGGGTGATCCCGGTGCTGTACGACCTGCTGTTCGCGCGCCGCGCCGACATGCCGGCGAAGGCTGCGGCATGAGGCGGCAGCGCAGGCACCGCGTGGCGCTGGCCTGCGTCGCGCTTGGCCTGGCGCTGTGCGCGAGCGGCTGCGCCAGCGTCACCCTGCAGCGGGTGGATGCGGCGCGCTACATCCAGGCCAAGCGCGGCGACGCGCTGAGCGCCGCGCGCCTCAGCGACGCCGCGCTGCAGACGCTGAACGTCGCCGGCCTGGACGCGGCACGCTGTACGGCGACGGTGCCGCCGTGCCTCGACCGGTTGCTCGGCACTGCCGACATGGACCAGGAACGCGCCCTGGCGACGGCGGCGGAGCTGTCGCTGCTGGCCGCGCAAGGCGCTGCCAGACGACAAGCGGACAGCGATGCCACCCTGGCCGGCTGGCTGCAGACCGCGCGCTATGCCTACGCCTACCTGTTCTTCAGCGGACGCACGCCCAGCGAACGCGCCTTCGAAGAACGCCAGACCCAGGTGCGCGACTACTACAACTACGCCGTGCAGCAGGCGGTGACCGCTCTGTTCGCGCGCTACCGGCGGCATCCGCCCACCACCCACGATGCCGATGCGCCCATCGCCACCCTGGCCGACTGGACGGTGACGCTGGATGCCAACGGCATGGGCAGCCTGCAGGACATGCCGATGCCCGAGGCGATGCTGGCGGCCAGCGGCCTGCGCTTCGACGGGTTGCGCAGCGTGTATCGGCGCGACGGATTCGGCGCGGAAATGGTTGCGATCCTGCCGCAGCCGACGGCGGACGCCATCGGCGGTACCGAAGCCGCGCCCACCTACAGCGACATGCCCACGCCCAACCTCACAGTGTTGCTGCGCTTCGACGGCCGCACCCGCGAAGAGGTATTGGCCAGCCACAGCGCGCATGTGGAAGTCCACGATCCTTCGATCAGCGAGCGGGTGGCGATGGGCGGTGTCGACGTGCCGTTGGCGGCCAACTTCAGCGCCGGCTATGGCGTGTGGATGGCGCGCGCCGGCTTCGCCGCGCAATCGCTGCGCACCCTGCTCGGCCTCGGGCACGGCATCGACCGGCCGCAGGTGTTCATGACCCAGCCCTACGACCCGCACCGGCGCGTGTTGGTACTGCTGCACGGGCTGGCCAGCAGCCCGGAGGCCTGGGTCAACCTGGCCAACGACCTGCTCGGCGATCCGCAGGTCCGTGCGCGCTACCAGATCTGGCTGGTGTACTACCCGACCAACCTGCCGATTCCCTATACCCATCTGCAAGTGCGAAACGCGCTGGAGCAGACGCTGGACCAGTTCGATCCGCAGCGTCGCAGCGTCTCCGCACACGACATGGTGCTGATCGGGCACAGCATGGGCGGCGTGCTGGCGCGACTGATGGTGTCCTCCAGCGACGGCGAGCGGTTGTGGCGAACCCTGTTCGACGATGCGGCCCTGGATCCCAAGGCCCGCCAGGCAATGCAGGCCAGGCTCGGACCGATGCTGCATTTCGCGCCGATGCCGGAGGTGTCCGAGGCGATCTTCCTGGCCACGCCACAGCGTGGCACACCGGAGGCCGCCGGCCCGCTTGGCGAACTGGCCCGCACCGTGATCGGCCTGCCCCGGCGCGTCCTCGATCAGTTCAAGGACATCGCCGGCAAGGACATGCTCGGCGCACTGCCCAACAGCGTCGACAGCCTCAGCGACCGGGATCCCTTCATCCTCGCCGCGGCGCAGTTGCCGATCTCACCAAAGGTGACCTACAACTCCATCATCGGGCAGGAGGATCCGCGCGTGCCGCTTGCGCAGTCCAGCGACGGCATCGTGCCGTACTGGAGCGCCCACCTGCCCGGCGCCGCATCGGAAACGGTGATCGTCTCCGGACACAGCGTGCAATGCACGCCGCAGGCGATCCTGCAGATCCGCCGGCTGCTGCGCTGAGCTGGCGCAACTGTCCCTCCCCCATGCAGCACCAGCTCACTGTCCCGAACGGAGAGGGAGTCAAAAGCCCCTCTCCCTCCGGGAGAGGGGTTGGGGTGAGGGTACGGAGCGCAGCCACGCAACGTCGAAATGCCAAGGCGCATGTCCCGACGGTTGGAATGCCATGAGCGTCCGCACCCTCATCCGCCCCTGCGGGGCACCTTCTCCCGGAGGGAGAAGGAACAAAGCCCCTCTCCCCTTGGGAGAGGGGTTCACGCACGCAGTCAGGGAAAGCAGGAGCAGGCACCGCTGCCCAAGAGGCAGGCCGTCCACCCGCTTGCAGCACACGCGTGGCGATCCTCTGCGAGGACAACGCCAACGTGCACACCACGCATAAAAAAACACCCGGCAATGCCGGGTGTTTTCGAAGAATGGCGTCCCCACGGGGATTCGAACCCCGGTCGCCACCGTGAAAGGGTGATGTCCTAGGCCTCTAGACGATGGGGACGCGGATAACGATGTTGCTTTGCGGACGGCCTATGTCCGAAAAGTTGGTGGAGCCAGCCGGGATCGAACCGGCGACCTCTTGCATGCCATGCAAGCGCTCTCCCAGCTGAGCTATGGCCCCACGTGTACTGGCAGAAGCGGAATCTTACCCGACTTTCTTCCGATGTACAAACCCCGCACTCACTATGTTCGGCAGAGCCGAACCCGGATGCGCGCGAGGAATTCCTGAGAAAAATGGCGTCCCCACGGGGATTCGAACCCCGGTCGCCACCGTGAAAGGGTGATGTCCTAGGCCTCTAGACGATGGGGACGCTGTGTAACGATGTCGCCTTTGCGGACGGCCTATGTCCGAAAAGTTGGTGGAGCCAGCCGGGATCGAACCGGCGACCTCTTGCATGCCATGCAAGCGCTCTCCCAGCTGAGCTATGGCCCCACGTGCTGCGAGGAGCGGAATATTAACGATCGTGATCGGCACACGCAAGCGTTTTTTTGCGGATCGTTGGCGACCTCGCAGCAGCCCTCGCCACGCCCAATGAAATCAGCGCACGCCTGCATTGCGCGAGGTGCGCGCCTCCCGCCACACCACCGATGCGACCTGCGTTCGCGACGACGCGCGACGCGAAGTCGCCCCGGCAGCCACGTCGGCACCCGTCACCTGCGATTGCCGATATCGGCACAACGCGAAAGCGTACCCGGCAAGCGCGCAGCGAAGGAAGCAGCAACGGCGCACCGCTTGTAGATAGATAGAGAGAGAGAAGTTCAAGAACGCCTCGATCTCCGCCAACGCCCCTCACCTGCCAGGCCTCGACGGCGAATGCGGACCCGCTGGCGGCGCGACCGAACTGTCGGCTATACTCCGCGGCCGCGCCGAAGTGGCGGAATCGGTAGACGCAGCGGACTCAAAATCCGCCGCCCTTAAAAGCGTGTGGGTTCGAGTCCCACCTTCGGCACCAGGACTGACGGCAGCTTCGGCTGCCGTTTGTTTTTTTCGCGACCGCGTCGCATACGTCGACGGCGATTGCAGGTAAACGCTTCATCTTCCTGCACTCGTTTGTCTAGGCGGCGGCCGTGACGGTCCCGCTATACTTTCCGTTCCCAAACCTTAACGAGCAAGCGATGTCGGCATTGCGGGGCCTGCGTATCCTGGTGGTCGAGAACGACGAGATGAACGCCACGCTGCTGGAGTTGCAGCTTGCCCAGGCCGGTGCCGAGGTGGTCGGCGTCGCCGCATCCGTGCAGCAGGCCCTTGCGCTGATCGACAGCGAACGCCCGGACCGGGCCGTGCTCGACTTCCGCCTCTCCGCCGGCGAAACCAGTGAACCGGTGGCCCGGGCGCTGAGCGAACGCGGGACCCCCTTCGTGCTCGCCACTGGCGTGGCTGCCGATGCCCTGCCCACCGGCTTCGCCGCCGGCGTGGTGCTGACCAAGCCTTACCTGTCCGAACAGCTGATCAAGGCGTTGCAGGACGCTCACGCCAAGACCACCGCACGCCCCTGAGAATCCCCGGTTGTAGCCCGCCGCCTGGCGGAACGATTCGAGGGACTCAGCCATCAACGCCAAGGACTGTTCGCCGCCTCCTGTCCGGTTTCCCGCCGGCAGCGCTACGGGGGCCTTGCTGCGCGCCATCGATTGGCGTGAGCACGAACTTGGCCCGATGGAGCAGTGGCCGCGGAGCCTGCTGACCGCGCTGTCGATCTGCCTGAACTCGCGGTTCCCGATGGCGGTGCGCTGGGGCGAACGGCAGTTCAACCTCTACAACGACGCCTACGTGCCGATCCTCGGGTTGCGGCATCCGCAGGGCTTCGCGCGGCCGATGGAGGAGGTGTGGCCGGACGTCTGGCCGGAGGTGCGGGCACAGGCCGACCGGGTGATGGTCAGCGGCGAATCGACCTGGAACGAACATATCCCGTTGACGATGCTGCGCAACGGCTACAGCGAGCAGGTGTATTTCACCTTCTCCTACAGCCCGCTGTTCGACGACGAGGGCCGCATCGCCGGTGTGCTGTGCGTGTGCACCGAGGACACCGCGCGGATCACCCTGGCGCGCGAACGCGACACGCTGCTGAAGGCGCTGGACGCGCAACGTGCGCAGATGGCCGACGCCTTCGAGCAGTCGCCGGCGGCGCTGGCGATCCTGCGCGGCCCGGATTACGTGATCGAGACCGTCAACCGGCGCTACCAGCAGTTGGTCGGACCGCGCGAGGTGGTTGGCCGGCCGCTGACCGAGGCCATTCCCGAAATCCAGCAGCAGGGCGTCATCGGCCTGCTCGACAATGTCCGGACCAGCGGCCAGGCCTTCATCGACGAGTCGATGACCTTCCAATTGTGCCGCAGCCCGCACGAAGCGACCTCGGAAACCACGCTGGAATGCGTGTACCAGCCGATGCACGACGCCGAAGGCAAGGTCAGCGGGATCCTGGTACACGGGATCGACCGCACCGAACAGGCGCGCGCGCAAGCGCACGACAGCTTCCTGCTGATGCTCGAGGACACCCTGCAGAACCTGCACAGCACCGAAGCCATCTGCGAGACCGGTGCCGCCCTGCTCGGCCAGCACCTCGGCGCCAATCGCTGCGCCTACGCGATCGTCGAGGCCGATGAGGACGTGTTCGACGTGCGCGCCGACTACGTCGACGGCGCCTCGCACCTGCTCGGGCGCTCGCGCTTCAGCGATTTCGGCAGCGACCTGCTGGAGTGCATGCGCGAAAACCGGCCGTGGGTGGTGCAGGACACCGAGACCCACCAGCCGCCGATGCGCCTGGACGACCCCAACTACCGTCGCCTGGGCATGCGCGCGGTGCTTACTGCGCCGCTGCATAAGGCCGGCCGCCTGGTGGCCGCGATCGGCGTGCACCAGGCACATCCGCGCGTGTGGACCTCGGCCGAGATCGAGCTGGTGCGGCTGGTGGCGGCACGCTGCTGGGAATCGATGCAACGCGCGGGTGCGCAAGATGAACTGGCCAGCAGCGCCGCGCGTCTGAGCGAACTGGCCGATGCGATGCCGCAGATCGTGTTCACCGCCATGCCCGACGGCCACGTCGACTACTTCAATCGCCGCTGGTACGAGTACACCGGGCTGGCTGTCGGTGAGGCCGGCTACGAGAGCTGGCGCAAGGTACACACCGAGGAAGGCCTGACGCGGGTGATGGAGGTGTGGCCGGAGGCGCTGCGCAGCGGCAAGCCGTACGAGATCGAGTATCCGCTGCGTCGCCACGACGGCGAGTACCGCTGGCATCTCGGCCGGGCCCTGCCGATCCGCGACGAAAGCGGCCGCATCGTGCGCTGGATCGGCACCAATACCGACATCCACGACCGCCGCCTGGTCGAACAGCGCCTACAGGAGAGCGAGCTGCGCTTCCGCCAGCTGTGCGACAACGCGCCGGTGATGATCTGGATGTCCAATGCCGACGGCGATTGCGAGTACGTCAGCCGCCAGTGGTATCTGTTCACCGGGCAGAGCGAGCAGGAGGCGCTGGGCAGCGGCTGGCAGGAAATGCTCCATGCAGACGACCTTGCCTCGGTCGGCCGCACCCTGGCGCGTGCCTGCGCCGACCGCCGCGCCTACACGGTGGAATACCGCCTGCGCCGCCACGACGGCGAATACCGCTGGTGCGTGGATACCGCCACGCCGCGCTTCAGTTCGTCGGGCCAGTTCCTCGGCTTCATCGGCTCGCTGCTGGACATCGCCGAACGCAAGCGCATCGAGAATGCCACCGCCGCCGAGCGCGCGGCGCTGGCGATGATCACCACCGGCAAGCCGCTCAACACCGTGCTGGAGGCCATCGCGCGGGGCATCGAGTCGCAGAGCGATGTCGGCCTGCGCTGCACCATCATGCTGGTCGACGAGCACCGCCAGTGCCTGCTGGAAGGGGCCGCGCCGAGCATGCCGCCCGCCTTCCGCAAGGCGGTGCAGCGCCTGCCGATCAATCCCAATACCGGCTGCTGCGGTCGCGCCGCCTATCTGCGCCGGCAGGTGCTGTGCAGCGACGTGCGGGTGAATCCGCATTGGCAGGACTATCTGACCACCGCCCTGGAGGCGGACATCGTCGCCTGCTGCTCGACGCCGATCCTGGCCAGCGACGGCGAAGTGCTGGGCGTGGTCGCGCTGTACTACCCGTTCGTGCACTACCCCAACCCGCACGAACAGGACCTGGCGCGCTCGGCCTCGCACCTGGCCGGCATCATCATCGAACGCCGCGGCACCGATCTGCGCCTGCAGCAGCTGCTCGCCGCCGAGCAGAGCGCGCGCAGCGAGGCCGAGCGCGCCAGCCGCATGAAGGACGAATTCCTGGCCACGCTCAGCCACGAGCTGCGCACGCCGCTCAACGCGATCCTGGGCTGGTCGCGGCTGATGCAGGACGACGCGGTGCGCGAGAAGGACCTGGCCAAGGGCCTGGAGGTGATCGAGCGCAGCGCGCACTCGCAGGCGCAGATCATCGACGACCTGTTGGACATGAGCGCCATCCTGTCCGGCAAGGTGCGCCTGGAAGCCGGCGAGGTGGATCTGCGCGCGCTGCTGGGCGAGACCATCGATGCGGCGCGCCCCGGCGCGCAGAACAAGGGCATCGACATCGTGCTGGTCGCCGACGAAGCACCCGCCCTGCCCTATCTGGGCGATCGGGTGCGGCTGCAGCAGGTGCTGACCAATCTGGTCGGCAACGCGATCAAGTTCACCCCCAGCGCCGGCACGGTCACGGTGACCCTGGACAGCACCAGCACCCATGTGCGCATCGCCGTGGGCGATACCGGCATCGGCATCGACCCGGCGTTCCTGCCGCACGTGTTCGACCGCTTCCGCCAGGCCGACGCGAGCAGCACGCGCAGCGCCGGCGGCCTCGGCCTGGGCCTGGCGATCGCCAAGCAACTGGCCGAACTGCACCAAGGGCAATTGTCGGTCAGCAGCGACGGCGTCGGCCTGGGTGCGACCTTCACCCTGCTGCTGCCGCGCAACGATCTGCAGAGCCTGGATCCGATCCGCCGCGGCGGCGACGCGGCGCTGTCCGGCGGCATGCTGCGTCGTGGCGGCATGCGCCTGGATGGCGTGCGCGTGCTGGTGGTGGACGACGACATGGATTCGCGCGGCGTCACCCAGCGTTTCCTGCAGGAGGCCGGTGCCGTGGTCGAGACCGCGGTCTGCGCCGACGATGCCGAAGCGCTGCTGCGCGAGCGGCCATATGCGCTGCTGGTCAGCGACGTGGGCATGCCGCGCCGCGACGGTCACAGCCTGATCCGCAGCATCCGCAGCCGCGGCGCCGGAGCGGCCAGCCGCATCCCGGCCATCGCCCTGACCGCCTACGTGCGCAGCGAGGATCGCGCGCTGGCTCTGGAGGCCGGCTTCGATGCGCACCTGGGCAAGCCGGTGGACCCGGTCAAGCTGCTCGGGCTGGCCGCATCGCTGGTGACGCCGCCAGCCGCCGCGCTCGCCAGCGACCCGCACCCGCGCGTCGAATCGGCCTGATCGGCCGCGTTGCACGACCGCAGCGAGCGGTCGTCATTGGAGCGACCGGCGCAGGCGCACCGGCGCTCCTCCTGCCACCTCAGCCGCGCTTGGCGCGGGCGAACGCGTCGGCCAGCGCACTGTTGACCGGCGGCGCCGCGGCCGTGGCCGGACGCGACTTGGCGTTGCCGCCGCCCGGGGTGCCGCGCCCGTCGCGCTCGCGCCGCGGCGGGCCGCCGGCACTGCGCGCGCCGCTGTCGCGGTCGGCGGGACGCACCGGCGCCGGCGTGTCGTCCAGGCGCCGGGTCAGCGCGATGCGCTTGCGCGCCACATCCACTTCCAACACCTTGACCTTGACGATGTCGCCGGCCTTGACCACGTCGCGCGGATCCTTGACGTAGCTGTCCGAGAGCGCAGAGATGTGCACCAGGCCGTCCTGGTGCACGCCGATGTCGACGAACGCGCCGAAGGCGGCGACATTGCTGACCACGCCCTCCAGTACCATGCCGGGCTTGAGATCCTTGATGTCCTCCACGCCGTCGGCGAACCGCGCCGCCTTGAACTCCGGGCGCGGGTCGCGGCCCGGCTTTTCCAGCTCCTTGAGGATGTCGCGCACGGTCGGCACACCGAACGTCTCGTCGGTGAACTGGTCCGGCTTGAGTCCGCGCAGGAAGCCGCCGTCGCCGATCAGCCCCTTGATCGGCTTGCCGGTGGCGCCGACGATGCGCTCCACCACCGGATAGGCTTCCGGGTGCACCGCCGAAGCGTCCAGCGGCTCCTCGCCATCGGCGATGCGCAGGAAGCCGGCGCATTGTTCGAAGGTCTTGTCGCCCAGCCGCGGCACCTTGAGCAGGTCCTTGCGGCGCTTGAACGTGCCGTTGTCGTCGCGGTGGCGCACGATGTTCTCAGCCACGCTCGACGACAGCCCGGACACGCGCGACAGCAGCGCCGCCGAGGCGGTGTTGACGTACACGCCGACCGCGTTCACGCAGTCCTCCACGCGCGCGTCCAGTGCCCGCGCCAGGCGGTACTGGTCGACGTCGTGCTGGTACTGGCCCACGCCGATCGCCTTGGGTTCGATCTTCACCAGTTCCGCCAGCGGATCCTGCAGGCGCCGCGCGATCGACACCGCGCCGCGCAGCGACACGTCGAGCTGCGGGAACTCCTTGGCGGCGAACTCGGAGGCCGAATACACCGAGGCGCCGGCCTCGCTGACCACGATCTTCTCCAGCTTCAGTTGCGGGTTCTGCTTGATCAGGTCCGCGGCCAGCTTGTCGGTCTCGCGGCTGGCGGTGCCGTTGCCGATCGCGATCAGCTCCACGCCGTGCTGCGTGCACAGCTGCCGCAGCGTGTGCAGCGACTGATCCCACTGCCGACGCGGCTCGTGCGGATAGATGGTGTCGGTGGCCAGCAGCTTGCCGGTGGCGTCGACCACCGCGATCTTGCAGCCGGTACGGATGCCCGGGTCCAGGCCCAGGGTCACGCGCGGCCCGGCCGGCGCGGCCAGCATCAGGTCCTGCAGATTGTCGCCGAACACCGCGATCGCCTCGGCCTCGGCCTTTTCGCGGGCCTGATTGAACAGGTCCAGCAGCAGGTGCATGTGCAGCTTGGCGCGCCAGGTCAGGCGGCACGCATCCAGCAGCCAGCGGTCGCCGGGCCGGCCCTGGTTGGCGATGCCGGCGCGCAGCGCCACGCGGCCCTCGGCGTACTGGTGGCCGGCCTCGGCCTCGCTGCCGGGGTCCAGTTCCAGGTACACGATCTCCTCGCGGCGCGCGCGGAACAACGCCAGCAGCCGGTGCGAAGGGATTTTGGCCAGTGCTTCGGCATGATCGAAGTAGTCGCGGTACTTGGCGCCTTCCTGCTCCTTGCCCTCGGCCACGCGCGCACGGATCACCCCGACCTCGCCCAGCCAGCTGCGCAGTTCGCCGACCAGCGCGGCGTCTTCGCCCCAGCGCTCCATCAGGATCGCGCGCGCGCCTTCCAGGGCAGCCTTGACGTCGGCCACGCCCTTGTCGGCATCGACGAAGCCGGCGGCGAAGGTTTCCGGCACCTGGGTCTGATCGGCCAGCAGGCCGTCGGCGAGCGGCTCCAGCCCGGCTTCGCGGGCGATCTGCGCGCGCGTGCGGCGCTTTGGCTTGTATGGCAGGTACAGATCTTCCAGCCGCGACTTGGTATCGGCGGCGACGATCTCCGCACGCAGTTCGTCGCTGAGCTTGCCCTGCTCGGCGATGCTTGCCAGCACCGCGGCGCGGCGCTCTTCCAGCTCGCGCAGATAGGTCAGGCGCACTTCCAGGTTGCGCAACTGCGTGTCGTCGAGCCCGCCGGTGACTTCCTTGCGGTAGCGCGCGATGAACGGGACGCTGGCGCCCTCGTCGAGCAGGGCGATGGCGGCGCGCGCCTGCGCCGGCTGCGCGCCGATCTCGGCGGCGATGGTATTGGCGATCTGCTGGGCGAGCTGAGTGTCGTGCATTGCGTCCGGCCGAAGCCGCCTTGCGGAAAACCCGCATTTTCGCAGTGCGCGCGCCGCCGGGGAACCCGTTGACAGGCGCGCGCCGACCTGTCGCGTCAGCTGACCCCGTTGGGACCGTCCAGCACCATGCGCACCTTACGGGTGAGTTCCTGGCGGTTGTAGGGCTTGGCCAGCACGTCGAACTCGTTGCCGCCGGCATCGGTGCGCTCGATCGAGGACTCGGCGTAGCCGGTGGTCAACAGCACCTTGATCTTGGGCCGACGCCGCCGCGCCTCGCGCGCAAGCATCACGCCATTGAGGCCGCCGGGCATGATCAGGTCCGAATACAGCAGGTCCACGTGCACGCCGGTGTCGAGCAACTCCAGCGCCTCGCGGGCGTTGTACACCACGTGCGTGGCGTAGCCCTGGTCCTCCAGGAACAGCCGCGCCAGTTCGGCGATGTCCGGCCGGTCCTCGACGATCAGGATGGTCTCGTCGCCCTGGCGATCGAACGGACGGCGCGTGCGCGAATCGCGCGGCGCCATGTTCTCGACGTTATCGTCGATCGGGAAGTACAGGCGCACGGTGGTGCCGTGGCCATCCTCCGAATACAGGCGCACCGCGCCGCCGGACTGCTTGGCGAAGCCATACACCATCGACAGGCCCAGGCCGGTGCCCTTGCCCTCTTCCTTGGTGGTGAAGAACGGATCCAGCACCCGCGCCAGCACCTCCGGCGGCATGCCGCTGCCGTTGTCGGTGATCGACACGCACACGTAATGGCCGGGCAGCAAGTTGTCGTAGGTGGTGGGCTCGTCGGCGCGCACCGAGACGTTGCGGGTCTGGATCACCAGGCGCGGCGCCGCCTGTTCGGCCATCGCGTCGCGGGCGTTGATCAGGATGTTCAGCAGCGCCACTTCGGCCTGGGTTGGGTCGATCCGGCAGTTGCGCAGGTCCGGCGCCAGCTCCAGCGAGAACGCGATGCCGTCGCCCAGGGTGCGCTCGGCCACGTCGCTCATCCCGGCCACCAGGGCATTGAGGTTGAGCACGCGCCCTTCCAGCTTCTGTTTGCGGGCGAACGCCAGCAACTGCTGGGTCAGGCGCGCGGCCTGGCCTGCGGCATCGCGTGCGCGCTCCACGCTCTTGCGCAGCAGCGACGGATTCAGCGGCTCGCTCTCGACCGCATGCTCGATCAGTTCCAGATACCCGGACATGACCTGCAGCAGGTTGTTGAAGTCGTGCGCGATGCCGCCGGTGAGCTGGCCCAGCGCTTCCATTTTCTGCGCCTGGCGCAGCGCGTCCTCGGCATCCCGGCGACGGCTGACGTCCAACTGCGAACCGAAGAAGTACACCAACTCGCCGCGGTCGTCGTAGACCGGGGAGATGTAGAGCGCGTTCCAGAAGCTGGAACCGTCCTTGCGGTAGTTGAGGATCTCTACCGCCACTTCGTCATGCGAGGTGATCGCATCGCGGACGCTGCGCACCGTCTCGCGATCGGTGTCCGGCCCCTGCAGGAAGCGGCAATTGTTGCCGATCAGCTCATCGCGGCCGTAGCCGGTCATCTCCAGGAACGCGCGGTTGACGAAGATGATCGGGTTGTCCGGCTGCCGCGGATCGGTCACGATCATCGGCATGCGGGTCGTCTGCACCGCAGCGAAGAAGATATCGCTGCGCTGGTTGGACATGTCGGTGGGTGCGTCAGGATCGACGGTCGTCGGCGGCGCCGGGCGGTTGCTGGTTTCTGGTGCGGGCATGGGCGATGGCAGGTCGATGCGAACCGTCGCTGGCCCGCCTAGGCGAGCGGCCACACCGGGGTTCGCATGCCGGCGTCAACGCGAATAATACCTGTGCAGGCGTTCTACCACGATATCGTCCTGCAGCGATTCCAGGGCCATGATCCGCACCTGCCGGTCGCTCAATGCCAGCACGCGCTCGACATAGATCTCCGGGCCGGCCTCGGTTTCCTTCATGGACTTGCGGAAACCGTAGGGGACGACGCCCTTCTCTCCGTCCTTGCTGCCACCGATGTACAGAACGACCGACATGACGCTTCCTCTACAGGGAATTCGTGGAACTGGCGCGCACCATACACAGCGCCATGTGAGGGACTTCTGCACCGAGGTTAATCGCGGCTGTTTGCCCGAACATGACGTTTGCGCCGCGTCACGCGGACTTAACCGGGGCTGCGCGTAAGTCGCACATCCTTTCTGCGCCGGGGCGTCATGGATCTCAAGAGCGGTTATCCCTTCTGGTCGGTCCGCAACGGCCTCATGCAGAGTTTTCCGCAGCTGCGCGACGACGTGCGCTGCGATGTCGCCATCGTCGGCGGCGGCATCACCGGCGCGCTGATCGCCGAAGAACTGAGCTCGCACGGGCACGCCGTAACGCTCCTGGAGCAGCGCGACATCGGCTGGGGCAGCACCGCGGCCAGCACGGCCCTGTTGCAGTACGAGATCGACACCCACCTGATCGACCTGGCCAAGCGCTATGGCGAACCGGCTGCGGCACTGGCCTATGGCGCCTGCGCGCAGGCCCTTGAGCAGTTGCGCGAGCTGGTGCGGCCACTGCGCGATGTCGACTTCGGCTGGAACGACAGCCTTTACTACGCCAGCAAACGCCGGCACGTGCGGGTGCTGCAGGAAGAGCTGGAAGTGCGTGCGCGACACGGCCTGGACGTGGCATGGCTGGATGCGAAGGCGCTGGACGCCGACTACGGCCTCCAGGCGCACGGCGCGATCCTCAGCCACCAGGCGGCGCGGGTGGATCCATACCGCCTCACCTACCGTCTGCTCGGCCGCGCCTTCCGACGCGGTGTCGGCGTCTACGACCGCACTCGCATCGCGCGGATCGTGGTCCATGGCCGCGGCGTGACCCTGCATACCGACCAGGGCGCGCAGGTGCGTGCCGGCCACGTGGTGATGGCCGCCGGCTACGCCAACCAGCACTGGCTCGACCAGCGCGTGGCGCGCAACCGCAGCAGCTACGCCTTCGTCAGCGACCCGCTGGAACCCTCCGTGCTCGGCCCGCTGCGCGACACCATGATCTGGGAAAGCGCGCGCCCGTATCTGTACCTGCGCAGTACCGGCAACGGCCGCATCGTCGCCGGCGGCGAGGACGACAGCGTGGATGTGCCGGCGCGTCGCGACGCACGCGTGGACAGCAAGGCACGCACGCTGTCGCGCAAGATCGCCAAGGTGATGCCCGGGCTGGAGCTGCAGCCGACCTTCGCCTGGGCCGGCACCTTCGCCGAGACCGAGGACGGCCTGCCGTTCTTCGGCCCGCACCCGCAGCATGGTCCGCGCGTGCAGTTCGCGATGGCCTACGGCGGCAACGGCATCACCTACAGCATGATCGGCGCCGGCCTGCTGCGCGCGCAGATCGAGCGGCACGCGCATCCGCTCAAGCGCCTGTTCGGCTTCGCCCGGCTCGACTGACGCGAGCCACTAACAAGCGCCACTCGTACATCCGTAGGAGCGGCTTCAGCCGCGACCGGGGCGTTCCCGGTAAAGCCCGTCGCGGCTGAAGCCGCTCCTACGCGACAACGTCATGCATTGCGAAAGCAGCTGTTTGCTGGCGCCACGCACTCAGCCACTCCCCGGCCACCAGCCGCGGCCGTGCAGCGCGTAGCGATCGGCGGCGCGCTCCAGCGGATTGCGCACGCTGACCCCACCGCAGGCCAGGTAGACCGGCAGGAACAACGGCCCCAGCAGCATGTACTGCAGCACGTGCGCACGCTCGTGGTCGCCGAGCCGTACTGCCGGATGCCGGCAGCGACCGGCAGCGTGCTCGTAGGTGGCGCAGGCCACGTCCAGATCGTCGGCACTGAGCAGGATCACGTTGCCCAGGGTCATCGCCCCGCGCGGCCGCATTGGCACCCGTTCGAACACCAACGCAAGTTCGCGACGGCTGAAGCGCAGGCGCGCACCGAAGACCAGCGCGATGGCACCGGCGAGCACACCCAGGGCGGTGTTGGGCGAGGTCCACAGAACGCCGACGGCGATGCCAACGCGGCGCCAAGCCAGCGGCAGCGATCGTTTCAGTCGGCTTCGTTGGGAATCAGCAGCCACAGGATCAGGTAGACCAGGATGCCGGGGAACGCGGCCGAGACGATCGACCCCACCACGTACAGCACCCGCAGCAGGGTCGCATTCCAGCCGAAGCGGTGGGCGATGCCGCCCATCACGCCCGCGATCATGCGGTCGTTCAACGAGCGCGACAGCGAACGGGATTGCGACATGGCGGCAGCTCCATCAACAACGGCCATCCACTCTACGCGCGCCGGTGCGGGCGCCGCGTGACGGCGCAAGACGGTCAGCCTTCAGTGCCCGCCATCGCGCTCGGCCAGCCACCGATGCAGCGCCGCCGGGACCTCGCGCTGGGCGCGGCCGGAGACGTAGATGCCGATATGGCCGCCGCGGAAACTCAGCTCGGCGTAGTCGCCGCTGCCGACCACGCCGCGCAGGGCCCGCGAGGCATTCGGCGGCACCAGGTGATCCTGCTCGGCATAGACGTTGAGCACCGGCATGGTGACCCGGCCCAGGTCCACCGTGTGCGTGCCGATGCGCGCGCGCCCGTGCATCAGCGCGTTGTCCTGGTAGAACTGCTTGACGAACTCGCGAAAGGTCTCGCCGGCCAGATCAGGCGAATCGAAGATCCACTTCTCCATGCGCAGAAAATCCTCCAGCGCCCGCGGATCGTCGAGGATGTCGAGCAGACCGACATACTTCTGCAGGTTCAGCCGGAACGGCTTGAGCATCAGGTAGCTGACGTTCATCAGGTCCGCCGGCACGTTGCCCAGCGTGTCCACGAACAGGTCGACGTCGACCTGGCGCGCCCAGTTGGAGAGCATGTTGTCCGGAGTGTGGAAATCCACCGGCGTGACCATGGTGATCAGGTTGCGCACCTTCTCCGGCTGCAGCGCTGCGTAGCACAGCGAGAACGTGCCACCCTGGCAGATGCCGAGCATGTTGATGGGCGCACCGCCACCGGCCGCGCGCAGGTGGTCCACCGCGCCGTCGATGTAGCGCAGCAGATAGTCCTCCAGCGTCAGGTAGCGCTCGGACCGGTCCGGGTAGCCCCAGTCGAGCACGTAGACGTCCAGGCCCAGCGCCAGCAGGCCCTGCACCAGCGAGCGATCGGCCTGCAGGTCGACCATGTACGGACGGTTGACCAGGGCATAGACGATCAGCAGCGGCACCTTGGCGGTGGGCGGGCGTTCGCCGACGAAGCGATACAGCACCACCTTGCCGTCGCGCCATACTTCCTGGCGCGCGGTGGCACCGTAGTCCACCGTGTCCAGGCCCGGCAGCACGCGCAGCCCCTCGAGCAACTTGCGCTGCAGCTCCAGGGTTTCCTGGACCAGATCGTCGCTGCTGAAACTCAGCGGTCCCTTCATGCGCGGCTCCGGCGTGTGGCCGGCGTGGCGCCGGTCTGCCGCGGCTTGGCGGCGGGCGCGGACTTCGCTGGCTTGGCGGTGTTGGACTTGGATTTGGATTTGGATTCGGACGCGACGGCTGCCGCGCGCGCAGCGGACGACTTGGCCGCGGTCTTCCTGGCACCTTTCTGCGGCGCGGCCGGGGCCGCGGCAACCGGTGCAGGTCCAGCTACGACAGTCGCACCCTGCCCCTCACCGCGCTCCAGCCGCCGCAGCCGCCGTTCCAGGTCCGCGATGCGCCGATGCGCGGCATCCAGTTCGGTGCGCGTGGGCAGGCCCACCTGCTCGCACACCTGCTCGGTCTCGCGTTGCAGCAGGGCGCGCAGGCGCATCTGCGCGTTGGCCACGTCGGCGTAGACCTGGCGGAACTCCGGCGACAGCGCGGCCGCCGCATAGGCCTCCTCGGCCGCGTCGATCCACAGATCGAACATCGCCCGCGCATTGGTCAGTTGCCGGCCCGGGTCCTCATGCTCGCGCAACTTCTCCTCGAACAGGCCGAAGGCGCGGTCGATGGCGCCCTGCAGCAGCCCCAGATAGGCCTGCAACTGCGTCTGGTAGTCCTGCTGTGCCTTGGCCAGCGCCCGCCAGCGTGCCTGGTGGTTGCGTGCCGGGCCGAACCCGGGCATCTGCAGCCACGGCCCGCTGTCGCGCTGCATGCCCTGCAGCCACTGTGCCGCCTGCTGCAACCACGGATCGATGCCGGCCTGGCCGGCGCCGCGCACCGCACCCAGCAGCCAGTGCAGCAACTGCTCGCGCTGGCCTTGCACCTGGCGCTTCCAGGCCTCGGCGACGTCGGCACTGCTGGCGTCGCGGCCGGCGAACTGCGCGGCCACCTGCTGCATCGCGCCCAGCCAATCGCCGGCCTGCTGCTGGAACTGCGCCACCGCCTCCTCGGCCTGCGGCGCGCTGCCGCGCGGCAGCCACTGGCTCCAGGCCGCGATCGCTTCGCGCCAGGAACCCGAGCCATTACCAGAAGCGGCCGACGCGGGGGCCGGCGTGCCCTGGCGCAACGCAGCGCTCCAGGCCTCCCAGTACTGCCGCGTCATCGCCTCGAAATCGCCGGCGCCACTGCCGCCGCTAGCCTTCATCGCCACTCTCCCGAACTGGCCCGCGATGATAGCAACCCGCTGCGATCAGGGCTTGGGAATGCGCAGCGTCTTGCTGATCATCAGCGAGCCGGACAGCGCGAACAGCAGCGCCAGCGGATGCAGCAGCCACGGCCCCAACCGCCACTCGCCCCACCACAAGGCGTCGCCGATATGGCCCAGGTGCGCAGCGATCGCCAGCACGATGACCAGGCCCAGGCTGCTCGGGATGGGCGTGCCCTCGAAGTACGGCACCTTGTCGCCGTCGCCGGCGATCTGCTCGGCGGTGACGTTGTAGCGGGCCAGGCGGCTGACCCCGCAGCAGACGAAGAAGCTCAGCACCAGCCAGTCCCAGCCGCCCTGCATGCCGCAGGCGTAGGCCAGCGCGGCCGGGGCCACGCCGAAGGAGATCACGTCGGCCAGCGAGTCCAGCTCGCGGCCCAGGGTAGAGGACGACTTGCGCCAGCGCGCCACCCGCCCGTCCAGCGCGTCGAACACGAACGCCAACGGGATCAGCGCCATGCCGAACAGCAGGTCGCTGCGGCGGCCATCCTGCAGGAAGCGCATCGCCGCGAACACCGCGCCGGTGCCGCAGAAGGCATTGGCCAAGGTGAACCAGTCGGCCAGCTGGAACTCGCGCAGCATGGAGAAGTGGCGTTTCATCGGCATAACGTGGCGGATCCGGCGTGAGCGGCGAGCGACGGCACAGGGTAGCGTGGCGCCGCCGCACTGGCGAGCGGCCGCTGCCGGGCGTCGCGGCGCGCTGCTACGCTGACCGCTCCCCACTCCGCGCAGGTACTCCCCATGCAGACCGTCCTGATCACCGGCGCCGCCAGCGGCATCGGCGCCGGCATCGCCCATGCACTGGCCGCCGACGGCCGCCACATCGTCGTCAGCGACCTCGACCTCGGCGCAGCCGAAGCGGTGGCCGCGCAGTTGCGCGACGCCGGCGGCTCGGCCGAGGCGGTGGCGCTGGACGTGACCAGCACCGACAGCATCCAGGCCGCGCTGGCGGCGCTGAGCCGGCCGGTGGACGTGCTGGTCAACAACGCCGGGCTGCAGCACGTGGCGCCGTTGCAAGACTTTCCGATGGAGAAGTGGGGCCTGCTGGTGGAGGTGATGCTGACCGGCGTGGCGCGGCTGACCCAGGCGGTGCTGCCGAGCATGCGCGCGCGCGGCTTCGGCCGCATCGTCAACATCGGCAGCATCCACTCGCTGGTCGCCAGCCCGTACAAGAGCGCCTACGTCGCTGCCAAGCATGGCCTGGTCGGCTTCTCCAAGGTGATCGCGCTGGAGACTGCCGACACCGACATCACCATCAATACGCTCTGCCCCAGCTACGTGAAAACGCCGCTGGTGGACAAGCAGATCGCCGACCAGGCGCGCACCCGCGGCATTTCCGAAGCCGACGTGATCGCCCAGGTGATGCTCAAGCCGATGCCCAAGGGCGTGTTCATCGCCTACGACGAGCTGGCCGGCTGCGTAGCATTCCTGGCTTCGCCGGCGGCGCGCAACATCACCGCGCAGACCATTGCCATCGACGGCGGCTGGACCGCGCAGTAACGCTGCGGCGAGCACGCACGTCCGGCTGCTGGGTCGCTATCGACGCTGGCGAATTTTTCGCCAGCGCGACGGCGGCCGTTGCGGCACAACGCCGCCAGCAGCTTATCCACAGCGTTCGTGCGATTTCATCCACACAGGCTGTGGAGAAGCGCGACCGGGACTGCTGAAATTTTCACCACCCGACAACATCGGGCAGCCCTTTCAATGACTTGCCACGCTTGCCCACAGGCTTGTGCAGGATCGATCCACAGCAGCTGTGGACAAGGCGGACGTGGCGTCGCGCGGACGTTCGACCGAGCGGCGCGCGACACCCTTGCCCATCTCCGGACAGGAGTTGGAGGAGGCTGTTCCTTCTCCCGTCGGGAGAAGATGGCCCGAAGGGCCGGATGAGGGTACGGGCGGCGCCTGGTGCAACCAGCCCGCGCGTCGCTTTCGCGCCGCACCCTCACCCCAACCCCTCTCCCGGCGGGAGAGGGGCTTGATGGAAGCGCGAGCGTGTCAGACCCGCGAGTAGCGCCAGGACTGCATGCGTCCGTCGCGATACGGCATCACACCGTGGAACGGGCGCGGGTCGCCGTCGAACACCAGCGGCAGGAAGTGGCGGTCGCCCTCCCACAGCGGCAGCGTGTCCATCTGCGCGATCGGCACCCAGGCCAGCGTGCCCTCGGCGTTCTCGGCGAACGGCTCGCCCGCGTAGGCCTCGATCAGGAACACGAAGCCCAGCCAGTCCTCGCCGTGCTTGCCGAACCCCGGCCAACTGATGGTGCCGCGCAACTGCAGCGCCTCGCAGGTGATGCCGGCCTCCTCCAGGATCTCGCGGCGCATGCCGGCCAACACGTCCTCGTCCGCTTCCACCTTGCCGCCCAGGCCGTTGTACTTGCCCAGGTGATGGTCGCCGGGCCGGGCATTGCGGTGGACCAGCAGCACCTGGCTGCGGTCGGACGAGAGCACGTAGCCCAAGGTGGCGACGATGGGGGTGTAAGGCATGCGGTGACGGCGGAAGGCGACGGGCGCGCAGTATGCCGTATCCGCGCTGCTGCCTGGTCCAGGCGGAAGTCAGACGGTCAGACCGCCGGCGTCGCAGCGTCGCGCGGCGCATGCGGCAGTGGCGGCGCAGACCGCAGGGTGGCGACGCCGTGGCCACGCTCGGCCAGGTACTCCAGCCATTTGCCGAGGAAGGTGTTCATGCGCATGCGGTGGCTGATCAGTTCCGCCGGCGGCGGATACAGCCCCATCACGTCCTGCCAGCGGCGGCCGACATAGCAGTGCGTGGTCTCGGCCTGCCGCGCGTCCAGGTACAGGCGCACGTAGGCCGACGGGTCGGGCTCGCCAGTCAGCGGGTCGCACAGGCCGTAGGTCAGGCGCAGTTCGACGGTGTAGCGGTGGCGCTCGATCACGTCCAGTCGCAGGTCCAGGCCGTCGCCGATGCTGGACACATAGCTGCCGGCGGCCAGGTCGGCCGGCACGAACAGGCGGTTCAGGTGCAGATAGTTCTCGGCGTACAGCCCCATCAGCCAGCCGAAACGGCTGAGCCGGGGGATGCGTTCGCTGCGGGTCATGGCGTGCTGCATGGACCGATCCTACACGCTGGATCGCGCCGGCGGCAGCATTGACGGATCGGCGCCGGCGGCCTACCGTGGAAATCCGTGCGGCGGCGTGCGGAAATGCCGTTGCCGCCAGGGGCGGCCCCGCCCGCTCAGAACATCTCGCGCTGCAGTCCCAGCGTTGCCAGCACCTTGCTGGAAATCTCCTCGATTGAGGTATGCGTGGTGCTCAGCGTCGGAATCCGCTCCATGCGGAACATGGTTTCGGCTGCCGCCACTTCGCGCCGGCAGGTCTCCGCACTGGAGTAGCGCGAATTCGGCCGCCGCTCCTGGCGAATCTGCTGCAACCGCTCCGGATCGATGGTCAGCCCGAACAGCTTGTTGCGGTAGGCACGCAGCCGCGGCGGCAACCGATCGCTCTCCAGATCCTCGTCGGTCAACGGATAGTTGGCCGCGCGCACGCCGTAATGCAGCGCCAGGTAGATGCAGGTCGGGGTCTTGCCCGCGCGCGAGACCGCCACCAGGATCACGTCGGCCTCGTCATAGGTGAGCGCGATGCCGTCGTCGTGCGCCAGGGCGAAGTTCATCGCATTGATGCGGCGGTGGTAGGTCTCGAAATCGACCAGACCGTGCGCCTGCCCCACCCGCGAGTGCCGCGGCGCGTTCAATTCGCGTTCCAGCGGCTCGATGAAGGGTGCGAACACGTCGAGCATCAGCGCCCCGCTCTCGGCCAGCAACATGCTCAGTTGCGGATCGACGCAGGAGTTGACCACGATCGGCCGAACCTGATAGCGCTCCCCTGCGGCATGGATGCGCTGTGCCGCGTCGCGGGCTTTTTCCGGATCGTCGACGAACGACATGCGGTCGGTGACGAAGCTGAAACCGCTGAACTGGGTGAGCAGGCTATGCCCAATGGTTTCAGCGGTGATACCGGTTCCATCGGACACGTAGAACACCGGTCTGATCGTCGACATTGCCTGCATTCTCCTGGCTGAAACCCAACGGATGCACCCGCTTCGCTTGTGCCGGCTCGGGTGCGCACTGCATCATATCGGCTTCTTCCCTCACGGACGCGGCCATTCAGCCCGCCTCGGGCGATGGCCTAACGGAGCATCGCGCTTGAACGAGAACATCCTGTGGTTGCATGAGCTGCGCTTGGCCGACCTGGCTCGCGTTGGTGGCAAGAATTCCTCCCTCGGCGAAATGATCGGCAACCTGGCGGGCCTCGGCGTGTCCGTGCCGGGCGGCTTCGCCACCACTGCCGAAGCGTTCAAGGCCTTCGTCGCCCACAACGATCTGTACCAGCGCATCTTCGACAAGCTGGCCACGCTGGACGTGGAAGACGTGGGCGCGCTGACCGTCGCCGGCAAGGAAATCCGCGGCTGGGTGATCGATGCGCCGCTGCAGCCGGAACTGGATCAGGCGATCCGCGAGGCCTACGCGCAACTGTGCAGTGAGAACGGCGGCGGCGACGTGGCCGTGGCGGTGCGCTCCTCGGCCACCGCCGAAGACCTGCCCGACGCCAGCTTCGCCGGACAGCAGGAAACCTTCCTCAACGTGACCGGCGCCGACGACGTGGTGCACAAGGTCAAGGAAGTCTTCGCCAGCCTCTACAACGATCGCGCCATCGCCTACCGCGTGCACCACGGCTTCAAGCACGAGGACGTGTTCCTGTCGGCCGGCGTGCAGCTGATGGTGCGCTCGGGCGTCGGCGCCTCCGGTGTGCTGTTCACCCTGGACACCGAGTCCGGCTTCCGCGACGTGGTGTTCGTTACCTCGAGCTTCGGCCTCGGCGAAATGGTCGTGCAGGGCGCGGTCAATCCCGACGAGTTCTACGTCTACAAGCCCACCCTCAAGGCCGGCAAGCCGGCGATCCTGCGCCGTTCGCTGGGCAGCAAGCTGATCCGCATGGTGTATTCGGACGTGCCGGGCGAGCGCGTGCGCATCGAGGACACCCCGGCGCAGCTGCGCAACACCTTCTCGATCAGCGACGAAGACGTGCAGGAACTGGCCAAGCAGGCGCTGGTGATCGAGCAGCACTACCAGCGGCCGATGGACATCGAGTGGGCGAAGGACGGCGTCAGCGGCAAGCTGTTCATCGTGCAGGCGCGCCCGGAGACGGTGAAGTCGCGCGGCCACGCCACCCAGATCGAACGCTTCGCGCTGCAGCAGCGCGGCGAGGTGATCGCCGAAGGCCGTGCCATCGGCCAGAAGATCGGCGCCGGCGTCGCCCGCGTGGTGCGCAGCCTGGAGGACATGAGCCGGGTGCAGCCCGGCGACGTGCTGGTCGCGGACATGACCGATCCCGATTGGGAGCCGGTGATGAAGCGCGCCTCGGCGATCGTGACCAACCGCGGCGGCCGTACCTGCCACGCGGCGATCATCGCCCGCGAGCTGGGCGTACCGGCGGTGGTCGGCACCGGCAACGCGATGGAGCTGGTCGAGGACGGCAAGGAAGTCACCGTCAGCTGCGCCGAAGGCGACACCGGCTACATCTATCGCGGGCGCCTGCCGTTCGAGCGCACCACCACGGATCTGGGCAACATGCCGCCGGCACCGCTGAAGATCATGATGAACGTGGCCAACCCGGAGCGCGCGTTCGACTTCGGCCAGTTGCCCAACGCCGGCATCGGCCTGGCGCGCCTGGAGATGATCATCGCCGCGCACATCGGCATCCATCCCAACGCGCTGCTGGAGTACGCCAAGCAGGACGCGGCGACCAAGAAGAAGATCGACGAGAAGATCGCCGGTTATGCCGACCCGGTGAGCTTCTACGTCAACCGCCTGGCCGAGGGCATCGCCACGCTGACCGCGTCGGTGGCGCCGCACCCGGTGATCGTGCGCCTCTCGGACTTCAAGTCCAACGAGTATGCCAACCTGATCGGCGGCAGCAACTACGAACCGCACGAAGAGAACCCGATGATCGGCTTCCGCGGCGCCAGCCGCTATGTCGATCCGAGCTTCGCCGCTGCGTTCGCGCTGGAGTGCAAGGCCGTGCTGAAGGTCC
Source organism: Xanthomonas sp. NCPPB 1128 (assembly GCF_001043115.1). Taxonomy (GTDB): domain Bacteria; phylum Pseudomonadota; class Gammaproteobacteria; order Xanthomonadales; family Xanthomonadaceae; genus Xanthomonas_A. The sequence goes on along the minus strand of NZ_LFME01000005.1, from coordinate 3,327 downwards.
GCAACGAGATGGGCCTGGACAACATGTGGGTCATGATCCCGTTCGTGCGTACCCTCGAGGAGGGCCGCAAGGTCGTCGAGGTGCTGGCCAGCAACGGCCTGCGCCAGGGCGAGAACGGCCTGAAGATCATCATGATGTGCGAGGTGCCGTCGAACGCACTGCTGGCCGAGGAATTCCTGGAGATCTTCGACGGCTTCTCAATCGGCTCCAACGACCTGACCCAGCTGACCCTGGGCCTGGACCGCGATTCCTCGATCGTGGCGCACCTGTTCGACGAGCGCAATCCGGCGGTCAAGAAGATGCTGTCGATGGCGATCAAGGCCGCGCGAGCCAAGGGCAAGTACGTGGGCATCTGCGGCCAGGGCCCGTCGGATCACCCGGACCTGGCCGAGTGGCTGATGCAGGAAGGCATCGAATCGGTGTCGTTGAACCCCGACACCGTGGTCGACACCTGGCTGCGCCTGGCCAAGCTCAAGAGCAAAGGGTGATGCCGATGCAGTCGTGGCTGACGGCACTGACGGCGGCCACGACCGCTGCGCCGGCGACGCGGGCGGCGCGTCCGTTCGACTGGCGGACGCTGGACTGGGCGCAGTACGCGCTCAACTGGGGCGTGGCGATCCTGATCGTGGTGGTCGGGATGTGGATCGCCAAGCGCCTGAGCGAATGGTTGCGCAGCGCCCTGCTGCGCGCACGGGTGGAAGCCACGCTCAGCAATTTCCTGCGCAACGTCGCCTATGCGTTGATGCTAGTGCTGGTGCTGGTCACCGCGCTGCAGAAGATCGGCGTGCCGCCGACCTCGCTGTTCGCCGTGCTCGGCGCCGCCGGCCTGGCCGTGGGCCTGGCGCTGAAGGACTCGCTGTCCAACATCGCGTCCGGGGTGATGCTGATCGTGCTGCGGCCGATGCGCGACGGCGACCACGTGGTGGTGGCCGGCCAGGAAGGCGTGGTCGACGAGATCCGGATCTTCCAGACCCGCATCCGTACCTTCGACGAGCGCATGGTGACCCTGCCCAACAGCACCATCACCACCGCGCCGATCGTCAACTACAGCACCTTGCCCAACCGCCGCCTGGAGATCACCGTCGGCGTCGGCTACGGCGATGACCTGAAGAAAGCGCAGGAGCTGCTGCTGCAGATCGCGCAAGAGAATCCGAACATCCTGAAGACGCCCGCCCCGTTCGTGCAGGTCACCAACCTGGGCGAGAGCACGGTGGACCTGATGCTGTTCGGCTACGCCAAGAACGGCGATTTCGGCGCGGCCAAGAGCAGTACGCTGGAGCAGATCCGCAACCAGTTGCTGGAAAACGGACTCAGCATTCCGTACCCGCAGCGCGACCTGCACGTGTACCACCACGATGCCGACGGCCGTCCGATCGCGGAATTGTTGACCAAGGGCGTCACCGACGACGGCGAGACCAAACCGGGACCGCCGCTGGCGCGCTGAGCGACGGCGTCACTCGCTGCATCCCCTGCCCTGCTGCATCCGCCCGACGACCGTCGGGCGGCCTGTTGCATACGCGGCCTGAAGCATCCCGAGCGCGGATCAGCCCTGGCCCTGCCCGCCCAGCGTGCCCATGAACGGGCGGTAGTAGCGCAGTTCGTCGATGGAATCGTGCACGTCGCTGAGCGCGGTATGCGAGGAGGTCTTGGTCAGCCCGGCCGACACCGCCGGCGCCCAGCGCCGCGCCAGTTCCTTCAGCGTCGACACGTCCAGGTTGCGGTAGTGGAAGAAACGCTCCAGTCGCGGCATCTGCCGGTGCAGGAAACGCCGGTCCTGGCAGATCGAGTTGCCGCACATCGGCGAGGTGCCGGGCTTGCACCACTGGGTCAGGAACGCCATGGTCTCGGCCTCGGCCTGGGCCAGCGTGACCCGGCTGTCGAGTACGCGCTGCCAGAGGCCGGAGTGGCGGTGCTGGTTGCGGTTCCACTCGTCCATCGCCTCCAGCGTCTGCAGCGGATGGGCGATGGCGAACTCCGGGCCCTCGGCCAGCACGTTGAGCTGGGCGTCGGTCACCACCGTGGCGATTTCGATGATCGAATCGCGATCGGTATCCAAGCCGGTCATTTCCAGATCGATCCAGATCAGCCGATCGTTCGCCACGTGCGCTTGCGCCATATCACCGTCCTGTCGTTCGCGGCGGCGAGGCCGGCGCGGAAGTGTCGTATCAAGCGTCAATGATACCGCGCGAACTGCGCGACCGGCAGAGCTGGCAGCTCACGCGCCGAGCGGTGGCTTGCCGCGCTTGGCGCGAAAGTAATTGGTCAGGCGCGTGCTGGCCTCCATCGCCAGCACCCCGCCGCGGACCTGCACGCGATGGTTGTGGCGCGGATCGGCGAGCAGGTCGAACACGCTGCCGCAGGCACCGGTCTTGGGATCGGTGGCGGCATAGACCAGCTCCGCCACACGCGCATGCACCACCGCCATCGCGCACATCGCGCACGGCTCCAGGGTCACGTACAGGCGACTGCCGACTAGGCGGTGATTGCGGAGCCGGCGGCCAGCCTGGCGCAGCGCGACGATCTCGGCATGCGCGCTGGGGTCGTGTTCTGCGATGTTGAGGTTCCAGCCCTCCCCCAACACCTCATCGTCGGCCGAGACCAGCACCGCGCCGACCGGGATCTCGTCGAACTCGCGCTCGGCGCGTTCGGCCAGGGCCAGCGCATGGCGCATCCAGTGCGCGTCGCGCGCCTGCTGCACGTCGTCGCCAGCGCTCATCGCGACGCGCTGTGCGTGCGCACGAACTCGGCGAACACCGCCAGCGTCGCTTCGCTGACGTGGTGCTCGATGCCCTCGGCATCCCGACGCGCGGTGTCGGCGTCGATGCCCAGGGCAAGCAGGAACTGCTCCACGGTCTGGTGGCGCTGCCGGCTGGCCGCGGCCAGCGCCTCGCCCTCGGCGGTCAGGAACACTCCGCGGTAGGGCCGCTGCACCACCCAGCCGCCCTTGACCAGCCGCTTGAGCATCTTGGCCACGGTCGGCTGCGCCACGCCCAGGCGCGCGGCGATATCCACCTGCCGCGCTTCGCCGCCGTCGGCGAGCAGGTCGGAAATCAGCTCCACGTAGTCCTCGATCAGCTCCAGGCGGTGCGCCTCGCGCACCTGGCGGAAGCTTTCGACCTGCACTTCGGCGTCGAGCAGCACCGCCGGCGGCGCCATCGACTTCCCGCTTTTCTGCATCGCAACGCCCTTGTCCGGTGCCGACGCCCTGCCGGCCACCTGCCTATTCTGGCCGAAATCCGGGCTATCGCAGCGATTTGAATTGCCAATGCTAATCCATATAGCATCTGCTATATACTCGTTTGCACCCCGCCCCACCCTCATTTGTTG